>CAIMKZ010000092.1 GCA_903842065.1 uncultured Acidobacteriaceae bacterium | reverse complement strand
CTGGAAGAAGAGGCCAAGTCCGCGAAGGTGCTAGCCGATTATCTCACCAGTAAGGGGGCGGAACAGCCCATACCGCTGGAGCCGTCTGATGTGGTGATTCTCGCTGACCTTCAGAAGGAAGCGGACGCGATGGACAAGGAAGCGATCTGAGATGATTCCCGGCTTGGTCGTCCCTGATTTCGACGAAGAGATGCACGCCTTCACGTTTCGCGGCCACAAGTGCGCCCACGTTACGGGAGTGCTGCAAGCAGCCGGTGTCGGTTTCAAGTCCGAAGAGAACGGCTTTGAGATCGACCCCAGCGTGATCGAAGCGGCGCGGGATCGTGGCACGAACGGCGACCTGGCCGTGACGCTTTGGGAGAACGGGATTCTCGATCCCGATTCGCTAGATGAGGATTCCGCAGCCGCCCTGGACAAGTACATCGCGTGGAAGGATTCGAGCGGTTACGTGCCGGAACTGATCCAGCAGCCGCTTTACTCCGAACGGTTTGACGTGTGCGGAATCCCTGACAGCGTTGGGTGGATTGGCGAAGAGTTCGCCGTGATCGACATAAAGATGTCTAGCGGCGGATTGAAGCCGTGGCACACGTTGCAACTCGCCTTCTACGCTTCGATGGTTTGCACGGCCCGCATCCCCGAGCGTTATGTACTCGACCTGAAACTGAAGAAAGCGAAATTGCGAAAGGTGGAGAGTGATGTCAACGTCGATTGGGCTGTTTGCGCAGCCGCCAGAACCATCGCCTACTGGAGAGAAACCAATGAGTGTTAACCCGGTTTATGCGAAGCTCCACAAGGTCATGGTCGGCTTCGGGCGCGTGGAGAAGGACGGCACGAACGAAGCACAGAAGTACCGTTATCTTAGCGATGCTCAGATCAAAGAGCACATGAACGCGCTGCTCTCCGAGCACGGATTGCTGTTCCTGGTAAAGAGCGCCGAAATCGTCGCATCCCATGGCGTGCCAGACTCCAAGCAATACGTGACCGACATTCGGCTCCGCTACGAGTGGGTAGACATCGAAACCGGAATGAGTGTCAGCGGCGAGATGCTGGGTAGTGGGTCCGATGCGATGGACAAGGGCGTGTACAAAGCCATCACCGGAGCGGGCAAGTACGTCGCCCACACGACGTTCCAGCTTCGCACCAAGGACGTTCCAGAAAACGACGGTAAAGGACCGCAGCGGCCTCGCGCCCTTCCCGGTGCCACAACGCCTACCCGCAACCCGGCGAACGCAGGAGCGCCTATCAGCGCGCCGCAGCGCAAGCGCCTGTTCGCGCTGATGAACAAGGCCGGGAAGAGCGAGCAGGAAGTGCGGCAGATTGTCGCCAACGCCGGGTATGAGCACACGTCCGACATTCTGGTCCGCGACTACGACGCGATTTGCAAGGAGATCGAAGCATGAAATTCGATTCCAAACTTTACCGCAAGCTCTCCGAGCCAACCTCGATTGAGCAGGCCAACGCCAACCTGGACAAGATCTATGCTGCGCTGACGACGATCCGCGAACAATGCCACATCGCGGACATGATCGTGATTATTAAGGTCGCCATCGAAACCGGCGAAGGCGAAGAGGGCTACATCCCGACCGAGATGCAGTTCGGAAATTTGGTCGAGCACGAGCAGATGGTCGCTCGGTCGCTTGGGGTGATTCAGGGCCACCGGCAGATGCTAATAGCCGCCATCAGCAAGGCCGCGCTGAACGCGGGGAAGAAAGAGGGACTGTAGATGCACCTTGAATGGAAACAACTTTACGCGGGCCGCTACCAAGCGATACTTCCCCAGATCGAGTGCAATATCCGAAGGAGAGACGAACTCAAGAGCCCGAAGTGGAAATGGGGAGTAGAGGGGCCGAAGGGCGAGAAGTGCGGATTCAGCCCGACGCTCCACTTAGCCAAGATCGCGTGCGGGAACTTTCTGGGTGTGGTGGCGTAATGGGCCTCTCGCGCAACGATCTCAAGATTGCGGCCATGCACGCCTCCGGCGCCACTCGCGCGGCGCTGGAGTCCATTGCGGGCGGGGAAACAGGCAAGGCCAGCGACGGGTCCACGGCGAAGCAACTGGCGAATGGACGACGGGCGCACAAGCGCGGGGATGTGAGCGGGGCGGAAGCGCGGTATTTCGATGCTCACTTGGCCGCCAGCGTCATATTCGGCGAGTTGACCGAAGTGCTCCACGAAAGCGAGCGGTTCAATCTGGGCCACGGCGCATCCTACTCTCCCGATTGGAATGCTCTGCGATCAGACGGCGTGAAAGAGCACCACGAGGTTAAGGGCAAAGGCCCACCCGATCGCGACCGGGACAGCCGGAACCGTTGGAAGTGGGCCGCCACACTAAACCCGGATGATCGGTGGATCTACGCGAAAGAGCAGGCGGGCGGCGGATTCAAGGTCGAAACGATTGAGCCGCGAACGCGGCGGGGAGAGTGAAGTGACCGAACAAGAGCGAATCGCATTACAAACGCTTCTGGGCGAGATGTTGGCTGGTTCTGAACTTCCCGAGGGTATGTCGGTTCATTTGATGCGGCCGATAGTTTGCCCGTATTGTTTCACGGAATCGCCAGACTTTGAAGCGGCAAAAACGCACGATGGCGAATGCAAAAAGCACCCGATGGCGGTCAAGCTCGCGGCCCTGGAGTCTGAGCTTGCCACCCAGGCGCACGCCGCCATGCGGGCGCAGGAGCGGGATGCGGAATTGAAGGCGCGGGAAGACGCCGACAATATGGCGCAAGACGCCGAATGGCGCGCGGAGAAGGCCGAGACAAGCATTATGCACATCACCAGCGACAGAGACAATGCGAGAGCGGACGCCGCTAACGCGAAAGAGGAGCGGGACGCGGCGCTCACGCTTGCCGAACCATTGGATCGGCTCTACGAATGGGCAAAGCGGACGATCCGGGCCGATCTCCACTCCCCGCTGGAAGTCATGGGCGAGTACGAATCGTTGCGCGAGGAGCGGGACAGGATGGCGCAAATAATTTACGATACTCAGGATTTGTACCGGCACTTTCCGGTCCTGTCTGGATGGGGACGCGACCCAGGAAAGCCTGAGCACCTCGTCTCGCAGATCACCAACATCTTGAATTTGTACTCGGACTCCTGCCGCACGTTGGCCCTGATAGCGAAGGAGCGAGATGAATTGGCGGCGGAATGGGGCACTGAGGGATGCCCAAGCCCAGTAGTGCGCGGTAAGCAGATTCTTGCCGCCGTCAAGGCCCGCGCGAAGGCTGAGGGGCGCATAGAAGCGCTGAAACACCTACGCCGGGAGTTCTCAGCATGGGAGCCATGGGGCACGCGTCACGCCGTTTGCGAGCGCATACGGATATTGGTTGAGGCCGCGCAGGCCGAAGGAGAAGTAGAACATGCCCATGACTAAAGTCACACTGAAACGTGTTGACGCGGCGATACGGCGCGAACTTGACAAGGCTGGATTCAACACCTGCCACGGACGTGTGGAGGATTTCGAGCGAGCCCTCTTTCTCGCCGGGAGAGAATCGGCTCGGTTGGAAATTCGCGACACGTTGGCTGATGACGGCTGGGCGCTGACAGATCGGCAACAGCGCATCATCAAGCGGACAAACAGCCGCCTCCGCAAGGAGATGAAGGCAAATGGCTAAAAGAGATCCCAGGCTGAACCCAAAGGCGGGAGATTCCATCCTGATTGGTAAAACGTTTCTCGAATGTACTGCGCGCGGGACGGGGCGCTCATGGCAAATGGTGTATGTGATAGAGGAGACGCTAACCTGGGGCCACGTGGCCTCTCACATGGACCGTCGTACGTGGCGCAATCTCGCCAGAGATTCGAGGATTATCTATGTCGCTGACTGACATCAATACCCGTATCGCGCGACAGCCTGCACATGCGAGAGATGCCGGAGGTTTCCCGATGAGTTACCTGGACGATCTGAAGCACGACTTGGCGGACAAAGCCTACCGCGAAGCATACCTGGAGGCAGTACGTGCGGACAACGATTGCAACGATCAAACGATGATCCTAGCCTACCGCGATGTCGTCGCGGCGCTGGAAGCGCAGCTCGCGGCCACCGAGGCGCGGGAGTGCCGG
>CAIMKZ010000091.1 GCA_903842065.1 uncultured Acidobacteriaceae bacterium | reverse complement strand
CACTACAACCTCTCGCGTCTTCCCATATTTTTCAACGGCTATCTTACTGGCAACAGCAGATGCAGCACCGCACGAGAACCACGAAACGATACGCCCTGTGTCGTTCATTATGCCTTCTCCTTCCGTCCCCCGCACTTCTGGACCACATCCATCGCGCCTACATCCTGAAGCGCCATCGCCATTCTCTCCGCCCAGGCTCGCCCCGGCTGCTGAACCACACCAGTCGGTATCCGGCGTGGCGGATCGTCGTCATAGAACACGCAGACACGGCAGCCACTCAGTGACGACAGGATACTCGGCGGCGGCAGCCAGCCCTCGCCGCCCGTGACCGCCGTGGCCTGAAACCCAGCGCTCAGGACGGAGAGCGCCTTGAGTTCTCCTGGGCATAAGAATATGTACCGGTCCCAGTCGATCTCACCCTCCACGCGCGGCTCGGTCTTTAGGGTCAAACAGACGGCATCTTGAATCCTGCGGCGCAGGATGTCGAAGGCGCGCGTGTACGCGAGGTTGAGTTCGTTCGCATCGAGTTCCTGATGTGTGGGGTTCAGGTATTCGAGTTCGACCTGGGTCCGCTCGCCGTCGAGTACCCGTTCCCATTCATCATACAACGGCGTATTGCGCTGTAAACGGTTGAGCCACCAGTTCATGTCGGTGCCAAACTCCGCCTTCGAGAGCGACAGATCGAGGTTGTTCGGATGCGGCCAGAGGGCTTGATACGACTTGTTCGACGTGATCCCCTTTGCCTTGTCCGGTTTCGGATCGGTCCCGAACGGGCACCAGCGGTTCTTGCCTTCACATTCCACGTACTGGCCGGTCTTCTGGTCCTTGTTGACCGGATGCGGCCGTTCGAAGTGCAGCTTGACAGCCTTCAACTTTCCGTCCTTGTCCGTGATCGGCAGGACCCAACTGTGCGGGATCATCCAGCCGCGCGTATCATTGGCATGATACTTCAGCGGCGTGCTCTCGATGAATCCTACGGTGTATTTTTTGACGACTTCCATTGTGATTCCGCGTTTATAGAAACTGGGGATATTGGGCCGCTCTAAGAGATACTCGTGCGCTTCACAGACGAACTTTTCCGAACGCTCTTTGTCCAATACTGGGTCCGGCTTAAGGTTCCCATAGCGCAAATCTTCGCGCTGCTGAACAGGGTGGCTTGGTGATACATTCCGCTCAGGTTGATGAGCGGATGGATAGTGACCGTTGAGGTGAGCTTTTGCCGTGCCATTGAGATTAACCCTTCCCTGTGGACCGCAGATGAAACTCTTGGCTTCTTTGATGGCATCGCGTATCTCCATCGCGGGCGACAGCATACGGATGGCATCGACGATGGTGCCTTTTCCGCAGCCGTGCATACACTGGAAGAGGATGATCCCTTCCGGGTTCGCGCCGTACCGGAGCGCGGTGCGGCCGCACATGGGACAGGCGGCGTGGTCGTCCTTGTCCTTTGCCGTGGTAATGCGGAGGACGCTGCGCAATAACTGTACGTCCTGCTTGGCGCGCAGGAGGATCGAATCTTCTGGATAAGACACACGCTGTAAGCCCCTCTGCCAACAACGCCACAATATCTTGTGGCGTTGTTGCGATTTTTGTATTGACAGCATCGGGCTACGGTGTATAAGGAATCCGAAGACCGAGCGCGCCAAGTTCGTTCTTTCACCTGTGCCCGCTGGGTTTCGCCGCCCACGGGCATTTTTTTTATTTCGAGTCTGTATCTTAATCGAAATTTTATAATGTCAATCCTGAACTTTCCAGATTATAACGGCTGCCACATATAACCGTCGAGGGCCACCATGATCTTCCTGGGTTTTGATAGGCGCGGCGGCTTTGACCATTCGATGACGACGTTGAACGCCTCACCCGGCTTGATTCTGAAACACCCGTTGGCCAGCGCTGTCCGTTGTTGGTCCCATGCGTCTGGGTCCGGCGATTTCATCGGATCAAGATACGTGGACTTCAACGCGTGGAGTGGCATGAATCCCATTGGCACGCGGAGGCTGGCATCCAGTTCCACGTTGCCGATCCTGACCGGAGCTGGCGTCTTGGCCAGTTCGGTGACCTGTTCGATGTCGCCGAAGTTGGGCAGCAAGAGGAGTGGTGTCTCATAGTATAATCGATTCCCGTACATGATCAGGCGAACACTGGCATTGTTGACGAGTGCCGCCTCATCCTCCTCGCTGATCCCGCGTTCAAAAAACACACCCAGGCCGGTCACGTCGAACACGCGCGGGTAGTCCAGCATACTAGACTGGTTTAGATTTGTGTCAGCACCGGTCTTTTGGAGTCCAGGTACATGAACGTCATCGCCATAGTAATAACTCACTGGTTTTTCAAAGAAGGTCAACCGGTGGCCTTCTGAATTCTTGGTGTCGGTCAGCATGGGCAGTATCTCCGCATCGTAGAGGGGTTGTGTCGATGGAACAGGATAGGCTCGATCCAGTGGTGAGTGTACGCACAGTGGATATGTGAACGGTAGTCCAGCACCGGCAGGCGTGAAACCTGGAAGTTCCGAACTACCGATCT
>CAIMKZ010000090.1 GCA_903842065.1 uncultured Acidobacteriaceae bacterium | reverse complement strand
TTTGCTCAACCACGCTCAGGCTGCGTGACACGGACGCCTGGCTCTGGCCCGACTCAACAAGCCGAACTGCTTCTTGCTTGAACTCAAGCGTGTAACGTCCCCGCTTCGACTTCGTCATCTTCGCTACCCCTTCGCATTAGAGCAGCTTGCTAAGGGATACGTTTTGCGCGGGCAAGGTCAGACTGACATAATCAATGGGATTGTTAGAACCAGAAGTTTGGTGGTTATTCTGCTCATCGCTGCTCCCTTCTTAGATTCCGAGTTTCTTGGCCAGATCGTTGAAAAGTCTAGTGATCTGGTTTTGAGGATGATTCGTCTCGTACGCCGCCAAGAACGACAGGCCCTTCATCAAATCCTCCGAAACTTCAACCGATGTCGCGAATTGGGCTCCGCGTTCGGCTGGGCGACTCAGTTCTATAAGTGCATCTAGATAGCTTTCTTTAGCAGACCCGTCAGTGTTAACGAGTACCCAGAGAATAAAAACAGCCTCGCCCGGATAGCATTCTGTATCATTTTGATTGGCTGTAATAATTGCGGGCAGGGCTCCAACCGTGGAGGCATGAGTGCGGAACTGGTGCAATTTATCCCTATTCGCGCGAATGAAAGTCGGAGCCCCGACTTTCTTCATCAGTGCGTTGAAAGCTTCCACAATGTTCGATTCCGGAACAAGCTTTCGCTTTCTTTCGCGCGCTGCTTGCTCAGCCTTTGCCAAGCGGTCAGCAAACGACTTTCTGTATTCTGTTCCTGCTTGATCAGGCACGATAAGATGGGCTAGATCCTCCCCGTAATACTGAATGCTTGCCGAATCGGAAGCCTGGGCATCCTTGTTCAGCATGTCATCGATAGTGGTGTAAGGCTGCCGGGAATTGAAAGGCCGCCATGCGGGTTCCTGGCCGATCATAACCGGGCACAGGGCCGTCCCAAAGAGGATTGCATAAAACGTGGCTGAGATTCCGACTCGCATGACACCTCTTGCGCCTTGACATATGGATGCAAAGAAAGACGCACTCCATCTCTGATGGAGGGGGTTAAACAACCTGTGGTGAAAGTCAACAACAAGACCCGTGGTCCTTCGACTTGCGCGACTTATCAGAGGTTTGCGCCAAGCTCAATCAATGTCAAGTGCTTCAAATCACATTGAGTTACTTTTGTACCGCCATGGGCAGCGTAAACATCAGCCGGCTTCCCTTACCCACTGTACTCTCAGCCCACATCCGTCCGCCGTGCTGCTCAATGATGCTGCGGCAAAGCGCCAGACCGAGGCCCGTGCCGCCCAGCGCGCGCGAGTCCGACGCGTCGCCCTGCTGAAACATCTCGAAGATGCGCTCCAGTTTTTCTGGCGCGATGCCGCGGCCCTGGTCCTCGACCGTGAACCGCACCTCGGCCCCGCCCTCGACCGGCGCGGCCGCCAGCCGGATCGTTGTATCGGGCGGCGAAAACTTGATAGCGTTGGTCACCAGCTCGTTCAGCACCTGTAGTACGCGATCCTCATCCGCATTCACCTTCGGCACTCCGGGCGCATCGATCTTGAATCCAATGCGCGCATGTGTCGCCGCCGGATGCGCAATGTCCGAGGCGCGCCGCAGCAGGTCGATAGGCTCGATCTCCGCCCGGTGCATCGGCAAACGGCCCTGCTTCACGTTGTCGAAGTCGAGAATGTCGTTGACCAGTCGGCTCAGCCGGTCGCAGTTGCCCAGCGCCACTTCAATCAGTTGGCGCTGCTTTTCGGGCCGTTTTTCGAGCGAGCCCGACTGGATCAAACCCAGCGAGGCGCGCATCGACGTGATCGGCGTCTTAAGCTCGTGGCTCACCGTCGAGATGAACTCGTCCTTCATCCGCTCCAGCCGCAGCCGTTCCGACACGTCCTGGAAGACGACCACCATGCCCGTGACCCGCCCGTCTTCGACGATCGGGTTGGCCGCATACTCCACCGGGACCGAGCTGCCGTCCCTGCGCAGAAACACCTCGCCGCGCATTCGAATCGCTTCAGACCGGCGCAGCGCCAGCAGGATCGGATTGGTCAGATCGCTGTAAAGGACGCCCTCCGTGTTGCTGTGGTTCAACACGCGCAGCACGTCGCAGCCGGCCAGTTGATCCGGCGTGTAGCCCAGCATCCGCGCTCCGGCCTCGTTGATAAAGGTCAAGCGTCCATTCAGGTCGATGCCGTAGATGCCGTCGCCCACCGACTCCAGGATCAATTCTCTCTGCCGTGTAGCCAGATGCAAAGCCTGCTCGGCCTCGTGCTGCTCGGTCACATCCATGCCGTGAGCCAGCACAAACGGCCGCTCGCCGGAGATCTCGGCCAGCCTGACGCGGAACGCAATCCGCCGCATCACGCCATCGCTGCGGCGCAACGGAATCGCACCCTGCCACTCGCCGCCCTCGCCCACCGCGTGCAGGCACTCAAGGAACTGGCCTGCGCCGGCGTTGTCCATCATGTCAGTAATCAACCGGCCCACCAGAACATCGGCCGGGTAACCGAGCGTCTCGGCGGTAAATGCGTTGAGCGAAGTAAGCCGCCCGTCCAGAGCGCAGGTAAACACAAAACCAAGACTGCTCTCGACAACCTCGCGATATCGGGCCGCCGACGACAGCAGGGCCGCCTCCATCTGCCGTTTGTCGGTAACGTCCTGCCCGCTCAAGATCACATATTGAATATCTTTATCCGAGCCGGCCAGCGAACGCAGCGTCCAGCTCACCCGCCGTGGTTCGCCTCCCGCAGCCCGCCACTGGGTCTCGTGGGGGCCGGAGTCTTGCCCTTGCGCGGCCTCTTGCAACCGGGCGGAAACCCACTCCCGATCGCCGGGCTCCAAAACCAGATCCACCAGCGGACGCCCCACCGAGTTGGTCTCGCTCAATCCAGTCAACTGCGCGCAGGAGTGGTTCATCCGCACAATGCGACCGGCCGTGTCCAGCACCATCACCAGCGCGGGAATCGAATCGATCGTGGCGGCCACAAACAGCCGCTCGACTGCAAGGGTGCGCTCGCTGCGCTGCTGAGCGCGCTGCGCATTCTCCTGGGCGCGAATCCTCGCGTAAAGCTCCAGCCGCGTAATTGCCTGCCTGCCAAGAACGTCCAGCAGGGTCACATGCTCGGGCGTGAACCGGTGCGGCTGCCGCGCCAGCACGGCCAGCGTCCCCACAACATCCTGCGCGCTGTTGCGCAGCGGAACTCCGACATAGGAATGACACAACGCCGTCCCGGCCAGCGGAATCCCCTCCGGCGGGAAACGACCGTCCTTACCTGCCTCGTTGATGAGCGATGGCTGACCGGTACCCAGCATCCACTGGCAGGCCGTCGACGCCCGGGGCTGCTCGATTGCGGTAAACCCAAACCGCGATTTGAACCACAGGCGGCTTGAGTCCATCCAGCCGATGTAGGCGAAGTCCGCCGAGCACAGAACCGCCGCAAGCTCAGTGAGCTCGTCCAGCGCTGGATCCTGATTGCGGTCAAAGAGCGTAAGCTCCGGCCGCAGCGTCGATTCCATGTTCTCTGCCATAAGTAAAGCCTGACAATGCGCACATCGCGTACGCACCCGATTGTCAGTATCCGACTATTTTTGCCGTTTTACCCTCACACTTCCCGGTCAGAAGGCACAAAAGCCCTGCAACATTCGTGCATAGGAAGTATGGAACAGATGTAATAGGTAACACATTACTATAGTAAGCTATAGTAACCTATCCGCTCAGTCTTCCGATCCCCCCGAGCCCCGGCAAACCTCTCGTGTCAGGGAGCGGTTGGCAGCTTGCAGCAGTCGCCGGCGTTGGGAGCGTCGTTGGCCCCGGCATCCAGCACAACCTTCCAGTTGCCATCCGGCTGCTTGCGCCACACCGTCATGTAGCGGCCGCCGGTCACCACTGGATTGCCGTTGGCGTCCTTGCTTTTGCCCTCAAAGTGGCCCCAAGTGTAGCCCATGTCGCCGGAAGGCCCCATCACCGCATCGGTCGGGGTCCAGGTCAACTGATAGCCCTGCGCCGGCCAGTTGGCTGACTTGGCAACCGCCACCTTGCCGATCAATGGCGCAGAGCCATTGCCCAGCGCCACGCCGTCCTCGGCAAACCACTCGGCAAAGCCTGCCCCGCCCTTCTCGAGCACGTCTTTGGCAAAGCGCGCTTCGAGTTCGAACAAGATCATCTTTCCCGGTTTGACCGTGCTGTTCACGAGCGGATTCGGTGCGTTCGTCTTTGCCGGGTTGGGCAGCGCCAGTTGCGCCTGGGCCGAACCCGCGCCCGCCAGCAACAAAACCAGCACGCCCACATGAATCAACCCGCCCAGTCCGTCCCAAACCCTCATCGTCGCACGCATCGAAAGAGATACCTCACTACGCCCATCGTAAACCCTGCCGCGAGCCGTCTGGAACCGGCCAGACCGCTCATACCCACCTCAGGCGCGCCCGCGCATCCAACGGATGAAAATGCGCATTCGAGACCCCGGTTATACTAGGGTCTGGCAACCGACGCCGCGACGGCCCCGGCCCCGGGGTCTTTTCAATTCCCCTGGGTCTATCACTCCGCCGGACACTGCCCAACCAGAAGGAAACCATGGCGACTCTGCTCGACTCGATTCATTCCCCCGCAGATCTTAAAAAGCTTACCGTCCAGCAGTTGCCCCAGCTCGCTGAAGAGATCCGCGAGTTCCTCATTCAGACTCTCTCGCGCACCGGCGGCCACCTCGGCCCCAACCTCGGCGTCGTCGAACTCACGCTCGCCATGCACTACGTCTTCTCGACGCCCGAAGACAAGTTTCTCTTCGACGTCAGCCACCAGGCATACATCCACAAGATTCTCACCGGCCGCCGCGATCGCATGGACACCATCCGCCAGCCCGGCGGGCTCAACGGCTTCATGCTGCGCACCGAGAGCGAGCACGACTGCTACGGAGCAGGCCACGCCGGAACCGCCCTCTCTGCCGCGCTCGGCATGGCCGTGGCCCGCGATCTGGCCGGTGGACATGAGAATGTCGTCGCTGTAGCCGGCGACGGCGCCTTCACCAACGGCATCTCCTTTGAAGCCCTCAACAACATCGCCGAGCAGACCCGCCGCCTCATCGTCGTGCTCAACGACAACGAGTGGTCCATCGACCGCAACGTCGGCGCAATCGCAGGCTACTTCCACCGCATCGCCACCAACGAGCACTACCGGCACATGCACGACCGCGCCACAAAACTCATTGAGCGCTTCGGCGGCAAGACCGCCGCAACCGTTGTGCGCCGCGCGGAAGAAGCCGCTAAGAGCATGCTCTGGCCCTCGATCATCTTTGAGGAGTTCGGGCTGCGATACTTCGGCCCCATCGACGGCCACAACATTCCGCTGCTCATTGAGACCTTCAACGTCCTCAAAACCCTCAACGAGCCGGTGCTGCTGCACATCATCACCCAGAAGGGACGCGGCTTCCAGCCCGCCCTCGACGGCCAGAAGAAGTTTCACGGCCTTGGCCCCTACGACCCCGAGACCGGCGAAACCGATCCCAGCGGCATGCCCACCTACGCCGAGGTCTTCGCCACCACGCTGGCCGACCTGGCCGACACCGACGAGCGCATCGTTGGCATTACCGCGGCTATGCCCAGCGGTACAGGCCTCGACATCTTCCGCGCCCGGCATCCAAAAAAGTACTTCGACGTCGGCATCGCCGAGGAGCACGGCGTCATCTTCGCCGCCGGAATGGCCACAAGCGGCTTCCGCCCAGTCTGCGCCATCTACTCCAGCTTCCTCCAGCGCGCCTTCGACTGCATCGTCCACGACGTGTGCCTGCAACATCTGCCTGTGCTCTTCTGCATGGACCGCGCCGGCCTCTCTGGCGACGACGGCCCCACCCATCACGGCCTCTTCGATATCGCTTATCTGCGCTCCATCCCCGACATCGTCCTCATGGCCCCCAAGGACGAAGACGAACTCGCCTGCATGATGAAGACCGCCATGGATCTCCCCGGCCCGAGCGCCATCCGCTACCCCCGCGGCGTCGTCGCCGGAGTCCCGCGCAAGCCCGCGCCCGTTGCGCTCCCCATCGGCAAGGCTGAAGTCGAGAGCAACGGCAGCGACGTCTGCATCCTCGGACTCGGCACCATGATGCCGCTCGCCCGCCAGCTCGGCGCTCGCCTCGCACGCGAGGGCTTCTCGTCCGCGGTCGTCAACCCGCGCTTCGTCAAGCCACTCGACCGCGAGATGCTATCCAACTACGCCCAGCGCGTCGCCGCCTTCGTCACCTTCGAAGACCACGTAAAGATGGGCGGCTTTGGCTCGGCCGTGGTCGAGGCTCTCGATGATATGGGCTCAGTCCTTCCCGTAGTCCGCATCGCCTGGCCCGACCGCTTTATCGAACACGGGAAAGTCGACCAGCTCCGCGCACGCCACGGAATCACAGTGGACGCAGCCTTAGATCAAGTCCTTCCCCTGCTCAGCAGCCGCAAGGTTTCCTGACAACTGATCACTGTCAACTGGCTCTTGTATCCTTCGAACATGCCTCCTTCCACCCGACCACCGCGCTGGCCGCGCCGCTGGCTGCTCTGGATCGCCATGGGTCTCGTCCTCAGACTCGTCCTCATCTACATTCCCCGCACCGTCGACTGGGACACATGGGACTATCTCGAGCTGGGGCGCAATCTTCTTCATCACGGCACCTACGGCATGGGTTCCGGAGCCAATCTCCACCCCAGCCTCTTCCGTCTGCCCGCGTATCCCATCCTGCTCGCTCTCTTTGACTCGATCTTCGGCAGTCTGGCCAACAGCGGATGGATGGTGGCCCTCTATCTCTTCCAGGCCGTGGCCGACATCGCCGCCGGCCTGCTGATCGCCGCCTTCGCGCGCCGCTTCCTCTCTGAGCGCGCCGGTGAGATCACGCTGGCTCTCGCCATGCTCTGCCCCTTCACCGCGGCTGAGGCCGGCACCGCCATGACCGAGTGCCTGTCCATCTTTGCCGTCTCGCTCGGCATCTACGCCGCAGGCCGCGCCATCGCCGCCGAACAATCCGGCGCGCGCGACATCCGCGCCATGCTGCTGGCCGCCAGCGCCTCGGCCCTCGCCATGCTGCTCAGGCCCGACGGCGCAATCCTGCCCGCCGCGCTCGCCATCGGAATCTTCTGCTACACCCTCCGCACCCGCAGCCAAAACCACGGCCGCAACCTCCGCCGCGCCCTCGCAGCCACCGCCGTCTTCTCGCTCCTCGCCCTGCTGCCAACAGCCGTCTGGGCCGCCCGCAACTGGATCGACTTCCGCGTCTTTCAGCCCCTCGCTCCCCGCTACATCGCCGACCCCGGAGAGCGAGACAACGCCGGCATCCATCGCTGGCTGCGCACCTGGTCCATCGAATACGTCTCCACCGCCAACGTCTGGTGGCACGTCGGCGAAGCGACCATCGACCCCGCCAACCTGCCCACGCGCGCCTTCGACTCACCCGCACAGCGCGAGCAGACACTGGCCCTCATCGCCGACTACAACCGCGTCCTGTCCACCTCGGCCGCTTTCGACGCCCGCTTTGCCGCACTCGCCGCCGAGCGTGTACAAGCACACCCCATCCGCTACTACGTCTGGCTCCCCATCCTGCGCATCGGCGACCAGGTCTTCCGACCCCGCACCGACGAGTTCAGCCTCGAACCCAACTGGTGGGCCTGGAGCACGCGCCCCGGCCAAACCACCGCCGCGATTCTCCTCGGCCTGCTCAACCTGGCCTTCGTCGCCGCGGCCGCATGGGGGTTCCTCTGCCGCCGCGTACCCTTCGCATGGATGCTGGGCGCTTACCTGCTCTTCCGCTTCGCGCTTCTCGCCACACTCGAGGCCCCGGAGCCGCGCTACTCCATCCAGTGCTTTCCCATCTTCATCCTTGCCGCCGCTGCAGCGCTCAGTGTCCGATTTTCGGACACTGCCGCGAACGTAACCCCTCCGTGGGACGATCAAAACAGCCCTGCTGTGCGAAAATCCTCTTCAGACTAATGATGCGACTGATCCGAGTTCTATCCGCGCTTGCCTGTGCAGTGGTCCTTGCCCCACTGCCCTCGCTCGCGCAGACTGAACCAGCGCCACTCGTCCTGGCCGGCGGAACCGTCATCGACCTCACCAACTGGGGCGAGTCGGCACGCGACATCCCCAACGCCGTCGTCATCGTCCGCGAAGGCCGCATCGTCGAGGTCGGCCCAGCATCCTCCATCGCCATTCCCAAGGGCGCCCAGGTCATCGACTGCGCTGGCAAGTTCATCATCCCCGGCCTCATCGACGGATTCGCGGGCGTCAACTCCCAAGCTGAAGCCAACGCCCACCTCTACATGGGCGTCACCACCGTCGTCGCCCGCGCCGACTCCAAGCACGGTTTCATCGACTTCGCCGTCTCGCCCAGCCCCCACATCTACGCCATCGACTCCGTTGGAGCCACCGACAACTGGAGCCTGCTCGCCCGCCGTCCCGAGTGGGTCGAAAAACTCCGCGAAGGCCCCCATCCCGCCGAGCTCGTCCCCCAGGACATCGCCCGCCAGATGGCCGACACCGCCAAACTCGGCACCCGCGTCCTTTACATCGGACCCGCTGTCACCGCCGCCAACACCCAGTGGATCGTCACCCACGCCCACGAACTCCACATGGCCGTCTACGCCAATTTCGCCGCCACTCCTCCCAGAGTCGGCATCGAGGCCGGCGTCGACGCACTCGTCCACGCCGAGCGCTACACCCTCGGCGTCATCCCCGACGAGCTTCAGCGCCCCCTCTACGACGACCCCTTTGGCCCCTCGGCAAACACCGCCTTCGATTACGCCGAGCACGTTCCGCCCACCGATCTCCGCCTGCGCAACTACGCCCGCTTCATCGCCGCCCATCGCTCGGCGCTGCTGCCCACCTTCAGCCTCAGTTACGTGCTGCTGCCAGCGCACCGAAACCTCTGGAAGGAACCCACCGCGCAGCTCCTCGATCCCCACCGCATGTACCGCCCCACCAACTCAGAAACCGGCGAGATGGAGTTTCCACTCCCCGCCTGGGCCCGCCGCCTCCCCAGCGCAGGCCAGCGTTACCTTCAGGCCGACGCGCAAAAGAAGGCCCAGCAGCAGGCCCGCCGCATCTGGCAGATCAACGCCACCATCTTCGCCGCCTTCCCCCACTACCTCGCCGGCTCCGGCGCTGACGCCATGGGAACCATGCCCGGCGTCTCGCTCCACACCGAACTCGAGATGCTGGTCCGCCTCGGCCTCTCTCCCCGCGAAGCCCTCGCCGCCGCCACCAGCAACTACGCCCAGCAGTTCGGCTGGAACGAGCTCGGCCTCATCGCCCCCGGCCGCCGCGCAGACATCCTGGTAGTCTCCGGCGACCCCACCTTCAGCATCTGGAACGCCCGCAATATCTCCACCCTCATCGAAGACGGCAACATCATCGACCGCCCTGCCCTGCTGCGCATCCGCCGGTAACGATTCCGTCCCGCCTCGTCTTACCCTCTCAACCACCACCTCTCCCCCCACCACAAAACTTTCGGTGCCCCACCCTCGCCGCGTCTTTGTTTTTTCGGCTAGGGTGGGAGACCACATCCCCAAACCCAGCCATCCGTGAGCCTCACCCTCGAAACCCTTCCATCGCTTGTCATCTTGAGCGAAGGTCGCCGCGGCGACTGGAGTCGAAAGACCTGCGGTTGTTTTTCCCTCAGCCCCTTAGTCCCTCAGTCCCTGGTCCCTAAAATATTTCCGCCCAACCTTGCCGATTATTTCCGCCATCTAGGCACAATGGAAATTAGTTGGTGGTCATGGGGCTTCGCGCTGTTCCGGCAGGGTGGGGCCGGGCAGCGCGAAGAAATGACCTCCAAGCGCCTCAAATCTCCCGTAAGTTATTGATTCCGGATAATCTGACGGTAAAGTATTCAATCGAGATAATTTAGCGCTGCACCCCCAAGCTAACCCCTTTATCAACTCGAATTTACCGTAAAATATGGGGGGGGAGGGTCCCCGGTGGGGTACAGACCAGCCGCATCCGCCAACCCGCCACGGAAAGAGCTAGCAGCTAGAAGCTAAAAGCTAGGTTTTATTTAGCCACCGCTCGATCACCGGCGCGTACAGATTCCGCCGCCGCTCGGCAACCTCGGCCAGAGCCATCGCCACCGCGAACACCGCCGCCGCCCCCAGCGCCCGGCTTGCGAGCCCGTCCCGCCCAACCCGGACGAAGACCGAAGCCAGCATCGCCAGCGGCTGGTGTACGAGATACAGCGTAAAACTCCCGCCCGCAACCCAGCGGATCGCCTTCTCCACCCACACCGGGCACAGGTTCCTGGTCCCGCACACCCTGTCCACCGCCACCACGCTCAGCCCCGCGCAAACTCCTATCATGCTGAAATATAGGAAGTTATGCCACGCAATCAGCGGCGTCGGGTTCAGGTAGATGGCCGAAACCGGATTGATCGCGCCCGACTTCACCAGCCTCACCAGCAGCCAGCAAGCCGCCACGAAAGTCGCCAGAGCAATCCATCCGGAGCGCGCGAGATCCCGCGAAACCAGCCTCTGGCACACCGCTCCAAACAGCCACAGCGGCAGGAACATCGCCAGAACCGGCCCGCAAATCAGGCACCACACCGCGATCCAGAACCAGCGCGCGCCACCCTTCAGATGCACCAGCAGAGCCGCAGCAAAGTAGTACGGAACCTCGAAACCCAGCGCCCAGTACGGCTCGCCGCTTCCCCACACGGCATGGCTGAACCAAATCTGATTGGTGAAAGTGAAACTCTGCAAAAACGCCAGCGCGCCAAAACCGTGCGACGATCGCGCAAAGAAGTGCGTCGCCAAACCCAGATAATGCTGCGGGTTCGCGCTCCAGCCGATCGTATCTACTATCCACGTAACCAGAATGGCCAGAATCGCCACAGGATAAATCCGCGAGATTCGCGCCGCCAGAAACGACCTCAGATCAGTGTGCTTGTTCTCGATCGTAAAGCCAATCACGTAACCCGACAGCACGAAGAAGACCGCCACAGCCTCGCTGCCGTACATTGCGTAGCGCAGCTCAGGCAGCAGGAAGTTACGAATGTGGATCGAGAACACCAGCACAGCCGACGCCGCGCGCAGCAGATCGAGGTAGATCGAAGTGGTTCGCGAGATCGTCTTGCTCATGCGGTGTCGCCCTTTGCGTCTCAGTACGTAGTGGGCAGCGCGGCCAGCGCATCGGTCACGATGCCCGGAGTAAGCACCTGCGGCAACAACTGCGGCTCAGATTGGCTCGGCGCGTAGAGCGCGTAAACCGGCACTCCGCTGCGGCCGAGCGCGGTCAGAAACTCGGTAATGGCCGGATCTTCGCGCGTCCAGTCAGCCTTGAGCAGCAAGACGTTGTGTGCGGCAAAGGCCTGCATGACCTCGGGCTTGGAGAGCGCCACGCGCTCGTTCACCTGGCAGCTCAGGCACCATGCGGCGGTGAAGTCAACAAAGACCGGCCGACCCGAAGCTACCGCGCTCTGCACCTCGCTCGCAGACCACGGCTGCCAGCCGGCTGAGGCCGTCGAAGCCGATGTAGACGGCGCGGACTCGGCTGCAAGCTGGCGCTCGTAGACGGCCAGCGCGATCGCTGCCACGATCAGCACCAGCGCCACGATGGTGGACCAGCGCTTCGCAGGCCAGCGGCCCAGAAACCATCCGGCGATAGCCAGCAGCAGGAAGAGGGCCAGCAGCGCGGCCAGCGCCGTAGCTCCGTAGCCTCCGGCAAGCACCCAAGCCAACCAGATCACGGTGGCGAAGATCGGCACTGAGACTGCCTGCCGCAGAACTTCCATCCACGCGCCGGGCTTCGGCAGCCAGCGCGTCCATGCGGGCTGCAAAGTCAACGCAACATACGGCGCGGCAAGTCCGAGTGCAAGCGCAGTAAACACCGCAAACGTCACCGCAGCCGGTTGAGCCAGCGCATAGCCCACAGCCGCGCCCATGAACGGCGCAGTGCAGGGCGTGGCAACAACCACCGCCAACACTCCGGTAAAGAAGCTGCCCGCGTGGCCTTGTTTGGCGGCAAGCGAACTGCCCGCACCGGTCAGCGTCAGCCCGATCTCAAACTGCCCGGCCAGCGAAAGCCCGAGGAAGAACAACAGCCCAGCCATCAATGCCAGAAACACAGGCGACTGGAACTGGAATCCCCAGCCGAGCGTTGAGCCGGCCGCGCGCAATCCAAGCAGCGCGCCAACCAGAATCCAGAACGAGACCAGAATGCCGAGCGTGTAGACGAACCCGTGGGCGCGGATCTTGTGCCGATCCTTATGGCCCGACTGCACCAGCGCCAGGCCCTTCAGAAACAGCACTGGAAAGACGCACGGCATCAGGTTGAGCAGCAGTCCGCCGAGGAAGGCCAGAGCAGAGATGCGCATCAGCGATCCGAACTCGAAAGGAAGTGCAACCGGCGGCGGTGCGGCGACCGTACCTGCAACAGCGGCAATCTCATAGTTGCGCCCACTCGCGAGTTCGATGACGCCCTTCAACTGCTCGGGGTTTGCGGTGAGATACGGGTCCTTCTTGAGTTCAAGAACGACGCCCTTCGCCGTGGGCGCAGGCGTCTGCGGCGTTGGGTTGTCGATGATCGACTGCTCGGCGGGGAAGAAGACCGCCGTGCTCTCGCGCTGTCCGGTTTCAACAGCGAGGCGGAAACCTGTAGCGGTTACTTGAAAGACTGCCTTCGCGATTGCGGGCAGCGGCTGAGGCAAGTTGCCAGCAAGTCGCTTGTAGATATCTGCGCCGGAGTTGGCGATGGCGTCCTTCACCGGCTGGTCGGAGACCAACAAGTTCAAATCCAGATCCGCCTTGCCAGGGATGCAAACTTCGCGGCAGACCAGCCAATCCACCTTGGCATGAAGAACGGCGGTATCGCGACTCGCGGTCTGATCGACGGAAGCGCTCATGGGAAAGAGCACTTCCTTCTCGTAGCCAAAGTCCATGAGCGGGCCAAGGGGCAGCCGCGTGGGCGGCGGGAACTGCATCGGCCCTACAGTGATGCCCTTGGGCAGGGTCCACTTGATGTGCGGTGGCTCGCCGGAGTCGCCGGCGTTCTGCCAGTAGACGTGCCAGCCGTTCTCCAGTTTGAAGTAGAGGCCGATGCCGCCCATATCGCCGGGTAGGAACACAGCTCTGTCCGCGACCAGCTGCACATGCAGGTGCTCGACGTCAGCCGAGCTGTCGGCTGCGGCCGGACGCGCTAAGGCAAGTGCAAATAGGCAGGCGAGAATGGCGGCGAATCGGCGCATGACTGGCAAGGGGAAACTCCAGGCGACTGAAATCAGTGTAATGGACAGAAGGGAGCGGAGATGAACGGGATTGATTTTGAATCGATTGAGGAACGATCAATCCCAGGTCTCATCCGCCACAGCGGAAGACCTGGGGCACCCACATCCAGTGGTCGATCAAGAAAGACAGGTGTTCGGGGGTGGTTTCAGGCCGTGGGTTCTGGCGCCGCTTCTTCGGCGGCGATCTGCTCTACCGGCCGCTTTGCCGACCACAAAATCAGCGCAACACCCACAACCGCAGCACCCAGGCTGGCCAGCTGCGCGTTTGAGAGACCAAAGATCACCTTCGGGTTGCGGCGGATGAACTCAACCAGGAACCGCGCAATGCCGGTCAGCACGAGGTAGTGGCCAAGGATCATGCCGGTCGCGTGGGGCTTGCCAGCCCTGCGCCATAGCAACCAGCCGATTAAGAGCGCAGCCAGAAACTCATAGAGCGGCGTGGGGTGAACCGGCTCGTAAATTGGCTCCAGGCCGTTCGGGAAGCTCATGCCCCAGGGCAGTTTCGTCGGGATACCGTAGCAGCCGTCGCCGGAGAGCAGGCAGCCGATGCGGCCGATTCCGTAGCCCACAGCCGCTCCCGGCGCGGCCAGATCGAGGGTGCGCAGCGCGCCGATCTTTGCCCACCAGCCCTGAGCCACGAGCGCCACGATACCGAAGAGCAGACCGCCGTACCATGCGAATCCAGCCGTATCCCAAAGCACCTTCCAGCCCAGCATACGGAACTCGGCCGGCGTGTCGAGCACGTGCCAGAGCTTGGCGCCCACAACGCCCGCAACCACGGCCACAGCCACAATTCCTACGGCGTCTGCTTCGATGCAAGCGCGCTTGAAGCCGCGGTCCACAAGGATCGCCGCCGCGACAGCGGCCAGCCAGAGCAGCAGGCCAAAGGTGGGGATGTTGATGTGGAAGAGGTGAAGGTAAGGCAGCATGTTTCAAGTATAGACGGCGCTCTACTTCAAGATGGTGGAGTGGATGTAGAACGCGAACGAGGAGCAGCACTCCGGGTAGAGGCACGAAAAAGACAAGCGGCGGACCGGGTGCAGTCCCGGTCCGCCGCTTTGCTGTTGAAGCACGAAATTACTTCTTGCAGACGTAGCTCGAAGCCTCTTCCTCGCTGCCCGAGCCCTTGTAGGTTGCCACGGCCGGCCACGCGCAGGTGGGCCGAGTACGCACTACCTGCCCGTTCGCCGTCTTCGACACGACGATCTGATCGGGAGCCTTGTTGGTCGTCATCCAGTTGTCGAGCGCGATGAGCTTGTCGAACTCGTTCGGTCCGCTGCCGCCGCCACAGTGGCCCATGCCGGGGACCACGAACAACCGCACCTGGTCCTGCTTGCCGGGATCGCTCTTGAGCACGTTGTCGTAGTACTGGCCAAGTTCGATTCCGTTGCGCTGCTCGGCCCAGCCGCCGTACATCAGCAGCTTGCCGCCCCGATCGAGGAAGGGCTTGAGGTTCGAGCCGGCCTTCATCACCGGATCAACAACCTCCCGCGCTTTGGTAATGTCCTTCTCAAAGTCCATCGTCTTCCAGTCCCAGTTCGGATCCTGGTAGACGGCGAACTTATACAGATCGGTGGCCACCGTGATGATGTGCGACATGCCGCTGCGCGCGTAGTCGCTCTCAAAGCCCAGCGGAATGCCGGGGAAGATGTGTTCGCCGGTGCGCGGATTCACCGGGCCCTCGTAAATCTTGCGCGCCATCTCCACCTGCGCCGCGGTCAGGCAGTCCGGAGCGTCGCCGTTTTTGCACAGCATCGACTCAGGCTTCCACTTGCAGCTTCCTGGATCTTCGACAAAGCCCTGCTTCTGCCCGATCGGCGTCGCGCAGGCCTTCAGAATGTTTTCGTGCATTACGGCGAACTTCTCGTTCGGAATCACGCCCTCGGGGAACTTGAGCGACAGCCACGCCGGCCAGATCTGCACCAGGTTGAACATCGACATCGGATTCATCGGCGCACCGGCGACGATGCCGTCGTAGTCGGCCGGATAGCGATCCGCTTCGACCAGCGCTTCCATGCCGCCCAGCGAGCAACCGATCCAATACGAAAGCTTCGGATCGCTCTTCAGATAGGCCTTGATAATCTCCTTTGCCCTCAGCGTCATCTCATGATCGGCGCGATAGCCGTAGTCGATAAACTTCTCCGGATGGCCGGGAATGAACGATCCATTCGGCACGTCGTGGCCGGTGTCGGTGCTGGCCGTAACGTAGTTGGCCTTCAGGCCCTCCACCATGCCGCGATATTGGATCGAGCCGGCAAATCCGCCATTGCCCACGGCGTAGAACTTGCCGTTCCAGCCCGAGACGGGCAGCCAGACTTCCATCTTGATATTCGAATCGCTCGATGGCTTGATGGTGGCAGCTACGCGGCAGAAGGCCGGCATGTTGCTGGTTGCGGGCGCGGGAGGCGGCGCTCCCACGGCGCCAGCCAGAGGCGCTGCACCGCCGGGACGAGCCTGTCCACCCGGTCCGCCCGGACCACCGGGGCCAGCCTGAGCGCCCGGAGGCGGCCCGCCCATTCCCTGCTGCGCCGGCATCTTGAACTCGCCGGGCTGTACCACCTGCGCCATGGTGATAGTGGTATTGGGCAGGGTAAGCTTGGCCAACTCCTCGCAGGATGAGTTTGTGGCAGCCTGCGCCCCGGCATGAGCCGCCGCGCACAGCAGCGCCAGACAGCAGAATCCCGCTGCCGGCCTGGCCGACTTCGTCATCCATCCAAACACGCGCGATACCGTCTGTGAGTACATTATTTTTCTCTCCTGGGTCTTTGCGGATGCAAGTTAAAAGCCCCGGTCTGGCTTGGGACCGGCCGGGGCTCAATTGTGCTGTTCCAATTCAAGTCGCGTTCTGACTACTTCTTCTTGTCTTCGACAACCATGCCGTTTTCGGCGTGGTAGAACTTCTGGTTGTCGGGTCCGATGATCTTGTTCTCTTCCGTGTTGAAGACGATCGGCAGTGTTTCAGGCACCCTCACCGGCTCGTAGTTAGCCGCATCGTTCGGGTCGCCGGTGCCCTTGTACTTGGCAACCATCGGATACGCATAGATCGGACGCGTGGCAATAGTCGGCTGCGCCGGCGTTGCATACGGCATCGACGGCGGCCTTCCGCCACCCTGCGCACCAGCCGGCGGAGCGCCAGCAGGCGCACCCGGCGCACCGGGGCCACCAGGGCCAGCCTGTCCACCGGGACCACCAGCCTGCATCGCGCCACCCGGCGCGCCCGGTCCACCCGCCTGAATTGGTACAGGAGCGGGTCCGCCCGGTCCACGCTGACCGCCAGCCGTCCTGCCAGCCACAAGCACCGTCGGAGCCTGCTTCGTCTCCGTCCAGGCCATCAGCGGGGTAAGGCTATCGATCTGCGGGAAGCCCGGGCCGCCGCCGCAATGGCCGACGCCGGGCAGCAGGAACAGGCGCATGAACGCGTCGGTCACCTGGGAGCCCAGTTGCTTGTGCACGCCCTGGTAGAAGGCGATCGTTGTGGCGTAGGGCATCGATTCGTCGATCAGCCCGTGCCACAGGATCAGCTTGCCGCCGTGCGATTCAAACGGCTTCAGATTTGTGTTTCCTGCGTTATAAAGCGGCGCTCCAAGAGCGTTGATCTTGGTGAACCAGTCCTCGGTATAGTCCCAGGTCTTGTACTCCTCGTCGGTCATCACCTTGGGCATAAAGAGGTACTTGATGTTGCCGCCGGCCATGCCGCCGCCGGGTTGACCGTTCGTGGCAGGCGTGGCGCTGGTGGGCAGTCTCCATTGCTGCTCAGAGCCGATCGTGTAGCCATTGAACGTGAAGGCGTGTCCCTGCGCGTCGGTGGGGCCAACATAGTACTTCGCCGCCACGGCTGCTTCTTCCGCCGTCAGGCACTTCGATGTGTCCGTTGCCCCGGCCACGCACTGCACCCACTTGGGATCGAACTTGCAGCCCAGAGGATCGACCAGCAGACCGTCCTTGACTCCCGAGAGATTGGGGCAATGCGCGATCACTGCGTCGTGGACGATGGCCAGCCGGTCATTGAGAAGAATCGCAGAACCGTCGGCCCGCTTGTTCACCACCGACTCCCAGCCGTGGAAGAACGAGTTGTGTACGCTGATGCCCAGCACCGGCGCGCCGGCCGAGATGCCGTCAAAGTCATCGGGGAAGCGCTCGGCTTCCATCAGGGCTTCGCGGCCGCCGTCCGAGCAGCCCACAAAGTACGCGTACTTCTGCGGCTGCCCGTAGTAGCTCTTGATCAGAGCCTTGGCCGCCAGCGTGGTCTCGTGGTTGGCGCGATAGGCAAAGTCGATGCGCGCATCGGCATCGGCGCCGAAGCTGCCGCTGGGGCCGGCCCCCGGGCCCATGCCGCCGGAGTGGCCCATGTCGTCGCTGGCCACCGCGAACTCGCCGTTCAGCGCCGGCACGCAGGTTCCCGCGTTTCCAATCGAGGCGTTGATGGAGCCGCACATGCCGCCGCAGCCGGCCTCAACATAGCGCTGGGTCCAGTGGTCCATCGGCAGGTCCACTTCAAAGCCAACCGCCGGCGCAATTGTGCCTGTCACCTTGCAGTACTTGCCCTTCGGTGTGTCGCGCTCCTCGGCGGCCTTGATGGTCACCTTGTTGCCCACCGCCTGTGCCAGTTCCACCTTGGCTAGCTGGTCGCACGAAACGACCGGCTTCACCACCGGCAGGTTCTGGTAGTCGGCCGCTCCAGCCTGAGCCGCCACACCGGCAAACAACGCGCCGGCCGCCAGCAGACTAAATAATCTTGTAACTCGGTTCATATTTCTCTTCTCCTCGCTTGAGTTGCGGGTATCTACAGTTCATTGACGATCACCGGGGGGCAATTGGACTCACCCGGCGCATCCATGCAAACTCGATTGGCTCCGGGGGCGCATTGCACACCCGAAGCGGGATCGGCGATCGGCCAGAGCCACGCAGGCATCCGGCACAGGCTCTCGGAACGCGCTGTGCTTTAGGAAGCACTTTTTTTTGAAGTTCTATGCGCCTTCCTGCTTTGGCTGCCGCCTCCAGCGGCCGCAACGACCGGCCCCTGGAGCGCTGGCAACCCTCTCCTGTCGATGGAACACATCGAGAAACTGAACTTTGGTTTCGCAGATCATCTTAGGAGCCGCGCCGCACCGAGTCCAGTAACAATTTGTAACGAATATGCTAGGAGATGTAACGAAGGCAACCGCTGGCGCGCCCGCAGAGGGCAGCCTTACTGCACGTCCACGGACTTGAAACCCAGCCCGTAAAGCAGTGCGGTCACGCTGGCCCGGGCGTTCAGGCCGGCCTTCTGCAAAATTCCGTCGTCCAATGCCGCCTGCCCGATCTCGTGTTCGGCGTACTGCCGCGTCTGGGACTCCAGGTTGGGATCGGTGGGAATCAGAAACCCCGTCGAGCGCGAGTAGACCCGCGTCCGCGTGTTGTCGATGCGCGTGGACAAGATCATCGCCGCCGGCAGCCGCACATGCACCGAGTCGCCGCTAACCTGAACGTCGCCGTCTTTGAGCTGGCTCAGGTCAATTCCGGCAACCACCTCGCCGTGCGCAATCAGCAGCAGCTTGTCTGCGACCAGAAAGTCCGGCAGGTAGGGGTTCACCTTGCTGCCTTCGACAATCTTGTCCAGCGAGTACTCCACCGTCTCCAGCCGCGAGAGCTGGCGGATCTTTTCAACCACCGCGGGCGAACTGCCGTTGTAGCTCGTCGTGCGGCCAGTGAGATGCGCGGCGAGACCGCCGATCATGCTCCCCACAGGCAAGTGAACCGCGGCCGACAGCGCCGCCACACCCAGCGCCAGCCCCAGTACCACCGCCGCAATCAGTGCACTGCGAATACCGGAAAACAGGCTCTTCAAAATCATGGCTCACTCACCGCGTGCCGGACCAGTCTCCGGCTCTTGCATGGAATTGTCTCAGAAGCGCCAAAGCCCGCGCAGCTCAATTTCGACCATTCTCACCACAACTCTGGGTGCCCCAGGTCCCTCGCTGTGGGGACCTGGGAAAGATCAACACTCAACTCGCCACTCTCACCCCCCCCCACCGAAAATGGGTGGCACACATCTCGATTTTGAGATGTGGGAAACCACCAATAACGCGGAAGAATGGATCAATAACAGCCGAAGTCCCACCCGGACGTAAAATGATTGCGAAGATAAGTTACCCGCCCGCTCATCGCACAGATCTGTGCGATGAACGGGCGGTGCGGGGGCCGGACTCCCCCACTCTCGATTTTGTGACACCGGCGATACCAACAACTTCCCCTTCCACCTTTCCCCCCTCGCCACTCCGCCGATCTCCTGCAATAATGGAAGACGTGGCCCCGTAGCTCAGCTGGATAGAGCGTCGGTTTCCTAAACCGCAGGTCGGCTGTTCGAATCAGCCCGGGGTCACCACTCCTTCCCTCCCCCTCATCCCCTCCTACTGCCTTTTTTGAAGGGCACACTCTTTCCCGGCTGCGGAAAACTCACTCGTGCGGTAGGCCAGGGATTTATCCCTGGCATTCATGCCACAACACCCACGCGGGCTTCAGCCCCTGAGGGATGCTTCTCGCGCCTTTTCACCATATTGACGGAGTTCTTCCCCAGCCCATTTAGCCCCCGCGGAAATGGGATTTTCAAACTGCCCCCCTCCACTCATAATCTGCTACGATATGTTTATGACATCGAAATCGCTTCGATGTCATCACCGGCGGGGGCCGGGCCAGAAATCGCTATCGCCCTGTGTCAAACTCAAAACGAACGCTGGGATGTTCGGGAAGACGGTGAAAATCCGCCACTGCCCCGCAACTGTAAGCGCATTCGGCTGGAGCCAATTTTTGCCACTGGGAGTTCGAGGAGCACCAACCTCCACCCCGGGAAGGCCGGCACCAGTCACAAGCGCAAGTCAGGAGACCGGTCCCTTGGCGCATCCACCGCTTGCACGTTCCGAGGGGGACGAAGGAGCTCTGACATGTCATCCGCAATTCTTCCTGTTCTATTCCGTAGTCGTCACCGCGCCATCCTGTGCGCCGGTCTCCTATTGCTTGCCGCTTTCACCCCGATAACGCTCCGTGCCGCCTCCGTTCGCGGAGTGGTGAAAGACCCCACCGGCGGCCGCGTCAGCGGAGCCAGCGTCGCGCTGGTCTCAAACGGCGTCGTGGTTGGCAGCGCAGTCTCGAACGCCGACGGCAGCTTTCAGATGACCACCGGCTCAGCCGGACGGTTCTTCCTCATCGTCTCTGCCAACAACTTCCGCCAGATTCAAACGCCCGACTTCTACGCCGGGGCCCTGGACGCGGTGGATCGGAATCTAGTGCTCGAGCCGGCATGGGTGCGCGAGTCCATCGTGGTCTCGGCCACCGGGACTCCGACACCGCAGCCGCAGACCAGCGCAGCAACAACTGTGATCGGCCCCCTCGATCTGGCGCTTGAGACCAGCTTCGTAAGCGCCCTGCGTCAGGTGCCGGGAGCCTTCGTGGTCCAGAACGGACAGCGCGGCGCGGCCACCTCGCTGTTTCTGCGTGGCGGAAGCTCGAACGACACGATGGTGGTTCTTGACGGCGTAAACGCCGGCGACCTGGGCGGGCACTTCGATATCGGCCCCCTGTCGAGCACCGGCTTTGAGAGCGCGGAGATCTATCGCGGGCCGAACACGAACCTCTACGGCGGCGACGCCGCCAACGGCGTGGTGAGTCTGACGACGCCGCACGGCACCACGCACTTTCCCTCCGTCCTGTTTCGGGCGGCGGGCGGAAATCTGATGATGTCGCACCAGCAGTTGCAGGTCTCCGGCGCGCGCGGCAAGCTGGACTATCTGGCCGGCTTCAACTGGCTGCAGACGAACAACGATCTGCCCCGCGACAAGTATCACGAGGCCACGAGCACGGCGAACCTGGGCTGGGCGCTGAACTCGGCCACGCAACTCAGGGCCACCGCCCACTACGGCGCGGACACCACCGGCGTTCCCAATGCGTGGGACTTTTACCACGTCTCCGACGACGCCACCGAGAAGGACCAGAACCTCTACCTGAGCGGCTCGATCGACAACCAGACCACGGCCAGCATCCACAACAGCTTCCGCTACGGACTGACGCGCAAGCGCGAGCAGGTACACCGCTGGAGCCAGCAGAGCTGCGGCACCTACGATGCCTGGGGCGACAGCTACGGCTGCGTAGTGACGATCGCCGGCGCCAACGGCTACTCGGCCACGGGGCAGGCGCTGCTCGACTACTCGCCGAGTTCCTACTATCAGTTTGCGAACAACCGCGACCAGTTTGTGTATCAGGGCGACGTGACGGTAACGCCGCATCTGGCCGGACTCATCGGCTATCGCTACGAACGCGAGCGCGGCGTGCAGCCGCCCTACTATCCGGCCGTGCATCGCACCAACTCCGAGTACCTGGCCAGCGTTCACGGCGACTTCAAAGGGCGCTTCTTCTACACGCTGGGCGGCGGCGTCGAGCACTTTTCGCTGGGCGGTCTTGAAACCTCGCCCCGGGGAGGATTCTCGCTATGGGCGCTGCGCCCGCGCGACGGAACCTTCAGCGGCACGCGCGTCTTCTTCCAGTTCGGCAAGGGCTACCGCGAGCCATCGCTCACCGACCAGTTCTACTCCCTCTATAGCTTCCTTGAGCAGAACGGCGGTAAGAGCACGATCGATCAGCTCAAGATCCAGCCGCTGAGCGATCCGGCATCGCGCACCTGGGAGGGAGGCGTGGAGCAAAGCTTCCTCTCCCGGCACATCGTCTTCCGCGCGAACTTCTTTCATACGCAGTTCGGCAGGCAGATCGAGTACGTGGGCGTAAACCTGGCGCCCAAGCTTCTGCCCGGGCTGACGGCCGCGCAGCAGAAGGCCCTTCAGGACTTGCTGGTAAACGCCGGGGCGTGGGAACTGAGCCTGAACAGCGAGGCCTATCGCGCCAAGGGAATCGAAACCAGCCTGGAGTCAGGCATCGGGCGCAATATCTTTCTCCGCGGCGGCTACACGTATCTCGATGCGGTAGTTGAGCGCTCCTTCTCAAATAGTGACACCGCTCTGCTCGGCCCGATTCCGACCGTCCACGGGATTGCCGTGGGCGCCAGTTCGCCTCTTGTAGGGGCGCGGCCCTTCCGGCGGCCGCCGCATACCGGATACATATCAGCCACCTGGGCCGGCAAGCGGGCGACCGGAATCTTCACTTCGGCCTTCGCCAGCCGCTCGGACGACTCGACATTTCTGCAATATTCCGCCTACAGCGGCGATCCCAACGCCCTGCTGCTGCCCAACCGCAACCTGGACTTCGGATACGCCGATCTTGGCCTGGGCGGCAGCTATAAACTGTTCGACTGGCTCACGCTCGAAGCGCAGGCCAGTAACCTGCTCAATAATAGGCACATAGCGCCCATCGGATTTCGCAGCCTGCCGGTAACGGTGCGCAGTGGCGTGCGCATCGACCTCGGATTGAGGCGCGAAAAGTAAGTATCCTGGGAACCGGGCGCTTTTTCCACAAAAACAGCCCGGTTTCGAGGGGGAATTCACCTTGGAATCACAGAGGGTTCGCCTTACACTATTAGCCTTGAACCGAATCAACCGGGCGCCACTGCTGTAAATTCCGCGATACTCGCGACGCTCCGCTTTGCAGCAGCAGGCACCAAATACATTTTGTGCATGAGACCCGGTGAATGGTTCAGGCGATCAGGCGGAGGCCGGTCGGTGTATTTTCGCTCGCCTGTTTTTTCTAGCGAGCATTGTGGAAGAGCATGAGCTTCGAGACGCATCGCTCCATCACGGGCAACTGTTTCCCCCCCGCCGCGGCAGCGCGTGCGCAGTCCGGGGGAGTTCTTGCGCCGATGCATCTGTCCGGTCTCATATCTTTATCTGTTTTTCATGAGTTCTCAGTAGCTTTAAGTCTTGGTAAATGCGCTGCGCTGCCGTTCGGGGGTTTCTGCTCGAGCGACTGGCCCAGGCGCACATCTAAGTTGTCCGGCAGGCTGCCTGTTCCCCGCAGAATGGGTTCGCAGCCGCGCTCCACGTTCACTCGTTCACCCTTTGGAGAGCCACTATGACAATCCACCGTCTTCGCCTCGTAATCCTCAGTCTGGCGCTGCTTTGCATGGCGACCGTTATGGGTCCCGTCCTGCTGCACGCACAGTCCACAACTCAGGGCGCCATCTCGGGCTCCGTGCTCGACTCAACAGGCGCAGCTGTTCCCGGCGCCAGCGTCACCGTTCTCAACAAGGCGACCAATTTCTCGCTCAAACTGACTTCGGACGCAAGCGGATTCTTCAAAGCTCCGCTGCTCGAGCCCGGCACCTACACCGTGTCGGTCTCGGCGCCCAACTTCGCCGCCTACCGCGCCGATAACGTTACCGTTGTCGTCGGCCAGACCACTCCGGTCATTCCCAAGCTCGGCGTTGCCTCTTCGTCGGCTGAAGTCGTCGTCACCGAGCAGGCCCCGGTCATCAACCTGGACTCGCCCGATTTCGCTCCGACCCTGAGCCAGAACGCCATTCAGAACGTGCCCATCAACAACCGCCGCTGGTCAGCTCTCGCGCTCACCACGCCCGGCGTTAACGTTGATTCCAGCGGCTACGGCCTCATCAGCGTGCGCGGCATCAGCACCCTGCTCAACACCGTGCTCATCGACGGCGCAGACGACAACCAGGCCTTCTTCTCTGAAGAGCGCGGCCGCACCCGTGAAGCCTACTCCACCTCGGGCAACGCCGTCCGTGAGTTCGCGGTCAACACCGGCGTCTACTCGGCCCAGTATGGACGCGCCGCCGGCGGCGTCGTCACCTCGGTCACCAAGAGCGGCACCAATGGCCTCCATGGCCAGCTCTACTTCTACAACAAAGAGAGCAACTGGAACGCTTACAACAACTACACCACCATCACCTCGCTGGTGAACGGCGCCAACGTCACAACCCACATCAAGCCCAAGGATCTGCGCAAGATCTACGGCTTCACCGCGGGCGGCGCGCTCATCAAGGACAAGCTGTTCTGGATCTACACCTACGACCAGCACTCGCACATCTTCCCGGTCGTCGGCGTTCCCTCCAGCCCGGTGCAGTTCTACACCCTGCCCCAGGCCGCCCTTTCAACCGGCGAAACCTGCAACACTACCACCGGCGCTCTGGCCGGCGCTCCCACGGCGGCCATCAACGACGCCCAGGCATGCGCCCTGGCCGCTCGCCAGCAGATTACCTACCCGCAGGCGGCCTATAAATGGGCAGCTCTGCTCCTCGGTAGCTCCAGCGTTACCGCCAGCAACTACGCCGGCGCAACCGCCATCACTGACGTGGGCCTCAACAGCGCCGCCGGAACCGTTGGCCGCCTCGGCATGCAGGAGATCAACACTCCCAAGGTCGATTGGCAGATCAACTCCAAAAACCGCTTCAGCGTCCTCTTCCACCGCCTGCGCTGGGATTCCCCGGGCGGCGTGCAGACCACGGCTTCCGACAGCTACTCGCAAGACTCGCAGGGCAACGACTTCGTCAAGCTCGACTACGGCGTCGCCAAGCTCACCAGCCTCATCACCTCCAACATCAGCAACGAGCTGCTCTACCAGTACGGCCGCGAACTCGACTACGAGACCCAGCAGCCGCTCACCCAGTTCACCAAAGACCACCTCATGTCGGGCACCAACGTTGCCTATGCCACCGGCTTCAGCTACGGCTTCAACGTCGGCTCGCCCTACTACTCCTACCGCGTCGCCTATCCCGACGAGCGCAAGTGGCAGGTCGGCGACATCGTCTACTGGAACAAGCGGTCTCATAGCTTCCGGTTCGGCGTCGATGTGCTGCACAACTCCGACAAGATGAACAACACCTACCAGAGCAACGGTTCGTTCTCTTATAAGTATGTCGGCAACTTCTTCAACGACATTCTGAACAAGAAGAACGGCGTTGCAAACTCCGCCGGATTTGGTTGCGACAGCACTGCCGCCGAGAAGGGTAGCGCAAACACGGGAACCAACCCCTGCTACTCGTCGTTCTCCCAGGGCTTCGGCCCCCCCATCTACTCCATCAACACCCTCGACTTCGGCGCCTTCGCCCAGGACAACTGGAAGGTCACCCCGCGGCTCACTCTTGAGCTCGGTGTGCGCTGGGACAAGGAAACCATTCCCGCTGCCGATACCAACCTCACCACCGCCACCGGTTCCTTCGTGCCCTACACCGGTATGACCAACACGCCGAGCGACAATTTGGACTTCGGCCCTCGCGTCGGCTTCTCCTTTGACGTCTACGGTCGCGGCGAAACCGTCCTGCGCGGCGGATACGGCCTCTACTTCGGCCGCATCACCAACGGAAACATCGAAAACATCCGCCTCAACACCGGAAGCCCCAACGGCCAGATCTCCCGCACCTGGAACACCTCCACCGCGGGCGGCCCGGCCTTCCCGAGCATTATCTCTTCGGCATCGGCGGCTACCTGCACCTCCGGCACCTCCTCCTGCCCAAGCTCCTACTTCTTCGGCTCCAACGTCAAGCTGCCTGAAGTTCAGGAAATCGATCTCCAGCTTCAGCAGGTCTTCCCGAAGAGCACCTATGTGTCGATCAGCTACCTCGGTGGTTTCGGACGCAGGCTGCCCAACTATCTTGACGTCAACCTCGATCCCACCAGCATGGCCACCAGGACCATCACCGTCGCAGGCGATCCCAACGGCTCTGGCCCGCTCGGCGCTACTGGTGCCTCCTTCACACAGTCGGGCTACACCAAGTTCGGCAACACCGCCCTCCTCGGCGCTAGCGCCCCCAACTTCGGCACCGTCGGCGAGATGGTCTCCAACGTCAACTCCAGCTACAACGCTCTGGTCGCCGAAGTGGTCAATCACTCCCTCAAGTTCATCGACTTCGACCTCAACTACACCTGGTCGCACTCCATGGACTACTCCCAGAACGCCAACACCCAGGGCGCCTACGAGTCCTGGTACGATCCCTACGGCAACGGCCGCGTAAACTACGGAAACTCCTCGTGGAACATCCCCAACCGCATCGTCGGCTGGGCTCTGGTACACGTGCCCAATCTGCACACCTCCAACCCCATCAAGTGGGCCACAAACGACTGGAGCATCAACGACAGCTTCCAGATGCAGAACGGCCTGCCCTTCTCCGGCGGCATCAGCGGCGCTCCCAACAGCGGCACCTACGCTGTAGGCAGCGGCCTGAATAACTCAGGCGGCCCCTCGTTCCTGCCCCAGGTCGGCATCAACACCTTCAAGTACCCCCGCCGCATCGTTGACGACATCCGCGTTCAGAAAGAATTCTCCTTCGAGCACGGCATCAATGCTCAGCTCATCCTGAACGCCTTCAACCTTGCCAACCATCAGAACGTCACTGCCTACTCCTACACCGCCCTCTACGTCGTCTCCGGCTCCACGGCCACCTATACCGGCCAGGACGGCACCGGCAACAAGCAGTTCAGAGTAGTGACCAACACCAACAACAGCAACTTCACCTACTCCCCGCGGCAGCTTGAGATCGCCTTCCGTCTCAACTTCTAAGCGGATCAAGCACCAACAACAAGCGCGGCGGCCACCCGGCCGCCGCGCTTGTTTTTATGGCTAGCGCCTGTTATCCCATCTGGGCGAAGCCGCAGGCTCTGTTTGAGCCGAGCCCAATAGGATCTTTCGTAGTCAGTACATTTTCCAGCCCAGATAATCGCCGGCAGCGGCGACGATCTTTTGATCCTTAATCCCTGGCGCGGCATCTCTATAGTGTCGCCTTCTGATTTTGAGCGGCAATTCCCCATCTGAGGTCTCATTCGTGAGCAATTCCCCTGCTCCGTACATGGAGCCGTGGCTGCGAGGCACCTACACTGAGGTTCCCGCAGCCGGCCGCGCCGTTCTCCACGCACTCGACCTGGCGCTCGACGACATTCGCTCTTTCACCGCAGGGCTCACCGACACCGAAGCCCACACCCAGCCCTTCGGGCTAACCTCGCTGGCCTTCCACATCCGGCATCTCGTCCACTCTACCGACCGGCTGCTTACCTACGCTGAGGGCCACCAGTTGAATCACGATCAGCTCGCCTCGCTCAAAGCTGAAGCCTCGGGCGGCGAAACCCTGGCCGAGCTTCTCTCCGCGCTTGAATCCGCGCTCGCCAACGCAGCGGCTCGCGTTCGTGTGCTGGCCGCGGCCGATCTCGAAGCCTCGCGCGGCATCGGCCGCAAGCACCTGCCCACCTCGGCTGGCGGAGCCATGATCCACGTAGCCGACCACGCCCAGCGCCACACCGGCCAGATCGTTACGACAGCCAAATTATTGAAGGCCATGCGTCCCGCTCAAGCCTGACCCCGTCAGGGCCTGCCTGCAAAACAATCGAGACCATCCCTGGCTTTCCGGAGGGATGGTCTACGCTTTTTTCTGAGATTGGTTCTGCCACTGCTCTAAGTGACTCTTGTCATGGGACGCTGGTTCCCGCCCCTCAGGCCTCGTCGTCCGGCCTGACCCGCGCGGCGAGCGCCCACTTCAGCTCTTCGATTCCCTGCCCCGTCACCGCTGAGATGGCGAAGAAGTCGAGCTTGCGGCGCTTGGCATGAGCCGCCAGCTTCTTGAGCTTGTCGGGATTGGCGGAGTCGATCTTGGTCGCCACCACAATCATCGGCTTGTCGCCCAGAGTGTGTTCGCCGGCCTTGTTGCCAAAGCTAGCCAGCTCGTTGTTGATGACCTTGAAGTCCTCGACCGGATCGGGGCGGCCACTGGCATCGGAGACATCGACCAGATGCGCGAGCAGCCGGGTGCGCTCGATGTGCCGCAGAAACTGGGTGCCGAGGCCATGGCCCAGATGTGCGCCTTCAATCAGGCCCGGCACGTCGGCGACGACGAAAGACTGCTCGCCGGGATACTCGCCCACGGTGACTACGCCCAGGTTGGGCTCAAGCGTGGTGAAGGGGTAGTCGGCGATCTTGGGCTTGGCGGCGGAGATGCGCGAGATGAGTGTGGACTTGCCGGCGTTGGGGTAGCCTACCAGGCCGATGTCGGCCAGCAGCTTGAGCTCCAGGCGGAAGTAGCGCTCTTCCCCGGCGCGGCCCAGTTCGTGCTCGCGCGGAGCCTGATGGGTGCTGGTGGCAAAGTGCTGGTTGCCGCGTCCGCCACGTCCGCCCTTGGCGATGACGATGCGTTCGTCGGGTTCCTGGAAGTCGTGGATCAGCTCGCCCGTTTCAACGTCGTAAAGCGAGGTGCCGACGGGAACCTGGAGGACAATGGGCTCGCCGTCAAGGCCGGAGCAGTTGGAACCCAGGCCGTGCTCGCCGCGCTCGGCCTTGTGCTCGGGGTTATATCGGAAGTGGATCAGCGTGTTGTGGCGCTGCGTGGATTGCATGACAACATCGCCGCCACGGCCGCCGTCGCCGCCCGAAGGGCCACCACGGGGCACGAACTTCTCGCGGCGGAAAGCCATACAGCCGTTGCCGCCGTCGCCGGCTTTGACTCGAATTTTTGCTTCGTCGATAAACATGAATAAGACAGGGACTTAGGGACTAAGTGACTAGGGACTAGGTCTCCGGACCGGACTCCTTGGTTGCGCGGTTGAGTAAAGACGCGCTGTATCAAGTGTATCGGAGAGGGCCGCCGCTGGCCGGAGCGAGCGAATTCCATTGAGATTTGAGGGGCTTCCGGCCTAGAATTGGTTCCAATCTCCTCTCTGCGTTGTTGGTACGCGGGGCGCGCGCCGTGTGCGGGACAGAATGCAATGTCCCCCGGGACTTGAAGGTGTGCGCAGGCCGTACCGAACCTCTCCACCCGGATGGGCGAAGTGCGCAGAGTCTTCTTCTGGATTTGGATGTGTTTGGTGACCGGGCTGGCATTGTGCGCAGCCGCGCAAGCGGCCGACGGCAGCGGCGACACGGGCGCGCTCCAGGGAAGGCTTACCGACATTCACTCCGCGCCGCTGGCCGGGGTAACAGTGATTTTGCGCAACCAGGCCACGGGAGCGGAAGCGCGCACCACTACAGAGCGCAATGGGGCCTACCGGTTCCAATCGCTTGCGCCGGGCGAGTACTCGCTTGAAGCAGAGAGTAAAGCTCTGGGCCGCGGGCGGCTCGATGCCATCGAGGTCATGGCCGGCCACGAGGCTCGCGTGCAGGCGGCGATAGCGCTGGAGCAGGCTCCGGCGACAGTAGTAGCTTCGCGACCTGCGGAAGCGATTCGCGACGTACAGCCGGTTGTGACCACTGCCGGACCGGCGATTGCGACTTCGCCTGAGCCAACCGTGAAACGTGAGATTCCCTTCGAAACCGCCGCAGCGGAGTCGCGTCTCGAAGAGCAGAGCCTGAAAGCGCAGCCGCTCATGGCGCGCAGGATTCCAGATGCGGTCTCGATACCTGTTGAGAGTGTTCCGCTGACGGACCAGATCGCACCCGCAGGCAGCGTGCGTGTGCTGCAACCTCTTACTGCGCGGCCTCTGGCAATCGAAAGGGCCTCCGGCACGGGCACGATCCCGGTGGAAACGGTCGAGGCCGCGGTTGAGCTGCCCGTGACGCCACTGCGTTCTCTGGTAGTGGCGACCAATGCGCTTCCAGTTCCCGCGTCCCTCAAGGCTTTGACATTCGATGCCGCCACCGTGCGCAATGCCGTGGCAGCGGCGGCGATGGCAGCCACAGTGCGGCAGGCGCGCATGCAGTCCGCCGGCACGCAGATGGAGACCACGAGCCCCGCGGTGACGACGACCATCACCAGCGAGCAGTTGCAATCGCTGCCCGCAACCGGGAGGCACTGGCAGGACTTTCTTGCCGACACGCCCTCTGCACTGGCAAAGCCCGGAACCTCGTCGATATCGGTACGCGCCGGCGAGCAGGAGGCGGCGGACCAGAGCGTGGACGGAGCGAGCACACGGCTGGCGTTTGGCTCTTCAGCAGGCGCGACACTGCCCCGCGAGAGCGATGAGGTTTCGCGAGCAGACGATGCGGAGAGCGCGGGTCAGGGCTGGTCCGGCCGCGGCGGCGCGGTTGCAGAGGCTGCGGTTCGTGAGGTGACGGTTATTGCCGGCAATGTGGATGCCGACGGCGCGCATGCTGCCGGCGGGCGCACGAACGTCGAGACCCAGAGTGGATCAAACGCGCTGCACGGGCAGGTATTTCTGCACGACCGTCAGAACAATTGGGGCGCGCGAAATCCATTTACGCAGTGGGTGCGGAACACAGGCACCGCGGCAGCTCCGAGCTTCACGGCGACACCCTACACACCGCCCGATCGCGAGCTGGCGTGGGGTTTTGGCGCGGGAGGCAGGCTCAGGCGCAACAAGCTATTCTGGTTCGCTGCGCTCGACGGATACACGCGCAACAATCCCGGCGTGGCGCAGCCGAGGAACTATGCGCAGTTGTTTGCACCGGTGGAGCCAACCACGGCATCTGTAGTGCAGTTGAGCGCGCAACTGGGCGAGACGCAGAACCAGGCCTGGCAGGACTACATGGGAATTCCGCGCGCGGGCGTTGCCCAGGCGGGGCTGGAGCAACTGGCCGGGCTGATGGGGCCGGGCACACGATCGGCCGCGCAGTGGATGGGATTCCTGCGCATCGACTGGCAGCTTGCTGAGAAGCACCGCGTCACGCTCGAGGCGAGCCATGCCATGTGGGACGCTCCGGGCGGCGGATCGACGAGAGCGCTGGAAAACTTCGGAACCCACAGCTTTGGATCGAGCGATTCGAGCCAGACGTGGATTCTCGCCAAGTGGGAGGCGTTTCTGACTCCGAATCTGCTGGCGGTAACGCAGGCCTCGGCGGGCCGGTCGATTCTGAATTCAGCGCCGCAGACACCTTCGGCCTTCGAGCAGCCCTTCCTCAACAACAATATCTACGGTCAACTGCCGCAGATTGTCGTCGACTCGCGCTACGGATTCACGATCGGCAATCCGTCGCGGTTCGGGCAGGGCAGCCGGCCGGACGAGCATCTCTACCGCGTGCAGGAGACACTGAGCTGGGTAAAGGGCCGGCTTCTCATGAAAGCCGGCATGGCTCTCGAACACAACACCGACGCCATCTCCCTGCTGAACAACCAGTCGGGCACCTTCCACTATTCGAAGGTGTCGAGCTTTATCTCGGACGCGTCGGCGTTTCTGCGCTTCGGCACGACGAACCTGTTCAACTTCATGAACCCGCACAACTGCAACGCCGTTGGCAAGGCGCTGGGCGCGCTGCCCTGCTACTCCTACTTCACGCAGACGCTGGGACCGACCTTCTGGCAGATCACTACCAACGACTGGGCCGGGTTCGCGACCACGCAGTGGGAGCTGAAAAAGTGGGCAGTAGTATCGGCCGGAGTGCGCTGGGAGCTGGAACAACTGCCGCCCCCAATCAAGCTGGTCGACAATCCCGCTCTCCCCGGGACTGAGAAGCTGCCCTCACTTGGCAGCCAGTGGGGTCCGCGCGTTAGCCTTGCGCTTGGTGGCGGCAAGCACTGGCCGGTGCTGCGCGTGGGCTATGGAATCTACTTCGGGCGCACAACCAACGCAACTCTTCTGGCCGCGATCACGAAGACAGGTTCGCTCAAGGGCGACCTGGACTTCTCTATCCGGCCCACAGACGGCCTGAATTCGGGCACGGGAACCAGCGCCGCGCCGCCGTTCCCGAATCCGCTGAACGGAATGCCATCGCACGTGGTGGTTCCGGGCGCGGTAGAGTACGCGCCGGACTTCCGCAACTCCCAGATCCACCAGGGCGTCGTCTCGCTTGAAGAGAAGCTGCCCTGGGGCGTGCGACTGACAGTCTCGGCAATGGTCAGCCTGGGACGCAGACTGCCCATCTCGATCGACACGAACTACGACGCAAACGTAAATCCGCGGACCATCACCTACGCTGTGCAGGATTCAACCGGACAAGGACCGATCAAGACTCCGACGATTACCGTGCCCTTCTATGCGATGTGGCCCTCGACCTTCTGCGCGGGATCGCTGCTGACTGCAACAGGCAAGTGCGGGCGCGCGAATCCGGCCTACCAGCAGATTACTCAGATTCAGAGCCGCACCAACTCGACCTACGAGGCGGGTATGCTGCGCATCTCGCGCAATAGCGCGCGCGGGCTGAGCTTCACCGCACACTACACCTTCGCGCACGCGGCGGACTGGAATCCAAGCGAATCCACCGTTATGGCGGGCAGCGACGTACTGGACCCGAAGGATCTTCGCTCCGGGTACGGCACAAGCAATCTCGACGTGCGCCACACGGCGGCGGCAACAGTTACGCTCGCAGCACCGTGGAAGTTGCGCACCGCGGCCAGGTGGATCGCCAACGGGTGGAGGCTCTCCGGCGTGGGCCAGTTCCGCAGCGGGCTGCCCTATTCGATGCATACCTCGGGATCTATCCCCGAGATGTTCGACGCGTATAACAACCCGATCGTCGTGGGAATCGGCCCGGGCATGAACGGCTCGGGCGGCGACAACCGTGTCTACGGCGTTCCGCGCAACACCTTCCGGCACCCCTCAACGTGGAAGGCGGACATGCGGCTGACCAAGGAGTTCGAACTGGGCGATATGCGCAGGCTCGAACTGATGGTGGAGAGTTTCAACCTCTTTAACCATCGCAACACGACACAGGTCGAGACCACGGGATACGAGATACAGAACTCTGGATCGGGCGCACTGCCCACGCTCACCTTCCTGACACAAGGAACTACCGGGACCGCCGCAACGACGCCGGCCTTCGGACAGCCCCTAAACATCAACGGAACCAACTTCTACCGCGAACGCCAGATACAGATCGGTGCGCGTTTCCGGTTCTGAAGAGCGGCCGGTCTCATCGATCGACGGGGAGACGCCACGTTTCAGCTACCACCTCCAACCGGGCGATTGGTATACTTAAGGAGTGAAAAAAATAGACTTTGACGCACCGGGCACTTCCCCGTCCTCAGGTGCTTCCCCGGTCGAGAAGACGGTACTGCTGCTCAAGCCGCGTGGATTCTGCGCGGGCGTAGTACGGGCCATCGACATTGTTAGAATCGCCCTTGAAACCTTCGGCGCGCCCATCTACGTCCGCCGCGAGATCGTACATAACCGACACGTTGTGAATGAGTTAGCAGCAAAGGGCGCGATCTTTGTGCACGAGATTGACGACGTGCCCGAGGGCCAGCGCGTCATTTATTCGGCGCATGGCGTTTCGCCTGCCGTCCGCGAAATGAGCAAGTCGCGAAACCTCAAGGTGATCGACGCAACCTGTCCGCTGGTGACCAAGGTCCATATCGAGGCGGTCAAGTTCGCCCTCGACGGACATGCGCTGGTGCTGATCGGCCACCGCGACCACGACGAGATCGAGGGTACTCTCGGCGAGGCTCCGGATGTCACCCAGGTGGTTTCCAGCGTAGCCGAGGTCGAGGCGCTCGAAGTGCCGGACCCCAACCGTGTGGCCTATCTGACCCAGACCACGCTCTCGCTCACCGAAGCCCGCGACATCATCCACGCCCTCAAGCAGAAGTTCCCGAATATCGTCGGGCCGCACTCGCAGGACATCTGCTATGCCACGGAGAACCGGCAGGTTGCGGTGCGCAACATCGCCAACCGGGCCGATCTGGTGCTGGTCGTCGGCTCTGTCACCAGTTCCAACTCCAAGCGGCTCGTCGAGGTCTCGCGCAACCTGGGCACTATCGGTTATCTGATCGACGACTCGAGCGCCATCTCGCCGGAATGGTTAGAAGGCGTAAAGACGGTTGCCGTCACCGCCGGCGCTTCGGCTCCCGAGGTTCTGGTCGAGGACGTAATCAACTACCTGCGCCACAATGGATTCTCGAACGTCGAAGAGATGGAGGTTATGCCCGAGAATGTTCGTTTCGGACTGCCTCCTGAGATCGTGCAGGCCATCGGCAGCGCCAAGGGCGGCGCGCCCACGCCGGTTCGCTGATCGCATCGCATTGTAGGGATTACACGAAGCTTGTAAGCTGCTCCGGAGTTTGATGGAAGACCGCATGAGCGCATCAACTGGAAAACCCGTCGCCGCAACGCCGCGCTTCGGACGCATCGACGCTGATATGGCGGACGTGGATTCCTCAATCCGCCGGGCGGCCGACCATCTTTTCAGCCTTCAGCATCCCGACGGCTACTGGGCCGGCGAGCTCGAGGCCGACGCCATGCTCGAGGCCGACTACATCTTCCTGCACAAGCTGCTCGACACGGGCGACCCGGGCCGCCTTGAGCGCGCCCACGCCGAGATGTGGCGCTATCAGAACAGCGACGGAAGCTGGAGCCTCTATCCCTCTGGACCGGGCAACGTCTCGCTCTCGGTCAAGTGCTACTTTGCCGCCAAGCTCATGGGTGTGCCGGCAACAGATCCACGCATGGAAATCTGCCGCCATTGGATTCTTGCCCACGGCGGCGTGGTCGCCACCAACACCTTCACCAAGATGTACCTGTGCGCCATGGGCCAATACGACTACGACGCCGTGCCGGCCATCCCGCCAGAGATCGTTCTCTTCCCGAAGTGGTTCTACTTCAACATCTACGAGATCTCGTCCTGGTCGCGCTCCATCCTGGTGCCTCTCGCCATCATCTACGCCAAAAAGCCCTTCAAGAAGGTCCCTGCCGAGCAGAGTATCGACGAACTGTTCGTGGGCGGGCGTTCCAGCGCCAGCCTGCGCCTGCACTGGAACACGAAAAAGATCGTCTCCTGGCGGAATTTCTTCCTCCTCCTGGACCGCTTGATGCACCTTTTCGAGCGGGTTCACATCCGCCCGCTGCGCAAGGTCGCTCTCAAGCACGCCGAGAAGTGGATGCTGCAACGCTTCGAGCTCTCCGACGGCCTCGGCGCCATCTACCCGGCTATGATGAACGCCATCATCGCCCTGCGCTGCCTGGGCTACTCAGAGGACGATCCGCAGGTCATCCGCGCCCGCGATGAGTTTGAGAAGCTCGGCATCGAGCAGGAGGCGACGACGGAAGTTCCCTTCCCCACCTTCCGCATGACGCCCTGTGTCTCGCCCGTCTGGGATACGGCTCAGGCCGTCTTCGCCCTCGGCGAAGCTGCCATTCCGCGCAACGATCCGCGCATGATCAAGGCCGCCGACTGGATGCTGGCCCGCGAAGTCCGGCACAAAGGCGATTGGGCCGTGAAGGTGCCCAACGTCGATCCCGGCGGCTGGTACTTCGAGTTTGCAAACGAGTTCTATCCCGACACCGACGACACCGCCCAGGTGCTTCTAGCGCTCAGCAAGGTCGATAACCCACGCGAGCGCTACCAGCATCAGGTTTGCCAGCGCGCCATTGAGTGGGATCTGGCCATGCAGTGCAAAAACGGCGGCTGGGGCTCCTTCGACAAAGACAACACCAAGATGATCTTCGAGTTCATCCCCTTCGCGGATCACAACGCCATGCTCGATCCGCCGACCGCGGACATCACCGGAAGAATCCTCGAGATGCTGGCCGCTTACGGGTACTCGCGCGGCGACAAGCGTGTAGAGCGGGCCATCGAATTCATCTTCAAAGAGCAGGAAGCCGATGGCTGCTGGTTCGGCCGCTGGGGAGTCAACTACCTATACGGCACCTACCTCGTTCTGCGCGGACTCGACGCCATCGGCGTGGACCGCAACGAGCCACAGATGCAGCAGGCGGCCGAGTGGGTGCGCATGGTGCAGAATCCCGACGGCGGATGGGGCGAGACCTGCGGCACCTACGACAACCCCGACACCCGCGGCATCGGCCCCAGCACACCTTCGCAGACCGCTTGGGCGCTGCTGTCGCTGCTCGCGGCCGGCGACGACCGCTCCGACTCCATCGCCAAAGGCATCCGCTGGCTGCTCTCTCGCCAGATGCCGAACGGCGGATGGGATGAGTCTACCGGCGAGGGCATAAACAAGCAGGCCATCATCACCGGCACTGGCTTCCCCAAGGTGTTTTATCTGGCTTACACGCTCTACCGGCATTACTTCCCACTAATGGCGCTCACAGCCTACAAGCGCGCCATGGAAAGTACAGCTTCTAGCTTCTAGCTGCTTGCTGCCAGTGTTTCACTTGGAGGCGGAACTTTTTTATCCCTGCCGCACGTGCAGTACGACAAATTTCCGGAGTTTAGCCCAGAATGAATTCGATCGAATTCCAGTGGATCTTTTGTTAAATCACGGTACGAAAACTTGGAGCTAAAAGCTAGAAGCTAGAAGCTTCATCGGAGGGTTTACCTCAACATGGCAGTTCCAATCTCCCAGATGTGGACCGTAGCGTCCTACGTCATCAAGCAGCGCCTCAAGGGCGAGAAGCACTTCCCCCTCGTCCTCATGCTCGAGCCGCTCTTCCGTTGCAGCCTGGCCTGCGCAGGATGCGGCAAGGTGCAGTATCCGCCGCATGTTCTCAAACGCATGTTGACCCCCGAGGAGTGCTTCGCCGCCATCGACGAGTGCGGCTCGCCCATGGTCTCTATCCCCGGCGGTGAACCGTTGCTGCATCCGAAGATCGTCGAAATCGTCAACGGCCTCGTCGCGCGCAAAAAATACATCTACCTGTGCACCAACGCGCTCGAACTCAAGCGCCGCATCCACGAGTTCACGCCATCCAAGTACCTCACCTTCTCCGTGCATCTCGACGGCGAGCGCGAGCACCACGATTTCGCTGTCTGCCGCGAAGGCACCTACGACATCGCAGTCGATGGAATCAAAGAGGCCGTAAAGCGCGGCTTCCGCGTCACGCCGAACTCGACTTTCTTCGATGGCACCGACCCCAACAGTGTGCGCAAACACTTTGATGACATGATGGCCATCGGCGTCGAGGGCATCGTGCTCTCGCCCGGCTACAGCTACGACAAGGCCCCGGACCAGAACCGCTTCCTGGGCCGCGCCCGCGTGCGTAAGCTCTTCCGCGCGATTTTGTCGAACCGCAAGAAGTCGTGGAAGTTCAACATGTCGCCCCTGTTCCTTGAATTTCTGATGGGCGACCGCAACTACGACTGCGTGCCCTGGGGGATGCCGGCCTTCAACATCTTCGGATGGCAGAGGCCCTGCTACCTGCTCCAGGACGGCTACGTGGACAGCTACAAGGAACTGATCGAGACCACGAATTGGGATGAGTACGGCGTGCCTAGCGGCAACCCCAAGTGCGCCAACTGCATGGTGAGCTGCGGCTATGAGACCCCTGCGGTCATCGACGGCTTCGGCACGCTCAAGGGCTTCTGGGGCATGGTCAAGGGAACCTTCAGCACCTACAAGGACAGCCACGCGCTCAAACTGCTCAGCGAGTTCCAGACGGAACTGCACGGCCCGCTCGTCCAGATCGAGAAGCCCGAAGAGAAACTCGAGGAGACCCGCGCATGACGGCCGAAGTGCAGAAGTACACACGCGAACAGATCGAGGCGCTTGAGCTGGCCCCAGCCGCAAAGCATGAGAAGCTCGAAGGCTCGGTGCCGGAGATGGCTACCGAAGCCGAGATTCGAGATGCGTTTGAAAAGGCATTCGACTACCGCGGCGACGTAACAATTACTCTCAAGTCCGGCACGCGCATCGAGGCTTTCATCTTCAACCGCCGCACCGGAGCGACGCTGGCCGAAAGCTGGGTGCAGTACTTCGCGGCCGATGTAGATGCCAAGCAGAAGATCACCTACGACCAGATCGCGCGCCTCGAGTTCACCGGCAAGGATCGCGCCGCCGGCAAGCACTGGGAAGACTGGGTGAAGGCCTACAACGAGCGCAAGGCGGCGGGAGAGAAGAACATCGGGCTGGCGCCTGACGCGATCGAATAGAATAGGTCGCAGATTCTCGTCTTCTCGATATGCGCTTACGTTTGAGACACCTCAATTGCGCGCTTGCCGCTGTGATCATTGCTATCGCGGCAAGCGCGCAAAAACCTCCGGCAGCAACGCCACAGTTGCCGCGGTACCCGGAGACGCGTGTCTCGAACCTGCCCCAGCCGCAGCACATTCGGCTCTACAACGGTGCATCAGGACTGGTTGAGCCGGTTCTCATTACTAGCGAGACGCCGTCCCTTTCGAGCGTGTGCAAGGGCACAAAGGACTCCGGCTCCGTCACCCTTTCCTTTATCGTTGACGACAACGGCCTGCCGCGGAACGTCGTGTTCAAGCAGGCTCTCGCCAATCAGATTGACCTGCTTGCGCTTCAGATCCTGCTGGACAGCAGGTTTCAACCTGCCTTGCTGAATGGCTCCCCTGTTTCAGTTGGCCGCGATGTGGCGATACGTCTACAGGTATGTATCGAAGAAAGCCCTGATGGTACAGGGAAGATACGGCTTCGCTCACCCAAAACAGAAAAGTTCAACGACTGGCGTCATGCGCCGGCTGAAGCCAATCTGGCTCCGGTTCCGATGCCCGCCGATGCGCTGGCCGACGGGGAAAACATCGGACCAGATTTTTCCGATGCCAAAGATATCGCACACAAGTCTCTCGATCCGCATGGGATGTCGGGCAATTTTGCCTTCGGTGTGCTGGTAGATGAACATGGACTCGGCCATATCGAAAAGGTTCTCCAATCGACGAACCCGAAATTGCTCCCCATAGCCGCCATGATGATCCAAAACGTGAGGCACACGCCGGCAATGAAAGACGGCATGCCAGTCCCACTCCATTTGACCGAACGCCTCGAAATCAATCCTTAATAGTGGGCTAGCCCCGACGTTATCGAATGATAGCGACCCGAGCCTCCACCACCGCCATCTTCGCAACGATCTCCGCGCAGAAATGAAAATGCGGCGGCGTTCATGACACAGAACGCCGCCTGGGAGAACTACTACTTTGGATACAACCGCGGAGCAAGCCTATATAGCTGCTTTGCCGCGCTCGCGGCTGCGGATTCGAATCACATCCTTCATGTCGTAGACGAAGATCTTTCCGTCGCCAATGTTGCCGGTGTAGGCCGCGGTCGTGATCGCTTCAATTACGGCTTCGACCTGTTCGTCGTCGAGCACCAGCTCGATCTTGATCTTGGGCAGTAGATCGACCGAGTACTCGCGGCCCTTATAGACCTCGGTGTGGCCCTTCTGCCGCCCGTGTCCGCGAACTTCTGACACGGTCATCCCTTCGACGCCGAGTCCGATGAGCGCTGTCTTCACCGAATCGAACTTGTTCGGCCTGACAATAGCTTCTATCTTAATCATCTTGATCTCCTTTTGATCTCTTTGCCTTGGCTGGCAACGGCCATTCCCGTCAATTCCCGGCGGGTATGGCCGTTGCACTCGGCTGTTACTTGTGCACGGTTAGTCTCTCGGACTGCCGCCCGACGAGGGCAACGATGAGATCACATACTCGGGATAAGCCGAGATGCCGTGCTCATGCAGATCGATACCGTACAGCTCGCCTTCTTTTGACACACGCAGTGTACCGGTCAGATTCACCAGCCACATTAGCAGCATCGCCACGCTGAAGGTTGCCACGGTAACAATCGCGCTGCCGACAAACTGCGCCTTGAGGACGGTGAACCCGCCGCCATAGAACAGTCCCGTCAGCGGCGCGGAGTTGTCGGGGCCCGTCGGGCCGGTGACGCCGTACTGGCCGCTGGCAAAGAAGCCCAGAGACAGTGTGCCCCAGATGCCGCAGATTCCGTGTACCGGCACTGCGCCGATCGGGTCATCGATGCGCAGCCACTCCAGCAGCTCAACGCCCAGGTAGACCACCACGCCGGCGATGGCACCCAGAATGATTGCGCCCGTCGGGCTAACCCAGTAGCAGGGGCAGGTGATCGCCACCAGCCCGGCCAGGAATCCGTTCACGGTAAAGCCCACGTCCCACTTCTTGCTCGCGATGTAGGCGCAGATCATTGCGGTTAGGCCAGCCGCGCATGCGGCCAGTGTAGTGTTGGCCGAGACGCGTCCGATGCCGGAGATATCCATGGCCGACAGTGTCGAACCAGGGTTGAATCCGTACCAGCCGAACCACAGAAGCAGTCCGCCGCATGCGGCAATTGTCAGATCGTGCGGCAGCATGGGGCCACCGCCGTCGCGCTTGAACTTGCGGCCCAGCCGCGGTCCAAGAACAATCGCACCTGCCAGGGCGACCATCCCGCCGATGGTGTGCACCACCGTCGAGCCGGCAAAGTCATGGAAGTTCGTTCCCAGCGAGGGCAGAAAGTTACCAGCCGAACCCATCGTGGCCAGGAAGCCGTCAGGACCCCACGCCCAGTGGCCGATGATCGGATAGATGAAGCCCGAAACGCCCAGCGAGTACAGAAGGTCGCCGATGAACCCGGTGCGGCCGATCATCGCGCCCGACGTGATCGTCGAGCAGGTGTCGGCAAAGGCGAACTGAAAGATCCACACTGCCAGGAAGGCTACGCCCGTGGTCTCGTAGGTCTCAGGCACGCCCTGCAGGAAGAACCAGTGGTAGCCGATGAAGCCGTTGCCGTGGCTGAACATGAATGCAAAGCCGATGGCGTAAAACAGAAGGCCGCAAAGACACGTGTCGACGATGCACTCCATCAGCACGTTCACCGTCTCGCGCGACCGGCAGAAGCCGGCTTCGAGCATGGTGAAGCCCACCTGCATGCCAAACACAAGGAAGGCCGCAATCAGCGTCCACGCGGTATTGACCGGGTTGACGATATCCGCCGCCTTGAGCACGGTGTCGGCTGCCAGCACCTTGGCAAAGAAGACGCCCGTTACAGCCGCCATGATGAGCAGAGCGCTTCCCACGCCTGCTACTTTGCCGAGCAGCAATGTGGCGCCATAGCGTCTCCACTCCCGATCGTGCAGTCGCGTTCCCAGTCGGGATAGCTTTTCCGCAAAGGACATCGATCCCCTTCGCCGCTGAATTGACTTCATCATGTAAGCTCCTTCGATTCGTATTTTTAGATCAGTTGTTGCTGACTATCTGCCCGCGCCCCGATAGAGACACGTCCGCGCTGCCATGAAACCACTCATTGGCGCTACGTAGAACAACTTGGATTACTGTTGCGGCAAGAAAGAGGATCGTGCCGTCGCCTTGAATTGAAGTTAGCCGCAGTCCTCTAAGGGAGCGACAATAACTTCGAAATACTGCAGTCATAAGCGCGGAGCGTGCTGCAGAGCTTGCCTGCTAAATGATTGAGAATAATGAATCAATAGCCATATTCCTTGTACCACTATGCGGAATATGCGCGACAAAATGCCGTCTGAGTCCGTAAGGAAAGTATAAGTATCATCTCCCCCTGTAATGACATATCGCCCGCTTTTCGACTTAGATATCCGCGACAGGGGCGTCTCACATCCAAACCCGACCGAACTCCTGCACGCCTGCTACTGCTCGGTCCTAAACGAGTGCTGGCAGACCGATTTCGACCAGCAGCGCCCGACGCCCGTCGACAAGTACACATCAAGCAAGGGCGACAAGCTCTGGTAAACAGTTGCGCGCCGAATTCACACCGCGCGCTTACAATAGCTGCAACGGCAGCAGTCCCGATTCGCGCTGACTTGCTGACTCGCCAACTTGATGACTTGCTAAGCCATGAAGATATTCCTCACCGGCGCCACCGGATTTGTCGGCTATCACGTCGCCCGCGCACTCGCGGAAGAAGGCGCCCAACTCCGCCTGCTCGTCCGCAAGTCCAGCAACCTCGCAAACATTGAAGGCCTTCAGGGCGATACGCACGTGGGCGATCTCGCCGACCCCGCTTCCATCCAGCCCGCCCTCGAAGGCATCGACGCCGTCGTCCACGTAGCCGCCGACTACCGCCTATGGATTCCCGACCCCGACGCCATGTACCGCGCCAACGTCGATGGGACACGAGAATTATTGAAACTGGCCAGCGAGGCCAACGTCCCGCGCGTCGTCTGCACCTCGTCGGTTGCCACCATGCACTTCTTCACCAACGGCATGATCTCCGACGAAGACACCCCCGTCACGCTCGCCGACATGGTCGGCCACTACAAGCGCTCCAAGTTCCTCGCCGAGCAGGAGTGCATCAAGGCAGCCGACGCCGGCCAGCAGGTCATCATCCTGAACCCGACCACGCCCATCGGCCCGCGCGACGTAAAACCCACGCCAACCGGCCGCATCTTCGTCGACTTCCTCAACCGCAAGTTCCCCGCCTACGTCGATACCGGCCTCAATCTCGTCGACGTGGCCGAAGTAGCCCGCGCGCATGTGCTGGCGCTGACCAAAGGCACCCCCGGACGCCGCTACATTCTGGGCGGCGAGAATCTCACCCTCAAGCAGATCCTCGACAAGATGGCCGCCATTACCGGCATCCCTTCGCCAACGGTCGAGATCCCCTTCGCCGTTGCCGCCACCTACGCATTCTTCGAGGAGTGGATCACAGGCCGTATCCGCGGCAAGGAACCACGCGCCACGCTTGAAGAAGTCCGCATGGGCCGCAAAAAGATGTATGCCTCAAGCGCCCGCGCCGAAACTGAACTGGGCTTCCGCATCGCCCCCGTCTACCCGGCTATGCGTGCCTCCATCGAGTGGTTCCGCACTCACGGCTACGCGCCCTGACCCTTTCGAACTCCGGTCTCATCGAATGTTTGCCTCACCAGGAGAACTCGCCGATGCTCAATCAGCTGAAGAAATGTCTCTCCGTCTACTCCTCGGGGCTCGCCTCAGACATAGGTCTGCTCGCTCTGCGTATCGGCGTCTTCGTGTCGCTCCTCCTCAAGCACGGCGTTGAGAAGATCGATCCGGCATTCTGGACGGAGGTCGGACCGAAGTTCCCCGACCCGGCGCACATCGGCCACTTGCCCAGCCTCACCGTCGCCATGATCTCTGACTTCGTCTGCTCCATCCTGATCGTTCTTGGTCTGTTCACCCGGGCCGCATCTGCCTACGTCTTCGTAGTGCTCGCGGTGGCCTGGGCCTTTACCCACAACTTCATCTACTTTGGCAAAGGCCTCGAACCCAAGCACGGCGAACTGATCGTCATCTACTTCACTGTCAGCCTCGGTCTTGCCCTGCTCGGGCCCGGCAAGTGGAGCCTAGACCGCCTCCTGTGGAACCGCAAAGAACAGTAGGAGACATCGAACCCGGCTCAACACTTCGACGCCATGCATCTCGTTCTACACTTGAACAAAGCCAGCGCCCGTCCTGCCTGCGATTCAACAACCCATCGCGCTGCGCATAAACAACATGACCCGAGTCGCCATCATCGCCGCAATGCCCGGAGAACTGGCCCCGTTTGTTCACGGCTGGCCTTCCAGCACCCGCGACGGCATCCGCTTCTGGGCGCTGCGCAGCGAGGATGAAGAGTGGATCGCTGCCTGCGCTGGCGCAGGGCAAGCCGCCGCCACACGCGCCTTCGCGGCAATCGAGAACGGCGGCCCCATCTCGCTCGCCATCTCTGTCGGCTGGGCCGGAGCGCTCAGGGCCAATCTCATCACCCGCACCGCGCACAGCGTGGCAGGAGTCATCGACACCCGCACCGGCGAGCGCTTCCGCTGCGACGCGGGCTGCGGAGACCTCTGGCTGGCAACCAGCCCCCGTGTCGCCGACGAGGCCGAAAAGCTCCGCCTGGCCTCCGCATACAACGCCGCACTCGTCGACATGGAGGCCGCCGCCGTCGCCAGGCTCGCCGCCATGCGCCAAATCCCCTTCTACGCCATCAAGGGCATCAGCGACGGGCTCCACGACCGGTTGCCGGACTTCAACCCCTTCATCGACGCCAACGGGCAGTTCCAGACCTCCCGCTTCGCACTTCATGCCGCGCTGCGTCCCATCTACTGGCCCGCACTCATGCGAATGGGCGAAAATAGTAAGAGAGCCGCACAGGCAATAGCAGAGGGCTTGCGAACGTTACTCCTTTAGCCACGCTCGCTGCTTCTTTGAACCTGGCTCAACGGAACCCGAATGCCTACCCAGACCAGCGCTACCTTCGAGATCGATTCCAAACTGCCCGAAACGATGCGTGCTGCGGTCTATCGCGGCGTCAACCAGATTCATCTTGAAACTGTGCCGGTACCAAAGATCGGCCCCGGCGAACTGCTGGTCAAGATCGCCACCTGCGGCGTCTGCGGAACCGACCTCAAAAAAATCTCGATGGGCTCGCACTCCGCCCCCAGAATCTTCGGCCACGAGATGGGCGGCTTGGTCGTCGAAACCGGTGCTGGCGTCACAAAGTTCTCCGTGGGCGACCGCGTCATGGTCTACCACCACGTTCCCTGCGGCAAATGCTACTACTGCCGCAAGCACGTCCCCGCGCAGTGCGTAACCTACAAGCGCACCGGCACTACGGCAGGCTTCGAGCCCTCCGGCGGCGGCTTCTCGCACTACATCCGCGTCATGGACTGGATCGTCGAAAACGGCGGCGTAGTCCGCATCCCCGACTGTGTTCCCTACGAGCAGGCCTCATTTATTGAGCCGGTAAACACCGTCGTCAAAGGCATCAGGATGTTGAACCTCGAGCCCGACGAGACGGTACTAGTCATCGGCCAGGGGCCAATAGGAATCATGCACGCCTCGCTGGCCAGCAGGACCGGCGCGCGCGTCTTCACTAGCGACCTGTTCGCAGAACGCCACGCCATCGCTGCCACCTACGGCCTCAACAACCCCATCCACGCCGGCCAGGAAGACGTCGTCCAACGCATGATGGCCGAGACCGAGGGCCGAGGCGCCGACACCGTAATCCTCTGCGTCGGCGGCAACGCGCTCATCAAATCCGCGATTGACTCGGCCCGTCCCGGCGGCAAGGTCATGCTCTTCGCCCAGACTCAGCACGGCGAAGCACCTTTCGACCCGGGCGCAGTCTGCGTCCTCGAGAAGTCGCTCATCGGCTCCTACTCGTCGTCGTTCGAATTCACCGACGAAGTCACCGGCCTGGTCTTCGACGGCTACCGCAACGGATTCGACCTGACGCGGCTAATCAGCCATCGTTTCAGCCTCGAACAGGCCGTCGAGGCCATCGATGTGGCCTCTCACCCCAAACCCGACTCTATGAAGATTATGATTGAGCCTGTACCGGGAGCCGGTTCTTTATAGGAGGGATCGATGCCGAAGAAAGTGAAGGACGCGATCCTCCGCGGCCGCAAGACTGTCGAGGAAGCGATTAACCAGGGGCTCGACGTCGTCGAAGATGTGCTCCACCAGGGGCGATCGACGGTCGAGGGCGTCATCCACCACAGTTTCGACACCGTCGAGGACGTGCTTCTCGATGGCCGCGACAAGGTCGAGTCCGCGCTCAAACTCCGCCGCAAGACCATGCAGGCCGCCGTGCTGCACGGCCGCGAAGATGTCCGCATCGAGAGCGTGCCTGTTCCCCAGGCAGCTGCAGGCGAGATCGTCGTCAAAGTTGGCGCAGCTCTCACCTGCGGCACCGACCTCAAGGTCTTCCGTCGCGGCTACCATGCCAAGATGATCACGCCGCCCGCGCTCTTCGGCCACGAGATGGCCGGAACCATCGTCGAGATCGGCGAGGGCGTTGGAAACTTCGCCCCCGGCGAACGCGTCGTGGCGCTCAACTCCGCCCCCTGCGGCCAGTGCTACTTCTGCCTGCGCGACCAGGAGAACCTCTGCGACGACCTGCTCTTTAACAACGGCGCCTACGCCGAGTTCATCCGCATCCCCGCGCGCATCGTCGCAAAAAACACTCTGCGCATCCCCGAACATGTGCCGCTGGAGCACGCCGCGCTCACCGAGCCGCTGGCTTGCGCCGTACACGGCCTTGAAGATTCTCTGCCGCGCAAGGGCGACATGGTGGCCGTCATCGGCGGCGGCCCGCTGGGACTCATGATCCTCCACGTCGCCGCCATCAGCGGCTACGAAACCATCGCACTGGTGCGCCACGAGGGCCAAGCCGAAGCCGCTCGGCAACTCGGCGCAGCGCATATCGTACAGGGTTCAAGCATTCGCAAAGCCATCGAGCAGACCCGCGCGCTTACTCCCGGCGGGCGCGGCGTCGATGTCGCAATCGAGGCCGTCGGCGTACCCGAGGCGTGGCAGGAGGCCGTCGAACTCGTCCGCAAGGGCGGCGCCGTCAACTTCTTCGGCGGATGCGCCACCGGCACGCACGTCTCGATCGACACCAATCGCCTCCACTACAACGACGTCACCCTGCGCGCAACCTTTCACCACACTCCGGCCATCTGCCGCCGCGCACTCGATCTGATCGCCGGCGGAAAATTCCAGGCCTCGGCCTTCATCACCGGACACGCCCACCTCTACGAACTCAACGGCGTCTTCGAAAAACTGATGAACCGCAACACAGAGATCAAAACCGCCATCGTGCCATGACCGTTCAAGACGCACAATCCGAAGCCCTGGATCGCGGCTGGGTTGCTCTGCCCGCCTCCTATCGAATCCCCGAGCAGACGCCGACGCTCGCCGAAGCGCTGGCCTGGTGCCGCCATCTGGCCGAGACCCACTACGAAAACTTCCACGTCGCAACCTGGTTTCTGCCCGCGCCGCTCAGGCCCCACTTCCAATCCATCTACGCCTACTGCCGCGTCTCGGACGATCTCGGCGACGAGGTACCAGACCGCGACGCCGCTCTTGCGCTCCTAGATCTCTGGGGCCGCGAACTCGACGCCTGCTACGAGGGCCGCGCCCGCCACCCCGTCTTCGTCGCGCTCACCGAGACCATTCGCGCCTGCCACATTCCCAAAGAACCCTTCGCCGATTTGCTCGTCGCATTCCGCCAGGACCAGACCGTCAAGCGCTACGAAACCATGGAAGACGTCCTCGCCTACTGCCGCTATTCGGCCAATCCCGTAGGCCGCCTCGTACTCTACGCCTGCGGCGAGGCCGGCGACGATGTGCGAGAAGAGAATTTCCGCCTCTCTGACGCAACCTGCGCCGCGCTTCAGCTCGCCAACTTCTGGCAAGACGTAAGCGTTGACTGGCAAAAGGGCCGCGTCTACATTCCGCAGGCCGACATGCGCGCCCACGGCATCACCGACGAAACGATTGCATCGGGCAAAGCTACGGACAACTTCCGCGCCTTGATGAAACACGAAGTCGACTACGCACGCCAACTCTTCCTTGACGGTCTGCCGCTGATCGGCCGCGTGCAGCGCGATCTCGCCCTCGACCTCGATCTGTTCAGCCGCGGCGGCCTTGAAACTCTGCGCGCCATCGAGCGCCGCAACTACGACGTCCTCTCGGCACGGCCCGCCATCTCCAAATCCACCAAGCTCGCCCTCGCTCTGCGCGCCCTCACCGGCAAGGCTCTTCCCTTCCTCCGCCTCGCAAAGTAGTCGCGCGCGATAAAATCGCATTAACAAGCCATGCTTACTCACCTGTGACATTGGGTGCCCCCGGTCCCTCCGCCGCGGCGGAGGGACCGGGGAATGACCGAAACTTGACCTGAGGACCAGAAACAAATGCGGGTGCCCCGGGTCTCGATTTTGAGACCTGGGAAAGAACAACACTCAACACGCCACTCGCAAATCAGATATTGAGACGAAATCGTTGACTGAGATTCCCCCAACTCCGACCCTTTCCCAGGCCTACACCGCCTGCCGCGCCATTGCGCGCCGCGAAGCCAAGAACTTCTACTACGCGTTCATCGCGCTCACGCCTGAGCGCCGCAACGCCATCTGCGCCGTCTACGCCTTCATGCGCCAGGCCGACGACCTCTCCGACGACGAGTCCATCTCCCGCACCGAGCGCCGAGCCAACCTCGACGCATGGCTCTCCGAGTGGCGCTCGGTCCTCGCCGGAGGCTCTTCATCCAATCCCGCCTTCGTCGCCACCCGCGATGCGGCGGCCCGCTACCGCATTCCCCTCTCGCTCTTCGACGAGCTGGTAGCCGGCGTTTCCATGGACCTCGACAGCGCCCCAACCGGCGCGCCCGACACCTACGCCACCTTCAGCGATCTCTACCGATACTGCTATCTCGTTGCCTCTGTCGTAGGCCTCGTCTGCATCCGCATCTTCGGCTACTCTGACACCGCAGCCGAAAAACTCGCCGAAGAGACCGGCATCGCCTTCCAGCTCACCAATATTCTGCGCGACGTGGCAGAAGACGCCTCCCGCAGCCGCGTCTATCTCGCGATTGAAGACCTCACTGCCCACGGCCTCACCGCGGAAGAGCTTCTACAGCGCGCCCCTTCCGCGTCGCCCACGACAAACGAGCGTAAACTCCTCGCCGACTACACCGCCCGCGCGGAAGACTACTACAAGTCGGCACAAAAACTGCTCCCCCTCATCGATCGTGAGAGCCGTCCGGCGCTATCCGTGCTGGTAGCCATCTACCACAGCCTGCTCCATCGCATCGAGCGCGCAGACTACGATGTCTTCTCCAGCCGCGCATCAGTTCCAACCGCGCAAAAGATCGTCATCCTCATGGCAGGGCTCGCAAAGATGACTTGGATTCGCATCTTCGGACGTCGCTCTGCGTGAGTGTTGAAGGGTACGGGCTTCAGCCCGTACATTCAAGGAAGCAAGAGCGTGGGCTTTAGCCCCTGAGGAAAAGCATCTCCACCACAGCACCAATCCGAGACAGAAAGAAAACCGTTGCCATCGTCGGCGGCGGCGTCGCCGGCCTCTCGGCCGCCTGCGGTCTTGCAGACAGCAAACTTTTGGTCCATCTCATCGAACGAAGAAGCTATCTCGGCGGACGCGCTAGTTCCTACCTGCACCCCGGCGTCAACGAAGTCCTCGACAACTGCCAGCACGCTCTCTTCGGCTGTTGCACAAACCTCATCGCCTTCTACGAGCGCATCGGCGTCGGAAATAAGATTCACTGGACCAGCGGCATGACGATGATCGAGCCCGGCGGACGGCGCTCGGCACTAGGACCATCGCTGCTTCCCGCTCCGCTACACGGTCTGCCCAAGCTGCTCTCAGCTCATGCGTTCACACTCGCCGACAAGCTCTCCCTGGCCCGCGCTTTTTCTGCCCTCATACGGCCGATAGATGCCAACTCAACGGAGCCCCTCAGCGCCTGGCTTGAGCGCCACGGGCAGTCAGCGGGAGCCATGAACCGCTTCTGGCGTCTCGTCATCGCCAGCGCGCTCAACGCCGACCTCGACCAGATCGCCGTGCCCTACGCTGCCAAAGTTGTCCGCGAGTTGTTCATGAACTCGGCCGAAGCTGGAGCGATGGGTATGAGCACCGTTCCGTTGAGCGAGCTCTATGCAGGCGCGGAAGCGTTCCTCAGCGAGCGCGGCGCAGAGCTCCATCTCAACTCCAGCGTCGAGAGCGCGGAGTGGGACGCAGCGACTTCAAAGTGGACCGTCGAAACCCGCACAGGTCCGCTCGTCACCGACTACCTCATCCTGGCGCTGCCCTTTGAGGCCACGGCCAAGCTCATCCCCGGCCTGCCACCAGCCGAAGGTGCGGAAAAACTTCTCACTCAGATCAGCAACCACCAGCACTGGCCCATATGCAGTGTGCACTTGTGGTTCGATCGCCAGATCACCGATCTCGATCACGCCGTTCTGCTCGACCGCGAGATCCACTGGATGTACAACAAGAGCCAGTTACAGCCGTGGCGCAAGACGCAAGGCAGTTATGTCGAGCTGGTCATCAGCGCATCGCGCACCTTTGCGGCTCTCGATCGCAAACAGGCCATCGAACAATCCGTCGCCGAACTTGCCGAGTTCTTCCCTGCCGTAAAGCAAGCCAAGATCGAAAAGGCCGCGCTGATCAAAGAGGTCCGCGCCACCTTCGGCGTTCCGCCGGGGATCGATGCAAATCGACCTTCGGCCAATCAATCCCCATGGCCGAACAGCTTTCTGGCCGGCGACTGGACCGCCACCGGCTGGCCTTCGACGATGGAGAGCGCCGCCCGCAGCGGGCATCTGGCCGCGGAAGCTCTGTGCGCGAAAGCAGAAACGCCACACAGCTTCCTCGCCCCGGACCTCAAGCCGCGTGGGCTGATGCGCTTCATCCGCTAACTACATATCCCAATGACTCGCTGACCTGGACCTCTCTGTGCCTAGCTAAGCACACCTGTCTTCTTCCACCGGATGATGCGCGAGAAGTGGTACTGAAAGTACAGAATGCTGAAAAAGAAGGTCATGACTCCGCTCAGTTTGAGGCCGATCGGCTCCGCCGTGTTGTAGTAGGTCACGATCGATTTGCGCATCGAAAAGACCATGACCAGAGCGATAACCATGATGACGAGGTTGAGCAGCATAATTAGCGAAGAGGCCATCACAGCGCCACTTGCCGAATCTGGTGACAGGGCTTTGAAGTAAAGAATCACCTGCACCACCATGGCCACCAGCAACACTACCCAATAGACAACCGCTTTACTCGCCGCATCGATCTTCTTCACGAAGAGCGACTCGCGCAGCAGCCACACAAACCCGGCCAGCCCACCGGTGAAGAAGCTGAGCGCAAGAATAAGAAACCAGTGCATATTGGGCGGCTCAGGGCCTCCCGCCATGGACATGGGCGCCGACGCTGCATACGGCGATGCCGGCGCTACGCCATATGGCGGCTGAAGCGGCGCGGGAGCAAACCCGGGCGGCGGAGCCATCGGCGTCTGTGGCGCGCCGTAGCCCGGATATGGAGTGGCAGCGCCTGTATTCACCGGAGCGTAGGAAGGCGCATTGAACGGAGCCCCCGGCCGTGGCGCGGGCGGCGGTACTGGCGCAGGTGGCGGCGGCGCAAACTGCGGCGCGCGAATTACAGGTGCAACTCGCAGGCCCGCCTCCTCAGCGCTCAGCCACGACGTGAGTGCTGGATTCCAGAAGCGTGTATCCGGCGATAAGCTCGGCAGCATCCGCAGCAACTCGGTCTCAGCCATCGGCCCCTGGGCGCTGCCATTGGCCGTGTAGTGCCACATCGTCTCCTGCGGCTGGGGCGGCGGCGCAAAGCTGGGCGGCGAAGGCGGCGCGTAGCTCGGCGGTGGTGGCGGCTGATACGACTGCGGTGGTGGCGAAAGCGGTGCGGCCGCTATTGCAGGTGCGCCGCAACCCTCGCAAAACCGTATACCTGGCTGGATTTGTGCTCCACACTTCGTACAAGTCTGCGCCATCGCTCTCTCCTTTGCTCTGCTAATCGCGTCCCGAGCCCTTGGGCAGGAACTCGATGATCTGGTGTGCCAGCCGCGAGATGGGCAGCGTCTGCAGCCACACCGTGCCCGGCCCGGTCAGCGCGGCCAGAAAAATACCATCTCCGCCGAAGAGCATATTCTTCACGCCGGGAACCCGCGTCATGTTGAAGCCAACCGACGTCTGAAAGGCTCCGACGTGTCCGGGATGAACGCGCAGCGTCTCGCCCGGCGCAAGATTCTTCATGATCAGCTCGCCCGACAGTTCCAGCCATGCCGTCCCAATCCCGCCGATCTTTTGCAGAATGTATCCCGCGCCTCCGAAGATGCCCGCCCCCAGCGACTGCTGAAAGCCGACCCCGATCGTCACCTGCGGCGTCGCGCACAGAAAGCCGTGCCGGTGGATCATGTACTCCGCGGCAGGGCCAACTTCAACCGGAACAATGTGCCCCGGAACCTTGGTGGCAAAGGCCACCTCGCCGGTGTACTGCGCGGCGCGGTACTCGGTCATGAATAGCGTGCCGCCGCCCGCTACCCGCTTCAGCACGCCCATCAGTCCGCCCGCTCCGCCTAGCTGCGTGTGGGTGGTCATCTGGATCGAGCTGGACATCCAGGACAGCTCTCCGGCCTCGGAAAAAACGCTTTCATTGGGATCGAGCTGAATCTCGAGCACCGGCATGGTCGTTCCCTGAATCCGCATCTGCATGGGCTTGTCTCCTCCCGGAACTTCTTCAACCCTCTCCCGGCGGTTGATGGCGCGCGCCGGGTATCGGGTGTTTGTTTCTACTGCGATCTCGTTCTTCCCCGGCTTTGCCATCCATCCGGGGGACTTAAATGCTCATCCCACAAATGAGACCTCTACATCGGTCTCCCACTGCGTTGGGTGTCCGTCGATGGTCGCCGGCCTGTAGACCCACTGCCTGATCGCGTCCTTGGCAGCCTCTGCCAGAATCACATTACCCGTAGTCACCTTCATCGACTTCACCAGGCCATCGGCGCCGATAGTGATATGTACTCTCACCACGCCGGCAATGTGCATGTTGCGGGCTATCGGTGGATACACCGGCTCCACTCGCCGAATCAGAATCGCGGGCTGCGTAACGCTTTCAACCGGGGAGGACGACTTGGCAACCGGCAGTGGAGCAACGACCGGAGGCGGAGCAGGCATCGCAACCGGAGGCGGCGTTCCTGCTTTGTTCACAGGCACACTCCCATTCGGGCTCGGCTTGCTTCCGGGTTTACCCGGACGGCTGTTGCTCGTGTTGTTTGGCTGTTGCGCGGGCGTCGGAACAGCCGCCGCAGGCGCTGTCTGAATCGGCGCCGAAGGAGCGGCGGCCGGCTCTGCCGTCTCGGGCTGGACCGGAGTTGCTGGAGGAGTGTTTCGACCCGTGAAGAAAGAAATCACCAGATACACAACAATTCCCAGAACCACCATGGCCAGCGCGCCCACGACAACAATAACCACCGGCGACTTCTGGGCAACTGCGCGCTTCGGGCTCTCAGCCACAGGCTGCGGCGGCGCTTCTGTCTTGAATGGCACAGGTGGCGTAACCGGCGGAGCGGGTGCAGGCGGAACCGGAGGCGCTGCCTGGACCGGACGAGGCTGTTGTACGGGCACGGGCGCCGGTGGTGGTGCCGGAGCCGCAGGCGGGACTACCGGAGGTGGAGGTGCTGCCGGTTGAGCAACAGCCGATAGCAGCGGCGGCGCCGCCGGTATCGGAGGCGGTGGCGGCGGAGCCTGCGGTATCGGCGGCGGAGGCGGAGCAGCTACCGGCATCGGTGGCGGCGTCGGCCTGGACTGAAGCGGCGGAGGCAGAGGTGGAGCCTGCGGTATCGGTGGCAGAGGCGGAGCAACCACCGGCATCGGTGGAGGCGTCGGCCTGGACTGAAGCGGCGGCGGCGGTGGCGGAGCCGTCGGTATCGGTGGCGGCGCACTGCCAGCAGCGCTCACACTACCCTTCAGATTGGAGGAAAACGGCTGCGCCGGTGCTGCCTGAGGTATACCGACACGGATCGATGTGAAGGGTGGTGGGGCTGAGGGATTCGGAATCTGGCCGTGCACTGCCTTCCAATCCTTTTGCGCTTCCATTTGCTGCGGCGCGCCGCTGTGCACGGGTCCCCCGCAAGCTGGACAAAACTGCGATTCCGAACCAACTGCTCTGCCACAGCTCAAGCAGGTTGCCATGACGCGCTCTCCGAACTCTGGACGTACCGATCTCAGATTTCGTCTGACGGCAATTTCAGACCGATCGTCAGAGCAATCTGAAAGTTGTATCGGTACAGTAGCGCGATTCTAGCAAAATAATCCAGCGTCCTGCACGGAATTCTTACCGGCCGCCCGGCCAGTCCCCTGCTCGAAATAAATGCCGGGCCCCGTAACCATCCGGGACCCGGCTCAGACTGTATATTAGGCAATTAGCTTACGCCTTCACCAGCTTCTCCGCCACCAGCTCATCGCCGCGCTCGAGCAACTCGCTCAGCGCGACCTTGCCAGCATCCACATCCGCCAGCAGCGCCCGCTGCGCCTGGTACTCGCGGTTCACAATGCCCGCCTTGGACTGCAACATCCGCCATGCCTTGCGTCTTTCAACGCAGAACATGACAAGTTGCCGCGAGAGCGCGTACTGCACCTGCTTGCCCTCTTCCTCAACCGTGATGAACACGCCGAAGTCGGGGATGAACGCGCGGTGCTGCGGATCGAGATAGCGCCGGTAGATCACATCCTGCTGCGTGATGCGCACCAGCATGTTTTCAAGCTTGGTCAGCTTCGCCGCCACCTCCGGCTTGATCTTCTTCAGGTGATTCCGGAACCGAGCCTCGGTCGTGCACCAGTGCGCTACGGTGTAGCGAACCTGCTCGCCCGTGATCTTCGACTTCGTCTGCCACCAGTCCAGATCGCCCGACGGGTTGCCCTTCATGTCCAGGCACTCCGCATAGCTCTCGCCCTTGCGCGGATCGAAGATGAACTCCGGCACGCCGCGCGAGTCGCGAACCCGCTGCGCCTGCTCAAGCGCCATATCGTCCGCCACGCCGTGCTCTGGCTGGCAGGTGGTAAAGGCTTGCAGGAACATCGTTCCGCGGTACTCGATGCCGTCGAGAATCGCGCGATACAGCCGCGGCGCATTCGCCATCGAGCACTGCGCCACAAAGGGCGATCCGTGTCCGCCGAGGAAGGTCTCGGCAACCGTCTTCTTCTCCGTGCTCTTGCCCTGCGTCGCGGAGCCGAAGGTGTTCATGTCGCCGCCGCCCGGCATCGGAGAAGAGTCCGAGTTCTGTCCGCCGGTGTTCGAGTACACCTGCGTGTCCAGCATCAGCACCTTCACGTTGGGCCGGTTCTGGAGCATCACCTTCGACGTGTTCTGGTAGCCGATGTCGCCGATGCCGCCGTCGCCGCCCACAACCCACACCTTGGGCAGCTCGGCGATCTCGGCGTCCGTCATCAGCGCATCGGTAAAGTGCGCCAGATTGTAATACTCCTGCTCAGAGAGTACGTTCTTGTCGCGCGTAAGAACGATATCCGCCAGCCGCTCTGGAATCACCGAGCGCCGCGCATGATCCACCATGAAGCTCTCGCCCATCAGCCAGCCGATCGTAACGCCATCCTGGAACAGCGAGTTCATCCACGGATAGGGGTGCGGATTGTTCGGCGATGTCGAGCCATACACCGTATTGCAGCCGGTGTGCGCGGCCATCGCCATTACGCTCATGCCGTTCGCCAGCCTGCCGTCCACTGCTTGCAGGTTTTTGTGGTTGAATGCCTCGGTCAGCAGCACCGCGGCAATCGCCTCAATCAACTGCGCATCGGTGATCGCGCCGTGCTTCTTCTCGTAGTCAGCAATGCGGCTCTGCGTGTCCTTATCGTCCTCGCCGCCCAGACCCATCACCAGATGCGTGATGGCCTTCTGCAGCCGCGCGTACTCTTCCGGACTTGCCGTCTTCAACGCTGCAAGCCGTGCTACACCGCTCTTCTCAAGCTCGCCGGCCTTGGCCAGGAAGCGGTCGCTCTTCGCGTGGAAGATCGGCCGCATGTAGGCCTCGGTGATTACAGCAATCGCGCGCAGCACGCTCTTCTCGCCGCAGCCCGCGCACGATCCATCGCCCGCCACCAGCGCATCGTAGTTCGAGCGCACCATCAGCATGTTTCGCAGCGCAGCGGTCTTTGAGTCCGAAGGATTCGCCGAGTTGAAGAAGCCCAGATACTTCTGCGCCGTGTCCGGCAGCAGATTCAGGAAAGCCGTGCCGCTCTCGTGCTTGGCGTTGATCTCCTCGGTCTCCTGCACCATCTTCAGAGCCTGATGATCGCCGCAGGCCGTCACGCATGCGCCGCAGCCTTTGCACAGATCCGACACAAAGATCGAGAATATGCCGCCCGCGCCGGCCTGCTTGCGCTCCGGCGAAGAGAAGATGGCATTCACCTTCTGATACGCCATCGGAACCTTGTCGATAATGTGGAAGAACTGCGCCTTGGCTTCAGCCGAAATGCCGTCAACGCTCTCCGTAACCTCGCGCAGAATCTGCTGCAGAGGCGTTCCCGCCTTAATCTCGGCGTTCATGCGTGCGCGCGTGGCCTTCTCGATCTCCGGAAGCTTGGCAATGAGTTTGTTGCGCTCGCCCGCATCGCCCACATAGCGCGAAGCCGCGGTCACAAGCAGCGTGCTCAGATCCTGCGCGCAGTTGGGCAGCGCCGTATCCGGACAAACCGAGATGCACTCCATACACTGCGTGCAGTTCTCGGCAATGTAGAGCGGAGTCTCGCGCCGGGCAACGTACTTCGATGTCCTGTCGCCGGTCGCGGCCGCAACCACTCCCAGCGCAGAAAGCGGAGTCGCAGGCTGGTTATAACCCAGACCCGCGCGGAACTCGGCGTCAAAAGCTGCGATCGACGCGATCGGTTTGCGCGAAGCCTGACCTTCCGGCATCGGCGTAGTGCGGCAGGCTCCGGCGCAACTCGCCTCACCAACCGGCGCCGTCTCAAAGATCGGAAGCAGCGCCTGACCGCGCAGGCTGGAGTGGTCGGCAGCCGTAAGCTCTCCTACCTTGATCTCCTTCACCTGCTCGAAGCCCTCAAGCATCACTTCCATGTTCGACTTCACAACCGCCTCGCCGAACTTGCCGAACTTCTTCACGTACTGCTTGTAAACAACGTCGCGGAACTGCTCCTGCGTTATGCCGAAGTCCTTGAGCAGCGTGCTAACCGCAAAGAACGCACCCAGAAACGCATTGCCCTGCATTCTCAGTTGCAGATCGGCGCGATCGGTAGCCTTGCGTGCAATCGCAAAGCCCGGCATCGTATAAACGCGAATCTTCTTCTCAACAATCTGCTTGCGCGCCCACTGCGGCAGGTTCTCCCACGCGCGCTCGCCGTCTGCATCCGACTCCCACACCAGGCTTCCGCCCTCCTGCATTCCATCCAGCGGGTTGGTGTGCGTAAACGCCTTCGGATCGCAGCACAGCACGCAACTCACATGGCGCAGATCGCAGTTGGTGCGAATACGATCGCTGGCCGCAACCATAAAGTAACTCGTCGGCGCGCCCTTCTTCTCAGAGCCGTACTTTGGATTCGCGCTGACGTGAATCACTTCCTTCGGATTGCCCAGCTCGTCCACCTGGCCGTCGCGCGCAAACAGCAGATCGTTCAGATCGCCCAGAATCGCGCCCAGATTCTTGCCGGTCGTAATTGCGCCCCAGCCGCCGATCGAGTGGAAGCGCACCGCCGTCGCCTTGTCGGGCAGCAAGGAAGGCGTCTCTTCGCCTAACACCGCATAAGGATGATCGATGCCCAGCACAAAGTAGTCTGCGCCGTCCGTAGCCTTCTTGCCGTCCTTGCGCGCGCGTCCCGCGGCCGCGTACTCATACGCGCCGATAATGTGCTCCGGACGGAAGTCGCGAGAGCCCAGCCCATAGCTGCCGCCAAGAAACTTCGGAACCTCTGCCAGTTCCACCTTCGGCAGCCCATCGCTCCCCTGCACCGCCTTCTGGAACGCCGTGCGAATGTCGCGGCCCAGCGGATTCGCGCCGGCCATCGGCTCGTCCGTCCGCTCAAGAATAATCACGTTCTTCTTGCCCTTGAGCGCGTTCACAATCGCCGCCTCGGGGAAGGGCCGAATTACGTTCACATGGACTGAACCGACCGAAGCGCCCCTCGTCGTGCGCAGATAATCGACCGCGGCCTCAATGTTCTCAGCCGCCGAACCAATCGAGACAAACACCGTCTCCGCATCGGCCGTCTTGTACTCGCTCACCAGCCCATAGCGGCGGCCGGTCAGCTCGGCAAACTTCACATACGCATCTTCAAGGAACGCGAGAATCGGCTCAACAAAATTGTTGCGCCGAGCCATCACGCCCTGCATGTAGTGTTCCTGATTCTGCACCGGCCCGATCAGCACCGGGTTGGCCAGGTCCATCATCTTCGGCACGCGCCGACGCGTGGCGCCAAACAGCGCACGCTGCGCATCGGTGGGGCAATTAATAATGTCTTCCGGCGCGCCCAGGTACTCGCGAATCAGCTCCGACTCGTGCTTGTAGAACGTGCGCTCCAGGTGCGTCGTCAGAAAGCCGTCCATGATGTTCATGCCCGGCGTCAGCGCTAGCTCCGTCACCCGGCGCAGAATCAGCGCCTGGTCGGCCGCCTGCTGCGCGTCCTTGCCAAAGAGCATGATCCAGCCAGTGTCCAGCGCTCCATAAATATCATCGTGGCCGCAGTGCACATTTAGCGCGTGCTTGGTCAGCGCGCGCGCGCCCACCTCCAGCACCATCGTCGAGCCCTTGCCCGGCGCATGATAGTACTGCTCCAGGCCGTAGATCACGCCCTGGCCCGAGGTAAAGTTCACCACGCGCTTGCCGCATACCGAGTGCGCAATGGCGCCACCCTGGGCCGCATGCTCGCCTTCGGTCTCAATGGCCAGCGTGTTCGATCCGAACACGTTCAGATGCCCCTCGGCATACGCCTGCTGAAACAGCTCGCCACCTTCCGTCGAAGGCGTAATGGGATAAAACACACCCGCATCGGCGATGCGCGTCTCGGTGTAGTACGACACAAGCTGATTGCCATTTGCGGTAATGCGAATTCCGGGAAAACGAACTGCTGGCTTCATAGAGTCCTCTCTGGTCAGAACATAACTATATCGAGTGATTGCGCCTGGAGCGCGTCCTTGAGCGCCGGCCTCTATTGCCGGGCATTACCTGTACTACAGCTGCATTCGCGTCATCACGCCTGTGCCGAATTACCAGCCTTTGCCACACCGAACCTGTGGCACGCTACGAATCAAGGGGGGAAACCCCGGGGAAGTCTTACGCCTCAACTAGTATGCACCCGCGAATGGAGACGGCATACTAGCTTGTGATACAGCGCACCACTGCCGTCCGCCCTCTCGCCCCGTTCCTCCGCCCGCGCGGAGCGGTCGTCAGCCCCATTTTCCCTCCGGCTGCGCTACCATGGTTGCATTGAGGTCGTGTCCACCATGTTCGTAGTCGTCTGGCAGTTCGAGATAGCTGAAGACAAGATCGCCGCCTTTGAGGCAGCCTACAGCCCCGATGGCGCATGGGCCCAGCTCTTCCGTACCTCACCCAAATACCTCGGCACCGAACTCCTTCGCGACGCCTACATTCCCGGCCTCTACCTCACTATCGACCGCTGGGCCAGCGAGGATGACTTCCGCGCCTTCCGCAAAGCGCACGATGTCGAATACGAGGCCCTCGACCGCACCTCAGACGCCCTCACCGCCCGCGAGACCCGCATCGGCGCTTACACGGTCTGAGATTCGAGCACAACCACGTTGGATTGAAATTCCTCCCCAGCGAGATGCCGGAAACCCTTGTCAAACGTCACAAGGGCTCCTTGGTGCTCAATCGCTAGACCGAGAAGATACGCGTCCGCTATCTGCCGATGCCCCTGGATTCGCCGGGCAAATGGCGCGGTGCTCTCGATCCAGTTCCTGCTCATAGCCCAATACTGGCAACTCCTGTGCGACTTCAATAATTGCAGTATCGAAATGGCTTCGTCGAGAGTGCGCATCCGCGACTTCATCACCGGGTTGGTTGTTACCCTGAGAAACCCCGCTTCGGTCAGCGGACAAACGCCCCAGTTCCGATATCCCTCGCGATCGAACCAGTTCATCGCTGACGGATAATGCTCATGTTCTGCATCGGCAAGAGCCACCAGGGTGTTCACATCGAGCAGGTATTTATACATCGTCATCGTCTTCCAGCGCCGCCCTTACCATCTCCGACGTAAGCACCTGTCCCGTTTGCGCAAAACGCGGCAGGCCATTGGGCGAGTACTCAACACGAACTGCGGGCGCAGGCGCGTTCCTGCCTTTTTCAATCAGCTCGTCGATCGCTGCACTCAGCGATAACCCTCGTGCCTGTGCGTAGTACGCAGCAAATTCATGCGTTTCTTCCCGGAGATTGATTGTGGTCCTCATATTCACCATTCTGCATCAATTTATTAATTGATGCAATTTATATTAATTGATGTTTTTCTATTTTTTGATGCACAAATACCGCCTAGATGCAACGACAGTACTGTTCCCTTAAGTAACCTTTACTTTCCCCGTATCTTCGCTATTTTTCTCTGTCTTTCACTGTCGCATCCTGCTACAATCCCTTCGAAATCAAATTCTTTTCACTCGCCCTTTACCTTTGGGCGGGCCTCTTAGGAGCACCAATGGCCATCGTCGACGACCGCGCAAAAGCAGTGGAATTAGCCCTCTCTCAGATCGAAAAACAGTTCGGCAAAGGCTCCATCGTCCGCCTTGGCTCCCGCGAAGCCCTTCTGCCCATTGCGGTTATCTCCACAGGCTCCATCAGCTTTGACGCTGCTCTCGGCGTCGGCGGCATCCCACGCGGCCGCGTCATCGAGATCTACGGCCCTGAGTCTTCCGGCAAGACCACCATCACCCTCCAGATCATCGCCGAGGCCCAAAAGGCAGGCGGCCTGGCAGCATTCGTCGACGTCGAGCACGCCCTCGACCCCGCCTACGCCAAAAAGCTCGGTGTGGACATCGACAACCTGCTGGTCTCGCAGCCCGACTCGGGCGAGCAGGCCCTCGAAATTACCGAAACCCTGGTTCGCACCGGCGCCATCGACGTGCTGGTCGTCGACTCCGTAGCCGCCCTCGTCCCCAAGGCCGAACTTGACGGCGAGATGGGCGACTCCCACATGGGCCTTCAGGCGCGGCTCATGTCCCAGGCGCTGCGTAAGCTCACTGGCACGGTCTCGAAGTCGCGCACGGCGTTGATCTTTATTAATCAAATTCGCGAGAAGATCGGCGTCATGTTCGGCAACCCCGAGACCACCACCGGCGGCCGCGCCCTCAAGTTCTACTCCTCCGTCCGCGTCGACATTCGCCGCATCGCTGCCATCAAGGAAGGCGACGTCGTCACCGGCAACCGCACCAAGGTCAAGATCGTTAAGAACAAGGTCGCAGCTCCCTTCCGCGAGGCCGAGTTCGACATCATCTACGGCGAGGGCATCAGCCGCGAAGGCGACGTGCTCGATCTGGCCGTAGCCAACAACATCGTCGAAAAGTCCGGCGCATGGTACAGCTACTCCGGCGAGCGCATCGGCCAAGGCCGCGAAAACACCCGCACCTTCCTCAAGGAGAACAAGGACACCTTCGCCAGAATGGACGCCGAACTCCGCAAGAAGCTCAATATCGGCACAAATAAGGCCGAGGTCCCAGAAGTCCCCGCCGGCGGCGAAACCATAGCCAAGGAAGTCGTGAAGGGCAAGAAGGGCTAAATTTGTATCCGGAAATAGAAACGGCCGGGATCGCTCCCGGCCGTTTCCTTGTAACTGCATAGGCGTGCAAGCGCCCCTCTGCCGCACCGCAGGTGCTACTTCCCCGCCAGCTCCCGCAGCACATACAGCAGAATGCCGCCGTGCTCGTAGTAGCCGATCTCGGCCGGCGTATCAATCCGCACGAGCGCCTCAAACGACTTCTTCTTACCATCGACCGCCGTGGCAACCACCGTCACCGTGCGCCCATCGGCGAACTTTGATTCCAGCTTCGCCTTGAACCCAACGATGTCGTAGGTCTCTTCGCCGGTGAGGCCGAGCGATTCAACATTCGCACCCGCGGTGAATTCGAGCGGCACAATTCCCATGCCCACCAGATTGGACCGGTGAATGCGCTCGTAGCTTTCGGCGATCACAGCGCGCACGCCCAGCAGCTTCGGACCCTTGGCCGCCCAGTCGCGCGATGAGCCCGAGCCGTATTCCTTGCCCGCGAGAATCACGAGAGGAATGTTGCGCTCAGCATACTTCACGCTGGCGTCGAAGATGCTCATCACCTCGCCCTCGGGAATCAGCCGCGTGATGCCGCCCTCGGTGCCCGGAGCCAGCTTGTTGCGCAGCCGCACATTGGCAAAGGTGCCGCGAACCATCACTTCATGATTGCCGCGACGCGAGCCGTAGCTGTTGAAGTCCGCCGGCTTCACTCCATGCTCGGCAAGGTACTTGCCCGCAGGCCCGTCCTTCTTGATGTTGCCCGCCGGAGAAATATGATCCGTCGTAATCGAATCGCCCAGCACCGCCAGCACCCGCGCGCCCGCAATCTCCTTCACCGGATCGGGCGTCTGCTTCATGCCGTCGAAGTACGGTGCCTGGCGCACGTAGGTCGAGTCTGTCTCCCACCCGTACACCTCGCCGGTCGGAAACTTCAGGTTCTGCCAGTTCGCATCGCCCGCCGTTACCGTCGCGTACGCGCTCTTGAAGCCCTCGCTCGTAACGCACTGCTCAATCGTCGAGTCAACCTCTTGCTGCGACGGCCAGATATCTTTGAGATAAACCGGCTTGCCGTTCTGATCGTTGCCCAGCGAGTCCGTGTCGAAGTTGAACCCGATGTTGCCGGCCAGCGCAAACGCCACCACCAGCGGCGGGCTCATCAGGTAGTTGGCGCGCACGTCCACGTTTACGCGGCCCTCAAAGTTGCGGTTGCCGCTGAGCACGCTCACCGCCACCAGGCCGTGCTCGTTGATCGAGGCCGACACATCCTCGGGCAGCGGGCCCGAGTTTCCGATGCACGTGGCGCAGCCGTAGCCCACCACGTTGAAGCGCAGCTTCTCAAGGAACGGCAGCAGGCCCGACTTCTGGTAGTAGTCCGTCACCACGCGCGAACCCGGCGCAAGCGAAGTCTTCACCCACGGCGGAACCGTTAGGCCCTTTTCGACAGCCTTCTTCGCCAGAATGCCCGCCGCCACCATCACAGAAGGATTCGACGTGTTGGTGCAGCTCGTGATCGATGCAATCACCACCGAGCCGTGATCGAGAAACGGATCGGGCTTGATGTTGAAGCGGCCATCGACCGTGGTCGTAATCGTATTCGGATCGGTGCGGTTCGCGGCCGAATCCACCACCGCCCGCCGATCCCACTTCTCCGCCGTGCGCGAGCCCAGAGGCTTTGCCGTCGGAGCCAGCAGGCTCGGCAGTTGCTGCGTAAAGCTAGCGCCCACGCCCTTCAGCGAAACGCGATCCTGCGGACGCTTCGGGCCGGCAACGCACGGCTCAACAGTCGAGAGATCCAGCTCCAGCGTCGCCGAGTACTCGGCCTCCGGCGCATCCGCCGTGTGGAACATGCCCTGCGCCTTGTAGTAGGCCTCGACCAGCGCAATCTGCTCTTCGGTGCGGCCGGTCAGCTTGAGATACTTCAGCGTCTGCTCGTCCACCGGGAAGATGCCGCACGTCGCGCCGTACTCGGGAGCCATGTTGCCGATCGTGGCGCGATCCGCCACCGGAATCGCCGAGACGCCGGGTCCGTAGAACTCGACGAACTTGCCGACAACACCCAGCTTGCGCAGCGCCTGGGTAACGGTCAGCACAAGGTCGGTGGCCGTTGCTCCCTCGCGCAGCTTGCCGGTCAGCTTGTAGCCCACCACTTGCGGCACCAGCATGGAAACCGGCTGGCCCAGCATCGCGGCCTCGGCCTCAATGCCGCCCACGCCCCAGCCCAGCACGCCCAAGCCGTTCGCCATCGTGGTGTGCGAGTCGGTTCCAACCAGCGTGTCGGGATAAGCCACCAGCTCGCCGTCTGCGTCGAGCGTAAACACCACGCGGACCAGGTACTCAATATTGACCTGGTGACAGATGCCCATGCCCGGAGGCACGGCAGAGAAGTTGTCAAACGCCGTCTGGCCCCACTTCAAAAACGCATAGCGCTCGCGGTTGCGCTGGAAGTCGAGAATCTGGTTGGCGTCATACGCGCTCGGCGTTCCGTACTCGTCCACCTGCACCGAGTGGTCGATAACCAGCTCTACCGGCACCAGCGGATTCACTCGGTCGGCATTGCCGCCCAGTTTCTTGATCCCGTCGCGCATGGCGGCCAAGTCCACCACCGCGGGAACGCCGGTAAAGTCCTGCATCAGCACGCGCGCCGGCATGTAGGCGATCTCGCGGCTCGGCTCGGCCTTGGCATCCCAGTTGGCGATAAACTCGATGTCGCCGGCGGTCACATTCACGCCGTCCTCGCGCCGCAGAAGGTTCTCAAGCAGGATCTTCAGACTGAAGGGCAGCCGGCTCAGATTGAAGCCCTTCTCGGCCAAAGCGGGCAGACGAAACATCGTGTAGTCTTTGCCGCCGGACTTCAACACCGTGCGGCTCGAAAAGCTGTTCATCATCAAATTCCTTTCACGCCACGTGTGTGGCGGACTCACTTTCAAAAATACTCGCTGAAGGGTCTCTCCGGACAGAGCATCGAATGGCCGGGCGCTTCAGGCCCACCATAAAACGGGAACTTTTCCGGAAATAGATTAACTAGTAGACGGGTCTACCGTCCACGATCGGGCCGACCGTGGCGAAAGCGCTTGAGCAGGGGCTCTATATACATGTCGGAATACTCATGCATGGCTGACTCTATTATTTTAACGCGGATGCACTTCGCCGCGAAAGACTTTTCCACCCCTAATTCGGCAGCTGCATGTTGTACAGAAAGATCGCCCGCAGCTCGATATACGGCCCGTGGAAGTCCCTCGGCAGTTGCGGATAATTCGAACCCGTCAGCGCGCCCCACGCCGCCCGGTCCAGAGCCGTGTCGCCCGAACGGCCTTCCAGCACCAGGCTGCCGTCCATCAGCCGCCCGTTGGGCAGCACCTTGAACCGGATCATCACCTGGCCCTGCTTGCTGATCGGCGGATTGGCCTCGTCGGGAATCAGTGGATCCCAGTTCTTGCGCGTCTCGAAGTACCACGCATTCAGCCAGGCGTTAAAGTCCACGCCCTGCGTGTCCGACAGAATCGACACCCCGCCCGTTCCCGCGCCCGGATGCAGCGGCAATCCGCCTGGAGAACTCCCGGCGCTCTGCCCGCCACGGTTTCTGGCCGCGTCGCGCATCGCCTGCTGCAGCGCGTTGGCCGGATTCTGTGACAGCATGGCAAAGTTCGGCTTGGCCGGAACCGCCGCCGGCTTCGGCGCCTCCACCTGCGACTGCTGGCTCGGCGCAACCGGCGGAGGCGGCTGCACCTTCTGCTCTTCCGGCGCCTTCACTTCCGGTGGCGGAGTAGCCTGTTCGGCGGCAGTCGGCGGCGCCTGCTTCTTCATCTCTTCCAGTGTCTTTTGATCGATCTGCGGCCGTTCGGTTAGCGGCTTTACCGCCTTGGGCTGAGGCACAAACGGCGAGTCCAAATAGGTAAACTCGTGGGGATTCACCGTCTCAATCGCCGGCACCATGTTCACAAAATACTTGGGCAGAATCAATAACGCGGCAAGCAGAAAAATGTGGACCAGGAATGCCCACAGCACTCCCTCGCGCAGCCGTGCCCAGCGACGCTCATCCTCCAGCTCGCTGATCATCTCCAGCAGTTCGTGGGTGTTGTAGTCCACCCAGCGCGACGAACTCCCGGCAGGCCCCGTGCCTTCGCCCGGGCCCGCGGATTCCTGACGCAACTCCTCGACTGCTTCCGGCGTCTCCGGTCGCTCGCTCACATTGTTTGGCGTCTCGCTGGTGGGCATCGTTGGCTTGGGAACCGCTCCGGAACGGGCCGCTCGAATCACGCGACCGCGTCTCTATCTATTCTCTCATTCCCAAAGTCTCGGCGGGAATCATCACCGTACAATGGTAGCTGACCATAAAGACGGTTCACCGGGTGAAAGGTTGGCCGCCGGCTTGCTCATCACGGCCTGGCCTCTTCCATCTCTGCGCTATCTCCACATTCGAATGTTACTGTCGAACCCCAATCCGGCCCCAAGGATCCTTGCGTGAAGGCACTGCTCGTACATCTCGCTCACTACTGGCAGTTTGTCATTCTGCCCGCCCTCGCCAAGCTCGGCATCGCGGCCACATTCGTCGTCTCGGCATTCGACTCCTCTTTCATACCCGTCCCCATCGACGCCTTTCTGGCCGTCTACATCTGGGCAGACAAGCATCACTTCTGGCTCTATCCCGTTCTGGCCGCGGCGGGTTCTGCGGTCGGCGGACTCGTCCCTTACTGGATCGGCCGCGCCGGCGGCGAGATCTTCCTGCTCAAGCGCATCGACCGCAACAAATTCGACAAGCTGCGTGAGCGCTTCGAGCGCCAGGAGTTTCTCGCCGTCCTGATCCCCTCCATGCTGCCTCCGCCGACGCCCTGGAAGCTCTTTGTCTTCTCGGCCGGGGTCTTTGAGATGCGGGTCGTACTGTTCATGCTGGCCGTCTTCCTCGGCAGGCTCGTCCGCTGGATGGCGCTCTCGGTGCTCATCATCCGCTTCGGCCCCGGCGCTGTGGATCTGGTGGCCCACCACGCCAAGGGCGCGGTGCTGGCGATTCTGGCGCTCGCCATTCTGGGCTTCGGCATGTGGTGGTGGCGGAAGAAGCGGACGGGCAAGCTGGGCTGAAGGGCGCAATGAACAACTACGGGGCTGTGCGTCGTTCTGCTCGGCTCAGGGCACGTGTCCGGATCGTAATGCCGGGGATTTCCTCTGGTCAAAACCGGTTGTGCCCCCCTTACACCTGGGGTGGGGGAGCTGCTAATAGGTTGCAAGTTCTTTCCTTGGAGCGGTTTAGCGGGTGGACTAACCATCCAAGTTCTTTCCTTTGAATACTTTAGGATCACAAAGTCCGCCCCAGGCGTCTGGGATTGCGCCGGAACTTTGGCTATCGATTTCATAGTAGGCCGAGAGCTCGAAATGATCGGCAAAGCGCCGGGGGGGAAGATGCCGAGTAGATTGATATAGATACGGGCAAAATGGCAGCGCAAAAGGGTTGACAGCGCGATGGGGTCGACAGATTCAGTTGTTTGAGCGGAGATTCTTGCAGGGCTTGATGGAACAGATCCCATTCGTCGCAAAGTACGCGATACACGGGGCACAGTCCGGGTACAGCCGGGAAAAATAAAACGCCCTCGGGGGCGGAACTCTTGCCTGGAGAGTTCCGCCCCCGAGGGCTTCGATTTTTGGCTTACTTGCCCGCTACCACCGGCACAGCCGCCGGCTGCATCCGGCGCACCAGCACCGGAACGCCCAGCATCGCGCCCATGACCACCGCCGTCGAGATCACGTCGTTGCGATAAAACGGCACTGCCGCCATATAGCAGGCGCCCAGCCCGGCCAGCGTACGCGGATAGTTGACCATGAAGCCGGACATCCACACGCAGAAGTTCGAGATCACAAAGAACGAGGTCGGCCCGGCGAGCGCCGCAACCACTCCGCGACCCAGCGTGACCTTCTTGCCCAGTATCGCCGCGCCCAAACCCATCGCTACCGCATACCAGACCCAGCTCACTGTCTGTTCCCAGCGGATAGAAAACGCCGGATTCTGGAAGACCGTCACGTAGCAATCGGTCGCGATCAGCGCCGCCAGCGGAGCAATCATCTCCCGCCACGGTCTCTTTGCGCCAAAGTAAAGCAGCGCTCCGCCCACCAGCGTAAAGTTCCACCACCCGGCATGGGGCAGCACTCGGCTTAGAACCGCAACCAGCAGAAGCAAATACGCAACCATCGCACCCTCGTTTTTAAGTAGTTTTCACCGGCCCTTCAGCCGGCAAACAGCATAGCCCGCACAACATGAATCCAACCAGTTTGAACGGATCTGCTCTTTCCATTCTGCGGCCACAGGCTGTTCACGTCAACAAAACCGCTTCCACGTAATCAATAACTATTTCTGGTACACACCCTGCCCCTATTCAACGGAACAGATTCACCCCAAACCACATCCGTCGTCGGCTGACTTGCTGACCTGCTGATTCGCTGATTACTTCTGCTCCCGCCCGTTCATCCACTCCCCGGCCTCTTGCTTGCCGTCCACGATATACACCCAGCCGCCGAGCGGAGCACGCCTGGCACTCCGAGTCGCCGTAAACGAGTAGGCAAACCGCAGGTCTGTGAACTCAACCGTCGTCCACGTCCTCCCCGGCGGTAGCTCGGGCGGTTTCATCGTCCCCACCGCCACCGGCCCCACGTCGCGCACCACGGCCCACGTCCCCCAGTCCAGATACGTCCGGCCCAGAAACGTCTGCCTGGCCGCCTCCACAGCCGGAGTCACCGCCGGCTTAAAGATCACATCGCTCCCCGGATCGCTCTCCACCCCCGCCGCCGAGATCCCTCTCAGGGTGTTGATCTCCGCCGTCTGAAAGAACTCCGGTGTCTCCACGATCCCGTGCCAGCGGAAGGGGTTCACTGGGTAAGGCTCCAGCGCCATCCGCTTTATGGGCTCGCTGGTGATCTGGGCCTCGTCCAGCATCTTTTCGCCGCGCGCGTGCTCGGTCCACCGCCAGCAGCCCACCGCAGCCATCGCAACCAACGCAAAGATCGCCCAGCCCCTGCCCCGGAACCGCTGCTTGCGCACGCCGATCTCACGATCGGCCAGCCCCAGCAGCCACGGCATCGCAAAGGCCAGCAACAAAATCGCCCACCACACCGGCTCAGCGATAAACACAATGCTGCCCGCAAACCACCGCGGATTGAAGGGAAAGAACGGCCGCACCCCGTAGTTGTTCGTCCAGTCGAGCAGAATGTGGCTCAGCGCCGCGATCAAAGCAGTCAGCCACAGCCACCCCCAACGAATTTCCTGCACCCCAGCCACAACTCTGGGTGCCCCAGGTGCCTCGCATTTGGGCACCTGGGATAGATCACTCCTAAACCCGCCATCTCTAGACCGACCCGAGAGCCGCGCGCGTCGCCACCGATCCCACAGCCACACCGCGCCCATCACCGTAACCATCACCATCGGCACACCGAGGAATGTATGGGTAATGCCGCGATGATGCTTGAGGCTCTCCACAGGCCCGCCGACTCCCCAAAACACGTCCAGGTCGCCGGCCTCGGCCGCCAGCGCAGCCACAAGCGTGGCGTAAGCCGTCTTGCGGTTCAGCCCCGCGCGCCCGATGCAGGCGCCAGTAAGAAAATGTGTAATTGGTTCCATATCGACCGCCGTCACCTTCGAGAATGACATATCGGCCCGGCCAGACTTTGCCGACACTATTACTTGCTTGTTCGGAGCGCCCCTCCGGGGCGCACGGCTTTCCGGACGCCTCATCCCCAGGGCTTCCGCCCTGGGCTAATCTCGAGCGGCCCCTGCCGGGGCCTCAGGAGCGCCCAAGTCGAAGGAGAGGAAATCCAACGGAATGACCCGCCGGAACAAACAGCGCCGCTAACACCGCTAGCCCCGCTAGCTCCGCTAGAATGGTGAGTCTGGGCCAAATCGGAGGGCCCCTAGTCACATGAACTCACTCCGCTCCACAACATTCAATTTCGCCGGCCGGCTCTTCGGTGCCTGCGCCGTGCTCGCCCTGGCCCTTTGCGCACACTCTATGACAGCTCAAAACTCCCCTGCACCCGCCGCGGCCTTCGGCCCCTCGAACCCCTTCTACGCCGATAGCAAACTTCCCTTCCACGCCCCGCCCTTCGACAAGATCAAGGACGCCGACTTCCAGCCTGCGATCGACGCCGGAATGGCCGAGCAGATCAAGGAAGTGGAGGCCATCGCCAACAACCCCGCGCCGCCCACCTTTGACAACACCTTTGTCCCGCTCGAGCGCTCCGGCCAGCTCCTGCAGCGCGCCTACTCCGCCTTCAACTGCGTCACCGGCGCCAACACCAACGACGAACTCCAGAAGGTGCAGGAGTACGAGGCCCCGCGCATCGCCGCGCATCAGGACGCCATCAACCTCAACTCCAAGCTCTTTGCTCGCGTTAAGGCCATCTACACCAAGCGCGCCACGCTCAAGCTCAACCCCGAACAGGTGCGCCTGGTCGAGTTCTACTACCAGCAGTTCGTCAAGGCCGGAGCCAACCTCTCCGACGCCGACAAGACCAAGCTCAAGAAGCTCAACGAAGAGGACTCCACCCTCTCAAACACCTTCCTGACCAAGCTGCTGGCAGCGGCCAAGGCCGGCGGCTTCTCGACGACGGATGAAAAGGCCCTCGCCGGTCTCAGCCCCGCGCAGATCGCCGCCGCCGCGCAGGACGCCAAGAACCGCAAGCCCGCCGCGGCGGGCAAGCAGGAGGGCTGGCTGATTCCGCTCCAAAACACCACGCAGCAGCCGCTGCTCGCCAGCCTCTCTAACCGCGCCACCCGCGAAGCCATCTTCAAGAACTCCTGGAACCGCGCCGAACGTGGCGACGCCAACGACGAGCGCGCGACCCTGGCACGTCTGGCCCAGCTCCGCGCTGAGAAGGCCAAGCTGCTCGGATACGCCAACTTCGCGGCATGGAACCTGACCGACCAGATGGCCAAGAACCCCGAAGCCGCCATCGCCTTCATCAACGCACTCGCCCCCGGCGCCACCGCCAAGGCCGCGACCGAAGCCAAAGACATTCAGGCGCTCATCGACAAGCAGAACGGCGGATTCAAGGTCGAGCCCTGGGACTGGGAGTTCTACGCCGAGCAGGTCCGCGCGGCCAAATACGACCTCAATCAGGACACGGTCAAGCCCTACTTTGAGCTAAACAACGTGCTTGAGAACGGTGTGTTCTACGCCGCAACGCGCCTCTACGGCATCACTTTCAAAGAGCGCCACGACCTGCCCGTCTACAACCCCGACGTCCGTGTCTTCGAAGTATCGAACGCCGACGGCTCGCACCTCGCCCTCTTCTACTGCGACTACTACAAGCGCGACAACAAGAACGGCGGCGCGTGGATGGATGCGCTCGTCGGCCAGTCCAAACTGATGGGCACGCAGCCGGTGGTCTTCAACGTCGGCAACTTCCAGAAGCCCGCGCCTGGCCAGCCCGCGCTCATCTCCTTTGACGACGTCACCACCATGTTCCACGAGTTCGGCCACGCACTCCACGGCATGCTGGCAGACACTTACTACCCCAGCCTCTCCGGCACCGCAACCCCGCGCGACTTCGTCGAGTTCCCGTCGCAGTTCAACGAGCACTGGGCCATGCAGCCTGAGGTCTTTGCCCACTACGCCAAGCACTACCAGACCGGCGAACCGATGCCCGCCGAGCTGGTTGCCAAGATTAAAAAGTCGGCCACCTTCAACCAGGGATACGCCATCACCGAGCTGCTCGCAGCCGCCATGCTCGACCTCCAGTGGCACACGCTGCCGGCAACGGCTCCGCTCCAGGACCCCGACGTCTTCGAGAAGCAGGCCCTCGAGAAGACCAAGCTCTGGGTCAGCTACGTTCCTCCGCGCTACCGGTCAAGCTACTTCCTCCACATCTGGGCCAACGGCTACTACGCCGGCTACTACGCCTACCTATGGACCGAGATGCTGGACCACAACGCCTATCAGTGGTTTGAAGACAACGGCGGGCTCACCCGCGCCAACGGCGACCGCCTCCGCAAGATGGTCCTCTCCCGCGGCAACACCGAAGACCTCGAAAAGATGTTCGAAACCTGGATGGGCAAAAAGCCGACGATCGAGCCGATGCTGAAGTTCCGCGGGTTGACGGAGAAGTAGCGCAGCTAGCGGTGCTAGCGTTGTTAGCGGTGCTGGTTCGACCGGCGACGCAGACTCTACTGGCGCAAGAATGAAAATGGGTGCCCCCGGTCCCTCGTCCGCCGTGGCGGAGGGACTGGGGGACCACACCCCGCGAACCCGCCGCAGCCTTAACTAACCCCGCTAACACCGCCAACTCCGCTAGCAGCGCTGTATCCTTAACTACGTGCACCCCGTCCTCTTCCACATCGGCCCGATCCTCATTCCCTCCTATGGCGTCCTCGGCGCGCTCGGAGTCCTCGCCGCTCTGTTTCTCGCCCAGCGCACCGCCCGGGTGGCCGGCATCGACCCCACAAAAATCTGGAACCTGTCGATCATTGCGCTCTTCGCCGCTCTCATCGGCCAGCGCCTCACGCTCATCGTCGCCAACTGGTCCGTTCTGCAGAAGCACCCTTCATGGACCTTCGGTCTTGCCATGGTCCACCATCCGCTGCTTGCCGCAGCCGGCGCAGTCGCCGCTCTCATCGTCGCCGCCATCTGCATCCGTGTGCTCAAGCTTCCCCCCAGCTCCACCGCCGACGCCCTCTCGGCCCCACTCATTCTCGGCCTGGCATTTGAGCAGTTCGGCGCGCTTCTCGCCGGCTCTGGATACGGAACCGACGCCGGCCCCAGACTTCCCTGGGCCGTCACCTACTCCAGCCCCATAGCCGCACGATGGAGCGGCACTCCCCTCGGCGTCGCACTTCATCCCGTGCAGGCCTACGCCGCGCTCGCCTTTCTCTCTCTCGCCGTCTTCCTGTTCCTCTGGCTGCCGCTGCGCCGCCGTGCGGGCGACATTGCAGGAATCTGCCTCATGGGCCTCGGCACAATCATCTACATCACCGAGATCTGGCGCGACTCCGAAGGCCGCGGCTTCCTCTTCCGAGGCTTGCTCGACGCTCCTCAGATCGCCGCCGTTCTCTTCGTCCTCACCGGCGCTCTCTTACTCCTCGAACGCAAACCGCGCACTGAAAGCACCCATGTCTGAGCTCCACACCATCGCCGTTCCTCTTGAAGCCGCAGGCCGACGCCTCGACGCCTTCCTCGCCGCAACCATTGAAGGCATCAGCCGCTCCCGCATCCAGCTCCTCATCGATCAGGACGGCATCCGCGTCGACGGCAAGCCGGAAAAAGCCAGCCTCAAGCTGCGCGGCGGCGAGACCATCGAGGTCCTCGCCGACCCCCATCCCGCACCTCTGCATGCCAAGCCTGAAGACATCCCACTCGACGTCGTCTACGAAGACAAAGACATGGCCGTCGTAAACAAGCCCGCCGGCATGATGGTTCACGCCGGCTCCGGCTCCACAGACGACGCCCGCTCCGGCGGAACCCTCGTCAACGCCCTCCTCCACCGCTTCAAGAGCCTGTCTTCCACCGGCGGCGATCTCCGCCCGGGCATCGTCCACCGCCTCGACAAGCTCACCAGCGGACTCATCGTCGTCGCCAAAAACGACCGTGCCCACATGATCCTCGGCCAGATGTTCTCAGACCGCAAGGTCCACAAAACCTACATCGCACTCGTTCAAGGCAAGGTCGAGCGCTCCCGCGGAACCATCTCTGCATCCATCGACCGCGACCCGGTCCGACGCACCCGCATGGCCATCAATCCCGCCGGACGCATCGCCATCAGCCACTACGAGGTCGTCGAGCACATCGCCACCCGCTTCGGACACTTCACCCTCGTCCACGTCCGCATCGAGACCGGCCGCACCCACCAGATCCGCGTCCATATGGCGTCGATCGGCCACCCCGTCGTCGGCGACACGCTCTACGGAGGCTCCGGCAGCCTCGTCGAACAGGATCAGCCCGGACAGCTCCGCCGCCCCGCAAACCCCGAGCGCTTCCGCCTCGAGCGTAACTTCCTCCACGCCGCCCGTCTCGAACTCACCCAGCCCATCACCGCCAAACCCCTCGTTCTTGAGGCCCCGCTGCCCGCCGAGCTCGAAGCCATCCTCACCCGGCTCCGCCCCACCCCGCCCGCCGCACCGCCCACAAAAGCGAAGCAAAAGAAGTAACCACCCTGTACCGGGCAATCGCCGATTGTTAGAATGAAAGGGCTATGAACAATCGCTCTTCGATCGCCCGGGCCATCACCTCGACGTGGTTCCTCCCGCTTGCCGTGCTTCTCGCCGCCACGCTGCTCGTCCCGGCCTCGGCCAGCGCCCAGCAACCCGCCGCGCCGCAGGCCTCGGCACAGGACCAAACCCCTGACTTCGACGTCAACATCCCCACCCTCAAGCTGGGCGTCAACGAAGTCAACCTCATCTTCACCGTCACCGACAAGCACGGCCGCTACATCCCCAACCTTGTGCAGAGCGACTTTGCACTGCTCGACAACCAGCGCGCCCCCCAGCAGGTCACCAGCTTCCACCAGCAGATCAATCTGCCCCTGCGCGTCGGCATCCTCATCGATTCCAGCTCCTCCATCCACTCCCGCTTCACGTTCGAGCAGCAGTCGGCACAGGAGTTCCTGCTCGACGTACTCAAGGCCAAAGGCGACCGCGCCTTCGTCATGGGATTCGATGTCGTTCCTAACATCACCGCAGACTGGAGCAACGACCTCAACGGGCTTCAGACCGGCATCGGCCGCCTCAAGCCCGGCGGCGGAACCGCACTCTATGACGCCGTCTACTCCGCCTGCCACGACAAGCTGCTCACCGCCCGCGGCACCGAGCCTTTCCGCAAAGCCATCATCCTGCTCTCCGACGGCGACGACGACCAGAGCCGCGTCTACCTCACCGAAGCCATCCGCGAGTGCGAGCGCGCCGAGACCATCATCTACGCCATCAGCACCAACTGGACCCCCAGCCGCGGACGTGGCGACAAGATCCTCACCCAGCTCGCCGAAGAGACCGGCGGAGAAGTCTTCTTCCCGCCCACCGTCAACGACCTCAACGAGACCTTCATGAACGTCGCCACCGAGCTGCGCAGCCAGTACGCCCTCACCTACACCCCTGCCGACTTCAAGGCCGACGGCTCCTTCCGATCCATCTATCTCTACTGTTACAACCGCGGCTATCAGGTCCGAGCCAGAAAAGGCTACTTCGCCCCCAAGGACTAGCAGCCCAAATTGTTACTACTTCACCAGGCGCGGCCTCAGGGCCGCGCTTCTGTTTTTTTCGCTCTGCCACTCCCCACCCACCACAAGACCCGCTATCGGAAGATCACAACAAATTTTCGCGGGCACTCCATCACACAACGCAGAGGACTTGAGCTGCCGAAAGTCGATGATTTTGAAGTAGATGCCTGTAAACCATTTAGATCTGGGCGTTTGACAGATAAGAACGCGCGCAACCTGCTTCGAATCAAAGCTTTACACACTTGTGCAGAGAAAAACGAAACACCGCATAACGCGGTTGGAATCAGCGCTTGCGGTATCGGCTCGTTTTACAGGTGAGATAGATTACAGGCCGGATCGGCGGACCGGCTCCGGCCTGCTGGGGGGATGCGGGGCTGCTAAACCTTCTTCGCCGGCGCCTTCAGCCCAAGCTCCTTCATCGCGATCTGAAGGTCGGCCCAGGCCTCCTTCTTCTGCCGCGGATCGCGAAGCAGGTACGCCGGGTGATAGGTAACGATAAGGCTCGAACCCCGGAAGGCGTGAATCCGCCCGCGCAGTCCGGCCAATGGCTGGCGCTGCCCGAGCAGGTAAGTCGCCGCGGTCGCGCCCAGCGCCACAATCACCTGCGGACGCACCACATCGATCTGCCGGAAGAGAAACGGCAGGCAGGTGTTGGCTTCGTCCGGCTCCGGAGTGCGGTTGCCCGGCGGACGGCACTTGACCACGTTGCAGATGTAGGTCTGCTCGCGTTCGAGACCCATGGCGGAGATCATGTTGTTGAGCAGTTGTCCGGCGCGGCCCACAAAGGGCAGTCCCTGCTCGTCCTCGTCCGCGCCGGGGCCTTCGCCCACGAACAGCAGGCGGGCGTTCGGGTCGCCCTGCGCGAAGACGATCGAATGGCGCTCCTTGTGGAGCTGGCAGCGCTTGCAATCGCCGATCTCTTCGACGATCGCGGCCAGTGCGGCAGCGCGGTCTGCGGGAGCGACAAGGCTCCCAATCTCGGGTTGCGGAGCAATGCTCTTGCGCGGTGGAATGGCGGGCTCCTCATGTGTGAAGTTGGACTGAGCGTCTGCCGCGGACGCCATCTCAGCCTCCGGATTGCTCGCGTTCGACGCGGCAGTTGCGGCGGGATTGGCGGCCAGCGCGGCAAGCAGCGCGGGATCGACCGGGCGGCGATAGAACTCCGTAAGCCCCAGGTCGCGATAGAAGCGCAGCCGCTCGGCCAGGACTTCGCGCGTGGCTGGATCGATGGCGCTAGCCACTACTGCTCCACGATCAGCTGCCGCCGCGACGAGACGACCGGGGCTGATTCGCTAAGCACGCGGTCCTGCAAGTCCTGACGGCCCGCGGCGCCTCCGAGTTCTTCGATCACCTGCCGCTGCCGGCGAAGCACCACGACTTCGTCCAGAATGCGTTCGGCAAGCTCGCGCTTGGGCATGGCCGGCATCTCGACTGAGGTTGTGCGAGTGAGAAAGGTGGCGGCGTTGTTGTCGGAGTCGATGCCGATTCCCTTGCCCGACACGTCGTTGATGACGATCGCGTCGGCGCCCTTCTTGAGCAGCTTGGCGCGGCCGTTATCCAGTACGTTCTGAGTCTCGGCCGCAAAGCCGACGATGAGCAGACCGGTGTGGCGCTGGCGAACAACCTCGGCAAGAATGTCGTCGGTGGGCGCGAGTTCCAGTGTGATGGGCCCGGTCCGCTTGAGCTTCTGCGCCGCTTCTGCCACCGGCCGGTAATCTGCCACTGCCGCGGCCTTGATCACCAGCGTGGCTTCCTTCATGCGATCGAGGACAGCGGCGCGCATCTCGTCGGCCGTTGTGACCCTGACCAGCTCGCAGCGGGCGGGCGAATGAAGAGCCGTAGGACCGCTGACCAGAATGACCCGCGCGCCACGGCTCTGCGCGGCTTCGGCCAGCGCATAGCCCATCTTGCCGCTGGAGCGGTTGCCGATGAAGCGCACCGGATCGATGGCTTCGCGCGTGCCGCCCGCGGTGACCAGAACTGTCTCGCCGGCAAGATCGTTGCGCCGATTGAGCGTGGACATGACGGCGGCGGCGATCGTGGCCGGCTCGGCCATGCGCCCCGCGCCCACCATGCCGCAGGCCAGCTCTCCCGAGCCGGGATCGACAATGCGGACGCCGCGCTGGCGCAGCACGTCGAGATTGGCCTGTGTAGCCGCGTGGTTCCACATATTCACGTTCATCGCCGGAGCCACCAGCACCGGAGCCGGCGTGGCCAGGTACATGGTGGAGAGGAAGTCGTCGGCGATGCCGTGAGAGAACTTGGCCAGGATATTGGCCGTGGCCGGAGCAACCACCAGCGCGTCACACCACTGCGCCTCTTCGATGTGGTCGATGCCGTTCTGCTCGTTGGCCGGGTTGCCCGAGCTCAGATCCCAGAGGCTGGTGATTACCTTATGGCCGGTAAGAGCCGCGAAGGTGAGCGGCTGCACAAACCGGATCGCCGATTCCGTCATGACAACGTGAACCTGGGCACCCTGACGCTGCAACTCACGCACCAGCTCAGCGGCCTTGTAAGCCGCTATCCCGCCGGAAACACCTACCGTAACGCGCATAGCTAAATTGTAGTGCAGGATGAGGTATCAGGTGTCAGGTTTTAGAACAGAACTGATGGACGTCAGGAGTTCAAATGGAATCGGGAATGCAGCCGGATGAGTTGCATCCCGCGAGGAAGTAACCCCCGAGCGCTGAAAGCAGACACCTGGTCCTTGTTTGTCAGCCGAGAAGGATGGGAACTGCCGGGCCATCGATCAAAGGCTTGGTGACTTCCTTATCGGCCTTGACGTAGGCGATCTTGCCGGCATCTATCTCTTCCTGCGCGATGCGGCAGGCCTTGTTGGAATGCGTTTTGACGAGCGCACGGGAACCGCCCTGCAACTGGCGGGCGCGGCGCGCGGCAACCAGCACTTTGCGGTAGTTTGAGTCGAAACTGGTTTCAATCGTCATCGGCGTCATCTCCAAAGGGAAGAGCTTGCTGGCCGGAGGAACCCAGGATTCCAAACGCCTCCAGCACCGGTTTGATCCGCTCCTGCGAGTTCTGTTGCAGACAGGCCGCGGCTACCTCCAACACCCTCCGCGACCGGTAAGCGATGGCCTCGCCGTTGCGATAGAACCTCTCCGCGAGGACGATGGCCTCCAGCTGCGCTATCGCCCGGTCAAGAATGTCGTTGACCAAAATATAGCTGTATTCGCGATAATTCTCAATCTCCTTGCTGGCCTCGTGGAGCCGCCGGTAGAGCTCGGACTCGTTGACCACACCCTCGGCGCGGCTGCGGTTACGCAGGCGCGTGCGCAGCACTTTGGGCGTGGGCGGCATAACAAAGATGCTTACCGCCTCGGGCAGCTTGGAGCGCACCTGCAAGGCGCCCTGCACATCGATATCGAGCAGCAGGTCGTGGCCGGCGACTCGCGCTTCGTCGAGCGAGGCCCGCGCGGTGCCGTAGAGGTTGCCGAAGACCTCGGCGTGTTCGAGGAACTTGCCTTCTTCGACCATTTGCAGAAAGGTCTCGCGCGTGGTGAAGTGGTACTCGTTGCCGTTCTGCTCGCTGCCCCGCGGGGCGCGCGTCGTCCAGGACACCGCGAAGTCCACGCCGCCTACCTGCTTGCGCAGCTCCGATACAAGCGTGCTCTTGCCCGAACCCGACGGCGCCGAAATGATAAATAGAATTCCTGCCACAGTTTTTGATTTCCTTCGAATAGTATTTCCTGATCCCCGGTTCCCTGTCTTGCAACTACTCCAGGTTCTGAATCTGCTCCCGCGCTTTCTCGATCTCTGCCTTCATCGCCAGGCCCAGCTCGGTCACGCGGGTTCCCTTGCCTGCCAGGCTGCCGGTCTTCGACAGCAGCGTGTTGGCCTCGCGGTTCATCTCCTGGAGCAGGAAGTCCAGCTTCTTGCCCAGTTCGCCGCCTGCGGCGAGCAACTCGCGGAAGTGACCGATGTGCGTAGCCATGCGCGCAAGTTCCTCGCTCACATCGCTGCGGTCAACCAGAATTGCAATCTCTTCGAGCAGCCGCTGACGGCTGAAATCGTTTCCTACCGCCGCGGTCAGGCGCTGCGTGAGCCGCTCCTGATAGCGCTGTTCGACGTCGGGAACGAGTCCGGCGACGCCGTTACTCGCCTCTTCAAGACGCGCCAGAACGTCGAGCAGAATCGCCTTCAGCGAGTCGCCCTCGCGGGCGCGCATGACCTTGAGCTGATCGAGCAATGTAGGCACCTGCTCAAGTACGCTGGCTGCCAAAGCGGTCAGATCCTCGTCGCCACGCTGCTCGGCCTGCAACGCTCCGGGCAGCCGCAGCACCGCGTTCAGATCGGGCTCGCACGTCAATCCGTGCTCCTGCCTTGCCGTATCAAAGGCTGCCAGGTAGGACCCGACGAGTTCGCGGTTGAATCCGGACTTCTGCTGCGACGAGCGGTCTACAGAGAGTGTGAACTCGACGTGCCCGCGCACCAGAGCTTCCTTGAATATCCGGCGCAGTTCCATCTCCAGCGCGTCCAGCCCCGAAGGCAACCTGAACTGGAGATCGAGGAAGCGGTGGTTCACGCTTTTGAGCGCGATCGTATAGGCCAGTTGATCGCTGTCGCCGATCGCCGCGCGCGCCTGCATGCGCGCAAAACCTGTCATGGAATAAATCGACATCCTCGTTCAGTCCTCGTTTGTAATGATCTGCCCCGCCTCGGTGGCGGAGGCCATCGAATCTCCGTTGAGTCCCTCCGGCAGATCGATGAATTGAAGTTGATAGAGCTTTTGATAGGTCGGCGAGGAACTGAGCAGTTCCTCATGCGTTCCGATAGCGGTAATGCGCCCGCCCTCGAGCACGGCAATCCGGTTGGCGCGCCGGATGGTGGAAAGCCGGTGCGCGATCACGATCACAGTGCGGTTCTGCATCAGATTGGCCAGCGCGATCTGCACCAGCGACTCGCTTTCCGCATCGAGGGCCGACGTCGCCTCGTCGAGAATCAGAATCGGAGAGTTCTTCAGGATGGCGCGCGCGATCGCCATCCGCTGCCGCTCACCGCCCGAGAGCCGGAAGCCCTTTTCACCAATCACGGTATCGTAGCCCTGGGGCATGTTCAGGATGAAGTCGTGGGCCAGCGCGTTACGCGCCGCCTCTTCCACCAGTGCGGGCTTGATGTCGGGCTGGCCGTAAGCGATGTTGTTGCGCACCGTGTCGTTGAACAGGATCGTCTCCTGGGTCACCTGCGCGATCTGCTTGCGCAGCGAGGCCAGAGACAGGTCGCGCACGTCCTTGCCGTCGATGAGGATGCGCCCAGAGGTTACGTCGAAGAATCGCGGGATCAGGTTCACCAGCGTCGATTTTCCCGCTCCGCTCGGTCCCACCAACGCCAGCACTTCTCCGGCGTTGACCACCAGATCGACGTCGTGAAGAATCTTCTTTTCGCCCTCCGGACCGGGGTAGGAGAAGCCCACATCCTCGAAACGAACCGCATCCTGGAATCCGCGGAACTGGATGGCGCGCGGCCGCTCCACCACATCGTCCTTGGTGTCGAAGTAAGTAAAGATAGAAGACGATGCACCCAGCGCCTGCTGGAAACTGTTGTAAAAGTATGCGAACTTGCGGACCGGATCGTAGAGCTTGAAGAGCAGGATGATGAATGCTCCGAACATGCCCATGGTCATGTGGCCGTGGAGAATTTCATTGCGTCCGATGAAGAGAAGCATGGCAATGGCCACTGCTCCTATGGCATCCATCAGCGGCGAACTGATGGACTGAATGCGTACGCTGCGCAGGTTGGCGCGGAACAGACGCCGGGCCGCGGTTTTGAAACGAAGAATCTCCCACAGCTCGTTATTGAAGGCCTTGACAATACGGTTGCCGGTCACCGTTTCATGCAGGATATTCTGGATCTCGGCCAGTTTGTCCTGCCCGGTGCGGGTACGGTGCCGCACCTCTCTGCCGATCTTGCGGGCCGAGGTGACCACCACGGGGATGAACAGCAGCAGCGCCCAGCTGAGATTGCCGCCCATGCGAATAACCAGCGCCAGACCCACCAGAAAAGTAAAGAACTGCTGGAGAAACTCGCCGATGACGGAGCTGATCGCGTTCTGCACACGATCCACGTCGTTGATCAGCGTGGAAAGAATGGTGCCGGTGGGGTACTTGTGAAAAAAGCTGGACGAACGCCGCATGATGGCTTCGTAGAGATGATTGCGCAGGTCGGTGATGGTACCGAAGCCGGCATAGTTCACAAGGTAGGTGCCGACGTAGTCGCACACGCCCTTGACGATGGTGGAGACGGTGAGCGCAAAGGCCACCACCGTCCATGCATTGTGCATGAAGTGCGGAACCAGCAGTCTTAGGTCGAAGCTCCAGGGGCTGTTCCGCAGCCCGAGCGTGATGGGACCCTCCGGAGCGTCAGGACGCAGGACCTGATCGAAGATGGGCTGGAAGAGAAGGACACGGAAGTTATCCAGTATGCCTACCGCTGCCAGCAGCAACACGCCAGGCAGCCATTGCAGAACGAAGGGAAGCCCGAAGCGAAGTAGGCGGAAGAAGATTTTCATGCCGGGTGAACCGCCTCGAGCCATGTGGGCCCCTGAGCGGCCAGCCAGTGTCTAACAGACCGATCCATCCCCTCATTGTATCCGCCCGCGCGGCCCCAGCCGCGTCAGAGTCGCAGTCCGGCACGGATAGCGCGGGTTACCATCGTTCGCTCCAGCGGACCGGCCCGGGGCGCTTTTTGCGCGGTTTGACCCCCGACAGCGAATGCCATTATGATGAAGGAGTTGACAGTTGCAACGCCCGGCGCCTGCCGGACAACTGCTGGCCCGGCTGCTAAACGCCGTGACAATTGCTGCCCCCTCGTTCAATGGCAGGACAGGTGCCTCTGGAGCATCATATCGGGGTTCGACTCCCTGGGGGGCAGCCAAAATCATTACATTCCTGGGGCCCGTATATGGGCAGACGCCCCGTTTGCGGAGGCGTACGCACATCTGTGCCTTGAACCCGTGTCTGGGTTTAGCTCCCGGTGAATCGCTGGATGTCTGGCTGCTGGCCGGGCTCCGAATGAATGCCCCTCATTTCCCCCATCTTCGCAAGCACGCATGCCTGCGCTCACCGCGATTTTAGTCTCAACACTTACCAACGGCTGTAAGCCGATTGGTGAGTGTGTAGCCAAACGCAGCCAATACCCAAAGCGTTGCCAAATAGAACTAGCGTGCCGCGTTCCACACCGGCAAGAAGCGCTTCATCATCTTCTGGAACTCCTGGTTTATCTTTACGCTGGCGCAGCCCTGCTTGTCCGATTGCAGGTGGCCAATCAGGTTGGGAATCATGGTGACCAGTGTGCTGCGATCTCCTGTCGAAATGCGCTACACTAACACTCCTACTGGTACAAATGATCGGGCAGGCCAAATGAGAGGCTGGAAGAGATAGGCATCGAGTAGTACAAACGCGATTACGAAACATTATGTAACACGACGAAGCAAAGAGCCGCGAGCCAACAGAACCAGAAGGAGCAGCGATGAAGGCGACACAAGAACTCCATGATCTCGGGCAAAGTTTGTGGCTCGACAACATAACGCGCGACTTGCTTGATAACGGAACACTGCAGCGCTATATCGACGAGCTTTCCGTCACAGGACTGACTTCAAACCCCACCATCTTCGAAAACGCCATTTCAAAGAGCAATGCCTATGACGCGGAGATCGGCCGCTTAACGTCGACAGGTCTTTCCGGCGAAGAGTTGTTCTTTGAGCTTGCCCTGCAGGATTTGACCCGGGCTGCGGAACACTTCGTTTCAATTCACGAGCGTACCGCGCGCAATGATGGATTTGTATCGCTTGAGGTGTCGCCTCTTCTGGCCTACGACACAGGAGGAACGATTTCCGCAGCGACAACTTTGCACAAAAAAGCTCAGCGACCAAACCTCTTTATCAAGATCCCAGGTACGAAAGAGGGGAACGCTGCAATCGAGGAAGTCATCGCGGCAGGCGTGCCCATTAATGTCACGCTTCTATTTTCTCTTGAGCATTTTCTGGCATCGGCAGACGCTTACATGCGCGGACTCGAACGGCGAGTTGCAGCGGGCCTCAGCCCCGACGTTCGATCGGTATCTTCGGTCTTCGTAAGCCGGTGGGACGGAGCAACGTCGGATAAAGTCCCCGATCCACTTCGAGACAAACTGGGCATTGCCATCGGCAAGCAGGTCTACAAGGCCTACCGTGATCTGCTTGCCTCGGATCGTTGGCAGCGCCTGGCTAACAGTGGCGCACGGCCACAAAGACTTCTCTTTGCAAGTACCGGAACTAAGAACCCGAAAGCCCCCGAAGATCTATATATTCGTGCTCTGGCTGCGCCGAATACGGTCAATACAATGCCGGAGAAAACGCTTCTGGCATTCGGCGATCACGGTAAGGTCGTCGGAGCTCTTCCACGGGACGGAGGCGACTGCGAGGCTGTTCTGGACAGTTTCCGGAAGGCTGGAATCGATCTGGGGCAGTTGGCCGCGGACCTGCAAACGCAGGGCGCCAAGTCGTTTAGCGATTCGTGGCAAACTCTGCTCAGCGCGATCGACCGCAAGTCTAAAGCGCTGCAAGCTGTTCGATAACCAGCGGGAATCGTGTCAACGGAATGGAGCATATTTCAAAAGGGCCCGTCCACGAAACTGTGGGCGGTGCAGCCTCGTGCTGGGATTTGATTCCCAGGGGATTCCTCTTCCTTTTTCTATTTCACCAGTGGCGCGATGGCGGACGAATGCTTCGTATCCTGTGGTCTTGCGAATAGGAACGGGTATCCGGATCAAACTGAGGATAATGCCGATTTGTTCTACATCCACGGATTGGAACTGCTTCAGCCCCTAAGGCATCGAATCCTCTCCGTCGGCCATACCGCCTGTATGGTCCAGTCCCAAAACCGGCGCCGGACTCGGGCATCGCTTTGAGATAATTGTGTGTCCTCAATTTGAGCCATGCAAAAGGCAGAAAGTCGCGGAAGCAGTTTGCCTGTATGAATCTTGAAGATGCAAGATCGGCATTTATTGAACCAGCAGAAGGTTAGGAGAAAAAATGTCAAAAGAACAGCAAGGCGGCCGGAAGACCGCCGCGGACTCCAAAGTGATGCCGGCCAAGGGAAAACTGGGTGTCATGGTTGTTGGACTTGGAGCAGTGGCGACGACGATGATCGCCGGCGTGGAAGCTGTGCGCCGGGGATTGGCACAGCCGATCGGATCGCTGACGCAGATGGGCACCATC
>CAIMKZ010000089.1 GCA_903842065.1 uncultured Acidobacteriaceae bacterium | reverse complement strand
GAGGTTTCGCCGCTTCAGCCGCGTATCGTAGAAGTCGTTGAGGTCGTCAAAAGCCCAGACTGCATGGCCGAAACGCAGCAAACGCTCGCAAACATGCGAACCGATAAAACCAGCGCCGCCGGTAACCAGAAAGTTCACATCGCAACGCTACCAGACCAGCCCGGCGGCTGTCGAGGGCCACCATTGTGCCCGGAGCGCCGGCTTTAGCCGGCTTTGGACGACCGATAGCCGAGACTGCCCGCCAGTAAGGGGGTGCGACCTAAGCCGGCTTTGGACGACCGATAGTCGAGACTGCCCGCCAGTAAAAGGGTGCGACCTAAGCCGGCTAAAGCCAGCGCTCCGGCGGTTACCGTTATCGTAATCGAGCTTTTGCTCGGCTGCCAGAGCCATTGCCTCCCGAGATGGCGGGCGTGGCTCCTACTTCCCCGGTGCCGCTGTTCGCGCAGCCTTCTTGCGGGTGAACGTCCCCGCCGTGGCGACCTTGTGGTTCTTGCCCGAGCCCAAGACTCGGACGACCATCGTGTCGGCGTTGACGAGCGTGCCGGTCGAGATCACGTCGTCCTCGACCATCGAGACCAACTTTCCATCCTCGCTCACGATCCCAAGCATGGTGTCCTTTGCCTTCGCGGACGACTTTGAACCGTAGAAGGCCCGCCCTTGCTGCTTCTCGACGACGATGGTGAAGGTACTGATAAGAATTTGCTTTTTGGCGCACCCGCTGTACTGACGACACTGTGCGGGTGATTGAGAATTGGTTTTTGTTCTCGGTCATTGCAATATCACCTTGCCGGACAGATCCCAAGGTGTCAGCAGAGTGTTTTCTGCCCCAAAGACCCTCACGCTATGATGCGCACTCAGACTTCAGACTTTAGACTCCAGACTTCAGACTTTAGACTTTAGACTCCCGACCATAGCCTGTTAACTATAGTCGGCATGAATCTAGCCATTGAAACAGTCGGGCTGACGCGCCACTTCGGCAGCCTGTGCGCGGTGGATGCGATCAACCTGCGCGTGGAACGTGGGACGTTCTACGGCTTTCTCGGCCCGAACGGCGCGGGCAAGTCCACCACCATCAAGATGCTGACGGGGCTGCTGGCGCCGACCTCGGGCACCATGCGGCTGCTGGGCGAAGATTTGGGCGACCGCGAACGGGCGCGGGCCGTGAAAGGGAGGCTGGGAGTGGTGCCGGAGAACCTCGCGCTGTTCGAGAACCTCACCGCGCGCGAATACCTGACGTTCATTGGCCGGATGTACCTGCTGCCGCCGGCGACCATCCGCGAGCGCACCGAGGAACTGCTGACCATGATGGACCTGGCCCAGGAGGAGAAGAAGCTGGCGCTCGAATACTCGCATGGGATGAGGAAGAAGCTCGCCCTGGCGGCGGCGCTGCTGCCCAATCCCGAACTGCTCTTTTTGGACGAACCGTTCGAAGGAGTGGATGCGGTGGCCTCGCGCGTGTTGCGCGACACGCTCAAACGCAGCGTGGAACGTGGGGCGACGGTGTTCCTGACGTCGCATGTGTTGGAGATTGTCGAG
>CAIMKZ010000088.1 GCA_903842065.1 uncultured Acidobacteriaceae bacterium | reverse complement strand
GCCTACCGCGAAGCATACCTGGAGGCAGTACGTGCGGACAACGATTGCAACGATCAAACGATGATCCTAGCCTACCGCGATGTCGTCGCGGCGCTGGAAGCGCAGCTCGCGGCCACCGAGGCGCGGGAGTGCCGGACGCGGCAGGCGCTGGAGTGCGCGGCGAGGATAGCGAACGACGCCGCCATATTCATTGATCGACTGGATGGCTTCGATTTCCACGGATCAAGCAAGCTGGCTTTAATCCTTGCGTTGAACCACGTTGCATCCAAGGCCGGAGCCGCCCTCGCCGCCTCCGGCCCCATGCCCGCACGCGGCGGAAGTGGAGCGGCTAACGGCGACAAATCATGAGATCGCGGGCACGCTCACCGAGATCGTGATCGAGCGCAACGCGCTGCGGGGAGAACTCGCGGCGGCGCAGAGGCTGTGCGGGGAGGCGGCTCCGCACATTGGGCGCATAGGCCACGGTCCAAATAGTCCAACGAGCAGAGAATACGACGATCTGGCAGCACGCCTGCGGGCGGCGGGAGGGGCGAAATGAGCGAACTTGATTGGACAGTGAGCCAGGAGGTTCATCGGCTGGTAGAGGTGAACACATCCCTACGCATCGAACTCGCTAAAGCTCGTAGGCTCTGCGGGGAGGCCCTACCGTATGTCGCAGGAAAACGATTCAGGTGGGAAATGGGATCAACCATATTAGCCGACGATCTAGCTCGCGATCTCAAAGAGGAAGCGGAGAAAGGGAACAATGGATGAGCTACTACAATGACCCAGTTGTGCCTAAATCGATCACCAAAGAAGTGCGCAAAGAGTTGAATGAAGCGCTTCGCATAAACAACCAACTTCGCTCCGAAGTCGACCGACTGGCCGCCGAACTCGCGGCGCGGACGGAGGAGCGGGACGCGGCGCTCACGCTTGCCGAGCCGTTAGATCGGCTCTACGAATGGGCAAAGCGGACGATCCGGGCCGATCTCCACTCCCCGCTGGAAGTCATGGGCGAGTACGAATCGCTGCGCGAGGAGCGGGACGGGTTCGCGGCAGCACTCCGGCGCGTGCTTGACGAAGATGAGGCGCGTCACCCAGGCGATTTCATCGGCGTCAATCCGGCTGCGTGTCTCGATGTCGTCCAAGCCCGCGCGAAGTCCGAGGGGCTGCGGGAAGCGGCGAAGAGGGCTCGCGAGATTGCCAACTCTGGCGTTTGGCGCTACGCAGGGTTGACGGCCGACGAACTCGACCGCATGGCCGCGCAGGCCGAAAAAGAAAACCATGCGTGACCTCATCGTAACTCTCGCGCTGATCGCCCTTGTCGGCCTATCGTATTGGCTCGGCTGGGACGACCGGGATTGCAAAGCGGCGGAGGATGCGGCGTTTGCGAAGTTGGACGCGCTGATTGAAAAGGTGAAGCATGTCTGACCTCACACTCAAACGCGTTGACGCGGCGATTGACGGCGAAGTCGTGCGGCACGAATGGCCCACGAATCCCAACGATTGCATGCGGTCCGTGGAGAAGATGAACCGCGCCATCTTCCTCGCCGGGATGCGGGCGGCGGCAACGATAGGCAAAGGCTATGCCTATGATGCCGATTTTCACATCCGCGCCGCCGTGAAGCGGCTCAAGAAGGAGATGCGCGATGCCAAGTGAGCCGTCCGTTAACGAGAGGATCGCCCGCGAGGTCATGGGGTGGCGGAAACCCGCCAAGGGTGAGGTAGTCAAGGATATATTCCTCGGGCCCGGTTGCTGGATCACGGTCGAAACCGAAGACGATCTGCAAACCATCGGAGACTACAAACTCCCTGACTTCGCCCACTCTCTCGACGCCTGCGCAATCGCCGAGGCTGAGATCGAGCGGCGCGGGTTAATGAACGGATATCGCCGCATTCTGGTCAATGAAGTCGCCAAAGAAGAGTTTTGGGAGACTGATGCACTCCATATCAGACTCATCCGCCTCACGCCCGCTCAGCGCACAGCCGCCATGGTTGCGGTGATCGAGGCGAACCATGAATAGATCCGACTTCCCGGCCCGCATCCGCCAACTCATAGCCGAATACGGGCGCGACCGGGGCTTGCTCATCAACGCCTGGGGCTTCGAGCCCTTCGGAGCCGATTACGACGCTTGGGTTGCGGCCGTAGACGCCGAGTTGGCGAAGACCGAAGCGCCTGCGAAGTTGGTATTCGGGCAGAAACCAGGGGCAAAACGATGAACGACGGGCTGATCTATCTCGCGTCGCCCTATAGCGACCCGGACCCGGCTGTGATGCAGTGGCGATTCGAAATCATCTGCGGCATAGCTGGGGACTTGATGCGCTCCGGGCAATTGATTTTCTCCCCGATTGCCCACACTCACCTGATTGCGGCCCGATGTGATCTGCCGCGCGGGTGGGATTTTTGGCAGCGATACGATCACGCAATGCTTATCGCGTGTTCGAAGCTCTTGGTTGCTAAGATGCCCGGATGGAATAAGTCTGTGGGTGTTGCGGGCGAGGTCAAAATCGCCCGACAAATGGGGATTCCTATTGAGTTTTTGGATTCGTGGCTTCCCGATTACTCGCCGGAGCCAGCGGCAAAGGAGGCGAAGGTATGACCCACGTCTACGCCTGGGGACCGCGCGGCAACATGCCGGGGGCTATGTCTCGCAAAAATGAGAGGTGCCGCCTGCTGGCGCGTGGCGCGATGAATTCGGCCCTCATTATATTCGGCGACGGCTACCTGGCTGTCGTCTCACGCAATG
>CAIMKZ010000087.1 GCA_903842065.1 uncultured Acidobacteriaceae bacterium | reverse complement strand
GGCTCGGAGGCCACCATAGGTCCACCTGTATCTGGCGGAGGCGGCTCTGTCGGTGGGAACGGGATCAGAGGCTCGGAGGCCACCATAGGTCCACCTGTATCTGGCGGAGGCGGCTCTGTCGGCGGGAACGGAATCAGAGGCTCGGAGGCCACCATAGGTCCACCTGTATCTGGCGGAGGCGGCTCTGTCGGTGGGAACGGGATCAGAGGCTCGGAGGCCACCATAGGTCCACCTGTATCTGGCGGAGGCGGCTCTGTCGGCGGGAACGGGATGATGGGCTCTGCCGACAGGCTATGAGTATTAATAACTTTGGTTACCGAAGTTGTGGAATGGGCAAAAGCCAGGCATGTGGAAAGGGCCAGAACCACAGCGAGAGAAAAAGTGAAGCGGGACAGAGGCGAGAGAGGACGCATATTTGCAACTCCTTTGGAGAGCTAGGTGAAACTTTTGTAGAGGTAGGGTAACCCAAAGGAGACAGATATTTTACAACATTAGTAACCAATCAATGGCTTTTATCAGGACATTTGGGAGATAAAAGCGAATACAAGGCAAATATTGAATTGATGGAACGAGGTTGAAGGCGGGTAAAGGTAATTCGCTATTTCGAGGAATCAGTAATTGCATTTAGTTACTGTTGGAGCCAAGCGAAATGCCCTCTGGGGCGATATCGGGTGACCTGAAAATGAGCCATGGCGGTGGGCGGCACTTGCTGGAATAACCTGAGAACGAAGGACTTAATCTGGGCGCCGAACCGGCGCTGAGAAATCCATGTGGGGCGGGCAAGAAGCAGGGAATGTGGAGGCAGTTACCAATCGCCACACTTTTGTGCTCTATGGCATTTGTAAAAAGTCGCGTAAAGTTGCTGTTGTATTCTAGGAAGCATCAATGAACACTCATGTGGATCAGTCGAAGCAGGAGGAGTTGAAGGCGGCAAGCGCCGGCCAGCAGGAAGTCAGGTGTGCTGTCCGCTTTCCTCTAACACTCCCGGTAGTGCTGGAAATCGATGGTACGGAAGTAGTTGCGGAGACCCGGAACATCTCGGCCAGCGGGGTGCTTTTTGCTGTAGACCGGCGGTTGGAGTCCGGTACGCAGATACGTTTTGCGTTGCGTATGCTGGGGCAACTGCTCGGTGTTGCAAAGGATGTACTGGTTGAGTGCACCGGCCGTGTGGTACGCTGCTCTTTAAGCCAACATAAGTACCTGGCCGCGGTCACCATCGACGACTATAAGTTCCGTGACCAATAATTGGCCGTTGGTGCGGTGCGCTCTCTATGGAATTATTGGATAACTCGCCTGATGTCGACTCCATCGAAGCACCGGTGAAGCCTAGAACGATCCGTGTGATCATTGCGGATTCACAAGCTATCTACCGAGTAGGCATTCGAAAAGTCTTTGCCTTGGAAGACGACATTCGCGTTGTGGCCCAGGCTGACTCGCTGGATAACCTGCGTGCGGCCATCGAGCGCTACCCGACCGATGTCGTTCTTCTGGAGGGTGGACTCCTGACCGGGACCACGAACGTGATTCCCGGGCTGATGAAGATAGCTCCAGATATCAGGCTGATTGTCCAAGCAGTGGATTCGGAAGAGAATCACACGGTGGAACTGTATCGGCGCGGTGTTCGGGGTATTATCTCGCGCTCCATCTCGCCCGATCTTCTGGTGCGCTGTGTTCGCAGGATTGCGGCAGGCGAGACCTGGATAGACAACAAGAGCGTGAACTGGGTGATCGAGGCCTACCGTGCCCAGGCGGCGGCGTTGGTGAGTCCCAAGAATCAGCCCCGCCTATCGCCCAAGGAGATGGCCATTATCACCTGCATCACGCAGGGCAAGCGCAACAAAGAGATCGCCTTCCAACTTGGCACCACCGAACAGGTGATCAAGAACTATCTGCGCAAGATCTACGACAAGCTGGGCGTGAGCGACCGCCTGGAGCTGGCGCTTTATTGCCTGCACAACAAGATCATCCATTCTGACACGGACGAGGAGATGGCCGGACAGAAGATAGCCAGCGCGTAGGGGATTTTCGATTTTTTCGACGATGCAGGGGCCTGAGGCCCCTGCATTTGTGTCTTCAGGCCGGCGGCAACGGAGCGGCGGGTATGGCGGCCTCCGTAGAGTCCTGATCGAGCAACTGGTTGGCGCGGGTGCGTACCAGTTCCAGCAGCCTGTTTAACTGAGCTATCTCTTCCTGGGGCATGTGCCCGAGTATCTCGATGGGGATCTGTTCGACGACCGGCCCCATGGACGCCAGCAGTTCGATCCCGGCATCCGAGATTTGTGTCCAGACGATACGGCGGTCTTTGCGGTCCCGGACCTGGTGGATGAATTTGAGCGTTTTGAGGCGGCCCAGCAGCCGCGTGACATCCGGCTCGGATGTGATCATTCTCTTGCCAACCTCAGCGCAGGTAAGTCCCTGCGGGCCAGCATCTCTAAGAATACGCAAAACGTCAAACTGCGTGCTGGTAACACTCCAAGTACGCGCCTTGCGACGGAAGTAGCGCAGGCACACCTCGGCAGTGCAAATCAGGTTAAGTATCGCTTCCTCTTCCTTACTGGTGAAGGGTTGCGAAAAGCCGATCTCAGTCTTCAGACTCGTAAAAGCCTCCCCAACCCCACTGTTTTGTAGCGCACGACACTGCCTGAGTAGCCGCAGACGCCAGCCAGGCGCTTCTCAACAGTGCAGCCTGTTAGAAAAATAGCATTACCAAAAATGAAATTGAATTAGACGCTGGCGCATCCGGGGAGGTGGAGGCAACAGCGCAAAGCGATAAAATCGCCATTTATTCGACGACACAGTGCGGCAAATTGTTTCAATGATTTTTAGCCCGTGAAAAGGCGAAAATGCCGGTTAGGCAGCAACCTCCCGCTCAAACAGCCTCCACATCCGCGTTGCACCGGAATCGAGGAGCGTGGGGTATCCTGCTATCTATGCCAGCCGACTTTCTGAAGCACTGCGAGACGATCGAAGAGTGTTACGAATTCAGCCTGTCCTATGCCGCGCAGGGTCATGCTACGGACAAGGGGAGCGCCCATGGGCGCCAGTTGCGAGACCACCTGAGCCGCGCGCTGGTAGCAATCCGCGGTATCGAGCCTGCCTGTGGCTCGGCGCTTGCCTCCGGCAGCTTTGAGCCGTCCGCGCCCTACCGGGCCTTCTTCGAAGTGCTTGCGCGGGATGCACGGGATTCGGCCGCCGCCGTTGAACTGGTGCTGGCCCAGCCGGCGATCGGCTCCCAGCTTATCGACAACCTGAACGCCTCGACCCACCTGCGCGCGCTGCTTACGGGACTCTTTCTGGCAGCGGAGATATTTGAGTCTCACCGGGCACGGGCAGCCGGCGAGCAGCACGAGATCGGGTAGAGCCACCTACGGAGCTTTGCAACCTGAATGTTCTCTGCGCAGGTCCGCGACCACTTTGAGCACCCACGCAACGCCGGTACGCTGGAAGCCGCCGACGCGATGGCGAAGCTATCGAACCCCGCCTGCGGAGATGTGCTGCAACTGATGGCGAGGCTCACAGAAGGGCGGATCGTCGAGATTCGCTTTCAGGCCAAAGGCTGTGTGGCAACGATCGCTTGCGGGTCAGCGCTGACCGGGCTGGTAGAGGGAAAAACGATAGCCGAAGCCAGGATGGTGAGCCGCGAGAAACTGCTGCGAGCGCTTGAAGCGCTGCCGCCCGCGTCGATGCACGCGACTCATCTGGCGGTGGACACGCTCAAGGCATTGCTGGATCAGTTGCAGACAAAGGCTTAGCGTTCCGACTCAGGCGGTTTCTCCGCCGCGGCGTACTGCTCCGGCGTGTTCAGATCGCGGCCGAGCGTCAGATCCGGCACCGGATAGAACTCAATTTTGTCCGCGTTTGCGTTGCGGACTTCGCGCGCATTGCTGGTTAGCGGCGCATGGAGAAATGCGTCGATGAGAGCGCGCCCGGCGACGAGCGGATGTCCGCGCCGGCCGTTGCGCTCGGGGGCCACGGCCCATGCGCCGCGCGCCGCGGCCAGTGAATAGGCTTTGCAGAGATTCTCGATAGATGCGGAACTTAGCGGCGGGTTATCTACGGGAGTAATCAAGGCGGCATTCCATACGCGCGCAACTAGCTCCTGCAATCCTGTCTGTAACGAGGAGAACTGGCCTCGCTCTGGTGCGGGATTTAAGATCATCCGAGCGCCGCATGCCGAGGCGATAGGCGCGAGTTGCGCGGCATTGCGCCCCGCGACGACAAGCACTTCAGCTGTAAATGGCATGAGGGCCGCGATATTGGCAGAGAGCAGTGTTTCGGTTTGCGATGAAGGCGGCCAAGGGAGTAGCGCTTTGTCGCGGCCCATGCGAGAGGACTCGCCTGCCGCCAGAATCACTCCGCAAAACGCGGTGTTCTCGGGCATCGTCATCCCTTTGCGGGCTTGCAGCAGGCGTCGAGCGAGGCCGGCGGCTCTTCAGCGGCGTGGATCTCAGTTTCCGCTGCGCGACGGGCTGACTGGAACCAGCTCATGTGCGGCAGGTCGCGTTCGGCTCGGCGGCGTACCGCAACCAGTTCGGCCAGGATCGAGACGGCGATCTCCTCGGGTGTGGTTGCGCCGATGTCGAGCCCGATGGGTGAGCGCACGCGATCGAAGAGTTCTGGCCGCAGGCCTTCTTTGAGCAGTTCGCGGTAGATGGTGATGGCCTTGCGTTTGGAGCCGATCATTCCGATGTAGCGCGCCTGCGTTGTGACGGCCCAGCGCAGCACGCGCAGGTCGTCGCGGTGGCCGCGGGTGGCGATGACGATGTAGGCGGAGTCGGCGATCTTGAGCGACTCGAAGGCGCGCTCGAACTCGTCGGCGATCACCTGCCGTGCCTCAGGGAAGCGCTCGGCGTTCGCATAGGTGTCGCGGTCGTCGACAACAACAATGTCGAATCCGGCGTTGCGCGCAGCCTTATAGACCTCGACCGAGACGTGGCCCGCGCCGAAGAGAATAACCGCAGGCGTGGGCAGCACCGGCTCGATGAAGATCTCAAGGGTTCCCCCGCAGACGAGGCCGGTGTCGTACTTCGGGTCCTGATTGAGGTCGAAGGAGACGGTGCGCGGCTTTTCGCTCTCGATGACCTCGCGGGCGGCCTGCCAGACCTCGGCCTCGACGCAGCCGCCGCCGATGGTGCCGGCGATGGTGCCGTCGTCGCGCACCAGCATCTTAGCGCTCTTGAACGAGGGGATCGAGCCGCGCGCATTCACAATTGTTGCTACTGCGCCACGGCGGCCCTCGCGTTGCAGCTGGACGATCTCCTCGTATATTTCCATGGCTCGATTATTGGACCCCGAGATGGCGAAGTCAAACGGGGAAACGGGCGTCGAGCAGTGCGCCACTTCGGTCAGCCTGAGCCCGCGATTTGGACTACACTAAGTGCGTTATGACAGATTCTGGATTTACTTCCTCCATCGTTCCCCGTGCGCCACTCGGCGCATATGCCAATGAGCCTTTCGAAGACTTCAAGCAGCCGGAGATCGCCCGCGCCATGCGTGAAGCTTTAGACAGTGTGGCCTCGCAACTGGGCCATGAGTACGATCTGATCATCGGCGGCAGCCGCATCAAGACTGCCGAGAAGATCCGCTCCGTCAACCCGGCGCGGCCCGCGCAGGTGGTCGGGGTGCATCAACAGGCTGGCGCGGAGTACGTTGAGCCAGCCATGAAGGCTGCACTCACTGCCTTCGAATCCTGGCGGCATGTGCCTGTCGCCACGCGCGTATCTCTGCTGCTCGGCGCCGCGGAGAAGATTCGGCAGCGCAAGTTCGAGTTCTGCGCGTGGCTCACCTATGAGGTGGGCAAGAACTGGGCCGAGGCCGACGCCGACGTGGGCGAGACCATCGACTTCCTCGAGTTCTACGCGCGCGAGGCGCTGCGGCTGAGCCGCGCCACCACGCCTATTCAATATCCTGGTGAGCGCAACGAGTTGATTTATGTTCCGCTCGGCGTGGGCGCCGTGATTCCGCCGTGGAATTTTCCGTTCGCCATTATGGCGGGAATGACGGCGGCAGCCATCGTCTGCGGCAACACGGTTGTCTTGAAGCCTTCGAGCGACGCGCCGACGCTTGCAGCAAAGTACCTGGAGGTGCTCGAAGAAGTGGGTATGCCGGATGGCGTAGTGAACCTGTGTCCCGGCTCGGGCCCCACCTTCGGCAATGCCATCGTGGAACACCCGAAGACTCGTTTTATCTCCTTTACAGGCTCGAAGGCTGTGGGGCTTGAGATCAACGAGCGCGCAGCCAAAACGCAGCCCGGACAGATCTGGATCAAGCGCACGGTGCTGGAGATGGGCGGCAAGGACTCGATCCTTGTTTCGGCAGACGCAGATATTGACGCGGCCGTCGATGGCATCGTGGCCTCGGCCTTCGGCTTCAGCGGACAGAAGTGCTCGGCCTGCTCGCGCGCGATTATCGAGGCTCCGGTCTATGACGTATTTGTGGAGCGTGTCCGCGAGCGGGTGGCAAAGCTCACCATCGGAAATCCTTTTGAGAATCCCAACATCGGTCCGGTCATCAACAAAGCCGCGCTCGATTCGATGCTGCGCTACATCGAGATCGGCAAGAAGGAAGGGCGGCTCATCGCGGGGGGGAACGCTCCGGAGATCGAAGGCGGATTTTATCTTGAGCCGACGGTGATTGCTGACGTTGCGCCCAACGCAGTGCTGGCGCAGGAGGAGATATTTGGCCCGGTACTGGCGCTCATCAAGGTAAACAGCTTCGGTGAGGGCCTGGCCGTCGCAAATAACACGCAGTATGGGCTCACTGGCGCTGTCTATACGAGTAGCCGCGAAAAGCTTGACCGCGCGCGCGCCGAGTTCCATGTCGGCAATCTGTACTTCAACCGCAAGTGCACGGGCGCGATGGTAGGCGCGCATCCCTTTGGCGGCTTCAATATGAGCGGCACGGATTCAAAGGCCGGCGGGGGAGACTATCTGCTTCTCTTCTCGCAGGCCAAGAGCGTGGCCGAGAAGCTGTGATTGCCGCCTACGGCTTGACATGCGGTCATAGTGCTGGCCGTTAGCGTTTGCTCTTGCGCTTGGCGTCAACCTTCGGCCAGTACTGGAACTCGTCGGCGTAGAGTTCGCCGCTCATATCGGCGGCACGCGCGGTAATGCGCGCCTGTGCGTCGGCGATGGCCTTGTTGTAGATCACCGGGCCAACCTCTTCGAGAAAGAAGTTGAGCAGCAGGCCCGCGGGCAGCTCTCCGATAGGCTCGGAGAGATTTTCTTCAAAGTAACGCCGGATCGATGTAACTGCCTGCGTACGGACCTGCTTCTGCAACTCAACAACCATCATTTGAAGCCCCTTAAAAATCAGCCGAGAAAGATACCGGCGATTGAGGCCGAGATCAGGTTTGCCATAGTGCCGGCGAGCATGGCGCGTACGCCGAGTTTGGCAAGATCGTTGCGCCGTTCGGGAACCAGCGCGCCGATGCCGCCGATCTGCATGCCGATCGAGCCCAGGTTTGCGAATCCGCACAGTGCAAAGGTGCCGATGGTGAACGCGCGCGGCGAGAGAGCCGCCTTCTGCGCGCCCAGGCCGATGTAAGCCACCACTTCATTCAACGCCATGCGCGTGCCCAGAAGGTTGCCGATGGCCATGCAGTCGTGCCACGGCACGCCGATGAGCCACGCCACTGGCGCGCCGACGAGACCCAGAATCTGTCCCAGGCTCGCAGGGAACCACGGCACGCCGCCGTGAACCCAGGCCAGAATCATGTCGAGCAGCGCCACCAGCGCAAGGAAGCTGATGAGCATGATGCCGACGTTCATGGCCAGCTTGCCGCCGTCGATGGTGCCGCGCGCAATCGCGCCAAGCAGGTTCTCGTCCTTGTGCAACTCGTCCTTGGGGATGATGACCTTGCCCTCGGTGGCGGGAACTTCGGTCTCCGGCACCAGCATCTTGGCCAGCAGAATCGTTCCCGGCGAAGTCATGATGACGGCCGAGAGCAGATGCCGTGCTTCGACGCCCTGCGCGATGTACATGGCCATGATGCCGCCCGATACGTGCGCCATGCCGCTGGTCATGATGGTCATCAGCTCGCTGCGCGTGGCTTTGGAGAGGAACGGGCGAATGGTGAGCGGGGCCTCGGTCTGGCCCATGAAGATGGACGCCGCCACGTTCATGCTCTCCGCACCCGAGATGCGCATGGTCTTGAGCATCAGCCAGGCCATGCCGCGGATGATCAACTGCATCACGCCAATGTGATACAGCACGGCGAAAAAGGCCGAGATAAAGATGATGGTGGGCAGAACCTGGAAGGCGAAGACCGCACCCGATGCGGGGGAGATGATCTTGCCGAATGCGCCGGAGTTGGGCAAACCAAACTCGCCGAAGAGGACGCCGGTGCCGGCGAAGGTGGCCGAAAGCATGTTGGTGACCACGCCGCCCGCCCAGCTCATGAACCGCGAGCCCACGTCGGAGCGCAGCACGATGAACGCGAAGCAGAACTGCAACCCGATGCCCCAGAAGATGGTGCGCCAGCGAATTTGCCTGCGATTGGTTGAGCCAAGATAAGCGGCCAGCAGAACGGCGAGGATGCCGAGAACTCCGGTGAAACGATCCAAAACTTGCCTCCCAGAAACAGGGACTAGGGACTAAGGGACTAGCGTCTATCGCATTCTCTCAAATATGCCTCAGCTCCGGAGCGGTCAAAGATGCGGCTGACCAACGGGACTGCTTGGGGCGGAGTGTCCGAGAAGACAACTCCCTGCTTGAGGAAAGTTTCGGGCTCGTCGAGCTTTGTCGCGTTTGTTGCGTAGAGTGTGGCAAAGGGCTGACCCTTCTCGACGTGCGCGCCGCGCCGTGCATGAAAGACGATGCCCGCATGGGGATCGACCTTCTCGCCGGCATGTTCGCGGCCCGCGCCGGTGCGCTGCACGGCCCAGCCCAGAGCGGTGGTGTCCATCTCGACGATGTAGCCCGACTGCCATGCCTCGACGACGCGGGTTGCGCCGGGCTTGTGATGCGCTTCGGGATCGTCGAAGACGGCTGTCTTTCCGCCGTGCGCCGCAACCATCTCAAGGAAGATGCGCAGTGCGGTGCCGTCGGCAAGCGCCTTTTCCGCGCGCGCATAACCGGCCTCGGCCGTCTCTGCCTGGCCGCCCAGATGAATCATCCATCCGGCAAGACGCAGCGATAGCTCGCGCAGGTCCTCGATCTCCGCGGGGCGCTCGCCACGGAAGAGCTTCATGCACTCGATCAGCTCGATCCAGTTGCCGGCGGCACAGCCCAGCGGCTGGCCCATGTCGGTCAGCAGAGCAACTGTCCGCGTACCCGCGGACTCCGCCGTAGCCGTCAGCAGAGCGGCCAGAAACTCGGTGTCGGCATAGGTACGCAGAAACGCGCCCGAGCCGGTCTTCACGTCGAGCACCAGCGAGTCGAGCCCCGCCGCCAGCTTTTTACTTAATATCGACCCGCAGATGAGCCCGGGGTTTTCAACCGTCGCCGTGCGGTCGCGCAATGCGTAGAGCACGCGGTCGGCGGGGGCAAGCTCGTCGGTCTGGCCGATGATGGAGCAGCCGCACTTCATCAGTACGGCTTCGAACTCGTCGAGTTCAAGATCGGTGCGGTAGCCGGGGATCGCTTCAAGCTTGTCCAGTGTCCCGCCGGTGTGGCCGAGCGCTCGTCCGCTGATCATGGGCACGGCCACGCCGCAAGCGGCGGCCAGCGGCGCAATCAGGAAACTGGTTTTGTCGCCCACGCCGCCGGTGGAGTGCTTGTCGACGGCTTGTTTGCCCAGCCTTGCCGGCGAGAAGCGCACACCGGAGTCGCGCATGGCGAGAGCCAGTGAACGGGCCTCGTCCACCGAGAGCCCGCGCAGCCACGCGGCCATCAGCCACGCTGCGAGCTGCTCAAGCGGTGCAAGTTCCGACGATGCCAGCTTGACGATATATTCGATCTCGCGCTGGTCGAGCGCGCCGCCATCGCGCTTCTTGCGGATGAGATCGACCATGTGGAGGGGAGCGGGTGTGGAACTCTGCGACTGCTGCGACGTCATGCGATTAACCATGCGCCTTTCACTTCAGCTTCATCTCGAAGGCCAGCGGCAGCACCTCGTGGAAAGGCATCGTGCGGTAGCCGCTTGTGGAGGGAAACACGACCGGCGTCTGCTCGTCTACAAACTCGGCAAGCACCTGCCGGCATGCGCCACAGGGAGGGCTGGCGGTGTTGTTCAGGTTGGCTACGGCGACGGCCACAACGCGAATGCCGGGGCCGTACTTGCTCACCGCGGCAACCAGCGCCGAGCGCTCGGCGCAGATTGTCAGCCCGTAGCTGACGTTTTCCACGTTCGTGCCGGTCACAATCTCGCCGTTTGAGAGCTTCAGCGCCGCGCCCACGCGGAAGTTCGAGTAGGGGGCGTAGGCGTTCTCGGCCACGCGCAGCGCCTCTTGAAGAAGCTGTTCAAGTTCCGCGTTGGGGGAGTGGCTGGGCACTGCAAACCTCGTCAAAAGAACGAGCTACCATCCTACTGCTTCCGGCCCGGGCGAACAAGGGAGTTCCTGCAGTTCCAGGTTACTCAGAGGAGACGCCCGAATCAGGCTCAAGCAGCGTTGCCACGGCCTCGTGCAGACGCTCGGCGATCTCCGCTTCGGAGACTTGCGGAGCAAAGCGGATGAGCTCGCCGACGCGGACTTCGATTGCGCCCGAGCGGAACCAGCGGCGGTTGCCGGTTTTGATCTCGCCCAGACCGCACAATCCTACCGGAAGCACGGCCGCGTGGCTATGCTTGACCAGCACGCCGATGCCGGAGCGGAAGCGGGCCAGTTCGCCTTCGGCAGAGCGCGTCCCCTCGGGGAAGACGAGCACGTTGTATCCGCGGTCGAGAGCGCGGCCGGCATGTACGAAGCTCGCCTGGAAGTCGCGCCTGCGCGGCAGCGGAAAGACGTTGAATAGCGCGGTAAGGAATAAATATGTGGGCTTGCCCCAGAGCGAGAATCCCTTTTTCTCAGGATTGCGCCAGTGCCGGAAGTCTTCGAGCATCTCGGCCGACATGGCGGCGGCAATCGCGCGGCGGATCGGGCCGGGAAGCGCGTACTGAATGAGCGGGCCATCGTAAGTTGAGACGTGATTGGCGACGATCAGAACCGGCTCGGTGAAGGGAAGATTCGCGGCCCGCTCCACGCGCGGCGCGCCGAGCAGCCACACCAGCGGGCGCATTACGGCTTCGATAAACGCATTACGAATCCAGCGGACCGGCCTGGACCACTGCCATGTTGGATAGATGAGCTGGCCCGCTGTAAATGGTTGCGAAGTTGTGGCGCGCGCTTCGGACGGCTCAACAGGAGCCTCGATTGGAGTAGCGGACGGAAACTCGTGCTCCTCGGCTTCGCCTGCGACGAGTTTGCGCAGTTGGCCCAGCGTCTCGACGCCGTCGAGCAGGCCGCTCGCCGAGACGATGCCCAGCCGCTCCTCGATGGCTGCTGCCAGTTGTACGCGGCCCAGGCTGTCCAGATGCAGGTCTTCGGACAGCCGCAACTCGTCGCCCACGCCGGGTGTGCGCTCGCCGCCGATCTCGGCGATGAGCGCGAGCAGCCAATCCGCATGCGCGCCGAAGGCCGCGTGAGCGTCTCCGGCTGAGCTTGCGCGCTGGCGATGGTTGAGCCAGGCTGCAACCTCACGGCGCTTAACCTTGCCCGTCGAGGTGCGGGGCAGATCCGGCTCCGCGTAGAGCGTCCACCGCCGGATGCGCTGGAACTCGGCCAGAGTCGCGTTGGCGCGCTCGATGGCGTCGGCGGTGTCGTCGCCCGCGCCGCGCACCGAAACAACGGCGCAGGGCTCGGGGCCGGCGTCGGTCTCCAATGCCACGACCGCGCAGGCGGCGATGCCGGGCTGCGCCTCGATTGCCGCCTCGATGTCTTCCGGGTAGAGGTTCAGGCCATTCGAGGTAACGATTACTTCGCTCTTGCGGCCGAGGAATTTCAGCTCGCCGGTCTCAGTGCTTTCGGCGATGTCGCCGGTCGAGAGCCAATCGCCTTCACGGGCTCGCATCTTGCCGCCCGACCAGGTAAAACGCGAGATCATTGCGCCGCGCACCAGTACTTCGCCGTCCGCGCCGAGTTTTACCTCGCGGCCCGCAAGCGGCTTGCCGATTGTCCCCTTTGCGACGTGGAAGGGATGGTTGAGCGTGATGAGCGCGGTGGTCTCGGTCATGCCGTAGCCCTGCACGAGGACAAAGCCCAGCGTGTTCCAGAACTGCTCAAGCGCCGCGGGGAGCGCGCCGCCGCCAGAGACAAAGGCCCAGAACTTCCAACCAAACTTGCTGTGAATCTTGCGGAACCGCAACCAGCGCAACCACGCCATGCGTTTTGCGGCTGCTGCGATCTCATCGGTAAGGCCGGGGTGGTTTGACTCAAGTTCGGCCTTGAGCAGCGCCAGAACCCGCGGAACCGCCGCAAGAACGCTGATGCGTTCGCGCTTGATCAGTTCGATCAGCCGCGGCGCGGCCAGACGGCTCTCAAAGTGCAACTCGGCGCGGTAGATCTGCGGAATCCAAAGCCCCATCGTCTGTCCGTAGACGTGGCTGAGCGGCAGGGTGTGGAGAATGCGCATCGGATGAATGAGCCGCTCGCAGCGCAGATACTTCTGCGAGCCCTCTTCAATGGGTCCGACGCTGGCCAGCACGTTGCCGTGCGTAATTACCACGCCCTTGGGATCGCCGGTGGTGCCGGAGGTAAACAAGATCTGCAACGGCGTGTCGTGATTGAGTCCCGGGACGGTCTGCGCTTCTTCGGCGGGCAGTGCGCTGGGCCAGTCTTCGAAGTTCAGCCGGGGAATTTCGGGGTCGAGCGAGTCGATCAGCAGGGCATCGCCCACGGCGAGCTTCGGTTTTACGTCCGTGGCGACACGATTGGCGAACTCCGCGGTGCCGGCTGCGTCGATGGGGACCGAAACAACTCCCCGCATCATGCAGCCGTGGAAGGCGGCCAGCCACTCGGCCGAGTTCTCGCCCCAGATCAGAACCCGGTCGCCGGTGCCGATGCCGTTCTGCTCAAGCAGCCTGGCAAATCGCGCGGCCATTTGCGCCAGCTGGGCGTAGGTGGTTACGCGCCGGCGGTTGCCCTGATAGCGGACAACGGCGATGTCGCGGCTGTTGCGGCGAAAGTCTTCAAGCAGTGTGGCTAAATGTTGTCGCATGGGGCCGATCAAGGTTCATGGTACCAGTCCGCCTTGCGAATTCGGCAGGGGTAAAGTCACTGGACTTGGCATTCAGTCCTACTCGTAGCGCAGCGCTTCGATTGGATCAAGATTGGCGGCACGAATGGCCGGGATCATGCCGCTTACCAGCCCCGTTACGGCCAAAATAGCGGTGGCGACGATGACCGAGGACGGCGAGATGAGCAGTTGGATGTCGGCGTCTGTCGCGTTCTTGGCGATCGCGCTGTAGAAGGTGACGCGCCCCACCATGGCGGAGATGAGATAGGCCAGCCCGATGCCCAGCACGCCGCCAACGCCGGTTATGGCCAGCGCCTCGGCAAGAAACTGCGTCAATATATGCCGCCGCTGCGCGCCCAGCGCCTTTTCGATGCCGATCTCGCGGGTTCGCTGCTGTACGGCCACCAGCATGATGTTCATGAGGCCCACGCCGGCGATGCCGAGCGTGAGCGCGCCCACCAGCGAGAGCAACACCTGGAGCGCGACCGAGAGCATATGGAACTGCGCCAGCTGGGTCATGAGATTGGCCACATTGAGCGCGTTGTGGTCCGTGGGGCGGAAGTGGTGTGCGGCGGCCATCGTCTCGCGCAGGCTCTTCTCCACCAGCTCGTGGTTGCCCCGGTAGTTGAACCAGATGCCGTCGAGATAATGTGTGCTGACGAGATCGCTCATGGTGTTGAAGGGGATGTAGATGATGCGGTTGCGGTCGTCGTCGCCCTCCTGCATCTTGGGCGTGAGCACGCCGATGACGGTAAAGATGACGCCGTTGAGTCGAATAGTCTCGCCTATGGCCCAGCCGCCCGAGAACAGCTTCGTCTTAGCTTCTGAGCCGATTACGCAAACGTGGGCGCGCTGCTGGTCCTCTGCGCCGTTGAAGAACCGGCCCGAATCGGTATCGAGCTTCTGAATGTCCTGAAAGACTGGCCGCACACCCACGGCGCTCCAACTGTAGGTGTGCAGGTCGTTCTGGACCGTTACATCCTTGTAGTTCCACGGCGAGATATGTACGACACCCTGCACGTTGGTCTCGATGCGGTCCACATCTTCAAGCGTGAAACGGACTTTGACGCCGGCCTTGTCGCCGCCAGCCTGCTCACTGGTCCGCCCCGGGAAGCAGCCGACCAGGTTGGTTCCCCACTGGGCAAAAATATTTTCAATGGCGCGGCTGAAGCCTGCACCGTAGGCCAGCAGCAGGACTACCGTCGCGATGCCCCAGGCCATTCCCATCAGGGTGATGGCGGTGCGGCGACGGTTGTAGAGCATCGCCTCCCAGGCCTGCATCAGGATGTCTTTGAGCATCGCCGTACTCCTCGTTCCATATCTCTGCTCGGTGCCCCACCCTCGCCGCGTCTTTGTTTTTGCGGCTAGGGTGGGAAACCTCAACATTCAATCAGCCCTACTCCCGGCGCAGCGCTTCAATCGGATCCAGTTGCGCGGCGCGGCTGGCCGGATAAAGGCCCGCCGAGACTCCGCAGATAACCAGCGAAACCACCGCCAGCGCCGCCGACCACGGCACGATGCGGGGCGGATCGAAGCCCGGAACCTTGCCGGTGAGCGTGGCCTGGAGCATCGCCATTAACCCGCCCGAGATCGCGATGCCGATCAGCCCACTGATAAGCGTCAGCAGCAGGCCCTCCCAGAAAAATTGCGCCAGCACGCTGCGTCGGGTTGCGCCGATCGCCTTCAGCAAGCCGATCTCGGCTGTGCGCTCGGTGACCGAGACCAGCATGATGTTGATAATGCCCACCGCGCCGAGGCCGAGCGTCACGATTCCTACTCCGCCCAGAAAAATATCCATGGCGTCGAAGATGGCGGCGATCATGTGCTCTTCCTCGATCGTGTCCCACTCGTTGAATGCGTCTTTGAGCGAGGGGTCGAAGTCGTGCCGCGTGGCGATGAGTTTGTGGACCGCCGCTTTGGCAGCAACCGCGTCGCCTTTGGTGGTGGGCTGGTACTGGATTGAGGTAAGCGCGTTGTGTTCCAGGTTGTCGCCCTTGAGGGGAAACATCTCCAGCATCAGGGAACGCGGAATGTGGAGCTTCTGATTGTCGCCTTCGTTGTTGCCATGGCTGATGGAACCCAGAATGCCGACGACCGTAAACGCTACATTGTTGATCGTGATGGTCTCGCCCAGCGTGGGACGGCCGGGGAAGAGCAGTGTGGCGCTCTTCGACCCCAGCACAACAACACGATTCCGCTGAACAATGTCCTGCTCGCTGATATAGCGGCCCTGAACCACCGGCATGTAGCGGACTTGCTCGAAACTCGGTTCTACGCCGAGGACTGTTCCCGAGATATTGGCGAAAGGGCTCACCTGGTAAAGATCGCTGCGGTACAGGTACCCGGTTACGGCGCGGACCTCGGGCAAAGCGCGGATGGCCTCTTCGTCGCCGGGCGTCAGTTGATAGGGGCGCATTCCCGTGTGCTGATTCGGTAGCGCCGGGATCGTGCCGTTCCACAACATCACCAGATCGTTGCCGAAGGTGGCCAGTTGGCGATGCTGTCCGGAGCGGAAGCCCTCGCCCAGCCCAACCAGCACCAGCAGCGAGCCCACTCCCCATGCGATGCCGAACATGGTCAGGAACGTGCGCAGCTTGTTGGCCATCATGGCGCGGAAGACTTGGCCGAGAGTGTCTGAGAGGCTCTGCATGTTTGTTGTGCCGCAAGCGCGGCCGGTCAAAATGATGGTACGCGATACGCGGTTCGGTAGTTCCGTTTTTCGAGGAACCATGGGCGGGCGCATTGCGTACTGAGGCATTATGGAGTACGGGCGCTTTGCTGTATCGAGAGCGCCTCTGAGACGGGGGGCATTGTGGCGGCAGCACGCAGGAGCAGGAAGTTCTGGATCTGGCTGAGCATTGGCGCAGTGATCGTTGTGCTGATCGCTGGGATTTCGATCACGCGTATGGTGAAGGGAACCACGATCGACCCCAACAAGCTGGCCAAGGTTGCCAAAGGCGATGTGGCGCGCTCGGTCATCGCCACAGGCAAGATTCAACCCATCACCAAGGTTGAGGTCAAGAGCAAGGCCTCGGGCATCGTGGAACAGCTCTTTGTCGATATCAACAACGTGGTGAAGAAGGGCCAGCCTCTCGCCCAGCTCGACCGCGAGGAGATTGAAGCCCAGGTCTCCGCGCAGCGCGCCCAGCTGGCCTCGGCCGAGGCTAACGTCTCGACGCTCGAGGCCGCCATTGAGCAGGACAAGGTGAACGCCGCCGCTCCCGACCTGCCCATGTACAAGGCCACTCTGGACCGGGCCGCGGAGATGCAGAAGCAGGGCATCGTCAGCCGGCAGGCTCTGGACGACTCCACCCGCGAGTATCTGGCCGCGCTGACCAGGCGCGACTCAGCCAAAGCGCAGATCGGCGTCGATAGCGCCAAGCTCAAACAGGCCCGTGCGCAGGTGGCCCAAAGTCAGGCCAGCCTCAAGCAGCTTGAAGAGCAGCTGGGCTACACGACGATTCTTGCGCCCATGGATGGAGTCGTTCTGTCTCGCGATGTGGAGAAGGGCGACGCCGTCAGCTCCATTCTCGTGCTCGGATCGACAGCCACGCTGGTCATGACCGTTGGCGACACCACCGAGGTCTACGTGCAGGGCAAGGTCGATGAGGCCGATATCGCCCACGTCTATATGGGCCAGGCCGCGCGCATCAAGGTGGAAAGCTTCCGCGACCGCGTGTTCAACGGCAAAGTCACCAAGATCGCGCCCATGGGCGTAGAGAAAGACAACGTCACCACCTTCGAGGTGCGGGTCTCGATCGGCAATACGGCCGGCGACCTCAAAGCCAACATGACGGCCAACGCCGAGATTCTGCTCGACGAGCACAAGGGCGTGCTCACGGTGCCGGAGAACGCCGTAATCTACGATGCGCAGAAGAAGGCCTCGGTCGAGATTCCCGACAAGAGCCAGAAGGAAGGCAAGCGCAAGGTGCCGGTGACGGTCGGCCTCTCAAACGGCTCGGTAACCGAGATTACGAGCGGCCTCAAAGAAGGCCAGCAGGTCGCCCTCCAGCAGTAACTCCCGTCAACCAAGCTCTTCTCAACCATCCACAAAACTGCCGTGCCCCAGATCTTCCGCCGTGGCGGACCGCGGCGCATGAGACCTGGGAAGGGCCTGGCTGTGAACTTTCAACAAGTTCCTAAGGTTCTTCGGGGGCGGCCAGACTATTCACCACTTTGTGAACGCCTTCAACAGACTTCGCTGTCACTTCCGCCAACAGTTTTTCCGCGCGGGACCTAACCGTGCCGGTCAGCGTGATCGTGCCATTGTTGGCGCGGATCTGAATCCCCTTGAGCGGAATTGCTTTTGTGGAGTAGAGTTCAAACTCCACGCGATGCGCGAGCTTGTCGTCGGCGCTCTCGGGCGTGGCTTGGGTGTCGGAGACGCTCAGGTTGTCCGTAAGTCCGTGGACGCCCGGAACCTGCCAGGCGATCTGGTCCGCGGTGTACTTCTGGCTTACTGTCTGGACCGTTCCGCTTAGAGTCACCATTTGCTCTTTTACTTCCGTGGTGATCTGTTTGCCCGCCAACTCCGCGTTCTTTTGAAGAGCCTCGCTGACCAGGGTCTTGATCTCCAGGTCTGCCACACGATCGCCAAGGTGCTCCCTGTCCGGGTCGCGCCCTATCGCAGGGTTCACGCTCAGGTTGTTGTGCAGTTGCTTCACGCTCGACGTATCCAGGGCAATTACGCCCGCCAGGTTCTTGAACCCCTCGGAAGGCACCTGACCTTCCAGGGTGACCTCGCCCTGGTTTGTTTTCACCTTGATGTCGAAGGGGGAAAGCTGTTTCGACAGCACCAGAGCCGTGCGCACTCTTGAGCTGGTGGCTGTATCCTGCGTCGATTCCCGAATGGACTGAAATGCGTTCTGGATGGATGGGTTTTGCGTGTACACGTAGTAGGCCCCTCCCGCCAGAAGCAGCAGAACAACGAACACAACGATGAGCTTGCCGGAACCTTTTTCAGTGCTGTTAAGGGATGTCATTGCTTTCTCCTCGGGCACGCTCTCGCCGCACCCTCTGATGACTTTGGGGTCCACCATTTTTCAAGGTAGGATAGGCGGGATTCAGCGTCTGTACATTTTTGACCGGGGGTGGCTGGTAGCCCCGATATCGGTGATTCCTCACCAAGGCGACAGTGCCTCTGAGCCTGTCCTGAGCGCAGCCGAAGGGTCCCTCGTCCGCCGCGGTGGAGGTATCTGGGAACGATCAACTGCAAGCGTGCGCAATCACCCCGGAGGGGTGAATCGAAAGTAGCCCGGGGTGAAGCCGGAACGCGTCGGGGTCCCCACGGACAGGTCTTCGTCCGTGGGGTGAAAGAGCGGTCCGGCGCAACCCCGGGTAACGGTCAAAATGGATCGTCCGCGTCCCGGAGGGCCGCGCCGAATCGCCTCCACACAGGCAACCAACCCACTCAATCCCCAAGAAGAAACCCGCCAACCCGAGAAGAAGCTGTGCCCCGTTCATCGCGCTTTTGCGATGAGCGGGCGGGATTAGCTTCGTACTCTCCCACTCAAAACGCATAGAGCGCGTTTTGAATGGGGCACAGACATGTCATGCGAGCATGGAGTGTGAAGAACTTGTACGGGCCACCCGCCAATCACCCCGGAGGGGTGAATCGAAAATAGCCCGGGGTGAAGCCGGAACGCGTCGGGGTCCCCACGGACAGGTCTTCGACCGTGGGGTGAAAGAGCGTTTCGGCGCAACCCCGGGTAACGGTCAAAATAAATCGTCCGCGTCCCGTAGGGCCGCGCCGAAACCTCTCCATACGGTGTAACTAACCCACTCAATCCCCAAGAAGAAACCCGCCAAGCCGAGAAGAAGCTGTGCCCCGTTCATCGCGTTTTTGCGATGAGCGGGCGGGATTAGCTTCGTACTCTCCCACTCAAAACGCATAGAGCGCGTTTTGAATGGGGCACAGACATGTCATGCGAGCATGGAGTGTGATGACCTTGCCCTCAGAACACGTATCCCTTAACCGGCCGGTTTGGGGAGATTTGCATTCATCTCCGTCGTAGTCGAGGCGGTGGTAATGTGGGAATCGGCTTCCTTGATTTCCATCATTTCCACGGCCTGCCTGGATTGCC
>CAIMKZ010000086.1 GCA_903842065.1 uncultured Acidobacteriaceae bacterium | reverse complement strand
GCATTTCTCACAGGCCCTGACTCGGAGAGTCGCGGGAGTGTTTTTCGAGGCCGTTTTTGTGCATTTGGGTGGTGGTGTTGACAGGCGAGGGCAGTTTCTAGCAGGCGACGGGCTTTTTGCAGCCTTGTAGCGTGGCATTTGCGCATGGCTCCGCCAGGCGGGTGACCAGGGTGGAAGGTGGATTGGGCCGACCGCATCGGGTATCAACAGCGCAGGGCGCGGAAGGCATGTGTATAAAGGTCTTTCCATGGATAGGCCGAGCTGAGCTGGAGCGAGACGCGCCGCACACTGATGCGCACGATGGCGCCGATCTTGAGCAGTTTGAGGCGGATGGTATCCACCTGCGCGTGGGCCCACGCGGTACCCTTCAGCCCCAGGCGGCGCAACGCTTCCATCAGCGTGTAGGCCAACGCGGAGAAGTAAAGCCTGAGCTGATTGCCTTGCATCTCGTCTGTCGAGAGCCGGTCGGCGAACAGGCACATTTGTTCCTTGATGCGGTTTTCCATCTCCCCGCGGGCGCAGTAGAACTTCTCGTAGAGCGGCTGCGCGGCCCACTGCTCAGCCGTGAGCGAAGTGACTACGAAGCGCGGGTTCTCGCCCTTGTCGAGGTACTCCGCCTTAGCGACTACGCGGCGCGGACGCGACCAGCTCTTGTGCGTGCGGTAAGTGAACTCGGTGAAGACGCGCGCCGCCTTGCCGGTGATCTGATGCAGGACACGCGCCTGCTGCATCTGGGCGCCGACGATCTTCTGCAGCCGCTGGTTGCGCGCCAAGCCGAACACGTAATCGACCCGGTTGGTCTCGCACCAACCCATCAACTCTTCGCGGCAAAAGCCGGAGTCGGCCCGCAACACGATCCTCGTCCTGGGCCAGCGCTCACGCACCTGGGAGACGATGCGGCTCACTTCCTCCACCGCTCCGGCAGCCGCGTCCTGGTTGGCCGCCCGCAGCCGTGCGCACAGTAACTGATCGTCCGCAAAGATATACAGCGGCAGGTAGCAATAGCTGTCGTAGTAGCCGTGGAAGAAGCGCTCCGGCTGATGGCCATAAAGCGGGATATCGGTCGCGTCCAGGTCGAGCACGATCTCGGCCGGCGGTGTGCTGTGCGACTCCAGATAAAGATCGCCCAGCAACCGGTCCAGAGATTCGGCCGAGTAGCCGATCTTGTGATAGCGGCCGCTGCGGCCAACCAACTCCAGACGGTTCAGCGTGCTCTTGCCGGCCAGCGGTTCTTCCAAGTCGCGCTTGCCGCTGAGCAACGCCAGCAGCGGATCGTTGCGCAACTGCTCGTGGTCGTTGAGGTCTTCATAGCCCAGCGTCAGCCCGTAGATGCGTTGTGCCAGCATCTCCGGCAGTCGATGCTTGACCAGCAGCGGCTGGCGGCCGTCGCTGAAGCAGCCCCCCAGCCGCCCCAGAAGGTTGATCTTGCGGTCCACCTCGCGCAACAGCAGCGACCCCCCGTCGCTCGACACGCGGCCAGCCGTAAACCCGGCTTCCACGCGGCGCGAAAAATAAGCTGTAAATCCGAACGTTTCTTGTTTACACTCTGTCATCAAAGGCCGCTCCTTTTCAGGGCAATCAACTACGCTTCGACAACGTAGTTATGCCATGAAAATGCGGCCTTTTGCCACTCTTTTCTGCTCGCGCCCTCGACTGCAACCTTACCCCTGGTGAGAAATGCGGGCTAGAGTATCGATACTGGATGCGGTGGGTATCCGCTTCAATAGTAGGACACCAGAGCGTGGCCAGGATTATGAAAAGGCTGCCAATGCGGTTGAAGACCACGAGGCTATTCTGTATCATCGCGCTCGCTGCCGGCAGGTGGATTGCTCAATATGTGACGCCGTCGTAAACCTATCCTGAGAGGCGCACTAATTCCTCGGCCTCGCGGCGAGGGCCGAGGATGGACATGCGCGGTATGCGTCCGCGGACCATCGCAACCTCGTCGCAGCGGTGGAGGCGCGGGCAACTCTGGCAGTCCTTGAAGATCTTGTCGGGCAGCTCGGACTTGTCTTCGACGATACGAAATCCATATTTGAAAAAGAAATCAGGAACGCGAGTAAAGAGGCAGACGGACTGGATGCCGTGTGCCTCGGCCTCTTCAATCAGCCCACCCAGAATGCGTCCGCCGGCGCCCTGGCCCTTGGCCTCCGGCTTGACCACGATAGAACGAACCTCGCAGAGATGCGGGCCGTAAAAGTGGAGCGCGCCGCATCCTAGAAATACGTTCCCATCGGATTCGGCGACGGTAAAGTCGCGGATATTCTCGCATATCTCCGCAAAGGGCCGCCTGAGCAGCGTGCCGTCGCCGGAG
>CAIMKZ010000085.1 GCA_903842065.1 uncultured Acidobacteriaceae bacterium | reverse complement strand
CGGGCCCGGTGGCGCAGTTCAACCCAACCACGTCGGGCCGGAAGCATTCCAGCACAGCCAACGCCGCGCCGATCTCCGTGCCCAGCAACATCGTGCCCGTCGCTTCCATCGTGATCTGCACCTGAAGCGGCAGAGTCACGCCGGTATTCTTCATCGCATCGTGGCAGGCGGCAATGGCGATCTTCACCTGCAGCAGGTCCTGACAGGTCTCGACCAGCAGCACGTCAACGCCGCCCTCGATCAGCGCCTCGGCCTGCTCGACGTAACTGGCCAGCATCGCGTCGTATCCGATGTGCCCCAGCGACGGCAGCTTGGTCGTCGGCCCCATCGACCCCGCTACGAAGCGCGGCTTCTCCGCCGTGGAGAACTCGCGCGCCACTTTCTTGGCCAACCGTGCCGCTGCCACATTCAACTCGCGCGCGCGGTGCGCGATGCCGAACTCCGCCAGCACCAGCGACGTCGCGCCGAACGAGTCCGTCTCGATCACGTCCGCCCCGGCCTCGATGTAGCTCGCATGAATCTCACGGATCACATCCGGTCGCGTGACCACCAGGATCTCCGAGCAGTTCTCTTTGCCCTCGAAGTCGCCTTCCACGGTGAGCGCGTAGTTTTGGATCGACGTGCCCATGGCACCGTCGTAGACCATCACGCGTTGCTGCAGCAGATCGAGGAATGTGGGCGATGTGGTCATAGGTGGTTTGGCGATTCAATGCGGGCGCGCGAGAGCACCCTCTCTAGAATACAAGGTGCTGGGGCATTCACCTGCTTAACTCTTGTCCAATACAAGATGAGCCTGAAGGCTGGCTTTGATTCCAACACAAGATGAGCCTGAAGGGCCGGTCATGCTGGGATGTGAACATCCGCATGCACGAAGCAGAGAAGTTGAGTTTGGAAGCGATTGGCTGTTTCATAGCGGCCAGCCAGGAAATCCAGTTTGAGGCCGAAGACCGCCAGCAGCTTTATGGCTGGGTGGAGCGAGTTCTGGTCGAGCAGGAGTACGCCCAGCAGGGCAAGGCGGCACGAGGTCTTCTGCGGCGCTACGTCGAGCGCATGACCGGGCTGAGTCGAGCGCAGGTCACGCGGCTGATCGCACGCTACACGGCGACGGGGCGGGTGGTGGCGACGGTCTACCGGCGGCGGCGTTTTCCCGAGCGCTACACGCGGGCCGACATCGAGTTGCTGGCCACCGTCGACGAGGCGCATGAGACCTTGAGCGGACCGGCGACGCGGCGCATTCTACAGCGCGAGTTCGATCTCTATGGCAAGCCGGAGTATGCGCGGCTGGCCACGATTTCCGTCGCGCACTTGTACAACCTGCGCCACCGCCAGCGTTACCGCGAGCGGCTTCTCAACTACACGAAAACCCGTCCCACGACAGTGCAGATCGGCGAGCGGAGGAAGCCTCAGCCGAACGGCCAGCCGGGATTTCTGCGTCTGGATACGGTGCATCAGGGCGACCAGCCGGGAAGCGGAGCCAAGGGGATTTATCACATCAACGCCGTCGACGAGGTCACGCAGTGGGAGGTCGTTGGCGCGGTCGAGCGCATCTCGGAAGCCTATCTGGAGCCGGTGTTGCAGACCATGCTGCGCCAGTTTCCCTTTCGCATCTTGGGCTTTCACTCGGACAACGGAAGCGAGTTCATCAACAAAACCGTGGCCCGATTGCTGGAAAAACTGCGCGTCGAACAGACCAAAAGCCGACCTCGGAAGAGCGGCGACAACGGCCTGGTGGAGACCAAAAACGGATGGATCATCCGCAAACATATCGGCTACGGATATCTGGCCCAGACACAGGCCGATCCCATCGATCGCTTCTATCGCGAGTACCTGAATCCATACCTGAACTACCATCGCCCCTGCGCTCAGGCCGATGTAGAAATCGACCAGAAAGGACGCAAGCAAGTCCGTTACAAACGCTATCAAACTCCGCTGGAGACCCTGTCGTTATTGGACAAACCAGAACAGTACCTGCGCGATGGACGGAGCCTCAAAGCACTCCAGCGCGTCGCCGCTGCGATCAGCGATACGGACGCGGCGCAACGCATGCAAAAAGCAAAAACCAAGCTCTTCGATTCCCCGCGACAAACCGCGTAGAATCGCCGACCAGAGCCGAGGAAGGTGGGCAGAGGAAATGACGGTTTATGGAAAGCCCGGAAAACGATGAACCCGTTTCCCGCCCTTCCCACAAACCTTGGAAATCGCTCGCGGACAGCATCGCGTCCCGAAGATCATGCGAAGCGATTTCCACATTCCCTCCGCCCCGACCGAGACTGCTAATATAACTCAAATACAAAACCAGAAAGGACAAAACCCAGCTTCGCCTACCCTTCGCACCTTCAGGCTCATCCTTCGATTGGAAAAGACT
>CAIMKZ010000084.1 GCA_903842065.1 uncultured Acidobacteriaceae bacterium | reverse complement strand
TGGACGACGTCAAGCAGCATGGCCGGTCAAACGACAACCATCCTGGCCGGTTGGACGGGGATGAATGTCGTTGTTTAAGAGGTCATGGAAGGGGCTCCTGCGGATGGTTGTCGTTGTCTTTGGATGATTGACGCTGACGGGAGGCCTTGTCGTTGTCGCGCTGGATCTTCTGTTGCCGAGCGGCCTCTTTACCGCGGTAGCTCTCTACCTTGTGCAGTTCGAAGATGGTCGAGTGATGGACCAGGCGGTCGATGGCGGCCACCGTCATACCGGGGTCAGGGAACACGCTATCCCAACCGGAGAACGGCTGGTTGGCCGTAATAAGAATGCTGCGTCGCTCGTAGCGCTCGGCGATCAACTCGAACAGCACGCTCGTTTCGGCCTGGTCCTTTCTGACATACGAGAGGTCGTCAAGAATGAGCAGGTCATAGCGGTCGAGCTTTGCCAGTGCCTGTGGCAGTTGCAGACTCTGGCGTGCGGCCTGCAGGCGCTGCACCAATTCGCTGGTGCGCATGTATAGCACCCGGTAGCCGGCGTCGATCAACGCGTGGCCGATGCCGCAGCCGACGTGACTCTTGCCGACACCGGGCGGACCGAAGATCAGGATCGTCGCGCCTTTTTCCAGCCAGGCGTCGCCACTGGCGAGCGCCATGACGTGGGCTTTCGAGAGCATCGGTACCTCCGCGAACTCGAAGGTGGCCAGCGTCTTGGTCGGATCGAGTTTTGATTCGGCGCGATGGCGTTCGGTGCGCCGCTTGGCGCGTTCAGCCAATTCATGTTCAAGCAGCCCACCCAGATAGCGGCCCGCCGGCCAGCCCTCCTTGTCGGAGCGCTCGGCGAACTGCGGCCATAGACGGCCGATCGTCGGCAAATGCAACTCGGTGAGCATCAGCCCGATTCGAGCTGGTTCGAAAGACGGGGCGCTCATGCCGCCACCTCTTCGAGTTCATACGCTTGCTCACTGGGTAACAACGCGTCGTAGACGCTCGGCGCCGGGATCTGGACCGTGACGTGCGGCACTTCCACCCTGCGCGGGGCGAACTCCTCACGCAGCCGCTTCACATCGGGCAACACACCGGCTGCCCGTAGCGTGTCGAGTCGCTCGGCCAGCACGCCCTCCACGCCGTCCCGAGCGGCCATCTCCAGAAGTGCCACGATGCTCTGGCACGCTTGGCGCTGTGTCAGCTTCAGCTCGAGTTGCTCCCAGGTCCGGCGATACGCCTCGCGCGGGAACAGTGCGTCACGGAACACCAGGCCCCTGAACGCCTGGGGCTTGCGCTTGAGGGCATCGATGAAGTGCCGGTAGTCGATCACCCGACCGCGGCCGCCGACGGGCGAGCGGATTCCGCGCGAGAGCGTGAGCACCAGCGCCCCGGAGAGGTAGCAATCCAGCCGGTCGCTGTAGAGCCGCACCTTCAGGCGGTGGCCTATCAGGCGTGACGGCACGCTATACAGGATTGCGCGCACAGTGAAGGTGCCGCAGCGCGTGACGCGCGCCTCCTCCTCGACGAAGTCGGTGCTGCGACGTGCCGGCAGGTCCTGCAGGTGCTCGCGCTCGATGCGGAACGCCACCGCGTTGCGGCGGTTGCGACGCATCACGGTGTCGCGCACAAACGCTTCGTAGAACGATCGGTCCTCGAAGTCACGATGGCCGCGCAGCAGTAGTGCCTGCTCGATTGCTTCCTTCAAATACCGGTGCGAGGACTCGACGCTGCCGTTCTCGTGGCTGAGGCCGCGATTGTTGCGCGTGCCGGCCATGCCGTAATGATCCAGCAATGCCGTGTAGCGCACCGTGAAGTCCCGTTCTTCGGTCAGATTCTTGAACGCCGCCGACAGGCTGTCGCTGCGGTGCTCCTGCGGGGTGCCGCCGGCCTGCCACAGGGCGTTCTGCAGCCCCTTGGACAACGCCTCGAAGCTCTCGCCGCCCTCGACCACTTCCACATGCTCCCAGCGCGAGAAGGCCAGCACGAAGTGATACAGGATGTGCACAAACGGCGCGTTGCCTATCGTGATGCGCAACTCCCCCATGGCGGTGAAATCCGACAGGCCGCGATGACCCGGCGCATGCTCCTGAGGGAAGAACACCTCCTTGGGCGGCCCTTCCAAAGCGCGCCAATGGCGGACGCGGCGCTGCAAGGTCCGCAGCACGCCATCGGGGAAATGGTCCGGGCGATCGTCCTGCAGCTTGCGCAGCAGCGTGATCGCCATCAACTTGGGCGTACTCTTCAGTAGCGGCACAACTTCGTTGTCCCAGACCTGTGCAAACGGATCTGGGCGCGAGCGCCAATAGCGGCGCGGTTGTTGTGACGGTAGCGTTCCCTCTTCTTCAACACGGCGTGCACTGCGTACGCTCATTCCTGCTTTGGCGGCAGCCAGTTCTTGGGTGTGGTGCTTGCGGGAGCTCATATATAGACGAACCTGTTGGTCAGTAATTCGGGTTCCTGGCACGGGGCCGACCTCTTCTTCAGACTGCGGTCAGCCATCCTAGACCCCAACCAACTCGGCGCTGCCGGCGGCTCGTCGTCTGCGGCGGCTACGCCGCCTTCGACTCCTCACCACCGGCCAAGATGATTGTCGTTATACCGGACAAGATGATTGTCGTCGCCCACAGGAGTGTCGGCTTTTCGTAGCGGGACTGCCTCGGTAGACGAAAAGTATTGGATTTTGCGGCAGATTTTGATAAACTCCTCCTGTTCTGCAGGATGGGCTTCCGGCCCATTTTTTATTTGTGGGGCAAGGTTTAGTGGATTATCGCAGCGTTATTGAGACG
>CAIMKZ010000083.1 GCA_903842065.1 uncultured Acidobacteriaceae bacterium | reverse complement strand
GAGTCGAAGGCGTCCCATATTGTGGATCGACCTTTCGGCTAATAGCGCTGGCGACGATCGTGCCGATGATCTTGTCGGTTCCAATAAGCGCCTCTGTCAACTTGGCAGAGATAGCTGCCTCAGCCATCCTCGTGAAATCGACTCCGGGAATCTCGATCTTCATATCTGCCATAACTACTTCTTTCCTTTCGGCTGGTTCCATTTAGTGGACTTGCAGGACGGGCAGATGTTCGGCTTCTTTAGGCGCGGCACCCAGACCCGCCCGCACTGCTCGCAGGAGCACTCGTTCACAACGTTGGTTTTCTTGACGCGCTTCATTCCCATGACGCGGACTTTACTTGATTACGTGGATGCGTGTCAAGCGCCGTCGCACGGAGGTGACAATCTTTCTCGTCGTGGTCGCGCAAGCCGCAGTGACAACAGCGGAATCTGACGACTTCGTGATGGAGTTTCCCGTCGATGAAGGACACGACGCGCTTGGACTTGTGGTGCGGCTGCGGATGAATAGCTGGCTCTTTCGTGCGATGCGCCGCGGCCGACACGAGAATGCAATTCGCTGGTTCTCGATCTGAGCCGCAGTGCGAGCGCCACACCACCTCATGCACTTCCCCATACGTCTCCGCCATCGAGTAGTCGTACTGGACGGTCATGCCGGTGAGTTGGCACGTGTTTTTCTCCCGCTTCCGCACAAAGGCGATGCACTGCGAGCGCGTCATTTCGGCCCCATCATAACGGCAGTAATCTGTGGAATGAACGGTCGAGACACGGTGTAGTCGATAGGGTGGTCGCTCATCGTGGAAACTCCTTTCAAGTTGATCACTGTTATCAGAGCGCCCATCTGCTCTCTCGGGCTCTGGGAGAACTCCCCCTACTAGATGGAATCGGGCCACTTGAACGGATTCAATTTCGCTTCTTCTGGAGTCATGGATCTCTCTCTCCGATCTTCAGTTCTTGATCTTCGTTCCAGCCAGTGGTGAGCTTACGTGACAGCGGTTTCCCCTACGGGTAGAGAGAACCGCTGTCTCCTCAAAAGTTCAGCCATGCGGAGCCGCTTTTTCGAGACAACGCCTGGAGTCACGATCCCGGCGCATGGTGTCAGACTCTCCCCGGCATCGGACGCCGGCCCCCGCACGCTCTCACACTCCACGTATACGGCCCTGGCGGTCCAGTAAGGCCAGACTCACCGGACGCCAGCCTGTGGGTTTACCCTCCACTGGACGTCCGGGCGATGGAATTGAGGTGATTTGCAGGATGGAAGGTCCTCGGCGTAGAATGGCCTCGGAACTTGCGAACCCGCGTTGTTCAGCCCAACGCATCGCAGGCACGGCCCTTGGGCGATGAACCCTTGGGCCGTTCCACTTTCTACTCGGGCGAGTCTACGCCCAGATCCAACGGTGTGTCAAACGGCACAGCCCAATCTCGGCCGTCTTATGCCCTTTCTGAGACGTTCGATGCCTCTTGTGGCGGCTGCGCTACTGCTTTCGGGAAAAGTCGTCCCCTACCGCCGCTTGGACCGGCGTCGAACCCGCTTCGGCAACTTCCGGCCCTTGGCGGCCCGTGCCTTTCCCCGCGCTTCATCCATCGAGATGGCGCCCCGGTTGGCCAGGGCGAATAATTTCCGCCGTTGAGCTTGAGATTTCACTGCTTTGTAGGGAGGCACGTGCGCTCCTTTCAACTAGGGCTGTGACCGACCAATTTCATGAGCCAAATCGCCGCGCTGAATCCTGCGGCCACACTGCTAAAGACCAACACCGCGTCCCACACTGTGAGGCCGCGATTCTTTCCGTCCGGTGGGACTTTGCCGGCCGGATCCGACTTGTAGATTTTCGCTTCGCCGGTTTGGACGTCGGTGATGCGGCGATGTGCCAAAACCAAACTCGCATCAATGCGATCGAGCCGTTGTTGTTGGGCGTCTTCGTACACGCCCATTCGGTCGAACACGCGAGCGATAATTTCGTCGCGGAGGTCATGCAGATCGCCCCGCACAATCGGGCGGTCATCGTCGACGCGAATGGCGGTCACTGGCGTCCTCCGATAGGTGCGCCATTCGCATCAAAGTCTCGTACAACGGCTCCCCCACGAGGACCCCCACCTTGCCCAGTATTAGATCCAGCCCCACGCGCTTGTGACGGAGCATCCTCACGATATGCGCTGGCGATCGACCGCATGACGAGTGGCATCAATTCCGGAG
>CAIMKZ010000082.1 GCA_903842065.1 uncultured Acidobacteriaceae bacterium | reverse complement strand
GCACGAGCCTCGTTTGCCCATGCCGCAATCTGCTCCGGTGCGGGACGAATGTCCGCATTTGGGCCACGCGGCGTGGCGATGTCGCTGCGCCAATGGATGACCGCCACGAGACCGTTAAGGCGCACCACTCGCGCCGCGGCGCGCAGCAACTCCACCGGAGACTCGCCGTGCAGGATGTTGAAGAGCAGACAGGCGTCGCAACTGCCATCAGGCAGGCCGTAACCCTCGGCAAACACGTCGCGTTGCTCCGCTCGCACGTTGGTGAGTCCCGCGGCGGCCGCCCGATTTTGTGTCAGCGCCACCATATCGGCGGCGATGTCGAAGGCATGCACCCGGCCGCGAATGCGCGCGGCCAGCGCCACGGTGAAGGTGCCGTAACCGCAACCCAACTCGGCCACATCCCCGGTGGCCGCGCCAAAGCCGAACCGGTCGAGAATCAAACCCACATCGAGGAGCGTCTCCCAATAGTCCTGCGGCGGCATGCCGCTCTCGCACAGTTTCATGGTCAGAATGCCAGTGGGTCTGCGGGATTGCAGCAGTCGGCGTGAGGCGCGGAGTCGGTTAGCGGCATCGCCTGGTTGGACGCTGGCGTGGAATTGCAACAGGTCTCTCCGCGAAATGCCTGCACACCCTCTCGGAGCATGAGTACCACCATAACGAGTGCGGCGGCTGGGTCGGCCCACCACCAACGGAAGAAGGCGTTAAGGATAAGTCCCGCGAGAAGAATACCGGATAGATAAGCACAGAAATCAGACTGACGTGAGTCCGCGTGCATGGCGCGACTTTGCAAGCTCGCGGCCACACGGCGCTTGGTTCGTGCCAGCAAGGGCATCCCAACGAGAGCGACGACCGCAAGCGTGATGCCGATATAGCTGACTTCCGGGCGGTGATGCAGAGCTAAGTCGCGAATCGCGCCGAACGTGACATAAGCCGCCAATGCAAAAAAGCTAACGCCGACGAGCTTCAGGGCCGCATGCTCGCGCTCCTGCCCCATCGAGCCTTCGCGCAACCGCCAAAGGAGCACAGCACTAGAGAAAATCTCGATAACCGAATCAGCGCCGAAGCCGACTAGCGCGATGCTGCCTGCGAGAATACCCGAAGCAATGCCGACCGCGGCCTCGACTACCATCCAAGCCACGCTAAGATACTCAAGCAAGCGTCCGCGCCTGATGGCGGTTTCGTGTGACGTCAGTGTGGTAATCTGTGTGGTCATTCTCGCGAAAGATAATATACCTTTGTCAATACTGCAAAACCAGTTCTGAGCCTTTTGCCTTCGCTCCAAGATGGCATCAGCATTGCCATCCTCGTTTAAGCCGTCCGCTCAGAAACCAATCTCAACCTGCGTGCTCCGTCAGCCGGATACGGTGTAGGTGCGTAGTTGATTTCAACCAGCGGCAGCCATCCGAACCATGAGTTCACCTACGACTGGGTGGCGTCGTCTCTCCGGCGGCGTCATCGTCTTGTACTTCATCATCGCGCTCGAGGTGCTAATCATGATCAGCCCTTTTGCAGCGTTCTTTTACGCGGCCTTCAATCCCATCCTACTCTTCTTCGCCCAATGGCCGGCCACGCGCTGGCTAGCGGCCTTCTTCCT
>CAIMKZ010000081.1 GCA_903842065.1 uncultured Acidobacteriaceae bacterium | reverse complement strand
GGGAAGAAGGGCGCCGGATCGCGCCGCCACTCATCGAGCTTGGACATTTGCTCAGCGCGTCACGTGCTTTCGAGGCGAATAAAGAGACGGCGGCGGATCTGGCATATTTGCGCGGCCGAGGCACGTCGCTTGGCGGCATGCGCCCGAAATGCACGGTCATTGACGAAGACGGCGCGCTCAGCATCGCCAAGTTTCCGAGCATCGCAGACGAGCGCGCCGTTACCAAGGGAGAAGTGCTCGCTCTGACGCTTGCCAGAAAGGCCGGGATCGATGCAGCCTCGGCGCGTATCGTCCAGTGCGAAGAATTGCCGGTTGCGCTGATCCGCCGCTTCGACCGGCAAAACAACGGGCATCGCCTAATGTATGTCTCCGCCGCGACCATGCTGGGTGTCGAGGCGACGGAACCCGAGGAACATACCTACACCGAGATCGTGGACGCAATCCGCGTACACGGGGCTGACGCACAAGCCGATATCGAAGAGTTGTGGCGGCGTATCGCCTTCTCGATTTTGATTACGAATGTGGACGACCACCTGCGCAATCACGGCTTCCTGCATGTAGATCGGGAATTCTGGCGGTTGTCGCCCGCCTTCGACATCAACCCGTCACCCGAGCGCGTGCGTGAATTGAAGACGTGGATATCCGAGGATGCAGGCCCTGACATGACCATCGATGCCCTCATGTCCGTGATTGCTTATTTCCGCATCACGGCTGAGCGGGCCAAGCATATCTTGAGCGACGTTACACATGCCGTGAATGGTTGGCGCAAGACTGGACAAAGTATTGGCATGAGTGAAGAAGAGCTTGAGCCATTCGTATACGCCTTCGAGCATGGCGAACGCGCCGCCGCGAAGAGGCTTATCTGAAGATCAAAGCCAATAACTCTCGGCAAATCCCGATGGTTATGCCATCACCAGCTGTACCGGACAAGTGCAGATTGCTGACCGCGTCTTAATCCACGTTGATACAAATCTGCCGGCCAGAAACCTGATCACTAATCGGATGGCTTACGTTACCTATTTGCTGCTCTCCGGAATGCTTGGCAGCTCACGGCAAGATGAGACGATCAGTCCTGTGAAGTCTTCTCGACTGGAATACGTCGCTACCGTCAACTCAATTCTTCACGCGCCGATTCGGCAGCTCGACGAGAATTGGCGGCACTCCACCAGGACGCAACTAAAACTGCAAGCGCACATCCAATAGACGATAAAATCACTCGGTAATCCCCCAGGCACTGTGCAGCCCGCGTCCGACCCCAGCGGCGAAGAGATTCGCTTTGGCTTTGATAACACGTATGCGAGGTTGCCAGAGCACTTCTGCGTGCGATTGAATCCGACTCCAGTTGCCGCGCCGCGACTGGTGAAGGTTAACGTGGAGTTGGCCCGCGAATTGGGACTCGATGCGGACGCGTTGGCGAACGAACAAGGTGTGGAAATTCTGGCCGGTAACCGTGTGGCCGAGGGGGCCGAGCCTGTGGCGCTGGCCTATGCCGGGCACCAGTTTGGGCATTTCGTGCCTCAGCTCGGCGACGGGCGCGCCAACCTGCTGGGCGAGGTGGTGGGCGGGACGGCGTGCGTTACGACCTCCAACTCAAGGGTTCCGGCCGGACTCCTTTCTCGCGCGGGGGAGACGGCAGAGCCGCGCTGGGGCCGGTATTGTGTGAGCACATTGTGAGCGAGGCGATGGCGGCGCTTGGCGTGCCCACCACGCGGGCACTTGCCGCGGTGACAACCGGAGAGTGGGTGCTGCGCGAGACGTCGCTGCCGGGAGCCGTGCTGACGCGGGTTGCGGCGAGCCACCTGCGCGTGGGCACCTTCCAGTACTTCGCGGCACGTGGCGATACAGTAGGCGTACGCACGCTGGCCGACTACGCAATCGCCCGCCACTATCCTGAGGCGGCGCAGGCTGCGCAGCCGTATCGCGCGCTGCTCGATGGCGTCATCGCCCGGCAGGCGCAACTGATTGCGCCATGGATGTTGCTCGGCTTCATCCATGGCGTGATGAACACGGACAACACGTCCAGTCGAGTGTTCCACCCGTAGACAGCCACCCGAGCACAAAGTTCGGACACAAGCTGTGTAAACATCTCTCGCTTCTTCACCCAAGCCGCCTTCGGGCGGCTATCCATTTTCTGGAGACCTATCATGTCGAATCTTCTTTCTCGCACTCCGTTCGGGCCTATGAGCCTGTACCCCATTTGCATCGCTGAAAACCTGAAGGCGATCAGCCGACGCTCCTCCCGTTGGCAGGTTCTGGAGGCTTTTCTCCTTAGCTCCGAAGGCCGCGCTGAGCGAGTTTTCGAGGGAAGTTCAGGTCTCGTCATCTTGATGGCGATTCCGGGTCAGCCTGGCACCGGTGCCTTCTACATCTACGACGAGATTCGCCGTGCATTTTCGATGGTGAACTTCGCCGATCAAGACACCTTCCACTCCTCGATGTTCGACTATGTCGTGCAGTTCTACGACCTGGGTCGTTTTGTCGAGCTTCCGAAGTTGACGCTGGTTCCAAAGCCAACTGTGCATGCTGCCTACGGTGGCAGTGGTATAGTGGTAAAAGGAAATAGGGTGAACTCCAACAGCAATCGTCGTCGCTCCAATTGGTACCGCGGTCCGCGCGTTCCCCAGGCCGTTGTCAATGCGGCAGGACGGACTCACATGGGTCTGGTGACGGCGTGACCGAAGCCGTAACCCCCTACATCCCCCCGAAGAGACAGGTGGAAATTCTGCCTGTCTCTTCTCAGATGGTGGAGGACTATTGGAACTGGTTTGTCGTGAATCGTTACGCCTACCTGGTGCAACGCCACACGCCGGCGCCCAATGGCAAGTATTCCTACTACGCTCCCAAAGATAAAAGGACAGATATAAAACTGACCTTGACTCCGAAGGACGTCGAACTGCATCTAGCAGGGCTGAAAACCATCAGCCTGTATGCGATCGAGCCAGAGCACTCAACGTGCAAATGGATCGCTATAGATGCAGACCACGACAAAGCGTTCTCAG
>CAIMKZ010000080.1 GCA_903842065.1 uncultured Acidobacteriaceae bacterium | reverse complement strand
CGTCCATCGCGGGCCGCAGCGCAGCGCCTATCGCCACAAGTGCGAGTCCGCTTATAAGAGCCTGTGCGTAAATCCAGAACATATCGTATCCTCCAATTGATTCTCTAAGGATGGGGCGGGTGGGCAATGTCCCCGCCCCTGGTCGATCTGGTAAGCAAGTAGTTTGGTTCTCGCTAGTAACGGAGAGCCACCGCCTTTCTCTGGCATTCGCCAGCGTTCTTTGTAATTTGCCTTTGCCCGCTAGTCCTCCACCAGCCCCGCGACCGCCGCGAGGGTGGCTTCAAGCTCGGCAATGCGGGCGTTTGCCGCGGCGAGTTCGGCAAGATCGCCACACCGCGTTGACTCAAAGAAGCTATTGCCATCCACTTTGCTCGTGCTTCCGCATAAGTAAGTGATGTGCGTGAGCTTGTGCTGATAGTCGCCTGCTGGCTGTCCACACTTAGGACAATGCGGACGTTCCGCGAACGGCTGAGTTAGCCAATGTCCCTCTAGGTCAGTCATACATCCGCCCTCCCTGTTTCCCTGATCTTGATGCCGTAGATCGCTTCCACGAGCTTCTTCTTCAGCCGATAAACCGGCGTTCGAGTCGGCCCGCTCTTGAAGTCCTCGACAACTTCCGCGCCATTCTCCCAGTAAACGAAGTCGGCATAGTAGATGCAGATATTCTTGCCGTTGACGGCGACAGGGCAGGCCACCTGTGTTTCCAGTTCGCTTATCTTCCCGGCATACTCCATGGCCTTGAGCACCTGATACCGCCGCGCTTCGCCCGAGCTATCGAACGTGATGCCGTCCACGACTTTCTTGATCGCGTGGTATTTGTTCTCTTTCGGCGCGGGCTTGCCTGCCTGCAGCGCGTTGTATGCCTCGGCTTTCATCGTTGGCGTGAGTTGCTTCGTCATTGCGCCCCTCCCCTGTGATACGCCACCCAAGCCGCGATCAATGCGGCTCCACTCTCCGCGCTCAAGCAGAAGCCGTTGTCATCCTGGTTCATATACGCGCTGGTATAGACAGTGAGCCGGGCAATCGGGTGGTCCTGTTGGCATTTTTCGCAGAGAGCTTCGTCATAGTAGTGCGATACCGCCACTACCTGAGCGAGATCAATGGCAAACTTGCCGTCGTTCGTAACGAATATGCGGTCTGGTTTCATTGCATCCTCTCGTATCTATCTTCGTGCTCATCAGCCACCCGCAGGCGGGATATCGCCGTCTTGATACAGCGCGGGCAGTCGTTCAACCCGTCTGGCGTCTTCGGACACGTGCTCGGGTTCACCACGTCAGAGAAATACCACTCCGGGCAGTTCTGGCATTCTTGCATTAGCTCGAATAAAGCTTTGGCTTGATCGTCTGTTAGTCGGCGCATTTCTTCGCCTCTTTCGGGCAGCGCTTCACGCGCTTTATCCAGGCGTGCCCCGCTCTTTGCCCCATGTTCATTCGATACCAGCACGCGACTCCCGAACGGTGCTCGCAGCCGAAACAGCGGGCGCATTCGGCAGAGCAAAACACATGGCCATTGTCCGCGCCGTTGCCCTCCGTGCCGCATATCTCGCACGGCGGGTAGGGCTGCTCGGGTTCGGGTTCGCGCTCAGGTTCGTGGTCGTCGCACACGGGTTCCCTTGTGTCATATCCTGGGTCACTGAATCTCATATCCCCTCCTTCTCATTCCACGCGGCTTCAACTCGCCGCAGTTGCGGCTCCGTGAGCCTGTAAAGCGCTTCATACATCAGTTCGGCCCGCGCCTCTTTCGGCGTTCGGCCCGTGCCCTTAGTATGCGTGCTCCAATTAAGAGACACGCTGTAGGTATATTCCAGGCGGACGCTCGGGAATGGGCTTGTCATTGCGTGACCTCCGCAAGTTCTTTGAGCTTCGTGCACACAATTGCGGCACGGTTCCATACACGCTGAAAACGCCGCCACTCCAGGTTGTATCTCCCATGATCGTCTCGCCAGAGCATAGCCATCGGGAAGAACCCAGCCCGCCAGGTTTCGCCGAGCCGCTGTTCCGCCGCGTCAAACGTATCTTTAGGATGACCCACCAGCACATAACAGCGTTGCTCGTGACTACCCCGGCGCAATGGCCCATTGTCGAGTAGCTTTCCTGCCTCAATGAGCGGTTCCAAGTCATCAGGCGTGTCGTATGCGAAAAACAGGCGTAGCGGTTTGAGTTCCTTCAGCAGTTCCACATGCCAGGGCTTCAGCAGCTTCGCCTCCAGCCCCCCGGTGAACTCTGCCTTCTGTGGTTGCCGTTTGAGCATCGCGAACACCGCCCGGATGTGTTCCTCCGAGCACGCCAGCAGGTTGTCATCCAGCACATTCCAACCCTCGGTTATCGGCAGTTCGTGTAGATCACCCTCACGTTTCCAGACTGAACAGAACCAGCATCGGTTGTGGCAACCCCGGCTCGTGATAACATATCCCGGCTTAAGATATAGCCCCGGCGTAAAGTCACCGCCCGCTTGCCCAGTTCCCGGCCCGCCGATTAGCACCGGCACACCAAGCACGCTCCATTCCCGCGCCAAGCGTTCGGCCTCGGGCATATCCCAAGTAAACGCCACCGAGATATGGACTTCATCCACTTCAGGCGGGAACAGCCCCGGCGCGTCCGTGAATGCCAGCGCGTCAGTCGGTGTCGCGTTCGTTCGGCGCGGGAATACACGGGCGATGCGTGTGAGTTGTCGCGTCATCGCGCGGCCTCCTGGTGTAACTCTGCTACGAGGGCATCCAGCGCGGCGAATATGGGATCGAGCCGCTTCTCAACATCGTGCCCACCGTGAAATGTTCCGACGTCGATATCAAGACTAAATGAACAATGGACGCGCTGGTGATCGATCCCAGTCACGCTCGGTTTTTGCATTTCGTATTTGATGCTTTTCATCCCCCCACCAGTTCTTTCAGCCGTCTAACCCTCGCGGCGTCCGGTTCGTCGTAGTTGTCGAACGTCGTCTTGGACGTGATGATCTCTGCCGGTGGCCTATTCTTGCTTCCCAGCTTCGGGCCGCGCTTCTTCCTGCATCCAAGACAGGTTCCGATGTCGGTCGCCCGGCTCGAACGCGCCTTGTGATCGAACTTCACGCCGTCCGCCTCAGTCTTGCCACAGACGCGGCACTTGACAACAAACGTCCGGGTGGGTGCACGCGGCTCCATCGGTGCGCCGTTCGAGCACTGGCGGCAGCGCCAGATGCCCAGGTCCGCGAACTGGCGCTCGACGTTATGTATCTCGTTTCCGCAGCGGCAGATTATGGCGTGGCCTCCAGTTCGGCGTCAATAGCGGCAAACTCTGCCATCCGCGTCGCGATTGGATTGTGGCTCAGGCTGTTGATCACCTCCATAGCCAATGCCAACTTCTTCGCAAGCACTTCCGCCCGCCGCCCCGCAGCCGCGAGTTGGGTGGCGATG
>CAIMKZ010000079.1 GCA_903842065.1 uncultured Acidobacteriaceae bacterium | reverse complement strand
GTTCGTGCATTCTTGTGATAGTCCATCTGGTCTCCTGCTTCGCTGAGTCTTCGCAAACACAGCTTTACAGGTCTCGATCAGATGGACAATCTATTGAAACATCACAACTAGTCCCTTAGTCCCTTAGCCCCTGCTCCTCATATACTTGAACTATGACCGAAAGAGTCACCGTAGAAGAAGTGCGGCGTGTAGCCGAACTGGCACATCTGGAGCTGACGGCCGAGGAAACCGGGCCGATGCTCAAGGACCTGAACGCGATCCTGGACTATGTTGCCGAGCTGAACGAGCTCGACACTACAGGCGTGGAGCCTTTGACGCATGTGAGCGAGCTGAGCGCAGCAACCGGAGTGACGCGGGCCGATGAGCTGCGTCCGTCGCTCGACCGCGCGCTGGTGGCGGCTGAAGCTCCGGAGTCGAACGGCGCCTTCTTCAAGGTGCCGAAGGTGATTGAGAGATAGGGACCAGGGACTAGGGAAGAGCGATCGAGGGGATTGATTTGGCTGGTGAGACAAAGAGCTACGTAGGCAAGCCGAAGACTTTTGCGGCTCTGCGCGAGGAGATCGCTTCAGGCAAGACCAAGGCTGCCGATCTTGCCGCGAGCTACTACGCGCGGATCGAAGAGCTGAATCCGCATCTGAACGTCTATCTGAGTCTCACTAAGGAACGCGCGGCTGAGCAGGCTTCTCGCATCGACGCGCTGGCGGCCAAGGGCGACTCACTGCCGCCGCTGGCCGGAATCCCTGTCGGCATCAAGGACGTGCTGGTGACGAAGGGCGCGGCTTCGACGGCGGGATCCAAAATCCTCAAAGGCTATCATCCTCCTTACGACTGCACGGCCGTTGCGCGGCTTGAATCGGCCGGCGCCGTGGTGCTGGGCAAGCTCAACTGCGACGAGTTCGCCATGGGCTCGTCGAACGAGAACTCGGCTTACGGACCGGTGCGCAACCCCGTCGATCCGGAGCGCGTTCCGGGCGGCTCGAGCGGCGGCTCGGCGGCTGCGGTGGCTGCCGACATGGCCGTTGCCACGCTCGGCACCGATACCGGCGGCTCGATCCGCCAGCCGGCCAGCTTCTGCGGTGTGGTGGGCGTGCTGCCGACATACGGCCGCGTCTCGCGCTACGGACTGATCGCTTATGGCTCTTCGCTCGACCGCATCGGACCCTTTGCGGCCAACGTGCGCGATGCGGCTACGGTTCTTGGCCTGATCGCCGGCAGCGACCCGATGGACTCGACCTGCCTCTCCGCGCCGGTAGAGGACTACGCTGCCGAGAGCGATAAGCCTGTCGAGGGGCTGAAGATCGGCGTCCCGGCCGAGTACTTTGCCGAAGGGCTCGACCCCGAGGTGCGCGCCGCTATCGAGAAGGGGATCGACGCCCTCAAGGCCGCAGGATGCACGGTGAAGCCCGTCTCGCTGCCGCATACCAAGTACGCTGTGCCGGTCTACTACCTGATCGCGACTGCCGAGGCCAGCGCCAACCTGTCGAGATTCGACGGTGTTCGCTACGGCTACCGGTCGCCCGATTCGGCCACGTTGAGCGACATGTACTCGCACTCGCGCGACGAGGGCTTCGGCGCAGAGGTCAAGCGCCGCATCCTGCTCGGCACATACGCGCTGTCTGCGGGTTACTACGATGCCTACTACCTCAAAGCCCAGCAGGTGCGGCGGATTCTGGCCGAAGAGTTTCTGCGCGCCTTTACGGATGTCGATGCCATCGTGACGCCGACCGCTCCAACGCCAGCCTTCAAGCTGGGCGAGAAGACCTCCGATCCGGTGTCGATGTATCTGGCCGATATCTACACGGTGACGGCGAGTCTTGCCGGAATCTGTGGCGTGACAGTGCCGTGTGGCGCAACTGCCGCCGGTCTGCCGGTCGGCATGCAGGTGCTGGCGAAGCATCTGGGCGAAAGCACGGCCTTCCGCGTGGCGCGGGCGGTTGAGGCGGCGGGGATTTAGTTCTCAGCGGCAACCGGAATCGCAACACCAGATCTCTCGTCGGTCGCCACGGCGACCTTCCAGGGATGCAGCGGCGCACATGAGGATTTTTTCAGAGGCGTTCCAGAATGGAACGCCTCACGTCCCTGATTCCCGCTCCACGGACTTCTCCACAGACGCGATTGTTTTTCTCTAACGCAAATCAAACAGCCCGGCGCACTCTGGGTGCAGAGAGACCCAACGCAAGAAGTACTGCGATGCGTTTCATGAAACCAAATGCGAACGGAGGCTAGAGCAATATGTGGAAGACAAGCTATGCAGCTTCTTCATCCCCCTCTCCAAAGCCGGAGCTGGTAACGAGTCCAGTTATCGAAGGCCAACTGCCGATCCGGGACAGCGTCGATCTTAGCCAGTATGCCGTCGAAGAGGTAAAGATCGGCAAGGGTCAGTCGGTGAGTGGAACGATCAGCGGCACGGGTCCGCTGTACATCGATGGCAATGTCGTCGGCGATATCGACTTTCCAACCGAGCGCGTAACCATCGGCCAAAATGGCGTCTTCGTCGCGCAGGCGCGCAAGGGCAAGAACTTCGGGATCACTGCCCGGGAGATTGTGATCATGGGGCAGGTGGTGGGCAATGTGTATGCCTCGCATCGCGTCGAAATCCTGCCGAACGGTTCCGTTACCGGCGATCTGGAAGCACCAAGACTGCGGATTGCCAACGGCGGACTGTGCAAGGGGATCGTAAAGGTCTGCGGTGACGGTGTGATCGCGCTGCCCGAGATTGAGCCCGATGTGCTGCTGCCCGTGCTACCGAAGCGCGTCCGGGAGATGAGCCAGGTGGCATGCGTTAGCGCGGCAAACTGAGCAGCGGCCTGTGTGTGGTTGCGCAGATTGCGGGCGTCCCGGTACAAGCCTCAACCCTACGCCGCGATCCGCGGAAACAGCCGCCCGGCGTTGCCTCCGCGGATCGCAGCCAGCTCCGTCGTGTTGAGATGGCACTTCTCCAAACCCTTGAGTTGTCTTGAGCCAGCGTTGGCCTTGTCGGTTGTCTGAATCATGGGCCAGTCGCTGCCAAAGACCAACTGCGACGTGCCTGCGATGGCTTTGATGGCCTGCACCTGAACCGAGTTACAGGACTGGGCCACATCGTAGTAGAAGCGGCGCAAGTGGTAAAGGTGCGAGTTCGGCTCAGCTTCGCGCGCGAGAGCCTCGTCGGTGGAGCCTGGCTCGGCGATCTTGAATCTTTCGATATACGACGGCATGGTTCCGCCTGCATGCGAGAACAGGAACCGAATGTTGCCGTAGCGTGTGGCCGCGCCGGTCGTCAGCAGACTGTAGAGGGTGCGCATGGTGTCGGTGAGGAACTCGGTAATGCCGATGTGGTTCAACGTCTGGAAGGGCTTGGCCGGATGCACACAGACCAGCGCCTTGCGCCGGTTCAGTTCATCGAAGACCGGGCGGAAGATCGGGTCGCCCAGCCAGTAGTGCTCTTCATAGCTCGACAGGATGCTGATGCCGTCGGCGTGCAGCGTATCGAGCGCGTACTCGATCTCCTTGAGGCAATCGTCGGCGTTGGGCAGCGGCAGCGAGGCAAGAAACGCGAATCTCTTTGGCGCGTCTGAACAGAGCCTTGCGCCATAGTCATTCAGATCACGACAGAGCAGTCGTGTTTCCTCCGGGTCTCCGAACCATGTGCCGGGATTGGTGGCGGTAAGCACTGCAGCTGCCAGACCGTTGTGGTCGAGAAACTCGAGAGCCTTGGCCGAGGAGTAGTCGCGCCACGGGCGCACGTCGTCTTCCGTAACCATTCCAAAGCCGGCCATCGGGCGGCCCACTTTGGCGGCGAGGGCCTTTGCGTAGCCGGGCGACCCGTAGTGCTGGTGGCAGTCGATCACGCGGGTGCTCGATGCGGCGGGTGCCTGCGCGGCCAGGTCGGCTGTGGGCAGCATCGAGCCCGCGCCCACGGCTGCTACGGCTTTCATGAAAGTGCGCCGGGAGGGAGCGTCCTTTTTTGGAGCCTGTTGCTCTGAATTGCTCATGTTGCACCCATGTTACGCGACGGGAGGAATGGGGATATATTAGTTGACATCATTCCATAGCATCTCGAGCGCGCGGCGTATGAAGCAATGACGCGAAGCGCGCAAGAGCCAAGCGGGCCGCGAGGGAGCGTCTTGCGGCAGTTTCACGCCGGTCGAATGAGGCCGGCTGGGAGGACTCATCGATGACGAATTCCACGCGCAGAGATTTTATTAAGACCGCCGGGCAGAGTTCGCTGGCCGCGGGGTTGTACTTCAACCTGCCCGATGGAGCGTGGCTCACCGCCGATGCGCAGGAGACCCGGCCCGCTGTGAACGAGAACCGAATCGAGTGCGATGTGCTGATCGTGGGCGGCGGCTACGCGGCCTGCTATGCGGCCATCAAGGCTCGCGAGCAGGGCGCAACGGTTGTCATGGTAGATAAGGGCTATGCCGGGCGATCGGGGCAGTCTCCCTGGGCGACTGGAACGTTGCTGTACGACCCGAAAAAGGGCGTCAAGATCGAGGACTGGATCGCAGAGGCCAGCCGCAAGACCGAGTTCATCGGCAACCGCTACTGGATGGAGACGACGATAGCCAACTCCTGGGACCGGTATCAGGAGATGTTGGGCTGGGGGATGCCGTTTGAGAAGCCGGCGGAGACAGAGCCGGGCGTGCCTGACGCTTCAAAGGAAATTTTCAGGGGCGTGGACTTCAAGGGCAACTACGGCGATCTTCCGCTGGCGCTCCGTCAGCAGGCTCTGAAGAGCGGTACGAAGATCATGGACCGCATCATGATCGCCGAGCTGCTCAAGCAGGGCGGCAGGATCGTTGGAGCTGTGGGCATCTCGTCGTCGTCGAAGAGCTTCGACTACTACACATTTATCGCCAAGACGACCATCATGGCAGTGGGCGCGTGCGGGTATAAAGCGGTGAGCGATCCGCCTTATCACCAGTTGACGGGCGACGGCGAGGCGATGGCCTGGCGCGCTGGAGCGGAGATCGCCGGCAAGGAGTTTGTCTGCTCGCACTGGGCACGGACCGATGTGCCCGCGGGCGGCCGCGCCACGGCGCTGGTGCACATGACCAACGAGGAGTGTCCGGCGAATCTGCGGGTGATCCGCAACGCCAGCCTGCTGGGCAAGTACATGGAGGATGCGGCGGGCAACCGGCTGCCAGGCCGCGATCCGCGGCTGGCCCAGTATCCGCTGAGCTATCTGGATATCGAACTGGCGGCTCATGCGGGCCGCGCGCCGATCTATCAGATGAACTTCAACGGGACCAAGTCTGAGATTGTGGGCGGCATGGCGCTGGGCATCTCGATTCGCCACGGCGACGGCATCTGGGCGGCCGACAAGCAGTGTGGCACCACGATTCCAGGGCTCTATGCGGCGGGCGATGCGCTGGGCACAGCGACCAACGGCTCGGTCTACACGATCGGCGGCTCCTCTTCGATGGGCGCGATGGTGACCGGCGCGATTGCAGGAGCGGCCGCAGCCAAAGAGGCCGCGAAGATGGACAAACCGCAGGTGCGCGCGGAGGAGATCGCGAGGGCAAAGCAGCTCATCAATATTCCCCGCGAGCGCAAGGGTGGATTTGGGCCGCGCTGGGTGACGCATCTGCTCCAGAACACGCTGGCGCCGTATTTTGTGTACTTCGTGAAGAAGGAAGATCGCTTGAAGGCCGCGCTAACTCAAGTCGAGTTCATGCAGGAGCACATTGTGCCCATGCTGCTGGCGCGCGATCCGCACGAACTGCGTCTGGCGATCGAAACCAAAAGCATGGTGCTGAGCGCCGAGTTCCGCTTGCGTTCGGCGCTCTTCCGCAACGAGAGCCGGGGCAGCCACTACCGCGAGGACTATCCGCGCCGCGACGACAAGAACTGGCTGGCATGGGTCAAGATCAGGCCGGAGCAGGGAAAGATGGCGATGGTCAAGGTGCCGATCCCGAAGGAGTGGTGGCCCGACCTGTCGATTCCCTACGAGCAGAGATACCCCTTCCGCTTTCCGGGCGAGTTGGGCTGAGACCTGTTTGCGCGTGCTTCGATAACGGATAAACGGCGATACGGAGATTGGAATTATGGCTATCGAGAGAATAGATCAGGAAAAATGTGTAGGCTGCGGGCAGTGCTTTGAGACCTGCTACGCGGGCGTGATCCAGATGGACGAGGTGAAGCAGAAGGCGGTTGCGAACTATCCGCAGGACTGCGCGGTGTGCTGCTGGTGCGTGGCGCTGTGCCCGGCGCAGGCGGTTGTGTTTACTCCGGTGAAGATGGTGCCGGCGTTTACCAGCTGGGGGTAGGGGCGGACCGGAGTAAACAATTGGCGGTATGATGTAATGCAACCGCAGGCATAGACAACCGCAGGTCCTTCGGTCGCCACGGCGATCTCAGGATGACAGTGGTTCACTGAATTGGCTGGCTGGCTAAAGATACGTCAGACAGCATTTCCCCGGATGACGATGAGTTTCTGCTCTGGCGTTGCGTTGCGCCGGAGAACAGGAGATTTTCATGCGCCGTTCGGTCCTGCTACTCTGCGCGCTTTTCATCGCATCCACATCGATAACCTTTGCTGCCACTACTCCGAAGAAACATATGGTTGTGCTGGGCGCGGCCAAGAAAGTTGCATACTCGCGTGCGGGCGATCCATCGGGGGCGCTGGCCGGGGAGGACTCGCTCAAGGTGCGGGCGCTGATCGTTGACGGCGTGGTGAAGGAGTGGACCACCGGAGACGCGCACGACGTGACCGACCGCAGTTTTGTGGTCAGGCGCGCGTTGAGGCTCAACGACACGCTGCCCGGCGACAAGCTTGGCCAGTGGGCGTGGCAGCGAGGCCCGTGGATGCTGGTCGACCGCGAGACCGGGCGCATTACGGCTCTCAAGCTGCCCGACTACGATCCCGGTGTGAGCCAGGTGAACTGGTTCCGCGACTACGCGGCCTACTGCGGGTTGACTTCGAGCGGCAAGAGTCTGTTTGCCGTGGTGGCGCAGGTGGCGAAGGGAAAACCGATGCTGGCTAAAAAGCTCGCGAACTTTGACGCGGCAAATCACGCCGACCCGGTCTGCGGCCCTGCAGAGTGGCAGCGGGACCCGATGCGGGTGACGTTTCACCCAGCGGGCAAGGATGCGAGCGCGTTTGAGATCGCCCCGGGCTCGGCCGTGCTGGTTGAGGACGCGGATGCCGACGGAGCAGGCAGCGACCAGCCCTGAGCACGGGTCTGGAGGCCGGATGTTATCGAGGTTGCGTATCAGGTGTGCGTGCGCACCTTGACACGTCGCCGGGGGCACATTTCTTATCTTAGAGGTACTCTTTTGGGAATTCGTATGCGGGAGCCGTTTGCTGCTGCGCCGAAGACCGCCCGGGGGGTACTGTGTCGAACAGGAAGCAGACTGAAGCAAGGTGGTTCGCATCGGGATAATCTGTTGCGATTCTGAGCCTTGCGCGACTGGGCCGGTAGAGTCGGCCGTCCAATCCAGGACCGTTCCCGGAGACAGAATTTAAGCAGACCTCCAGCTATCGGGGAGCGCCTGCGTCCTGCGGGTCCAGATAGGACGTGCGGGCGAGTAAAGGATGAGCGTGGCTACAAGCATTGCGATGTGGGCGGGAACTCCCGCGGCGGGAGGCAGCAGCCTTACCATGCTGCTGCCCTTGGTATTGGTGGCGGTTCTCTACTTTTTGATGATTCGACCTCAGCAAAAGCGCCAGAAACAGTGGCAGGCGATGCTGGGCGGCATCAAGAGCGGCGACAAGATCACGACCTCGGGCGGCATCCGCGGCACGATCATCTCGATCAAGGACGACGCTATCATCATCCGCGTAGCTCCTGACAACCTGAAGCTCGAAGTGGCAAAGAACGCAATCGCTTCGGTGACGACGGAAGAAAACTCCGCCAGCAGCTAAGCTTCCGGCTTCTGGCCGGAATTGGTGATGCCGCAATCCGCGGCGGAAAGCATTCCCAGGGGCCGGTAGCAGGTACTTGGATTTACGGATATTGAGATAACGATGAAAAAGAATCTGAAAAACAAGGTTGCGCTGATTATCGCCGTGCTGGTGGTTTTTCTGTACGGCATCTTTGGAGTGCCGGGCGGAGTCTCGGGCAAAGCGCTGCTCGAGTCGGTCACCAAGCGAATTCACCTCGGTCTCGACCTGCGCGGTGGCGCTCACCTGATCCTGCAGATCGTGGTCAAGGAAGCCATCAACGCCGAGACCGATAACACGGTGGCCAGCGTGCAGCAGGATCTCAAAGCTGCCAACCTGGGCTACTCTCAGGTCTTCAAGCCCGATCCGTACAAGACCGACGGGACCGGCCGGCCCGAAGTGCTGGAGATCGACGGCGTAATGGCCGCCAATATCACTCCGGTGCGTTCGCTGCTCGACCAGAAGTACGGCTCTCAGTACGATCTGGGCGGCGGCAGCGACGGCAACTTCACGCTGACTATGAAGCCGCTCATCATGCAGGAGCTTCAGGCCAAGACGGTTACGCAGGCCATCGAGACGATCCGCGACCGCGTGGACTCGCTCGGCGTCAGCGAGCCGCTCATCCAGGAGTACAACCTGGGCGCGAACCAAATTCTCGTCGAACTGCCTGGCGTCAGCGATCTGGATCGTGTGAAGAACATCATCCAGTCGACGGCGCGGCTTGAGATTCACGCCGTTGAAGGCGACGGCTCGGGCTACTCCGACGAAGCCACTGCGTTGCAGTCCGTGGGCGGCGTGCTGCCGACCGACGACACGCTTCTGCATGGCTCGAACACCGGCGAGACGGCTGACCACGTTTATGTGATCAGGCGCGTTTCCGTGGTGGCGGGCTCTGACTTCCGCTCAGCCGATCCCGGCACGAACTCCAACACCGGACAGCGCGTGGTGAACTTCTCGCTGACCGACGAGGCAGGCAGCCGCTTCTACGACTACACCAGCGCCAACGTAGGCAAGTACATGGCTGTGGTCATGGGCGGCAGGGTGCGCGAAGTGGCGGTAATCAAGAGCGCCATCCGTGACTCGGGCCAGATCGAAGGCACCTTTACTCAAAACGAGGTCATGGACCTGAGCCGGCTGCTGCGCACCGGTGCGCTTCCCGCCTCGCTTGTCTATCTTGAGCAGCGCACGGTGGGAGCATCGCTGGGCGCCGATTCAATCAAGGAAGGCGTGACTGCGGCGGTTGTTGGTGTGCTGCTGGTCATGATCTTCATGCTCATCTACTACCGTGGCTCGGGCGTCAATGCCGATCTCGCGCTGTTCCTGAACCTGGTGATTCTGCTTGGGTTCATGGGCTTCTCCGGGGCGACTCTGACACTGCCCGGCATAGCCGGCGTAATTCTGACCATCGGCATGGGCGTGGACTCGAACGTGCTGATCTTTGAGCGCATCCGCGAAGAGATCCGCGCCGGTAAGGCCGCCTCGGCTGCCGTCGAACAGGGCTTCGCGCATGCCTGGGTCACCATCGTAGACACCCACGTTACGACTATCGTTTCGGCTGCCATCCTGTTCCTGTTCGGAACCGGACCGGTGAAGGGGTTCGCGGTGACGCTGACCTTCGGTCTGCTGGCCAACCTGTTTACGGCGGTATACGTCTCACGGGTCATCTTTGAGGCGCACCTCAACAAGTTGAAGGCCGGCGAGATGGTCTCGATTTAAGAGAAGCTTCTAGCTTCTAGCCGCTAGCTCTTAGCCTCTTCGGTGGCGGAATGGCGGTAAGGGACAACCAGTGACGAGCTAGAGGCTAGCAGCTAGAAGCTAGCGGCTGTATTTGGGAAGGGAAGAGCAGTGGAATTCTTTCGTGGCGTAAATGTGAACTGGCTGGGGTGGAAGTGGTACTTCCTCAGCTTTTCGTTGATCTTCAGCGTAGCCGGCATCGTCAAGATGAGCTACAACTGGGTGCACACCATCGACGGCATGCACACCCCGGTGCCGCTCAGTGTTGATTTCCGGGGCGGCACGCAGGTCCAGGTGCAGTTTGCCAATGCGCCGGATATCAACCAGATCCGGCATGCGGTGGACGCGTCCGGTATCCGCGACGCGCGCATCCAGAATTTTGGCGAGGCGGTCAACCGCGAGGTGCTGATCAGCCTGCCCAGAGAGCAGAATGAGAACTCTCTCGATACGGGCCGGACGCTGATCGAGACTGCGCTGAGCAACCACTACGCAAACCCGTTCAACATTCGCAATGTGCAGGTGGTGGGCGCGACGGTGGGCAAGCAGTTGGAGCGGCAGGCCGCTCTGGCCACGCTCTACTCGATGATCGGGATGCTGATCTACCTCTGGTTCCGCTTCCAGTTGATCTATGGCGTGGCGGCGGTTATCGCCTGCTTCCACGACACGCTGATCACGGTAGGCGCCTTCGCGCTCACCGGTCAGGAGATCAGCCTGACTGTAATCGCGGCTATCCTGACGCTGGTCGGATATTCGATGAACGACACCATCGTCGTCTTCGACCGTATCCGCGAGAATTTGCGCATCAGCCGGCGGGAGAGCCTTCCCGATCTGGTAAACCGCAGTATCAATCAGACACTGAGCCGGACGGTTTTGACCTCGGGTCTGACCTTCCTGACCGTCTTGTCACTATATATTTTTGGTGGAGAGGTGCTCAGGGGCTTCTCATTTGCGCTAGTGGTGGGTATTCTTATCGGGACCTATTCTTCGATTGCTGTAGCGGCCCCGATGCTTGTTGCCTACCAGGAGTGGCGTTCGAATAAGGGCAGGAATGTAGCGCTGCCTGCGGCCAAGAGAAGCAAGAGCTAGGATGAAACGGTCACCGGCCCGGCACGGGCCGATATTTGAAGACCGGTTGAGAAGTTGCTTGGCAGGTGTAACGCGGTTCTGCTAATTTGAGATTGCCCTCATTTTGAGACAGATTTTGCCCGGGAACACTTTCAGGGTTTCCGGTGTCTAAATAAAAGTAACCAAACCCGATTCGAGGCTGGCTATGTTTGAAGATTCCACGTTTGAATCCTCGGGGAGGATCGGTAAGTCAACCAAGAGCGGTAGATGGATGATGTTCACAGGGATCATGAATGGTTCGATCCTTGTGCTGCTGATTCTGATTCCGCTGATTTACCCTGAGGCGCTGCCCAAGGGCGCTATGGCGACGATGCTGTTTGCGCCGCCACCGCCGCCGCCACCTCCTCCCCCGCCGCCGCCTGCAGAAGTGCATGTAGTGCACGTGCAGACGGAAATGATGAACAACCAGCTGACGGCCCCGACGCGCATCCCGAAGAACATCGTGATGGTATCGGAGAAGGAAGCGCCCCCGGCTAACTTCGGTGTGACCGGTATGGAAGGCCTGGGCGGCCCCGGTGGCATGATGGGCTCGATCTTCGGCGACTCCGGTCCCAAGGTTCAGGCCGCGGCACCCAAGAAGATCAACATTTCGGCAGGCGTCGCTGTCGGTAACCTCATCGTTAAGACACAGCCGGTATATCCCCCTATCGCCAAAGCAGCGCGCGTGCAGGGAACGGTTGTGCTCCAGGCGACGATTTCCAAGGCGGGCACTATCGAAAATCTCAAGGTTGTCAGCGGTCCGCCGATGCTCCAGCAGGCGGCTATGGATGCCGTGAGACAGTGGCGCTATAAGCCCTATCTGCTCAATAATGAGCCTGTGGAAGTGGAGACCACTGTAAACGTGATCTTCACGCTTGGCGGCTGATCGGGATCTGGGCTCCGGGCGGTGTATCTGCCCGGAGATATTTGCCGGTCTAAGTTTATGGCTCCACTTGGGGCCGTGAGTGCAACCCCGCCAAGGCGGGCCCAACCAGTTCACAAACTCCTTAGGAGGAACGATCCAAGTGATTCTCGCTCAGCTTTCACACTTTGCATCGCACGCGGTCAGCAGCCTGGCACTGTTCCAGGAAGAGACAGTCAGCTTTAGCCCCATGGGTCTGTGGAGCCACATGGGATGGCTGGCCCGTTCCGTGGCCATCCTGTTGTTCATCGAGTCGATCTGGTCTCTGGCTGTTATGATCGATCGCTACCTGTACTTCTCGGCGGCTCGCAAGCAGTCGCGCGAATTCGCTCCCAAGGTTGCCGGTGCCCTCAAGGATCGGAAGCTGGAAGAGGCGATCAAGATCGCCGACCGCTGCAAGAAGTCGCACCTGGCTGAGGTTGTTACCGCTGGCCTGCAGGAATTCCGGTCTTCGGGCGGCTCTGCCACCCAGGAAAACATCGAGAGCTCGGGCCGCGCACTTGAGCGCGCCGAGGCCATCGTGCACGCCAAGCTGAAGAGGGGCCTTGCTGCTCTGGCCACCATCGGCTCGACGGCTCCCTTCGTCGGTCTGTTCGGCACCGTCGTCGGCATTCTGAACGCCTTCCAGCAGATCGCCACCCAGAAGACCTCGGGTATCGGCGCGGTCGCCGGCGGTATCTCGGAAGCTCTGGTTACGACGGCCTTCGGCCTCCTCGTCGCCATCCCGGCCGTTATGGCCTTCAACTATTTCACCGGCCGTGTTGATGCGTTCGACGTCGAGATGGATAACTCCTCGAGCGAGCTGATCGACTACTTCATCAAGCAGAGCCACAAGGGCTAAGCGCACAACGGCTTTGAGACGTGGCGAGAATACGAGAAACGGGGCGGGGGACTGACCTTCCCTTGCCCCGCGGATCCTGAACTCGAACGCGAATCAGATAGAACGAAGCCGGGCACCAGCCCGACATCACCACTAGACCCACGGAGCCCCACAATGGGAGTTGCAGTACGTAACGAAGGCAGTAAGGTAAACTCCAACATCAACGTGACGCCGATGGTGGACGTGATGCTGGTGTTGCTGATCATCTTCATGGTCATTACCCCGATGCTGCAGAACAAAGTGCAGATCGACATGGCCAAGGTGGACAACGCCACGGCGATGCCCGATGCCGACAAGGATGACGCGATCGTGGTCGCGGTGACCCGAGACGGCAGCGTGTATCTGGGCCAGAACAAGGTTGATCCGACGAATCTGGGCGCAATGGTAGCCGACAAGCTGGCGGACAAGAACTCTAAGACCATCTTTGTTCGTGCCGATTCGCGCGCGCAGTACAAGGCTGTCGAAGATGCTATCGACAACGTTCGTACGGCGGGAGTCGACGAGATCGGTCTGTTGGTCCAGAAAAAGGAAGGCAATTAGGCCGCAGGCCTATATGGCCAGGAGTTTCCGCTTCGCTCGCATAGATAGCTTGCCGAGCTGCGCTCTGCAACTGCGGGTGAAACGACTGACGGAGCTACGGCTCCGCAAGAACCAATATCAAGAGGAGTTTACGTCATGGCAATGACAACTGGCGGCGGCGGCGGCAGCATGGCCGACATCAATGTGACGCCGATGATCGACATTCTGCTGGTGCTGTTGATCATCTTCATGGTCATCGTGCCGGTAACGCCCAAGGGCATGGATGCCCTTGTGCCGCAGCCTCCGAAGAGTCCGCAGGCACAGCCGAAGACCATTGACCGCACGATCGTTGTGCAAGTGTTCTATCAGGCCGGCCAGGTTCCGTACTACAAGATCAACGAGGACGCGGTGAACGGCGGCGTTGGCGGCAAGGTAGCCGACGTAGAGTTGCAGCAGAAGCTGACCTCGATCTATGCCAATCGCGCCGAGCGCGTGATGTTTGTTCGCGGCGACGACGATGTGAGTTTCTCTTACATCGCCAACGTGATCGACATCGGCAAGGCGGCGAACGTGGATCATATCGGCCTGATGACGCCGAAGATCCAGGCTGGCCAGTAGACTTGAAGCGAGCGGCTGAATCCTTCGGGATGCGGCCGCAAGCCGTGGCCGGCGTCACTGCAACTACGGCAGGCTAGAGTACATTTGCGATAGACCGGCAGCGGAAAACCGCATGCGGGTAAGCGAAACACGAGCAGACGCGGCGCTGAAGCGGCCGTGCTGAAGGAGAAGAGACAGCGATGAATGGACCCGCACGTATTACGGCGCTCGCGGTTGCCCTGGCCGGTATGGCGATTTCTCTGAGCGGGTGCAACCAGCTTAAGGCTCGCGATCAGCTGAACAAGGGCGTGGAATCTTTCAAGAGCGGCCACTACGAAGAGGCGATCGACCACTTCCAGCAGGCGACTCAGCTTGACCCCAAGCTGCCGATGGCGAAGACCTATCTGGCAACGGCGCTGGCTCAGAACGTGATCCCCGGACTGGTAACGCCAGAGAACCTGAAGACCGCCAATCAGGCGATCACGATGCTCAAGGACGTAATTGCCCAGGATCCGAACGATGTGAACAGCATCAAGCAGGTCGCAGGCATTTACTTCAGCATCAAGCAGATGGACGAAGCCAAGGCGTGGCAGAAGAGAGTTCTGGAGAAGTCCCCGAACGATCCCGAAGCCGCCTACACGATCGGCGTGGTCAACTGGACGATGGCCCATGAGAACACTCTCAAGCTTCTCCAGGCTGCGGACGTGAACGACGACGGCCAGGGCAACATGAAGGCTCCCAAGAAGGTGATGGAAGAGATTTCCAAGCTCAACAAGCCTCTTGTCGATGAAGGCCTCCAGTACCTCAACCAGGCGATGCAGAACAAGGCCGACTATGACGACGCGATGGCCTATCTGAATCTGGTCTACCGTCGCAAGGCCGATGTGGACTTTGGCAATGCAGCGGCGGTCAAGGACGATCTGGCTCAGGCTGAGAAGTGGCGCACGCAGGCCATGGACATTCGCAAGAAGAACGAAGCGAAGAAGAACCAGGGTCCGGGAGGCATCACCATGGACTCCGAAGGCAACCTCAAGTAGTCTTCAGACTTGTTTCAGCAAAAGGCCTCCGCAAATGCGGGGGCTTTTTTGTTGGAAGCAAGGAAAGCGGAATTAGCGGAGTTGACAGTTATCAGTGATCAGTTGTCGGCTGCTGGGGTAGGGCTTGCGCGCCATTGGCTACGGGCTTATTTGATTTCCGGCGTCGGCGGCGAGGCGGTTATTGAATTGCTTGATCAATTCGTCGGATTTCTTCCAGAACGCGCGGTCCATGGCGGTGATGTGGGCCTTGCCGGTATAGACGGGCCGATTCTCGACGGATTCGTATTGAGGGAGGCACTTCTCGCGGTCGCACTCGTGGCTTGAGGCGTCGATCTTGGGAATGGTGTATCCGTGCCTGTGATTTGCGCAGGGTTCTTCGGGAACGACGGGAGTTTCGCCTTCGGCCAGCGGTGAATAGTTCTGTCCGTTGACCTCTTCGATTTCGTCGATCTGATCGGCAGTGGCCAGTTCCTCTTTGGCGCGGGCGAGGTTGTGGGAGGCCGACTGGATGGCGACGAGGTAGGGCCAGACGGTCTTTTTGTCGAGCTTGTCGGCGGCCAGGGCGGCGAGAACGGCGTCGATGGCCATCTGAATTGCGCCGCGGTCTTCAAGTGGGGGGAGGGCTACGGTGTGGTCGCGCTCGCGGTTGTAGCGGACGAGGTTGGCTTTGCGACCGTGGAAGTAACAGGTGGGTTGGCCGCGCAGGGCGGGCGCGTGACAGCGTTTTCCGCTGGGCAATATGTGGCGGCACTCCGGATATTGCGATGGCGTTGACATGATGTGACCCCTCCCCCCTATTTTTTACGGGAAATACGTGACAGTAAACGGTTTACGGTGTGGGTTGCGCTGTAAGTACCTGCGGTAGAACAATTTGGCGTCAGGTTAGCCAAAATCAACAACTTACGGGCGATTTGCACATTCGGGAGGCTTGTTTTGCCTCTCGGATGCGATCCTTTTCGATATGGCCGGCTATTTTATCCAAAGTCCGGGTGGAGGATGCAGCGGCAGCTACGCGCTTGCCTTCCTCCTGGATCACGGCAGTGCATTGGGTCAGGGTATGGTAGTCGATGCGCTGGTCGGCATAGTCACGGCTCAGAGAGGCGATCTTGCGAATGATGGATTCGAAGTCGTCCGCGACTGGAAACGAGTCGGTGGGTTGGTTCGGAATTGTGCTCATGATTTGAGTGTAGGGAAGAGCGGGAATTAACCGGCAGGGTGCACGAAATTAATAAGTTGTTTATTTGGAGTGAGATATGGGATGTTTGATGGGTGGCGGGGGTTGACGAGAGGGTGGGGTGAGCGAGTCAGCGGGTCGGCGGGTTGGGGGACAGATGTTTTTGGATATTCTGATGGAAGTTTATCGAGGGGGAATTTTCAGGTTGGCGACGTTACAGGAACCTTGAGGGAGGAACAAGTTTATGATGGATGTCGATGCACGCTGCGAATGCAATTCGGAAGAGAGTTAGGTTGCTGTCGCTCGTCGTGAGCATTTTCTGTGGTGTGGGTCTGGGCCGTGCTCAGAATTCCGTACCTTCTGTCTCGATCTACATTTCTGCGACTTCTGGCAGGGTCGCATTGGAGTCGTGCGTCCCAGTTCGAAGCCGCCCCAATCGCAGCGTGATCATTCACTTCAACCTAACGCCTCGTCTGGTAAGCCAGTGATTCAGGACTTCGTATCGCCTGCACCCATAGACCCAGACGGAGTCAGCAGCTTAACTGAACCTGAGATCGTTGCCGCGATGGGCTGCCTTCTGTCGTTGGAGGAAAACACTCAAGGCGCAAGCTTTTCCGGCGCAACATGGGCTGGAGTGTCGGAGTTGTTTGCCTTTCCAACTCCTATCAATCTCGCGGTGCTCTACTACATTTCCTATCTCTACACTGGTAATTGGAAGCATGGGAGTGCTATCGCATTGTGGGGGCCGGGAGCGGACTCCTCCGATACACACGGCTTCTACGTGACGCGGCAGGAAGCAGTTCACAAAGCGTATGCCTCGTATCGCTGGTGGTACAAAGAGGTGAAACGAGTCGGACTTGCAGGCGCAAGGGAACAGAAACTTGATCCTCTCGAAGGCACGGGAACTTCGTGGTACTGAGCCACACCATTAGGTTGTATCGCCATATAGGGGTGGATGGCGTTGCGAGGGAAAATTGGTTCAAGCTAGGCGGAGTCCGAAGGCTTTGGTGGCTCCAAGGTCGAGGACGAGTCGCCGCGGCGACACGCATGAGCCAATTTTCCCCGCAACCCGAAGGGCCGGGGCCGATTTTGCCGATC
>CAIMKZ010000078.1 GCA_903842065.1 uncultured Acidobacteriaceae bacterium | reverse complement strand
AAGCGGCCGCACGGGTGCTGTGTTCGTGCAGCCGCAAGGTGCTGGCTAGATTTCCGTCTGCTCCGAAATCTCCAGTGCATCGTCCACCTCAATGCCGAGATAGCGAACCGTACTTTCCAGCCTATGTCCCGCGGGACATAGGCTGGACTATCTCCCGCGCCGGACTATGTCCCGTGCGTGCTTGACGCCCTGATCTACCGGAGGCAGGCGACGATTTCGCTAGACATTGTCATCCTCTTTGTCGGGCAATTCCGCCCGCAAGGAGATCATCTTGGAGCTTTCCTACGAAATAGCTGATGCGCGGGTCCGCGCGATCGGCGGCACGTCTGCCGAGCACCTCGGCTCGTTCGTCACCTGGCTGTGCAGCCAGCAATACTCGGCGGGCTACGCCTGCATCGTGGCGAGACACGCAGTGGCCTTTTGCCGATGGTGCGAGGGGCGTGGCATCGACGTTGAAGCACTGACTGACGACGACATCGAGCGATTCCAGCGCAGTCGCGCCCGGCGCCGCTCAAGACGCCCTGATACGCGCCGCCAGGAGCGACAAGCGTTGACACTGCTGCTGCTCTTCCTGCGTGAGCGAGGGCTCTGCGCTGCCGCTGCCTCATGCACGACGGCTGTTGACCGCGTCGCCGCCGACTTCGCACAACACCTACAACGCAACCACGGGCTGGCGGCGGCCACCGTTGACACCTACACCAGGGTGGCCCGGCAGTTCCTGGTCTGGCGCTTCGGGCAGGCAGAGGTCTGCCTGCATGACCTTCGCCCGAGCGACTCTATCGCGTTCGTTCGACAAGAGTCGAAGCGCATGGCCCCCCCCGCAGTGAAGGGTGTTACCAACGCGCTGAGGTCTTTCTTGCGCTTCTGCGCGTTCCGTGGCGAGCTCCCCGCCGGGCTAGCCGCCAGCGTACCGTCCGTCGCCACATGGACGACCACGCCGCCTATACCCAAGGCGATCGCTGCCGAGCACGCACAGCGCGCCATCGACAGCTGCAACCGATTGACTGCGGTTGGCCTGCGGGATCGTGCTGTGCTGCTGCTTCTGGCGCGCCTCGGTCTGCGCGCCTGCGAGATCATCAGGCTGACTCTGGACGACATCGACTGGGAACAGGCGCAACTGCGCATTCACGGCAAGGGGGGACGGCAGGCCCTGCTGCCGCTGCCCGCCGATGTTGGCACTGCCATTGCCGCGTATCTGCAACACGGTCGACCGACCTGTGGAGACCGGCACCTCTTCCTTCGCTCCATGGCGCCGATCCGCGGTCTGCTGGACGGATCGGACGGCGTGGGTTCAATCGTCCGCTACGCACTTGAGCGGGCCAAGGTCGACGCACCGCATCGTGGTTCGCATCAGTTCCGCCATGCCTTGGCCGCTCAGATGCTGCGCCAAGGCGCGTCGCTGCCCGAGATCGGCCAGGTGCTGCGCCACCGCAGCCCGCAGACCACCAGCATTTACGCCAAGGTGGATCTGGACGCTCTGCGAACCGTGGTCATGGCCTGGCCAGGGAGTGCGCGATGAACACCTTGCGCGAAGTCCTGCAGGAGTATATTGAACTGCGCCGGGGGCTGGGCTACAAAATGCACGACGAAGGGCTGTTGTTGCCGCGGTTTGTCAGCTTCATGGAAGAACACGACGCTGAGCACATCAGCGTCCGACTGGCGGTTGAGTGGGCTCAATGTGCGCCGGTACAACCCGCCGAGTGGGCCCGACGGCTTTGCTTTGTGCGCGGCTTCGCCCGCCATCGCAGCGCCACCGACAGCCGCACGGAGATACCCCCGCTCGGCCTATTGCCACACCGATCCACGCGCGCCAGACCGCACATATACACCGAAGATGAGATCAGGCGGTTGTTGGATGCGGCGTTGGACCTTCCTGTGGCCTGGCCGTCGACACCGCTGCGCCCGTGGGTGTTCCACGGACTGATCGGCCTGCTCAGTGTGACGGGCATGCGCCTGTCCGAAGCGCTGAACCTCAAGCTTGCCGACGTCGACCTCGAGCAGTCGGTGTTGACGATTCGTGGCACCAAGTTCGGTCAGTGGCGGCTGGTGCCGATTCACTCGTCCGCCAGCGCGGTTCTGGCCGACTACCTCACGCGTCGCAAGCAGTTCTTCCACCACCCAGTCTCCAATTACGTGTTCGTCTCGCGTCGTGGCACTCGCCTCGATGGCGGTCATGTTCATCGAACCTTCTACACGCTGTCGCGTAGCACCGGCTTGCGTGCGCTTGGTGCCAGCAAGGGGCCGCGGCTGCACGACTTCAGGCATCGCTTCGCCGTTCAGACGTTGATACGCTGGTACCAGACGAACAAGGACCCAGGGCGCGAGATGCCCCTGCTCTCGACCTACCTCGGGCACGTCTGCATATCCGGCACCTACTGGTACCTGAGCGCCAACCCCGAGTTGATGGCCCAAGCGATGGCCCGGCTGGAGCGGCGCTGGGGAGAGTCATCATGAGTCGCCAACCGAACTTTGGTGTTCTCCTGGAGAGGTTCTTCACCCAGCGCCTGATGCAGCAGCGTCGGGCCAGTGCGCACACAATTGCCTCGTACCGCGACACCTTCAAGATGCTGCTGCAATTCGTGCACAAGCGCCTGCGGAAGGCTCCCTCGGAACTGGCGCTGGACGACATTGACGCGCCGCTGGTGATGGACTTTCTCGACGAGATGGAGCGGGCACGCGGCATCACTGCCCGCACGCGCAACCTACGGCTGACGGCTGTGCACTCGTTCTTCCGCTTCGCGGCCTTTGAAGCGCCGACGCACTCGGCGCAGATCCAACGCGTTCTGGCGATTCCGGCCAAGCGGTTCACGCGCGCGCTTGTGCCATTCCTCAGCAGACAGGAGGTCGACGCGCTGCTGGCTGCGCCGGATCAGCGAAGCTGGTCGGGTCGCCGGGATCATGCATTGCTGCTGCTGGCTGTGCAGACCGGGTTGAGGCTGTCGGAGCTGACAAGCCTACGGCATGACGATCTGCACGTCGGCGTCGGTGCCCACGTTCGGGTCATTGGCAAGGGACGCAAGGAGCGGTGCACACCGCTGAGCAAGAACACGCGCGCCGTACTGGCCGCGTGGGCGCGAGAACCGCCGCTGACCGAAGACCAGCCGCTGTTCCCCAACGCACGCGGTGGCAATCTGTCTTCTCACGGCGTGCATTACCTGCTCAACAAGCACGTCAGAACGGCCGCTGCGAAGTGCTCGTCACTGATGAACAAACGTGTGAGCCCACACGTGCTGCGTCACACGACTGCGATGGACTTGCTCCAAGAGGGCGTTGAGCAATCGAACATCGCGCTGTGGCTCGGCCATGAGTCGATCGAGACGACGCAGATCTATTTGGATGCCGATTTGGCGATGAAGCAGGCTGTTCTCGACAAGACGCAACCACCAGAGGGCAAACCCGGCCGGTATCGGCCCGATGGTCCGCTACTCGCGTTCCTCAAGGGCCTGTAGCGCAACCAACTATGTCCCGCGAAGTGCATGTGCATGCCCGACCATTGGCGTTTGCATGTGTTGCGGGACATAGTCCGGCGCGGGAGATAGTCCAGTCTATGTCCCGCGGGACATAGGCTGGAAAGTACGGTTCGCTATCTCGGCATTGAGGTGGACGATGCACTGGAGATTTCGGAGCAGACGGAAATCTAGCCAGCACCTTGCGGCTGCACGAACACAGCACCCGTGCGGCCGCTT
>CAIMKZ010000077.1 GCA_903842065.1 uncultured Acidobacteriaceae bacterium | reverse complement strand
GTGATAGTCCATCTGGTCTCCTGCTTCGCTGAGTCTTCGCAAACACAGCTTTACAGGTCTCGATCAGATGGACAATCTATTGAAACATCACAACTAGGGACTAGGGACTAGAAGCTATCCCTGCGCTGCTAAAATCCAATGGGAGTCAACCATGGCCGTCAAAGCCCTCTACCCCGGCACCTTCGATCCGCCCACCAACGGCCACATCGACCTCATTGAGCGTGGCTCCCGACTCTTCGACCATCTGCTCGTAGCCGTGCTGATCAATCCCGCCAAATCCCCGATCTTCACGCTCGAAGAGCGCCTCGACATGCTGCGCGAGGTCACGGCGCCGTTCTCCAATGTCTCGGTAGCCACCTTCAACGGCCTCATGGTCGACTTCGCCCGCCAGCAGGGATGCACTGCCGTGCTGCGCGGCATCCGCGCCATCAGCGACTACGAGTACGAGTTCCAGATGGCCCTGATGAACCGCCGCATCGCGCCGGAGATCGAGACGGTCTTCCTCCAGCCCGCCGGACGCTACTCCTTCGTCAGTTCGGCCATGCTCAAGGAAGTTTCGAAGCTAGGCGGCGACGTCAGCGGACTGCTGCCTCCCACCATCCAGAAGAGACTGCACGACCGCCAGAGCAAGATCGGCTAGCCGAACCCCAGCCACCTCAAATAGTCGGAATCACCACTCCCCGTCCTGGCCCACCGGCCCTGCCCGGCATCCACGCGTGAAATCTTCTATTTTGCCTCAGCCCCGAAATCTGTAAAAATAGAACTGATATGACTGCACAAGCTTCTCAGAAGGTATTTACCGACCGCATCGGCCGCATTCAGGTGTCCGCAACCATGGCCGTAGCCGCAGAGGCCGCCAAGCTGCGCGCTCAGGGCGTGAACCTCGTCGACTTCGGCGCCGGCGAGCCGCACTTCAACACGCCGCAGCACATCAAGGACGCGGCCATCGCCTCCATCCAGGCCAACTACAGCCGTTACACCGTGGTCCCCGGCGCGCCCGATGTGCGCACCGCCATCGTCGATCGCCACGCCACCGACTTCGGCTCCAGCTACTCCATCGACGAGTGCGTCTTCACGCCCGGCGGCAAGATGGCTCTGTTCAATACCATTCAGGTGCTCATCGACCACGGCGACGAGGTCATTCTGCCCGTCCCCTACTGGGTCAGCTTCAAAGACATCGTCGAGTACGCCGGCGGCAAGGTCGTCTTCCTTCAGACCAGCGAGGCGGAGAGCTTCCGCATCACCGCCGACGCAATTGAGAAGGCCATTACTCCCAAGACCAAGGCCATCATTCTCAACTCGCCCTCGAACCCGGCCGGCTCCATCGTCACCGAGTCCGATCTGGAGCGCATCGTCCACCTCGCCCACGAGCGCAATATCTTCCTGCTCTTGGATGAGTGCTACGTGTATCTGAACTATTCCGGCAAGTGCGTCTCCGGCGGGTCCTACACCTTCGCCAAGGACCACATGGTGGTCCTCGGATCGCTCTCGAAGACCTATGCCATGACCGGATGGCGCGCCGGCTACGCGCTGGCGCCCAAGGCCATCGCGGCCAGCCTGAGCAAGCTCCAGTCGCAGTCGGCCTCAAACGCCACCAGCTTCGTCCAGAAGGCCGCCGTCGCCGCGCTTTCGAGCTCGCAAGACTGTGTCGCCGAGTTCCGCCGCGAGTTTATTGACCTGCGCGATCACATGCTGTCCCGCCTCGCCACCATTCCCGGCGTCACCTGCACCAAGCCCGAGGGCGCGTTCTACGTCTACCCGAATGTGAGCAAGTACATCGGCAAGGGCGGCACCAAAAACGCCACCGAGCTTGCCACCCGCCTGCTGCACGAGGGCCATGTGGTCACCGTTCCCGGCGAAGCCTTTGGAACGGCAGAGCACATCCGCCTCTCCTACCCCGTCACCAAACAGAACATCGACGAGGGCGTACGCCGCATGGGCGAGTTCCTCACTGGGCTCAAGTAACCAGCAATTTGGCTCTCTCGCCGCCGCCCGCACCTGTTTGGTGCGGGCGGTCCATTTAGCGGATTATTTATTTCTCCTCCCTGTGCAAACCCTGCATGGGTCCGTTAGGATGTTTCAACCATGTCGGAATCGCTTTTGAACTCGATTGATTTTCGCCCGGTGATCCTTGCCGGAGGCAGCGGAACCCGCTTCTGGCCCCGCTCGCGTCGCGCCCGCGCCAAGCAGGTTCTGGCCCTCGATGGCGAGCGCTCCATGATCCAGCAGACCATCGAGCGGCTCAAGCCGCTCACCTCGCTCGACAACACCTGGATCATCACCAACAAGTACCTATCGCGCGAGATCGCCGACCAGCTCCCGGGCCTGCCCGCCGCGCAGCTCGTGCAGGAGCCTGCGGCCCGCAACACCGCGCCCGCGTGCGGACTGGCCGCCTTCCTCATCGAAAAGCAGAACCCCGACGCCATCCTTGGCGTCTTCCCTTCCGACCACGTCATCGGCGACGAGCCACGCTTTCTGCGCACTTTGCAAAAGGCTGTCGCTCTGGCCGCCGCCGGTGAAAACATCGTCGTTCTCGGCATCGAGCCCGAGCGGCCCGAGACCGGCTACGGATACATCGAGACCGGCGACCTGATCCCCGACGGCTCCGCCCTGCATGTGCGCCGCTTTACCGAGAAGCCCAACCAGCACAAGGCCGAGGAGTTCGTCGCCAAGGGCAACTACTTCTGGAACTCCGGCATGTTTCTGTGGTCGGCCCGCACCCTGGCCAACGCCATCCGCGAGCATGTGCCCGAAACCGCCCCGTTGCTAGAGGCCATCGCCGCCGCCTATGGAACTCCGCAGTTCGACGAGGTCTTCCGCGACCTCTACCCCAAGTGCGAGAACATCTCGGTGGACTACGCGGTGCTCGAGCCCCGCTCGGCCAAGGGCGAGCACCTGTCGCATCTCTATTGTGTGCGCGCCGACTTTGACTGGAACGACCTCGGCTCCTGGGCCTCGCTCTACGAGTACCAGATGACGACCCGCATGAGAGGCGACTCGGATGGCAACGTAACCGAGACCGGCGGCCACATGGCAATCGACGCCAGCGACAACTACGTCTACAGCCCGAAGAAGTTCGTCGCACTAGTCGGCATCAAGAACCTGGTCATTGTAGACACAGAAGACGCCCTGCTCATCGCCCACCGCGACAACTCGCAAGACGTGGGCAAGATCGTGAAGGAACTCAGAGAGATGGGTAAGGACGAGCTGATCTAGGGTTGTGTTTCAAACAAGCACAACAAAAAGTGCTTGTCATCCTGAGCGCAGCAAGCCGCATCGTATGCGGCTTGCGAAGTCGAAGGATCTGCGGTTGCTTTTCAATCTGCTTCAATAAAACTCACCGGCGCGCGTAATTAGATATAACCCTCCCTTAACTCCCCCCGGCGGTACAATCGTTGCGTACCTTCCCCGCGTAACCGCTCGTCCCCAAGTCAGGAGACTTTATGCACGAAACCTTCATTTTGCCGCCGACCCAGGGCTCGCGCCCGCAACGCCGCGGCCTCATCTTCCTCGCCGTCCTCGTCATCCTCGTCCTCTTCTTCGCGCGCACCTTCCTCTCTTACTGGGTCGATATGCTCTGGTTCTCCTCCCTCGGCTACACGCAGGTCTTCTGGACCTCGCTGCGCCTCGAGTGGAGCGTCTTCGCCGCCTTTACCCTGGCCACATTCGCCGTACTCTACGGCGCTTACCTGATGCTGCGCCGCGCTCACGGACCCGATCTGCCCGCCACGCACACCCTCGTCTTCAATGGCATGCCCGTCGAGCTGCCCGTCGGCAAGGCTCTGGACTGGATCGTGCTCGCCCTCGCCGCCCTGATCGCCCTCGGCACCGGCGCAGCCATGAAGCAGAACTGGCCCACCTTCGCCCTCTGGTGGAACTCCCCGCAGACCGCCGGCGCAGCGGACCCCATCTTCGGCAAGCCGCTCAACTTCTATCTCTTCTCATTGCCCGTCTGGCAGACCGTCGCCGGGTGGATTCTGACCCTCGCCGTGCTCGTCTGCGTGCTCGCCGTAATCTTCCTGCTCATCGCCGGCGGCGGACGCCTCATCGCCGGCGAGATTAAGCGCTCCGACTTCCTGCCCTGGCGCGGCATGCTCTTCGCCGCCGCTTTCCTGCTCGTTGCTCTGGCCGCCCGCACCTGGCTCGCCCGCTACGAGATGCTCCTCGAACACCACACCATCTTCGACGGCGTCTCCTACACCGATGCCCACGTCCGGCTTACCGGAATGTTCATCGTCACCTTTGCGCTGCTGCTCGGCGCGGCGCTCGCCATCTGGTCCGCCGCCACCAAGCCCCGCATCGCATGGCTGGCCGTCGCCTTCGCGCCCGCCGTCGTCTGCTTCATCGTCATGTCCATAGCCGGCTGGTACGTTGACACCTTCATCGTCAACCCCAACCGCCTCAACCGCGAGAAGCCTTACATCGTCAGCAACATCGCCGGAACCCGCGCCGCATACGGCCTCGACCGCTTCGTCCTGAAGGAGTTCCCCGCCGAGACCACCGTTGCCGCCGCCGACCCCGCAGCCAACCAGGCCACACTCGACAACATCCGCCTCTGGGACGTGCAGGCGCTGCAAGACACCCTCCGCCAGGTGCAGGAGATTCGCACCTACTACGACTTCCCCGACATCGACATCGATCGCTACCGCATCGGCGGCCAGCTCCGCCAGACTATGCTCGCCGTACGTGAACTCAACGTGGACAAGCTGCCCGAGAGCTCGCGCAACTGGATCAACGACAAGCTTATCTACACGCACGGTTACGGCATCACCATGAATCCGGTAAACGGATTCACCCCTGAGGGCATGCCCTCGCTCTACCTGGCCAACATGCCGGTTGAGAGCCGCGTGCCCGGACTCGAAGTGACACGGCCTGAGATCTACTTCGGCGAAGCCACCAACACCGACATCTACGTCCCCACCCGCCAAAAGGAGTTCAACTACCCCGAGGGCCAGTCGAACAACCTGACCAGCTACTCTGGCGCGGACGGCATCCCCATGGGCTCCTTCCTGCGCAGAATCTTCCTGGCCATCGACCGCGGCGACCTCACCAAGGTTCCCTTCAGCGACGACATCAGCCCGCAGACCCGCCTGCTCATTCGCCGCAACGTCCGCGAACGCATCGCCGCGCTGGCGCCCTTCCTCGACTTCGACTCCGACCCCTACATCGTGGTCGGCACCGACGGCCGCCTGCGCTGGATCGTCGACGGATACACCTCTTCGAACACCTATCCCTACGCCACCCACACCGCGCTCGGCGGCAATGAGATCAACTACGCCCGCAACTCGGTCAAGGCGGTTGTTGACGCCTACGACGGCACCACCACCTTCTACGTCTTCGACACCACCGACCCCATCCTCGCCGCGTGGCGCTCCCTCTTCCCCGCGCTCTTCGCCGACGCCTCCACCATGCCCGCGGGAATGCGCGAGCACGTCCGCTACCCCGAGGCGCTGCTCAGCCTTCAGGCCGAGGTCTACGGCCTCTACCACATGACCGAACCCGAGGTCTTCTTCAACCGCGAAGACCAGTGGAACGTCGCCACCCAGAACACCGGCGACCAGGGCCCCACGGAGATGAAGCCCAACTTCGTCCTCATGAAGCTGCCCGGCGAGCAGTCTCTCGAGTTTGTCGAGGTGCTGCCCTTCACTCCCCGCAACCGCAACAACCTGATCGGATGGATCGCCGCCCGCTCTGACGGCGACCACTACGGCGCAGCAGCGGTCTACAACTTCCCAAAGACCCGCCTCGTCGACGGACCCCAGCAGATCGAAGCCCGCATCGACCAGAACGCCCAGCTCTCCGGCCAGCTCACCCTGTGGAACCAGCAGGGCTCGCGCGTCCGCCGCGGTAGCCTCCTCGTCATCCCCTGCGGCAAGGCCCTGCTCTACGCCGAACCCATCTACCTCCAGGCCAGCCACAGCCCCATGCCCGAGCTGCGTATCGTCGTTCTCGCTCTCCAGGACCGCCTGGCCTACGGACCGGACTTCGCCACCGCCGCCGCAGCCCTCTTCGGCTCCGGAGAGTCATCGATGAGCGCCGGTACTACGCCACAGCAGGCTCCTGCCCCCGGCCCCCAGGTCGCCGGCCAGCCGCAGCCAAAAGCTCCTGATATGAATGAACTTATCCAGCAGGCCGGCCACGACTTCTCCGACTACCAGCGCCTCACTTCAGAAGGAAAACTCTCAGAAGCCGGCCAGAAACTCGACGACCTCAAAAAGGTACTAGCCGAGCTCAACGCCAAAGCAAAATAAGCAGCGCGGGTGCCCCAGGTCTCGATTTTGAGACCTGGGAGACCTATACACTCAACCAGCCACATCCGAACCAACCACAACTCTGGGCGCCCCATCCTAACGACGTACTTCGTCTTAAGGGTGGGAAAGGCCAACCCCGACCCGCCACTCGGAAGGAGCCGGGGCCTTCAGACTCCGGAATCCAAACCAGGCCATCGTGACCGGAGATAACCATGGTAACGTGATACCGATCACAGTAGTGCGCGTAAGAAATCGCTAAGCTGCATCCAGTCTTACGAGATTTCTTACCTTCATCGGGGAAGCTCACCGAGTTGAGTCCGGGGCGGCGCTTTGAGCGCCGCCCCTTTGCATTTCGCCGGAAAAATACCTCAAATGGCCCGGCAATTTGTTTCCACAGGCGCAGATTTTCCGTCCTTGTATTTTCGCTCTTTCTTCGCTATTCTTCCCCTTGCATGTTCGGCTCAATCTCAACAAGCCGCGTCTACGTCGTCCGCTGCAAGCGCTGCCAGCGGGACGTCCCCGCAGGCCTCCCCGCTTTCCCGCCCGGCTCCGTCACCGTGCTCTGCTCCCTCTGTGGCGAGCTCCGCCGCTACCGCTCCACCGAGGTCTACCTGGGAGCCGTCAACCAGATCGTGCGCCGCCAGCAGGCCGCCAAACGTCGCTAGTCCTGCCCATGCGCCACGCCCGGCGCTGAAATCCCCCCGGCAGCTTGCCCCGCTTCAACCTCAGTACTCTTTTCTCCCGCCAGAGGAAGCACTATAATGATCCCGCCTTAGCGTCAAGCGTTCGCAATGAAGGGTACGGGACCATCTCGTACACGGCCTTCCTTGCACCGCCGGGCCTTAGCTTCCGAGGGCAAGCGCACCAGATAAGGCAGGAGTGGGAGCATTTCGAACACGCTCCCGGAGCGGGAACAGAGCACTTCTCAATGGCTGCTCAGAAATAAGTCGAGGGGAAACCATCATGAACACGAAGAAAGTGGTGATTATTGGAGGCGCTGCGATAGTGGTGGCCGGAGCTCTGGTGTATCTGCTTGGACTCTTTCCCCCGGGATTCAGCCACTTCGGACAGGGCGCAATCGGCAACCGCCAGGTGTACCGCGCCGAACAGCCGGAAGATGCATCCGTTACGCCGGGCGCCGCTCCCGTGGCGCTTCAGGCCACTCTGGAAAAGATACAGAACCACCAGATTCCGCAGATGCAGAACGGCCAGATCTTCGCCTTGAATAATGGCTTGTCGTATTCGCTCAACAACGGCCAGTTGACACAGCTCAGCAATGGTCAGGTGACGGCCATGAAAAACGGCCAGGTGGCGCAGTTGAACAATGGCCAGTTCGGCATCATGCAGAACGGGCTGGTGGTCTTTTTGAACAACGGCCAGTTGACGCAGTTGCACAATGGTCAGATTGTAGCCATGAACAACGGACAGATGACACAGCTCAACAACGGCCAGTTTGTAGCCATGAACAACGGTCAGATGAACGGCAACATGAACAACGGACAGATGACGGGAAACATGAAGAATGGCCAGGTTGCCACGAACATGAACAACGGACAGATGAATGGCAACTTGAGCTACGGCTTTATCTTTCCTTTGCAGAATGGTCAGATCTTTCTGGTACAGAACGGCCAGATCTACGGGCTCAACAACGGACAGCTCAACCAGTTGAACAACGGCCAGCTCAATCAGTTGAGCAGCGGGCAACTGAACCAGATGAAGAACGGCCAGATGTACTGAGTTGGATCACGTGGCCGGACCGCGCGCCGATTGCCGGGCCGGCCGTTCAAGAGACAGGCGCCGCTTCATGACACAATGAAGCCCCTCCTGGCTCTGCAGTTGCTCAGGATCTGTTCATGGAACAATCTTCAGCGAAGTGCAGCGCCGGACACGCACGAGGTTTGATCTCCTCGTTCGGCGTTTATCTGTTCCTGCTTTTGGGTATGCTGGCCGTCGCCCTGCCGGCACATGCGCAGCCGCGGCTTTACACACAGGAGACCAAACAATTCCGCATCATCTACTACTCGCCCGCGCACGAGTACCTGGCTCCGCTTCTCATCCGCTCGCTTGAAAACGCTGTGCAGTTCTATCGCGAGAAGTTCGGCTACGAGCCGAAGGGCAAGATCACCATCCTCATCCAGGACTTCGACGACTCGGGCTACGGCGGCGCGGGAACCGTGCCCGTCGACTTTATTCAAATCGGCATCGAGCCGCTGAGTCAGGTCTTTGAAACCCTGCCCTCGGCAGAGCGCATGGGCCTGATGGCCAAGCACGAGATGATGCACATCGTGATGGGCGACCAAACCGCCACGCACGACGGATTTTTCCGGAAGTTATTTGCTGGAAAGATACTGCCGAACACCGACGATCCTATCTCCATCCCCTTGAGTTATCTGGGCAACCCGCGCGTCTACTCGCCGCGCTGGTTTCATGAGGGGGGCGCGGTGTTTATGGAGACGTGGATGGGCGGCGGGCTGGGGCGCGGCCTGGGCGGATACGACGAGATGGTCTTCCGCGGAATGGCCCGCGACAAGCGGTATATGTACGACGTGGTGGGCCTCGAGTCGGAAGGAACCTCCGCCGACTTTCAGGTGGGCGCCAACTCCTATCTCTATGGCACGCGCTTCATGAACTATCTGGCCCGCCAGTATGGCCCCGAGAAGCTTACCTCGTGGCTGGTTCGCGGCAATACCAGCAGCGCCTATTTTGAGAGCCAGTTCCGCAGGCTGTATGGCGACTCGCTCAGCCAGGAGTGGCAGAAGTGGCTTGCCAGCGAGCGCGATTGGCAGCAAAGCAACCTGAAGACGATCCGGCAATATCCGGTGACAGCGGTGAATCCCCTCTCGCCGAAGATTCTGGGCTCGGTCTCGCGACCTTACTACGACGCGAAGAGCAACACGATCTACGCCGCCATCCGGCATACCGGCGCAATGGCGTATCTCGCAGCGATTCACATCGACTCCGGCAAGGTGGATCGCCTCACCAACATTCGCGGCGGCGCGGTTTACGATGTGGCATCGCTGGCCTTCGATCCCGACGGGCAGCGCCTCTTCTACACAACCAACAACACCCGCGGCCTGCGCAGCCTCTACGTGTTCGACATCAAAACCCGCAAGCCGTCGCTCATCGCACGCAACGCGAGAGTGGGCGATCTGGCCTTCTGCCGCGACGACGCATCTCTGTGGGGCGTGATTCACAACAACGGCCTTTCGGGCATCGTGCGCATGGCAGCCCCGTTCAAGTCGCTTCAGATTGCGATCACTCTTCCCTACGCATCGAATCTGTCGAACCTCGATCTTTCGCCCGACGGCGCGCAGCTTATCGGCGCGTTGACCGATGAGAGCGGGAAGCAACGGCTGGTCCGCTACCAGACCGCCGATCTGCTCGCCGGCAAGACCGATAACGAGGTGCTTTACGACTTCCAGTTCAATTCGCCGGATAGCTTTGTTTACTCGCCCGACGGCCGTTATCTCTTCGGATCGTCGTACCTGACTGGCGCGTCCAACCTCTTCCGGCTCGATCTCGACACAAAGAAGCTCGACGCGTTGAGCAACTCCGAGACAGGACTCTTTCGCCCGCTGCAACTGTCCGACGGAACGCTGGCTTCGTTTGAATACTCTTCGCGGGGATTCCGCTTAGTGAACCTGCCGGTCAAGGTCATTGAAGATGTCAACGCGATCGAGTACCTCGGACAAACGGTGGTTGATAAGTACCCGCAACTGAAGTCGTGGACGTTGCAGTCGCGCAACAACATCGACGATCTGAAGCTGCGCACTTATGCAGGCTTTTACCGGCCGCTGCGCAACCTCGGGCTTCAGTCCATCTATCCCATCGTGCAGGGTTACCGGGACGCGAAGGCCGCGGGCATTCGCGCCGACTTCGGCGACACTCTGGGAGTCGCGCACATCACCACCACCGTCTCCTACTCGCCCAACAATTCAGCGGCCATGCGCGATCGATTCCATGCGGGCATCGATGCCCGTTACTGGGACTGGAGCTTGTCGGCGTACTTCAACCGCGCCGATTTCTACGACCTCTTCGGGCCCACAAAAGTAGGCCGCCGCGGATTTGGACTGCGCGGCGAGAAGAGAAAAAACTTCGTCTACGATTCGGAGCGCACGCTCGATCTGACGATGAATCTGGCAGGATACTCGGGCCTCGACCAGCTACCCGATTATCAGAACGTGACGGCCGTCCGCACGCGGTTTGTTCGCGCGGCGGCGGGGCTCACCTACTCAAATATGCTCAAGTCCCTGGGAGCCATCGAAGAAGAAAGTGGCGTGCACTGGGTCGCGAAGGCCCAGCTCGACGACACGTTCCCCCGGACATTCCCCCGTATCTGGGGCGAGTACTCAAAGGGATTTCTTCTGCCGCTCAAAAACTCATCGCTCTGGATTCGCTCCTCGGCCGGCAAGGCCTTCGGCAACGCGAACGATCCCTTCGCCAACTTCTACTTCGGCGCTTTCGGAAACAACTGGGTCGATAAAGGCGACTTCAGCCGTTACCGCGAGTACTCGAGCTTTCCCGGTTACGAGATCAATCAGGTCGGCGCACAAAGCTTCGCCAAGTCGCTCGTGGAATGGGATCTGACGCCGCTGCACTTCCGCAATCTTGGAACCACCAAGCTGTACAGCAACTGGGCCAGGCTTGCGTTGTTTTCAGGGGCGCTAGGGGCAAACCCATTCAGCGATCAGCGCACCGGTCACGTGGATGGCGGCGCGCAGGTGGACTTCCGCCTGGTGTGGTTCTCGCAGATGAAGTCTACCTTCTCGGCAGGCTTTGCCGCCGCGCACGACAGTGCCGGGCACACATCCACCGAGTACATGTTTTCGCTGAAGATCTACTAACTTCCGCAGGCTCTCAGCCTAGTCCCCGCTCCAGCCGGTGCAGCTCCCACAGATCGCGCGGCGTCTGCGAGAGCAGAGGCCGAATGGCCATCATGCCCGTGGGCCCGATGCTCTTCTGCAAGTACTCCAGCTCAGTGAATTTATTTTCCAGTTCCGGATCCGGGGGCACTTCGAAGCCGGCTTCGCGAATCATGAGCGTACCCTTGGCGCGCGCGCTGAGTTCGATGGTCAACTGAAGCAGTGACAACATATCGCCGCGCAGCTCCGGCGGAAACGCATCCCGCAGAGACATCAGGTACATGCCAACCCGAGTCTGCTTGAACTGCGCCGATCCAATCATGTTAAGGATCTCGATGTCGCGGTCCATCTTGCCGCCGAGCCAGCGCCGCAGCGATCGCTCGCTGAAGTAAAACACCAGGATCAGAACCAGCGGAATCCCCGCCACCGCCGCAAACAGCGACAAGGCAGGAAACGGCAGGCTTTGGTTGTAGAGGGAGTGCAGCGCCATTGCGGCAATCAGACCCGGCGCGTAGAGGCGAATGCCGCGCCACTTGCGGCTCTCAAGCAGATAGACCGTGATCGTGGCTCCGAGCGCCGTCACGCCGCCGTGCATGATGGCCGTTCCAAGCCCGCGCAGTATCCATACGCCCAGCCCGCGATCGCCCAGCAGGTGAAGATACGCGATGTTCTCCGCCACCGCGAATCCCGCGCCAACCGCAAACCCGCAGATGGCCGAGTCGGCCATAAAGGCCACTCTCGCTGTCGCGATCAGAAAGATCCAGTAGATGGCCTTGGCGCATTCCTCCACCACCGGAGCGCCAAAACGCGCGTACTCTTCCTGAAGCCCGGGGAAGGCCTGAAATGCGAATGTGTTGAAGAGGAAGCAAAGCGCCGCCGCCGCCGCGCCGCTCCCCAGCGATGCCAAAACCGCCCGCGACGTAACCAGCTTGTAGCTGTCCAGAGCGCGAAGCGCGGCAAGAAACAGAAGCACCGGCAGCAAGGCGATCGCAAATCGAATTGCATCGCCGCTTTGTATCGACGGAGGAATCACTTGTTCACCGGCAATCCACGATCAGGTCAGAACGATTTTACTCGCAATCCCTCATACATCCCGACTCGAACCCGATCCGTAGTCACCATGATGATTTACGAGGCGACACTCGACAGCCTTCCGAATGTCGGAGCTTGGGGAGAGAAAAGCAGAGGGGCTGCTTTCAGGTTATTCATTTGTAATGGGTTTATGGTGGGCGATCAGGGACTCGAACCCCGGGCCTCTTCCGTGTGAAGGAAGCGCTCTAACCAACTGAGCTAATCGCCCTTGCTCGACGCCGGAGCGGCATCGCGTAGGGTGGCGGAACAAGCCATTCAGCCGTCCCTTGGGTTAGAGTAACACCAGCGCCAGCCCGGGGCCAAACCGCTCGGCGGTTTTCCCTCGCCCGGCGCGCGCATTCGCCAGATGGATCTCCGTTTCCTTCCATTTCGATCGCGGACGGCCGCCCCTGCCGAACCACCTGCTCAGGGACCGCTGCTCTACGCCCGCCGCGAGGGGGGCCGCGAACCAGCGCGCAACTGCGCCCCCGCCCTGCAAAATGATGAGGAAGCGCAACCTTTGGCCCCGGACGGGGTTCCAGAGGATATGGCCACGATGGTACTCGACAAACCGTCTCTGGGAGGCGGAGCGGCCAGCCTGGCGGTACCGCTCCCGGCAGCTTTCGGACGCAATGTCACCGATCCCGAAGGCGACGCCGCGGTCATGCTCCGCGCGGCACAGGGCGACGAGGCCGCTTTCAACTACCTCGCCGGCAAGTACCACCGGCCGATCATCAGCTTCCTCTTCCGCATGGTCCACAACCAGGCCGTAGCAGAAGAGCTGGCGCAGGATGTATTCCTGCGCGTGTACCGGGCGCGGGAGAGCTACCGGGCCGAGGCGCGGTTCAGCACCTGGCTCTACCGCATCGCCACCAACCTGGGCGTAAATTATGCCCGCGACAACAAGAACGAACGCTCCGCGCAGACCGTCTATCTGGATGCGCCCGACGAGGAGACCGGCGCCAAGCCCGACGTGGCCGATACCTCACCGGACGCCGAGGAGCTGATTCTGCGCAACGAAAGAACGAAGGCTATCCGAGCCCATGTGGACGCGCTGCCCGAACGGCAGCGGATGGCTGTCCTGATGCACAAGTATCAGGGCATGGACTACAAACAGATCGGAGAAGTGCTGAAGTTGAGCGAGTCGGCGACCAAGTCGCTGCTCTTCCGCGCTTACCAGACGCTGAGAACCACGCTGAAGGACTTTGTGTAACTCGCCAGATGACTAGCCGGACCTGACCGGCGGAGAGCAGGTAGCTGCCATGACGGAGCTAAGACATTGCCGAACGAAAGAAGCGGAGCTGGCCGGACTCCTTCTCGAGCCTGAAAGCGCCACGGCTGAAATTCGCAGCCACGTGGACGCGTGCCCGGGCTGCCGGCAAGAGCTTGAGTCGCTGCGCGCCACCATGGGCCTCATGGACACCTGGGCCGCACCCGAGCCCAACCCTTACTTCATGACCCGGCTGAGAGAGCGCCTCGGCGAGGCTCCGCCGCTCGGCTGGTTTGCGCGCCTCCGCACGAGCTTTGTCTACGGCATGCGTCCCCACAGGCGGCCCTTCGCCACTATGGCTCTTTCGGTCGCGCTTCTCATCGGCGGCGGCGCTTATCTGGGCCTGAGCAACTGGATGCAGCCGGCGCAGCATTCGGTGGACGAAGCGGTGGTCGACGACCTGCAAACCCTCGACAACAACGCCCAGGTGCTGGACGTTCTCGAGAGCCTCTCAGACAATAACAACGACGACGGCGATGGAGCGTATTAATGATCGGGCCTGAAAGAGCACGACTTGGGGTGCCCCATCCAAACCGCGCTTTTTGCGATTTGGATAGGAAGGTAAAATCTCAATCTTTCGGGCCGGATCAGTAAGCGAATTGAGGCATAGATTGTGACGGCGAAGACAAACTCGGGTTGGATGGCAGGGCGCCGGCGGGCTATCGAAGCCACGGCCGCGCTCGTCCTCTTATGCCTGCTTGCCGGTCTCGCGGCCGCGCAGAGCAACGAACCCCAGCGCGCACAGCAACCCCGCACAGCTGCTCCCGCACGGCCCAACCCAGCCACTCAGCCGCCGGTCGCGCAGCAGATCGCGCCTCGGCCCCCCGCCACAGCTCCCGTTCGCCCCCCCTATACGGGCGGAAGCCCTGCTCCCGCCGCGCCCTCGCAGCCCGCAACTCCTTCGACTGCGGCTTCGCCCAGCCGTCTTGGCTCATGGCTCACACAGCACAGCACCCTGCCCGTCCAGACCCAGGAGCAGTTGCTGCGCAGCCAGCCCAGCTTCAAGCAACTTCCCCCGGCAGACCAGCAGCGCGTCGTGCGGCAGCTCGAACAGGTAAAACAGCTCCCCGACCCGCAGCGCGAGCGACGCATGGCCCGCGCCGAGATCATCGAGCGCATGACCCCACAGGAGCGCACTGCGCTCAACCAGTCCAGCCGCCAGCTCACGGCCCTTGCCGCGGATCGCCAGACTCTCGTCAAGCGCGCCTTTCAGGATCTGCGCGCCGTGCCAGTCGATCAGCGCGCCACGGTGCTCAACTCCGGCCGGTATCAGGGCCAGTTCACTCAGGAAGAGCGCAACATCCTAACCAACTTGCTGCGCGCCGAGCCCTACCAGCCGCAAAAGTAAGGGGCAGACGCCAAACCGCGCCTGCCCGCTGACTTGCTAACTCGCTGCCCTTACGCCTTCTGCAGCTCCTTCTCCACCACAGGCCCGTGCGTCTCCGCCGTCGGTGGCGGAGGCGCGTCTCCGATCCGCTTCGAGTAGCCGCAAACCACCGCGCCCGTCTCCTCAACCGCCGCCTTGGCAGGCTTCCGGCCCCGCTTCTTTGGCGCAGCCTCTTCCTCGGCCGCCTTCTTCTTGTTCGGGCATTCGAGGAATACGCCGCTCTTCAGAACCTTTTCCACCAGGTACACGCTGCCGCACTGCGGGCAGGGCTTGGCTACCGGCTTCAGATTCGACGTAAAGTCGCACTTCGGGTAATTCGTGCAGCCCCAGAACAGGTTCCCGCGCCGCGCCTTGCGTTCGGCCACGTTGCCCACGCCGCACTTCGGGCACTTCAGCCCTTCAATCAAGTTCTGCTTGATGTACTTGCACTTCGGGTACCCTGAGCAAGACACGAACTCCCCGTACTGACCCTGCCTCAGCACCAGCGGCTTGCCGCACTCCGGGCAGGCCTCGCCCGTCGGCTCCGGCGGCTTCTGCTGCTGCTTCTGGCTCAGCTTGCGGAAGGTCTTGCACGGCGGATCGGCGTTGTAGTCCGGGCAGGCCATGAACGGCCCGAACAGCCCGCGACGCATCACCATCACCTTGCCGCAGTTCTCGCAGTACTCCTCGGTGTCGCCGGCCTCCTGCGCCTCGGGCGTGTTCAGGTCGGGCTTGGCCGCGATGTTCTCTTTGGTAAACGTGCAGCTTGTCGGGTCCTTCTTGTTGTAGGCCGAGCAGGCGAAGAAGGTGCCGAACTTGCCCCACTTCAACAGCAGCGGTGAGCCGCAGACCTCGCACTTCTCGCCGGTCTTCTCCTCCATCCGCTTGATGTTTTCCATGTTCTTGCCGGCCACTTTGAGCTCGTCTTCAAAGTAGTTGTAGAAGCCGCTCAGCAGATCGGTCCACTTCTCCTTGCCGTCTTCGATATCGTCGAGTTCCTCCTCGAGCTTGGCCGTATAGGCCGTGTCGAAGATGTACGGGAAGTTCTTCACCAGCAGGTCGCAGACCACCATGCCGATCTCGGTCGGATAAAAACGTCCGCGCGAGCCGCCATGCTTCACCACGTATTCGCGGTCCTGGATGGTGGTAATGATCGAGGCGTAAGTCGAAGGCCTTCCGATGCCCCGCTCTTCCAGCTCCTTCACCAGCGACGACTCGTTGTAGCGCGGTGGCGGCTGGGTGGCGTGCGCCTCGTGATCCAGCTCGTCCAGCTCCAGCGTCTTCACGCCGTCCAGGACGGGCAGCTTGTTCGAGCTCTCGTCGTCGTCCTTCTTGTCTTCGGTAACCTCGTACACCTTCAGGAAGCCGTCGAAGCGCAGCACCGAACCGCTGGCGCGGAAGTTATACGTCTTCTTCGTTGCCGCCGATACCGCCTCGATGTTAGCCGTCGTCACGTCAAAGACCGCCGGAACCATCTGGCTGGCCACAAACCTGCGCCACACCAGCGTGTAGAGCTTCAACTGCTCGTCGGTCAGATAGCGCGCAATCGAGTCCGGCGTCCGCGAGGCATCCGTCGGTCGAATGGCTTCGTGCGCGTCCTGCGCGGCCTTCTTGCCCTTGTAGGTGTTCGGCTCGGCGGGCAGATACTCGCGGCCCAGCTCCTTCGCGACCCACTCCCGCGCTCCGGCGATCGCCTCCGGCGCAACGCGCGGCGAATCGGTACGCATATAAGTGATAAGGCCGGTCGTGCCCTCGGCGCCAATCTCCACGCCCTCATACAACCGCTGCGCCACGCCCATAGTCCGGCGCACGTTGAAGCCAAGCTTGTTGGCTGCGTCGCGCTGCAACTGGCTGGTAATAAACGGAGGCAACGGACGACGCTGCTGCTCCCTGGCTTGTATGGACGCCAACCGCCACGCGGCACTGCTCAGCGCCGCAACCACCGCGTCCATCGACTGTTTGTTGGGCAGCGAGTTGGCGACAAACTGCTCCTTGCCGTCCTTGTCCTTGCCCGTAGACACCCGGCAAGGCTCGCCATCGATGCCGACAAACTTCGCCTTGAACTGTTTGCCGCTCTGCTTCTCCGGGTGGAGCAATGCATCGAGCGTCCAGTACTCCACCGGCTGAAACGCAGCGATCTCCCGCTCGCGCTCCACAACCAGCCGCAGTGCCACGGTCTGCACACGGCCAGCCGACAGGCCTCGCCGCACCTTATCCCACAGCAGCGGAGAAATCTGGTAGCCCACCAGCCGGTCAAGCACACGGCGGGTCTGCTGCGCGTCCACTAAATTCTGGTCGATGTCCCGCGCATGAGCGAAGGCCTCCTGCACGGCCTTCTTCGTGATCTCGTTGAACGTTACCCGGCGGATCTTCTTGCGGTCCGCGGCCGTCTTGCCCAGCTGCAAAGCCAGGTGGTACGCAATCGCCTCGCCCTCGCGGTCAGGATCGGGCGCCAGAAAGATCTCGTCGCTCTTGGCGGCCAGCTTTTTGAGCTGCTCAACCACCTTCTCCTTGCCCGGCGATACCACCAGCGAAGGCTCAAAGGTGCGCTTCTCCAGCTCCACGCCGATCTCGTTCTTGGGCAGGTCCATAATGTGGCCCACCGAGGCGCGGACGTCAAAACCCTTGCCCAGGTACTTCTCAATCGTCTTGGCCTTGGCCGGGGACTCGACAATCACCAGTGATCTGCTCGTTGCCATCTATTACAACTTCCTCTCGCCTGTCCGGTTCCTGCTTTGACTCTTGGTCCGGCTCTTTCGTTATATGGCCCTCTCAGGCGCTCATTTCACATCGATCCAGGAGCCGCTCTCCGGGACCCCGGGGAAAAACACCCTGCAAATGTTGGACCCTACCACGAAACCCCGCCCGATTTCCACTCGCCTGCGAACTTTCGCAAGCTCCCGGACCGGAAATTCCGCCTTGCTCGGGTCTTCGAAGGCCGTACGCATCCCAACCGTAACATATTGATATAGCGACAAAAACCCGCTGCGGCGGGCGATAGCCCGCCGTCCGGTTCCGCTTAGGGAATATTTTTGTTCCCGGACAGTATCCTACATGGTCCTGACGTAGTGCTTACCCGGCAGGCAGCGGATCCGGCCCGCCATCTCCAGCTCGAACAGTGCCGTAAACACTTCGGAAGAGGTCAGTTGCGTCTCCAGCAGCTCCAGAAGCTCGTCGATTTGCCGGCTTTCGTCTGCCCGCAGAACCTCAAGAACCATCGCCTCTTCGGCCCGCAGAACAGGCTCCGGCAACAGCGAGGACTGCGTCTCCGGCGTCGCCGCCGGCCCCGTCTCGGACTCCAGTTCCAGCCGGATCTGCGAGGGCAGATCCTCCCAGACATCCTCCCAGGTCGCCACCAGCTTCGCCCCCTGTTTAATAAGCAGATTCGGAGTCCACGCCCCCTTGTTGGTCACGTTGCCCGGCACGGCGAACAGGTCGCGGTTCTGGTCCTCGGCGCACCGCGCCGTCACCCGCGTCCCGGAGTTCTCGCTCGCCTCCACCACCAGCACCGCCACGCTCACCCCGCTCAAAATCCGGTTCCGCCTCGGAAAGTTCTGCGGCGCGGGAAAGGTCCCCATCGGCATCTCGCTCACAATCGCCCCGCCGAGGGCGAGAATCTCCTCGGCCAGCTTCTTGTTCTCCTTCGGGTAGACCACATCCACGCCCGTGCCCCACACCGCCAGCGTCGGCATCCGCGCGGCCAGCGCGCCTTTGTGTGCAAAGCTGTCGATGCCCCGCGCCATGCCGCTCACCACCAGCAGACGCCGCGCCGCCAGGTCCCGCGCCAGCAACTCCGCCATGCCCGACCCATACGGCGTCGGATGCCTTGTGCCCACAATCGCAATCGACGGCCGCCCGAGCAGCCCAACCGCGCCCCGCACCCAAAGCACCGGCGGCGGGTCATATATCTCTTTCAGCCGCTCCGGATACTCCGGGCAACCGAAGCTCACAATCGTGGCCCCCAGCGCCGCCGTGCGCTGCCACTCGGCCTCAGCCGCCGCCCGCGCCTTGCCCTCAAAGATGTACTGCGCCACCGCTGCTGGAAACCGCAGCCCCTCAAGCTCGGTAAGCGAAAGCGCCAGAACCCGGCCCGCCGACCCCGTCGCCTCCACCGCGTCCAGAATTCGCTTCGGACCCAGGCCCGGAGTCATCGCCAGCGCCAGCCACGCCGCGCGCTCCTCGTCGAGCCTCGGCGCAATCGCCGCTAAACTCTGCTGTTCCTGTGCCTTCATCCCGCGATTCCCTTCGCGCCGCCCGCGCCCGCAGATCCCCCACCGCCCAACCGGCGGACCGCGAACACTTGTGCCATGGAATTCTCGCCCAAGTTACCTTCGTTTCGCTTTTGGTGTCAAGTAACGAAAGACCGTTGCCAACATTCCACAAACTGCGGGTGCCCCAGGTCCCTCGCATTTGGGGACCTGGGAACGCAAAATGCCCGTCTCCTTTCAATCTGCTGATGGCGGCACAATCACCCGTTTCCTGACACCTCGTTCCCACGGAAACAATACCCAACCCAACCCCTCTTGATACTCTGTTAGGCGTGACCGTCCCCAACGATTCACGGCTTCGCATCGCCGCCATCGACTTCCTCAATCCCGCGCCCCTCATGTGGGACTTCGAACACGCCCCACTCGACTCCGCGCTCGCCCTCCGCTATCGCATCGACCGCATGACGCCCTCGGAATGCGCCGCCCGTCTCATCTCCGGCGCGTCCGACCTTGGCCTCATCCCCATCGCCGCGCTCGCCGCAAACCCCACGCTGCGCATCCTGCCCGGCTGCACCATCGCCTCCAAGGGCCGCGTTCGTTCGCTGCTGCTCGTCCGCCGCGCCGCCCAATCCATCGCCCAGATCCGCACCGTCGCCGCAGACACCGCCAGCCGCACCACCATCGCCTACTCCCGCATCCTCTTCCACAAGTGGGGCAACCCCGCGGCAGAATTCCTCCCCCTCGCCGCCGACCTCGACCGCATGTTGGCCGCTGCCGACGCCGCCGTCGTCATCGGCGACCCGGCCTTGCTCGCCATCGAGGAACAAGCCAACCGCTTCGAGCGCACCGGCGAAGAGCTCGTCTACCACGACCTCGCCCAGGAGTGGCGCTCGCTTACCGGCCTCCCTTACATCTCCGCCCTCTGGTGTGGCACTGCCCCTGCGGGGGGCAGACTTTTGGAAGAGCACATAGCCAAAGTCGCAGAAGACCTAATCGCCTCCCGCGACCACGGCCTCGCCAACATCGACATCCTCGCCCGAGAGTGGACCCGCCGCCTGCCCCTCACCGAAGACGCCATCCGCTCCTACCTGACAGACAACATCCACTACGTCCTCGACGAAGAGTGCCTCGCAGGCATCGAAGGCTTCTTCCGCATGGGTGCGGAAACCGGCGTCCTGCCCGAGTACAACTTCCGCCAACCTCAGATTTAGTTCCGATTCGGAGCGATGCCGCCCCCGCGCGCGTCTTCCTTACAGCACCCACGCCTCCGCCCGATGTTCTCTTGGGTCGTGAGGTACTCCCGGCCCAGCGCGGCCCGGCACTCAAGGAGAGCGGCAATGAACTTCAAACGGTGGATCTCGATCGCCCTCGCCGCACTGCCCCTCCTCACCGGTTGCGACGGCTTCTGGCAGAACCCAAACTCCTCCAACTCCAACAGCGGATGCACTTCCAACTGCACCACCGCCTCCAGCGGCAGCTTCTACATCCTCTCCAACGCCACCACGCCACAGATCGCCGGCCAGTACTTCTCCTCCGGCGCGCTCAAGTCCATCTCCGGCAGCCCGTGGACCGCTCCCGCCACGCCCTACTCCATGGCCATCGCCCCCAGCGGCAAGTACCTCTACGTCTCCACAACCGCCGGCGTCTACCTTTACCCCGTCTCCAGCGGCGCGCTCGGCAGCTACGCTCAGGTCTCGCAGGACGCCGCCGCACTCGCCATCCGCCCTGACAACACCGGCGTCTGGCTCATCGAAGCCATTCAGGCCTCGGGCGGTGTAACCATGGCCGCCGTCCCGCTCAGCTCCTCCACCGGCTTGAGCAGCGGCACCGAACTCACCGCCACCTACACGGTCTCGAACGCCGCCGTACAGAACGGCGCCATCGCCATCTCGCCCGACAACATGTACCTGTTCGTCGCGCTCGGCTCCGGCGGCGCAATCGCCGTGCCCTTTGACGCAACCGCCTCCTCGGGCTCAAACCCCTTCGGCGCAGCCGCCACTGTCATTCCGGTTATCAACTCCGGCGGATCGGCTCTCTCCGTGGCCGTCGATCCCGCGGGCCGCCTCTTCTACGTCGGCGAAACCCTGGCCAACTCCGCCGGCAACTCCGGCGGGCTGCGCGCCTTTAACTACACCACGCTCGGCGGAACCCTCACCCAGGCCTCCGGCTCTCCCATCGCCGCCGGCGGACTCGCGCCCCGCGCCATCAAGCCCAACGGCGCAGGTACTTTCGTCTACGTCGCCAACGGCTCCGGCACCTCGTCCAGCGGCAACATAGCCAGCTTCTCCGTCTCCGGAAGCGGCTCCAGCAACACCATAGCTTCAGGCAGTACAGCAACCGCCGGAATCCTGCCCTCCTCGCTCGCCATCGACTCCACCGGCATCTTCCTGCTCGACGTCAACGCCTCCGGCAGCCCCTACTTCGACTCGTACACCTTCAACTCCTCCACCGCCGGCAAGCTCGACATCCAGGTCGTCTCCAGCACCGTCACCTCGCCCATGGCCATCGTCCCCGCACCGTAGAGACAGTTATCAGTTGTCAGTTGTCATGGATCGTGGCTGGTGCCCTGATCCGACTCGTTCTGACAGAGAGCGGCAGAACTGGATTCCCGGCCATTGATAACTGACAACTGGCAACTGCCTTCAGTGCTATCCTCAAGAAGAAATCAACAGGCAATCGTGCAGCATCTTCGCCCAATCTCTTCCTTCACAATCCGGTCACTCCAGGTATTGCTGTCTCTGGCTCTGTGCCTGTGTGTTCTGGCTGGATGCGCCCGCTTCCGTAACAAGAAGACTGAGACCGTCTGGGTCTCGACCAAGCAGACCAGTCTGCGCGATCGCGTCGCAGCCGTCGCCAACCGCACCGCGCAGGTCACCAACGGCCAGCCTCTCACCGTGCTCGAACACGGCAAGCGCTTCCTGCGCGTCCAAACCGCCAACAACGAGATCGGCTGGATTGAAGAGCACGGCGTCATCAACGCCAAGACCCATGCGGCCTTCGAACAGCTCGCCACCGACCACAAGAACGATTCGCCCGCCGGCACGGCCTCGATCGGCGACGACCTCTATATGCACGTCACCCCGGGAGTCAACGCCGAGCGCTTCTATCTGCTCCCCGCCAAAAGCAAGGTGCAGTTGCTCATCCGCGCCTCGGTGGCAAAGTCGGCGACGCCCACACAGGCTCTCGCCGCGCTGGCTCAGCCCAAGGCCGCAGCTCCCGGCAAAACTCCCGCCGCTCCCGTGCCTCCCACGCCGCCCCCGCCTATCGTCTACCAGGACTGGTGGCTGGCCCGCGACGATCAGGGCCACACCGGCTGGGTCCTCGGCAACCGCGTCGACGTCGATGTCCCCCGCGAGATCTCGGAGTATGGCGAGGGCCAGCGCTTTATCGGCGCATGGACGATCGCTACCGTCGAAGATTTGAAGTCCGACCTGCCCGACCATCAGGTTCCCGAGTACCTCGCCCTGATGGCTCCGCCCAGAGCCGGCCTGCCCTTCGACTTCGATCAGATTCGCGTCTTTACATGGAACCGCGCCCACCACCGCTACGAGACCGGCTTCCGCCTTCACCCCATCCAGGGCTTCCTGCCCGTCAAGATCTTCACTGAAGACACGCCCGGCGGAAAGGTGCCCGCCTTCAGCTTCCTCATCCCCTCCGGCGCAAACGTAGTCACCGACGCCAAGACCGGCGCAATCCGCCCAGCCACACCCCGCACCATCGAGTTCGAACTCATTGATACAAGAGTCAAGCGCGCCGGCGCGGACACCGGCCCCATCCCCACCTTCCACGAAGAGCCGCCCGGCAACAAAGCCGACGCAGCAAAGAAGAAAAAACGGAAGTGAAAAGACAGGGAATAGGGACTAAGGGACTAGGTGTCAGGTTTCAGGGGGCAAGGGTTGTGGTCAGTTGTCAGTGAAAGTCGATTAGAACAATCTGGAAACCACAACACTCAAACCCGCCACAACACCCGCTCCCGTCGGGAGCGAATGATAATAGCCCCGGGTGAAACCCGGGGTAAGAAGCCTATAAAAACACCGCCGTCCTGTAAGGACGGCATGACACACACCAGACAATTCAAAACCACCGCTGCTGGAACGCTGAACAAACAAGCTAATAGCTAGAAGCTGTCTTTATCTCCCAATCACATCGATCGGCACCGTGATCGTCTTCGGCGGCAGACACTGCGTCTGGTCGCAGGCCTGATACTTCAACCTCGCCTCAACCAGATGATTTCCCGCCTGCGCCACCATCCGCGCCTCGATCGCAAACTCGCCCGAATACACATTCAGCTTCGTCTTCGGATCGGCCGGCAGCGTAATGTCCACGCCCGCCGGATACTTCGCCCCGACTAGCTTCACCCCTGCCCCCTCGGGAATCGAAAACACCGTAGGAATCAGAAACTCGTCGCTCGGCGTATGCGAGTTCACATGCAGCCCCGCTGCCACCCTGAAGTGCATCGACACAACGCTCACCTTACCCGCAGGCAGCGTCACCTGCTCGGGAAACAGATACGTAACCGCCTCACCCTTCACCGCAGCCTGCGCGGAGCGCGCGTTCGACACAAACTGCCCCCGCGCAACAGTCGCCGCCAGAATCAATCCAACAACCGCAATCGCCTGCTTCATCACTAGCCCCGCTAACTCCGCTAGCACCGCTAGCTCCGCTGCCTTACTCTCCCAGCGCCTTCCGGATATTCGCCTCGATCGACTCTTTGCTGTCGATCCCCACCTGAGCCGCCACAACCACACCCTTGCGGTCCACATAGAACGAAGCCGGCAAATCCTCAAGCCCGCCATACGCCTTGGCCAGACTGTCTCCGTTCAGCAGCACCGGGTAGGGAACCTTCATCTGCACGGCAAACTTCTCGATAGCCGCCAGGTCCTTCTTCCACTGTTCGCTGCCCTGTTTGGCGTCGTTGGCCTCGGAATCCACGCCCAGCACCTCAAAGCCCTGCGCGCCGTACTTGTTGCGCAGTTCGATAATCCACGGCGTCTCCAGCTTGCATGGCCCGCACCACGTTGCCCAGAAGTTGATCAGAACAACCTTGCCCTTGTAGCCGGCCAGCGACACCTTCTTGCCCTTCAGGTCTTCGAGCGTGAAACCGGGCGCAGCCTTGCCCACCAGCGGAGACTCCACGATCGGGCCCGCGCTCAGCGCCGCCAGCGCGGCCTCCGACTCGGCCGCCGCCGTCCGCCTCGCGCTCTCCGCGCGCCACCGGAACCAACCTGCCCACACAAACACCGCGAGCAGAACCAGAACAGACAAAAGCACCAGCGCATTGCGCCGCAAGGGGAAGCCACTCATAGCTCCTATTGTACGGAAACCCGAGCCCCTGGCCCTTCCACCAGTCCAATCTCTTCATGCCCTGACGCGCGCCGTAGGCGGTCGCCGCGGCGACTTGTTAGCCCCACGCTTCAGCGTGGGGTAACGAAAGCAATTGAGAGACGAAGCACCGTAAGGGCGGCGCATGTTGAAAATGCAGTTCCCTGCCTTGTATCAGGCATGGCTTTCGCCGTGCCGATGAAGCTACCAGAAGGCGCGGGGCTTCAGCCACTGAGGGCCCCACTCCCGATCCACTCAAATACCGCTTCTCGCCTTTGCCGAAAATTACCCTAAAACCGGTAATCTAAATCCAGCAACCTCGAAAACGCGGCTGGCTAGTTTTCCAATTCATCATGATCCGTAAGTTCATTATTTTCTGCACTTACAAGTCAAAATAGGTAAACCCTTTAGAATCTGCACTTACGTATATAATTCAATAGCGCTGAAAATCGTCCTCTAACCTGCTTATTTTTCATACACTTAAATTTCACCTCGCCGCGCTTACTTTCTTCTCTTGTTCGCCTTGCTGCCACCCCCCTCGCACCCCAGCCCCCATGGTGTTACCATCAGAAACCGATGAGCCAGCCCACCCCAATCGACCCGGGAACCCTCAGCCCCGCCGACCTCGTCCGCACCGAGGCCGCCGCCCTCCTGGCCTTGGCCGCCCGTCTCGACGGACCCATGGCCGCCGACTTCGACTGCGCCGTCGAGCTCATCCTCGGCTGCGCTGCCGCCAACGGCCGGGTCGTCGTCACCGGCATGGGCAAGAGCGGACTCATCGCCCAGAAGATCGCCGCCACCCTCTCCTCCACCGGCTCCCCGGCCCTGTTTCTGCATCCCGCCGAAGCCGTCCACGGCGACCTGGGCGTGCTGATGCCCGGCGACGTCGTCATCGCCCTCTCAGCTTCCGGCGAAACCGAGGAGATCCTCCGCCTCCTAGCCACCCTCAAGCGCAAGGGCGACGCCCTCATCGGCCTCTGCTGCAACCTAAACTCGACCCTCGCCCAATCCAGCGACGTGGCCCTGGACTGCTCGGTCGAGCGCGAGGCCTGCGGCCTCAACCTTGCCCCCACGGCCTCCACCACCACCATGCTCGCCTTAGGCGACGCGCTCGCCGTCGCGGTCAGCGTCCGCAAGGGCTTCCGCGCCGAAGACTTCGCCGAACTCCACCCCGGCGGCAAGCTAGGCAAGCGCTTGGCCCGCGTCCGCGACCTCATGCACTCCGGCGACGACATCCCCACCGTCACGCCTACGACTCCCATGACCGACGTCATCTACGAGATGTCGTCCAAGAAACTCGGCATGACAACGGTGCAGCAGGCAGGCCGTCTCCTCGGCGTGATCTCCGACGGCGACCTGCGCCGCCTGCTCGAGCGCGAAGGCGGCGCGGCGTTAGCCAAAACCGCCGGCGAAGCCATGAACCCCACTCCCCGCACCATCCCCTCGACCGAACTCGCCGCCAAAGCCCTGTCGATCCTCGAGGAGCGCAAGATCACCTCGCTGGTAGTAGCCGACGCAGACCTCCGCGTAGTAGGCGTCGTGCACCTGCACGACCTGTGGGGCGTGGAGCTGATCTGAAATTTTATGAAATCTGACTGGCTTTTTGATCGGCATGTGCCGCAAACTAAAAACTGTCCCTGAGGTGTGTGGAATGGCAAGCATTGGTGATTTACCCGCCACATTATTTTCACCGACCAAAATGGTGTACATCGCTTACGTCGTTCTGACTGGCCTGAAGATTCTACCTCCACCGAACCTATTGGTGTTTCTTGGGCTATCGAGCGCCTTTCTCTTAATTGAAATCGCACATAACGACTATTTGCGCATCGTGCTAAATAAGTTGGCAGAGAGAATACGCATAGCTAAGTAACAAGAGGCGCTTGCATGAACCCAAGGATTATTCGTTTCGGGAATGCGCTCAGGGTTGAAATCCCGGAGGAAATCGCTGCACAGATGTCATTGTCAGCAGGCGACCTAGTTGAGTGGAACTTGGATGACGCAGGTAGACCTCAGATATCAAAGAGCGCGATTGGCGCGGAAATTGACGATCAGATTCCCGGACGAGACGTACCCAAGCATTAGCGTCTATGTAGTGGCACTCCAGCCGCTTCGCAGAACATTTAGAATAAAACCAGCCCCAATTTGTTCGTGCGTCCGCAATTGCGGACGGGAAGGTTCATGCGTCCTCATATGCAACGCTGGTCAAAGCTCTTCATCCCCACCCTGCGCGAGGCCCCGGCAGACGCCGAAGTGGCCAGCCACAAGTTCCTCGTCCGCTCCGGCTACGTCCGCCAGCTCGGCGCGGGCATCTACAACTACCTCTTCCTCGGCCAGCGCTCGATCAACAAGATCGTCGGCATCGTCCGCGAAGAGATGGACAAGATCGCGCAGGAGTTCTTCCTGCCCAGCCTTTTGCCTAAAGAGCCGTGGGTTGAATCCGGCCGCTGGACCGGCATGGGCGAGAACATGTTTCGCCTCAAGGACCGCAAGGGCGCAGAACTCTGCCTGGGCATGACCCATGAAGAGATCATGACCGTCATCGCGCGCAACGAGCTGCGCAGCTACAAGCAGTTGCCGCAGATCTGGTACCAGATCCAGACCAAGTTCCGCGACGAGCCGCGGCCCAAGTCCGGCCTGCTCCGCGTGCGCCAGTTCACCATGAAGGATGCCTACTCGTTTGATATCGACAAGGCCGGCCTGGACAAGAGCTTCGACCTGCACGACTCGGTCTACCGCAAGATCTTCTCCCGCTGCGGTCTCAAGTTCGTAGCCGTCGAAGCCGACTCGGGCTCCATGGGCGGCTCGCAGTCCCAGGAGTTCATGGTCTACACCGACGCCGGCGAAGACCTCATCGCCAGTTGCCCGGTCTGCTCCTATGCGGCCAACACCGAGAAGGCCAACTCCCGCCTCGACCCCGTCACTGAGATGGAGCCCACCGGCGACGGCAAGCCCGAACTGGTCTCAACTCCCAACTGCGCGGCCATCGCCGACGTGGCGGCCTTCTTCAATATCTCCGAAGCCTCCGACATCAAGTGCGTGGCCTACATGGCTCTCAAGCGCGGTGAAAAGGACTCGTGGCACGGCGTCTCGGCCTTCCTGCGCGGCGACCACCAGGTGAACGAGACCAAGCTCATGGGCGCCGTCGGCGCTGCCGAACTCCGTCCCATGGTCGCCGAGGAGCTCGAGCAGTACTTCCACGCTCCTGCCGGCTACCTTGGCCCCATCGGCCTCACGCCTGATACCGAGAAGCTCGGCAAAGGCCTCACCGTCGTCGTCGATCACGCTCTCGAAGGCCGCAAGAATCTCGTCTGCGGCGCAAACAAGCTCGACTTCCACCTGCGCAACGTCACGCCGGGCCGCGACTTCAAGTGGACGCTGGCCGCCGACATCCGCACGGTGAACGAAGGCGATGCCTGCCCCAAGGATGGTTGCGCGGGCAAGCTCGTCGTCGGCAAGGCAGTCGAAATCGGCCACATCTTCAAGCTCGGCTACAAGTACTCCGAAGCCATGGGCGCGCGCGTGCTTGACCCCAACGGCAAGGAAGTTACGCCCATCATGGGCAGCTACGGTATCGGCATCGAACGCATTCTCACTTCGGCCATCGAGCAGTCCAACGACCAAAACGGCTTCTGGCTGCCGGCCTCAATCGCGCCCTTCACCGTCGTCGTAACCGTTACCAACATCGCCGATCAGGCGCTGCGCGAGGCTGGCGAGAAGCTGGCCGCCGATCTTGAAGCCGCCGGTCTCGACGTGCTGCTTGATGACAGAGACGAGCGCGCCGGCGTCAAATTCAAAGATGCGGATCTGGTCGGCATTCCATTCCGTATCAATGTTGGCAAAAAGGCTGCCTCCGGCCTGGTCGAACTGGTAACCCGCGCCTCGTCGTCGAGCGTGGACGTGGCCATCGCCGACGTGGTTGCGGCGGTCAAAGCCAAGGTGGAAGAAGAGAAGCTACTGGAGGCTAGCTGCTGATGGTGGTAAGGATCAGATTCGCGCGGCCCACGGGCATACGCAGGCTGGCGCTGCTTACGGCAGGCGCCGTGGTAGCGCTGTGTATTCTCTCGGCCGCGTCTGTCTTCACTTACTTTTACTTTTCCTATAAAGGCATCGTCGATCAGCGCCTCGGCCAGCCCATCTTTGCCGATACGGCGCAGATCTACGCAGCGGCGCGCGAGGTGCGCCCCGGGCAAAAGCTCTCCGTCAAACTCATAGCCAACGAACTGCACCAGGCCGGCTACTCACCCGACGGAGCAACGCAGACCTCGCAGCTCGGCACCTATAACGAGGGCGTGCAGCAGATTACCGTGCGCCCCGGGCCGCAGTCTTACCATGCGCCCGACTCGGCCATCATCCACCTGAGCGGCGGCATGGTGGACTCTATCGTCGATGCCAAGGGCCAGCAGCTTGAGAGCTACGCGCTCGAGCCGCTGCTCATCACCGGCTTGAGCGAGAGCGAAAACCGCATCAAGCGCCGGCTGATCAACTACGAAGAGATTCCGCCCAACATGGTCAGCGCCATCGTCGCCATCGAAGACAGGCGCTTCTTCGAGCACAACGGCGTCGATTACATCCGCATCCTCGGCGCGCTGCGCAACGACCTCACGCCCGGCCACCGGCTCACCGAAGGCGGCTCCACGCTCACCATGCAGCTGGCGCGCGGCTTCTTCCTTACGCCGGAGCGCAAGCTCAAGCGCAAGATCATTGAGATCGTCATCACCTTCCAGCTGGAACATCGCTTCAGCAAGCAGCAGATCTTCCAGATGTACGCCAACCAGATCAACCTCGGCCAGCGCGGCAGCTTCTCCATCAACGGAGTGGGCGAGGCGGCACAGGCCTTCTTTGGAAAAGACGTGCGCCAGATCGATCTGGCCGAGTGCGCGCTGCTCGCCGGCATGATTCAGAGTCCCAACCGGCTCAATCCCTTCCGGCATCCCGAGCGTGCCATCGAGCGGCGCAACCTGGTTCTGGACGCGATGGTTGAGACCGGCGCGATTACGAAAGAAAAAGCCGAGACCGCCAAGAAGGAACAACTGCATCTCGTTCCGGGCAGTGTGGACGCGAGCGAAGCGCCTTACTTTGTCGATCTGGTGCACGACCAGTTGACGCAGAAGCTGGGCGATCGCGACTTCAACCGCGAAGGGCTGCGCATCTACACCTCGCTCGATCCCGAACTGCAACAGGCGGCCACCGCCGCCATCGACTCCACCATGCACCTGATCGATGCGCAGGTAGACAAGCTTCACGCCAAGCAGAAGAAGCTGGGCCAGACTTACATTTATCCGCAGGTGGCGCTGGTTGCGCTCGATCCGCACACCGGGCAGGTGCTGGCGCTCGTCGGAGGACGCAGCTACGGCGCCTCGCAGTTGAATCACGTGGTCGCGCAGCGGCCTACCGGCTCCATTTTCAAGCCGTTTGTCTACGCATCGGCATTCCGCACTGCGGTTGAAGGCACCATGCTCCCCGGCCAGACAAAACTCTTTTCGCCGGTTACGATTTTGAACGACGAAGCGACCACCTACGATCTGGGTAACGGCCAGACCTACACTCCGCACAACTTTGAAGACGAGTATCACGGCGAAGTCACGGTGCGCACCGCGCTCATGCGCTCGCTCAACAATGCGACCATCAGCCTGGCCGCGATGGTGGGCTTCGATCAGGTTGCCTCGCTGGCACGCGACTCGGGCATCGTAAACGCGCGCGGAACTCCGGCGGTCGCCATCGGCTCCTACGACGCGACGCCGCTGCAAATGGCCGGCGCTTACACACTGTTCTCTAACGGCGGCGTGCATCTCGATCCCTGGATGCTGGCCAGCGTGCGAACATCGACTGGCGATATCGTTGCCGACTACTCGCCGAAGTCGAGCGCTGTACTCGATCCCCGTGCGGCATATCTCACGACAAGTCTTATGGAGAATGTGCTGCGCGGCAACGGCACCGGCGCAGGCGTACGCGGAATGGGCTTCACCGCTCCCGCGGCAGGCAAGACCGGCACCAGCCACGACGCATGGTTCGCCGGCTTCACATCGAACCTGCTCTGCGTGGTGTGGGTGGGCAACGACGACTACACCGACGTGAAGATCGAAGGCGCGCACGCGGCGGCGCCCATCTGGGCCGCGTTCATGAAGTCCGCCACGGCACTGCCCCAGTACTCCGACACGCGCGAATTCGAGGTGCCCGAGGGCGTCGAGATTCAGTCGATCGACTCAGTGAGCAACCTGCTCAGCAACGCGAGCTGCCCGGATGCATACACGGCCGCGTTCGTGCCCGGCACGGCGCCAACCGAGTACTGCCATGCTGGCTCGGCAGCGCACTAATTTCAGCTAACCATCCACATCCGAGCCATCCGGCATCGGCTGACAGCGCGGGCACCAGAAGGTGACCCGCGCGTCGCTGCCCTGAATGCGTTTGCGAATCCGCTCGCCGCAGCGCCGGCATGGTTCACCCGCGCGTCCATATACCCATAGGCTCGCCGTCGGATCGGAGTTGTGCGTCGTCCGCCGGCCAAGTCCCTGATAGGTGACAATGCTGTCTGGCGAATCTTCAAGCACATTGGCGCGAACCAGTTTTCGAGACGTCGCGATGACAGCCTCGATCTGCGCGGCGCTGAGCATCGAAACCGCGCAATATGGATGAATGCCTGTAACGAAGCAGACCTCTGACTTGAAGACGTTGCCCACGCCGGCCAGCACCGATTGATCGAGAAGCGCGTCGGCGATTGCCTCGCTGCCGCGCGCCAGCAGCCGTTGAGTAACTTCGGCGCTGTCGAAGGTTGTGCTCAGCACATCGGTCTCCGCGGCGGGGATGCGTCTGTGCCGCGCAAGAGATGCAGCCGTGTGCATCTCGGCCACTGGCACACTGAAGCCGACGGCGATGAACTTCTCGTTCTCAATAACGACGCGCATGTTGGCGCGCAGCTGCTGCCAGCGTTCGCCGTGGCGGTAGATGTGCCAGCTTCCATTCATCAGCATGTGCGTCACGAGAGTTGCATCGCCTGAAAAGTGGATCAGCAGCCACTTGCCACGTGACTCGACACGCTCAACGGTGCGGCCAGTGATGGACGCGTCGTCGTGGAAGCGCGTCAGAAGCGGATACGTTGATCGGAAGACGGTGACAACCTGGCCGCCGAGTGCGCGGCCCAGCGTACGCGCGGTGCGGAAGATGGTATCGCCTTCAGGCATCTTCTACTGGACCTCGGGCGCTTGTGCGCGGGCGACGGAGAGCGGAATCCGCCGCAGGTGCATCCCCAGCGGCCCTGCGTGGAAGCCCGCATCCATGAGGAACCGCGCCATGAAGTGCGCCGCTACGGACTGGCCGTTGATGGTGGTGATGAGCGCGCCCTCGTGATGGTGCACGCGCATCCGTTCCTGTCCGCGCGCGCAGATAAAGTGCGCGAGCCCGGATGCAACTTGCGAGCGCTCCGGCTCCTCGGCGGGCAAGAAAACTAGCAGATTGGGATTGGCGCGGCGCAGCCACGCGACAAGCTGGCCGTTGCGCAGAATTACTTCCGCATACGTAGCGCGAGTAAGAATGCGCGGTGCACTCTCAGTGTCTTCGTCCATCACCGGCAGATCGGGCCAGCGCAAGACAGAGCCGTATGGATTCGCCGGGTCGGTCGCGGCCAGTTGCACAAACTCGGGCTTCTCCACCGGAGGCGCGGTGCGTAACTGCCGCAGCAGATCGACGGCCGCAGGCAGCGCGAACTGAGTCGCTCCGAGACCCGCTACAAAATATCCGCGACGGATGCGACCGCTCTCTTCCAGAGCCTTCAGCACATCGTAGACGGCGCTGAATCCGCCCGGAATGTTCTCTGCCCCAACGTTCTCGCGCATCAGCACCCCGTAGCGGTTGAGCAGTTGCAGAGCGAGGGCGTGACTGCGCTCGGTTGTTGAAGGCGCATCTGTACCGCCGGTCTCCCGACCCGCACCTCGTATTTGCAATGCCGACCAACGCCCCTGCGCGGTTGGCGGAGTCGTTCGTCGTGATCGGAAGGCAACGCCCGTCTGCATCCGCCGCGGAGTTCGCGAGGTCTCGGGCCTCGCCGTATAGGCGCGCAGCGCGTGCAGCGAGTCATTCGAAATGAGCCCGCGCCAGACCAGGCTCCACAACGCTTCAATGGTCTCGCCCGGATAGCCTCCGCCCACAGACTGATGCAGCGAATCGAAGAAACTTGCGCCGGTAGCGGTGAGAACATCGAGCAGTTTCTCTTCGCGTTCGTTGAGCGGCTCTGTAAGCGGGCGCGCATGCGCAAGCAGAGGCAACTTATCGGCGAGGAAGAGCGCGATGCGTCCGTCGCGCTCGCCGATCGGTTCAACGCCCGCCCACGCTACTTCTCCCGCCGCAATCAGCGTGTCGAGTCCGGCGGACGAATACTCCTGAAGCCGCGCCGGCAGAATCGCAGTCTCAAGCAGCGATGCGGTCAGTGGCGCGCCTTGCAGGTTCTCAATCGTGTCCAGCAGCGCGTCAAGATGCTTGGAGCCCGCGCGCCGCGGAGCAACTAATCCCTGCCAGCGCGTAAGAAAGCGGGCCAGCGTGTGCTGTTCGACGGGCTCGACCTCGCGGCGCAGCCTTGCCAGTGACTTGCGGCGAATCTGGCGCAGTATCTCGGCGTCGCACCACTCCCTATGAACTCCGCCGGGCCGGAAACCGCCTTCCAGCACACGACCCTCATGCGCAAGCTGGTGGAGCGCTGCTTCCACAGCTTCATTGCCGAGTGCGAATCGTTCAGCGGCATCGCGCGTTGTGAAAGGTCCATGCGTGCGTGCATAACGGCGTATCAGTTCGAAAACCGGATGCGCGACCGGCTCCAGTAGCGCGGTTGCAAGCCCCGGAGGCAGCGGAACGCCAAGCCCATCGCGATAGCGCGCGGCGTCTTCGGCTGCGATGAGCCGCTTTTCTCCGCCGATGCGCAGTTCAACCAGCCGGCGCGAACGAATCAGTCGATCTATGTGAGAAAGAAGTTCCGCATCGGCAGCGCGGCGGCCGATCTCCTCGCGCGTAAGATCGCCGAGCCGCAGGCAGAGATCGTGAATGCCATCGGCCGAGCGGGCGCGCATGTTCTCTCTCAGGCACTGCGCGTTCTCTTCCACTTCCCCAATCGCTTCCGGATCGAGCAGCTCGCGCAGGTCTGCCTCGCCGAGCAGTTCGCGCAACTGGTCCTGATCGATGGTGAGCGCCTGCGCGCGCCGCTCCGCCAAAGGCGCGTCGCCATCGTAGAGAAAGTTGGCAACGTAGCTGAACAGCAGCGACGAAGCGAAGGGCGAGGGCTTGCGTGTATCGACGACATGCACGCGGAGCTTGCGCTGTTCGATCTCCTGCAAAATCTCGATCAATGCAGGCATGTCGAAAACATCGCGCAGGCACTCGCGATACGCCTCGAGCAGCAGCGGAAACGAAGGATAACGCGATGCCACACTGAGCAGGTCGTAAGAACGCTTGCGCAACTGCCACAACGGTGAGCGCTGAGCGGCGCGGCGGCGGGGCAGCAGCAGCGCGCGTCCCGCAGCCTCCCGGAAGCGCCCCGCAAACAGTGCTGTGGACCCAAGCTGGCGCAGTACCAACTGCATGGCTTCGGCGGACTCAACCAGAATCCAGTCCGAGTCCGGCGGCTCGTCGGTGTCGGGAAAGCGCAGCACGAATCCGTCGTCGCCCCAGAGCGTTTCCACTTCAGGGCCGCCTGTGGCGCGAATGCGCGCGCTCACCGCCATCGCCCAGGGAATGTGAATCCGGCTTCCGAAGGGAGTCAGCACGCAGACCCGCCAGTCGCCCAGTTCGTCGCGGGTTCGTTCAATCACAATGGTCCGGTCGTCGGGAACCTGCACGGTTGCCTCAGCCTGATCGGTGAGGAATTGCAGCAGGTTCTCCGCAGCGCCCGGATCGAGATCGTGTTCGGCGACGAGCCGCGTTAGCGCCGCCGGAGTTGGCAGCGCGCGCAACTCTCGCACCAGTGCGCCGATGCGGCGGCCAAACTCGAGCGGACGGCCCGGCCCGTCTCCCTTCCAGAACGGCATCTTGCCCGGCTCACCCGGAGCCGGCGTCACCGTAACACGGTCGTGCGTAATATCGACGATGCGCCACGTCGATGCGCCGAGGATAAATGTCTCCCCCGGATGAGACTCGAAGACCATCTCTTCGTCGAGCTCGCCCACGCGCACGGCCTTGCCCTCGGTGTAGGCGAGGAAGACTCCGTAAAGTCCGCGGTCGGGAATCGTGCCCGCGTTGAGAATCGCCAGACGTGCCGCGCCATCGCGTGCGGTGACGACCTTGCGAATGCGGTCCCAAGTGAGGCGTGGCCGCAGCTCGGCGAACTCGTCCGATGGATAGCGGCCGCTGAGCAGATCGAGAACGCCCTCGAAGGCCGATCGCGTCAGCGCGCCGAAGGGCGCCGCGCGGCGAACCAGGTCGTAGAGGAAATCAACGGAAACTTCGGGAATAGCGGGGCTAGCGGAGTCAGCGGTGTTAGCGGAGCTGGTGAAGAACTGCGCCTGAACCGCTGTCTCTTTGTCCCTCTGTCCCCTGGTTACTGCTTTTCTGGTCCCTGCCTTTGCGGGTGGGTGCGCCACAATCGCCACCAGTTGCTGGGCCAGCACGTCGAGGGGGTTGCGCGGAAAGCGCGTGGACTCAATGTGCCCCTCGTGCATGGCTCGCGTAACTGCGGCGCAGGCCACCAGATCGGCGCGGTACTTGGGAAAGAGCACGCCTTCGCTGACCGCATCCACATGGTGTCCGGCGCGGCCAATGCGCTGCATGCCGCTCGCCACCGAGGGCGGAGCTTCTATCTGAATGACGAGATCGACCGCGCCCATGTCGATGCCAAGTTCAAGCGTCGATGTGGCGCAGAGCGCCTTGATCTGCCCGGCCTTGAGTTGCTCTTCAATGACCGTGCGCTGCGCCGCCGCGAGCGAGCCGTGATGCGCGCGGGCGATCGGCTCGCCTGCCAGCTCATTCAGCGCGCCGGCCAGCCGCTCAGCCACCTGGCGCGAGTTTACAAACAGGATGGTCGAATTGCGCTCGCGCAAAATCTCAAGCAGACGTGGATGAATCGCATTCCAGATGGAGACGCGGCGCGGAGTCTGCGAGGCGGGCCCTGAGGGAATTTCTTCGAGCGCGGTGAGATGCGCCATGTCTTCGACTGGTACTTCGATGCGCAGCTTAAGCTGCTTGGGCGCCGATGCGTTGACGATGGTGACGGGGCGGTAATGAAGCGGCTCCGCCGCTTCAGGGACATAGGGACTAGGGACTAGGGACTCATGCGCTGTAGCGGTTAACGCGCTTGCAGGATCGCTCACATCCGGTGTTGCCAATAGCGCTTCTGTAGCACGATTGTTTTCTAGTCCCTCATCCCTAGTCCCTAGTCCCTGAATTTCCACTCCCCCCAGAAACCGCGCTACCTCTTCGAGCGGTCGTTGCGTCGCACTCAGGCCGATGCGCTGAAGTGGCTTCGCGGTAAGCGCCTGCAACCGTTCGAGCGAGAGAGCCAGATGCGCTCCGCGTTTGGTTGGAACCAGCGCGTGAATCTCATCGATGATGACGGTATCTACCGTGCGCAGCGCCTCGGCGGCCTGCGAAGTGAGGATCAGGTAGAGCGACTCGGGCGTGGTGATGAGGATGTCGGCCGGGTGGCGTGAGAAGCGGGCGCGCTCGCGCTGCGGCGTGTCTCCGGTGCGGACGCTGATGGTCGGTTCGTGAAACTCCACGCCCATGCGCCGGGCCATGTTGGCCATGCCGGCGAGCGGCGAGCGCAGGTTGCGCTCCACATCGACCGCCAGTGCTTTCAGCGGAGAGACGTAGACGACCCGGCAGCCGCGCCCGTCTTTCTGATCCCTGATCCCTGAAACCTGATCCCTGCTTTGCAGCATCAGCCGGTCCAGGCACCACAGAAAGGCCGCCAACGTCTTGCCGGTTCCGGTAGGAGCAAGGATGAGCGTACTCTCGCCCCGCGAGATGGCCGGCCAGCCAAACCGTTGCGGCGGGGTAGGTTCGTCGAAGACCGCGCGGAACCACGCCTCGGTGACCGGATGAAATCCGGCGAAGGGGTTCACTGCGGAATCGGTCACGGGCGGGCGCACGGTCATGCTTTAGAAAGCTTAGCGCGCCCGACGAGCGAATACAAAGCGAAGAATCGTCGCCTCTTGAAAGAGTCCCTGCCCCGGCCTACGTAATGTCGTCCGTATCGTAGACCGGATCGACCCGCCGCTTGGGCACGCCATGCACGCTCGAAAGCAGATCGTCCACCACATCCTCAAGCTGACGCTGGTTCTCGATGACGGCTTCCATGGCCTTCAGGCCTTCCTCTTCGCTGATCTGCCGGAGCAGAGCAACGGCGTGGCACTGGGCTACATGGTCGAGGTTGAGGCCCTCGGGGGTCTTGGCCTTGATGCTGACCTGGTTGATATTGACTCTGAGCAGGTCGGCCACGCGCGCGCGCATGTCGGCGGCGATGGGCGAGATCTTGGGCTTGGCCAGAATCAGGGTCACGTCGATGTTGGCGATCCGGTAGCCGGCGTTGTGAATCTCCTCGAGCGCGGTGTCGAGGAAGATAGCCGAGTCGGCGTTCTTCCAACGGGCGTCGTTGGGCGGATAGAAGGTGCCGATATCGCCCGCGGCTACTGCGCCGAGCAGTGCGTCGGTGACGGCGTGCAGCAGCACGTCGCCGTCGGAGTGGCCGGCCAGGCCTTCAGGGTGATCGAGCGAGAGTCCGCCGATGATCAGCGGCACACCGGGGGAGAAGACGTGCGAGTCGTAACCGAATCCGATACGTGTATCCATACTTAAGCGCATTTCCAAAATTTAAGTTGAGCTGCCCGCGGGGTTACAGCATCTTCGCTAACTCCGCGAACTCCGCTGCTTCAGATAAAACTCCGCCAGTTCCAGGTCGCCCGGCTGGGTAATCTTCAGATTCACGGCAGTACCCGGAACCACATGCACGGGATGACCGGCGCGCTCCACCAGCGAGGCTTCGTCGGTGCCGACAAAGCCATCGGCGGCGGCCTCGGCAAAGGCGCTCTTCAGCAGTTCGTAGCGGAAGCCCTGGGGTGTCTGTGCCAGCACGATGAACTCGCGCGGAATGGTCGCTGTAATGATGGCGCCGCTGGCGGTGCGTTCCACCTGCTTGATGGTGTCGATGGCGGGCATGCCGACGATGGCCGCGCCGTGCTTGGCGACGGCGTCGATGGTGCGCGCAATGGTGGCGGCGTCGATGAGCGGACGCACGGCATCGTGCACGAGGACGATATCGTCGGGCTCGGCGGGCAGAGCGGCAAGAGCGTGTTCGACCGACTCCTGGCGCTTCTCTCCGCCTTCGACCACGTGAACGCGTCCGGTGAAGCCGTACTCGGCCACCTGAGCCTCCACGCGCTCCATCTCGTTCTTGCGCACGGCCACATAGATGGCGGTAACCCGCTCAACCGCGGCAAAGGCACGCAGTGAGTGGATGAGAATAGGAACGCCTTCGAGGGCGAGGAATTGCTTGGGCTGCGGACCGGCCATACGAGTTCCGAGTCCGGCCGCGGGAAGGATGGCAAATACTTGCATAACGTGGCGAGTATAGCACCGCAAATGCTTCAAAAGACAGAGTAAACGCCGCTTCCCTCTCGCCGGGTTCGGCGAAAGAGTCACGGCGTTGAGCTCCAATCGAAGCTGCGGGAAGCCCTGCTAGCGGCCGTTCAGCTCAATCTCGTTGCCCTCGGGATCGTGCAGCACGATGCCATTCAGCTTGCTCGTCTGCCGGTTGCGATTGGCTTCCATCTCGACGCCGGCGGCCTTCAGAAACTCGTACGCAGCATCGATGTCGGCCACGGTCATGGCCAGATGAAAGTATCCCTGCTGCATGAAGACAGGTTTGGGAGCCTCGGGCCGTTTCGAGCCCGTGTACTGAATCAGGTCGAGCTGGAATCCGGGGATCACCAGTTGCGTTCCCTGCATTACAGGGCCGATGTGGGCGATCTTCTTTTCATCGCGGAAGCTGTAGCCGAGGGTGTTGATGTACCAGGCGGCTTCTTTCTGAATGTCGGCCACCGAGATAGAGGCGTGGTTCATCTGTAGGCCGAGAACGGCGCGGGCTTTCGCGCCGTCGGGAGCGGGGGCGGTAGCGGCGTCTTGCGCAACCGCTGCGATGGAAGCTGAGAGCAATAGGGCGAGGCCGGCGAGGCGCGCGGCACGGAAAAGTCGGATGGATTCGAGGGTCATAACTATCTCCAGATCGTGTTGCGCCGTCAGCAGGCGAACCTGCGCCGATCGCGCGTGGAACTTCCAGACAGGCGACAGGCAACAACGGCGGATTCGGAGCAGGAGTCCGACCACTCTCTGCGGTGAATTCAGTCTACAGAGTGCGGCAGGTCTGCGGGTGTGACAAGCGGCGGCGCAGGATATCATCCATTCGTGCGCGTAGAACTCCCAATGGACTTGACCCACCTTCGCCCGGGGATGCGGATCGCGGTGGGCCTCTCGGGCGGGGCCGACTCGGTCGCGCTGCTCTGCGCCCTTGCGGCGCGCAGCAGCGAGCTGGGCCTGGTGGTTCATGCGGCGCATCTGCACCACGGACTGCGCGGAGTAGAGGCGGACGGCGATCTGGCCTTCTGCCGGGAGTTGGCTGCAAAGCTGGGGGTCGAGTTTCACGAGGCAAGGGTGGATGTAGCCGCCGAATCGCGGGCAAATCCGCTCGCCGGCAAATCGGCCGAGTCGATCGAAGAGGCGGCGCGGCGCTTGCGTTACTCCTGGTTCCGAGAACTCCTATCCAAAGCTCCACTCGACGCAGTCGCGACGGCGCACACGCTCGACGATCAGGCAGAAACGGTGTTGGCCAAGTTCTTGCGAGGTGCATGGACAGAGGGGCTGGGGGGAATCTCGCCGGTCGTTGAGTTTCCAGAAGGCCGGTTCGTTCGGCCGCTGCTCGGAACTTCGCGCGCCAAGATCGAGAGTTATCTGAAGGCAATCGGGCAAAGTTGGCGCGAAGACTCGACCAACCGCGATCCAGCCTACACCCGCAACCGGATCCGCCACGAGTTGCTGCCGCTGCTTGATGGCTGGAACCCGAAGCTGCGCAGGCACCTGGTGCAGATGGCCGAACTGGCCCGCGACGAGGAGTCGTGGTGGGAGGCTGAAGTTGCCCGGCTGGCGCCGCAGTTGATGTTGTCGGGCAGGCCGGTGCGCGGCGGCGGACGGGCCGTTGCCGCAGGACTCGCGATCGACCTGGCCAAATTTACTGCTCTGGCAACCGCGATGCAGCGCCGGATGCTACGGTACGCCGCAGGACAGTTGGGTGCGGCCCCGGATTTCGATGCGACCGAGGCTCTGCTGAATCTGGCTGTGAGCGGCCGGGCCGGCCAGCGATGCCAGGTCGAGGGGCTGAGAGCGGAACGTACCGCCCGGGAACTGCGGCTCGATGTGGGACCGGCGACTGGAGTGGATGCTCCGGCCGAATTCGCGATTCCCGTTCCGGGAGAGATTCTGGCACCGGCGTTCGGCCTGCGGGTCCGGATCGAACTTAGGGAGTGTGCAGCCCCGCACTCCCACAAAGCCACGCTTCGCAACTGGAGACCTGGCGACCGAGTGACGATAAAGCACTCTAGCGGGCCCAAAAAAGTAAAAGAGGTGCTCGAGAGGATGCGGATTTCTGGTTCCGAGCGGCAGGTCTGGCCGGTCATCGAGGTCGGCGGACAGATCGCCTGGATGCGGGGAGTCGAGGTGGAAGATACGCCGGGACTCGTTTTCAGGGTCAAGACCGCAGGCGCTGGCAGCTAAGTGTTTCACCCTAAGTGGTTCAAAAAGGGGCTGATGGTTATGATTCCTCCCCATGATTTCCGTTGCGCCCGATGCGTTGGGGGTAAAATATGGTCTACCGCTTCAAAGAGCGGAACAATATTTGTGTGCCGTCTCAGGGCTGTTCCGGCGTTTCTGGAACCCATGGGAACGCTGGGGCGTCTAACAGAGTAGTAATTGCGATGGCGGAGGCAGTTAGTTTCCCCTCGCCGGGAAAGAGGAGTCCTGGTGAACTCAAGCGTTAAGACGATCATGTTCTGGGTCTTTATCCTGGTGTGCCTGATGCTCCTGTGGGGTGTCGTGTCGAAGGGCGCCAGCATGGGTAAGGCGCCGGAGTATGCCTACTCCGATCTCTACGACAAGGTGCAGAACGGGCAAGTGCAGGATGCCACGATTCAGGGCAATGAACTCAAAGGCCACCTGAAGGCATCTCCGAAGGAAGAGTTCCGCACCACGCTTCCAGGCAACTACGAGGAAATCCAGAAGGCGCTGCTGGCTGCCAAGGTAAGCTTCTCCATCAAGGAGCCGCAGAACAACGTCTGGCCGATGATTCTGATGAACATCGGGCCGTTTGTGCTGCTGGGCGCCATCTGGTTCTTCATGCTGCGGCAGATGCAGTCGGGCGGTAACAAGGCGCTCTCGTTCGGCAAAAGCCGGGCAAGGCTGCTTTCGATGCAGCAGAAAAAGGTCACGTTCAAGGATGTGGCTGGCGTCGATGAGGCCAAGGAAGAGCTCAAGGAGATCATCGAGTACCTGCGCGAGCCGCAGAAGTTTCAGAAGCTGGGCGGCAGGATTCCCAAGGGCGTGCTGCTCGTCGGACCTCCGGGAACCGGCAAAACCCTGCTGGCGCGCGCTGTGGCCGGTGAGGCTAATGTGCCGTTCTTCTCCATCTCCGGCTCGGACTTTGTTGAGATGTTCGTGGGCGTAGGCGCTAGCCGCGTGCGCGACCTCTTCGAACAGGGCAAGAAGAATGCGCCGTGCATCATCTTCATCGACGAGATCGACGCCGTGGGACGCCATCGCGGAGCCGGACTCGGCGGCGGACACGACGAGCGCGAGCAGACGCTGAACCAGTTGCTGGTCGAGATGGACGGCTTCGAGTCCAACGACGGCGTCATCCTGGTTGCCGCGACAAACCGGCCCGACGTGCTCGATCCCGCGCTGCTGCGCCCCGGACGCTTCGACCGGCGCGTGGTTGTGGGCCTGCCCGATGTTCGCGGCCGCGAAGAGATTCTCCGCGTCCACGTCAAGAAGGTTCCCGTCTCCGACGATACCAACCTCAATGTTCTGGCCCGCGGAACGCCAGGCTTCAGCGGCGCAGACCTGGCCAACATGGTCAATGAGGCCGCGCTGGCCGCGGCGCGTGCCAACCGCAAACAGGTCACCATGTACGACTTCGAGCTGGCCAAGGACAAGGTCCTGATGGGCGCAGAGCGCAAGTCGATGCTGCTCAGTGACGAGGAGAAGCGCGTCACGGCCTATCACGAAGCCGGACACGCGCTGGTCTCGTTCCTGCGCAAGGACTCCGATCCGATCCACAAGGTGTCGATTATTCCGCGCGGCATGGCGCTGGGCGTTACGGTCTACCTGCCCGACGACCGTCACAACTACACGCGCGAGTATCTTGAGACGCGTCTGGCGACCGCTTACGGCGGACGCGTGGCCGAGGAGATCTTCCTCAGCCAGATGTCGACCGGCGCGGGAAGCGATATCGAGAGCGCAACCGATCTGGCGCGGCGCATGGTCTGCGAGTACGGCATGAGCAGGCTCGGTCCGCTCACCTTCGGCAAGAAGGAGGAGCAGATCTTCCTGGGCCGTGAGATCGCTCAGCATCGCGACTTCAGCGAGGAGACGGCGCGGCAGATCGACCAGGAGGTTCGCAGGCTGGTCGATGAGGCGTATCAGTCGGCAAAGAGCATTCTCGATGCCAACCGGGACGCCACGCACAGGATCGCGGCTGCCTTGCTCGAGCGCGAGACTATCGACGCCGAAGAGGTGAAGAAGCTCTACGAGGGTACGGAGTTGCCTCCGATGCGTTCGTCGCTGGCCACGCCGAGCGATACCGGCAACGGAACGCCGCAGCAGTCGAGCAAGCCGGAAAGCATCGGCGGACCGCCGTTCCCTGAGGGTTCGCCTTCGCCGGCGTAAATGCAGTGGTCAGTTGTCAGTGATCAGTGATCAGAAGGGCCGCTCTTTGGAGCGGCCCTTGCTGCCATGCAGGCTCGAACTAGAATCGATCGCAAGAGGTAAATGGTTCCATCATGTTGAGGGTTGGGCTTACAGGCGGTCTCGGCAGCGGGAAGAGCACGGTTGCGGCGATGCTGCGCTCGCTCGGCGCGCATGTGATTGAGGCCGATGAACTGGGGCGCGCGCTGATGGAACCGCGCCAAACCGTATACGAACAGATTGTGCGCGCCTTCGGGCCTGCGGTTGTGAGCTCCGATGGAAGGCTCAACCGCGCCAAGCTGGCTGAGATCGCCTTTAGTGAAGGCCGCGTGCAGGAGTTGAATGCGATCATTCATCCGGCGGTGATCGAAGCCGAGCGGCGCTGGATGAAAGAGATCTTCGCGCGCGAGCCGAATTCGGTTGCGGTCGTCGAGTCGGCGCTGATCTTCGAGGTGGAGCGCGACGCGAGGCTGCGCGGCGAGGCCGAAGGCCCGCTGGCAAACTGGCGCGAACAGATGGACAGGCTGATCGTGGTTACGGCTCCAGACGAGGTGAAGTTAGCGCGGTTCGTCTCGCGAGTCTGCGTGGACGGCAAAGACAGAACGCTCGCCGAGGCTGACGGACGCAATCGGTTGAGCTGCCAGATTCCCGATGCCGTGAAGGCCGCGCAGGCAGACTTCACGATCGAGAATGCTGGAAGTCGCGAGGAGTTGCGGACGCGGGTCGAGGCTGTTTGGATTCAGCTTCTTGCCGAGAGCAACAAACCGGCGAATTCCGCGTTATTACAATAGGAAGAGGCGGCAAGCAAACGGTTCCCGAGAACCATGCCGCGACCAAACTCGTATCTCGAACAGGAAGGCAATTTTCGGGATCAGGATAACGATGAAACTGCGTCAAATTGTCATTGTCGTACTGCTAGTCAGCGGATTCTGGTTTATCACTACGCACCTTCAGCGGGGGACGTTCCCGTGGCTGGACCGCATCACGCTGCGTGGCGGCGGTTCCGGCTCGCCGCTGGAGTTGACCGAGGCTCACGCGGCTCCGGCTTACGACGCCGAGGAGCAGAACAATATCGCCGTCTACAAGAAGGTTCTGCCTTCGGTGGTCAACATCACCTCGACGACGCTGGTCTTCGACTTCTTCTACGGCACGGTTCCGCAGCAGGGTCAGGGTTCGGGATTCATTCTCGATAAGGCCGGCCACATTCTGACCAACAATCACGTGGTTCAGGGCGCCAATCGCGGCATCGAGGTGCAGCTTTCGAACAAGCGGCGCTACGCGGCGAAGGTCGTCGGCACAGACAAGATGCACGACCTGGCGCTGCTTCAGATCGACGCGCCCGATCTTCAGCCGGTTACGCTGGCCAGTTCGTCGGGGCTTTCGGTGGGGCAGAAGGTATACGCGATCGGCAATCCCTTCGGGTTGAGCGGTACCATGACGCGCGGCATCATCAGCTCGATTCGCACGCTGCCCCGCGCAAAGGGATCGGAGGAAGGATCGATCGAGGACGCGATCCAGACGGATGCGGCGATCAATCCGGGTAACTCGGGCGGTCCGCTGCTGAACTCGAGCGGCGACGTGATCGGGATCAACACCATGATTGCCTCCAACGGCGCCGACCAGAGCTCGGGAATCGGCTTCGCGATTCCGATCGACACGGCCAAGAGTGTGCTTGCCGACCTGATCAAGTTCGGCAAGGTGAAGCGTCCTTCGCTGGGTATCGTTTCGTACGGGATCGGTCCGGACTTGGCCTCGCAGATGGGCCTTGCGGCCGACGAAGGCGTTCTGATCCAGCGGGTGGTTCCGGGCGGCGCGGCTGAAAAGGCCGGACTGCACGGCGGCAACCAGCAGGCCTATGTGGGCAACACTCCGATTATGCTGGGCGGCGACCTGATTGTGGCCATCGACAGCCAGCGTGTCAGCGATCCGCAGGACATCAGCGCGATCATGGACAAGCATCAGGCCGGAGATACGGTAGCGGTGACCGTGGTTCGCGGACAGCGGCAGATGACCTACAAGCTGACGTTGGGCGAGGCGCGGGATTCCAACTAGCTGGTTGATTCGTTATTTCATTGAGAAGGAGGTGCTTCTCCCTCCAATATCTTCGCCGTAGAGATAGGGTTGGATTGTGCTGGTGCTCTGCGCGAAATCGTTAAGCAGCGTGGCTTGCACAGGATCTCAACGACCTGTAGTCCATTAGCCTTGTTCAAGAAATGCTTTGTATTGCTCGCAATGAAGAGGCCTGCGATATCGCCACTCATTCCAATGACCAACTCTCCTTCATCGAGAGCCCCAACGTCACACGCCCTCAAAATGGCTTGAATGCAAAGACTGAAGCCAGATCCGAACATGGCTATTGTTTTCTTAATTAAATCCACCTGCTGGTTGTGGCCGTCGAGCCCTTCAATACAGTCGAATGGCAAGTCCGGAGGCACGATTACATCTATCTCATAAACTTTGAAGAATCTACGAACCTCTTCTGATATGCGAGGGAAGTAGCGATCTTCACTGTCTGGGAGCTTTACCGAAAAATCAAGCGGAAATGTAACCGCGATCATCTTAGGCCGGTGCTCGCGAAGCATGTTATATGCAATAGCTGGGCCTTGCCCCTCAGCCGTAAAAATGACCATCTTCAATGTGCGCAATTCAGGGCGCTTTCTAAGCGCGCGTCTGATTACACGCACAACCTCGTGCAGATTTTGCCTTCCCTCTGATTCAAAATACACAATGGAGGCATTAGTCTTTGCTGTCATTGGCGCCATGGAAGCCTCCCGTTATCTTTTAGATATTCATGCACCCAAGACCAAAACTTCAGGAAATCGAAATTGCGCAATGAATTGGCCCCTAGCCGTGGGTCGCCCTCCTCAATTCTTTCATCCCCTTTGGGGCCTGTGTGGAGATGCGGGCAATCTGCAAACGGAATTGAGTTTCCATGGGTACAAATCCGAAAGATGAGTTTCCCGCGACCATCAAAGAGTTTGTAATTGATATTTCGCAGGTGTTTGCCCTTCGGACCTCGATAGTGCCCCTCAAAGGCTAAAATTTTTGTTTTGTTAGGAAACGTCCCTTGAAAGCGCCAGTCTATTTCTTTCCACCGCCGGAAATTGTCCAATACAATCTTCGGGGAGTCGTGACCAGGCCGTTCAATTTCGACCCACTTTTCGCAAGAGTCGATCACGCGCTCCACGCTTTGGAAGTAATCTGCCGGGTCGAACAACGGACCATACCTCCAAAAGAAAAGCCCGAGTTGAACTCGGGCTTTTCTTGAACGTCAGTAAAGACACCTGGCGGACTAGGCTGAGTCAACTCCTGAGCGAAATGCTCGCACAGAAATGCCCATTCGTCAAAATCCAAGTTTTCCTGATCTGCTAGGTCGAGCGAGTACGCTACCTGAAACTCTCTCCAGCCTCCAGGATATTCAGTTCGATATTGTTCCTCGAACACGTGAATCCGAGCGAGGAAACAACCCGGCTGAACCTCATGAGCAGTCAGGTAATCGACACTATTTGCATGGCCGGTGTTTGTCATATCCTCCTTCTCCGTGTTCTTGTTGTGCACCATCAGACTTCAAAATGTCTTGCATCTCGGAACTATTCGGACTCTCATCGTCCCATTTGTCAGTTCATCGACCAGAAATATAGATGCATGAGAAGATTACGAGTTTCAACCTGAAACGAGTTCCGAACAACCTTTTTAACGCATACCCGGTTAATCTGGCAAGCAAATCGCGCACACATCTACCGCAGTAGGTCGACCATAGGGAGCAGGTCCCGAATCGGAATGGATGTGATCTCCATGATTCATCTTACCTGTTGCTTCCTCGGAGGACCTCATGAGGGTACCTCCAAGGGAGCAGGCATATACTGTACTCCCCCCCCGGGGGGGGGGGGGAGGGGGGTATATGTGAATCATCGATCCAATGTTTTCAACGGTTTACGTGGTCGATATCGAGACCAAGCATCTTGTTTTCAAGAACTTGCGATCTCCGATCAAGAAAACAAAGAACTTACTCCCGCCTGAACCTCTAGAAGCCGGCGCGAACGGCCATCTCCTCACCAGTGTCGACCTGCTGGACGGCCACTTCGAGCGGCTCGTTGTAGTGAGCGGCGACGATTCTTGCCGATTCCGCTTTATCGAGATACGAATCGACGCTGGCCAGCTTGATGGTGGAAGCCGAGGCCATCTGCGCCACGGCGGTATTCGAAGAGATCGACTGGACCAGCGACAACATCGTGTTCACGATGGTGGCGACGGCCTGGATGGCGGTGATGGCGCGCTGCTGGCTGTCGGGATTGCTGATGTGCACCACCGAGAGCAGCGACCCGTTGACCTGCTGCTGGAAGGCGACGACCTGAGCCTGAAGCTTGGCGAGCGTACCAGCCGACGGATCGGCCAAATAAGCCTTTGCCTGCGCTACAAGCAGGTTGGAGGCTGCGTCGAAGCTGGCCGTAGCCGCAGCAAATGCCGGAGCGTTGGCCGGATCGAGAAGCGAGGCCGTTGAATCGACGGTAGCCACGGCGCTCTGGAGCGTCGGGGCCCAGTTGACGATGTCCTGCGCGACGCGCGTTCCGGAGCAGCCCTGAAGCCAGGGCATCGGCACCAGCAGCGCGATGAGCAGCCATGCGCTGAGTTTGGCCGTGGATGAGGAAGCGGACGAGCAGCTTCCGGTACATGCCGCAGGCTGCGCCAATTCCGGCTGACCGGGATCGCGAGCCATCAGGCCGAGAAGCGCGGTTGCGAGCGCGCTGGCCAGCGAAACGACCGTGCCGCTGCCCACATGCCCGAGTGAGACGCCTTGCTGAGCAAGTACTCCGGTTAGGGCGGTGACGGAGATGAGTACTCCTGCCGCCGACGTGCGCGGGTGCTGCCAGATGTTCGAAAACGGATTCATAGCTATTGGCTCCTTGAATTGTGTGCAATAAGTTATGGCCGCAAGTCCGGCCCGCGATGAGCCGGCCTTGCGGCCAGTAATGCCCGGCAAACCCCATGCAAATGTGAGCGAGCCGGGGATCCGGTTGTTTTTTTGAACCGGGGCTCTCAAGCCCGGAGGCTGCCGCCCGAGGCGGTCCGGCGTTCCGGCGGAGAGCGATAGAGCCGGACCAGTGGAGATCTCGCGACAGCGGCTCCGCCACCATGACCCCAATCGGAGAGCAAGCGCAATGGAGTCCCCTGATCCGGCTAATTTTCAGCGTAGCGGTTTTTAGGAAATAACCGGCAAGCGCGCAAGTCGCGCGTAGGACCTGCTAAATCAATTACTTGCGATGGCAGTTGTGGTGCGGAAACCTTGACAAGGGGGTTCGAAGCCAGAGAAAAAAGAGCAAACCGGGCTTTTTCGCCAGATTTCGCTGCTCGATCTCATTACTTTTTGAAGCAAATCGCGGTCAAACGATAGAGACAGCAAGCACGTGCAACCGGAATCAGATACACCCGACACAATGCCAGGCGCCACCGTGCTCGCACACAAAGTAACCCATCCACGCATAGCCCCATCCACTGTCTGCTGTTACAAAGTTTTCTTGCGGATTGGTTTAGACTGGGGTCTGGCATTTGGTTGGACACGGCGGCGCGTCCAGGCTCGATCTGCCCGGCAACGCGGTTTTTCATTCCCCGGCACTAGCGCCGGGCACGCCATTTCTACAAATTTCTCTTCAGGCCCGCGGCTGGCGATTCTGGCCGGGGCTCACCTCACGAAGGAAGATGCTGCAATGTATAGCGATATTCGGCGTTTATTCACAATTGGAGTGTTGATCGCGGGCTTTGCCGCCCTGGGCTGCCAGAAGAAGGCGGCGCCCCCGGCGCAAGGCGGCGGAATGCAGGGCATGCCTGTGCAGACGGCGGCTGTGGCCACGGCTCCGGTCCCCGACACAAGCGAGTACGTCGCGACCATTAAGTCCCGGCGCTCGTCCACGATTCAGCCGCAGGTGAGCGGAACGCTGACCGCCATTCTGATCCACTCCGGTGACCGCGTGAAGGCCGGCCAGCCGCTGATGGAGATCGACCGCCGCCAGCAGCAGGCCACCGTGGCGTCGCAGACCGCGACCGAGCGCCAGAAGAAGGCCCTCTTCGACTATCACTCCCTCCAGTTCGACCGCCAGAAGAAGCTGTTCGCCGCCGGCATCACCAGCCGCGACGTCATGCAGCAGGAGGAGCAGGCCTACCAGAACTCCAAGGCCGACTACGAGGCCTCCGGCGATACGCTCAAGGCGTCGCAGCAGTTGCTCGACTACTACACAGTACGCGCGTCCTCGGACGGCGTCATCGGCGACATTCCGGTGCATCAGGGCGACTACGTCACTCAATCCACGGCGCTCACCACGCTCGACAGCGGCAGCGACCTCGAAGCATACATCTACATCCCCGCCGAGCGTTCCGCCGATATCCGCATGGGTCTGGGCATCGACCTTGCCGACAACGAAGGCAAGCTGATCGAGCAGTCCAAAATCTACTTCATCTCTCCGCAGGTCGACAGCTCGCTCCAGGGCGTGCTGGTCAAGGCTCCCGTGCGCTCCGCGCCCGATGTGCTGCGCAACGCCCAGTTGGTCAAGGCGAAGGTTGTGTGGGCCATCAAGCCCATGCCTGTGGTTCCCGTGCTTGCGGTTATCCGCCAGGGCGGCCAGGCCTTTGTCTTCGTCGCCCGCAAGCAGGGCCCCATGACCCTCGCCCAGCAGGTTCCAGTGACCCTGGGCGATACGGTGGGCAACATGTACTCGATTCGCTCGGGACTCAACGCCGGAGACAAAGTCATCGTCTCCGCCACGCAGTTCCTGGTAAACAACATGCCAGTGATTCCGATGGGCGGCTAGCAGCTCGATAGCCCTGCACGGCCCATCGGCCGCGCGCCCCGCGCCACAAGGAACAAGGGAGTTTGCCGTGTTCGTCGATTTCTTTATTCGCAGGCCTGTCTTCGCCACCGTCTGCGCGCTGCTCATCATTCTCGCCGGCGCGGTCTGTATTCCGAACCTGCCCATCGCCATGTATCCCACGCTGGCACCGCCCGTAGTGAGCGTCAGCACCGCCTACATCGGCGCGGACGCTGAGACCGTCGAGAAGGCCGTCACCATTCCCCTCGAGGGCGCCATCAATGGCGTCGAGGGTCTGCGCTACATCACCTCCACCAGCACCAACGCCGGCACCAGCTCCGTGACCGCCACCTTCACCTCTGGATACGACCTCAATGTGGCCGCCATCGACGTGCAGAACCGCGTGGCCCAGGTGCAGGGCCGCCTGCCCGGTGCCGTCAACTCGAACGGCATCAGCGTCAACAAGACCAGTGGCAGCTTCATCTTCGGTGCGGGTTTCTTCACCCGCGACAACCGCTACTCCTCCGAGTACATCTCCAACTACCTCGACGTCTACGTCAAGGACGCCCTCAAGCGCGTTCCCGGCGTGGCAGACGTAATGATCTTCGGCGAGCGCAAGTACGCCATGCGCATCTGGCTCGATCCCGTTAAGCTGGCGGCCCGCAGCCTCACCGCCTCCGACGTGGTCAGCGCGCTCCAGGAGCAGAACATTGAGATCCCGGCTGGCCAGCTCGGCCAGCCTCCCGCCGATCCCAAGCAGGCCTTTCAGATCCCCGTGCGCGTTGGCGGACGCCTCACCAGCCCCGAGGAGTTCAACCGGCTCATCATCAAGAGTTCGCCCGGCGGCCTGGTGCAACTGAGCGACGTGGGCCGCGCCGAAGTGGGCGCGGAAACCTACGGCATGAAACTCGAGTTTCTCGGCAATGAGGCCTCCGGCATCGGCGTGCAGCAGTTGTCCAACGCCAACGCCCTCGAGGTCGAAACCAACGCGCTCGCCGCCCTCAAACAGCTTTCCAAGAACTTCCCGCCCGGCCTCGAGTACGCCATCGCCTTCGACTCCACAACAGCCGTCCGGCAGTCCATTCAGGAAGTGCTCATCACGCTGGCTGAAGCCATCGTCATCGTCATCACCGTCATCTTCCTTTTCCTACTCGACTGGCGAGCCACCATCATCCCCGCCGTCACCATCCCGGTCTCGCTCATCGGCACCTTCATGTTCATCAAGTTGTTCGGTTTCTCGATCAACTCGCTCACCCTCTTCGGCATCACCCTGGCCACCGGCCTGGTGGTCGACGACGCCATCGTCGTCATTGAGAACGTGCAGCGCCACATCCACATGGAGCACTCCGACCCGCACCTGGCCACCTCGCGCGCCATGGGCGAGGTCACCAGCGCCGTCATCGCCACCTCGCTCGTGCTCATCGCCGTCTTCGTGCCGGTCTCCTTCTTCCCCGGCACCACCGGCATCCTCTACCGCCAGTTCTCGCTCACCATCGCGTTCTCCATCGCCATCTCGGCCTTCAACGCACTCACCCTCTCGCCGGCCCTCTCCGCCATGTTCCTGCGCGGCGAAGAACAGCGGCCCCGCCAGCTCGACTGGCTCCACATCGGATTCGTCTCGCGCATCTTCGCCGCATTCATCCACGGCGCGGACCGCTTCATCGAGTGGATGGCAAGCACCTACGCCAGCGTCATCCACGTCGCGCTCAAGATTCGCTACGCGCTGCTGCTGCTCTTCTTTGTCGGCCTCGGAGCCACTGTCTGGATATACCGCACCGTGCCCACCGGCTTCCTTCCCCAGGAGGACCAGGGCTACTTCATGGTCCTCGTCCAGGCCCCGCCGGGATCGTCGCTCTCCTACACAACCGCCCTCGGTGAAAAGGCCGCCGCCATCATCGCCAAGAACCCCGACGTGGGCGGCCTGTTCTCCGTCACCGGATTCAACTTCAACGGAGCCGCCGCGAACTCCGGCATGATGTTCATCGGCCTGCGCCCCCACGAACGGTCCGAAGCCAAGGGCCATGGAACCCCCGATGTCCTCGCCGATATCTCGCCCAAACTCCAGCGCCTCATGTTCATGCCAGGCGGCGGCCTCGTTGCAGCCTTCCAGCCTCCTGCCGTGCAGGGCGTGGGCACCTACGGCGGCTTCCAGTTCGTCCTCCAGGACCAGGGCGCAAACACGCTCACCGATCTCGACAACGTGGCCCACCGCATCGTCAACGCCAGCCGAGGCAGCAAGAGTCTCACCGGCCTCATGACCACCTTTTCGGCCAACAACCCACAGGAACTGGTTGTCATCGATCGTGAAAAGGCCAAGTCGATGGGCGTCTCCATCACCCAGATCGCCAGCACCCTCGGCGTCTTCATGGGTTCGCAGTACGTCAACGACTTCAACTACAACAACCGCACCTACCGCGTCTACGTGCAGGCCGACCAGGCCTATCGCATGACCGCCGACGACCTGCACAACTTCTACGTGCGCTCCGATACCGGAAAGATGGTCCCTCTCGACAACCTGATCGTGGTAAAAGAGAGCGCCAGCGCGCCGGTCATCAACCACTACAACCTCTTCCGCTCGGTCGAGATAGACGGCTCGCCGGCCAAGGGTTACAGCTCCGGACAGGGACTCGCCGCCATGGAAGAGCTGGCCAAACAGCAGATGCTCCCCGGCATGACCAGCCAGTGGACCGGCATCACCCTCGACGAAATCGAGTCCGCCGGCAAGGCCCTCATCATCTTCGGCCTCGGACTGCTGGTCGTCTATCTCACCCTCTCGGCACAGTACGAGAGCTTCGCGCTGCCCTTCATCATCCTGCTCGCCGTTCCCATGGCGGTGCTGGGCGCGCTCGGCCTCGTCATGTTCCGCGGCTTTGCAAACGACGTCTACTGCCAGATCGGCCTGGTCATGCTCATCGGCCTCTCGGCCAAAAACGCCATTCTGATCGTCGAATTCGCCGAGCAGCTCCGCCGCAAGGGCCGCTCCATCGCCGATGCAGCCATCGAAGCCGCCGAGCTGCGACTGCGTCCGATCCTGATGACTTCGTTCGCCTTCATCCTCGGCGTGCTCCCACTGGTCTTCGCCACCGGCTCCGGCTCGTTGGGAAGGCGCTCCGTCGGTACCACCATCGTCGGCGGCATGTTGCTCTCAACCATCCTGAACCTGATCTTCATCCCCGTGCTCTACGTGATTGTCAGCAAAGTGCTCAAGCGCGGCGTAGCCAACATCGGCGCGGACCCGGAAGAAACTCACACCGAAGCATAGATTGGTTCCATCCTAAAAAAGGCACGGCTCTCAGCCGTGCCTTTTTTATTTGTGCTTGGGAAAAACCGACTCTGAATCAACCACAGAACACGGTACTCTACTTCCGCCGCGCAATCACAAAATCCTTGATCCGCTCATAGACCTCCGGCGTCACAATGCCCTTGTCGAGCAGTTCCTGCTTGCTGCGGTAGGGCCGGTAGCGCACAATCCGCTCTGCCCAAGGCCGCGTTAGCCCCGAAACTTTCATCAGCTCCTCAACGCTCGAGTGGTTGATGTCGATGCGCGCCTCGGGGGCAGGGGCTTTGGCCGAAGTGGGCGGCACGCCGGAGCGATCGCGATCCTGATACTGCGCATGGCCCATGAGCCCAACGCAGAGTGTCAGTATCGCAACCGCCGTCCATCTCGTTTCGATCCGCACAGCATCATTCTCTGCGCCCGTCCGCCAGTTCGGCAAGTTCTCTTCCAACCTGTAACAATAGACCATGGCCGATTCACCAGCCGCTCCTCCGCCCCACACTCCCCCTGCCGCCCGCTTACTCGGCTCTGCCAGGCTAGTAACGCTCGTTGTGCTGCTCGCGCTGCTGGTGCTGTGCTTCGTCCTGTTTTGGACCACGCGCGCCACATTGGGTCGTCACTCCTCTTTCAACAGCAACGTGTCGGGTTCCCACGCCGAATCGCAGCTCGTCGATCTAAGCCCCTGGAAAACCGTGCTGGATCTGGTGCCGCTCGCCAAGAGCACGGAAGAGTACGAGATTGCCCGCGAGGCCGAGCATCTGGCCGATCATCTGGTCGATCAGGCCTTTGCCGCCGCACTGCGCCAGGCAGGCCTCGATGCCCGAAACCGCACCCTTGCCGGCGATGCGCATGCGCTCCAACAGAAGATCGTCACGCTGGAGCAACTCCGCCGCAGGGACCAGGCTCTGGTGGACAAACTGAGCGCCATGAACCCTCCCTCCAAGGCCGGCGTGGATTCTGACGAGAGCGACGAGCTCCAGGTGGCCAAGGCGCAGCTCGGCCTCGATACCGACGAGCTTGCCGATGCCCAGCGCAATCTGGACCGCGCATCCGGCAACGATAGTCTTCGCATTCATGACGAGCTCGCCGCGCATGAGCAATCGATGCTCGCCTACGACACTCAGGTCTCAAGCGGGCAGATCGCCGTGATCTCGGTCGCCCAGAATCGTACTCTTGCCTCGCGAATTCAGGCATGGCTCAACCAGATCCAGCGCGAAGATCTGATCGAGCAGGCGCGCTCGCAGGGGCTGGACGATGCGAATGCCATCACCGCGCAGCGCAACGCACTACAGGCCAAGGCCAACGCCGCCGCGGCTCCCGGCCAATCCACCCAACTCGCCAACCTGACAGATCGCAGCACCGAGCGCGAGATCTTGAGCATCGACGACGACCGCATTCAGACCGAGCAGCAACTCGCGAGTGTTTACGCCAACTGGTCTGCGCAGTTGAAGCGGCAGCATCGCATCGCACTCCATCTCATCCTCAGCTCGCTGCTTGTTATTCTTCTCATCCTGGCCGCCATGCTGCTCTCAGACTTGTTCGTGAGGCGCCTGATGGCCCGGCCTTCGTTCAATCGCTGGCAGATGAACACGTTGCGCAGCGTCCTCGATGTGGGCGTTCAGGCAGTGGGTTTCGTGGTGATTCTGCTGGTCATCTTCGGCGTGCCGTCCCAGACTCCTACCATTCTTGGCCTGGCAACCGCGGCTCTCACCATTGCGTTGCAGGACTACATTCTTGCTTTCCTCGGCTGGTTCGCGCTGATGGGCAAAAACGGCATCCATGTCGGCGACTGGGTTGAGATCAACAGCGTCAGCGGCAAAGTTGTCGAATTCACACTGATGACAACGACTCTGCTCGAAACCGGCCATCTTGCCAATCCGGGCCACTTCACCGGACGCCGCATCACGCTCATGAACGGGTATGCGATCCGCGGGCAGTTCTTCAACTTCTCCAGCGCCGGACAGTGGATGTGGGACGAGATTGTGCTGAGCGTTCCGGCCGCGGTCGACATCCACGCCCTGGCGCGACAGATCGAAACCCTGGCCACGGACGAAACCCTTGAAGGTGTCCGCTGCGCCGAGGAAGAGTGGCAGCAATCGGCGCGCAGCGACAATCCCGAACGCTACAGCGCTGCGCCGGTCGTGAACCTTCGTCCCTCCGGTGACGGAATCGATCTCCAACTTCGCTACGTCACTTCCGCAGCAGACCGCTTCGAACTCCGCAATCGCCTGTACCACCGCGCGATCGAAATTCTGCATCATTCCGATGCGCCGCCGCAACCAGGCGAGGAGACGCAAAAATCCATTTGACAGCGCCGCGCATGCTCTCGTAGCTTAAATATAGATGCAGACGCTCCGCCATCTCGGTCACCACCATCATCATGGGACCCCCATGCCGGCGGACTGCTATGGCCTGAAGTAATCGGCCAGAGAGATCAGGAAACACCAGGCCCGCCGGCATCCCAGCCAGCGGGTTTTTTATTGCCACCAATCTCAACCAAGGAATGGAACCGTGGAACAGCAGATCGACTTTGAAAAGATGGACGGGCTGGTGCCCGGAATCGTACAGGACGCCCGCACCGGTGAGGTGCTCATGCTCGGCTTCCTCAACCCCACCAGCTACCAGAAAACCCTCGAGTCCGGCTTCGTCACCTTCTGGAGCCGCACTCGGCAAAAGCTCTGGATGAAGGGCGAGACCAGCGGCAACCGCCTCAAGATCGTCTCCGCCTCCACCGACTGCGACAACGACACGCTGTTGTTCAAAGTTGAAGTCGAGGGCGACGGCCTCGTCTGCCACGAAGGCACCGTAAGCTGCTTCACCCGCACAATCCCAGTGGAGGCCGCCAATGGCAAATAAACTTCGTCTCGGAATTCCCAAGGGCAGCTTGCAGGACGCAACCATCGCCCTCTTCAAACGCGCAGGCTGGAACATCTACGCCGACGGACGCTCCTACTTTCCCTCCGTCGACGACACTGAGATCGAGTGCATGTTGATCCGCGCCCAGGAGATGGCCCGCTACGTCGATCACGGCGTCCTCGACGCCGGCCTCACCGGCATCGACTGGGTCGTCGAGAGCGGACTCGATGTTGCCAGCGTCACCACGCTCACCTACGCCAAGACCAGCCGCCGCAAGGTGCGCTGGGTGCTCGCGGTTCCCGAAGCCAGCAGCTTCCAGAAGGCCGAAGACCTCGAAGGCAAGATCATCGCCACCGAGCTGGTCGAAGTCAGCAAGCGCTACTTCGCCGCGAAAGGCGTCAACGTCAAGGTCGAGTTCAGCTGGGGCGCAACCGAAGTCAAGCCGCCCATGCTCGCCGACGCCATCGTTGAAGTCACTGAGACCGGCTCTTCGCTCAAGGCCAATCACCTGCGCATCATCGACACGGTGATGGAGAGCGAGACCCATCTCATCGCATCGAAGAACGCCATCGCCGATCCCTGGAAGAAACAGAAGATCGACCAGATCGCCACTATGCTCCGCGGCGCAATCGACGCGCAGTCGCTGGTCGGCCTCATGCTCAACGTCGAGCAGAAGAACCTCGGCGCCGTGCTCAAGGAGCTGCCCGCGCTCAACTCGCCCACCGTCTCCCATCTCTCGAACTCCGAGTGGGTTGCCGTCAACACCATCATGGAAGAGCGCGTAGCCCGCGACGTCATCCCGCGCCTCAAAGCCGCTGGCGCAACCGGCATAGTAGAGTACCCGCTCAACAAAGTCGTACTGTAGTTTTCCCAATGAAATGGATGCCCCGGGTCTCGATTCTGAGACCCGGGAAAGCACAAACCTCAACCAGCCACGGCCTGACCACTGACAACTGATCACTGACCACTACTTATGAAACTCCTTCGCACCACCGGCCGCAACGCCGAACAAACCGCGCAAATCATCGGCCAACTCGAGGGCCGCGGCACTGCTGCCCTCGACGCCGTGCTGCCCACCGTCCGCAAGATCGTCACCGACGTGCGCAAGCGCGGCGACCGCGCCTTGCTCGCCTACGCCGCACAATTCGACGGCCTCTCCTCGCCCGATGCAATCCGTATCTCGCCCGCTGAGATGGCCGCCGCATGGAACTCGATCCCGCCCGCCATGCGCGATGCGCTCACAGTCGCGGCAAAGCAGATCCGCGCCTTCGCCAAGCGTCAGCTTCCAAAATCGTGGAGCGCCCAGCCCGTCCCCGGCCTCACCACCGGCCAGCTCGTCCGCCCCCTCGACGCAGTAGGCTGTTACGTTCCCAGCGGCCGTCACCCGCTGCCCTCCACGCTGCTCATGACGGCAATCCCCGCGCAGGCCGCCGGAGTGCCGCGCATCGTAGTCGTCTCGCCCAAGCCCGCGCCTGAGACGCTCGCAGCCGCGCACCTGCTCGGCATCCCCGAGTTCTATCGCCTCGGCGGAGCGCACGCTGTCGCCGCCCTTGCCTATGGCACGCAATCCATCCAGCGCGTCCAAAAAATCGTAGGCCCCGGCAACCTCTTCGTCACTGCCGCCAAGCGCATGGTCGCATTCGACTGCGCCATCGACATGCTCGCCGGCCCCACGGAAGCAGTCGTCACCAGTGAGACCGGCAACGCCGCAGCAATCGCCGCCGATCTCGTAGCCCAGGCCGAGCACGACCCCGAAGCGATGTCCATCTTCATCACCACGAGCATCGATCTGGCCCGGGCCGTCATCGCTGAAGCAAAACTTCAATCGAAGTCGAATCCCGTAGCGTGCCATTCGCTCATGAAGTACGGCCTCGCCATCGTCGCCGCCAACTTAGCCGAAGCCCGCGATCTCACCAACCGCATCGCGCCAGAGCACCTCACCGTCGATGCTGCCGCTGACCTCGATTGGGTCTCGAGCGCCGGCTCGGTCTTCGTCGGCCCCTGGTCGCCACAGCCCATGGGCGACTACATCTCCGGGCCCAACCACACGCTGCCCACCGGCGGCATGGCCCGCGTGCGCGGCGGCCTCAGTGTCAACGACTTCATCAAGCTCATCACCGTGCAGGAGTACGACGCGCAAGCCCTCCGCACACTCGGCCCCAAAGCAGCGCTGCTTGCAGACGCCGAAGGGCTCACCGGTCACTCCGCAGCCATTCGCGCAAGAATCCAATCAGGGAGGCCCCGTGGCTGAAGCCCTTAAAGTCAAATTCCCGTCGCCCCGCAAGCGCGTCAGCGCCATGATGGAGTATCACCCTCCGCTCGGTTGCCGCGACTCGCTCCGCCTCGACTTCAACGAGAACACTCTGGCCTGCTCGCCGCGCGTGCGCGAGGTGCTTGGGGCTATCTCCGCCGGCTCGCTCACTCGCTATCCAGAGCGCGCGCCTGTTGAAGCAAAGGTCGCCGCATACCTCAAGCTCCAGCCAGAGCAGCTAGCGCTCACCAACGGAGTAGACGAAGCCATTCACGTCCTCTTCGAGACCTTCCTCGACGCAGGCGACGAACTGCTTCTCCCCGTGCCGACATACACCATGTACGAGGTCTACGCATCTTCTACCGACGCGCAGGCCATCGCGGTGCAAGCGGACGATAGCCTCGATTTCCCATTTGAAAAGCTCATGGCCGCCATCACTCCGCGAACCAAAGTGATCGCAATAGCCAACCCCAACAGCCCTTCGGGCAAGGCCACCACACGCGAGCTGCTCACCGCCATCGCTCTGCGCGCTCCGCAGGCCATCGTCCTCGTTGACGAGGCCTACTACCACTTCCACGGCGAAACGGTGATCGACCTCGTCGGCGTAATTCCCAACCTCATCGTCGCCCGTACGTTCTCTAAAGCCTACGGACTCGCCGGCCTGCGCATCGGTCTGCTCGCCGCGCCAGTCGAACTCATGAAGTGGATGCGCCGTGTTCTCTCGCCCTACAGCGTCAACTCGGTCGCGCTCGCTTGCCTGCCCGCCGCCATCGATGACGAAACTTACCTGCGCTGGTACATCGACGACATACTCGCCGCCCGCACGGAGTTCGAAGCCGCGCTCGACGCGCTCAACGTCCGCCGCTGGCCCAGCAGCGCCAACTTCGTCCTCGTCGATATCGGCGCACAGCACAAGGAGTTCGTCCACCTCATGCGTGAGGCCGGCGTCCTCGTCCGCGACCGCTCCGCCGACCCCGGCTGCGATGGCCGCGTCCGCATCACCATCGGCACCCGCGTCCAGATGAAGTCGGCAATCATAGCCCTCAACAACACCATGGCCGCACTACGGCAGGAACATCCCTGAAGGCGATGGAATGAAGGGTGCGGGCTTTAGCCCGTACGTTCTGGCCACTACTTAATACAGGGCTTTAGCCCCTGAGGGAATCGGAACTAGCAAATATCGAACCAGCACAGGATTGAAACCATGCCAGCGAATACAACATCTCCGGCGCGCATCAATAGCAAAGCCCGCACGGCCGCCTTCGAGCGCAACACAACCGAGACCCAAATCGCGATCCGCCTCACCATCGAAGGAGGCGGCAGGTACATAATCTCTACAGGCATCCGCTTCTTCGACCACATGCTTGAACTCTTCACCCGCCACGGCGCATTCGATCTCGAACTCAAGTGCACCGGCGATCTCGATGTCGATCAGCACCACACCGTCGAAGACGTCGGCATTGCCTTGGGCGAGGCATTCAACACCGCCCTCGGCGACAAGCGCGGCATTCTTCGCGCGGGTTACTTTGTCATGCCCATGGATGAGACCCTCGCCATCGCCGCCATCGATCTCAGCGGCCGCGCCGCCTTCGCCGTCGACGCAAAGGTGCGCACCCGCCTCGTCGGAGACCTCCAATCTGAACTCGTAACCGACTTCTTTGAAGGCTTCGCCCGTGGCGCGCGCGCCAACGTCCACGTCAAAACCATGTACGGCCGCTCCAACCACCACAAGATCGAAGCCATCTTCAAAGCCTTCGCACGGGCCATGCGTGTAGCCTGCTCTCGCGATAAACAACTCGGCAAGATGCTGCCTTCAACCAAGGGATTGCTCTAATGCGCGTTACGGTCATCGACTACAAAGCCGGCAACCTCACCTCGGTGATCAAGACCTTGCGCCACCTCGGCGCGGAGCCTATCGTCTCCGACGGCGATCTCTCGCTCGTTGAATCTGCCGAGCGCATTGTGCTTCCCGGCGTCGGCCACTTCGCCGCAACCGAGCGACTCGATAACACGGGCCTGACCGCAGCCATCAAGGCCGCCATCGCCCGCGGCATCCCCTTCCTCGGCATCTGCGTCGGCATGCAGTGGCTCTATGCGGGTTCGTCGGAAGCCCCCGACCAGCCCGGCCTCGGTGCTTTTCCCGAGTCCTGCACACGCTTCCCTGACGGCTTTGAAAAAGTCCCACACGTCGGATGGAACTCGCTCGAAGTGCAGCCCCACTCGCGCCTCCTCGCCAACATCCACGCCGGCGAGTTCGTTTACTTCACTCACTCCTTCCACGGCCCAGTCACTGCGGACACCGCCGCCATCACGCACTACATCGAACCCTTCGCCGCCGCCATCGAGCGCGGCAATGTCATGGGCGTACAGTTCCACCCGGAGAAATCCGGCGAAACCGGCTTGAAGATTCTCACCAACTTTCTCAACTGGAAAGAGCAATAGAAGAATGCTGACCAAACGCATCATCGCCTGTCTTGACGTGCACGCCGGCCGTGTCGTCAAAGGCGTTCAATTCGTCGATCTCATCGACGCCGGCGATCCGGCCACGCAGGCCGCTCGCCACGCCCGCGAAGGCGCCGACGAGATCGTGCTGCTCGACATCACCGCCACCCACGAAGGCCGCGCCACGCTGCTCGACACCGTTAGCCGCACCGCCAAGGCGCTCTTCGTTCCCTTCTGCGTCGGCGGCGGCATCCGCTCCGCGCGCGATGCAGAGCAGGTCTTCGAGGCAGGAGCAGACAAGGTCTCCATCAACTCCGCCGCACTCGCCGACCCCTCTCTCATCGGCGCAATCGGCGCAAGCTTCGGCTCGCAGGCGGTTGTCGTCGCCATCGACGCCCGCCGCGACCCCAACGCCGCCGACCCCGTCCGCGACGCGCAGGTCTACGTACAGGGAGGCCGCCGCCCCATCGGTCGAACAGTTGTTGAGTGGGCACGCGAGGCCGAAGATCGCGGTGCAGGCGAGATACTGCTCACGTCAATGGACTCAGACGGTACCCGCGCCGGCTTCGACTGCGAGCTCACAGCAGCAGTCAGCGAAGCCGTCGGCATACCCGTCATCGCCTCCGGCGGCGCAGGCACCGTCGCGCACTTCGCCGATGTCTTCGGTCGCGGCAAGGCCCACGCAGCTCTCGCCGCAAGCATCTTCCACTTCGGCGTATCCACATCGCGTTCTCTCAAAGAAGAGCTAGCCAAATCCGGCGTTCCTGTGAGGCTTCCATGCTGATTCCTTCGATCGATTTATTGGGCGGACGTATCGTCCAGCTTGTGCAAGGCCAGAAACTAAAACTCGCTTTTGATGATTTCGATTTCTGGATCGAGAAGTTCTCGAAGTATCCCATGGTCCAGCTCATCGACCTCGACGCCGCCATGCGCCAGGGCGACAACACTTCTCTCGTCGAACAGATCTCGAAGCGCCTCCCCGTGCAGGTCGGCGGCGGCATTCATTCCGTCGAGCGCGCCCAGCAAGTTCTCGCCTCTGGCGCTCATCGCGTCATCATCGGCTCGGCTCTCTTCACAGCCAAGGGCAAAGTCAACACAGAGTTTGCTTCAACGCTTGCCGCAGCCATCGGCGCTGACAAAGTAGTTGCCGGCATCGACACCAAGAACGGACGCATCGCCGTCAAAGGCTGGAAGGCAGAAGTTGACCTCACGCCCGACGACGCTATCCCCGAGCTCAACCCCTACTCGGGCGCATTCCTCTACACGCACGTCGATGGCGAAGGCATGATGCAGGGCTTCCCGATCGACGTCGCCGCGCGCCTGCGCAAACTTACCGATCGTCAGCTCATCGTCGCCGGCGGAATCAAGAGCCAGGAAGAGATCGATCAGCTCCACGCCCTCAACGTCGATTGCGTTGCGGGAATGGCTGTCTATACAAATCTGCTTGCGGTGTAGAGCTTTGACCGCATAAATTCGCGCCTCCCACCCTAGGCGCAAAAACAAAAGCGCGCCGAGGGTGAGGCACCGATAAATGGTGCAAAATCAAACGGTCAAAGACCTAGTCGTAATGTAGCGCTCAGGCTGCGGCCTGAGCGCGCGCCGCGCGGCTCCAGTCGCGCAGGCCCAGCACCGCTAAGACAACTAGTCCCGCATAGAGCAGCGCGGTCAGCCATAAATCTTTATAGACGTACTCGCCGATATATATCAGGTCCACCACGATCCACAGCCACCAACTCGCGATGTACTTGCGCGCGCCCCACCAGCTTCCGAGCAGTGAATAGCTGGCCAGCGCGGCATCCAAATGCGGCAGGGCGGCTCCGATGCGCACCATCAAGGCGCCCAGCAGAACCGCTCCCACCGCCCCGGCGGCTAAGCCCTTGAAACAGCCGCGCGGACTCAATCTCTCAATGCGCACATCGCCTTCAGTTACGATTCCACGCCACCAGTGCCAGAATCCATAGATAGTAAATGCGACAAAGAACAGTTGCAGAATACTGTCGGAGTACAACCGCGCCCGATAGAAAACAATCAGGTAGAGAATGTCTGCCGCAAGCGTCACCGGCCAGCAGATGAGCAGCCTCCGCGTTGCCAGCCAGATGCCGAGCACGGTCGCGATCAGGCCTGCTAACTCCAGCCCGTGCGAAGTAACATACGCGAGTACAAAGGTCATGGAGTCACCTTGCGCGTATCAGGCCACCGGCGCAGCGCATCGACCAGCCGCGCGCCCTGCTTTGACGAGAACCACCGCGCGTGTCCCACAAGATACCCTTCGTAGCACACCCTTGCGCTCTCCTCCGAGCCGAGCGAGGCAAGATAGTAATCCGCCTCAGTCAATGCAAACTCCGCGTGGCAGAGCGCGGTCATAGGCGCCAGTGCAGCAGCTTCCTCGCGGCACAGTCTGCGAACCGACTCGTAGCCGTCCAGCATCGCCTCAATGTGATCGAAGTGGACGCGCACATCGTCTGGCTTGCCGGGCTGCTCCACCAGTGTGAGCCACTCCACCATGCTGCGCTCGATGGCATGAGCCAGATCGTGCACGGCATTAGTGCGATCGGCAAGTCCGAAGTCAATGATCGCCGAGGCGCTTGCCTCTTCTCCTATTCCGTCCCAGAGAAGATTCGAGCCGTGCAGGTCGTTATGCGTCCACAGCGGCTTGAGATGCGGCAGCAGCGGAAGCAACTCCGCGTGAAACGGTGCGAGCAGCTCAAGCGCCTGTTGCGCCGCGGACCGCACACCAGAGTGGTTCTTCAGCGCGGGCCGGGAGTCGAGATACGCGTTCAACGCCTCCGCCGAATCGCTGGCCGCGAAGATGTTGAAACTTGCGACAAGCGGCCTCGGCTTACGCTCCGGCGCATCGAACTTTTCCGCCGCATTGTGCAATCGCGCCAGTGTGCTGCCTGCCTCGCGCGCATGATCGACGCAGAAGTACGGCGTCCACGAGATCGCATCGGCATAAAGGTCGGCGCCTTGTCCGTGATCGTGAACCTCGTACGTCCACTCGCCTATCTCGATCGCTGACTCTCCGTGGGAGTTGCGCAGCACGCCGGCAACCGGCGCACCCGCAATATACAAATGCGCCAGGAACGCGTGCTCCTCCATCAGTCCGGCCCGGTCGCGCACCGTGCGCGCATGGCGTTTGACGAACACCGGGCCGCAAGTTGTATCGACTACCGCCGCCGCCGACAGAGGCCGTGGGCTGTGAAAGCTAATCCCGAGCGGCGCGCCAAGCTGCCAGTATTCCTCAAGCAGCGGGCGCATCTCATCCAGCGTGAGCGGAGGCCAGTCTGGCGAGACAAGCTTGCCGTCGAGTCCGTGCGCTTTGACCTCTTCGCTCATGATTCTGCTGCCTGCTCTCATCCGATAGCGGTTAGTAGTGCCTGGTCCCTCAGAACGTGTAATGCACCGAGGCCCTTACCCACGCCGGCGCACCAAGCCAGAGATACGAGTCGCCGCCATTGGCCCCCGTGTCAGACCAGTACTTCTTGTTCCCGACATTCGACGCATAGAGGCGGAAGGTCATGTGCCCCAGCTCTCCACCGGGCGTGTAGCGCAGCCCGAGATTGAACAGATTGACTGCCGGCACGCTGATCGAATTATCGCGCGTGGCCTCTTTGCTCGCGGTGTAGCTCCAGCCGGGCATCAAATACAGGCCCTTCCAGTGTGGCATCCGAAGATCGGCAAAGACCGTGGAGCGGAAGCGCGGCACATTGATCACCTGCCGACCGTCGTAGGCGGGCGTGCCTGTTCCCGCGGCTTGCGCGCGGATCGCCGCCGCCGAAGCCGACAGCCGAAGCCAGCTTGCCGCGCGGCCGTTGGCGTTCAGCTCAACACCGTCGTGCGTCTCCCGGCCTTTCTGTTCAAAGCACACGTCACCCGCGGCAGCCGCAGGGCAAAAGTTATCCGGCCCGGCAACAGTTCGCGGGTAGAAGTTCGGCGCTCTCATACGGAAGTAATTTCCGCTTACGAGCAACGCCTCCGACTGCTGAAACTTTGCGCCTGCCTCAAACTGCCGCGTGTGAAAGGGCGCAAGATACTCGCTGCCGTTATCCACCCACCATGGCGCCTGCGGTCCAAGCGAGAGCAGCACGCCGTAGTTCGCATAGAGCATCAAACTCTTTACCGGATTGAACGTTGCCGCAAACTGCGGCAGCCATATCGGCTTGTGCGTCAACTCCGGCGCGGCTGCGGGGTCGGTCGCATACGCCGAGTAGTTGTTGTCGCGCAGAGAGTCGTAGCGCAGCGCAGCAATCAGCTGAATGTTTCCCGAAATCTGCGCGCGATCCTGCATCAAAAAGGAGCGCTCATGGGTGTTCAGCCACAGACGCTGCGGACCGGCCTGCTGCATCGGGTATTCGAGAGAGGCCGGAGTGTTGAACGCGACCACAACATTCTTCTGATAGATGTTCTCCGCACCTACGTAGTCGTAGACCGCCCCGTTGGCGATCGTTGCCGTCGATGGCGATTGCGCCGAGAAAAATCCCGGCATCTTTACCACGCGCCGGAACAGTTCTCCGCCGGCGGTAACGTGGTGCGTAACCTTGCCGGTCCTGATCTCGCCCATGGCCATCGCCACAGCCTCCGCGTCCGTCCGCAGTTCGTTCGGATTGCGATAGTCGTAGATGCCGTAGCTGCCGTCGGGGCAGAAGAAGTTGTACGGCGCGTCTGGCGCTCCCGCGCAGTTCGTCGCGTAAGTCACCGGATCGAGCGCCGGCCCGTAGGCAAAGATCACGTTGTCCTGAATCAGCGAGTGGCTCAGCCCCGCCTGCACAAACGCCGTCCACTTTGGCGAGAGAGTAAGGTTCAGCCGCGCGCCGGTGTTGAAGGCATCGTAGGTATCGGGCGGCATCCACGACTGCTGGCCCAGCATCGTCGAACGATACACACGGTTGATGTCAGGCAGCGCCGTGCCGCCCAGCAGTTGATATCCGCTGCCGTCGGCCTCGGTCTTGTGCTGGTACTCAAAGTTTCCCTTCAACAAGGCCTTCGCCGATATCTTCCACTCGGCCTCCGATGCGCCCATCGAGCGCCAGCCGTCCGTACCCTGCATGTACGTCGCGATGCGTTCGCCGGCAAGATTCAGCCGTGCGCCCACCTGCTTGCTCTTGCCAAAGTAGCGGCCCAGGTCCGTGGCTCCATACGCGGTGCCGAACTGGTCCGTGGACATATCAAATGCCCGGATCAGCGCCACCGGCTTGGTCACGTAGTTGATCAGTCCGCCGCTTGAGCTGACTCCGCTTTCGACGCCTGCCAGGCCGTTCAGCACCTCGACGCGCTCCTTGTTTTCGAGCGGAACGTCCTGTTCGCCGGCGATCGTCAGGTCGTCTACCTTGAGCCCCGTGGCCAGATCGATCGCATAGCCGCGGATCGAAAACCAGCCGTAGTAGCCCACTGGCACGTAGTCGTCGCCCACCGACGCATCGTTCTTCACCACGTCGGAGAGCAGGCGCGATACCTGGTTGTTCATCAGGTCGCGTGTGATCACACTGGCAGAGAGGGGCGCATTTTTGAGAGGCTGCTCATCCAGTCCGCCCACGTTCACACTCTCGGGCAGATAGTCGGCATTGGCCTCGCCGTGAACCACAACCGTAGTCGTAACCGGTGCGGGCTTCTGTTTCTGAGCCAACGGCTCGGGCTGCTGCGCCGCCGCGCTGGCGGACAGCCAAAATGCCAGAACCGTTGCGGAAAGCGGGAGATAAACGATGCGAAGTGTAATTGTCTTCAGCAAGAGGAGCGATTGTGTTCGGCATGATGAAAAAGGCATAGTGGCCCTATCTCCTTCTGCTGAAACAAAGGAACAGGAACACCAACCTTGCCGATGCCGCCTGATTTTAGAAGAGGGTCTGGAAATCTCCCCACGCCGGCATTATCCGGATCGGGTTCGAGGGTATCTTCTCAGCACCGCGCCAACCGCGGAGCACCCCTGTTTCAACAGTCTCGATTGGAACACGATTGCGCAGCGAATTGCAAATCCGGCCGGTTCCGCCGCTCACATCTCAGCACTGGCATCAGGACACAACGACGAGCGGCTCCACATCTCCGGAATCGGGTTCAGACCTTGGGTGACCAGCCAGATCGTTGATGGTCGCCTCGTCCAGAACCGTGAACATAGCCTCCTGCGCGCGGGACCATACCGGGTGGGCAGGGCAGGCCTCCATACGGTGGCATGGCTTGCCTTCCAATCGGCAGATATTCAGACGCACGGGTCCATCGATCGCTTCGATAATATTGCGGATCGTGGCCCTGCCGCCGGCAGGCGCAATCTCAAATCCCCCCGATTGTCCGCGCCGGGACTCCACAAGGCCTGCCCGCACCAGCGCTTGCAGCACCTTGGAAAGAAAGCTCTCCGGCGCATCGGCCGCTGAAGCAAGCAAGGTAAGAGACTGGCGCTTGCCCGGCGCCGCGGATGCCAGCGCGATCATCACACGCACGCCGTAATCGGCGGCACGCGTCAACTGCATCGAGGAGTTGATTCGAGCCATGAAATTGCCTCTCGGAGTAGCGCTACCTGAAGGTCCGGCACTCGCCGCTGCGTCCGTGCCAAAAAAGGCCAGCAAATTAAAGACTATTTGAGGGTGCGGCTTTTGTTAGTGATTTTTATCACAGTCCGCCACCGCCTCCAAAGCCGTCCTGTACCGCATTTCGAAACTTATTTCTTTAGGCGGAATCGGGCCGTTCGCTTTCGCATCTAACCCTCAGGAGAACAGTGTTTCTCCCCTTGAGTTCCCCAGTCGCACCAATACCTTTTTGAACATATTTCTCGAGAGATCATCTTTATGCCCACCTTTCCCGCAGTCGACCCTATCCCTCTGCCTGCGCCCATCTGGCTCTTCAAGCTGCTGCACATCGTCACGCTCTCGCTGCACTTTGTAGCAGTTCAGATGCTGATCGGCGGCCTGCTGGTAGCCATCGTGCTCAGTCTCTTCCGCGGTTCGCCCAGCGCTTCGGTCGCAGCACGCGCGCTTGCTCGCCGCCTCACCGTTGTCATGACCTTCGTCATCAACATGGGAGTACCACCGCTGCTCTTCTCGCAGGTCCTCTACGGCCGCGCTCTCTACGCGTCGAGCGTTCTCATCGGCATCTACTGGATCTCGATCGTACTCATCCTCATGCTGCTCTACCGCATGCTCTACCGCTTCACAGAGCTGTTGAATGAGGGCAGGACCGCCTGGCCGGCAGGTCTTCTGGCCTGGCTGCTGGCCGGCTGCGTGGCCCGGCTCTTCTCTACCAACATGACCCTGATGCTACGGCCTGAAGTTTGGCAGCAGATGTACTCGGCCTCAGCGATGGGCCGCTTCCTGCCCCCGCCCGATCCCACGCTCACCCCGCGCTGGCTGCTCATGATTGCCGGCGGAATGTTTATCTCCGGCCTGTGGCTGATTTATCTGTCGGCGCGCAAAACCTTTACCTCGGAGGAGCAGAAGTATCTCGCCGGCCTTGGCGGCAAGCTCGCGGCGGGCTTCGGCGTTGTCTATCTGGCTGCCGGCTTCTGGGCCTCAGGTGTGCAACCCGCAGTCGTAAAGGACGGCCTGGCCCACGATGCGCTCTACCACTTTGCCGGACTGGCCGGTTACGGATGGCTGGCGCTGGTAGCGGTGGCGATTGTCTTCGGACTGGCTGCCGTCTTCTCGCGACTGGCGAAAGGCGCAATGGCTACGACCGCGATTCTGCTGGCTGTGCTCATTGAAATCCTGTTCGTGGTCTACCGCGATGGCGTGCGCGACCTGACCCTGCTCAGCAAGGGATTCAACGTATGGGACCGCGCCGTAGCCACCAACTGGAGCGTGGTCGGAATCTTCCTTGTGCTGTTTGTCGCCGCGATAGGCGTGATCGGCTGGCTGGTTTCGGTCGTCGCACGCGCTAAGAAACCGATGGAGGGAGCGGCCTGACCGCGGGTGATTGCCATGACAGAACAGTTTCCGATTGAAGCCAATGAAGTTCACGAGGTCGAGCCGGTCGAAACGGGCAGGCGCGCCTTTCTCGGCGTAGCCGCCGGCGTTGCGGGCCTCTGTTACGTGGGCGCTCTCGCCTATCCCATCTATCGCTACCTTGACTCGCCCAGCGAGATGGCTCTGGGCGCCGCGGCCGTCACCGAGGTCACCCTCAAGGACGCGCAGAAGCTCCCCACCGGCTCGGTCCTGATGTTCAAGTTCGGCTCTTCGCCGGCCATGCTCATTCACCACACAGACGGCCGCTGGATCTCGCTTACGGCGGTCTGCACCCACCTCGGCTGCACCGTGCAGTACGAGCCGGACGCCGACCGCATCCACTGCGCCTGCCACGGCGGTGTCTACAACCCCTACACCGGCGCCAACGTCAGCGGCCCTCCGCCCAAGCCGCTCAAGGCTTACAAGGTGACCGTAGGCGCCGCCGACGTAACCGTTTCGCGCGCCTGAAGCTATCTGTTCCACGTTCCACGAATCACGACACGCGTTTCACGAGAACCCATCATGACGACAAAATCTATAGCGAATACCGTGTACAGCTGGGTGGATGAGCGGCTTGGCCTTGGCGAACTCGCCAAGTTCGCGCGCAAGAAGACCGTCCCCGTACACAAGCAATCCTTCTGGTACTACTGGGGCGGCATCTCGCTCTTCTTGTTTCTGGTTCAGTGCTTCACCGGTGTCTTGCTCCTCGTCTACTACCGGCCCGGAGCCGATGCCTACGAGTCAGTCCGCCAGATCACCTTCACCATGCACTTCGGATGGCTCATCCGCTCGGCCCACGCCTGGTCGGCCAACCTGATGATGTTATCCGTGCTGGTGCATATGTTCTCGGTCTTCTTCATGAAGGCCTACCGCAGCCCGCGCGAGTTCGGCTGGTTCAGCGGTATGATGCTGCTCGCCCTGGCTTCGGTCTTCGGCTTCTCCGGCTATCTGCTGCCCATGGATGAGCTGAGCTTCTTCGCCACCAAGGTAGGACTTGAGATTCCCGCGGCCATTCCCGTCATTGGCCCCATCATCGCCAATCTGCTGCGCGGTGGTCCGGATGTCAGCGAGTTCACCGTACAGCGTTTCTTCGCCCTGCACGTCGTCGTGCTGCCGGCAGTGTTCATTCCGCTTCTCGCGTTCCACCTCTGGCTAGTGCAGAAGCACGGCAACGCGGCGCCGCCCAGCGAAGAAGCCAAGCCCGCATCCCAGCGCAAGTCCATGCCCTTCATGCCCAACTTCCTGGTAAAGGATCTGGCCATGTGGATCATCTCTCTCAACGTGCTTGCTCTGCTGGCCTCGATCTTTCCCTGGCAGCTCGGCAAACAGTACGACGCGCTCGCCCCGGCCCCGCTCGGCATTCATCCCGAGTGGTACTTCATGGCCCCGTTCGAGATGCTCAAGCTCCTGGGCCTGGTCTTCTCCGGCAAACTTGCCGCTCTGGGCGAGATCGCCGGCATCCTCATCTTCACCCTCGGCATCGTGCTCTGGCTGCTCATCCCGTTCTACGACCCGAACCTGGAATCAGGCCGCCGCGGCCGCCGCGCGCACTACTTCGGACTCTTCGCGATCTTCGCGCTGCTTGTCACAACCGCCATCGGATACTGGACGATTCGGTAAAGACAGCTAGGAGCTACTTATGAATTATCCGTTCTGGGAAATCCCGTATCTCGGCTCTGGCTGGGTCATCGGCATCATCTCCATCTTTCACGTCATGATCTCGCAGTTCGCCGTCGGCGGCGGGCTCTATCTGCCGCTGGCCGAGCGCAAAGCCATGCGCATGACCGACAGAACAGCCGCAGATGCATGGATGAAGCAGCTCGCCGGCCATTCCAAGTTCTTCCTCAAGGTCACCGGCATCTACGGCACCGTCTCCGGCGTCGGCATCTGGTTCGCCATCGGACTCACGCACCCCGAGGCCACCAGCACGCTCATTCACAACTTCGTCTTCGGCTGGGCCATCGAGTGGATCTTCTTCCTCGTCGAGATGACTTCGATCGCCGTCTACTACTACACATGGGACCGCATCGATCCCAAGCTGCACCTCAAGGTAGGCTGGGTTTACGCCGTCGTGTCGTTCTTCACGCTCTTTATCATCAACGGCATTCTCACCTTCATGCTCGCGCCCGGCAGCACCTGGCTTGGCGTAGCCGGCACAGGCCACGAAGCCAGCGTATTCTGGAGCGCCTTCTTCAACCCCACCTACTGGCCCAGCCTGCTGCTGCGCTGCTGCGTATGCGCCTCGCTGGCCGGCATCTGGGCGCTGATCAGCGCCAGCCGCATCGACAGCGACTCCGCCCGCAACCTCAAGATCGCCGTGGTTCGCTGGAGCGCCAAGTGGCTCGCGCCCTCCTTCCTGGCCATGCCCTTTCTCTTCGGCTGGTATCTGCTCATGGTGCCGTCGTCGCAGCGCGCCCTGCTTACGCTCGGTGTCGACACCATCGGCACCGGCACCTTCTCGGTCATCACCCGTGTCGCGCTCATCATTGTCATTACTTCGGCCACCGTCGTCGGTGTAACTTACTACCTCGCCTATCGCAACCCCGAGGACTTCACGCTCTCCCACGCCCTCGCCATCCTGGTTCTGGCTCTGGTCGCCACCGGCGCCGGCGAGTACTCCCGCGAGATGCTCCGCAAGCCCTACGTCATCGGCCAGTGGATGTACTCCAACGGCGTTCGCGTGCCCGATGCCATCAAGATCGACCAGCGCGGCTACCTCGCCAAAAGCAACTGGGTCTGGAACAACGCCGATACGTCCTACTCACGCGGCGAGGCCATCTTCCGCGGCGAGTGCGGCTCCTGCCACACCCTCCACGGCTACAGACCGCTGGCCACGCTGCTCTCCGGCCGCGATTCCGCCAACATCCGCGCATTCGTCTCCATGCTCCACGAGTACAAGCCCGACTCCCCCTACCATCGCTTCATGCCGCCCATGGTCGGCACCCGGCAAGACGTGGACGACCTGGCCAACTTCCTCAACGCCCAGGTCAATCCTCCCGCCACAGCGATCGCCGCTCAGAGATAGCCGAACGGCATCCCCTCCGCCCAGGTCTGCAATATTCTGCATGCCTGGGCTTTTTCTTTCCCGGAGGGCATTTCTGTAACCTTATATTTTCAACACTTTACGCACCTACCCCGGGAGGGGGGTACTTGTCCGGGTGGTGGAACGGACCGCTCACATCCCTTACATATTGAACCGGGGACCCGGCTCAACGAGGGCCCCGCCAACCCCTACTCTGCCGGAACCGGCTCATCGGCAGGCATAGCCACCCGCAGCGCCTCAGGCGTCAGCTCATCGGCCGCTCGCAGCTTGGGGAACATCCCCGCCCAGGCCGCCGCCACCACCAGCGACCCCACGCCGCCGACGATCGTGGCCCACACCGCACCCCACCACTGCGCCGTCACGCCGCTCTCGAACCCGCCCAGCTCGTTCGAGGCGCCGATAAACAACGAGTTCACCGCGCTCACCCGTCCTCGCATCTCCGGAGGCGTCGCAATCTGCACAATCGACGAGCGGATAATCATGCTAACCATATCGGAAGCGCCGGTGACCGCCAGCGCCAGCACCGAGAGCCAGAAGCTGGTCGAGATTCCGAATACAACCGTAGCCGCGCCGAATATGACCACTGAAATGAGCAACTTGCGCCCCGCGTGACGCTTGATCGCAAACCGTGTCAGAAACAGCGACATCGCCAGCGCGCCCACCGCCGGAGCCGCTCGCAGCAGCCCGAATCCTCGCGGACCCTGATGCAGAATGTCGCCCGCAAAGATGGGCAGCAGCGTCGTAGCTCCGCCCAGCAGAACCACAAACAGATCCAGCGAGATCGAACCTAGAATCACCGGAGCGCGATTTACAAAGTGAAACCCGGCCAGAATCACCTTCATCGAAACGGCTCGATGCTCCATTCGGCCCAGCCGCACCTTGAGCATCGCCACAAGCACAATGAAGATGACCAGCATGACCAGCGTGAACAGGTAGACGATCGCAGCGCCTTCCAGATGAGCGCGGGGAAACAGCCTGTCCAGCGACAGCACAAACAGAACGCCGCCCATCGCGGGACCGGTAACATTGGCCAGCTTGGTGATCGCCGTCGCCCAGGTCAGCGCGTTCACCAGGTGTTCCGGCTCAACCAGATGCGGAATCAGCGCCGTTGCGGCCGGACCCGAGAAAGCACGGCCCATACCGATCAAGAACAGCACTACGTAGATCCAGAACACGTTTCTGACATCGGCAATGGCCATGATCGCCAGCGCAAGGCTGGCCACCAACTGCGCCAGGTAGCAAACCAGAATCACCTGACGGCGATCATACCGGTCGGCAACGTGTCCGGCGGGAATCAGGAACAAGAGCGCGGGCAGAAACAGCGCCAACCCTGTGTAGCCGAGATCCAATGCGCGATGCGTGATCGCATAAACCTGCCAGGCAACGGCCACAGCCTGCGCCTCGCCGCCCACGATGGTCACCATGCGCGCAACCTGATACAGCGTGAAATCGCGGGAGGCAAAGGCCTCCAGACCGCGGCGGGAAGGCCTTGGGGAAGTGGGATTCATCGTCAGGTTCAAGAATAACCCGCTGCGCTAAGAGCGCTGCGCCGGCTTACACACCAACCGGGAACGGCCGCGGGCTCGATTCCTCGGGCTCCTCGCTGATCCCAGAACGCCACTTCTCAAACCGCCCTTGCAGCAGGCTCATCAACCCTGTGTACCAGTAACCCACCACGAACAGAATCAAAAACGGCGCGGTGAAGTAGTTGTGGTTGATGAAGGTGTAGACAATTGCTCCCGCAAAGTAGGTTCCAAGCAGTATCTCTATCCACGGGGCCAGAACCAGCCGCTTGCGGTACTTCGAAGCTTTGGACTTTTCGCCCTTCTTGGCCACGGCAAACTTCGGCGTACGCACAAACGCGCTCTTGTGGCCAACAAGCGCCTCCATTACTGCCTTCGAGTTCGTCACCGTCAATCCGATTCCAATGGCCATGAGCATCGGCAGGTAGAGAAAGGTCTTCTTCCACGTCTTCGGGAACAGCTCCCGCTGGCTCATCACATAGAACACGCCGATCGACGCCGTTGAGGCGGCGAACAGCGGCACGTCGATCAGCAGCATCTGAAACCAGCCCTGATAGAAACGGCAGATCATGGCCGGAATCAGCAGCGCCGTCATGATGACCATCAGCGGATAGCTCATGTTCGCCGTCAGGTGGTAGACCGATTCGATCTTGTTCTTCCGCGACATATCGGAGCTGAATATCCTGGGCAGCATCTTGATCGAGGTCTGAATCAGTCCCTTGGCCCAGCGAGCCTGTTGGGTCTTGAAGGCATTCATCTCGATGGGCAGCTCCGACGGGCACGCGATCTCGGGGAGATATTTGAACTTCCAGCCCGCCATCTGCGAGCGGTAGCTGAGATCGGTGTCTTCGGTCAGCGTGTCGTGCTCCCAGCCGCCGCCGTCCACAATCGCCTGACGGCGCCACATTCCGGCCGTGCCGTTGAAGTTGAAGAACTCGCCCGTGCGCGAGCGCGCGCCGTGCTCCAGCACAAAGTGGCCGTCGAGCAGAATGGCCTCGATCTTGGTCAGCAAACTGTAGTCGCGGTTCAGGTGCTCCCAGCGCGTCTGCACCATTCCGATATGCGGCTCGGCGAAGTGGTGGATCACGCGCATGATCCAGTCCTTCGGCGGCACAAAATCGGCGTCGAAGATGGCCACAAACTCGCCTTTGGCGACCTTCAAGCCCTCGTCGAGCGCGCCCGCCTTGTAGCCGTGACGGTTGGTGCGATGGATGTAGACGATCGGGTTACCCAGCGCCGCGTAGCGGTCCACGATTCCCCTGGCCACCAGCTGGGTCTCGTCGGTAGAGTCGTCGAGAAGCTGTATCTCGAGCTTGTCCTTGGGGTACTCCATCGCGCAGATGGCTTCAATCAGACGGTCGATCACGAACTGCTCGTTGAAGATGGGCAGCTGGACCGTGACCCGCGGCAGCTCGTCGAACTGCTGCGGCGGATTGGGATTGTAGTTCTTCTTGTACTTGAAGTACTGGTAGCACATCGTGTAGCGATGCACGCCATAGAACGAGAGCATGATCATGACCGCGAAATAGGGCAGCAGCATCGCGGCGTCGAACCAGTTCCAGTGGTAAAGCCCCTTGAAGGTCTGGTCGGTGTACTGCATCTTCAGGTAGTGCTTCCAGCCGCTATCCGCAAACACGGCAAGCAGATCGGGGAGCCGCACTGCGGCACCAAAGCGGGCAGCAATCGGACTCAGCAGCAACGCGGTCAAGCAAGCCTCCTGGGCGGAATATTCTGATTTTACGCGATATGGGAGGCCTTCGGTTTCAGCATTCAGGCAACTCAGAGTTGCTTTGCGTAGTCCCGGCAGGCCACCAACCCCAGCGCCGGAATACTCGTAGCCTGAAGCGCCGCCCGAACCACCGCTCTAGCCATCACCGCAGCAGCAATCGCGCCGATGGCGCTCAGGTCGGCCGTAGCTTCGGCCAGCCCCGTCGACAGGGCAAAGATCGTGTCTCCGTCAGCCATTGTATGCACCGGAGCGATCGAGCGAGCATAGCCGTCGTGGGCCATCTGCGCCACCTTGGTCATCTGCGTCTTGGTGAACTTCGCGTTCGTCGCCACCACGCCGATGGTGGTGTTCTCGCCGCCCCGCGCCGTGACACGATGCCCAGCCAGCAGCTCCGCCATCGAGTTGCGATAGCCCTTGCCGTCCTCGCCGCGCGCGCCCGCCACGATCTTGCCCGTCTCCGGGTTCAGCACATCGCCAAGGGCGTTCACGGCCACCATCGCCGCCACCACGATGCCTGTATCGCCAAGTTTCACGCTCGCCGTGCCCAGGCCGGACTTCATCATGTACTTTGCACCGAACATCTTTCCGATGGTCGCGCCAGCGCCGGCGCCTACGCACCCTTCGAGAACTGGGCCAGCGCTCGCCGCTTTGCAGGCTGTATAGCCGCAGGCTGCGTCGGGCCGGATCTTGAAGTCGCCCACGCCAAGGTCCATCAGCACCGCTGCAGGCACAATCGGCACCACGCCCAGCGTGCCTATCTTGTAGCCCGCGCCCTGCTCTTCGAGGTAGCGCATCACGCCCGTCGCCACATCCAAACCATACGCGCTGCCGCCCGAAAGCACGATGGCGTTGACCTTGTCGACCAGGTTCACTGGCGAGAGCAGATCGGTCTCCCGCGTGCCCGGAGCCGAACCCCGCACATCGACGCCGGCAACAGCGCCCTGCTCGCACACGACCACCGTGCAGCCCGTAGGCCGTTCCGGACGGGTGAAATGACCCACCTTGAGCCCCGGCACATCGGTAAGCGAGCCGCCCGGTGGCAGCGGCGACTTCTCCGGCTCCGCGCCCAGCGCGGGCAGTGCGGCAACAAGCGGAAGTCCCAGAAGTCTCTTGCTGAATTCACGACGATGCATGGGGCGGCTCCTTAATAACTGCTGGATGGCGGGCGAAGAGGCTGAATCCGCCCACCACTACCGCAGCGGTTAGAACTCCGATTGCCGGCGGCGATAAAACTCCCACGCCGCTGTTGCCGGTGAGAATCATGACGGCGACCGCAACAGCGACTCCGCAAACGATGCCGGCGATCACCGCCGGTTTCATCACCCGCTTCGTGTAGAGCCCGGCAAGTACCGGAACGAAGAGGGCCACGGCAATCATTCCGTAAAAGATGCTGATGGCGGCGATGATCGACGGCAGCACGATAGCCGCAAGCACTCCGGCAACTCCCGCGCCTACGCTTGCGATGCGGCTCGCTGTGAGCAGCCCGCGCGGACTTACGTCAGGCTTCAAAAACGTTTTGTAGAGATCGACCGAGAGCGAGGTTGAAAGCATGAAGAGAATCGCTCCGGTAGAACTCAGTTCGGCCGAGAAGATCGACGCCAGAGCCAGTACGCTGAGCCACTTTGGCAACAGCAACTTCAACACTGCGGGCAGCGCCAGCTCGGGGTTCGTAAGATGCGGCAGCGCGGCCAGCGCGCACAGACCAAGTATCGGCGGCACAAACGCGAACAGAAGCTGGCACACAGAGTTGAGCCCGATGCCGAGCCGCGCCGACTTCGCGCTGCGCGCCCCGTAGACCTTTTGCAGAAGCCCCGGCGACACCATGAACGATGGAACCAGAATCGCTATCCAGGCAAATATCTGCTTGAACCCCGCGCCGCCAAGCGAAAACATCTCGGTCTGCGGATGCGCCGCGCCCACCGTCATCTGCAACTGGCTCCATCCGCCCACCGCATGCAAGGCGAACGGCACCGCCAGCAGCAGTCCGGTCATAGTGACAACGAGTTCCAGAACGTTGACGAACGTCGATGAGACGAGGCCTCCGGCGGAGGTGTAGACAATCGCCACAATCCCGCCGATCACGCAGCTTGTCGTTTTGGGCAGGCCGGCCACAGTTTCAAGAATCCAGCTCATGGCAATGAGTTGCCCGGCCAGAATCGCCAGTGAGCCGCACCAGAACAGCGCCGCTATGATGGCCTTTACGCTCTTGCCGTAGCGCAGTTCCAGGTAATCCTGAAGTGTCGATAGGTCGTGAAGGCGAGCGATGCGCCACAGCCTGGCCGCGAGGAACTGCGAGAGCAGCAGTGTCCCAATGCCCGCTGAGCCCACCCACCACCACGCCGAGAGGCCGAAGCGAAAACCCAACCCCGCCGCGCCCACCGTTGAGCCGGCGCCGATATTCGCCGCAAGAAAGCTCGCGAACACCAGGCCCGGCCCAAGCCTGCGCCCGGCCACCAGAAAATCCGCCGACGTCTTCACGCGGCGGCTGGTTGCGATTCCAACCGCCATCACGAGAAGCGAATAAACCAGCAGTGCTGCGAGGTACAAACTCATCCGGCGGCCTCTCAGGTCATTCTATGGCGCATGGCCCTGCGTGCGGCATCAGAATGCGATCTTTGCCGCCAGTTGAATCACGCGCGAGTCGTTGCCTACTGTGCTGGTGATCTGTCCGAAGGTCGAAGTGCCGAAGGTTCCTACAGGATTAGAAAAACGCGCTTCGTTGAAGACGTTGAAGACTTCGAACCTCAGCTCCAGGCGCTTCTCATCGGCCAGACTCACGCTCTTGAACAACGATGCGTCGGTCGTGTTGAATCCCGGCCCGAGAACCGAGTTGCGCGGCGCGTCTCCGCTGCGGCTGTTATCGACGAGCTGGATTCCGTTCGTAACTGTCGTCGGCAGAGCAAAGCAGGCGGTGTTGAAGTAGTGCTGAGTCTTCGCTGTTCCGGCCACGTGCCCGCCGCCTGCATTCGGATTGCAGGTCTGGTTCGGACGGAAGGTGAGGGACTGCGCGGTAGTATTCGCGTTCACCACCGAGAAAGGGCTCCCGGATTGAAGTTGGAAGATGGTGTTGAACTTCCAGCCGCCGGTCAGCAAGCGTGCGAGTGCATTGCGCGCCGGCAGTGCAGGCAGCGCATACTGCAAGCTAACAACAAGCCGGTTGCGTGCATCGTAGAGCGATGGGCCGCGCTCGCGGGCCAGAGCCGCGTCGATCGATCTCTCATCGCCGATCGTCGCCGCGAGCACCGGACGCGAATCGCCGCCGATGTTCAGCCCCGATGCGTTGTCGAACGAGTGGCTCCACGTATAGGCGAACGTTGAAGTCACGCGGTGGAAGTTGCGCACCTGCATGCTTGCCTGCAATGCGTTGTACCAGGAGCGTCCCGCTGAGAAGGTGGGCCGCGTAAGTCCGAAGGCCGGAAAGGGCGAGTTTGCGTACCCGGCCGACTTCCACGCATTCGCGCCTTCCATCGCGGAGTTGGTGGCGGCCACGCCCGTCGGGTTCACCTCGATAAACACCGGGAGAAACTCGCTATTCGATCCCGCATAGCCTATCTCGAATCCAACTCCGCTTGTGAGTTGCTGCTGAAAACTCAGGTTGTACTGCTCGACGCGCGGCGTTCTGTATGCGTGTGGCAACTGCCATCCGATGAAGGTTAGCGACGGTGGAAACCCGACTGCGCCTGCCGAGACGCCGTGATACGGATTTGCGAAGTTGGCAGCAGTCGGCGCACCCGCATTCGAGTAGAAGCTGATCTGTTGCAGCGGCTGAAAGGGCGGCGCGAGCGTTCCGTTCTGGAAGAAGCTTCCCTGCCCCGGCGTGGTGTCGAAGAACAGGCCCCACCCAGCGCGAATGCTCGACCTTGCGTCGCCGCGCGGATCGAAGATCACGCCCAGCCGCGGCGCGAAGTTGGTGCTGTCCGCGTAGTACGTCCCGCGCGGAACTCCCTTGTCGCCAGGATAGACCAGACCCACAGGCGCATTGGGCTGCGCGACCGATTGCTGACCCGGCACCAGCGCGGCCAGATGGTTGCTCGCCTCAACAAACGGCATGTTGATCTCGTAGCGCACGCCCAGTTGAAGCGTAACGCGCTGGCCAATCCGATACTCGTCTTGTGCGTAGCCCGCGTAAGTCCACGACGAGCCGTGCATCGCCGGATCGCCCGAGCCTTGCTGGAACATATAGGGATAGCCGAGCAGAAAGTCAGAAAGCGCGCTGCCGGTGAAGTAGGTTGTGAAAGTGAAGTTGCCGTTGGGCCGGTTGATGTAGAGCAGGTCTATGCCATCGCGTACTGCCAGCGCTCCGAACTGGAAGAGGTGCTTGCCCTTCACAAAAGTGAGATCGTCGCCCATACCGAGAACACTGTTGCCACGATACGCAAAGGGCTGCTGTGCGTCGCCGGTAGAAAATGCCCCGGAAAGCGTGATGTTGGGCAGTCCTCTTGCTGTTGAATTGCTCGCCAGATACTGGTACCCAAGCGAAGCGAGATCCAACTGACTGGTGACATTCGGCCGCCCATCGATGCGCTGGCGGAATACGCGCACGGTGTTGACCAGATTGCTTGAAAGCGTCCATGTGTCCGACAGCATCTCATCGGTCGGGGTCATGATCTGGTAGTTGCCCTTGGGCGCGAAGTTCGAAGGTCCAATCGGCTGAAAGAGCTTCTGGTGCGCGTACATATACCGCGCCAGAATTAAGTGGCTCCCCAGCTTCCAGTCTGCGCGCAAGCCGAACATCTCGCGGTTGTCTAGGTTCGGCGGCGAGGCAACGTACTGTCCGCCGTAGAGTCCGCCGCTGGTTCCCGTGTTGGGCAGCGGGATGTAGGTCTTTAGAATCGCCGCGCCGATGGGGCTGATTCGCGCCGGATCAAACGCATTTGGAACTCCCGCGTAGCAGGCGGGCTGTCCTGTTGCAGGATCGATCAGCACGCCCGCGGTCTTGCCTGTAACGCTCGAGCAGGTCGAGCCCGCAGGCAGTAGTTCAGAGAAATTTCCGCCGCGTTCCTGCGAGCCGGGCACCAGCACATTGAGCGTATTCGTAGTGCCGTCCTTGAGCCGAAAACCCTCGTAGTAGCCAAAGACAAATAGCCTGTCGCGAAGCACCGGGCCGCCGGCCGCCGCGCCAAACTGGTTCTGCAAGTACTCGGGCTTTGCCAGCGCCGGATTAGCGAAGTACACACGCGATGCGAGCGCGCCCTCGCGATTGAACTCCCACAGATTCCCGTGCAACTGGTTCGAGCCAGATCGGGTCACGACATTTACTACAGCGCCCGCATTGCGCCCGTACTGCGCTTCCCAGGAGTGCGACATGATCTTGAACTCTTCAATCGCATCGGGCGGCGGGCGCATCACAAAGCCGCTGTTGAACGAGTCGTTGTTGGGCGCGCCGTCGAGCAGAAAATTGTTCGACTGGTTCCTCATGCCGTTCACGTTGTAACTGCCCGTCGCGTTGCCGAAGCCGCCAACGGTAGCATTGCCCTGCGCTCCGCCCAGACCCGGCGGCGGAGCAAGTACGCCAGGCACAAGCGTGCCAAGCTGCGCGAAGTTGCGGCCATTCAGCGGCAGATCGGCGATCTCTCCTCGCTCCACCACGTTGCCCAGCGTGGCATTCGATGTTTCAACCAGGGGCAGCACGCCCGTTACGCTTACTTGTTCGGCAACGCCGCCGACGGAAAGCTGGACGTTGAGATGCGTCGTGCCGTTAACCCGCACCTCTACCTGGCTTGTAATCGAAGTTTCAAAACCCTTCTTCGCCACACGCAATTGATAACTACCGGGAGCGACCAGGGGAAGTGTGTAGCTGCCGTCATCCGCTGACAACACTGTGCGCTGCTGCCCGGTAACTGCGCTTTCGAGTTCTACTTTCGCATCGGTGATGCGGCTTCCCATTGGATCGGCGATTGTGCCCGCGATTTGTCCAGTGGCCTGCGCATGAACTCCAGCCGGACATGCCAGCAGCGCAACGACTATCATGGCCGGCGATATAAGCAGCGATTTTGCCGCGCGACGCCGCGCGGCCACAGGCCGAAACGAATCGCAGAAAACTCTGGGCACGGGGTTCTCCTGGACGGGAAGAGGTAGCGTCGTCCGGTTCCCGGGATGGCGCGTCGGCCTGAAGAGGGCGCTCCCTCCCCGATCAAGCCCGAGACAAAACCGCGCCATCCACCGCAGGAACCAAGAAAATCCTAACAACTCGTTGAACCGGTTCATCTTGCATTCCGGGGTCTGTCCACAGCCTGTATACAATCCGCGTCTGGCGGTATACCGACGCCCGGCCTCACACAGCCGATGCGCTCGCTGGCAGAGTTGTCGATTGACATTGCGCAGAGCCGCTGTAACACTCGCAATAGAGCCATGGAAACCCTCGTTGAAACTCTCTACCAGCGGCTGCGGCTCGATATCGTCGAGTGCTCGCTGAACCCGGGCAAGGCCTTCTCTGAAGCCGGGCTTGGCCGGCTCTACGACGCCGGCCGCACCCCGGTACGCGAGGCCTGCCGCCGACTGGAGCACGAAGGCCTGATGCGCATCACGCCCTTTCGCGGCTACGCGATCGCGCCTCTGTCGGTGAGCGAGTTTCAGGACCTCGAAGAGATGCAGCTTATCTTTGAGCCGGCCGCGGCGGCGCTGGCCGCCGAGCGCATCAGCCCGCAGGAGATCGAAGAACTGCGCGCGCTCGCCCGTGCCGAATATCGAGTCGACGATAAGGCCAGTTACCGCGAGTTCATTCGCGCCAACTACCAGTTGCACTGCCTCATCGCGCAGGCCACCCGCAACATCCGCTTGAGCGACATCATCGCCAATATCCATATTCGATTAATGCGATTTTTTTATCTTGGCCTTTCATTCGAGGCTCACGGCCATACTCTGAGCAACGAGCACATCGTACTGGTGAATGCTATCGCCGCCCGCGATCCGCGGGCAGCGCGGCGCAAGGCAGCCGATCACGTGACTCGCGCCATTGCGCGCAGCGCAACCATGCTCAAAGGCGCAATACGATTTGGTGAAGCAGTGTTTGAATCCGTACCCGCGGGCAACACCTCGCCCGTCCGAGTCTCAAAGCCTCGCCGCGGCAAGTAGCTGCGCTTCCCACCCGCCCTTGCCCGCTCCCCCCGCGCCTGCGATGATTGATCTTTCGAGGCAACGATTCCCTATGTCTGAAAACACTCTTCCATCACGCACCTTTGCAGAAAAGCTCGATCTGCTTGCCGAAGTCGCAGTCAAGGTCGGCCTTGGCCTCAAGCCCGGTCAGGAGTTGCTTATGACCGCGTCGCTCGACTCGCTCGCGCTTGCCCGCCGCATTACCGAGCACGCCTATCGCGCAGGCGCCGCGCTCGTCACCACGCTCTATGCCGACGATGAGTCCACCCTGGCCCGCTACCGCCATGCTCCCGACGCAAGCTTCGACCACGCCGCCAAGTGGCTCTACGACGGCATGGGAGAAGCCTTCAAGAGCGGTACGGCGCGCCTGGGTATCTCCGGCACGAATCCGGCGCTGCTGGCCAACGAAGACCCCGACAAGGTGGGCCGCGCCAATCGCGCTGTGTCAATCGCTTACAGGCCGGCGCTCGAGCTCATCACCCGCCACGCCATCAACTGGACCATCGTGGCCAGCGCCACTCCGGCATGGGCCGCGGCCATGTTCCCCGAAGAGACGCCCGAGGCCGCACTCGCGAAGCTCTGGGATGCAATCTTCTTCACATCGCGCATCGACGCCGCTGACCCCGTCGCGGCGTGGAAGACCCCCGACGCCGCGCTACAGCAGCGCGCCGCCATGCTCAACGAGAAGCGCTACTCGATCCTCCAGTACAAGGGGCCGGGCACCGATCTGCGCATCGGCCTGGCCGACAATCATCTCTGGCTGGGCGGCGGTACTACCGCCGGCAACGGCATCTACTGCATTCCCAACATGCCTACCGAGGAGATCTTCACCACTCCGCACAAAGAACGCGCCGATGGCGTAGTCACCGCAAGCAAGCCGCTATCGCACCAGGGAACCATGATTGAAGGCATCCAGGTGCGCTTCGAGAAGGGCCTCATCGTTGAGGCCCGCGCCACACGCGGACAGCAGGTGCTCGACAAACTTCTCGACACCGACGAGGGCGCGCGCCGCCTCGGCGAAGTTGCCCTTGTGCCGCACTCCTCGCCCATCTCGGCCAGTGGACTGGTCTACCTCAACACGCTCTTCGATGAGAACGCGGCTTCGCACATCGCGCTTGGACAGGCCTACTCCACCTGCGTGCGCGACGGCGAAAAGAAGACCCCAGAAGAGCTCGCGGCTCACGGCGCAAACGACAGCCTCATTCACGTGGACTGGATGATCGGCTCGGCAGAACTCGACATCGACGGCATCACCGCCGCCGGCGCAGTCGAGCCGCTCATGCGCAAGGGCGAGTGGGTCTAAGCCTGCTAAACGCTACTTCCGCTGCAAACGCAAGTCGCCGACAGAGTCCGCCTGGCCAGGATCGGCCACAGTCGTTCACGCTGATTCAATTTCGCCTCCCCGCAAAATCAGGCAGGCCAGACCGGATCGGTCACTAGGCCAAAGCGGACCAGATGGGTTATATAGCCTTTCGCGCGATGGTTGCAAAGCCTACACTGGCTTGTATCGTGGTACGGGCAATGATCCCGGACCTGACAGTTGTGAATCCGGGGCAGTTCAGCGCTAGCTGAGTCCCCGGCCTGAGACAAAAAACCTGGCGTAGCGGATGGTAATCGGGATTAGCGCGAAGTTGCGCGGACTTTCCGGACTCTTTGCTACGCGCGGCAAGAAATAGGAAGTTGTTGTTATTTGGAGGACGTAAAGATGAGTAATACTCTTCGCAAGCTTCTGGTCGGCGTCAGTATCGCGCTTGTTGCGATGCTTATGCTGCCCAGTCTGTCGAACGCGCAGTCATTCTACGGCTCGATCGTCGGTACCGTGACCGATAACACGGCCGCTGTCGTGCCCAATGCAGCGGTGACACTCACCAACCTGGGAACCAATGAAAAGCGTGTCGCTACAACCGACGCGTCGGGCAACTACCGCTTTGTCAACCTGGTTCCGGCCATCTATAAGGTCGATATCGAGTCGGCCAACTTCAAGCACTTTACGCGCAACCCCGTTCCTGTAACGGTCGATAGCACTTTCCGCGTGGACGCGGCGCTGCAAGTCGGCGCCACCAGCGAGACTGTGGAAGTTACCACCGCGGCTCCCCTGCTTCAGACCGAATCCGGCACGCTCGGCGACACGGTCGAAGGTAAGCAGGTGCAAGAGATGCCGCTCAACGGCCGCAACACTCTGAACCTGATCGCGCTGGTTCCGGGCGTGGTTCCGCAGGGCGGTACCGGCGGTTCCGCGGCCATGAACTCCACACAGGGCACCTCCTCCGCTTCCTGGGGCAACTACCAGATCGGCGGCGGCATGCCGCTGCAGAGCTCTATGTATATCGATGGCGCGCCGATCAGCATTCTCAACAAGAACTTCACCGCGCTGGTTCCCTCGCCCGATCTGATTCAGGAGTTCAAGGTTGAGTCGTCCGGCGTCTCGGCCGAGTTCGGACGCTTCGGCGGCGGCGTGGTCAACATGACCACCAAGAGCGGCACGAACAGCTTCCACTTCTCAGCCTACGAATTCATCCGCAACAAGGTTCTCAACGCCAACTACTTCTTCACCAAGCGCGCGGGCCAGGCACGTACGAACTTCACACAGAACCAATTCGGCTTCGTGGCCAGCGGACCGGTCATCAAGGACAAGCTCTTCCTCTTCGGCACATGGGAAGCCATCCACGTCCGCGCTACCACTCCGTATTCGACCAACGTGCCGACCGCGGACATGCAGAATGGCATCTTCAGCACGGCAATTACCGGCCTGAACGGCTGCGTGATCGACACGGCAACCAACCCTGGAAAGTGGACCATCCCCACCGGATGCATCGACGCCTCGGCCAAGGTCTTCCAGACCATGTATGCCAAGCCGAATGCCACCGGAACCAATAACTACTATCTGTCGCTCCCCCGTACCAACGACACCACGCAGTGGACGATTCGCGGCGACTACAAACTGTCGGCAAATCAGAGCATCTTTGCCCGTTACACGCACTGGCCTCTGATCGATGGTGCGAGCAACCCGATGCAGAACGCCAACGGCTGGCATACTGCCGGTTCACAGACCCATAACCGTACCTACCAGGCCGTGCTCGGCGATACCATTACCATCAACCCGACCACGCTTCTGGACATCCGCCTGGACTACATGCGTCAGTACGGCGATGCCGTTCCGCCGGACTACCTTACTGCCGATCTTTCCAAGTTCGGACCGTCGTATGCGGCTTTGAAGTCGAGCCTGGCGCGGCCGAACAATCCAATGCTCTCCTTCGGCACCGGCACCCAGCTGCACAGCCTTTACTCCTTCAGCTACAACAACATCACGCTGACCTACTACAACAACTACCACTTGAGCGCCGGCTTGACCAAGATACTGAACAAGCACACGATCAAGGCCGGTGTGGAAGGCCGCTTGCAGCAGCGTGACGATCTGGGCAACAACCAGGCAGCCGCCCCCGTCATGGCCTTCAGCACTACCCTGGCCAAGGACGAGTATGCCAGCATGCTGATGGGATACTTCGATCAGGCCACCCTCACCACCATCAAGCCCACCACCACCTTCAACAAGTACTATGCCTTCTACGTTACCGATACCTGGCAGGCCACCCGCAAGCTGACCCTCAACCTCGGCCTGCGCCTGGATCTGACAGGCGCTCCGGCTGAAAACAAGGACAGCGCTACCGCTCTGCTGCCCACCACCACCGATCCCAATACAGGCATCGTGGGCACGGTTGGCCTGGTCAACTCGGCCCTCTACGCCAAGCGCACCACGCTTACCCCGGTACACAATGCCTTTGGGCCGCGCTTCGGCTTCGCCTATCGCTTGAACGACAGCACCGTGATACGCGGCGGATACTCGCTGACCTACCTGCCCAACGACGCACAGACCGGTGCCTGGGCTAACGGTGCGGTCATCAACTCGGCTTCCACAATCAACAAGAACACCGCGACATCGCTGACCTACAAGTTGTCGAATCCTTTCCCGACCGGATTCACGACGGCTTCAGGCCGTGCCGATTCTGCCTTCATGACCCGCTACGTCGGTCAGACGGTAGCCGCGCCTTATCCCGACCAGCCCTATCCGCGTGCGCAGTCGATGAACGTCAGCATCGGCCATCAGTTCAAAGGCAACCTGATGCTCGACATCGGCGGTACGCATGCTCTGGGCATTCACCTTGCCTCCATCAGCCAGGGCCTGGATCAGTTGCCCTCCCAGTACTTCTCTCAGGGCGCGGCTCTGATCGCTACCAAGGACCCTAGCAACAACACCGTGAACATCAAGACCCCCAACGGTGTGGCGCTTCCCTCGGCTCTGCAGATCTACGGCCAGTCGCTGCGTCCCTATCCGTACTACAACAACTACTCCAACTCCACCGACTACCATGGAACCTCGTCGTACAACGCGCTTGAAGTCAAGCTCGTGAAGCGCTTCAAGGCAGCCGGACAGATCGGCGGCGCTTACACCTGGATGAAGATGATCAGCGACACCGACACCATCCTCACCAGCCAGGAAGTCAAGTCCGGCGGCGCCGGCGGCAACGGCGAAGGCCTCTACCAGGACTTCAACAACAAGAAGGGCGAGCGGTCGATCTACAGCTACAACGTACCCAACCGCCTGGTCATCAACTACGTGCTCAACCTGCCCTTCGGCAAGGGACAGCACTTCTTCAACGGTGTTCATGGCGTAACGGACAAGATCGTATCCGGATGGGCGGTGAACGGTATCATCACCTTCCAGAACGGCTATCCGCTGTATCTCACCATGTCGCAGAACAACCTGAGCAAGTACTTCGGCGCCGGCACCATCCGTCCGAACTACACGGCAGGCTGCAGCAAGAAGACCAGTGTCTCCCGCTACGACGCGACCCTGGCTACCTCAGCCAGCAGCGCCGATCAGCGCGCGTTCAACTCCGCCTACGTTGGCTCGGTCTCGACGGGCTGCTTCGCCTCGCCGGGCCTGTACGCCTTTGGTAACGAGCCCCGCGTAGACGGCACACTGAAGTCCGATGGCACCAAGAACTTCGACTTCACCATGGTCAAGAACACCACCATCCACGACAAGCTCTCGGCCTCGTTCCGCGTCGAGTTCTTCAACATCTTCAACCGTACGCAGTTTGCGCCGCCGGTCTCGCAGATCGACAACGCAAACGTCGGTCTGGTACTGAGCCAGGCCAACCAGCCCCGTATCATCCAGGGTGCTCTGCGTATCAGCTTCTAACTCCAACTCCGAGCCGGGACGTCCTCGTGGCGTCCCGGCATTTTTTTGCCGCAAAACACGTTCCATCGAGTGCCCTGCTTCCTTGACAGCGCCAAAGCTGTGGACGTAAAAGCAAGGTCAGCACCCCATTGCCAGCTTCCGTACGCCGAAGTACATATCTTCCGAACAGGTACCTGAGAGGCATCCCATCATGTCGAATCGTAGAGAGTTTTTGAAGAATGCGGCCCTCGGCTCGCTCGCAGCCGGAGCCGGTCTCGCGCTGCCGTCGTTTAGCCGCTACGCAAGCATCTTCGCGCAAGAAGCCAGCAACCAGAACCCGCCCCTGCCGCCCAACGAACTCGCTCTGCCCCTCATCAAGCCCGAGCCCTGGCTCAAGATCGACGACCGCAACGTCTTCCTCAAGGGCATGGCCTTCGACCGCAAGGGCAACCTCACCGTCGTCGCCGCCTATCCCGGACCCGATCCCTCCAAAGGCCTCGCCGGACGGCTCGACCGCTCCATCCTCTCCATTACGCCTGACAAAAAGGTCTCCACCCTTCTCCACGCCCCCGGACTGCGCATGGTCGATCACGCCATCCACAAAGACGGCCGTATCTTCATCGCCTGCCTCTCTGGCGAGCTCATGGTCGCCAACCCCGACGGCACCGGTCTCAAGCCCGTCGACTTACACGTCAACGGCAAGCCCACCACGCCCAGCGACCTCGTCTTCGACTCGAAGGGCCGCTTGCACCTCACCGACTTCACCGGCAAGGTCGACAACCCCACCGGCGGCATCTACCGCTATTCGCCCGACTTCAAGTCGGTTGAGTTGCTCGGACCGAATATCGTCACCCCCAACGGCGTCGCCTTCTCGCCCGATGAGCGCACCATCTGGACCGCCTGCTCCATCGCCAAGAAGCTCTACCGCCTCGATCTCGATACCGACGGCAAGTCGGTCAAGTCCGCCGAGCCCGTCTACTCGGTCACCGGCCCGGGCGGCGACGGCATCCGCGTCGACGTCAAGGGCAACGTCTACCTGGCCATGAACTTCCAGGGACGCCTCTATGTCTTCGACAAGACCGGCAAGCCCATCGCTTTGGTGCTCATGCCCGGCCGCGACGAAGGCGCCCTGCTCTCGACCACCAACCTCGAGTTCAAGCCCGGCACCGACGAAGCCTACACCGTAGCCGCCGGCGACAAGGGCGGAACCTGGATCTTCCGCTTCAAGGGCCTCGCCAAAGGCTGCAAGCAGTTCTCGCAGATGTAGGCGAGCTTGAAGTCGCTGGATGTATCTCAATAGCCCCGGATTTCAGCCGGGGCTATTTTCATTTGCTCCCACAGGAGCGCAACCTGAGCCCACCCCTGTGATTCAATAGAACTGATGGCAACTCCCCGCAAATCTACGCTCCGCGGCAGGCTCATCGCCGCCAAGCGCAAGGTCCGCGAGTACGCGATGGTCGCCCGCGCCCTCGCCGATACTTCGCACCCCGTCCTGGTGCAGATCGTTCCCATGCGCTTCTGCAACCTGAGCTGCACCTACTGCAACGAGTTCGACAAGACCTCGCCCCCGGTTCCTCTGGACGAAATGAACCGAAGGATCGATGCGCTGGGGCGCCTGGGCACGGCCATGGTCGGCATCTCGGGCGGCGAGCCGCTCACCCATCCCGATCTCGACGACATCATCGGTCGCATCCGCCACCGCGGCGCGATCGCCGGCATGATCACCAACGGTTACCTGCTCAACGAGGAGCGCATTCTGCGGCTCAACCGCGCCGGCCTCGACCACATGCAGATCTCGATCGACAATCTGGAGCCGGACAAGGTCTCGAAGAAGAGCCTCAAGGTGCTGGACAAGAAGCTCCAGCTGCTCGCCGAGCACGCCGAGTTTCACGTCAACATCAACTCGGTGGTCGGCGGCGGATTCAAGGACCCCCACGACGCGCTCATCATCGGCTACCGCGCCCTCGAGCTTGGCTTCGAGTCCACCATCGGCATCATCCACGACGGCGACGGCCAGCTCAAGCCTCTCAAAGAGGATGAAGCCAAGGTCTACTACGCCATGACCCACCGCAAGAAGACCAACTACTCGCAGTTCGACAAGTTTCAGGAGGCGATCGTAGCCGGCCGGCCCAACAACTGGCGCTGCCGCGCCGGGTCGCGCTACCTCTACATCTGCGAGGACGGCCTGGTTCACTATTGCAGCCAGCAGCGCGGATTCCCGGGCACACCGCTGGCCGAGTACACCCACGAAGATGTGAAGCGGGAGTTCCTCACCGCGAAGAGCTGCGCGCCCAACTGCACCATCGGCTGCGTCCACCGCACCAGCTACATCGACCACTGGCGCGCGCCACAGAAGCGGATGGTCGCCCCCGGCTGCGGCAAGGCCCAGGAACTCATCAAGATCCAACCGCTGGTGAAGTAAGGCTCTCCGCCCGCTGAAGGCCATCGTACTGATCCGGCCCGAAAGGATGAGTTCTTGCTTTCCCACCCAAACCGCAAAGAGCGCGGTTTGGATGGGGCACCCCAAGTCTTACTCTTTTGGGCCGGATCATAAGCCCACGCAATGCAGAAGAGGCGCCCAACGCGGGCGCCTCTTCTGCATTGCAACCGATGTGCAGTTCTACTTCTTGGGGGATGGCTTTGCAGCGGGCTTTGCCGTGCCGGCCGGTTTGGCTTGAGCCGGCGCCGTCCTGGTCTGCGCGATAGCCGTGTCGATGATCTGGTAGAGCTTGCTGCGGTCCACTACCTCAACGAAGGGCGCGGCCTTGGCGCCGTCCGTCACCACCCAGATTGTGGGCGTGTGCTCGATGCCGATGCGCTGGCCGAGCGCGTAGTCAGCCTTCACCAGGGCTTCGAACTTGCCCTGCGGATCGACCGCGAAGGGCATCGTCTGCCCATGGTTCTGGGCAAACTTCTTGGTCCACTCATTGAGCGCGTTGGGCGTCTCGATGGAGCTTTGGTTGGCGAAGATATAGTCGCGGTACTGGTCGCCGAGTTCCTGGCTCTTGGTGTCGAACCAGCGCGCGTTGATGGCGGCCTGCCTGCTCCACGGGTGGAACGAGAGCGGGAAGTCGTGGCGGATGAGCGGAATGTGGTACTGAGCCGCGGCCTGGCGCAGTACCGGATTGGCGACGGCGCAGTCCGGACACTCCATGTCCTCGAACTCAATGATGGCGACCCTGGCCCCGGCCGGCGGCTTGAGCGCCGCGGGATCGTGGACCGGAGTAGTGGCCGGCGCGCCGAACTGCGCATGGGCAGCGGCGGCTAAAAACAGGGCGGCAGCCAGGCCAAAGAGGCCGGTGCGAAGACGGCGATAGCCGGGGAATTGGCGTGAAGAATCAAACATGTCGGTTGGACGGCTCCCTTATGGAAATTGTAACGGGCCGAAGGGCCACGGAGCCCGTCCAAAAGTCGAAACGTCCCGAAGGGGCCTACTTGGCGACGCCGGGGGCGTAGTAGCCCTGCCGCATCACCACGGTCAGATCGTCCCTCTTGGGCTTGAGCGCCACCTTGTGGTATCCGCCCTCACTGTCCGGCTGGTCCGGCGCGTACACCAGCGTGTACTGGGACTTGAGCTGCACGGCGATCTGCTGGTAGATGCCGTCCAGCGCGTCGGCCTTCTTGGCTTCGAAGAACTGGCCGCCCGTCCGCGTCGCGATATCCTGCATGGGCTTCTTGCCGTCTACGGGGGCTTTCTGGGTGTTGCCGCCGCCGCGATTTCCGCCCGGATAGCCGCCGGTTCCTGTACGCCCGTTGCCGCCCATGCCGCCCCGTCCCAGCTGCGAAAGCATGCTCTGCTGCTGCTCGCCGCCGCGATAGTAGATGGTGTATACGCTCAAGCCGGCGCGCTCGGCCGCGTCGATGGCCTCGCTCTGGGTCTTCTTCGAGTTGCGATCCACGCCGTCGGAGAACACGATCAGCGTCTTGCGACCCACCTTGGGCTTCATCAACTCGTTTGCGGCCAGGTAGATGGCGTCGTAGAGCTGTGTGCCGCCGCGGGAGTTCGTCTCACCGCGCTCGCGACCCGCGCCGCCCGTGCCATTGGGTCCGTTATTGCCGCCGTTACGGTCGTTGGGAGTGTTGCTACCGCCGTTGCGGCTGTTGTCATTGCCGGAGTCGTTGACCTGGGGAATGCTCCTACCCCGAGCAGTCATGTTCATCTGGGTGAGTTCGCGGGAGAGCTTGTCGGGCGACGCGGTAAAGTCCTCAAGCAGCTCCACCTCGTTGTCAAAGTGGACCAGAAAGGCCTGCGCCTGCGAGCCTTGCTGGCCTGGCCCGGCGGCCAGCATCGTATCCAGAAACTTCTTACCCGCCGTACGCTCGCCGGCAAGCGCCCCCTCCACCGTCCGCGAGGTGTCGAACTCGAGGCCGAAGAGCAGCGGCAGACTCGACTCCAGGCTGAAGCTCTTGATCGTCTGCGGCCGACTGTCCTCGGTCAGCGTGAAGTCGGCTGCCGTCAAACCCGTGAGCGGGTAGCCGTGTTTGTCGCGCACCGTGACCGTAAAGATCACATCTGGCGCGGCAGTATGGAACGCCGGCGCCGTGGCCGGTGTGGACTGCTGTGCCGGGGCCGGTGGGGGTTGCTGGGGGGCAGGACCGCCCATGAGAAAGGGCAGGACGATCACGGGCAGTGCGAACGGAGCCAGGGAATGCATCTTCATGGGGTTCTCTCGGGCGGCTTTCATTTCGTTAGACGCTGGATTTGGCCCCACGTTGCAGGAACTGGGACGAACCCACGGGTGCCTATCCTTCTCGTCTGCCGCGGCGGATGCGAGGAGGGTAGGACCCTCCCCCCCCATCTTTTACAGCAAGTTCGAGATGATAAAGGGGTTAGCCTGGGGGGTGGGGTGCTAAGTAAGCCCGAATCAATACTTTACTGTCAGGTTAGCCTAAATCAATAACTTACGGGCGATTTGAGGGGTTTGGACGTCCAATTTCCTGCTGCCCGGACGGGCGCCGGAGCAGAGCGAAGCCCCATGACCACCATGCAATTCCCATTGTGCATGGATCGCGGTAATTATCTGCAATTTGCGGCGGAGATATTTCACGGTGGAAGTCGGGGACAGAAATGGGTGGATATTGAAAAATGGTTTTATAATTGAAATTGCCATTTTCGTTGACTTAACCCATAATTGGATCGGAGACCCATATATGACGGATTCTGGAGCGACTCCCCTTTCCGTGAAGGGCAAGCTGGACGCCAACGGGCGGCTGGTGATTCCCGCGGCGATTCGGGAGCAGATCGGCGCAACACCCGGCGAGACGTTGTTTCTCGATGTCGAGGACGAGGTGCTGCGAGTTGAGACTTTCCTGACGCGGATCAGAAGAATCCAGGCAGAGGTGGCCAAGTACGTACCGGCGGGCGTCATGCTGAGCGAGGAGCTGATCGCCGAGCGACGCGAGGAGTTCCGCCGCGAAGAGGAAAAGTACCAGCGCGAGATGGCTGAGCTGCAATTGAGAAAGGCCGGTTAGCAATGGCCTCGATTGCGGTCTTCGACTCCTCGGCGGTTCTGGCGGTGCTCAAGAACGAGCGCGGCGTGGCCGTTGTCTACCCCCTGCTTCGCGGCGGGCAGATCGGCACGGTGAATCTGGCCGAGGTTCACGAGCTGCTTTTGCGCTACGGTATGCCGCCCGGCGCAGCCTGGATGCAGATTCTTGGGCTGGGGCTTGAAATCTGCCCCTTCACTCCCGAGCAGGCCCGCATGGCCGCCGAGCTCACGGCCACAACCCGCCCCTACGGCCTGTCTCTGGGTGATCGCGCCTGTCTGGCGCTGGCAATCGACCGCAAGGCTACCGTCTACACCGCCGATCGGGCGTGGAAGGAACTGGGGCTGGGGGTTGAGGTGGAAGTGATTCGGTAGGTTAACCGATCTCAGAAACGTTGATTCTCATTGTGCGGGTTCTAGCCGGATTGAGGGGGCGTGCTTTCCCAGGTCCCCAAAGGCGAGGGATCTCCACCCCACAGACGAGAACCTGTCTGTGGGGCCCCGGACCTGGGGCACCCAAATTTGTGGCGAGTTTGCTGTTCAAAGCTCTGTACCGCTCGCTGGACGCACACTGCTGAAGTTCAGTCCGGAGCTATCGCCACAGGGCAAGTTGGCTTTGGGACAGCCGGAAACAGGACCTTGAAGATTCCAAGCGCCGCGGCTGTAATCGGCGCTGCAAGGGCCACGCCCAGCGGACCGGCAATCACTGCAAGCAGTAGTTGCATGATCAAGGTCAGAGCCGGTGGCAGGCGCACGATCCTTCGCTGAAGCAGGGGTGTGATGATGTTTCCCTCAAGGAAATGCACCAGGGCAAACAGGAGGATGGTTAGCAGGCCCCTCCCGGGACTGATGGCGAATGCCAGCAGGGTTGCGGGAACTACGGAGAGGATGGGACCCACGTTCGGAATGAACGTCATGAGCGCCGCGATGATTCCGAGGGTTCCGGCGAGGGGCACTCCGAGCGCCCATAGCCCGACTGTCACCAGGCTGCCGACCGCGGCCATGGACAGCATCTGCGCCAGCAGCCACCAGCGAACACTGCTGACAGCACTGGCCGCGCAGGCCTGGAGTGTGGCTCGATAGCGCATCGGCGCGACACGCAGGATTCCGGAGAAGTAGACGCCGGGCTCGACCGCCAGATAGAGGCCGAGAAACCCCACAATGACGACTCCGGCGAGCAGGCCGGCGGTGTTGAGGACGACTCCGCCGATGCGCGTGAGCGCGTAGCTGAAACTGTCAGACAGCTGCGAGTCGCCCGTCCACTGGGAAAGAAGCCAGCTCCCCCAGCTCTGTTCCTGCACGCGCGCAACCAGCTCCCGCGCGGCCACAGGCAGCACGGTTTGCAGCGTGGCAAACTGCTCCAAGATGTTGGGCCCGCTGATCCACAGCGTGACAAAGACAAACGCTGAGGCCGCACACAGGATGAGAATCAGCGCCATCCATCGATTCAGTCTCAGCTTGGCCTGGATCCAATCGACCATGGCCGCCAGCAGGATGGCAATCACCATTGCGGCAAACAGGAGCAAGAGTATGACGCGGCCAAGCCAGGCCAGCGTAATGGCGAGGCATACTCCGGTCGCGAAGAAGACGACAAAGACCGCGAGATTTCTGGACGCCCCGTCATCCCGGGATGTTCTGAGTTCACCCATGCCAGCCGAGTCTAGCTCCCTATCCCAACCGGGGCCTGAGTCAAAGTGCTCACTCTCGCGTCCAAACAGACGGTAGGATTCGTGGCGAGGGGCTTTCTCTGAAACAAGCTGGATCACTTTCGAAATGGCTCGGCAGTCCTTCGACTCAGATCTCTACGGCCGTGTTGATTGCAACCGGAATGGCGGCAGCGGGCGGAGTCTGGTTTCTGCTCGACAACCTGCGCGTCGTCGACATTGTGCTGTGCGCGGCCATCGCCGGAGCCAGCGTTCCCCTGCTGATCTCTCTGGCGCAGCAGTTGATCAAGCGAAACTTCAGCGTCGATTTTCTGGCGCTGCTCTCCATTGTGACCGCGCTGATTCTCAGGCAGTACTGGGTGGGGGCAATCCTCGTGCTGATGATCTCCGGCGGAAAGGCGCTGGAGGGCTACGCCACGGCGCGAGCCAACTCGGTGCTGGGCGCGCTGGCCAAGCGGATGCCGCAGACGGCCCATCGCGTGGGCGAGGTTGTCACAGACATTTCGATTGATTCCATTGTGGTGGACGACCAGTTGATCGTCTATCCCCACGAGATCTGCCCGGTGGATGGCGTGGTTGTGAGCGGCAGCGGCAGCATGGACGAGTCGTACCTTACGGGTGAGCCGTTTCAGATTGCCAAGGCTCCAGGCACGGCCGTGTTGTCGGGCTCGATCAACGGCAACGCGGCGCTGACCATACGCGCGACGAAGGTGGCGACGGATTCGCGCTACGCGAAGATTGTGGAAGTGCTGCATGCCTCTGAGCAGAACCGGCCGCAGATACAGCGGATGGGCGACCGCCTGGGATCGTGGTACACCCCGATCGCCATTGCGGTTGCGCTTTTGAGCTGGTGGCTGGGCGGAGACTCCACGCGCTTTCTTGCCGTGCTGGTAATTGCAACGCCCTGCCCGCTGTTGATCTCCATTCCGGTGGCGATCATCGGCGCGATCTCGGTTGGCGCGCGATTCGGCATCATCATCAAAGACCCGTCGATTCTGGAAAAGATGGAGACCTGCCACGTACTTATCGTGGACAAGACCGGCACGCTGACCTACGGCAAGCCGAGTTTGACCGGCGTCGATTGCCTCGGCGGCATGAGTGAAGAGACGGCGCTCAAATACGCCGCGAGTCTGGAACGCTACTCGAAGCATCCACTGGCCGGCGCGGTGCTGGCGGCGGCGGAGGCGCGGCATCTGCCGCTACTTGAGGTCAAAGAGGCGTCTGAGGCTCCGGGTGCGGGTTTGCTGGGGCACGTTGAAGGGCATCTGGTGACGGTGACCGGGCGCGGCAAGCTGCCGGCGAATCTGGCCGCGGCCATGCCGCCGATTGCGCCGGGCCTGGAGTGCGTGTTGCTGCTCGATGGCGAGTTGGGCGGAGTGTTTCACTTTCAGGACGAGCCGCGGCAAGAGAGCAAGCCCTTCCTTCAGCACGTTGGTACAAACCACTCGATCGACAAAGTGATTCTGCTCTCCGGAGATCGGCCGGCCGAGGTGGCGCTCTTCGCCGCCGGCATTGGAATCACGGAGCCGCACGGAGGCAAGTCTCCCGAGCAGAAGGTGGAGTTTGTCAGGGAGATGACGGCGAAGGCAAACACTCTGTATCTGGGCGATGGAATCAACGACGCTCCGGCGATGATGGCTGCAACGGCCGGAATCGCGCTGGGCGTGAACAGCGACATCACGTCAGAGGCGGCGGGCGCTGTGATTCTGCAATCGTCGCTCAAGAGCGTGGACGAGCTGATGCACATCGGGCGAAGGTTGCGGGGAATCGCCCTGACCAGCGCCATCGGCGGAATGGGCCTGAGCCTGATCGGGATGGGCGCCGCGGCCTTTGGGCTGATCAATCCGATTCAGGGAGCGATAGCGCAGGAAGCGATTGACCTGCTGTCGATTTTGAATTCGCTGCGAATGGCTCTGCCGGTGGGCTCGTTGAGCGACTTCCAAGCTCCGGCGGGAGATGGGGCTGGGCCACAGACTGACAGCTAAGAGTTCCCTACCGCCCCATCCGATGCTTGCTGGCATTGACGGCGGCGCGGGCCTCGCGGTCGGCTTCGCGGCGCTTTTCGGTCTCGCGCTTGTCCCAGTCCTGCTTGCCTTTGGCCAGGGCCAGCTCGCACTTGAGCTTGCCGCGGCGGAAGTAGAGCCGGGTGGGGATGAGCGTATGGCCCTTGATCTGCGTCTTCTGGAGTAGCTTGGCGACCTCGGTCTTGTGAAGCAGCAGCTTCCGCGTCCGGGTCTCGTCGTGGTTGGAGATGTTGCCGTGAGAGTAGGGACCGACGTGCATGTTGAGGAGAAACGCCTCGCCGCCCTTGATAAGACCGTAGGCGTCGCGGAGGTTTGCCTTGCCCTCGCGGATGGACTTGACTTCGGTGCCTCGCAGCGAGATTCCGGCCTCGAACTTTTCAAGAAAGAAGTAGTTGTGGCCGGCCATGCGGTTGCTTGCCGCGTCGCGTTCGCCGCTGGCCACGGGGTCGCGCGGCTTGGCGGATTTCTGTGCCGGGGCCGTGCCTTTGGCGGTAATTTCGTAGCTGGTCTGGCGGGGCACGCTCGTTACTCCTCGAATTTTCATCGTAGCACCGAGGTCGAAACCTGCCCCAATCGTCCCCAAACCCGGCATCGATGTGCGCTCCGTGCACGGTTTGCCATACCTTGGTTTTGCTAAAATGATGAATTGCAAGCGGATTACGCTCGCCGCAGCTATCTTCCCGGGTCGCGCTCAGGATATTGAATCCCCCGGGAACCACCGAACGCCCAATCGCCTGCCAGGGAGCCGGATGAAACTTAACGCTCACGCCTCTTTCGCCGCCCGCGCCCGTGGTATCAGCCGGGCCGCTCTCTGGGTTCTGCCCCTTCTTTTTGTTGCCCTGCTGCTGAGCGCCGCCACCGCCGCGCGCGCCGAGTCGGCCAATACCGACTACAAGCGCGGACAGGACGCCGAGGCCCGCCAGGACTTCGACGCCGCCTACACCTGGTTCCAGAAGGCCGCCACGCGCTCGCCGCAGGACATCCGCTACCGCACCGCCTTCGCCCGCATCCGCACCAGCGTCTCGACGATGCACATGACGAAGGGACGGCGTCTGGCCGATGCCGGCGATGCCTCCGGCGCGCTCGCCGAGTTCCTGCATGCGCAGGAGACCGATTCCAGCAACGAGGCCGCGCAGCAGGAGATTGCCAAACTCCGCCGCCAGCAGGGCGAGGCTCCCAAGCCCGGCGAGATCGCCGTGCCGCAGCCCACCGGCGACGAGAGCGAGATCGCCTCCATTGCATCGCCCATCGACCTGACGCTCTCAACCAACGAGCCGCTCACCCTACATATGAACGAGGACTCCAAGGTCGTCTACCAGTCCATCGGCAAGGCAGCCGGCATCAACGTCCTCTTCGACCCGGACTACACCTCGAAGCGCATCCAGGTGGACCTTAACGGCGTAAACCTGAGGGATGCGCTGCGCATCGTCGGCGCTCTGTCGAACACCTTCTGGAAGCCGGTCACATCGAACACCATCTTTGTGGCGCAGAACTCCCGGGTAAAGCGCACCGAACTCGACGTGCAGGCGGTGCAGACGTTCTACCTGAGCAATGCCTGGCAGCAGAACGACCTGAACGACGTGCAGACCGCTCTGCGCAACGTGCTGCCCAACGCCAAGGTTTACGGCGTGGCAAGTCAAAACGCAATCGTGATGCGCGCAACGCCCGACGAACTGCTGCTCGCCCAGAAGCTCATCAACGATCTCGACAAGCCCCGCTCCGAAGTTGTTGTGGACTTTGGCGTGCTTGAGGTGAGCCACAACTGGGAGCGCAACCTCGGAATCAGCTGGCCCAGTTCCATCGGCGTGGCGCTGCAAAATCCCACCTCCACGTCCAGTTCGTCGAGCAGTTCATCCACGACCACAACCACCGCCAGCAGCGCAGCAGCACTCACGCTTTCCACTCTTGCCCATCTGAACTCGAATAACTTCGCCGTCACCGTCGGCTCGGCGACACTGAAGCTGCTGCTCTCAGACAACCAGACGCAGATTCTCCAGGACCCGCGCATCCGCGCCACGGACGGGCAGAAGGCCACGCTCACGGTCGGCTCCAAGATCCCCATCGCCACAGGTTCGTATCAGACCGGCGCGGCAACAGCTCTGGTCAGCTCGCTCGTCAACACCCAGTTCCAGTACATCGACGTGGGCGTAAAGATCGAGATGACGCCCACGGTCCACTACGGTGGCGATGTCACGCTCAAGGTCCATATCGAAATCAGCTCGCAGAGCGGCTCGGTCACCATCAGCGGCGTAACGGAGCCGATCCTCAGCCAGCGCGTCGCCGATCAGGTCATTCGCCTTCGCGAAGGCGAGGCCAGCATCCTTGGCGGCATCCAGAACAGCCAGAACGACTCTGGCTGGGCAGGCATTCCGGGGCTGAGTTCTATCCCGATCCTGAAGTATCTCTTCGGCTCCAGGGACCGCTCAAATTCCGACGACGAGATTGTGTTTGTAGTGGTTCCTCACGTGGTGCGCGGACCTGACCTCGACGAGCAGAACCTGCGCTCGATCGATACCGGCGCCGGCCAGTCCATCGATCTGCGCCATGTGTCAGCTCCGGCCGTACTGGCCGCGCCAACGCCCAAGCCCACCGCTCCCGCACCCGCTGCGGCCAGCGCGCCAGCCGCAGCCATGCAGGCTCTCGATCAGTTGCATGCCAGCGCTGCGCAGATTGGCGCTCCGCAGGCGGCTACGACTGCTCCGGCGGCTCCTGCTCCTCCCGCTCCAGTGCCTGCCGCGAACACGCCGGCTGCTCCGCAGAATATCCCTGCTACGGCTCCCGCATCGGCTGCTTCGGGTCTCATCTTCACCCTCGATCTGCCCGCAGGACCGGTGCAGGCCGGATCGAGCTTCCAGGTTCCCATCAAGCTCGCCGGAGGCGCCGACATCGCCTCGGTTCCTTTGCAGCTTAAGTACGATCCTTCGAAGCTGGCGCTGGTCAATGTTTTGGGCGGCGACTTTCTGAGCAAAGACGGTCAGGCGGTTGCGCTCATCCATCGCGACGATGGACCGGGCAATGTGACCATCGTTGCCTCACGTCCCCCGGGAACCAACGGCATCGCTGGCCCCGGTGTCGTTTGTACGATCACTTTCGAGGCCAAGGCCCCGGGCGCGTCGAACATCGAGATGACCCGCGCGGGCATTATGACCAGCGGCCAGCAGCAGGTGCAGGCCACGCCCGCAATGGGCAGCGTAGTGGTGAAGTAATCGTGAAGGCGGCACGCAAATCGGATTGCCCGCGCGGACCCAGGGCGGAGGAACGCGGCCTTACTCTGGTCGAGCTCATCGTTACCTGCTTCATCCTGGCGATCTTGGCCACGGCGGCGGTCCCGTTAGCGCGCTTTGAGATCAAGCGCCAGAACGAGCGCCAGCTGCGCTACGATCTGTGGGAGATGCGCGGGGCCATCGACAAGTATAAGGACGCGGCGGACCGCGGAGCATTTCAGACCAAGGTGGACAGCCAGAACTATCCGCCCGATCTGGAGACGCTGGTAAAAGGCATGGACGTGCAGGGCAAGAAGCTGCGCTTCCTGCGCAAGATTCCCATCGACCCGATGACCAAACAGGCGGAATGGGGAGTGCGTTCGATGCAGGACGATCCGGAGACCGGCTCCTCGGGCGGCCAGAATGTGTTCGACGTATTCTCGAAATCGACCGGCACGGCGCTGGATGGAACGAAGTACTCGACGTGGTGAGAAATGCAGCTATTAGCTATTAGCTTTTAGCTGCTCCAGTGGCGGCGCAGCTCCTCGGGCAAGGCGTAGAAGCTGAAAGGACAAGGAACGAGCTAACAGCTAAAAGCTAATAGCTATGGACAGAGGATTCATCTTGCAAGCACGCAGCTCTCAATCCGGCTTCACCCTCATCGAGCTGATCGTCGTCATGTCGATCATCTCCATCCTCATCCTGCTCGCCGTTCCCAGCTACACGGCGGCAGTCCGTCACGCGCAGGAGTCGGTGCTCCGCGAAGACCTGCACATCATGCGCGCCGCCATCGATGCATACACGATGGACAAGCAGAAGGCCCCCCAGTCGCTCGACGATCTGGTGCAGAGCGGCTACCTGCGCGCCATCCCGGTGGATCCCATCACGCATCAAAAAGACAGCTGGGTAGCTGATCGCAGCGACGCCATGTTCTCCATCGACCAGACCGACTCCGGCATCGATACCGTGCACTCCGGCGCAGAAGAGCAGGGTTCGGATGGGCAGCCTTATTCAAGCTGGTAGCCCCGCACCGTCTGGGCTTACTTTTCAACCTGAAACTATTGCTGTCGCGTTTCGTCGAGCAGAGGCATGGCGAGCGAGGCGATTCCGTAAGCCGCGGCGATAGCCAGCAATCCGTGATCGCGGATTGCAATAGCGCTCAGGGAGAGTTCCACGACTGCGTAGGCGTTGATAGCTGCAGACAGCGCGAAGGGCCGGAGAAGGACTACGCCCAGGAGTTTCGCGGGCAGAAGCGCGGAAGCCGCGAGCCTTTGTCCGGTGAGCCGCAGCTCATGTTGAAAGCCGACCAGCGTTGCAGCGGGAATGTAGCCGAGCGGCGTGCGGACGCGGTGCCAATCAATGAAGTTGGGGTGTATTCCGCTCAGGGCCAGGCACACGCTGCCCAGTGCGATGCCCGCCGCATTGAGGCGCGGCGCCAGTACAGGATGCTGGTGCCTGAAATGGAGAGCGTAGCTTCCGGCGATCCAAAGCAGGCCCACCGCGGTTTCAAGGTTGGGATGGATGCCGTGCCGGACGATAAGGCCGATGTTGCCCACAATGAAACAGAAGGCCACAAAGGTGGGCGCGGCTGTGACCAGTCGATGTCTGAATATTCCCATGCGTTAAGTCGATTCCGTTTGCATCAGTATTCGCGGCGGAGGTAGCGGCGGCCCTGGATCTCGTACTCGCCGGAGGCAACCATGCGGATGCCCTCGGTGTAGGCGATGTGCTCTTCGACGAGGATGCGGTCGGCGAGAGAGTGGGCGTCGTCGGTGGCGAGGACGGGGATGGCGCGCTGTAAAACGATGACTCCGTGGTCGAGGTCGTTATCGACAAAGTGCACGGTGCATCCGGCAACCTTTACGCCGTAGTCGAAGGCCTGCGTCTGCGCGTCGAGTCCGGGGAAGGCGGGCAGCAGCGAGGGGTGGATGTTGAGGATGCGGTTGTGGAAGGCCGCGATGAAAGCGGGCGATAGCAGGCGCATGTAACCGGCCAGGATGACGAGATCGACCTTGTGTTCATTGAGGCAGGCGATGAGGCCGGCATCGTGGGCTTCGCGCTTTTTCCCTTTGGAGATGTGGAGTGCTGTGGGGAGGCCGAGATCGCGGGCGGCGGTGAGGCCGGGGGCATCGGCAACGTTCGAGATCGCTACCGCGATTTCAACCTCTGGAAGACGGCCGTGGCGAATGGAATCGGCGATGGCGAGGAAGTTGGAGCCGCGGCCGGAGAGGAGGATGCCGAGGCGGAGGGGAGGACGGGTTGGCGGTTGATTGGTCAAGAGAGTGCTCGAAAGCGGAGTTAGCGTTGTTAGCGGAGTTAGCGGAGTTGGTCCTGCGATTGGCAGTATTCGCCAAAACCAAGGGCTACGAAAAGCAACCGCAGATCCTTCGACTCCGCGCCGTAAACGGCGCTTCGCTCAGGATGACAACTTCCATCTAAGTCGAAGCTGCGTGTTGGGAGAGACTAGCGCCGCTAACTCCGCTAACGACGCTAGCTCCGCTGCTTACGTGTACTGCACGCGCCGCTCGCCCTTTACCACGCGGCCGACGACGTAGAATTTCTCTTCCGCCCTGTCGAGCAGGTTCTTGGCGCGCGTGAACTTGGCAGCCGGAATCGCCGCGATCAGTCCGATGCCCATGTTGAAGGTGCGCATCATCTCTTCCTGACTCACGTTGCCGAGGTCGCGAAGGTGGTCGAAGATGGGCAGCACCGGCCAGGAGCCGATCTCGATCTGCGCGGTGGTGTTCTTGGGCAGGATGCGAGGCAGGTTCTCAGTGATTCCGCCGCCGGTGATGTGGGCCATGCCGGTGGTGAGGCCGGCGTTTACCAGCTTTTGAATCACGCTCAGATAGCTGCGGTGAACCTTGAGCAGCGCCGCGCCGGCCTTCTCTTTGATGGCCGTAACGTACTGCTGGGGCTTGTATCCGGCGGTCTCAAAGAGGAGCTTGCGGGCGAGCGAGTAGCCGTTGGTATGCAGGCCTGTCGAGGGCAGTCCGATGAGCACGTCGCCGGGCTTGATGTTTGCGCCGGTGACCATCTTGTCGCGATCGACTGCGCCGACGATGAAGCCGGCCAAGTCGTACTCGTTGTCCGCATAGAAGCCGGGCATCTGCGCGGTTTCGCCGCCGATGAGGACGCAGCCGTTGGAACGGCAGGCCTCGGCCAGGCCGGTGACGACATCTTCGATGATGCCGCTCTGGAGCTTGCCGGTGGCGATGTAGTCGAGGAAGAACAGCGGCGTAGCCCCCTGCACGGCGATGTCGTTGACGCAGTGGTTCACGAGATCGGAGCCGACGGTGTGGTGCAGACCGAGGGCAAAGGCGATCTTGAGCTTGGTGCCGACGCCGTCTGCCGAACTGACCAGGATGGGGTTCTTCCATCGCTGGAGGTCGAGGCGGAAGAGAGCGCCAAAACCGCCAATACCACCTATCACATTGCGATTAAAGGTCTTCTGGGCAAGGAACTTGATCTTGTCCTTGGCGCGGTCGCCGCTCGAGATATCGACTCCGGCGTCTGCGTAGGTCACGGGTTTTGACTTTGGATTTTCAGGCACGGCGGCGCTTTCTGTTGGGAGGTGAAGGGGCTGAAGAATCAGCTGAAAGGTTGATTTTAACAGGATTTTCAGTGTTGGGCACGGTAGATGGTCACGGCAGGAGCGTGAATTTAGCGGCGGATTCTATACTGGAGTCACCATGACCGCAAAGACCGAGGCCAGCCAAATGACAGCCAACCGTAACCATTCCAAAGCGTTGCAGGAGCGCGCGGAGCGCTATTTCCCGGGCGGGGTGAACTCGCCGGTGCGGGCGTTTCGCTCGGTTGGAGGCGCGCCGCCGTTTGTGGCGCGGGCCGAAGGCGCCTATCTGTGGGACGCCGACGGCAACAAATACATCGATTACGTGGGCTCGTGGGGTCCGATGATCCTGGGCCACGCGTTTCCTCCGGTCGTGGAAGCCATCGAGCGGGCGGCGCGGGGGTCGGCGAGCTTTGGAGCATCGACCGCGGCCGAGGCCGATCTGGCCGAGAAGATTCAGGCCTGCTATCCGGCTGCGGAAAAGATGCGGTTTGTGAGCTCCGGAACCGAGGCTACGATGTCGGCGATCCGGCTGGCACGCGCCTGCACGGGACGCAAGATTATTGTGAAGTTCGAGGGCTGCTACCACGGCCACGCCGATGGGCTGCTGGTGAAGGCCGGCTCGGGAGTGGCTACGTTTGGGATTCCGGGGTCGGCGGGGGTGCCGGAGGAGATTGCCGGGCTGACGCTGGCTCTGCCTTACAACGATCTGGCGGTGATTGAGGCGGCGTTTGCCGCGCATAAGGGCGAGATTGCGGCGGTGATTCTGGAACCGGTGGTGGGCAACGCCGGGTGCATCGCGCCGGCAGCAGGGTTCCATGCGGGGCTGCGTGCGATCACGCGGCGCGAGGGTGCGCTGCTGATTATTGATGAAGTCATGACGGGCTTCCGCGTGGCCCTCGGCGGTGCTACGGAGTTGTACGGGCTCGATCCTGATCTGGTGACCCTGGGCAAGATCGTGGGCGGCGGGCTGCCGGTGGGCGTCTTCGGCGGGCGTCGGGAACTGATGGATCAACTTGCGCCTCTGGGGCCGGTCTACCAGGCCGGAACGCTGAGCGGGAATCCGCTGGCGATGGCGGCGGGGATCGCGACCATCGGCTATTTACAGGAGCACAGGGCTGAGGTTTACGCGAAGCTCGAATCGTCTGCGAAGGCTGTTGCCGAGGGCGTGCTGTCTGAGGCTGCCAAGGCCGGAGTAGCGATGACGCTGAACCGCGTTGGCTCGATGTGGACCTGGTTCTTTACGCCGGGGCCGGTCGCGAACTACGACGATGCGGCGAAGTCCGACACGGCGGCGTTTGGGCGGTTCCATCGGGCGATGCTGGACCGCGGCGTGTGGCTGCCGCCGAGCCAGTTCGAGGCGATGTTCCTGGGCGCGGCGCACGGGGAGGCTGAGATCCGGGCTACGGTGGAGGCGGCGCGGGAGGCATTAGCTCGTTAGGGCGAATCTTGGAGATTCCGCAACCCTCTCCACTGCTGTCATCCTGACCCTGAACGCAGTGAAGAGGAAGGATCTGCGGTTGCATTTTGTAACTTCAGCATTGGCGGTGATAGGCCCAGAACTGCGGTCACCGTCTCCGCACTCGCACTGCGGTAAGATGCATCATCTGTAATGGTTCGAGAGGAATGAGGATGTTAAGAGATGCTCTTTCCAGAGGAATCTCAAGTTGTACTTCGCATGACATGCAATCAGTGCGATCGCTACGAACGAGGGTTTCCCGAAAGGACTGGGGCAACTCATCTCGGATCTCCATTTTCGTAAGAAGATGCGGGAAACCGGGGGCAAGAACGCTGATGACGTAAATACCTTTCACGAGACTTACAGTTGCAACGCCGTAAGCATCTGTCTTTAGCGATACCTGCTCTGGCGAGCGAAGCGCGTAATGGAACCAGTCACCATCATTTGCGGCATCACGGGGTAAAGAGATTATCCGGACCTGCACAGCCGGAAGGACCGTCCCGTTCGCTTCAACCACAGTAATAAGAACTTGGCTTGTTGACGAATTTTGTGCAACGAGGGTTGCAGGAAGAAGGACGAGAATGACGGCGGCAAGACGTGCAGCAACCATAGGGGAGAAGATGGCACATATTTCCTGGATTTTCAACCGCAAACGATAAAGTAATGGCCAATTTGACTGTTTCGCGCCGCCCCTACGGGGCTGCGACCAGGTTTCATAGCTAACCCAGGACTGCGTTCGCTGGCTCGAACTTGTCCTGGGCTAAATTCGCTGGCCCCTACGGAGCCGGTGATGTGGGCGGATTGTCGCCGACCCGGAAGTTTCCACCCCGTCAACACCCGACCCCAACCGGATACTTCTCATTCCGGATCGGCATCGCAGGTACCCCAACCGGCCAACTTCCAGAAATCGCTCAGTGGGCAGCTTTGGATACCCTCTGGAGCGCCCTTGGTGTTCCTGAATCTTTCGGGCAGAATATGATAACAGTGTAATTTGCATTATACTGTTCTTACGGAGAACACCATGGTGAAACTGAAATTGACTCAGGTGGGCAGTTCGACGGGGCTGGTACTGCCCAAAGAGGTTTTGACGCGACTGAAGGTTGTAAAGGGAGATGCGCTCTATCTCACCGAATCTCCCGATGGCTTCCGAATCACCCCGTACGATCCTGAATTTGAAGAGGATATGGCGATTGCCCGCAAGGTGATGCGAGACAACAGGGATGCGCTGCGGGAGCTTGCCAAGTGAGCGGGACGGGATGGCGCTGGATCAAGGAAAACTCTGTCCTCGCCATCCACGACGCGCAACTGGAAGAGCACGGCGGCGTGGCTGGTGTTCGCGATATGTCTTTGCTTCTATCCGCACTGGCACGGCCTGAGAACCTGGCATCTTACGGCAAGCCCGAGCCCGATCTCGCCGCTCTTTCGGCCGCTTACGCCGTGGGTATCTGTCGCGATCATGCATTTGTGGATGGCAACAAACGCACGGCGCTGGTTGTTGCGCTCACTTTTATTCAAAAGAATGGCTATCTGGTTCAACCGAACCAGCGCGATGCTGTAACTACGATGCTGGCCGTAGCAGATGGAAAACTATCCGAGGCGGGACTGGCTCAGTGGTTTCGCAGCTATATGCGTCCGCTCTCCTCCGAATAGCCACACTGGTTTGCCGCCGCGCCCGTTAGGAATCCAATGTGGTTCACAACCCTTTGTTCGGTAAATTGACCCAGCACCCCGTTTCCCGATAGAATCATAGAGTTTGGCGAGTGTGCGCCCGTGTGGGTGTGCGGGGAGTCGCCGGGTTTGCCGCCCGCGAGGGCGAGAGCAGACGGGCAGCCCCCGAGCGGTTTACCTCTGGTTCCGCCCCCAGGCAAGATGATTTGGTTTCGCGCCGGTGAGGTTTATGAGGCGCTGGAGGATTTGTTATGTACGCAGTGATACGCACCGGCGGGAAGCAATATCGCGTTGCACCAGGCGACGTGGTGAAGATTGAGACGCTTCCGGGCGCCGAGCAGACGGTTGAATTCAGCGACGTGCTGGCAGTGAGCGGCGAGCCAGGCTCGATCGCGAAGCCCGCAAGCGCCAAGGTAACGGCCGAGGTTCTCGGCGAGGGACGCGGCAACAAGATTCTGGTCTTCCACTTCAAGCGGAAGAAGCAGTACAAGAAGCTTCAGGGCCACCGGCAGAACTTTACCGAGGTCCGCATCACGGCGATCGAAGCGGACGGCAAGACGTATTCGGCGCAGTAAACTGCGCCAGCTTTTAGCCTCTAGCTTCTAGCTCCTAGCTATTTTGAAGTGGAGCAAGCTGCGAAGGCTGGAACAGAACAAGCTAGAAGCTAGCAGCTAAAAGCTGCTTTTCGGAAGGGGATTTTGCAATGGCACATAAAAAAGGTGGAGGCAGCTCCACAAACGGACGGGATTCGAATGCACAGCGGCTGGGCGTGAAGGCCTTCGGCGGCGAAGTGGTAACGGGCGGCTCGATCATCGCGCGGCAGCGCGGCACGCGGATCAAGGCAGGCCCCAACGTGGGCGTTGGATCCGACGACACGCTGTTCGCCAAGGTGAGCGGCAAGGTGGTCTTTACCGATCGCGGCAACCGCGGGCGTTTTGCGTCGATTGAGCCCGTAGCCTAAGCAACAAAGCACGACACAGGGAACAGGGAGGCCGCGTGTATGCGCGGCCTCTGTCTTTTCATTTAACGATTCTTAAAAGGAAAGGCCATGGCGTATGCCATGGCCTTTAGTATTTCTAATCCCTAAGCCCTATTCCCTGTTCCCTGTCTTTACATCTCCGACTTGCGATCTTTGAGATTGCGGTTCAGGACCTTATCGACAACGATCTCAACGTCGGTGAGAAAGAAGCTGTTGGCCATCTGCTGGGGAGCGACCTTCGTGCCGTGATGGCCCAGAGCGGAGGCAATCTCATTCCAGCGATAGATTGCGGAGTTGGCGGGCAGGACGAGGGGCTTGGCTGCGTAGGCAGGCAGCATGCAATAGGTGAGCCACAGTCCGATGTAAACCAGCACCAGAGCCTGATAGAACAGCTCGACCTGCGAGGTCATCGTCGAAGCATACGCGGTTAGCAGGGATGCCCCGATGAAATCGTTACCCAGCATGAGGCCGAATCCCAGAGCGATGCCGATGGCCATGTCACGGAATGCGAGCCGCAGCGTATTCATGCTCAGGAAGAGGAATGCGAGCAGACACAGTTCGAGCAAGCTGACCGAGCGCATGATCCAGCCGGCGATATCGAGCAGCAGAACCGTCCCCTTGTGATGAAAGGAAACCGAGGAGAAAGCGACAATGGTGGAGACCAGCGCGACCCAGCGGAAGATCACGATGCCGATCTTCAACAAGCCGGGAAACGCGGAGAGCGCCGAGCGGAATACTTCAATGCATACAAAAAGAATCAGCACCGAGCTGGCGAGATAGACGAGGTTATAGCCAAAGAAGTAGCCGGCGAACAGGAACTCCTTGCCGGGCTGCCGCGATAGTACGAGGAGGGCTGCCAGCACAGGCGCGGCAATCGCATGAAGCCCCACATAAGCTGCCATCGCCGGGAAGCGCCGCGCAAATCCTCTCTTCCAAAACGCCAGCGCGAGCAGCAGCCAAAGCGCACACTCTGCGACACTCATCACCGACATTAGAAGTTGCGAAGACATAAGAGGCAGACGTCTGCCTTCCTCAGAATATCTTCAGGATACTCCAAATGCCCGCTTGCTCCAAACGCAAACACACTACCGCCTCGACCCCCGGGAGGGCCGGCAGCCGTGAGCCTGGATTCTTCCCCTAGAAGATTCCGCCTTTGCCGCCCTTGCCATCTTGATCGCAGCCCGGGACTCCGGGGCCGCAGGTGGGAATGGGCAGGCTCATGAGGCTGACGCTTACCGAGCGATGCATGGGAGCGGCCGATGCCGGGATGCGAAACGACTGCAATGTGGCGAGCGCTGCAAATGCGAGAGCGATGGAGAAAATACGGGTGGTGGATTTCATTGTTGAAGCTCCTTTGGTGAGTAAAATCCGCAGGGGGCGAACCGGCTGGAAGTGCCGAAATTGAGATTCTTACGCGCCGGACTTTAAGTCCAGCGACGATCGCGATCAAGGAAGGCAATACAGGATGCCCTGAGACTCCCTTGCAGGTGATTCAATCACACCGACAAAAATGATGCAAGTTGTTTATTTTCTTATAGATAATATAAGTCTAAAGAGGGTGGGTTACTAAAGAGTGAAGCTATTGGTAAAGAAGGCCCGAAGCGCGATATTCCTGCCCGGTTGAGTGACCATTTTCCCACACCGTTGCGTGGTAAAATGTGATCAGGTAGAAACCGCGTCAAACCACGGTATTTCAATCGGTTAGCGCTTGAACAGAGGGCTTGAAAAGTCCCCGATACGAGCCTCAGCAGCATCAAGCGTGCGAACGGAGTTCGATGGCCACCGAAGCAGTAAATAACATTCCCCTTCCCGAAGATAACGGTAGCTATACCGGCGAAAACATCAAGATCCTTGAGGGACTTGAGGCCGTGCGGCTTCGCCCGGCCATGTACATCGGCTCGACGGGCGAGATGGGCCTGCACCACCTGGTCTACGAGGTGGTAGACAACTCGGTAGACGAGGCGCTGGCCGGCTACGCGAAAAAAATCGACGTCACCATCCACGTGGACAACTCGATCACCGTGGTCGACGACGGCCGCGGCATTCCCGTGGACATGATGCCGCTGCCTAACGGGGAGATGATGCCGGCGGTGCAGGTGGTGTTGACCAAGCTGCACGCAGGCGGCAAGTTTGATTCGTCGAGCTACAAAGTGTCGGGCGGGTTGCACGGCGTGGGCGTGAGCTGCGTCAACGGTTTGTCGCAGGAGTTCAACGTAGAGATCTGGCGCGACGGCAAGACGTGGGAGATGGACTTCAGCTGCGGACTTCCGGTGGGCCAGTTGCGGCAGGCGGGCACCAGCAAGCGTCGCGGAACCAAGGTACACTTCCTGCCCGACCGCAGCATCTTTACGGTCACCGAGTTCAACTTCGACACGCTGGCGCAGCGGCTGCGCGAGCTGGCCTTCCTGAACAAGGGCCTGGAGATTTCACTGGTGGACGAGCGGACGGCCGACTCGAAGACCGGAGAACCCAAGCGCACCGACTTCAAGTACGCGGGCGGCATCGCGGAGTTTGTAAAGCATCTGAACCGCGGCAAGCAGGTACTGCACGACAAGCCGATCACGATGGAGGCCAAGCGCGCCGGCGTCGAGATCGAAATTGCGCTACAGTACAACGACTCGTACTCTGAGAACGTCTTCAGTTTTGCCAACAACATCAACACGGTGGATGGCGGCTCGCATCTGTCCGGCTTCCGCACTTCCCTCACCCGGACCATCAATGCCATCGGCCAGCAGTTGGGACTCTTCAAGGACATGAAGGAGAGTCTGAGCGGCGACGACGTGCGCGAGGGTCTGGTGGCGGTGGTGAGCGTAAAGCTGCCGCAGCCGCAGTTCGAAGGCCAGACCAAGGGCAAGCTGAACTCCGACATCGCCGGAACCGTTCAGGCGTTTGTGAACGAGCGCCTGGGCGGATTTCTTGAGCAGAATCCGCCGATTGCAAAGAAGATCATCAACAAGGCGATTGAAGCCGCTCGAGCGCGTGAAGCGGCACGCAAGGCGCGCGATCTGACGCGGCGCAAGGGCGTGCTCGATGGCGGCGGATTGCCCGGCAAGCTGGCCGACTGCTCGGAGCGCAACCCTGACCGCTGCGAACTCTATCTGGTCGAGGGCGAGAGCGCAGGCGGCACGGCCAAGCAGGGCCGCGACCGGCGATTCCAGGCGATTCTTCCGCTGAAGGGCAAGATCCTGAACGTGGAGAAGGCGCGCTACGACAAGATGCTGGGCCACGAAGAAATTCGCGCGCTGATTACGGCGCTGGGCTGCGGCATCGGCAAGGACGACTTTGACGCGACCAAGATCCGCTACGGAAAAGTCATTCTGATGACCGACGCCGACGTGGACGGCTCGCACATCCGCACGCTGCTGCTTACGTTCTTCTTCCGGCACATGACGGATATGATCAAGCGCGACAACATCTACATTGCGCAGCCGCCGCTCTACAAGATCAAGAAGGGCCGCTTTGAGCAGTACATCAAGGACGACCGCGAGTTTGTGAAGGTGATGGTGAAGCGCGCCTCCGAGGGCATTGTGGTGCGCCACGGCGAGAACGCCAGCCGCATCGAAGGCGCCGTGCTGACGCGCTTCATGAGCACGCTAAACGAGTATCTGGGATTTGCCGAAAAGGTGGACAAGCGCATCCGCAACGAGCAGCTTACCGAGATGCTGACGCGCGCGGAGCTGACTCACCGCAGCGATTTCTCTTCGAAGGCGGAGAACGAAGTGCCGGAGAAGATCGCCGCGCTGTTCGCACAGATCAAGGAGCGCGCCGACGACTTCGATATCAAGCTTTCCAATCCGATCGAAGACGAGGAGCACCGCACCTGGTCGATCAGCTATACCGATGCGCAGGGTGCGACACGATCGATCAACTGGATGCTGGCCTCCAGTCCCGAGTTCCGGCAGATGATGTCAAAGTACTCGCAGATCAAGGAATATCTCGAGCCTCCGTTCCTGATCGAGTTCGCGCCCAAGGGGAGCGCGAAGGCAGCGGCGGAAGAAGAAGAAGAGGTCGAGGGCGAGGAAACGGCAGAGGGCAAGCCCGTGGCGCGCGCCGCAAAGATTCTGCGCGAGCCGATCGAGAAGCAGACGGCGCGGGAGCTGTTCGCCTACATCGTGGAGCAGGGCAAGAAGGACTACCAGGTGCAGCGCTACAAGGGCCTGGGCGAGATGACTTCGACGCAGCTGTGGGAGACGACGATGGATCCCGAGCGGCGGACGCTGTTGCAGGTCAAGCTCGCAGACCTGGCCGAGACCGACGCCATCTTTACCACGCTGATGGGCGAAGACGTTGAGGCGCGGCGCAAGTTCATCGAAGACAACGCACTGGATGTGAAGAACCTCGACATCTAAGGCGCGAGCCGAACTTATTGATCCGACCCGAAAGAGTACGACTTAGGGTGCCCCATCCAAACCGCGCTCTTTGCGGTTTGGGTGGGAAAGCAAGAACTCATCCTTTCGGGCCGGATATGTATTGAATGAACAACACGCGGCGAGGGAGACTACTCCTTCGCCGCGACCGTCTTACAGGAACACAGATGCATGAGGGCGCAAATGCCGACCCGGTTCTGCGAGTCGAAGGACTGCGCAAGAACTACGGCGCGCTCGAAGCCGTCAAAGGCATCTCCTTCGAGGTCGGCGCTAACGAGGTTGTCGGCCTGCTGGGATTGAACGGCGCGGGCAAGACGACCACCATCAGCATGATTCTGGGCGTGCTGGAGCCGACCGCCGGCTCAATCCACATCGGCGGCATCGACCTTGCGCGCCATCGCTCGCGCGCCATCGCTTCAACGGGTTTTGCTGCCGTGTATGCGCCGCTGCCTGGCAATCTTACGGTCTATCAGAACCTGCGCGTCTCCGCGCTGCTCTACTCGGTCAAGGACTCGCGCCGCCGCGTGGGCGAAGTGATCGACGAGTTCGACCTGGCGCGGTTTCGCAACACCAAATGCGGAGCGCTGTCGTCGGGCGAGCAGACGCGCGTGGGACTGGCCAAGGCTTTTCTGAACAAGCCGCGTCTTCTGCTGCTCGACGAGCCGACGGCGTCGATCGATCCGGCCAGCGCGCGCGACATCCGGCAGACCATCCGCGAATTTGCGCGATCGAAGGGCGTGGGCGTGCTGTGGACCTCGCACAATATGTATGAGGTCGAAGAGGTCTGCGACCGGGTGATGTTTCTCTCCGCGGGCGAGATCATTCTTGAGGGCGATCCCAAGGCGCTGCCTGCGCAGTACGGCAAGCGCACGCTTGAGGACTTATTTGTAAGCGTGGCGCGCGAGCCGATGGAACTGGGGGAACTCGAAGCATGAAGTTCTCACGAATGCTGGCGATTCCCTTGCGGCAGCTCTACCTGTTGAAGAGCAGCTCAGCGCGCATCATGCCGCTGATCGGTTGGGTCACTATCGACATGGTTCTGTGGGGCTTCATGACCAGGTTCCTCAGCTCGCTCGGCCAGACGCCTTACCGCTTTGTGCCGGCGCTGCTGGGCGCGGTCTTGTTCTGGGACTTCATGACCCGCGTCATGTTCGGCGTAACCACGGCGTTCTTTGAAGATGTCTGGTCGCGCAACTTCCTGAATGTGTTCTCAAGCCCCATCACGGTGGCCGAGTACATCTGCGGCTTGGTGACGACGAGCATCGGCACCAGCCTGGTGGCTCTGGCCACGATGGTGCTGGTAGCCACAGCGGCCTTCGGCCTCTCCTTCACTCCGTATGGACTGATGCTTGCGCCGTTCATGCTGGTGCTGTTTCTCTTCGGCATTGCGCTGGGGGTTACGGCCATCGCCATTGTGCTGCGCCTCGGGCCCGCGGCAGAGTGGTTCGTCTGGCCCATGCCGGCGCTGCTCGCGCCCTTCTGCGCGGTCTACTATCCGCTCACCACTCTGCCCGCCGGCTTCCGCTGGATCGCTCTGCTGCTGCCGCCTTCGTATGTGTTCGAGGGGATGCGCGCGGTAGTGGCAGGCGAGCCGTTTCACGCCGGAGGTCTGGCAATCGCCTTCGCGCTCTCTCTGGTCTACATCCTGATCGGCTACCAGATCTTCGCAAGGGTCTTCCGCCACGCAATTAAGACCGGACTGATCGCGCGGTATAGTGCGGAGACGTTGAATTAGACCGTAGTTCCCAACAGAGCGGCTGGCTGATTTGTGGCCGTGTGAGTAATGTGCGCCCGCATATTGAGAGGACTGAAGCCTTTGGCTGGGATTTACCGCTTGTCACCCTTTCAGAATGGCGCTATGATGGCGCATCCTTGATGTGCTGAATGACATGATCCCTGAAAGGAGTGCTCTCGTGCGAAGGCTGTTGATTGTTCTTTGTCTGTTTCCCGTCTTGATTTGGGCAAAGAAGCCCCCTAAGCAAATCGTCGTATTAGTAGGGCGCGGATTTAGTGGGAGCGGCCTTATTACTCATCTTTATCTATTACTGCCCGATGGAAGCCGAGCGGACGCTTCATGCGTGATGGGGATGCGCAGTTGCGAGCTTGAACCGTTTCATCCCGAAAGGCGCGTAGAGACACCGTGTTACGAAGAGGCGACAGAAGTAATCGCTTCCTGCTTTGTACAGGAGGCATATTACGCCGACAGAGTTGCGAACAATTTGATTATTTATGGCGCAACGGGAGGTGTTACGTTTCATATCGACCGAGCTTGGGGAGCGCTTAAGCCAGGGGTGCCGCAACACTGATGGCTCGTGGCCCGATCAAAAGCCGCACACAGTTGCACAGAGCCTGAACAAGTTGTGCCCTGTTCATCGCGTTGTTTGCGATGAGCGGGCGTGCGTTAGGTTCTTGGTCTCCCACTCAAAACGCATAGAACGCGTTTTGAATGGGGCACGGATGCTTCATGCGAACATGAAGAGTTAAAAAGTAGAGCGGGCCACCGACCTTACTAATCTGCCCTTGGATTGAGTGCAGTGATCCCCACGCCAAGGTCAGGAAAATCTTGGGCTGCGCGGTCGAGGAATGACGGCGGTACATATAACGCCGCTATGTCGCCTAGCGTGAACTCAACTCTTCCCGCAACGCGCCATTCGCGCTCCATGTAGTAGTTTTCGGGGTGGTCCGGGGGCAGGGCTGGATCGAAAAACTTGAGGTGGCCGAAAAGCAAGGTCTCGGCTACCGTTTGGTACAAGAGCGCCGCCTGAAGGTCACGTTCTACGGATTGTACGTCGGCAAACGATTTAAGCTGATGAAACGCGTCCGTCATGCGGTCCTGCAACCTCATGAACAGGTCGGCTGTGAGCGTTTTATTGTGGAAATCGAAGGCTGCGTCAATCATGGGCGCTCTAGCGCCAACTTGTAGCACCTGCTTGTCTGGCTTCCCGGAGTGACAGTCGTGCGACTGGATTACAGCTTTGAACCATCCCGGTTTAGGAACGTACATAACCGGCGAGGCTCCCGCATTCACAAGGAACAGCCTGGAAAACGCCAGTCCGAAGTGGCTGTACTTTGCGCAGTGGATTGCCAATTCGTTTTGCGGGATGTCACAAAAGCACACAATTTCAAATTGCACGAGCGCATTGTCGCTGAGCTTAGTGCCAAGGTCATGTCGGACGTTAGGGTACGATGAATAGTCCAGTCCCGAACAGGAAGAGAGGGGTACATATCCGATGGGAACTGAACTCATCTTGACTTGGAAAATTGGATCCCGGCGACCCATGTGTGCGGGGTCCAAGAGTACGCCTCCGCGAATGATCTTGGCCAAGAGTTCGTAGCGCAACTCATCTGAGGCCAGGGAACGCCCGATAAAATGTGTCAGGTTGTTGGATACGTAGGCCAAGAGAGACACCTCTACTATTGGTCTTGTGTAAATTTTACTCTGGACATGGGCGGGTGGGCGGCTGGCGGGTGGCCCACCCAACCCTGCCTGGACGCCGTTGTATCACTACTGAGGGTGCCCCATCCTAAACGCGCTCTTTGCGATTAGGGTGGGTTGGCACGATTTTACTCCCGCTACTTACGCGCCGTGCGTAGGCTGCGCCACGAGGCGCACGCCCAGCGCCGTGCAGACACGGCTTACCGTATCGAAGCGCGGCTCGCTCCCCGGCCTCAGGGCCTTGTAGAGGGCTTCGCGGGTGATGCCCGCCGCGCGAGCGATCTCCGTCATGCCGCGGCCGCGGGCGATATCGCCCAGCGCCGCTGCCAGCAACCCCGCGTCGTTCGCCTCCAGAATGTCGGTCAGGTAGGCGGCGATCGCCTCTTCGCTGTCGAGGTATTGCGCCGCGTCGAACTCATGCAGTTCCGCAGCCTTCATGCGCTTGCTCATCGCCGTTTCTCCCTCAGTCCGCCAAGCCATTCGGTGAACTGTGGCAGCGCCTTCTCCGTGTACATAATAGAAACGTAATCGAACGATTACAGTATGTCAAGAGGACGTGGGCAGAACTCCGTAAGCGTGGAAGATAGTTGGAAGCAACGCTCCCTGATCCCTGACCCCTGAAACCTGATCCCTGCATTGCCGATAATTACCCCGTTCCGGCGCACAATGTCTCTTGTGAGCATTCAGACAGCATCTGCTGGGGGGCACAAACGTAGAAATATATAACTCATCTATTGTCATGCACTTAACATCAACGTCACACATAACCCGTTTATTTTCTGCACTTGCAAAACCGTGAAAGATAAGCCATCTCGAATCATAATCTTACGTACGAAGAAAAATAAATAGCTGCCGGTCAACGTGTGATACACATCACACGTTGACCGGCAGCCTTGGTCCTTTGCCACTTGCTTACGGCTTGGCCTTGATCATCTCGACCAGTCCTTGAATGACCGCGTTCTCGGCGCAGCCGGGCTTCACGTTGCCCATGTGCCCCCCGGGAGTGGCCAGGGTTGCGTCGTCGAGGATGTAGCCGGCCGAGCCGGCGAGAACGGTCACCAGAGTGGTCTGCGGCAGCGGGGAGGCGGCCTTGAGGTGCTGGCCGATCACCGAGCCGAGGTTGGCGCCCACTCCGGCGACGGCGATGTCGCCGATGCGGATGACACTGAGTGGAATCTGCGCCGGCGGTCCGTCGGATACCGTGACAGTTCCCGTGGCCCGATCCGTGATCCGTCTCTCGGTGGGGCAGCTGACGGTCTTGGCCGCAGCCGACAGCTTAACGCTGCCCGCGCCCGGCTGCATCTTCTCTGTCACGGAGAGCACGGAGTTGGCCAGCGTTCCGCCCAGAACATCGAGCATGTCCCATGCGCCCGCGCCTACCTTGGCGGCGGGCAGTTTGCCCACTGCCGGAGGCGTGGCACGGAAGATCGGGCCCTGATCGCCGTCCGCACCCGAGGCAAAGAGCGTGACCGCGGTGTTGCCGGGCTGCCGCTCAATCAACTGGGCAGCTGTTCCGAGGATGTCGCCGCTGACCTCTGCGCCGTTGTCGCGGGTTACGTTATGCAGCAGCACGATGCCGGGGACACCGTAGTCGACCAGTTGCGCGATCGCGGTTCCATCCGCGGCAACAAAGCGCACCACGTCGAGGCTCTTGTCGGAAGGGCCTGCGGGATCGCCAGCTCCCGGCCCCTTGGCGCGGCTGTTGACGTAGGCCTGACTGCGGGCAAAGGCCACGGTGGCAGGCTTCAACTGCGCCTTGGCCTGGCGGGCGGCTTCGGTCGCACCCTGAATCACACGGGTAAGCTCCTTCACCCATTGGGCATCCTGAGCAGCCTTCTGCTCGGGCGTCAGCACCACCCGCGATCCACCGGGACCGCCTGGAGCAGCGGCTGGAGCCGGCGGCGGCGGCGGAGCGGGCTGAGGATTCTCGTTGTAGTACATGGTGGGTTCGCTGTGCGTGTGCGAGGCGGCAAGGATCAGGTTTGCCTCAGGGATTCCAATGGCCTGGGCAACGGTGCGGCGGAACTCGGAGGCCTTGGGGATTTCGGTAACGTCCACAATGACAAACGCTACCTGGGTGGCTCCATCGTCAAGCACCAGCGCGCGCGCATACAGCGGATCGTGGACGCCGATGTACTGCGGCATCATTCCACCGGTGTAGATCAGCGGGAAGGGAAAGTCACCAGCCGGAGGGGTAATTTCAACCTTTGCCGCGCCTGCCCGCAGGCTGCCTGATTGGGCGATGGAAAACGTGGAGGACAGAACCAGCGCTGCCAAAGATAGCGCAAACCTTGCCTTCAAGGAGTACTTCCTTTCTTGAATAACCAGCCGTCAACTGCCCGCAGAGAGTGGCGTTGCAGGCGCGGGCGGCCTCAACGGGCTGCACTGCCTTATAGATTCCTGGCCAACTATTGATGGCCAGCGGAAACCAACCCGGCAATTTGAGGCGGCATTCCATTTCTTCGAAGTCGCGACTCAACCAAATTGAATATTTCCGTCTTGATGCCAATGTATGCATTCATACTACGACTACCCATCTTCTGTTCTCTTCGATGACCTTGTGCTTAGGCAAAACTCGCTGAGAATCCACTATCGACTATTGGGATTCGAGAACAACTTTGGCGGTTTCGTCGTCGGTAATCAGAGTGTTAAGGTGTCTTCCTCTCAACGCGCCGAGGATGGCGTCGGCCTTTTTCAGTCCACTTGCCACAGCAATTACATTTGCGATGGAGTAGAGAGCATCGATTCCAATTCCGATTGCCCGGAGGTTCACCTCAAGATCGAGAACCAGGCCGTTGGCATCGTAGAACTGACCGCACATGTGGCCGACCGCGCCCTGATCTTTGAGCAGTGCCAGACGGGAGTAGCTTAGATAGCCCTTCCAGATTCCACTGGACACCTCGGGAGCCAGCGCGCCGATACCCATCAGCGCAATCTCTGCCTTGCGGGCCAGGTCGAGTATCTCCTGAACCTTTGGCAGCTTGAGGAGCGCGTCGCGAGTGGCCACGTCTTCAACGAGCAGCGGCACGGGCAGATATTTGTATTCCGCGCCATACGCGCCCGCGAAGCGGCGCACCAGATCGATACCATCGATAGCGGGGTTGTCGGAACCGAGCGCACCGATGACAGGAACAACGGTGAGGGCCACTGCACGGCTGGGATGCAGTGCCTCAATGGTGCTGGCAAGCGAACGGCCATAGGAGACGCCAATGACCTGACCTTCCCGGACATGGGTGTCGATAAGGCGCGCGGCCAGCACGCCCATCCCCCGCCGGATATCCTCCTCTGGCCTCTGGTTGGCGACGAGGACCCGGGCCTCGTGGAGATCGAAGCGCGCGACGAGCTGATCCTCAAGATCGTGGTTGCGACGCCAGGGATAGTTGATCTCGATGTGAACGATGCCCCGCTCCCGAGCCTCGTCGAGCATGCGGGAGACAGTCGAGCGGGAGGTGCCGATGCGCTTGGATATCTCCTCTTGAGTGAGCTGCTGCTCGTAGTAGAGAATCGCGACGTCGATGAGCATCTGTTCAACGTCGGCCGGCGCGGCCTTGGTAATTGTAGAGCTCTCAGTGGACTTCTTCATTTATGGTTCCTTGTTTCTGATTCCTGATTGCGCAGCATCATGTTCAACGAATCAGGTTTTCTAGTGTTCGACTTCAGAGGAAACGCCGCTGCTCATGGAAGAGACGGTACACATTGACTCAGGATGAAACGAGCAATTGCACACACGCACAATATGCAGCATTGAGTCCTTGAACCGCTGTTCTTCAGGAGCCGCCGATCAAAATGAAGGGCGTGCCGGCCCCGCGAATTTGTTTCCCTAGTTTGGGGACGCAGGACCACGCCAAGTTGTTTCATCGCAAGTGCTTATTCGAGCACGGGACGGTGTGGTTTTTTCACTTGTGTGTACAGGTAATTGGCGCCTGTTGACTTGCACTTCGCTCAGACTCACCTGGGGGGATTTGCAATTCGGGTCCAGAGTTACCTGGCGTCGCATACAGAGCCGTTACGCGGCCAGTTATCCACTGACGTGTACGTGAGCTTCTAACCGGATGGATAGACATAACGGGTGAGAGGGATCGCTCCCTGTCACCCGTTATGTATTGTCCCAAAAAACGCACAGGAACTACTTGCTGCTATTGATTGGCGCCGATCATCTCGACTAGGCCGTTGACGATGCCGTTTTCAGCGCAACCGCGAACGACGGAAGCATTGCGGAACGGGCCGTCGTAGGAGGCGTCGTCGCCGATGTAGCCGATGCGGTCGTTGGACATGGTGACCATGATGGTGTCGGCCAGCGGCGAGTCCTTCTTAAGGTGCTGGTAGATTTTGGTGAACACCTCGCCGGAGACGCCGGTGATGGCTATCTGGTTGATCTCGATGAGGTTGAGGTGTATGTCGAGCGACTTCGGGTAAGGAATCGTGTCGTGGAAGTTGGGGTTGGGCTTGAACATCATGCCGCCGGGGTTTCCGGCGGGCGGAGCGGTCTGGCCCGCGGGCGCGTTTGCCGGGCGGGGAGTTGCCGGGGCCGCGGCGGTTGCCACAGTCTGAGTCGACGGCTGCTTCTCTGGAACCGTGTCGCAAGAGAAGATCTTTTCGCCGGCCGCGATGCGCGCTGTCGAGGTCATGTGCTGGATCTTGTTTGCCGTCAGGATCACCTCTGCACCGACGATGAAGCCCATCGCGTCCATGGCCTCATAGGCGAAGTTGTCGGAGTTCTTTGCGGCGTTCCTGTTCTGAGTTCCCTGCCCGCCGAGGTTGTCGTACTTGGGGTTCTGGTCGCCGGCCGGGCCCATAGTCCATAGCGCCACAACCTTGTCGTTGTAGTGCTTTTCGACGAAGCGTTCTGCTGCGCCGGCCAGATCGCCGGTCACCATGGTGTTCTGCGAACCGCCTACGGTTGAGTGCACGGCGTAGTTCATCAGCAATGCGATGGGCTCGCCAGTGAGGCTCTCGAACTTGACCACCCAGACGGTCTTGTCGGATGCGCCGTCGGGATCGGCTCCGCCCCAGCCACGGCCGTTGTAGCCGTTGCGGTTGACGTTGATGTCGGCGCGTCCCGTGCCTACGCCGACCTTTGCCGGCTGAAGCGCGGCCTTGGCCTTCTTCACGGCTTCGACGATTGAGTCGTCAATGAACTGGATGTAGGCAGGCGGCGAGTAGGGGCGGCCCTGGGCTGAGGAGCTGCCCGGCGTGATGGGCCCGCTACGCGGGGCGTTGTGATCGTGGCTGGCCGAGATGATGATGTTTGCGGCGGGGATGCCCAACTCGCGCTCGATGCGCTTGCGCAGCGGCATCGTGTCACCGAATTCGACGAGGTCTGTGCTGACGATGGCGGCCTTGTTCACGCCATTATCGACAACGACGGCCCGCGCCCAGATGGGGTCGTGCACGCCATCGAAGGGCTGGGCCCAGACCATCCACAGGCCGGTGAGGTCCTTGGGGGAGATGTCGACTTTGGCCGCGCCGGCGCGGAGGCTATTGGACTGAGCGCTGGAAGAGAGCGAAAGCAAGATGACGGCGAATACGCCCATAACTAGGCGCAGCAGAATGCCGGTAGTTCTCTTGGAATGCATGGAGAGCCTCGCGTTGAAAGAAGTATCTATTGTATGGAGACGATTGAAAGGGGACAAAAGATTGTGTAGATGCGAAAGGTTTCTGTAGCCGTGTTGTGGCAAGAGCAAAAATGCAGCGGGCGGGGCGTATATGCGCCCCGCCCGCTGCTGTAAGGGTTAAATCAACTTAGAAGTTGAAGCGAAGAGCGGCCTGAATCTGACGAGGAGCGTTCTGCTGTGAGGTGACTGTGCCGAAGTTGCCCGCGTTGACGTTCATGACGGGCTGGGCGAACTGACGGCGGTTGAACACGTTGAAGAACTCAACGCGGAAGGAGATGTTGGTGGTTTCGGTGATCCGGGTGGCCTTCTGGAGCGTGAAGTCCCAGTTTGCCTGGCCGGCGCCCTTGATATTCGAGTCGGCTCTGCGCTGGTTGCCAAAAGCAAAGTTGCCAACTGGCGTAAAGCAACCGGTATTGAACCACTTGCCCAGGCGAGACTGCGCGCTTCCACCAACGGTCTTGGCGCAACCCGCGGTGACGATAGGCCGGATGGTGCCGGCGCCAAAGTTCTTGTTAAGGGTATTTCCGTTGCCCTGGGTAATCGTAACCGGCTGACCGGACTGCAAGGTGGTAATGCCGTTTACTGTCCATCCGCTGATGATGCGATCAACAACCGCGTTGGTGTTATTGAGCCACTTCTGCCCCTTGCCGATGGGAAGAGGAATGATGTAGCTGGTGACCCAACGGTGGGCGATGTTGTAGCTGAGGATGGAACGGTCGTCATATGGGCTGTTGTAGTCCTGGTTAGAGCCGATAGCGCCGTTGTTGAGGTAAGCTGCGACGGTATCGGTGTCGCCGATGGACTTGGACCATGTCCAGCCGCTGCTGATCATGCCACCACCGGTAAAGCGCTTCTGGTAGCGGACCTGCAAGGCATTGTAGGTCATGGTGCTGTGCGCCGGGACGGCATCAGAGACACTGTTGTACGAAGGGAACGGCCGCAGGCACTGGCCGTACGTGCGCGTGATTCCAGCAGGCGAGCAAGTTCCGGCGGGTGCGTTGGCGGTTATGGACTGGCCTGCGAACGGACCGAAGTTGATGACGCCAGTTGTGGAATCGAACAGCGTGCTCTTGATCTGATTCAACTGCCAGCCGCCCTGTCCCTGGTTGAGCAGGTGAATGCCGATCATGCCGGCATAGCCCGCTTCAATCGATTGCTGGCCCTTGAACTGCTGGCCAACTGTGACGTTCCACTGCTGGGTGTACACCTTGTTGCTGGTTGGAACCGGCGAACTAATGGACTGCAAAATGGGCCGGTTGGCGTAATTGACCATGAAGTTGGGATCGCTGGCGCCTGTGGCGTTGATGATTGCCTGCCCACCCAGCGGCCTGGAGACTGTGCCAATGATTGAAGAAGCGGTATTGGTGGTGGAGGTCGGGGCTACGTTGACCGGGGAGGAACCGGGGAAAGCAGCCTGCTGAATGTCTATCGGCACGTAGGCCAGTGAATAGCCGGCGCGCAGAACGGTGTTGTTGTTCAAACGATAGGCAATGCCGAGACGCGGCGACAGCAGGGATTTCCGAGGCAGTTCGTTACCACGGTGGGGGTATGCGGCGGTGTTGAGCAGAGCAAGGATACCAGCGGCGGGAGCGCCGTTGATGCTGGCTGCGTTGACACCAGGCAGCAAGACGGTTCCGCGATCGTGCTTTTCAGCGAATGCTCCGGGCAGTTCCCAGCGGAGGCCGGCCGTAAGGGTCAGCTTGCGGTTTACGTTCCAGGTATCGGTTACGTAGTAACCCTGATACCAGTAGTATGAGGAGGTGCGGATGGCCTTGGAGAAGCTAAAGCTGTCCATATTGCCAAGCAGGAAGTTGGCCCATTCGTTCTTGGCGTAATTTCCTGCGCCGATGTTCACAGCACCCATCTGGAACTGGGGCAGTGCGTCGACGTTGAAGAGGTCGAGCTCGCCACCAACCTTGATGGTGTGCGCGCCCTTGAGCTTGGTTACGTTGTAGCTCAGAGCGGAGACATCGGCGTAGCGGCTATCAACAACAAATCCGCGGAAGCCCCACAGGCTGTATGCGCCGCTCCAGGCGAACGAGGGCAACAACTTCATGGTCTGGTTTGCGTTGATCGTCGGCCAGTCGCCGGTGAATCCCTTGGAGGCGAGATCGACGCCAGCCGAGGGGGGCATATCGTCGGAGTACGCCCGGGTATAGGAGAGGCGAAGGTCAACGATCGTCGTCGGGTTCACGGTGATGGTGTCGCCAACCACGGCCTGGGTCGTCGGGTAGTAGCTGACGGCGCCGCCGGTCAGGAAGCCGCCATGGTCCTGCATATCGCGCGAGGACATGTCGGTGTTGTTCAGGTGGCTCCAGCGCATGAAGATTGCATTTTTGCCAATGTTCATGTCGCCGCGTGCGTTGAACTGCTGGTTGTTGTCGCCGAGCGGAACAAAGTAGTTGAAGTTGACGCTTCCAACAGCAGCACTCGAAGTCGCGGGCGCAAAGTAGTTCTTCACGACTTTGGCAGTGGCATCCACGCAGGCAGGAAGAATGTAAGTCCTGCTGTCGTTGTGGGAGTTGGAGTTATCCAGACAGGTATTCTGCGCGATTCCGTTCGCGGTGAATCCAGAAAGACCCGCGATCGTAGCGCTGCTGATGAGCCCCGGAACGCTGGGAGCCGTATCCGACTGCATGCCTGCGTCGGGCACGTTGCCTGCATCGAGGTTGCCGGTACGGGAGACGAACTTCTCCCACGAGAAGAGGAAGAAGGCCTTGTTCTTCAGAACCGGGCCGCCAACGGTGACACCATACTGGTTCTGGAGCCACTTCTGCTTGGAGGTCGGTACTGCGAGCGCGTTGTTAGCGATCTTGGCAACGGTGGCGTTGAGCACCGTGTTGCGCAGGTACTCATAAGCCGTGCCGTGGAAGCTGTTGGTGCCGCTCTTGGTGGTCATTTCGACCACGCCGCCGGAGAAGCGGCCGAATTCAGCGCTCACCGAGTTGGTGGCTACCTTGAACTCCTGGATGGCGTCCTGGGTGGCAACGAAAGCAACATCGTGACCGAAAGCCGTGCTCAGGGGAGCGCCGTCGAGGTAGAAGGAGCCGGTACCGGAGATTGCGCCGCCGATCTGGAAGTTGCCCCAGCCGGCGTTGTTGGTGTGGGTTCCCTGGTTCATGGTGGTGTTGCCCATCGACGCGCCTTGAGGCACGACGCCGGGTACCAGCGCGATCAGGTTGGTGACGTTACGGCCGTTGAGCGGCATCTCGGTAACGGTCTTGCCTTCGACCTGGGATCCGAGGGTTCCGGATTCGGTCTGGAGCAGGGGGGCCTGGGTCGTGACTTCAACAGTCTCAGTCGCGGCGTTGCCAACCTGGAGCGAAACGTCGCCGCGGGCTGTGGCATCGATCTGAACGGTGATGGGAGACTGAACGACCTTCTTGTAGCTGGTCTTTTCGACTTCAATCTTGTACTGGGTCGGCATCAGGGCCACGAAGCGGTAGTTGCCGGCCGCGTCGCTCTGAGCGACTTTCTTTTCGTTGGTACCAAGGTTGGTCAGGGTAACGGTTGCGCCGGGCACAACTGCTCCTGAGGAGTCTGTCACTGTTCCTGCCAGGGAGCCAAAGGCGCCCTGTGCGCGAAGTTGCGTCGATCCCAGTGTGATCATGGCCAAAAGTGCGGCGAACACGATCGCAAAGCTGGGAAGTGTCATGAACGATTTCTTCGTCATGCTGTCCTCATAAGGGGTTAACAATCCTGCTCTATAGCAGGGTTTTTTGGTTTCGTACGACGCAAAAGGGCAACGCCGTAGGGCGCAAAGAACAACTAGCTCTTTCCGATGGAGTACAACCTTAGTCGCTAATAGTAAGCAGGTCTAGTCTGAAACAGTTCTATACATGCGTTAGTAGCTGCTCGTTCTCTGCGCACATAGGCATGGCCGCTTGCTCCTGCGTCCAGAGTGAACGCAGAATGCGATTAATACATTCTGCGATGGGGCAGAAGAACGCTGAACATGGCGCCTATAACGCACTCCGAATTGTCGTCTGCGAATTAGCTAACGAGCTGATTTTTCAAAAGAATGGCGGTAAACACCAGAATCTGTAAACGTAGTCTCGAATGTTTGATACACTTTCGTGAGTAATCAAAATAAGGCCGGATATTCAAGGTCATTGTTGAGCGTTTTGGTCCACTTTATGTGAGGTCTTGCAGCTTCCACTATGCAGCCAGGTGAAGCAAAACTCGGAACGGATGCTCTTTCAGCCGAGCAACAGCAACTGGTTGAGGAGACTCTCCGTGGCCTCCTCGAAAGTGCCTACTTCACCAAAAGTAAGCGCTACCCCGCCCTACTCGAATTTGCAGTCCGGCATACGCTCGAGGCCAACCACGACAGGCTGAAGGAACGCATCGTGGGTATGGAGGTCTTTGGCCGGTCTGCGGACTACGATCCAAGCACGGATTCCGTGGTTCGGATTGCAGCCGGCGAGGTCCGCAAGCGGATGGCGCTCTACTTCAGTGAGCATCCGGAGGCGCCGGTTCGTATCGAGTTGCCCTTCGGCAGCTACACCGCAGAATTCCATTTCCGTCCGCAGCTTCCGATCGGAACCGACACACTGGTTTCCACGCCCTCTGATTCGATTCGGACAAAGAAGTGGTTCCTGCCGCGCAGGCTGGGCCCTGTAGTCCCGGCAGTGGCTGTTGGCGTTGTGCTGGTTGCACTAGCCGTGTGGCTACTTCGCCCCGCCTCATCCGTTGAGCGATTCTGGTCGCCGCTACTGAAGCGCAATCAAGCTGTCACGATCTGTCTGGGCGCGCCTTTTGCGAACGATACGTCGCAGATGAATCCCTCCATCCCAAAAGACGCGATCGTTAATACCATGCGCCAGCTGCCCAACAATCCTGTTCCCGACATTACCGGTGCGAACGCGATCAACCAGTTCCTGGCCGGTAAGGGGGCAAAGCCCGAGATCCGCATGGCGAACTCCGTACAGTTCTCCGATCTGCACCGCGCCCCAGCCGTTCTGGTCGGCGCAACTGTAATGAATCCCTGGATCCCACAGCTGGGCACCGATCTTCGCTTCACATTCAAGGAATCCGAACAAGGCGGCCTGCACTGGATCGTGGACACGAAGGCTCCCGGCTTGCAGGGTTGGAATGTAGATGTCAGGCTGCCAGCGGATCAGGTGAAAAAGGACTATGCGCTGATTACCCGGAATCTGAGCCCTGCAACAGGACAGTGGTGGATTGGGATCGGGGGCACGACAGCCATCTCGATTGCCGAGGCGCAGCGTATGGTTCTTGATCCAGCCGCAATGAAGAATCTCGAAGCACCGCTTCCCCGCGGCTGGGAGACGAAGAATATCCAGATCGTCGTGGAACTGACCCTGGTTAACGGGAGTGTGGGGGGCGCACATGCCGTTGCCTCCTACGTCTGGTAGCGGCGTCTGGCCTTGCTCCCGGATCGGTCCGCGGGGATTAGGTGGATGGGGGATTCCTCTGGTAAACTGAAAATTCTGAGTTCAACAGCAGGAAGATACCATGTCAATCCATCCCGTTATGCAGCGCCTGGCAGATAAGCTCAAGCGCACCGATCTGCCCGAGTTTGTCCCCGGCGACCAGATTCGAGTGCAGGTAAAGATCAAAGAAGGCGATAAAGAGCGCCTTCAGGCTTTTGAGGGTCTTGTAATCGCGATCAACCGCGGCCCCCAAGGCACGTTCACGGTTCGCAAGATGAGCTTCGGCCAGGGCGTCGAGCGCATCTTCCCGTTTAACTCGAAGGTGGTTGACCGGATCGAAAAGGTCCGCAGCTACCGGGTACGTCGGGCCAAGCTGTTCTTCATCCGCGCTCTGCGCGGCAAGGCAGCGCGCCTGAAGGAGATCGACCGCGTAACAGGTAAGGTCCGCGCCTAAGGGCGTCAGGATCGGACAAGTACCGACCCCGGCCACTCGGCCGGGGTCGCTTTTTGCATGCGGTTACCAACCATTTCGAAGTCCGGCGCGAGAAATTGCGCCAGCCCACGGGCTGGCATCCCCAGTAGTGCAGCGTCTAAAATCGGAACGTCTTTGACCGCACTCTCGAAAGAACACGTATGAAGAGCGAAACAGCTCACTTCGGGCCTCATTGCAAGCTATCCTCTTTCCTCAGGACTCTGCTTCCCATCCTTCTGACCGCACTGGCGGTGCGGATGGTGGTTGTGTACTTTTCCTACACCGGGCTGCCGGACGTCGACAAGGACTACGAGCAGTTTGGCTGGGAAGTCGGCTGGATTGCGCGCGCGCTGGCAAGTGGCCGTGGGTTCAGTTCGCCCTTCTTCCCCTGGAGCGGTCCGACGGCGCTGGTGCCGCCCGTGTATCCGGCGCTGCTGTCGGTGGTCTTCCGGCTCTTCGGCATTTACACGCTGACATCGGGATTTATCATCCTGTCGATCAACAGCGTACTTTCAACGCTGACGACGATACCGGTCTACTTCAGCGCCAGGTTCTCGCTGAGCGCGGGACAGGCCAAAGCGGCGGCGTGGATCTGGGCGCTGTATCCATTTGCAATCTACTTTTCTGCCGGGCGGGTGTGGGAGTACGCGCTGACCAGTTTGCTGTACACGACTGCGTTCTGCGTGATGCAGCGGATTGGCGGAGTGCGAAACCTGTGGGCGTGGATGGGACTGGGGCTGCTGCTGGGCGCAACCGGTATGTGCAATCCGGCAACGCTGATTCCGTCATTCTTCATGCTGCTGTATCTGGGCTGGCGTGAGCTGCGCGCCGGCCGGTCGTGGTTTGTGAAGTGCCTGTTGTGCGGGGTGATGGTGCTGGCGGTGCTGGCGCCGTGGACCATTCGCAGCTACCAGAAGGTCGGCGTCTTCTGTGTGGTGCGTGACAACTTCTGGCACGAGTTCTACACCGGCAACAGCGGTGATATGTCTAACCCGATGCCTCTTGAGAATCATCCGGCGAGCGATCCGGTGGAGATGAAGCGCTACCTTGAGATGGGCGAGAAGGACTACCTTGCCGACGCCAAGGTAAAGGCCAAGGCGTGGGTAAGCGGGCATAAGGGCGAGTTCGCGTTGCTAACCGCTCGGCGGATTTTGTTCTACTGGACGGCCTACTGGAGCTTTGACAAGGCGTACATGGAGCAGGAGCCGACCGAGCTGGCGAATACGTTCCACTGCGCGATTATTCTTGTGTTGCTGGCGCGGGGGCTGTGGCGCAGTTGGAAGGCGCGCACCCCGGGGCTGGGGCTGTTCGTTGTGCTGCTCGCAGTGCACCCGATCGCGTACTATTTCTCGCACCCGCTGATGGACTTCCGGCAGCCGATTGAGCCGTTGATTGTGGTGCTGATGGCGGCCGGGGCGATGCCCTGGCGGCTGAGGTCCGGACGGCAGGCACGGGCTGATACGGCGGCGGGCGGAGCGTAGCACGGCTGTGCGATACTCAAATCGATATGTATAAGCGCATTGTTCTCAAGCTCTCAGGCGAAGCTCTGGCCGGCGACCGAGGATTCGGGCTCGACACCGAGCGCGTTGAACAGGTGACATCGGAGATTGCCGAAATCAATGCCATGGGCGTTGAGGTGGGTATTGTCGTAGGTGGCGGCAACTTCTTCCGCGGCGTGGCCGAGCAGGCCAAAGAGATGGACCGCGTGAGCGCCGACAACATGGGCATGCTCTCGACGGTCATCAACGCGCTTGCCTTGCAGGATGCGCTGGAACGGAAGAATGTGTACTGCCGGGTGATGACGGCGGTACTGATGAACCAGATCGCGGAGCCGTATATCCGGCGCCGGGCGATCCGGCACCTGGAGAAGGGCCGGATTGTGATTTTCGCAGCCGGGACCGGCAACCCGTTCTTCTCGACCGACACGGCAGCCAGCCTGCGGGCCATGGAGATCAAGGCGGACGTGCTGCTGAAGGCGACGAAGGTTGACGGCGTCTACAACGCCGATCCCAAGCTGGTGAAAGACGCCGTAAAGTTCGACGAGATCAGCTACATGGAGATCCTGAAGCAGGGTCTGAAGGTGATGGATGCGACGGCGGTGAGCCTGTGCAAGGACAACAACCTGCCCATGATTATCTTCAGCATGAACCAGCCGGGAAATATCAAGCGTGTGGTGCTGGGTGAGCGGATCGGGTCGCGAGTAACTGCGTAAGCGCCATTCAGGGCCGCTGGTACGTCTAATACATTGCTGGCAGACCAGGCACGGCCTGACCCTACGGTTTCTAGCGGGATCGGGCCGTAAGCATTTTCAAGGAAAGATTTCCTTCGTGAGCGGAGAAGATATCTCGATGAGCGTGCCCGCGCCCGCGGCAGGCGGCCGTCCGAAGGTTCATGCCGACGAGAACCTGAAAAAACCTGCACGGCTGCCGGCGCTGACCGGCCTGCGCTGCTTTGCCGCGCTCAATATCGTCTTCTTTCACTTCTCCGATCCAAACTGGTTTGGGTTTCTTGCGCCGGTAATCAACGCTGGCTACGCCTCGGTGAGCTACTTCATTCTGCTCTCCGGGTTCGTAATGGCCTACAACTATTCGCACAAGGCGCGTACCGGGGAGCTGGATACCGTCCGGTTCTGGGAGGCGCGTTTCACCCGGCTGTTTCCGGTCTACCTGTTGAGCCTCCTGCTGGCCTGGCAGATGGTTCCGGCCGAGTATGGCGCGCACTCGCACCGGATGTTCTGGACGGGGATGGTGCTGACACCGCTGCTGATGCAGGGCTGGGTTCCTGAGCTGGCGACGTTTCTGAATACGCCGGCGTGGACGATGTCGGCCGAGGCGTTTTTCTACACTGTGTTTCCCTGGATGGCGCGCTGGAAGCGTCCGCGGCGGATAAAGCCGCACCTGTTGAAGATGACCGCGGTGTGGGCGTTGGGAATGACGCCGGGCGTAGTGTATGTGCTGCTAAATCCCGACGGACTGGGGTATGTGGACCGCTGGAGCTGGGGCGCGTGGCTGCAAGTGCTGAAGTTTACGCCGCTGCCGCATCTGGCGAGCTTTGTGTTCGGAGTGATGCTGGCGGGCCTGGATGAGCACCTGCCACGCAAGGGCCAGTTGCGGCTGCTACTGGGCGTGTTTGGATTTGTAGCGACTTTTGTGGTGTTGACGCAGTCGGCCAGCCTGCCCTACCCGGTGATGCATGACGGTCTGCTGATGCCGCTGTTCGGATGCATCATCCTTGGGCTGGCGGGAAAGAATTGGCTGGCGAGCGTGTTTGGCTGGGCCCCGCTGGTCTTCATCGGTGAGGCCAGCTACTGCCTGTACCTGCTGCACTTCAACATGTGGAATATGCTGCACCAATCACATCTGCTGGATAAACTGGGATTGAACAAGTTCGATCCGTGGATCAGCTACGTGCTGCTGATCGCAATGGCTGTGGCGGCACTGCACTTTGTTGAGAAGCCGGCGCAGAAGCAACTGCGGCGGGTGATGCATCTGTGGCGATGAGTGAAGATTGCTCCTGCCGATTCGATTTAATCTGAGAATGTAGGGATTTTGATTTGCTTCGCGCCGATCTTTGCGGCGCTTGAGAGGATATGCGCATGAATGTTAAGGCATGGGTATGGAACGAGCCGTGTGAACCGATCGCACTCGAACTTACCGAGCGGGAGATCGCGGAGCCGAAGCCGGGCGAGGTTGTGATTGAGAACAAGGCCGTGGCGCTGAATCCTGTGGACTGGAAGCTGGTGCGTTCGAAGACCAACGGCTGGCAGGTGGGGCACATTCCGGGTGTGGACGGGGCCGGAGTTGTGGTGGCATGCGGAGAGCACACGAACGTTCCGCTGGGTACGCGGGTTGCTTATCACTTCGACCTGACGCGCAACGGCAGTTATTCGACACACACGGTCGTCGCCGCCAGGGGGCTGCTGCGACTGCCCGATGCGGTCAGCTTTCGTGACGCGGCGACGATGCCCTGCCCCGGTCTGACGGCGTGGCAGGCGATCAACAAATTTCCGGTGGCGGCGGATCGCGATGTGCTGATCACAGGCGGGGCGTCGGCGACGGGGACCTACATGATTCAGCTTGCGGTAGCGCGCGGATACCGGGTGTGGACCACGGCCTCGGGGAAGAATCATGCGCGGCTGTTGGAGTTGGGCGCGGAGGGAGTCTTCGACTATCACGATGCGGAGTGGCATGAGGCGTTGATGCGGGGGCTCGAAGGCTTGCTGCTCTATGCCGCGATCGACAACGTGGGCGCGAAGCACGCAGAGACGCTTGCGCCTCTGATCAACTACAACGGGCACCTGGTGTGCATTGCGGGAAGGCTGGCGGCGGCACCGCTGCCGGCGTTTACCACGGTGATCTCGCTGCACGAGATTGCGCTGGGGGCGATCTACCAGTACGGGCGCGACCAGGACTGGCCCATACTGCGGGAGTCGGGCGCGGAAATTCTGAATGGGCTTGCTGCCGGCACGATGAAGACGCCGCCGATTGAGGCATTCGAGTTTGGCAAGTTGAATGTGGCGCTGGAGTCGTTGAGGACAGGAACGCAGACGGGCAAGCTGATTGCGGAGTTGTAAGGATTCGTGTCCCAAGTGGCGCGCACCCCACCCTAGCGGCAACAACAAAGACGCCGCGAGGGTGGGGCACCGCTGGATTTGGAGCAAGAGAATTTCAGTAGAGACACGAAGGCCGGGATCGCGAGCGCGATCCCGGCCGTTGATTTTTGCTAGTAGACTTCGGGGCGGGTGGTCTCGGCAACAGGGGCGTGCTTGAGCAGTCCGAGTTCGCCAGCCAGGCGCTCGAGACGGGCGCGAGTGGCTGCTGTGGGGGTCACAAGCGGCAGACGCATGCGGTCCGAGCACATGCCCATGAGGTTCAGGACGGTCTTCACGGGGCCGGGGTTCGATTCCCAGAAGTTGGCTTCGAAGAGGCGCGAGTAGCGGCGTTCGAGGTCGCGGGCCTCGGTCCAGTTGTTGTCGAGCGCGGCGCGGATCATGCGGGCGCACTCGGCAGGAGCTTCGTTAGATGCAACGGAGATGAGCCCCTGCGCGCCAACGGAGATGGCGGGGAGAGCGAGGCCGTCGTCGCCGGAAAAGATCTTGAAGTTGCGCGGCATGATGTGGGCGAGCGCTGCAAACTGATCGAGCCTGCCGCTGGCCTCTTTGATGGCCTGGATGTTGGGCGCAGCCGCGGCGAGGCGCGCGACGGTCTCCGGCTCAAGGTTGGCGGCGGTGCGGCCCGGCACGTTGTAGACGCACAGGGGCAGCGGATCAATGAGTTTGGCCAGCGCGAGGAAGTGCTGGAACTGGCCTTCCTGGTTGGGCTTGTTGTAGTAGGGGTTGGCCGAGAGCACGGCGCTGATGCCGGGGATCTCTTTGAGCTTTGCTGCCTGGCGCAGCAGTGCGGCCGTCGAGTTGTGGGTGCAGCCGGCCCAGACAGGCACACGGCCGGCAGCCGTCTCCGCGACGATGCGGACGACGCGGAGCCACTCGTCTTCTTCTAGAGTTGCCGCTTCTCCCGTCGACCCGCAGGCGACGAGGAAGTCGATGCCGGACGAGATCTGCCAGTTAACGAGGGTGCGAAGTGCCTGCTCGTCAACACTGGAACCTACGAGTGAACCATTGGCGCAAAAGGGGGTAACGATGGCTGTGCCACAACCGGTTGTTTCCATAACAGAACTAGTTTAATTGAACGGGGGCAGGGTATGACGCAAGAGCGATTTTGGGGGAATTTCCTCAGGGGCTGAAGCCCGAGGGTTTTAGGGCTGGCTTCGCGGCCCTGTTGAAGTCGGGCCCTGATACAAACCTTTGAACCGATTCACTAACCTTCGATTACAACTGATCGAAGATCTCGCGGAACTCCCATGCGCCTTGCTTGCCGTTGAGCCACTCTGCGGCGCGGACTGCGCCTATGGCGAAGCCGCGGCGGCTGAAGGCGTTGTGGCGGATCTCCAGCTCGTCTACCTCGCTTACGGCTTTGACAATGTGCTCGCCCTTGGCGTCGGCGATGCGGTGGGCTTCAACGGGTACGTCAACGCCGGGCTGGACGGACTGGACGATCTGCTTGAGGGTGAGAGCGGTGCCGGAGGGGGCGTCGAGCTTGGTGACGTGGTGGGTCTCGTCGATTGAAAAGGTGTAGCCCTCGATGCGCGCCAGCTCGGCGGTGAGACGGAAGAGCTTCTGTACGCCTATCGAAAAGTTCGTGCCGTACAACAGGCCGCCGTTGGTTTTGTGCGCGAGAGCTTTCAACTCATCCAAATGCGCGTACCAGCCGGTGGTGCCGACGACGATGCGGGAGCCGGCAGAAAGCACAGCGGTGATGTTTTCGACGGCGGCTTCGGGGGCTGTGAAGTCGATGACCGCGTCCACATCGGCAAGGGTTGCGGAGGTGAGGGCCGAGGCGTGCTCGTTTTCGTTGATGTCGAGGGCGCGTACGGTGTGGCCGCGCTGGGCGGCGATCTCGGCGACGAGGCTTCCTGTCTTTCCTTTACCTAATACGAGAATCTGCATCTTAAGCTCCTAGCTGTTAGCTGTTAGCTTCTAGCTTCTAGCTTCTAGCTAGAGAAACTGCGCGTCCGCTGTTGTGTTTCCCAGGTCCCCAAATGCGAGGGACCTGGGGCACCCAATTTCGTGGCGGGCCGGCAGAATGACCGTACTACTTTGCCGGCAGCGGCTTCCTGGCATCAACGTCGAAGACGACCGGGTCAGGATGCTCAAAGAAGGCGGCGTGGAGCGAGCGGACGGCTTCTTCGGCATCTTCTTCTTCGATCATGAAGCTCATGTTGATCTCGCTTGCCCCTTGCGAGATCATGCGTACGTTGACGTGCTTGACGGCGGAGAAGACCTGGGCGGCGATGCCGTTCTGGCCGCGGATATCTTCACCGACGATGCAGACCAGCGCCTTCTTGCCCTCGTATTTGACGTCGGCCAGTTTGCCAAGGTCGGCGGCGATCTCGGGCAGTTGCGCGTTTGAGTCCACGGTGAGCGAAACCGACACCTCGCTGGTCGAGACCATATCGACCGGACACTTGTGCTTGTCGAAGACCTCGAAGATCTGGCGCATGTAGCCGTGGGTCATGAGCATGCGGCTGGCCACGATGTCGATGATGGCGAGCTTCTTTTTAACCGCAATGGATTTGAAAGGGCTCTTGCAATGCGGGGCTACGGAGATGATGCGCGTTCCCTCGCAGGCCGCGTTCTGGCTGTTGAGCACAAAGACGGGGATGTTCTTCTTAACTGCGGGCAGGATGGTGGCCGGGTGCAGAACCTTGGCGCCGAAGTAGGCGAGCTCGGCTGCCTCTTCAAAGCTGATGACTTTGACGCGCAGTGCGTCGGGGCAGACGCGGGGGTCGGCGGTCATGATGCCGTCGACGTCGGTCCAGATCTCGATGGCGGAGGCGTTGAGCGCGCCGCCGATGATGGCGCCGGAGAAGTCCGATCCGCCACGGCCAAGGGTGGTGGTGAGGCCCCTTTCGTTTGCGGCGATGAATCCGCCCATGACGGGGACTTTGCCTTCGGCGACGAGGGGCAGAAGCCTCTCTGGGGCGCGCTTGTCGATGATGTCGTCGATGGGCGCGGCCTTCTGGAACTCTGAGTCGGTGATGATGACTTCGCGCGAGTCGACGTGGGCGCCGTTCATGCCCATCTGGCGGAAGGCGTCGGCGACGATGCGGCTGGAGAGGCGCTCGCCGTAGCTGACGATGAGGTCGGAGATGCGCGGAGTGAGCTCGTGAATGGCGGCGAGCCCGCGGAGGATCTCGTCGAGCGAGTCGAACTCGTTGTCGATGGCGGCGGCGAGAGCGGCGTTATCTTTGACGAGTTCGGCGGCGGTCTTGTGGTGGCGTGCGCGGAGTTCGGCGCTGAGTGCGACAGAGCCGTCCTTCTCGCCGAGTGCGGCGATATCGGCGCAGCGCAGCAGAGAGTCGGTGACCTTGGCCATGGCGCTGACCACGACAACGGGGCTCTTGCCCTGCGCGATGCGCCCGGCGACGATGGCCGCCGTACGCCCAATGGCAGCCGGATCCTGGACCGACGTGCCGCCAAATTTCATGACAACGATGTTCATGGGTATTTCCATTTGCGGATGCGGCACATCGTGACGAAGGCCCATCCCTCAGGGGCTAAAGCCCCGATTCAATTTCGCACTTTTCCGGCACGGCTAAAGCCGTGCCCTTTCAAAACAGCATCTCTACAGCTTGCCGAGGCTCTTGAGCATCTCGGCGTTGAGGATGGTGGCTCCGGCCGCGCCGCGAACGGTGTTGTGCGACAGCACAACGAACTTCCAATCGAGCAGATTGCAGGGGCGGAGGCGGCCGACGGTGGCGGCCATGCCACGACCGCGGTTGCGGTCCAGACGCGGCTGAGGCCGATCGTCCTCTGGGGTCCACTGTACGGGCTGCTCGGGAGCGAAGGGCAGATTCTTTCCGGCGAGCGGCTTGAACTCATTCCAGGCTGCGATGATCTGCTCTTTGGTAGCGGGCCTGGCCAGCTTGACGGAGACGCAGACAGTATGGCCGTCGACGACCGCAACGCGGTTGCAGCTTGCGCTCATACGCGCCGGAAGCGGTTTAACGGTATTGCCGTCTAGCGTGCCAAGGAGCTTCATCAGTTCCTCTTCCATCTTCTCCTCTTCGCTGCGGATGAAGGGCACGACGTTGTCGAGGATGTCCATGGAAGGGACGCCGGGATAGCCCGCGCCGGAGACCGCCTGCATGGAGACGGCGAAGATCTGCTCGATACCGAAACTGTCGGCGATGGGCTTGAGTGCGAGTACTGGTCCCATGACGGTGCAGTTGGAGTTGGTGACGATGAATCCGCCGGACTGCTTGCGCCAGGACTGCTGCTCGATCATCTCCAGATGCGAAGCGTTGACCTCGGGCAGAACCAGGGGCACGTCGGGGGCCATGCGGAAGGCCGAGGAGTTGGAGATGACGGCGCAGCCTGCGGAGGCGAATGCGGGCTCCATCTCGCGGGCGATGGGTGCGTCGACCGAGGCAAAGATGACCTTGGGCGCGCCGGCAGGCTCAGCCGGAGCAACGACCATCTCCGCGATGCGAGTGGGCAGCGGAAAGTCGAGACGCCACTTGGCGGCTTCGCCGTACTTTTTGCCGCTGGAGCGGTCGCTGGCAGCAAGCCACGCGACCTCAAAGAGCGGGTGGTCTTCGAGGAGCTGAATGTAACGCTGACCCACCATACCGGTGGCGCCAAGGATGCCGATAGGAATCTTCTTATTCATGGCTTTCACCTTCCAGTGTACAGGATTGGGAGTGTTGAAATGGCGGCGCAACAGGCGTTTGAAGACCAGCGCAGGGGAGATACTGGACCGGGGTGCGCGCGATAGAGTTGCAGATTCTAAGCGGGTTATTGGACCACTGAGTCGCCCATCAAGTTTTCTAACCTGCCGCCGATAAACATGCTGAAGAGGTGCGCAGTGGGCCTAAGAAATATGGGGTCATGGGTCTCGGGGGCGGCTGGCCCGGAGCCGGAGCTCGATGGCGCGCATGTGGATGAACGAAACCTGACTCTGCTGATAAGCGGCATAGCCACATACACGCCTGAGGTAGACAGCGCGGCGTTCCAGCAATTCCAGGACAATATCTCTCAACTTGGAATGCAGTTGGAGGATCATCGGCCCGAGCAGGACAAAGTGGCGCTGCTGCGCGAGATCGTGCACGAGTTTGAAGCGCACCATACCGCGGCAGACAAAGAGCTAAAGGAACGTCTTGCAGCGTGGCGGTCTCTGACTTCACGGTTACTGAGAGAGCTGATGGGCAGCATGGGGCTCGACGCCAGCTCACCAGAGGCGAAGCCGCTGGTAGTTGGCGCGCGCACGCTGACGTCAAGCGAAGAGATTAACGCCTACCAGGAGACGCTGGACGAGTATCTGCGTCCGCGGCGGACGGAGGGCGGCGAAGCCGCGGCGAGCGCCGTATTAAAGGCCGCAAACCTGTCGACGAACAACGACACGGCGACGGGCCTGCGCGGCGGAGGGGCGGCTGTGGAACAGCTGGGCAAGGAGCTGTCGCGTGGCAGCAGCGGCTTTGTGGCGCTGATCCGGCTGAGCTGCATCGATATGGTCTTTGAGCGGTTCGGAATGGAGACGGTAGAGGACTGCCTGATGTCGGTCTCTTCACAACTCACCGCCGACCTGCATAACGACGACAATGTTTACCACTGGAGCGATTCGTCACTGCTGGCAATACTTACCGGCCGGTCGTGCGAGGAACACGTTGTGGCGGAGCTGGAGCGAAGCTCGGCACGCAATCGCGATATCACGGTGACGGTACGAGGAAGAGTGATCATGCTGCGGATTCCCCTCGTTTTCGAGTTGGCGCCATTCAGCCGGTTCCAATGCGCCGAAGACCTTCACAAGTTTTCAAAATTTCCAGGGAAGAAGCGGTAGGGGAGATGAGCGAAACAGCGGAAAAGAATGTTCTGAGTTGGCCACAGCCTGAAGACGTCGCGATCGAGGAGCTTCCGCTGGCGTATATCGAGCTGGATATGGAAGGCACGGTAGTGCGCGTGAACCGGGATGCATGCGAGGTCTTCAGTGCCGAGCCAGAGGCGCTACTGGGCAAGCCGGCATGGGAGTTGATGGCGGCCGACGATGCGGCGGCCAGCCGGAACTCGTTCTTTCAGGCGCACTCGAGCAGCGATGGGTTGAGTCCGGTGCGGCGTACGCTCTACGTGCGGTCGGGTGGGTACAGAACCTTCGATTTGTACCGCTCATACGTGCGTGATGGAGCGGGAAGCCCGATCGGCATTCGACATTTTTTCGTTGAGATCAGCGAGGCGCTCGAAGATCACCAGAGAGCGATCCGTCAGAGGGACTGGCTGGAAAGCATCGTGGATTCGGTGGCCGACGCAATGATCGTGACCGATGGGCTGGGGTTCATCCGGCTTGCCAATCCCGCAGTCGAAAAGCTGACCGGGTGGCTTCCCTCTGAACTAGTGGGGGAAGTAGTGGAGAGGCGGCTGCCGATCCTGAAATACACGCCGAACGACGGAGTTCCGTTGAATCACCACACACGGCTGGAGCGGCCATGCAAGGGAATCGCCACCATGCTCGACCGCAAGCGCTACCAGATTCGCGTGGAGATGACGAGCGCGCCGATCATCGACAAGGAGAACGGATTTGTGAGCGGCGCGGCGATTACGCTGCGATCGACAGAGAACGGCGAGGCGCGGCGGCAGAGCTAGCGAATCAAATAGCCGGCGTCAGCTCTTCTTGCTGCCGTGACTGCGCAGCAGGCCTTCGAGCTCTTCCTTGAACTCGCGCACGTCGGTGAAGTCGCGATACACCGATGCGAAACGGATGTAGGCGACCGTGTCGAGGCGCTTGAGTTCGTTCATGATGAGCTCGCCGATCTCGCGCGTGGAGCGCTCGCGTTCAGATGCATCGACGAGAAAGGCCTCGGCCGAATCGACTATCTTTTCAAGCTGAGAGCTGGAGACAGGGCGCTTTTCACAGGCGCGCAGCAGGCCGCTGAGGACCTTCTGCCGGTCGAATCGCTCGCGGCGGCCGTCTTTTTTTACCACCATGTAGGGAATCTCATCGATACGCTCGTAGGTGGTGAAGCGGCGGTTGCAGCTCTCACACTCGCGGCGGCGGCGAATGGAGTCGGCTTCCTTGCTCTCGCGGGAATCAACTACGCGGTCCTGGAGGAATCCGCAAAAAGGGCACTTCATCTCAAGTGCGATTCTACGCCCGCGCTGCCCCGACCCGAATCTAATCCGAAACACAAAAGCGCGTAAGCGCCTCAAAAGCAACAACGGCCCGGGAACTCACGCTCGCGGGCCGCTGCCGGTGGGCTGTTGGGATTGGACTGAAGCCATCGCGCTTGGGGCGAGTGCCAGAGCCCATGACGGAGATCCCTCCGCCGGGTCTTATCTGAGCCGGGGGCGCAAGGGCCTCAGGCCTCAGTCACCTCACGTAGGGTACAACTGCTACAGTCACTCTTCATTTGCTGGATCGACCTCCTTTCCCGTGTAGCCATAACTTAGCCCAGGTGCGGCTGGGGGGTCAAGGATCTTTATGCGGTCTTGACCGCTGGCCGTTTCGCAATCATCACTACGCTCACCAGCACGCAGGCCGAACCCAGCAGTGTCCGCATACCGAGCGCCTCGCCGCCGAGCAGATAACCGAGAGTGACTGCTACTACGGGGTTCACGTAGGCATAGGTGCCCACCCGAGTCGGAGACTCGCGATGGATAAGCCAGACGTAGGCGGTAAAGCCGACAATCGAGCCGGCAATGGCAAGATACGCGCAGGCGAACCACGCACTGGCAGAGATCGAGGAAAAGTGAAATCCATGCCACTCTCCGGCAAAGGCTGAGCAAAGAGTCAGCATCAGCCCGCCAGCCAGCATCTGCGCGCCCGAACTCATTACCTTGGCGCGCGGCAGTGGCAGCTTGCGTGATAGCGCGGCGGCTATCGACCAGCTGATGGCAGCCAGAATCAGAGTGGCCGCGCCCACAGTGTCGATGGCGGTATCGCCCAGATTGAGCGAATGGCTCACGAGCACGGCCACGCCGGCGAGTCCGATGAGGAGCGCAACGGCCAGGCGCACTGTCATCTTCTGCGTTCCGAGGATCAGAATCTCGGCCAGCACCATGAATGCGGGGATGGTTGCCATCATCACAGCGGCCACGCCCGAAGCCACGCGCTGCTCAGCCCAGAATAGAAAGCCGTAATCCATAACGAAGATGAGGAAGGCAATGGCTGCGATCGACGCCCACTCGCGCGCGCGCGGCAGCCTGTCGCCACGAACCAGCGACCAGCCCACCAGTACCAGACCTGCCGGAATGAAGCGCAGTGCCGCAAACAAGAGTGGTGGAACCTGACGGACGCCCACGCGGATGAAGAAGAACGTAGAGCCCCAGACGAAGTAAATGATGGCGTAAGCCATCAGTATCTTCCAGCGAGCAGTGCTTTGTGTCATCGCCGCGACCTCAGGTAAATCAGGTGGCACCGCTACTACCAGTGCATGTTTACTACCAGCTGTGCAGCCACTCTTCGTCGCGGCCAATGCGGACCGGTGTGCGGAAGAGATCGCTGAGCCGCGCTTCGGTCAGCATCTCCTCGCGGGGTCCGTCGCCGGCGATACCGCCATCTAGCATCAGGATGACGCGCTCGATCTCCGGCAGGATGTCGGCAAGGTGATGAGTGACAAGCACGAGGCCGGTTCCCTCGCGGGCCAGCCTGCGCAGGGCCTCGCGCAGATCGCGCTGGGCGGCGAGGTCGAGTGCGTTCGATGGCTCGTCGAGGAGCAACTGCCGGGGCCGGTGAACGAGGGCGCGGGCGATGAGGATGCGGCGCTTCTCTCCGGCCGACATGGTCCCGACGAGTTGGGAGGCCAGGTGCTGGGCCTCCATTCGTTCGAGTGCCTCGCCGGCGCGTTCGCGCATTTCACCGGTAACGTGCAGGTTGGGCCAGAGGCTGGAGGCGGAGAAGAAGCCGGCTACAACTGCGTCAAGTCCGGTGGTGACGGAGGTGCGCTCGCCGGGCATGTCCGTGCCTACAACTCCAAAGTGGCGGCGCAGCTCGGTCAGGTCCCAGCGTTCGCGGCCGAAGATGCGCAGAGTGGTATCGGGCGAGGCGACGGGATAGATCTGGCAGTTCATGGCCAGAATGAGCGATGACTTGCCGCAGCCGTTGGGGCCCATGATGGCGACGTGTTCGCCCGAGCGAATGTTGAGGTTGATGCCGCGCAGCACGACGCGGTCGCCGCGGGCGACGTTCACGTTGCGCATCTCGAGAAAACTGCTTGTTGGGAAGTCGCTCATCGGCTCACTATTAGGGCTCTTCACCAGCTAGAATAAAGTGCGACACCTATGAGCGATCTTGCACCTCTCGTGATTCCTCGTGGATTCCGTTTTGGAGCCACCAAGGCCGGCGTAAAAGCCAGCGGCCGGGCCGACTTTTCGTTGATCGTGGCCGACCAGCCGGCGAGCGCCGCGGCGGCGTTCACCTCCAACCGGGTCATCGCCGCTCCGCTGATCGTGGACAAGGCGCACCTGAAGGCGACGGGCGGCAAAGTGCGCGTGGTTGCCATCAATGCCGGCAACGCCAACTGCGCTACAGGCCAGGTGGGCCTGGATGCAGCGCGTGCCACATGCGAGGCGGCGGCGAAGGTGTTCGGCTGCAAACAGGAGGAGGTCTTCCCTTCCTCGACGGGCGTGATCGGCGTACCATTGCCGGCCTATAAGCTCATCGACGCTCTGCCCGGACTTGCCGCGCACATCGGCGCCGAACACGACCTGTTTCAGGAAGTGGCGCAGGCGATTCTGACCACCGACACAGTGGAGAAGACGGCCTTTGCGCGCATCGACGGCGGGCTGGAGGGTCGGGAGATCCGCATCGCCGCTTTTGGCAAGGGCTCGGGGATGATTCATCCGCAACTGGTTCCACACGCGACGATGCTTGTCTACATCATGACCGATGCCGCGATCGAGCCGGCGGTTTTGCAGGAATACTTGAACGCGTCGATCGAGCGGAGCTTCAACCGCATCTCAGTAGACGGCGACACTTCGACCAACGACACGGTTCTGCTGCTGGCATCGGGGGCGAGCGGCGTGAAGGTGGACGCGGGCAACGAGGCTTTTGCCGCGGCGCTGAACCAGGTTTGTGTCTCGCTGGCCAAGCAGGTGGTGAGCGACGGCGAGGGCCTTACGCATGTCGTCGAACTGCGGATCAAGGGCGCGGCCAGCGACGCCGATGCGCTGCGCGCGGCTAAGGCTATTGCGCACTCGCCGCTGGTAAAGACGGCGTGGGCCGGGTGCGATCCCAACTGGGGACGTCTGGCGGCGGCGATCGGCTACTCGGGCGCGGAGGTCGATCCGGAGAAGTTCGAGATCCGCTTCGGCGAACTGCCCATCTGCATCGACGGAGGCCGGTCGCCGCAGTACGACGAGGCGGCCGCGCACAAGTACCTGGAGCAGCGCGAATTCACCATCACCATCGATCTGCACGTCGGAGATGGAAGCTGCGTCTTCTGGACTACCGATCTGACCACCGAGTACATCCACATCAACGCCGATTACTCGACGTAGCACAAACGCAGCAATCACCGATTCGAGTTGAACGCCAGAGATGCCGACAAAATCCAGGAAGAACGACGATGGGCGCTTTGTGCTCATCAGCCGCGCAAAGCTGATTGCGCTTTTTGACAACGCTGTGCGCTGCCGCATGCTGTCAGATGCGCTGAAGCCAAGCACAGCCGACAGGAAGCGCTGGGCAAGTGCCGCCGCGGCCGTAAGCGCGTGCATCGACATCGGCAAGGGTGACTTGCTGGCTGCGCACGTCCACGACGCGCTGCCTGCGCTTGTGACCGGCGAGAGTGTGCCACGAGTGCTGGCGGCACGGCGCAAGCCGGCGGCGGCCGAACGATTGCGCTTTGATATGCGCCTCAAGAGCGCGCTGGCTACTGCACGCAAACTTGCAAAGAGCAGCAACGGCAAGGTTGTAGTGGCCTTTCGCGGGACGGTAACGGATCGCAACTGGAGAGCGCTGCTCGACGCTGTGCAGAGCGAGCGTCTGCCGATGCTGCTGGTGGCGAACTGCGACATCGACAAGAAAGTTGGCGAAGGCGCGCCCGCGGGAATGCCCTCGATGATTGTGGACCGCGACGACGTGCTGGGAATCTATCGCGCGGCAGCCGAGAGCATGAGGCATGCGCGCAAGGGCAACGGGCCCTCGCTGATCGAGTGCGTGCCGTGGAGCCTGGAAGGCTGCATTGAGCCCACCGACACAATCGCGGCGCTGGAGGCGTATCTGGCCAAGAAGGGGATCGCGGCGGCGCGGCGGCGGGCAAAGGTAGCGGCGGAGTTTGCGCCGGTGCTAGCGCGAGAAAAATCCCGCAAGAAATAGCTGAAGTATTGCCTTAATGAATCTGCCGCGCCGTACTACCTTGCCCGCGGATGCGTGCGATCGTAGACCTCGGTGAGCTGGGTGACGGTCATCTGCGTGTAGCGCTGCGTCGTGGACAGCCGCTCGTGGCCGAGCAGTTCCTGAATGGCGCGCAGGTCGGCGCCCTCCTCAAGTAAATGTGTGCCGAAGGCGTGTCGCAGGGTGTGCGGGTGCACATCGGAGGCCATGCCGTGCTCGATGGCGATGCGCTTGACGATGCGTCCCACGCTGCGTGTTGTGAGGCGGGCTTCGCCACCCGGAGCTTTGACGCCGCGCAGTCGCAGGTTGAGCAACAGCGCGCGCGTACTGGCGCCGGCGGCTGTGAGACGGGCTGAGCGTTCCCCGAGGTAGACGCGCAGCGCCTGCGCAGCGGCGTCGCCGAGCGGCACATAGCGCTGCTTCTGGCCCTTGCCGCGCACCAGAATGGCTTCGTTGGCCCAGTGGATGTCTTCGAGGTTGAGGCCGGTGAGTTCGGCGTTGCGGATGCCGCAGCCATAGAGCAGTTCGAGGATGGCGCGATCGCGGGCGGGCCAGGTGGCGGCACTGTCGTCGACAGAGTCAACGACGCGGTTCATCTGCTCGATCGATGGCACGCGGGGCAGATGCTTGGGAAGCTTGGGAGTGGAGACGAGCGAGGCAGGGTTCTTCTCAATGCGGCCGGAGCGGGCCAGCCACTTGAACCAGCTGCGTACGGCGGCCAGAGCACGAGCAGCCGAGGGCTTGGAGAGACCGCGATCGTAGAGCGATCCGAGCCAGGCGCGGATGTGGGTGTGTTCGATGGCGACGAGGTCAAGGTCGGAATACTGGTCCGCCATCCATTCGGCGAATCCCGAGAGTTCGCGGCGGTAGGCACGCATGGTGTGTGCTGAAGCCCCACGCTCGTTAGCGAGGACGCGCAGAAAATCGCTGGCGAGAGTGGAAAGCGGAGTTGCCTGCTCGACAGTTGTCTCCGCGGTCATGCGGTCTCCTCAAGCTCTTCGAGGATATGCGCGGGCTGCTCGGCGGCCTCATCTATGCGACGGGTTGCGCGGGGATGGTGCAGGCGGTGAACTTCCTTGAGCCTTCCTAGCGCGAGATGCGTGTAGACCTGCGTGGTGGAGATGTCGGCGTGGCCGAGCATGGTCTGCACGCTGCGCAGATCGGCGCCGTGTTCGACCATGTGCGTAGCGCAACTGTGGCGCAGCCGGTGCGGGCTGGCCTCGCTGTTGGCAGACTTGACCAGATGCCAGATCCACTGGCGGGTGAGCGGCATGCCGCGCAGCGAGAGAAAGAGCGTGGCTGTAGAAGCACGCGCGACTGTGGACTTGCGGGCCGAGCTGATGCGCTCAAGATGCGGCCGGCCCTGGCGCAGATACTCTTCGATGGATTCGATTGCTGTGCGGCCCAGGGGCACAATGCGCTCCTTGTCGCCCTTGCCGCGCACATGCACGCGGCCGACGTCGAGGCGCAGGTCGCTGGTAACAAGCGTTGTAACCTCTGAGACGCGCAGTCCGCCCGCGTAGAGCAGTTCGAGGATGGCGCGGTCGCGCAGCGCTGTGGCTTTGGCCTGGGGATGCGAAGCGGCCATCGATGCGCGCTCGAGCATCTCGGCGACCTCTGGCTCAGCGAGCGACTTGGGCAGAACCTTCCAGGCCTTGGGCGACTCGATGTTGACGGTCGGGTCGTGGTGGATGCGGCGGTCGAGCAGCAGCCACTTGTAGAAGCCGCGCAGGCAGCTCAGTTTGCGGGCCGTGGAACGGGAGTCGATGCCGTGGGTGCGCAGGTGTTCGAGGAACGAGGCCACATCGTCCTGCACGGCCAGCAGCAGAACGCCGTTGCGGCCTTCGAGAAACTCGGCAAAGGTTCGCAGGTCGCCGAGATAGGCCTCGCCGGTGAGCGGGCGCAGACCTTTTTCGACGCGCAGATAGGTCTGATAGTCCCTGAGCAGCGAGTTGTTGCGAGTGCCTTCCACAATCCCGATTATGGGCCGTGGAAGTCGCGTGACGGAGCACGCGCTAGTTTCACCGAACCACGTTCATCACGGAATCAACTTCAACACTTGACCGAGTGCCTGCGCAGGCACCACGTTCACAAGGTTTTCGCACAAAACCGTCCGGAATCAACGAAAATAGAATTGGATAAGTGTTCGGAATACGAGCGAGAGAACGAAATTGAAGATTACTGAGATGGAATCCCGGTTGTGGAGCGCGGCGGAGTTTGAGCGGCAGGTACTGGACATCAGGCCGCGTGTAGCGGTATTTGACTGCGATGGAACGCTGTGGAGCGGCGACGCCGGCTACGGGTTCATGGTGTGGTCGCTGGAGCAGGGTCTGGTCTCGCGCTCGACCTCGGACTGGATCGACACCCGGCATCGCGCTTATCGCGCAGGCAGCGTGGACGAAGTGACGATCTGCGGCGAGATGGTGCAGATCTACGCAGGACTCCGGGAGCAGGAGCTGAAGGATGCCGCGGCTCGATACTTCAACCAGTTCATCCGGCCGCGGTACTTTGCGGAAGTGATCTCGCTGATTGAAAAACTGCGTTCTGCGGGAGTTGAGCTGTGGGCGGTGAGTTCGACGAACCGCTGGGTGATTGAAGAGGGCGTGCGCGACTTCGGCATCGGTCCCGATCGGATTCTGGCGGCCGAGGTGCGGGTTATGAACGGCTTGATCACCCACGATCTGGTAGCGGTACCGACCGACGAGGGCAAGGCTGTGGCTCTGCGCAATGCGGGACTGCCGAATCCGGATGCGGTCTTCGGCAACTCGATCCACGACTTGGCGATGCTGGATCTGGCACGGAATCCGTTTCCGGTGAATCCTTCGCCGGCACTGGTGGAGGCCGCGAACGCGCGAGGATGGGGCTACTTTGCACCTACCGGTGCCGACGCAGCCGAAGCCGCAGTGGATGGCGAAGGTCCGCTGCTTTAGGCAAACGAACGGCGGGGGTAACCAGCACAGAACCCGCTTTGAGTCGAAGCTAACTCATTTTGGGTTGTTGGGTTTAGACTGGAGGCGTGGAAAAGCCTCAGCTCAACGGGCCTAACCGGCCGGGTCCGGCGCTTCGATTTGTGGCCGCGGCTCTGATCCTTAGAAACGGCGAAGTGCTGATCGGGCAACGGCGCCCCGACCAGCCCATGGCGCTGTTGTGGGAGTTTCCGGGCGGCAAGATAGAGCCGGGCGAGAGCGCGCCTGAGGCACTGAAGCGCGAACTGGACGAGGAACTCGGGATTGACGCCACCGTAGGCCGCCAGATTACCCGCATCCGGCACAACTACCGGCATGGCGGCGCGGTGGACCTGAAGTTCTTCGAGGTAAGCGACTTCACGGGCGAGATTGTGAACCACATCTACGCGCAGGTGAAGTGGGTGAAGCTCGATGAGCTGGCTGGGTATGATTTTCTTGCCGCCGACCGCGGGCTGGTAAAGGATCTGGCCGAGGGGAAGCTGCTGTGAAAGGCAGCTTCTAGCTACGTCCCTGCACGATGCGCGGCTTCGGCTTCTCTCAGGCTTTCTGAAAACAACAACTCCCAGAATTACGAAACGCCACCCGACTAGTTCGGGCTGACTGCGCGCGAGATCAGCAGCTTGTACTGCTCCTCGCGCTCGGCGGCGGAAAGATCGCACTTGTGCTGCGCGCAGAATTTTTCGCCGGTCAGGTAGTTGTAGATAAGCGTAGAGACGTTGTAGTGGTGGATGGTGTCATGCCGCACCGCTTTGCCGTTCTCTACGATCAGGATGCGGTTCATGTGCGTGCTGTCCTCGATGTTGTCGAGGTAGCGGAAATCCTTGTAGCTTTTAATTCCTTCGTTGAGCGGCGGCAGGTGGTCTGAGACCAGAATGATCAGACTGTTGGGATCGAGCTTGACGAGGCCGCGAACATAGGCGGCGATTGCCTGAGTGCGGTAGTAGTACTGGTTGGCGGCGCGCATCAGTTGCTTATCGTCGAACGGCGATTGCATCGAGAGCACCAGCGGTCGGCGCGTTGTGTCAATCTCGTGCGGCTCGTGGCCGTACATGGCGAGCACGTAGTTCAGGATCGGCTGGCCGGGGTGCTCGTGGAGAGTCTGGGCGACGAAGCCGAGATTCTGAGTAAACAGATCGCCGTCGAACAGGTATTCCTCTGCCTCCGAGACGTTGGCCACCGACAGATACGTGTCTCGGTCAGGCGCGTACTCGCGGGGGAAGTAGAGCTTGCCGAATCCGGTGCCGGAGTAAGCCCTCGTGCTGTTGAAGTAGTCGGGCCTGAATGCGTTGGTGACGTATGTGGAGTAGCCGGCCTTGCCCAGGATCTCGGGCATGCAACCGGCCGGGTGCCCGGTGAAGTTGTCGAATTCGATCTCGGATATCTTCTGCAAGGCGGGTACGCCGCACAGCACTTCGAACTCGGCCTGAGCGGTCTCTCCACCAAAGACGGGCGAGATGGAGAAGCTCTGCTGGTCGCCTGCGAGCGCGGCGAAGTCGGGGTGACGGGGATCGCGAGAGAAAGTGACCGCGCCGAAAAGCGTGGGATCGACCCAGCTTTCAAGCACAACCACAAACACGTTGCGGCGATTGCCGTTCGACTTGATGAAACCTGAGATGTCGCGAACCTTATTGTCGATGTCGGTGCGCCGGCCGTAGGCCTCGGTCTGGCGTATCGCAACCCGCCGTGAAGCCTCAAAGTACAGCACTGTCGTGAGGCGGCCGTTGGCGATGAGGGTTTCGGCGTCGGAGAATTCCAGAACTTCAAAACGCCCGAGCTGTAACGCGGAAAGAGCGGCGTTGGGAAAGAACTCCACCGTGACCGCGGCCAGCAGCGCCAGGACAGAAACAGCAAGCAGACGCCAGTACCTTCGATAGTCGACGAACGCGATCAGCAGAACAATAGGCAGGCCGAGGATGAGCAGCACTCCCGCCCTTCCCCAGAAGTGCAGCACCTCGATAAGCGTGGGCAGGCTCTTGCCGTCAACCACGCGCAACACGTCACCGTAGGAGATGTAGAAGAGATCGCAGGCGAAGTATGCGAACACAATGGGCAGCGCGGCGACGAACGCCGACATCTTCGACTGCCGAAGCGCGAAGCCGAGCAGCCAATAGAGCGCCAGCAGCAGGGGCGCTTCCAGATGGAGGTGATGGTGGAGCGGGAACAATCCACTCTGCCGGTCAACGATCACGCTGAGCGCTTCCATGACGGCAAGGAAGACGACGTAGCGGAGCCAGTACCGGAGACGAATCTTCGCGGCGATAGAGGAGATGCGCCGCCGCCAGGCAGGACGATGGAGCGCGCCGTTCTCGGGCATGGATACGGCTGCGTCCTGATTGTTCGTCTTCAACTGGGACTCCGGGGACAAGTGAGCGAGAAATGTTACAGCAATATGAATTTTATATGAATTGACGCAACGGCCAGACCACCCGGCTGCAGAGACTACTACCACTGCCGGGCTAATGCACAATTGACCGGCGTTACGTTACGCATTACACTTAATCATGATTCGATCGTTACCCACAAGGGGCTGAGACGCCTCTATGAGGATGACGACCCTCGCGGCGTGGCGGCGGAGCACTTGACCAAGCTGCGCAATATATTGGCTCGACTGGATGCTGCCGGGGCCGTAGAGGATATGAATCTTCCCGGTTTCAATCTGCACTCACTTAAAGGACAGCTACGCGGATTTATGGCAGTAACGGTTCGCGCCAATTGGCGCGTCGTGTTTCGATTGGATCAGGGCGATGCGTACGAGGTCGATTATCTCGATTACCACTAAGGAGGTTTCCCCATGCCGATGAAGAATCCGCCCCACCCGGGAAGCGTTGTATTGAGCGAGTGCATTGAGCCGCTGGGGTTGACGATCACGCGGGCAGCAGAGGCGCTGGGTGTCACGCGGACAACGCTCTCTGAGCTGGTGAATGGCAAGCGCGGCATCTCGCCGGAGATGGCAATACGGCTCTCGCAGGTTTTTGGCGGCAGCGCGGCGAGCTGGATAACGCAGCAGGCGCAGTATGATCTTGCGCAGATTCCGGCGGGACGGATTCAGTTGAAGCGGCTGGCGGTGGCGTGAGGATCGACGCGTGGCATTCCACCCTTTTCGCAAAAGACGCAAAGGGATGGCGCTCGGCAAGCCGCCCCAGATGGGATCACTCCTTTCCTATTTCAGCCCCGTCGGTTCTTTGTAGGACAACACCCGCCAAATGCCATCTTCCTTACATAGCTTGAATTCGTAAGCCATGCAGCCGCGTTCAAATTGAAAATTGACTTTAATCGACGCGGCTTTGGCGTTGTAGATCGAATCGATATCCCAATCGGATTGCTTCGCGCTTTTCAATCTACCAAATCTTTCGGTCAGCTTGACCTGCTCATCCACTAGGGCGGAGTAACTGATCGCCGCACGGAAGGATGGGGACGTGATCTGGTAGGCACTCTCGTAATCCTGATGGATCAGCGTGTCGGTGTAAATGTTGAGTGCCGTCATTGCTTGTTCATTTTCGCCAACAAACATCCTAAATTCAACGACCAGCCAGCCAATGACAATAGGACCGCGCTGATTGCAAGAGCTGTTTAGAGCTTCGAACGCGGACTGCCCAGCCGCCTAGTCGAACCGTCTAAAGTGCTCGTATTGAGAGAGAGAAATTCCATTGGATGCTTTTGGCTGCTTGGAGGACCGTTGAAATCATATCGCTGCGCGCAGCGCAAGCTCAATGCCCGGGGATCATCCCCCAGAGCATCACCAGGGTCATTCCGATGACGATGATGCTGGTGGCCCAGGCAACGATATTCCACAGGCCGGAGTTCTTGTGCTTGCCCATCAGGTCTTTGCGGTTGATGAGCATGAGCATGAGGATGATGATGACCGGCAGCAGAACGCCATTGAGCACCTGCGAGAGGATCGCGACGTTGATGAGCTGCGCGTCGGGGAGGAGGATGACGGTAATGGCTCCGCCGACGATGAGGAAAGTGTAGAGCCAGTAGAACAGGGGCGCTTCCTTGAAGTTCTTGTCGACGCCGGACTCAAAGCCCAGGCCCTCGCAGACGGTGTAAGCGGTCGAAAGCGGCAGGATGGAAGCGGCAAAGAAGGATGCATTGAAGAGGCCGAAGGCGAAGAGGATGAAGGCGTAGTCGCCGGCCAGGGGGCGCATGGCTTCGGCGGCGTCGGCGGCCACCTGGATGGCACCCATTCCGTGGGTGAAGAGCGTGGCCGCGCAGGCCACCACGATGAACCAGGCGATGATGACGGCGAAGACGCTGCCTACGATGACATCGAGCCGGGCGGTGGCGTACTCCTTGACGGAGATGCCTTTTTCGACCACCGAGGATTGCAGGTAAAACTGCATCCACGGAGCGATGGTGGTGCCGACGATGCCGACGACCATGTAGAGGTAGGACTTGTCTCCCCAGACCGAGGCCGAGGGCATGGTAAGCGAGGCGCGCACCGATTCGTGCCAGTCGGGTTTGGCGAGAACGCCGGTGAAGATGTAGGTGAGGTACACGGCTGAGGCGAGAAGGAAGACCTTCTCGGTGCTCTTATAGTCGCCACGGGTGACCAGCGCCCAGACCAGAAATCCGCAGATGGGCACCGAGACGTACTTGGGCACGTGGAACAGGTGCATAGAGCCGGCGATACCGATGAACTCCGTGACCACGTTCGTGTAGTTGACGATGACCAGCAGCACCATGATGACGAAGGTGAGCCGGAGACCGAACTCTTCGCGGATGAGGTCGCTCAAGCCCTTGCCGGTGACCACGCCCATGCGGGAGCACATCTCCTGCACCACGATCAGGGCGATCATGACGGGAAGTGTGGTCCACAGCAGGGTGAAGCCGTACTGCGCGCCAGCCTGCGAATAGGTGAAGATTCCGCCTGAGTCGTTATCGACGTTAGCTGTGATGAATCCGGGGCCAAGCACGGCCATAAAGAGCAGTATCCGGATTCGCCAGCGCTTGAGCATCGTCGATAGAGTTCCAGTCGGCTATGGTGGGTTCATTGGGTGGGGTTTCGGACAGAGGAAACGCTCCTCCCTGACCATAACAGGCCGGGGGCGGAGTCGCGAACCCTCGCGCGCAGGTCTCGGACAGAGACCGATTTCGAGAGGCCCGGTGTTTCAATAAATGGGACTCAGTGGCGCGATCCAGCTCTATGCAGAAGTCGCAAGCTCCGATTTGGTCTCATCGGGGCACAGGCTGAACAGGCGGCGGATGACATCGGCCGCGCAATAACTGGTCTCTCCCGGCGCCATGAATTCCGCGACCGTATTCAGGTCGTCGCCGACTGTTACCAGCGCAGGTTCGACTTCGTGGCTGCTGCGTATCTGGGCCAGGCCGACGTTGGACATCAGCGCATTGCAGAGACACTTGCGGCCAACCGTGTCCTCGATCTTGCCGCCCTTTGCCAGGTAGTTCTCGACCGGCTCGGCCGAGCAGCGGTAGCCGATCTTGTTCTCGCCGGTGGCGTAGGGTTCGCGCAGATAACCGAGGTCGCAGACGCGCGTACGAGCCTGGGCAACTGCGGGGTCGGAGTAGCTGCCCTCGAGTTGCGCGACCTTGAAGGGGAATCCTGTGGGCGAGGCGAGAGGGTCGGTATAGACCACGGCATTGCCCGCGGCTGCCTGTTCGAGGAGGCGCTGCTTGAGATCGGGACGCAGGCCCGATTCGCGGCTGAAAGCGAATGCCGTGCCCACTTGTACGCCGGTAGCGCCCTGGTCGAGGGCCTCGCGCACCTTCTCCGGACTGCCGTAACCGCCGGCCAGCCAGAAAGGCACGCCCAATGCCGCCAGATCTTCGATGTTGGCCAGATCGCGGTCGCCGTAGATGGGCTCGCCGGAGTCTGTAAGCTGCATCTTGCCGCGCGGCGGAGCGTTGTGCCCGCCCGCGGTGGGGCCTTCGATCACAAGTCCGTCGACACGGCCGCTGGCGCGGCGCAGCATGGTGGTGGCCAGGGTGTTTGAGGAGACGATGGCCAGAAATCTGGGCCGCTCAAGGACCGGCACGGCTCCCTCGGCATAATCGGCCGGGTTAAACCGCATCATCGTGTCCAGCGCGGAAAACTGCTCCTGCGCCGCTCCGGTGATGGCAAGTCTGTACTCTGCCGGCTGGCCGGCGGCAAAGGCGTCCAGCACACCGGGGATATGCAGCGGAATTCCCGCGCCCATGAGGACGTAGCCCACTCCGGCCAGCATGGCTCCGTAGAGCGAGGCCAGGTGGGGCATCTGCACTTTTTCGAGGTAGTTGATTCCTACGGGATTCTTGTGGCCTTCGCGAGCCAGAAAGACCTCGGCAAAGTTGCTGAGCATGCACAGCTCGGCGAGCTTGCGCGACTCGCGCTTCTGGTGCATGGGCAGCGCCGGGTAGGGGGCGTCTGCCGGCTTGCCGCCGGGGACAAAGTACTCGCGCCAGATGCGCCTGGCTGCTTCCTGAAAGGGAAAGGCATCGACGGCGCGGCGCAGGTTGCCGTCCGGATCGCCATCCGCAAGCCGACGCACGAACATGGCGTCAATTGCCGTACCCGAAACTACTCCGAGCTGGCCGAGTTTGGACACAGTTTGAGCCAGGCTCCAGTTGGAGACGCCCACTCCCATGCCGCCCTGAATAATTCGAGGAAACTTATACACCTAATGATTGTTTCACAGCTTTTACATTCGCCCCGAGCTTTCTAGGGGTTATTTTGAGGCTCCGGCTGGTTAAGAGAGCATGTCCATCTCAAGATGCAGCACGATAAGCGCAATTAGCACTGCAAGTTACCAAAGAACTACGAAAATGCCCGGCAGATGCCTGACGTATTGAGGCCCTAGAGCTTTTCTCGCAGGAAGCTGATAACATGCTCGGCCTGGACTACGCCGACCATGCGCCCCTGCTTATCGATGACCGCGAGCGCATGCAGGTTGTATTTGTCGAACATTTCAGCAAGCTCGTTCTGGTGGAAGTCGGCCGGACAGAAGAGGACGCGGGGCTCGGAGAGGACGTTGAGCCGCGTCTCGGGCTGGGCCATGACCAGCCTGGCCAGTGAGATGGATCCCTTGAGAACGCGGGAGTCGTCGAGCAGGTAGACCTCGGTTACGCTCTCCGGATCGCCCTCAAAGCTGCGCAGAGCGGTAACGGCCTGAGCCACGGTGGCATCGAGGCCAAGGCTGACAAAATCGGTAGTCATGCAGCCGGCGGCGGAATTTTCGTCGAATTCGAGAAGCTCCTCGACCTCCTGGCGCTCCTCTGGCTCCATCTCCTCGAGAATGGCGTCGGACTGCGCCTCGGGCAGCTCGGCGAGCAAGTCGGCGGCTGCGCCGGGGTCCATCTCTTCAACGATGTCGGCGATGCGCTCGTCGTCGAGCTTTTCGAGCAGGGCCTTCTGGAGCTTGGGCTCCACCTCTTCGAGGGTCTCGGCGGCGACCTCTTCGTCGAGGGTCGCAAAGACCGCCTGGCGCTCGGCCGGGGCAAGATCTTCGAGGATGTCGGCGAGTTCGGAGGGGTGAATGTCGGCCAGCCGCTCGTGCTCGATGCGCAGTTTGACGCGACGTGCCGGATCGGGCTCGATGACATCGACAAACTGCCAGGGAATGGCGTTGGCCGAGAGCTTGCGCGATAAGGTCTCAAGCCGCGAGCGAGTGAGCAGCCCCTTGAAGATACGCCGGAACGCGCCGCTCAGCCCCACTTCGACCTCGGCGACGCGCAGCAGATGTGTGGCTCCGCGGCCCATCCACTCCAGATCCACGTCGTTGACGCGGACCACCTTGCGGCCATTGATGTCGATGATCTGGCGGTCGATGAGATCCTGCTGTAGGAAGAGGTAGATCACCTCGTCCGTGAGCGGAACCAGGGGAACTCCGGAGCGCAGCTCGAGGGTTCCGGCCGGGGTCTCCATCACATCCTGAGACGGGACAAGGGCCAGTCCCTCGCGGGTCTTTAGCACTAGTCCGGCCACGCGCCCGCCATCGGGTCCCGTGGTCACTGCCACGTCTTTCAGCCGCCCGCGCATATGGCCCCGGGCATCCGTCACCGGAGTGCCGAGCAACGCCGTCAGGCTGACGCGGGTGGTGGTACGTGGCTTCATAGAATGAGTGTAATTCCTCGACGGAGGCGCAGTCGGCCACGCATTCCTGTCGCGATGCAAGCACCCCGGCGGACACTGAGATTTAGACCGTCTCCGATGCCTCTACCTCAACCCGGTTCCGTCCGTGAGCTTTGGCCTTGTACATGGCGCTGTCGGCACGGCGCATTGTCTCTTCCCATCCGCCCAGGCTGGACTCAAACTGAGCCACACCGATACTGACAGTGAAACGAATCGCTTTGCTCGAATGGGGCACGACAAGCTCCTCGAGCATCCTCCGCAGCCGTTCAGCAGCCGCCCGCCCGGTATGGGCAAGCGTATGGGGCATCAAGATGGTGAACTCCTCGCCTCCCGAGCGCGCCAGCAGATCCTGCTCGCGCAAGGCGCCCTGTACGGTGGTGACCAGCGTCTGCAGCACACGGTCCCCGGCCGCATGGCCGAATTTGTCGTTCAGGCGCTTGAAATGGTCGATATCGATCATGATCATGCACAGCGGAATTCCATGACGAATGCTGCGCGCGATCTCTCGCAGGGCGGCATCTTCAAGCGCTCTCCGGTTCAGCGCGCCGGTGAGGGGATCGGTCCGCGCCTGCACCTCCAGCTCCCGGTTCAACTCCGCCACCAGGAACCAGATGTCGCACATCACCATGAAGGTGGCCAGAAACGCCATAGCGGCCAGCGAATAGAGCCAGCGGGAATCGTTATGGGCATTGATGGTCTCCCACGGCCGCGTATAATGCGCGACAGTTAGGAAGGCGCGGTAACCGGCCACGAAGAAGTCCGCGACCAAAATCGCCGCGGCAAACCGGGAAGCCGCGACAAATGGCCCCCGGCCATTCTTCATAAGCACCCATACGGATGCGCCACACACCGTAAGAAAGCAGACGTTGGTGACATTCCCGCCATAGGGAATCCTGGCCAGAAACATCCCCGTGTACACGACCACCATGAGCCCCACGGCATACCAGGGCCATCGGCTGCGCATGGGCCGTCGCACCACAAACCAGCGCAGGCCCATGAACTGCAAGAAGAACGAGACGACATACAGCTCGTTGGCTAGCATGGCGCTGAATAACAGCGGAGCTTTACCCTCGAGCCCCTGCAGAACCAGCTTAGCCAGCCCCACAACGAGGCCGCCGACCATCCAGTTCAGTCCTGTCACGCGCCGGTTGCGTATGACGAGCACGCCAAGGCATACCGTAAACACGGTCATTGAGGCGACATTTGTGAAGAAAAATGTCCCGTAATCCATGATTGGCGGTCCTCAGATACGGTCTCTGGAAAACTTGTCCGGGGAACAACTCCTTATAACACATCCCCAGACAGCACGAGACCAAATTCGGCGGGGGGATGCAGCGCCTGTACCTCGTCCTGCTTGACATACTCCCGTTCAGAACTTGAAACTGCCAGCTAGGATCAAGAATGGTCCATCCGCGAACCGGACAATGTTTCGGACAGGGTGGCGCCCATACCCGAACAAGGCGGCCCATTACAGGTGAGCGCGACTAGCAAAGGAAGGCAGAGCTTCCGGCTCGACTCGACGATGGACAGCGTGGCAGAGGTGGAGGCCGCGGCCGAGAAACTTGCCACTGAGGCGGGACTCGACGAGGACGGCTGCTTCCACGTGACGATTGCCGTGCGCGAGGCCGCGATCAACGCCGCCATGCACGGAAACAAACTCGATCCGGCCAAAAAGATCGACGTGAGCCTGGAAAACACCGGGGACGCGCTGGTTTTTGTCATCGCCGATGAGGGTGAGGGACTGGACCCGGACAGCCTGCCCGATCCCCTGGCTCCTGATAATCTGCTCCGCGGCTCCGGCCGTGGCATCTTCCTCATCCGCTCGTTCATGGATGAGGTCAACTTTCGTCAACTGCATCCCGGAACCGAGATGACGCTGGTGAAGCATCTTCCGCCGGGGGCCCTCTAACGCAGCGAGCCTGAACGCAGCCCGGCGGGGAACCGTTACAGCGGTGCTTTTTGCGGGGCAGCATTTCCCATCGCGCCGGGGTTGGGTCCGGTGCTATAAACAATGTGTAGCTCCAAGGAGGATTCGCGTGGCACTTACGATTGCTTCCCGTGAAGTGGACGGGGTAACTGTTTTAGACCTGAGCGGCCGCATCACTCTGGGCGAAGGCAGCGTGCAGCTGCGCGACGCTATCCGCGATCTGATCGCCAAGGGCCAGAAAAACATTCTGCTCAACCTCGGCGAAGTCAACTACATCGACAGCTCGGGCCTGGGCGAACTGGTAAGCGCCTACACCACGGCGAAGAACCAGGGCGCGGCCGTTAAGCTGCTCAGCCTGACCAAGAAGGTTCAGGATCTGCTCCAGCTCACCAAGCTCTATACCGTTTTCGATATCTACGACGACGAAGCCAAGGGCATCGGGTCGTACAAGTAGTTCCGGCTCATCCCGGTAAAGCTGAAGGGCCAATCCGCTCGTGCGGATTGGCCCTTACTGTCTCGCCCTCCACCAGGTTCTAGAACTTGATCTGGGGAACGGTCCTCGCCGACTCGCTGGCCTCGTAATAGGCCGTGTTGGGGTGGAAGCCGGCCAGATTGGCCCAGATGCTGTTGGGGAACTGCTCGACAAAGGTGTTGTAGTCCTTCAGCGCGTCGTTGTAGCGCTTGCGGGCCACACTGATGCGGTTCTCGGTGCCCGCCAGCTCGTCCTGGAGCCGCATGAACTGCTCGCTCGAACGCAGCTGCGGATAGTTCTCAGTGAGCAGCAGCAGGCGGCCGATTGCGCCGTCAAGCTGGTTGTTGGCCTTGATCTTTGCAGCCGGACCCTGCGCGTTCAGCATGCCCGCGCGCGCGTTGGCGATGTCGCCAAAGACCGTGCTCTCTTCCTTGGTGAATCCCTTGACCGTCTCGACCAGATTGGGAATCAGGTCGGCGCGGCGCTGCAACTGTACGTCCACATCGGACCAGGAAGCCTTGACCGTCTGATCCAGCGCGACAAACTGATGCTGCGCGCTGACGAAGCTGCTGAAGACCATCAGGCCGGCCAGCACCAGCACCACAACGACTCCGAGTACAACCCATAATGCCTTGCTCATAGACTCCTTTCAATTCAAACCAGCTGCTAGCTTCTAGCTCCTAGCCTCTAGCTCCAGTACGCGAATGTTCTTTTGCCTCAATGCACTAATTTTTGGGGATATCCACCATAGCAAAACTCGTTACGGTGCCAGCTAAGAGCTAGAAGCTAACAGCTGGAAGCTTGTATTTCTACCAGCTTCCTCCGGCTCCGCCGCCGCCAAATCCGCCGCCCCCGCCGCCGAAACCGCCGAAGCCTCCACCGCCGCCTCCGCCGCCGAAACCCCAGCCACTGCCGCCGCCGCCCCACAGGCTGCGGTTGCCCCAGCCGCCAAAGAAGAGGCTGGCGCCAAAGAGCATGCGGAAGAGCGAACCGCCGCCGAAGAAGAGGAGCACGATGATCAGCAGGATGAGCCTTCCGATCGCCGAGCTGCGATGCCTTACCGGCATGGGCTGCTCATCGACTACAGGCATCTGGTCGAGCGTCACATGCGCATCTGCGGCGATAACTTGCGCTACCTGGCCCACGGCCAGCGTCAGCGCGCCGTCGTAGTCGTTGGCGCGTAGGTCCGGAACCATCGTCCGGCCTATGTCACCCACCTTGCCGTCCGGCAGAATCCCCTCGAGTCCGTATCCGGACTCGATGCGGTACTTGTGGTCGCCCACAGCTAGCAGAACCAGGGCGAAGCGGTTCTCGCCTTTGTCGCCCATCTTCCAGTGATCTTCAAGCTGGTTGGCGTAGTCGGCCGAGTCGTCGCCGTTCATGGTCTGAACCGTTACGACCGCCACCTTGGCGTGCGCCGCCTGATCGAGCTGAAAGCACAAATTGTTAAGCCGTTGCGTGGCCTCGGGCGAGAGGGCGTGGGCAAAGTCGCTCACGTAATCGGTGGGCTGGGGCAGGTCTTTGGCTGCCTGCGCCCGGACTGCGGGCGAGAGCGCCGTAAGCGCCGCCATAACCAGGACAAGCGGGGTAGACCTCAAAAGCAAAGAAGCTTTCATGCCTCTCCATTGTACGTGGATGGAGGGTGAAAGGTTCCCATGCGGTGTGCGCGGCAGGAAAGCCAATAAAATGAAATGTATGAGCAAATCGCTTCCCTCCCCTCCGACCGCGCCCCGGCACCCGACCGACAACACCATCCACGGCGTCACGCTCACCGACGATTACGCCTGGCTGCGCGGAAAAGAGAACCCTGAGACCATCGCTTACCTCGAAGCCGAGAACGCTTACGCCGAGGCCCAGATGGCTCCGCTCCAAGGGCTGCGCGCCGAGCTTTACGACGAGATGCTCAGCCACATCAAGCAAACCGACGTCTCGGTTCCCTATCGCGACGGCAACTACTGGTACTCGACGCGTACCGAGGAGGGGTTGCAGTATGCGATCTACTGCCGTAAATCCGGGACCGAAGCCGGTCCAGTACCTGAGGCCGCGGAAGCGGTAATCCTCGACGGCAACAAACTGGCCGAGGGGCAGGCCTTTTTCGCCATCGGCGACACGGACATTACGGACGACGGACGCTGGCTCGCCTACACCACCGACACCACCGGCTTCCGCCAGTACACGCTGCGCGTCAAGAATCTGGAAACGGGCGAGACGCTCGCGGGCGAGGTCGAGCGCGTGGGTTCGATCTGCTGGGCGGCGGACAACCGCACGCTCTTCTACACGGTCGAGGACGAGCAGCAGAAGCGGCAGTTCCAGCTTTACCGGCACGCGCTGGGCACGGAGCACTCGGCCGACGCGCTCGTTTATCAGGACGACGATGAGAGCTTCAACATCGGCGTAGGCCGAACGCGCGACGGCAAATATCTTCTGCTCGAATCCGGAAGCCACACGACGACCGAGGTGCGGTTTCTCGCGGCAGATAATCCGGCAGGAGAATTTGCAGTGATCGCCCCGCGCAAAGTGGATCACGAGTACTCGGTCGATCACCGCAAGGGGCACTGGTTCATCCGCACCAACGACAGCGGGCGAAACTTCCGGCTGGCAACAGCGCCGGCCGATCATCCCGGCCATGAAAACTGGACGGAGTTGATCCCCCATCGCGACGCCGTGATGCTTGAAGACGCCGACCTGTTTGCCGATTTCTTCATCGCCTGCGAGCGAGAGGACGGACTGCCCAGGCTGCGCCTGTGGAAGTTTGCCGGCAACGGTCCCGAGGCCGTTCGAGCGGGCGAGATCGCCTTTCCTGAGCCTGCCTACAGCGCCCATCCGCACGTGAACCGCATCTTCGAGACGACGACCTTCCGCTACAGCTACCAGTCGCTGGTCTCGCCGGCCTCGGTGTACGAGTACGACGTGAACTCAGGCGCTTCCGCACTGCTCAAGCAGCAGGAGATTCCCGGCGGCTTCGATCGCGCGCTCTACGCAAGCGAGCGCATTCGTGCCACCGCGCCGGACGGAGTCGAGGTGCCGATCTCGATCGTCTACCGAAAGGATATCCGCACGAAGTCGAACCCAATCCACGTCTACGGCTACGGATCGTATGGGTTCGCGCTGCCGGTCAGCTTCAGCTCGAACCGTCTGAGCCTGCTCGACCGGGGCGTGGTCATGGCTTTCGCGCACATCCGCGGCGGCGGCGACCTGGGCCAAACCTGGCACGACGCCGGCAAGATGATGGTGAAGCGCAACACCTTCTCCGACTTCATCGCCTGCGTGGAGCACCTGACGGCGAATGGCTACGGTGACCCAAAGCGCGTGGCGATTGAAGGCGGTTCAGCCGGCGGCCTGCTGATGGGCGCGGTCGTGAACATGCGGCCCGAGCTGTTCCGCGCGGTTCTCTCGCACGTGCCGTTTGTGGACGTGATAAACACCATGCTGGACGAGACGCTGCCGTTGACCGTGCCCGAGTACGAAGAGTGGGGCAACCCGAACTATCCGGATTACTTCGACTACATGCTGAGCTACTCGCCTTATGAAAACCTCTGCGAGGGGCAGTACCCCTCAATGTTGGTCAAAACTTCGTTAAACGACAGCCAGGTGATGTACTGGGAGCCCGCGAAGTATGTGGCAAAGTTGAGGACGCTCAAGACAGACGAAAACCCGCTGCTGCTGGTGACGAACATGCAGGCCGGACACGGCGGAGCGAGCGGAAGGTACGACTACCTGAAAGAGATTGCGCAGGACTATGCGTTTTTGCTGCGGGAACTTGGACTGATTCGCTAAAGACAGGCCAGATACACGAAGGGCCTCTCATTCCCACTGGGATGAGAGGCCCTTATTATCTTCGGGCTATGCGCCCTTCAGTTCCGACAGCGCGGCTTCAAGGCTCGCGATGTTTTCCACGTTCAGCGACTTGAGCTCGCTGTCGAACTGCTTGAGCAGGCCGCAGAGGACCTTGCCGGGGCCGACTTCTACATAAACATCGGGCGCAGCGTTCTTACACCCCACGGACGAAGACCCGTCCGCGGGGACCCCGTTCTTGAGCGCCTGCTCGCAGTCGATCCAGCGGACTGCACCGGTCACCTGGCGGGTGAGAACGTCTTTCGCGTCGGCGGCGGTTGTAACAATGCCACCGCTGACGTTGGCGACGACGGGAATCTTGGGATCGTTGAGCGAGAGCGCGGTGAGTACGCGGGCCACCTCAACCTGTGCGGGCTGCATGAGCGCGCAATGGAAGGGCGCGCTTACGGGCAGCGGCACGGCGCGGCGAGCGCCCTTGGCCTTGCAGATGGCAGAGGCCTTCTCAACCGCTGCCGCCGCGCCGGAGATAACAACCTGGCCTGCGGAGTTGATGTTGGCGGCTTCGACGACAAGGCCGGTCTCGCTGGCGGCTTCTGCACAGGCCTCGGCTACCAGGGCTGCGTCAAGCTGAAGAATTGCGGCCATCGCACCCTGCCCCGGAGGCACGGCGAGCTGCATGGCCTTTCCACGGGCCTTGACGGAGCGGACGCCGTCGGCGAAGCTCATCGTCCCGGCGACAACGTGCGCGGACCACTCGCCGAGCGAGTGTCCGGCGGCGATCGAGGGCGTAATGCCCAGTTCGGCCAGCACGCGGGCGGCGGCTACACTCACGGTCATAATGGCCGGCTGGGTGTTTTCGGTCAGGCGAAGCTGATCTTCAGGCCCTTCGAAACAGAGCTTCGAGAGCGAGAACCCGAGCGCGGCGTCTGCCTCGTCGAAGGTCTGCTGGGCTACGGGAAACTTCTCGGCTAGTTCGCGGCCCATGCCTACGGCCTGCGAACCCTGCCCCGGAAAGAGGAATGCGATTTTCTGGCTCATGACAAAGACGATTTTATCGGATCGGGGCTGTTCTGGCCGGTGAAGAAATACCAGTGCGGGTCGGGAGACTGGCGCTACAAATGGATCGCGGCCGTCCCTGTTCCCTGTCCCTGGTCCCTTAGTCCCTGCCTTATTTCAGCTTCAGGTCGGCGATAAAGTCATTGCGCGAGTCCCAGGAGCTGATCGGCTTAACCGGGCTCTTTTTGCCGTCCTTCTGCGCCCACAGGTCGTAGTCCTCTGACTTCTTCACCTGAGTGAAGCGGTAGTGGCCCTTTTCAACCGTGGTGAAGCTGCGGATCGACTTGGTCTTGACGCTCTGTAGAAACACCGTGGCGCCGACCACAGGCTGCGAGTCGGACCCCAGCACAGCGCCGGATATGGTGCGGTCTCCCAGGTTCTGTGCTACGGCCACACTGCCGCTCAGGCTGTTGTAGCAGGCAATCGCCAGACCCAGCAGCAGTGCGGAACTGACCGCGAATTTCAATATTCGGACTCTCACTCTTCCTCCTCGTCCTCGTCGAAAACTTCATCGTCCTCGTCGTCCAGATCGTCATCGGCCTTGGACAGTTCGAGCGGATCGATCCCAACCACTTCGAACTCGGTTCCGCACTCCTCGCAGGCGACAACATCGCCTTCTTCCACTTCGTCAACATCGAAATCGAGTGGGTTCTCGCATTCAGGACAGATCGGCATAATAACCTCCTTCAAATCGAACACGGGATACAGGATGAATGCTTAGTTTACTGCTCCGCCTCACTCGGCGGCAGGATTCGGCTCTGCGGAGTCCGGTCCCGCTATAGTGTTAGGGACAACCGGCCCCTAGGTCAAGGCCTGCTTCGGCTTGTGCCTTTCATGACATTGCAGCGCCGGAACGGTTACCTTTGAAGTACCATGCGGAGACTCGGCTCCAGCCCGTTCGCTTTCCCCGGCTTCAGCGGCGCAACGCGCCAGTTGGTGCTCGTCAACCTGTGCGCCTTCTTCCTGCTGCTGCTCTTCGGCCTGGTCTCACCAGATTCGGCAAACTCGTTCGCCGCACTGCTCGCCTACCAGCCGGGTGCATTTCTTCACGGCCTCATCTGGCAGCCGCTGACCTACAGTCTGGTGCATACCGGCATCACGAACACGCTCTTCGAAATGCTCTCGCTCTGGTTCCTCGCCGGATTCCTTGAGAGCTACCACAACGCCAACTGGATCCGGTCGCTCTACATCGTATCCGTGCTCGGCACGGTCGCCGCCGCTCTGGTGATCTATCTCGTCTCCGGTACGCTGCACTTCTCGCTCGCCGCAATCCCGATCTACGGCTGCTTCGGCGGCATCTTCGGATTGCTTACAGCCATCGGCGTTCTCTACGGCGACACCGAGTTTCTGCTCATGTTCATCATCGGCATCAAGGCTCGCTATCTGGCCATCATCTACGGCCTGGTCGCCATCGCCATGCTCTTCGGGCCGCAGAAGCAGTACGCCTTCGCCCAGCTCGGCGGAGCGGCCGCCGGCCTCATCTTCGTCCGCCGCGCTCCCCGACGCGGCCTGGGCTTTGCCCTGAGCGAGTGGTGGTTCGGCCTGCGCAATAACTATTACCGCCGCAAGCGCCGCAAGGCCGCAAAGAAGTTCGAGGTCTACATGAAGCAGCACGGCCGCACCGTGCACTTCGACGGTCAGGGCCGTGTCATCCACGACGAACACGACGACCCCAAGCGGTGGAACTGATAAAAGCAGGGACCAGGATACGACGAGGCCGCTCTATTGAGCGGCCTCGTCGTCTATTCGCAATTCAGATTTTCATCCGGCCAGTTTCTTCGTCACCAATTCGTTGAGCAGGGCTGGATTTGCCTGGCCCCTGGAGGCTTTCATTACCTGGCCCACAAAGAAACCTGCGAGCGTGGTCTTGCCGGCGCGGTACTGCTCCACCTGTTTGGGGTTGGCTGCGATTACCTCGTCTACCATCATCTCGATCGCCGAGGAATCGGTGATCTGCTCGGGCTTCTCGCGCTCGTAGACGGGTCCGAAGTCCTCGCGCTTTTCGAAGCAGATGTCGAAGAGCTGTTTCAACTGTTTGGAACTGATCTTGTCCTGGTCGAGCAGATCGGCGGCCTCGACGATTCCCGCCATCGATATGGGCGACTCCTCGGGCTCGAGGTCGAGAGCCTTGAGGCGGCCTCCGATCTCGCTCAGCAGGAGATTGGCGACGCGGCGGGGATTGCGGGCGGTCTTTGCAGCAGCCTCGAAGCGGTCGGCGAACTCGCGCGAGACGGCGAGCGTGTGAGCGTCCTTCTCGCCGATCTCGTACTCGGCGACCATACGCTTGCGCCGGGCCTCGGGCATCTCCGGGAGTTTTTCTCTGGTCTCGGAGATGAACTGTGGCGATACGATCAATGGCGGCAGATCGGGCTCCGGGAAGTAGCGGTAGTCGTGGGCTTGTTCCTTGGAGCGCATGGAGTAGGTGCGGCCCTCGTTGGCGTTCCAGAGGCGGGTCTCCTGGATGACTTTGCCGCCGGACTCGATGACTTCGATCTGGCGCTCGATCTCGTACTCGATGGCGGCGCGAACAAACTTGAAGCTGTTGACGTTCTTGACCTCGGCCCTGGTTCCAAATTCTTTTTGACCCTTTGGACGGACGCTGACATTCGCATCACAGCGCAGTGAGCCCTCTTCCATGTTGCAGTCCGAGACGCCGGCGTAGAGCAGGTTCTCGCGCAGGCGGGTGAGGTACTCGAAGGCCTCGTCCGCGGAGCGGAGGTCGGGCTCGGAGACGATCTCGGCCAGCGGGGTTCCGCAGCGGTTGAGGTCGAGATAGGAGCGGGTGGCGGAGTCGGAGAATCCGTCGTGGATGCTCTTTCCGGCGTCCTCTTCCATGTGCAGGCGGGTGATGCCGATACGTTTCCACCCCGGCGACGAAGACCTGTCGCCGGGGGCCCCGGTCTTCGTGCTGCCGTCGGCAGTGGGCACATCGAGCCAGCCGTGCTCGGCGATGGGCCGGTCGAATTGAGAGATCTGGTAGCCCTTGGGCAGGTCGGGATAGAAGTAGTTTTTGCGGGCGAAGATGGAGCGCTCGCGGACCTGGCAGTTGATGGCGAGCGAGGCCTTGACGGCGAACTCGACGGCTTTGGCGTTGAGCACGGGCAGCGCGCCGGGCAGTCCGATGCAGACCGGACAGATGTTGGTGTTGGGATCGGAACCGAAGTGGTTGGCGCAGCCGCAGAAGATCTTGGTTGCGGTGAGCAGCTGCACGTGAACTTCGAGTCCGATGACGGGCTCGTATCTAGCCATAACATCCTGTGAGATTGCCGCGGTTGCCATGAATTGATTTTAGCGGTTTTCGGCATGCACCGCGTCCCCGAGGGGCGAGCATTCCCCGGTCCCTCCGCCGCGGCGGACGAGGGACCGGGGGCACCCAATTTTCAGTAGTGGGTTGAGAGTGGCGGGTCGAGCGTTGATTTTTCCCAGGTCTGAAAATCCAGACCTGGGGCACCCGGAGTTGTGGTGGGTTCAGAGTGGCGGGTTGAGGTGCGGGTCGGGGTCGAGGGGTGGGTCGGGTTCGGGGTCCTGTTTTTCGAGACGATCGATTTCGTCGAGGTTGGTCTGGAGTTTGCCGATCGATTCCTGAATGAAGTTGATCACGACCTGCGGATCTTCGCCTTCGGAGAGCTCGGAGAGCGGGACGGTTTTCCAATAGCGCAGGGACTCGCGGTTCTGCCTGAGGTGTTGCTCGATCTGACGGCGCTTTTCGCGCAGCTCGGATCTGGTGGGCGGGATCGGAGGCTCGGGATCGTGCTCCATCGATGCGCAGGAGTTGCGGAGGTCGGTGTTAGCGGTGTTAGCGGTGTTAGCGGAATGCGAGGGACCTGGGGCACCCAGATTTGGTGGTTGGTGAATAGAGGATTGGGTTGGGTTGGTGACTTCCCCGGTCTCAAAATCGAGACCGGGGGCACCAACAGAGGGTATTTCGGGGGAGGGTGGTTCGGCGGCGAGGATGTCGCCTCGCTCGTCGCGGCAGATTTCGATGGGTTCCGGAGGCGGGAGCTGCTCGAGCAGCGCGAGGTTGTCGGAGGCTGCCTTGATGGCGTAGACGTAGGTTGCGGCGGTGCGGCGGTTGAATTTTCCGGCGGCGAGGGCGGCAAGCACAACATCGAGGGACATCTGTATGGCGGCGCGGTCTTCAAGCGGGGGCAGAGCGATGGAGTGGTTGCGGGCGCGGTTGGATTCGACGAGATTTCGCGAGCGGATGTGGTGGAGGCAGAAGGCCCTGCCCTTCAGTGCGGCTGCCCGGCATTTGCGTCCGCTGGCGAGAATGTGACGACATTCGGCATAAAGACAAGGCTGTGACATGTGTTGCTCCTACCCCCCTCATTCGGGGGGATGTGAGAGAAAACAATAGATTTATTTCCGGGCGCGCCTGTAACCCGCAGAAAACAGACAGTTTGCTTGCAAGTGAGCCTGGCTCAACTACTTACAGCTCGTTTCTGGTGCGATTGCTCCTCGGCGGCGACGACGCGGTGGGCGCGGTGGAGCTTGCGCAGGAGGTTGAGGAATCGGCTCTGCTCGTCGATCTCGAGGACGGCCTCGCGGAAGGTGTAGAAGTCGATCTGGCCGGAGTTGTGCGCGTGCTGCGCGGCGTTGAAGCGGTCGATGAGGGCGCGGTAGCCGGCGGCTGAGGGATCGAGAGGGAGCGGATTTTCTTCAGTTCTGTCCATGACTCCAGTATGGGCAGAATGGGGGAAATATTCGGCAACGGGGATGTGATTTGGGATGAGTGGTTTGGGTGGGGAGAGGGTTGACAGGGCAGCAAGTTAGCGGGTTGAGGGTTGTTCTTTCCCAGGTCTGAAAATCCAGACCTGGGGCACCCAGAGTTGTGGTGGGTTCAGAGTGGCGGGTTGAGGGTTGTTCTTTCCCAGGTCTGAAAATCCAGACCTGGGGCACCCAGAGTTGTGGTGGGTTCAGAGTGGCGGGTTGAGGGTTGTTCTTTCCCAGGTCTGAAAATCCAGACCTGGG
>CAIMKZ010000076.1 GCA_903842065.1 uncultured Acidobacteriaceae bacterium | reverse complement strand
TGCAACACCCTGATCCGCGAAATCGACCCCGCCAGGCAACGCTCGACGATCGTCGAGCGTTGCCTGGCTGACGCTAACTCACCCCAGCAGGTGTAAACCATGTCCGGAGACAAGATGTAAACCATGTCGTGGAACTTGACACCCTCGCATTTGGGGACCGGGGAGACCCAAACCATCAACTCACTTCGCCATAAACCGGTACTTGATCGACCACTTCTTCGTCTCGCCAGGCTGAATCACCACATGCACATACGCCTCCGGGCAAACCGTCTGCGCATTCGACCACAGCTGCAACAGCGAAAGCGGCAGGCTCCCGATCTCCTCCACACCCACGCCCGTCTTCGGATTCTCCACTACAAAATCGAAGTCCGAAGCCTGGTCGGAGAAGCCCTTCACCATTCCGCCGGGAGTCTGGCCCGGCCCGCCCTGCGCCGCTCCGGCAGGCCGCGGCCCACCCTGCCCCGGCGTCGGCTCGACTGCCGTGTCGAACACAAACGTCTTCCCGTCGATGTGCGCATTCTTGCCCTGCTCGCGATCAAGCTGCGGCACGAACGGAAACTTCACCGTCAACCCCACCGCAGGAGTCTTACCGTCGAAGACAAAGAAGTCGTGGTTGTAGACCTGAATGTCGATCGGCTTCGTGCCCGTATTCTTCATCTCGTGCTCGACCACCAGCACCGGATCCTTGGCATCGAGCTTCAGCGTCTTCTTGTAGTCGTACGCGTACCCTATCGCCGACTTCAGCACATGCCGGAACGCGACCCCACTCTTTGAAGGCTTCACCGTCCACTTGCCGCCATCCACCAGCGGAAACGCAGTCTGGAAAGAGAACGGCTTTTCGTCGATCCGCTTCAGCAAGCCCACTCCGGGCTTCACAAACAGCTCGCCGGGCTTGGCTGCGTCGTATCCCAGCGCGCTCTTGCCGTCTGAAGACCGCCACTCCTCCACCGGCCCGGTGATCGGGTCCTTCATCGGCGCGGCGTTCGTTGAGTACCACGGCCCAAAGTAGTTGTGCCCCTTGTACATCAGGCACCAAACCGCTCCTGACCAGTCGAACCGCACGCCCTTGTAGAAGCCCTTCTGGGCATCGGGCAGCAGCACCACCGCATTCACTGTTCCGTTTGAAATGGTCACCGCCGGCGCATCGGGATTCGACACCGCCGGGCAACCCGCCGGCGTCTGCGCATTTACTCCAACTACCAGCGCCAGCGCGCCAGCACCAACCAGCACCCATGCCAGCAAACTCTTCCGCAAAGTCATCTTCAGCTCCTAGCAAAACCATACAATTCGTGCGAATTAATACTAAGCCATGCACTCTCATCGCACCACCAGCATTGCCGGCCTGCCTACAACCTCAGCTATCTTCCTTTACGCCCGGCAGGAATGACGCTACGATGAATTGCATGTTTTATGTAAGATCCTCGCCTGATGTGTTCCAATTGCTCGGAGAAATGATCGCCTTCCATGGTCTGTAAGATCGAAAAACCCGGTTTCCTCGCCAGGGCGTTGCGGCTGCTCCTCTTTGCCGTCTTTCTATTTCTCCTCTTTGAGCTCGTTAGCCTCGACCTTAGCTGGCAAAAACAGGCGGCACTCGGCGCAGTCAGCATCCTCCTCGGACTCTCGATCAACCGCAGTTCGAGTTCCCGAATCATTTCCATTGCCATGATGCTGCTCTCCATCGGCGCCACCTTCCGCTACGGCTGGTGGCGCATGAACTCGCTCGTCGCCTACTTTACCGACCCCGGTATCCGCCACCCCGCGTGGGACAGCGTGGCTATGCTCATCCTCGTCGCCGCCGAGATTTACACCACCGTCATCATGATCCTCGGCTTCATGCAGACCGTGTGGCCTCTCGAGCGCCGTCCTGCGCCCATGCCCGCCGATGAGAACAGTTGGCCCCACGTCGATGTCCTTATTCCCACCTACAACGAGCCGCTATCGCTGGTCCGCTACACGGCGCTGGCAGCGCTCAATATTGACTACCCGCCTGACAAGCTCCATGTCTACATCCTCGACGACGGCACCCGCGCGGACTTCGAAGCCTTCTGCGTCGAGGCCAGCGTCGGATACGTCACCCGGCCGATTCATTCCCACGCCAAGGCCGGCAACATAAACCATGCCCTTGAGAGCATGCACTCTCCCTACGTCGCCATCTTCGACTGCGACCATGTGCCCACGCGCAGCTTCCTCCAGATGACCCTCGGCTGGTTACTGGCCGACGAAAAGACGGCCCTCGTCCAGACACCCCACCACTTCTACTCGCCAGACCCATTCGAACGGAACCTCCTCCAGTACAAGACCATCCCCAACGAGGCCGAGCTCTTCTACGGCATCGTCCAGGACGGCAACGACTTCTGGAACGCCACCTTCTTCTGCGGCTCCTGCGCCGTCATCCGCCGCTCGGCCCTCGACGAGGTCGGCGGCATCGCCGTCGAAACCGTCACCGAGGACGCCCACACATCTTTGCGCCTACAGCGCCGCGGCTACTCGACCGCCTACATCAACATCCCGCTCGCCGCCGGACTGGCCACCGAGACCCTAGCCGCCCACGTCGGCCAGCGCATCCGCTGGGCGCGAGGCATGATCCAGATCCTGCGCACCGACAATCCCCTGTTCGGCCGCGGACTGAAGTTCTCTCAGCGCCTCTGCTACTTCAACGCCATGACGCACTTCCTCTATGCGTTGCCTCGGCTCATCTTTCTGCTCAGTCCGCTCGTCTATCTACTCACAGGCCACTCCATCATTCCCGGTTACTGGGTAACCATCACGGTCTACGCACTGCCGCATCTGTATCTTTCCAGCCTCACCAACTCCCGCGTACAAAGCTGGCACCGCCACTCCTTCTGGAACGAGATATACGAGGCCGTCCTCGCACCCTACATCCTCGCCCCTACGCTTCTCGCCCTCATCAACCCCAAACTCGGCAAGTTCAATGTCACCGCCAAAGGCGGCACCCTCGCCGAGACCCGCTACGACCGTGGCATCTCGACTCCGACGCGCTGGCTCCTCGCGTTTAACTTTCTCGGCCTTGCCATGGCCCCCTACCGCATGCTCGTGGCAGACCCCGGCCACCCCGGCGCGGTTGCCATGAACGTCGTCTGGGTTCTGTTCAACATCGTCATCCTCGGAGTGGCCGCGGCCGTGGCCTACGAGCACCGCCAGCGCCGCGAGTCGGTCCGCATCGAAGCCCGCATCACCGTCACCATCACGCTCCCCAGCGGCCAAACGATCAACGGCGAGACCCGCGATATGTCCGTCGGCGGTACTCTGATCGCCGTCTTCAGCCCTGTCACGGTCAAAAACGGCACAAAACTCTGCATCTCCTTCCCCCAGGTCTGCGGCGATGATGTCGTCGGCGCAGCCGTGGTAGGAACAGGCGAGGGCTCCCTCAAGATCGCCTTCCAGCCGCGCACCATCACCGAACACGAGACCCTGGCCCGCGCTCTCTACTCCCGCGCCGACGCATGGCTCACAAACCCCCATCAGAAAGAGATCGACCGCCCCCTGGTGAGCCTCGGACGGGTCATCGTCCTCTCCGCCAGCGGGATCTACCAGATGGTCCGCAGCCTGGTGCCCGAACGAAGCGCCGGAAAGGCCGTCTCTGCTCTGCTCGCGCTGCTGCTCCTCGCCGGCGCGGCAGGAACCCGCCGCGCCTATGCCTCAGGGCCAGCCTCCCCAGCAGCCGATCTAGCGGCCATCCCACCGGCCCTCGACACCGCCCGCCAGGCCATGACACTGGCAGACCTCGATGTGGTCAATCCCATTGAGATGCCTGGGCCCCACTCCTACTACTCGGTTAGCTTCGCGCTCTCCCACGGAATGGTGCCGCATCAGGCCACTCTGCACCTGCTCTACTCCCTCGATCCCGCCCTCGACCCGCGCACCGCATCTCTGCGTGTCTACCTCAACGCCGTCGCGGTCGCTACACTTGCCCCCGACGCGGATAAGTCCCACCCCACTTCTTCCGTCGCCGATATCGCCTTACCCGAGTTCGCTCTCGTCCGCGACAACACCCTCACTTTCGAGTTCACCGGCAGCGCTCCCATGCTGAGCGAGCAGCAAGCACGCGGACGGATCTTCGTCCGAATCGATCCCAGCTCTTCACTCAACGTGGCCGGCGATGCCCTTCGCCTCGACACCGATCTCGCCCGCCTGCCTCTGCCCGTCTTCGACAACGAACTCAGGTCCCGAACCGAGATCCCCTTCGTCCTCTACGACTTCTCCAGCCGCGCCGCTCTCAAGTCAGCGGGCATCGCTGCCTCCTGGCTGGGCGTCGAGGCTGGCTCCCGCCTGCCTCACCTCTCCGCCCTTGCCGGCCTCATTCCCACCGGCAACGCGGTTCTTGTCGGCCTCCGCTCCCAGTTGCCCCCGGAACTCGGACTGCCCGATACCCCTGGACCATTGCTGGCCCTTCGCACCAACCCATCCGACCCTTACGGCACCCTGCTTATCGTCAGCGGCAACGACGACGCTCAGCTCATCTCCGCCGCCTCCACCCTCGCCCTCACTGGCAAAGCCGACGCTGGCCAGCCAAACAAATCCATGCTCGCCTCCGATACCTCTCTGCCGGGACTGATCACGCTGCCTCCGTCACTCGCTCGAGGCGCCGCGCCTCGCTGGATGCAGGCAGGAGTCATAAACCCCATCGCACCCTGCCCGAACACCGAGGCTCTCGAAACCAACGGCTCCAGGCCCGTCCACGTCTACTTCCATCTTCCCCCCGACATCTTCCTCGGCGAGCAACAAAACCTTACCCTTCTCGTCAACTATCAGTACGACGCCCGCCGCGTCGCACCCGGTTCGACCCTGCGCACCTTTGTCAACGGCAACCTCGTCAGCGAGACTCCTCTGCCGCCCGGCCCCGACCTGCTCTCCGGCCAGCGCACCGTCTTTGTCCCCGTTGCCGATCTCCGCCCATTCGGAAACACCATCTCCTTCAACTACGACTTCGTGCCACTTAACCGCGATCCTTCGCGCGACTCCCAACTCCGCGGCGTCATCAAGTGCAACTCCACGCTCGACCTCCGCCAGGCCAAGCTCTGGACACGCATGCCTAACCTTGAGCTCTTCTCTAGCGCAGGATTTCCCTTCACCGACCAGCCCGACCTCGCACAGACCGCAATCGTGCTCCCCTCAAAGCCCCTGCCCGGAGAGATTGCCCTCTATCTCGAACTGATGAGCAAGTTCGGGGCCCACACCGGCTACCCAGCCCTGCGCGTCACTGTCGCCGATCCGGCTGCGGTCCTCCAGCCTGACCTCGACTATCTTGTCCTGGGAACGGCCGGCAACCAGCCCGCCTTCGGCGCTCTAGCCACGCTCATGCCTGTCACCGTCGCACCCGACGGACACATCGACGTACGCCCTGAGAACCCCTTTCACACCCTATGGGTCCACGCATCCCTCATCGCCAGCCGCCTCGGTGACCGCCTCTTCCAGATTCCGCACCTCGAACTGCCCTACCCTGCATCCGGCGACTCGCCCGACGCGCTCATCGAACAGGTCCGCTCGCCGCTCTCACCTGACCGTTCTATTGTCGTCATCGAATTGCGCCAGGAGAGTGCTGCTGACGCATTCGCATCTGTCATTTCCAGGCAGTTGCAGCCCCAGGACATGACCGGACCTCTAAGCTTCCTCCGCGGCGCCCGCTTCGAGTCCTATCAGGCCGATGCGCGGTCATACGAGGTCGGCGAAATCTCTTCCTATCACCGCATGCGCATCTTCCTCGCCGATCAGTTCCTACTGCTGCTATCCGCTGTAGCACTCATGAGCCTGCTCATAGCCCGCTTCGCCCATCACTGGCTCGCCTGGCGCGCCCAGGGGCGCTTGGACCTGAGCCAATCCTCACGGCCCAAATAAACCCACTCTACAACCCATGCCCTCCACTATCGACCAGATACACTCCAGATGCTTTGCGTCTATCATGAGACCCCGGAGACACCTGCCACAACACCGCTCCCATTTATACTGAAGAGTGCCCTATCCTGCTCCGAGCCTCCCTGAGGCTCCGAGCAAAGCTGGACCGTTCTTGTACCCATCCCCGGGAACCCTATCTTGATCAAGCCAACAGTGACCGACTCCATCGTTATCCGCGGCGCGCGGACACACAACCTGAAGAACATCTCCTGCGAGATCCCCCACGGCAAGCTCACCGTCGTCAGCGGCGTATCGGGATCGGGCAAGAGCTCCCTCGCCTTCGACACCGTCTACGCCGAGGGCCAGCGCCGCTACGTCGAGTCGCTCTCCGCCTACGCCCGCCAGTTCCTCGAACGCATCGAAAAACCCGATGTGGACGAGATCGACGGCCTCGCCCCTGCCATCGCCATCAAGCAGAAGAACTCCACGCGCAACCCCCGCTCCACCGTCGCCACCGCCACTGAGATCTACGACTATCTGCGCCTGCTCTATGCCCGCGCCGGCACCGTCCACTGCGTACACTGCGACGGCCTGGTCAAGCGCGAGTCTGTAGACGAGGTTGCCGAGGCCATCCTAGCTCTCGGTGATGGCACGCGGCTGAACGCCCTCTTTCCTGTCGTCGTTGCAACGCCCGCCCCCGAAGCCGCTGCCTCTAAACCGGCTAAGACTACAAAGACCGCCAAAGCTCCGCGCGCCACGGCAAAGTCCAAATCCGCCGCCCCCACCGCCGACGACCTTCACCTCGACACCCTCAAGGCCCGCCTCGCCGAGCTGCGCGCCTCAGGCTTCAACCGCCTCTGGCAGTCCGGCCAGATCTTCGAGTTCTCGACTCCCGAGTCCCTGCTCGACCTCGACCTCCACGCTCCGCTCTTCATCCTTTTGGACCGCATCGTCGTCAACGCCGACAACCGCTCCCGCATCATCGATGCCACCGAACTCGCCTACCGCGAAGCCGGCGAGATCCTCTTTGAAGAAGCCCCCCGCGAAGAAACCGCCGAGCGCCGTCGTCTTCGCTTTAGTGGCAACTACGAGTGCACCACCTGCCATCGCCCCGGCCGCGAGCCCGAGCCGCGCCTCTTCAGCTTCAACAATCCCTTCGGCGCATGTCCCCGCTGCCAGGGCTTCGGCAACACGGTCGACTACGATCTCAACCTCATCGTCCCCGACCCCGCGCTCACCCTCAATCAGGGCGCAATCGACCCCTGGAACCGCCCCAAGTACCGCCCCTGGTTCTCTGACCTCAAGAAGCGCGCACCTGAACTCGGCATCCCTCTAGACACCCCCTGGCGCGACCTGACCAAAGACGTCCGCGAGACCCTCCTTCACGGAAAAGGTTCCTTCGAAGGCATCTACGGATTCTTCGCGGCCCTCGATCGCAAGAAGTACAAGCTCCACGTCCGCGTCATGCTGTCGAAGTATCGCGGATACGCCGAGTGCCCCGACTGCCGCGGCCAGCGTCTGCGGGCAGAGGCCCGCGCCGTCCGCATACAAGGCAAAAACATCTGCCAGGCCACCGCCCTCACCATCCGCAAGGCCCGCGACTTCTTCTCCGCGCTTACGCTCTCCCCCATGCAGCAGGAGATCGCCGGACCCATCCTCGAAGAGGTCCGCCAGCGCCTCGGCTTTCTAGATGCCGTTGGCCTCGAGTACCTCACGCTCGATCGCCTCGCCTCAACGCTCTCCGGTGGCGAGGCCCAGCGCATTCAGCTCGCCACCTCGCTCGGCTCGCACCTGGTCGGCACGCTCTATGTCCTCGACGAGCCTTCCATCGGACTCCACACCCGTGACACCGCCCGCCTCATCCACATCCTCAAAGAGCTGCGCGACCTCGGCAACACCATCCTCGTCGTCGAGCACGACCCCGACATCCTTCGCTCCGCCGACTACCTCATCGACATGGGCCCCGGCGCCGGCGAGCACGGCGGCAAGATCCTCGCCGTGGGCGACCTCGCCGACATCGAGGCCAACCCCAACTCCCTCACCGGCCGCTATCTCTCGCACAAACTCTCCATCCCCGTACCAACGCGCCGCCGTTTACCGGGCCGCGAAAAGCTCGTCCTCAAAGGCGCGCGCGCCAACAACCTCAAGAGCGTAGACGTCGAAATCCCGCTCGGAATGCTCGTCGCGATCACCGGCGTCTCCGGCTCCGGCAAATCCACGCTTGTGCATCAGGTGCTCTATCGCGCCATCGCCCAGCACTTCGGCCAAGGTGACGCATCCGAACCCGCCGGCCCATACACTTCGCTCACCGGCCAGGAGCGCTTGAACGACGTAGTTTTAGTCGACCAGACCCCCATCGGCCGCACGCCGCGCTCCAACCCCATCACCTACATCAAGTGCTTCGACCTCGTCCGCGAGCTATTCGCCTCCCAGCCCGAAGCCAAGCGCCGCTCGCTCACTCCCGGTCACTTCTCCTTCAACGTCCCCGGCGGCCGCTGCAACACCTGCGAGGGCGACGGCACCGTCACTGTTGAGATGCAGTTCCTCGCCGACGTCGAGCTGCCCTGCGAAGACTGCAACGGCACCCGCTACCAGGCCCGCGTCCTCGAAGTGAAGTACAAGAACAAGAACATCCACGAGGTTCTGCAACTCACCGTCAAAGAAGCCCTGCGTTTCTTCTCCGGCCACAACAAGCTGCTTGAAAAGCTGGCCGTCCTCGACGAGATCGGCCTCGGCTACCTTCGTCTCGGCCAGTCCGCCACCACGCTCTCCGGCGGCGAGGCCCAGCGCGTCAAGTTAGCCTCGCATCTCGCCTCCGTCCGCGCCGCTAACGCCAACGCAAAACCCTCCCAGGCCAGCCGCATCCTCTACATACTCGACGAGCCCACCACCGGCCTCCACTTCGACGACGTATCCAAACTCCTCACCGCCTTCAAGAAGCTCATCGACGGAGGCGGCTCCCTCATCGTCATCGAACACAATCTGGATGTGATTAAATCCGCCGACTGGGTCATCGACCTCGGCCCCGAAGGCGGCGACGCCGGCGGCCAGATCGTTGCCGAAGGCACTCCCGAAGAGATCGTCACCAGTCTTCTCTCCCACACCGGCAAGTGGCTCGCCAGGGTGCTATAGTTTCAGACACTGCACAAGCCTTTCAGCGCGTGGCACACTTGAAACACTATTCATGTCCAGAGCGAATCTACAAATAACTTACATTCGATGGGTTTTGCAACACCATCGAAGGATGTACATTCCGCCTGTCGAAGCCAAGTGATTTCAATGACCCTTTCGATATGTACCTCCAAGGTGGCTTCGGGATAGATAAGAAGACTTTTTGTGAAGGTATCAAGACAGGATTTCTGGATTTCCTTGAAAGCCTTTCCGATATATCGTCTCTGCCCGCGTCGCGTTATAGGGACATGCTTTTCGTATTCGACAGACTCCTCAGAATGGGACCTCCTGGACATATAGACCAGTTGCGGAAGCAACTAGCCGACACACCAATCGACTCAATGTTTAATCTCGTGAGACTTGAACAGGTAGAGCAGGAAACAATCATGCGTATTCGCCAGTCGTTAGAAAACGACGGAGTCTTCTGTTCGTCGAGCAGTTTCCGGAATCTTTTAATGTGGGCACATTATGCAGATAGTCATCGTGGAGCTGTTATCGAGTTCACTCCAAACATAGAAAAAGACTCTGTCTTTCTGGCGTCGAAACCAGTCAAGTATTCAACTGAAAGACCTGTTCTCTATGCAAACCCACAAGAATTCCTTCAAAATACTATTACCTTGTCAAAAGCAGAATCCGGTAGGGTTGCCCTTGAGCGGATGGTTTTTACCAAGAGCCAAGATTGGGAGTACGAACATGAGTTCCGTCTGTATGTTCCTGGGTGTATCGAGCCCGGATTAACTAATATACTTATGCCTTATCATCCAGAAGAAGTAACCAGCGTCTTTTTGGGGTGCCGGGTGGACGCAGACAATCAAGATCATGCTATCCAAGCCGCAATTTCGATCAACCCCTCGGTTAGGGTATTCCGAGCGTCTCCTTCGCCTCTGCACTATTCCCTAGAATTTGAGCGCATTATTTGACGATGCGTTGCATCGGCTTCAAATTCACGCTACGGTTACATTTAACCGAGAGAACTCCCCATGGCCGCCCACGTCCAACCCGCCACCTCCATCGTTATGGTCTGCGCATCGTGAGCGCCTACGCCAGCAGGGCCTGAGGCCCATTCAGATCTGGGTGCCAGACAATGGGAATCCGGAAGATCACGCCTTCCTCGTGGAAGCAATTTACTCATACCCAATCTCTGAATTTGCAATCTGCTTTCCGGCCAGCTCGAACATCTCCTGCTGACTCGCGCGCAACAGAGCCTGCAAATGACTCTGTGTTCGAACAAGAAAATGGCCGGTGGACTCAATCTCCACCGGCCTCGCCATTCGTGTTTCGACAACTTGTCAGGCGCTCAACCTGTACTCAACTCGTGCGGCCCAACGCCCCTGCGAACACTGTTCTCGCGGAATCGCGATGAAGTGAAACGCCAGATATGGAAACAGCGCCGCCTTCTCAAAACCCGCAAGCTCCAGCCCGCGGCCGTCGCGCAACACTTCGCGGGGCAGAAATATCTCGTATCCCATCTCGTCGTAGAGCAGACTGAAGACATCTTCGCGCCTCAGTCCCAGCCGTCGCGCTCCGTCCAGTGTGCTCTCAAAGACGATCATCGGCCGGCAACGCGCGATCGTCTCCCGCGCCTCCCGCAGCACCAGTTCCTCTGCGCCCTCGGCCTCTATCCTTATCAGCGAGTAGCCGCGGTCACCAACCAGGCCTTCGAGCTCAACCCATCCCGAACACAAGGTCGCAGAACCCTGCTCGAACTTCGCTGTTTTCTGCTTCCCCAATCCAAGGGCGACATGCAGCCCGGTCGGAGCCAGTTCCCGCAGCAGTCCCAGTTGTGATTTGGCCTGACCGCCAATACTCACGCTATTCCACTCCGGCTGAACCAGCCGCCTCAGCGCCTCGTTGATCCGGATCTGCTCCAAATGAATCTCGAGCACTCCGGGATTCCGCCGGCACAACCCGGTCTCGAACCCTGCGGATACACGGCTGCCAAGCATCGCCCCAGGCGTACCTGCGAATTGATGGTTGATTGGAAGAAGGCCCATTCGCTACTCCTTTGCGCCCCGGCGGGCGGCTGTGACCAGATCGGCAACTCGATATTCCTCGAGTTTCGACTTGATCGTACCGCCCTTACTTCTACGGCGTAATGCCACAAAGGAGTTATGCCTTCCCTACTTTTCCACTACTCCGCCACCACCGGATTCACCAGCTCGCCCAGCCCTTCCACCTTCACCGTCACCGTTTCGCCGGGTTTAAGCCAGCGCCGGGGAGTCTTCCCCAGCCCTACTCCGGCAGGTGTGCCCGTCGAGATCACGTCCCCGGGCAGCAGCGGAGTAATCGAAGAGATATACTCGATCAGCTCCGGCGTCTTGAAGATCAACTCCCGAGTGTTCGAGTTCTGAAGCACCTCTCCGTCGATGCTCAAACTGATCGCAAGTTCATGCGGATCGGCGATCTCGTCCGCCGTCACAATCGCCGGACCCAGCGGGCAGTATGTCGGAAAGCTCTTGGCCAGCGACCACTGCGCCGTGTGCGCCTGAATGTCGCGCGCGCTTACGTCGTTCACCATCGTGTACCCGAAGACGTGCTCCCGCCACTCGGCCGCCGGAATCCGGTAGCCGCCCTTGCCGATCACCACCGCCAGTTCGGCCTCGTAGTCCCCTTTGGTCGAGTTAACGGGGAGCACAATCGCATCGCCCGGCCCCACGATCGCCGTCGTCAGCTTGAAAAAGACTATCGGGTACTTCGGCAGCTCCAGCTTCGCCTCGACCGCGTGGTCCTTATAGTTCAATCCAATCGCAAACACCCGCGGCGGATTGCCGATCGGCGCATGCAGCTTCACTTCGCCCAGCGGAATCTTGCCCGCGGCAACCACCCTCGGCAGTCCGCGCTCGATCACGTCGAGAGTCGAAGCATAGCCGTGCAGACTCAAATCCAGAATCGTGCCCGTCTCTTCAAACAGAACACCGGGCCTGACCGCGCCACCGCCCTGCGAAAATGAAACAACCTTCATTCATGTCTCCAATACGCAGGGTTGAAGCTACTTCCGCGCCTCAGCCAGAACCTTCAGATATGCCTGCGCCGTCTCGGTGATCTTTCCAGGATTCCCCGAGTCAATCGCGGCCAGATCGACCAAATCCGAACCTACGCCAAGCGCCCGCGCCCCGGCTTTGATAAAGCTCTCCGCCGTCGCCAGCGTCACGCCGCCCGTCGGCACAATCTTCAAAAACGGGAACGGCGCCAGCAGCGCCTTCAGATAGCTCGCTCCGCCCACTGCCGAGCAGGGGAAGATCTTCACATAGTCTGCGCCCGCATTCCACGCTGTAATCGCCTCAGTCGGCGTCAGCGCTCCGGGGCAAGACACCTTCCCGTTCTTCTTCGTCACCTCGATCACATCCGGATGCGTGCTCGGACTCACCACAAACTCCGCACCGGCATCGATCGTCGCCTGCGCCTGCTCTGCCGTAATCACCGTTCCCGACCCCAGCAGCAGCTTGTCGCCGTACGTCTTCTTCAATTCCTTGAGCAGATCGATAGCTCCCGGAACCGTCATCGTAACTTCCACAACCGTCACGCCGCCGGCCAGCATCGCATCCACAACCGCCCGGCCCTGCGCAACGCTCTTGGCCCGCAGCACCGGAATCAATCCAACCCGCTCGATAATCTCTTTCGTCGTCTCAGCCATACTCTCCTCATTCACTCAACTCTGGGTGCCCCAGGTCTCGATGTTGAGACCTGGGAACCACAACTTACAACCAGCCACAACATAGCTAACATCTAAAAGCTGCTTTATCTCGCAATCCTTGCCGAACCGCCCTTCATAGCGCGCTCGACCTCGGACTTCGTCGCCATGCTGGTATCGCCCGGCGTCGACATCGCCAGCGCGCCATGGGCCACACCGCAGGCCACGGCCCACTCGATGCCCTTGCCCGCCAGCAATCCATAAATCAGGCCCGATGCAAAGCTGTCTCCGCCGCCCACGCGGTCGAAGATCTCCACATCCCGCTGCGGAACGTGCACAATCTTGTCCTCGTAGAGCGCGATCGCGCCCCAGCCGTTCACGCTTGCCGACTTCGCCGTGCGCAGCGTACTCGCCACCAATTTGAGATTGGGATAAGCCGCCGCAACTTCGCGCAGCATCTCCTCGTAGCCCGCAATCGGCAGCTCGTCGAAGTCCTCGCCGACACCCTTGATCTCAACGCCCAGCATCGCCGAGAAGTCTTCCTCGTTGCCCAGCAGCAGGTCCACCTTGCGCACGATCTCGCGATTCACCTCCTGCGCCTTGGCCTTGCCGCCGATCGACTTCCACAGCGAATCGCGATAATTCAGGTCGTAGGAGACCGGCGTCCCGTTCTTGCGCGCCGCATCCATCGCCTCAACCGCCACCTCGGCCGTCGTCGCTGAAAGCGCCGCAAAGATGCCGCCCGTGTGCAGCCACTTCGCACCGCACCGGTCGCCGAAGATCTTATCCCACTCGTAGTCGCCCTTCTTCAACTGGCTCGTCGCGCTCAGTCCGCGGTCTGAGCAGCCCACCGCCGCCCGCGGCCCAAAGCCGCGCTCGGTAAAGTTCAGCCCGTTGCGAACCGTACGGCCCACGCCGTCATAGGGAACCCACTTGATCAGCGACGTATCCACGCCGCCCTGAAGGATGAAATCCTCGATCAGCCTTCCTACGGGATTCTCCGCCAGCGCCGTCGCCACTGCCGCCCGCAGCCCAAAGCACTTGCGCAGGCCGCGCGCCACGTTATACTCTCCGCCGCCCTCCCATATCTGAAACTGGCGGGCTGTGTGTATGCGGGACTCGCCGGGATCGAGCCTCAGCATCACTTCTCCCAGGCTCAACACATCCCAACGACGCGGATTCTCAGGCAAGGTAATCGGTTTCATCACAATCGCTCCTCTTTCATCTTCCACGGCCAGCTTCGCGCACCTCCGGCCGCATTTGTTCCAGCAAACCTATCATATAGGTTTGATCCCCCACAACTGCTATTCCTGCCCTGCCGCGCCAGGCTCCTTCTCCACCAGCGGCACCCAGAACCGGAAGCGAGCTCCCCCGCCCGGTTCGCTCGTCGCCTCAATCCCTCCCCCATGCGCGGTCAGAATCTCCTTGGTTATAGCCAGCCCCATCCCCGAACCCTTTCTCGATACCGTTCCCCGACGGCCCCGGTAGAACTTGCCAAAGATCAGTGGCAGATCCGCCGCATCTATCCCCGGACCGTCATCCTCCACACGGAATTCCAGACTTCCGCCGCGTCGCCCGTACCAAAGCCGTATCCGGCTTCCCGCGGGAGTATAACTGGCCGCATTCTCCAGCAGGTGCCGCAACACCCGGCCCAGCAGTTGCCCGTCGAACCACACCACCTCGATCGAATCGTCCCCATCGATCTCTACCGCCCGGCCCGCGAGCGCCTTTCGCGACTCCTCCACCGCCTCTTCGAGAAACTCCCGCGGCGGCTGCGGCGCCAGCCTCACCCGCACAACCTGCGCGTCCACCTCGGCCATCTGCACCGATTCGCCTATCAACCGGTCCAGCCGAGAAGCCTCTTCGTCGATCACCCGTACCAAGTCCTGGCGCGAATCCTCATCCAGACTCCCCGGACTCAGCAACGTCGTGGAAGCCGCTCGAATCGCCGTCAGCGGCGTGCGCAGCTCGTGCGTCACAGAATCCACCAGAGCCGCCCGCAATCGGTCCGCTTCCCGAGACGCCTCCATCCGCGCCGAGGCCTCCATCGTCAACGCCCGCGCCAGCACCACCGCCACCTGCGCCGCCACTGCCGTCGCCACCTCCCGTTGCAGCCCCGCGCCCGGATGCCACGCCAGTGCTCCCACCTGAAGCTGCCCCACCATCAGAGACACCGCGTTGTAGCCCAGCGTAAGCTCAACCATCGGGGGCTCCCCGCGCGACAGCCCACGTACGCCGGCCTCAACGCTCGGCGGCAAATCGCCCGGGAACGAATACACCCGGTCCCGATCCTCTACCAGCAACACAACAGCATTCAAATCGAACGTCCGCGCGATCACCATCGGAAACGCGCGGATCAGCTCTTCGGCGTCGCTGTACAGCATCATCTCCTGGCTCAGCGAGTACAGCCGCTCCAGATCCCGCTGCCGTTCTTTGGCGTGTATTGTCTGTTTGCGCGCAAGCTCCGCCACTCGATTCACCACCACCGAACTCGCCACAAATGCAAAAAGGTCGATCCACGCCTGCGGACCAGTAAGCCAGAATGTCAAATAGGGCGGCAGAAAGTAGTAGTCAAACCCGCCCGCGCAAATCGCCGCAACAAATAACGAAAGCCAGAGACCGGTCTGCGTGGCCAGATACACCACCAGCGCCAGATATACAATCCCGGCCGTCGCAGGGTTCGAGTGCGTAGCCTCAAGCACATACGTCACCGCGGCCGCCGCAACCGTGGCCCCAAGCAAGCGAAATATCGTTCTCGGCGTGAGTCGTGCGCTCATATTTCTCCATCAGAATCATACCCGCGCCGCGCGGATGGTGTAATCTGCCCTGAGAGATTCTCATGCCTGGAAAGATACTGGTTATCGACGACGAACCGCAGATCACACGCGTGCTGCGCGCCTCACTCGCAGCACAGGCCTACGACGTCCGCACCGCCAACGATCCCGAAGAAGGCCTCCTGGTCTTCCGCGAGTGGGAACCTGACCTCGTCATCACCGACCTCATGATGCCCGGCCTCTCCGGAATTGACGTCTGCCGATCGATCCGTGGCCGCTCGGATACCCCTATTGTCGTCCTCAGCGTCCGTGAGAACGAGCGCTCCAAGGTCGAAGCCCTCGACGCCGGAGCCGACGACTACGTCACCAAGCCCTTCTCCATTCAGGAACTTCTTGCCCGCGTCCGCGCCCACCTCCGCCGCTCACCCGAGCGCGCTTCTGAGACTATCGAGGCAGGAGACTTCCTAATCGACCCCGACGCCCATTCTGTCGTCGTCCAGGGAAAGCCCATTCACCTCACACCCAAGGAGTTCGATCTGCTCGCCCACCTCGGCCTGCATGCCGGCAAGGTCATAACCCACCGCGCTCTGCTCACTGCCGTCTGGGGAGTTCAATCGGCGCACCAGCCCGAGTACCTCCGCGTCTTCGTCGGCCAACTGAGAAAAAAACTAGAGGCCGAAACCGGCCGGCAATACATCCAGACCGAGCCCTGGGTCGGATACCGATTCATCCCCGAAGGCATCGACGAATAGCAGCCGCACACCACCTCAGTCCCTAGTCCCTCAGTCTCTGGTCCCTGTCTCCCCCTTTACAAACAATTTAGGTTTTCCTTTCCCCATCTTCTCTTCCCTCCCGCCACAATCATCTTCGGGAGTCGCAGATGCAAGACCTCGTCATGCTCTTGTTTACCGCCCTGTTTTTCGTCCTGGCATTTCTCTATGTCAGGGCATGCCACAAGCTGAACTAACCCAACGGAGAGCGCACATGCAACTCGATCTCATCACCGCCATCGGCCTCATCCTCTCCGTCCTGCTGCTCATTTACCTCACCGCCACGCTTCTCTTCCCGGAGAAATTCTAAAAATGACCGCCAACGGCTGGCTGCAATTCGCCATCTTCTCCATCGTGCTGTTCGCTACTGTCAAACCTGTCGGCATCTATCTCGCCCACGTCTTCGAGGGCGAGCGCACCTGGCTCGATCCCATCCTGCGCCCCATCGAGCGACTCACCTACCGGCTCTGCGCCGTCCGGCCCGACTCCGAGATGAACTGGCGCGAGTACGCCTTTGCCATGCTCGGCTTCTCCGCCGTCACGCTCGTCTTCACCTACATCATCGAGCGCATTCAGTCCTGGCTTCCCTTCAATCCCCAGCATCTCGCCGGCGTCGCTCCCGATCTCGCATTCAACACCGCAGCCAGCTTCACCACCAACACCAACTGGCAGTTCTACGTGCCCGAATCCACCATGAGCTATCTCACCGAGATGGCCGCGCTCGCCACACATAACTTCTGGTCCGCAGCCGTCGGTATCGTCGTTGCTGTAGCTCTCATTCGCGGCATCCGGCGTACAACCTCCGCCACCATCGGCAACTTCTGGGTCGACCTCACGCGCACTACGCTCTGGATTCTGCTCCCCGCCTGCATCGTCTACGCACTCCTTCTTGTATGGCAGGGCGTACCCCAAAACTTATCCGCTTACACCGCCGTACACACCCTCGAAGGCGCAACCCAAACCATCGCACAGGGCCCCGTCGCCAGCCAGGAAGCCATCAAGATGCTGGGCACCAACGGCGGCGGATTCTTCAACGCCAACAGCGCGCACCCCTTTGAAAACCCCACCCCCTTCTCGAACTTGCTTCAGATGCTTTCCATCTTCCTCATCCCCGCCGGACTCACTTACGCTCTGGGCCGCATGACCAGATCGCAGGGACACGGATGGGCCGTATTCGCCGCCATGTTCGTCCTCTTCACCGCTGGATTCGCCGCCTGCTACTGGGCTGAATCCCAGCCCTATAACGCTATCCACGGCGCTGCACAGTCCGGCTCGCTCACCGCGCCCGCCGGAAACATGGAAGGCAAAGAGGTCCGCTTCGGCGTCGCATCCTCTACGCTCTTCGCCACCATCACCACCGACGCCAGCTGCGGCGCGGTCAACGCCATGCACGACAGCTTCACCCCTCTCGGCGGACTCGTTCCTCTCGCCAACATCATGCTCGGCGAAGTCGTCTTCGGCGGCGTTGGCTCCGGACTCTACGGCATGTTGATCTTTGTCGTACTCGCCGTCTTCATCGCCGGACTCATGGTAGGCCGCACACCAGAGTACCTCGGCAAGAAGATCGAAGGCTACGACGTCAAGATGGCCATGCTCTACGCGCTCATCTTCCCGCTCGTCGTCCTCTCTCTCGCCGCCATCTTCGTTCTCATTCCCCAGGGCACAGGCGTCACCAACAACCCCGGCCCCCACGGATTCACTGAGATCCTCTACTCCTTCGTCTCCGGCGCCGGCAACAACGGCTCGGCCTTCGCCGGGCTCGGCACCAACTGGTGGTACAACATCGCGATGGCCTTCGACATGCTCACCGGTCGCTTCCTCATGATGATTCCCGTCCTCGCACTGGCCGGAAACCTCGCCAGAAAGAAGAGCGTCCCGCCCTCGCCCGGCACGTTTCCCGTCAACTCCTCGCTCTTCACTGTTCTGCTGATCGGCGTCGTTGTCATCGTTGGAGCGTTAACCTTCTTCCCGGCCGTCAGTCTCGGCCCTGTGCTCGAACATCTGCTCCTCAACGCCAAACAACTCTTCTAACCAGGTTCCCATCGAACCACGAGGCACACAACGGATACACCATGGCCGAGAACAGAAAACTCTGGGACGCAGCGATCGTAAAGCAGGCCCTCACGGGCTCTGTGCGCAAGCTCGACCCCCGCACGATGGTCAAGAACCCCGTCATGTTCGTCGTCGAGGTCGGCAGCCTCCTCACCACACTCATCCTCATCGACAACGGTATCCATCACCGTCCAGGCTTCGCCTTCAACCTCCAGATCACGCTCTGGCTCTGGTTCACCGTCCTCTTTGCCAACTTCGCCGAAGCCATGGCCGAAGGGCGCGGCAAGGCCCAGGCCGACACCCTCCGCAAGGCCAAGGGCGAGACTGTAGCCACCCGCTACAAGGCCGACGGCTCCTTCGAACAGGTTCCGTCCGCCCTGCTGCGCCTGGGCGACATCATCTACGTCGAGGCCGGCAGCTACATTGCCGGCGACGGAGAAGTCATCGAGGGTGTCGCCTCGGTCGACGAGTCCGCCATCACCGGCGAATCCGCACCCGTCATCCGCGAGGCCGGCGGCGACCGCTCGGCCGTAACCGGCGGAACCAAAGTTTTATCGGACTGGATCAAGGTCCGCATCACCTCCAACCCCGGCGAGACCTTCCTCGACCGAATGATCGCTCTCGTCGAAGGCGCATCCCGTCAAAAGACGCCCAACGAGATCGCCCTCTCCATCCTGCTCTCTGGCCTCACCATCATTTTTCTGCTCGCTGTCGTTACCCTTCAGCCCTTCGCCATCTACTCCCACGCCCCACAGACCATCTTCGTCCTCGTCTCGCTCTTGGTCTGCCTCATCCCCACCACCATCGGAGGTCTGCTCTCGGCCATTGGCATCGCCGGCATGGACCGTCTCGTCCAATACAACGTCCTCGCCATGAGCGGCCGCGCCGTTGAAGCTGCCGGTGACGTCAACACGCTCCTCCTGGACAAGACCGGCACCATCACCCTCGGCAACCGCCAGGCGACCGAGTTCATCCCTGCCCCTGACGTCAGCGCCGAGCGGCTAGCCAACTGCGCTCAGCTCTCCTCTCTATCCGACGAAACCCCGGAAGGCCGCTCCATCGTCGTACTCGCCAAGGATAAGTACAACCTGCGCGGACGCGATCTCGCCGGCTCGCATGTCGAGTTCGTTCCCTTTACAGCTCAAACCCGTATGAGCGGCATCAACCTCCCCGGCACCCGCATCCGCAAGGGCTCTGTCGATGCCATTTCACGCTTCCTCGAAGAACAGGGCAGCAAGCTCCCGCAAAAGGTTCGCGACTCCGTTGAAGAGATCGCCCGCCTCGGCGGTACCCCCCTCGTCGTCGCGGAAAACTCGACAGCCCTCGGCGTCATCTACCTCAAGGACATCGTCAAGGGCGGACTCAAGGACCGCCTCGCCCGCCTCCGCGCCATGGGCATTCGCACCATCATGATCACCGGAGACAACCCCCTCACCGCCGCCGTCATCGCCCGCGAAGCCGGCGTCGACGACTTCCTCGCCGAAGCAAAACCAAAAGACAAGATGGACCTCATCAAGCGCGAGCAGGCCAAAGGCAAGCTCGTCGCCATGACAGGCGACGGCACCAACGACGCACCCGCTCTCGCCCAGGCCGACGTAGGCGTCGCCATGAACTCCGGCACGCAAGCCGCCAAAGAAGCCGGCAACATGGTCGATCTAGACTCCAACCCCACCAAGCTCATCGAAATCGTCGAGATCGGTAAACAGCTCCTCATGACCCGCGGCGCACTCACCACCTTCTCGATCGCCAACGACGTCGCCAAGTACTTCGCCATCATCCCAGCCATGTTCGCCGGTGTCTTCCCGGTGCTCAACGCCCTCAACATCATGCACCTGGCCAACCCGCAGTCCGCCATCCTCTCCGCCGTCATCTTCAACGCACTCATCATCGTCGCGCTCATCCCTCTCGCACTAAAAGGCGTCCGCTACGATCCCAAACCCGCAGATATCCTCCTTCGCCGCAACCTGCTCGTCTACGGCTTCGGCGGAATTCTGATTCCCTTTCTCGGCATCAAGGCCATCGACCTCTGCCTGGTCGCGCTCCACCTGGCATAACCCGATCGATTCAAGGAAGCCTCCATGCAAACCACTACCAATCACGCCCCAATCCTCGACGCCGCCCACATCCCCCACGTCCCGCCGCCGGTCCATCACTCTGTATGGGGAACCGCCATCCGCTTCACCATCCTCACCACCATCCTGCTCGGCCTGCTTTACCCACTCTTCCTCACCGTCGCGGCCCACGTCCTCTTTCCCCGCCAGGCCACCGGCAGCCTCCTCCTCAAAGACGGCCAGGTCATTGGCTCTCAGTTACTCGCGCAATCCTTCACTGCCGACAAGTACTTCCATCCCCGCCCCTCGGCAGCCGGCAACGGATACGACGCCACCGCCTCGGGCGGAACCAACCTCTCGCTATCGAACGCCAAGCTCGCCCAGCGCATCCAGTCCGACATCGACAAACTCACAACCGCCAGCAACGGCCAGCCCGTTCCCATCGACATGCTTACAACCTCAGCCTCCGGCCTTGACCCCGACATCACCCCCGACAACGCCGCGTTTCAGGCTGCCCGCGTCGCTCAGGCACGCAACCTCTCAATCGACGCTGTCAACAGCCTCATCGCCGCGCACACAAAACCCCGCGACCTCGGCCTCTTCGGCGAGCCCCGCATCAATGTTTTGGAATTGAATCTGGCTCTGGACAACCAATCTGCCGTTAAGCCCGCCGACTCGCTGACTCGCTAACCTGCTGACTTGCTAGAGTTCCCGCCGCCCCTCCAGCGCCCGCGACATCGTCACCTCGTCGGCATAATCGATATCGCTCCCCGCCGGAACTCCCGTCGCAATCCGCGTTACCCGTACCGGGTGGGCCTTCAGAGCAGCGGCCAGCCAAGCCGCCGTCGCCTCGCCCTCGAGCGTAGGACTGGTTGCAAGAATCACCTCGTCCACCTCGCCCCGCTCCACGCGATCTACCAGCGTCCGCGTTCTCAGCTGATCCGGCCCCACGCCATGCAGAGGGCTCAAAGTCCCATGCAGCACGTGATAAACGCCCGCAAAGCCCCGCGTCCGCTCGACGATCTCAATATTGGTCGGCTCCTCGACCACACACACCAGCCGGTGGTTGCGAGACGCGCTCGCGCAGTAGGCACACGGGTCCACATCCGTCACGTTGTTGCAGATCGAGCAAAGCCGCAGGCCGGCCTTCAAGCCGCGAACCGCCTCCGCCAGCGCCGCCGCGTCCTCGTCGCTCGTCCGCAGCAGATGAAACGCATACCGCTGCGCCGTCTTCGAACCCACGCCAGGCAGTTTCTTCAGCTCTTCAATGAGCTTCGCCATCGGCTCGGCAAAACGTGCCAAATCCTTCTCCCTTATTAACCCACTGAACCTGGATGCCCCAGGTCCCTCGCTTTTGGGGACCTGGGAGACCCTTACTCTTGCCCTGCCTTCTTATTCTGTCTTAATGGGTATGGGCTTTAGACCGTACATCTGCTCACGCAAACATATAGGGGCTGACCCTATAGGAAATCTCGCCCTACCCACCCAAACCCGGAATATTCAACCCGCCCAGCATCCCCTTTATGTTCGACTGGATCGCATCATCGGCCTTGCGCGCCGCCGCGTTCACCGCCGCCACAATCAGGTCCTCAAGCATCTCCACGTCGGGCTTCTCGCCTGCCAGCCCCACCACTGCCGCCGGATCGAGCCGCAGCTTCATCAGCTCTTTCTTGCCGTTCATCGTCACTCGCACAGCACCGCCGCCGCTCTCGCCCTCCACCACCGTCTCGCCCAGCCGGCGCTTGATCTCCTCCTGCGCCTCGTTGGCCTTCGACAGCATCTCTCCCATCTTCAGCGGATTAAACATTGCATTTCCCTCTGATCGCCGATACCGTCGGCTCATTCGTCATGCTTCGTTCGTGCTTCTTTCACTCCGCCATACCCTCAAAACCCGCTCAGGCACAAGCGAGCTAGGAGCTAGAAGCTAGCAGCTCATAGCTGTTTTTCTACTTCTGCCTCAGGTCCAGCACGCTGCGCACCTCGGCCTTGAAGATCTCACGCGCCCGCTCCACCATCGGATGCTTCAGCGCCTCAGCCTGCACGCTGCCCATAACCGGCTGCACCGCCGTCGGAGCCGCAGCCGCGCCAGCGCCCGTGCCCGGCACGATCAGGAAACGCCCCGGCGCGCCCAGCCTCGTCAACTCCTGCCGGATGACCTTCTCCGCCGCCGCGTTCACCGTCAGCGCCAGCATCTTCTTGCCCATGACGGCCACTTCGATCCGCACCGTGGCGCCATCCACGGTCCACACCGCCGCACCCAGCAGGACGGCTGCGCTCGCATGTCCTGAATGTTCCAGCGCCCCTTGTACACTGGCGCGAATCGCATCCGCTTCCGGCGCGCCCATGCCCGAAACATCTGGTGCAACCGCCAGCGCCCCCACCGTCTCCGTCGCTGTCTCCGCAAACCCGCGCGCCGGCTCAGCCGCCGCTGTAAAGCCCTGCTCTGTGCTCTTCTTCACCGCAACCGGACCCAGCGGCGCGCTCGGCTTCGTCGAACTCCATCCACCACCGCCACCGCCGCCAAACGGCGAGTGCGCCACCGGTGCGGCAGCTGGCCTGCTCGCAGGCGCAGCAGCCGGACGAGGTGTTGCCTGCGCCGCCGGTCTCGCCACAACCCCCGCCGCCACTCCGCTCAGCAGTTCCTCAATCGGCAGCAGCCTCTGCGCGTGGATCAGCTTCATCATGCCCAGCTCAAGATGGAACCGCTGTTCCTGGCGATAATTCAGTTCGTCGAACGTCCGCAACACAATCTGCATGTTGCGCGTGATCTCTTCCTCGGTGAACAGCATCGCCGTACGCGCCACGCGCGCCCGCTCGTCGGTCGAGATCTGCAACAGCTCCGTCTGTTCGCCGGCCAGCTTCGCCATCAACGTGTTCCGCAAGTACCGCGCCATCTGCCGCGCCAGCGACGACGCGCTGTGACCCGCGTTCACCAGCACATTCAACTGCTGCATCAGTTCCGCGCTCTGGCCCTGCGCAACGGCCTCCATCAGCCGCTCAAACACAGCATTCGGCACCGAACCCATAAGCTCGCGGATCTGCGCCGCGCTCAACTTCGCCTTACCGTCCTCGATCGGAGCCGACGCAATCGCCTGATCCATAATCGACAACGCGTCTCTCATGGAACCGTCGCCGGCCTCGGCCAGTAATGCCAGGGCATCGGCCTCGGCCGTCACCTGCTCGGCATCGGCAATCATTCGCAACTGCGCCAGAATGTCGTCGAACTTCACCGCGTGAAAGCTGAAGTGCTGGCACCGCGACCGAATCGTCTGCGGAATGTTCTCCGGCTCCGTCGTGGCCATCATAAACACAACGTGCGACGGAGGCTCCTCCAGAGTCTTCAGCAGCGCGTTGAACGCCGCCTCTGTAATCTGGTGCGCCTCATCCAATATGTAAATCTTGTAGCGGTCCCGGGCCGGATCGTAGCGCGCATCGTCGCGCAGCTTGCGAACCTCGTCGATGCCGCGATTCGTGGCCGCGTCGATCTCGATCACGTCCACCGCGTTGCCCTGCTTGATCTCGGTGCACGACTCGCAAACCCCGCACGGCTCCGGCGTCGGCCGCTCCGCGCTTCCCACTTCCTTCCGGCAGTTCAGCGCCTGAGCCAGAATCCTGGCAATCGTAGTCTTGCCAATGCCCCGATGCCCCGAGAAGATGTACCCGTGCGCCACCCGGTTCTGCGTCAGCGCATTCATCAGCGTCACGGTCACGTGGTCCTGGCCAGCCACATCGGCAAACCGTTGCGGTCGATACTTCCTCGCCAGCACCTGATAACCCATCGCTCTTCACTCCTGAACGCACAAACCGTCTGCCTGCGATTGTATCGTCTACCCTCCCCGCTGCCGGTGTGGAACTCCCACCCCCAAACCAGCCACACTCACCACCTACAAAACTGGGTGCCCCAGGTCTCGATTTTGAGACCTGGGAATCACGAACCCTCGACCCGCCACAGCCCAGCAAACCATCTGCCCCCATCCGATAAACTGAAAGTCACAACAACTCCCACGGAGCCCCTTTGTCCACAGCAGCCCAGCAACGCCTCATCCGGCCGGCCCGCAACATCTCCGGCTCCCTCGCCCTCCCCGGCGACAAGTCCATCTCCCACCGCTACGCTATGCTCGGGGCTTTTGCTCAGGGAACGTCGCGATTCACCAACTTCTCCACCGGAGCAGACTGCGCCTCTACCCTCGGCTGCATGGAAGCCCTCGGCGCTCGCGTCAACCGCATCGGCGGCGGAGCCATTGAGATCACCGGCGTCGCAGGCCGCGTCACGCCCTCGGCCAACCCCCTGGACTGCGGCAACTCCGGCTCCACCATGCGCATGATGTCCGGCCTCCTCGCCGCGCAGCAGGGCACCTTCACCCTCATCGGCGACGACTCCCTCTCCCGCCGACCCATGGGCCGCATCAAGACTCCGCTTGAGTTGATGGGCGCAAACCTCACGCTCACCGAAGGCCACGCCCCCCTCACCATCGTCGGCGGCCCACTCAAGGCCATCGACTTCACTACGCCCGTCCCCAGCGCCCAGGTCAAGACCTGCGTCCTGCTCGCCGGACTCCAGACCTCCGGCGCAACCACCGTCCGCGAAGCCGTCCGGACACGAGATCACAGTGAACTCGCCCTGCGCGCCTTTGGTGCTACACTCGCCCGCACCTCCGACTCCATCTCCATCTCCGGCCCGCAGCAGTTGCACGCCATCGAGGCCGCCGTCCCCGGCGATCTCTCCTCGGCCGCATTCTTCCTCTGCGCCGCCTCCATCTTTCCCGGTTCAAACCTCGTCCTCGACGCCGTAGGCCTCAACCCCACCCGCGCCTCTCTGCTCGACGTACTCACCGCTCTCGGCGCAAAGATCAGCGTCCTCAACCTCGAAGAGAAGCACTCCGAACTCGTCGGAACCATCCAGATCTCAGGCCCCGCCGAGGGCCTCGGCACCACCGCTATCACCGGCGCGCTCTCCGCCCAGCTCATCGACGAGCTGCCCGCCTTAGCCGCCATCGGCCCCTACACTTCAGGCGGAATCCGCATCCGCGACGCCAAAGAACTCCGCGTCAAAGAGTCCGACCGCATCGCCCTCGTCGCCCAGAACCTCCGCGCCATGGGAGCGGAGGTCATCGAGTTCGAAGACGGACTCGACGTTCCCGGCGGCCAGCAACTCCACGGCGCAACCATCGACTCCGGCGGCGACCACCGCATCGCCATGGCCTTCTCCGTGGCCGCCCTGCGCGCCACCGGCGACACCATCATCCAGGGCGCGGAATCCGCCGCCATCAGCTTCCCCGAGTTCTTCGACATCTTCAACAACATCGCCGAGCGGTAATCTTCATTCACTCAACAACAAAAAGGCCCGGCAATCGCCGGGCCTTTTTGCATCCACTCAATCAGCCGGATTACTTCGTCCCGGCCGCCTTTACCACCTGCACCGTAGGCTGCTCACTCACCACACCCTTGGCCGCATCCTGCATATTGATCCCGTAGTGCTGTAAGGTCGAAGCCAGAATCTGATACAACCCCGCCCGATCCTTCGCATACGCCGCATGAGCCGCAATCAGATTCGACTCCGCCGCCGCCAGCGCACGCTGCTGCTGCAATACGTTCGCCGTCGTTGAAGCGCCAAGCTCCAGCTTCTTCAACTCCGCATCCAGACTCTGCTGGTTGTAGTCTCGCGCCGCCTGCGACGCTTCCACAGCCGCGCGATCGTTGGTCAGCGCAAAGGTCGCATTCACCACCTGCATCCGGATCTGCGTATACAGTTGCTCAAGCCTCAGCTCCGCCTGACGGTACTCCATCAGCGACCGCTCATGAACAGCCTGCGCCGTCCGGTTGCGGATCGGAATGCTCAGATTGAACCCCATGCCCCGGTCCGGAGCGGAGTTGTTGAACGTGTGATCCAGCGTTGTTCCGTAGCCTGTGCTCGGAAGCGTCGGGCAGGTGCCGCCATAGAAAGAGCAGTTCAGGTTCTTGTTCACCGAGCCGCCCACGCCCTGGCCCATCCAGTACCCGTACACATCGAACGTCGGAAGAAGTCCGTTCCGCGCGCCCTTCAGCGAAATCTCGTCGTTGCGCAGCGTCATCACCGCCTGCTCAAGCTCCGGACGCTGCTGGAACGCCTCCTGCACCAGCGCCTCAACCGGCTGGCTCTCCTCTGAGATAGCCTCAAGGCTCACACGATCCGTCGGTATCACCGGCGCGGAAGTCAGCGTCGCGTCGTTCAGGTTTCTCGCAATCGCCTGCTTGATAATCTGCTGCTGATAGTTCAGCGCATTCTGCGCGCTGATCAATCCCTGCTTGTCGGTCGCCACCGTCGACTGCGCGTTCACCACATCCAGCGGCGCCATCGAACCGATCTCCAACTGCTTCTTGTTGTCCTCAAGCAGCTTCGAGCTCTGATCCAGGGCGCGCTGTTTCGCCTCTACGCTCTCGTAGGCCTGCACCAGCCCCCAGTAGATCGACTCCACCTGGTTCACCGTGTACAAAAGCTGCTGCCGGAACGACGCATCCGTGATCCGCCGGTCGTTCAGCGCCTGGTACATGAACCGCTTGTTCACCCAGATCCCCGCCCCGGCAAGCAGATGCTGTGTAACCGTCGCCTTGAACGTCGAAGAAAGCAGCGGGCTGTACTGCTGAATCGCGTTCGATGTCGCCGCGTAGGTATTGTTCATTGCAACCTGTACGTTGGTGCCGGTCACAAGTCCCTGCGCGAAAGTAAAGTTGTAGGTGTTCGTCGTGCTGGTGCCGTTCTGAAAGAAGCTCATCGCCGGCTGCTTGTTGCGGTCAAACTGGATCGCCGCCGTCAGCGTCGGATCGAGTGCCGCCGGTGCCGGTCCCGCGCCAGAAGTCGTCAGCGTCAATCCGCTCACGCCCGAGCCCGCGCCGCCCGCGCCGACCGTCGTGCCGCCAGGACCGCCGCCCGTGCTCAGCGTCGATGTCGAGCCGCCCAGCGTGCCCGTCACCAGGCCTGAAGGCGCGCCCATCGGAGCCGCACCCGTCCGCGTACGCAGAATGTCCGTGTCCGCAATGTCCAGGTTGTAGCGAGCAATCGCGATGTCGTAGTTGTTCTCGATCGCCAGTGCAATCGCGTCAGAAAGGCTCAGGTAGATCTTGCCGTCCTTCACCATGTCCGCAAGACGAACTGAGTTCGTAAAGCTCGCCGGAGCCATCGTCGTCGGCATCCAGACCCGGAACGGCAGACCCTTGTAGTTCGCATAGGCCTTCGAGTAGTCCCTCAACGACGTCTTCAGCGCCGGAGTCAGTGCGGGAGCCGGTGCCGCGGGCAGTGACGAGGCCGCTCTGTCCGGCCCATTCGATCCCGCTCCGCTCGCTGCCTGCTGCGCAAAGCCCGAAGGCATCGTCGATACCAGCATCAGCAATACCGCCGCCACACTCCGCAACTTGCCATTCTCCGACCGCCGTTTATCGCTTCTCACTCTTCCACCCCTTCCGCACATTTGCTGCCACTGCTTCTCGTCTTATCAACGCCGAACCAGCAAGCTCAGGCCCTTCGGCCCCTATCTTGCTCTAGTCAATGACTTTGCCGTACAGGTTCTTACCTTCAGGCTACTGTCCTGTTTTCTCTGCCAAACACAAAAATGCTCTATATCAAATACGGTGCAAAACCGGATTTCGTTCCCTATAGACCACTCATATCCATCCTAAAATCCCATGTCCACCCTACCACTTTCGACTGAAATTCACACGAAACAGGGGCCAAATTTGCCGCGAAAACTCACCGCCCCGCGCCTGCCAGCACCCAACTCCCAACCCCTGAGACATCGCGAATTCTTATTTAACTAACTGGTTAGTAAAATACACCCTTCCCCTCGCCGCTGCAACCCTTCCTGTTGTTCTACGCTCTACTTCTCCGTCCCCGCTATTTGTTCCCACTTTGTCCCGCGCTCAGCTCCAGATCGCCGTAATATGGTGCTGCTCTCAAACTCCACCCAAGGAGCGCACCGTGAAGAACATCCTCGCCATCCTGGTCCTCGCCATCCTCGCCGCTAGCATTCCCGCGGCCGCCCAGTACTCGCCCACTCTACTCACCGGACAGCCCACCAAAACCACCTTCATCCCTCTGGCCAACAACGCAAATGCCATCCTCGTCGAGCCGGTCACGCCCGACCCCGTCCGCAGCCGCATTGCCGTCCTCGTCACCCATCCCGAGCGCATCAACAACTTCAACTACTTCACCGGCCACGCGCTTGCCAAGTACGGCTATCGCGCCATGATGCTGAACGACTACATGCCGGAGACCTCCTACTACGACCTCATCGCGCCCGTCGCCGCGGCCATCAAGGCTCTGCGCGCCATCCCCGGCGTTGAGAAGGTCATCCTCGTCGGCCACTCCACCGGCGGAGCCCAGCTCACCGCCTATCAGGACGTAGCCGAGAACGGACCCGCAGCCTGCCAGGGTGCCGATCGCGTCTACAAATGCGACGGTAAGGGACTCGACAACCTGCCCAAAGCTGACGGCCTCATACTTTTCGACGCCAACACCGGCACCCCCGACCGCACCGCCGGACTCAACCCCGCCATCGACGAGTTCCACCCCCGCCAGGTTGACCCCGACCTCGACATGTTCAGCCCCAAAAACGGATTCGACCCCACCACCCTGCGCGCCACCTACAGCGACGACTTCCTCAAAAAGTTCTTCGCCGCCAAGGTCGCCAAGGCCAACCGCATCATCGATGAGGCCCTCCGCCGTCTTGAGTTCATAAACAAGGGCCAGGGCGACTACAAGGACGACGAGCCCTTCATCGTCGCCGGCGGAGCGCTCACCATCAACGGCGCGCGCGCCGAACTGGCCGATGTCCGCCTCCTCGCCAAAACCCACAACCCACACCCGCTGCTCAAGGCCGACGGCACAGAACCGGTCCAGATCATCCCCCGCATCACCGTGGAAAAGCCCTCGCCCGACGCCGAAGACATGCTCTTCCGCACCACCTACGAAGTCACCGTCCGCCACTATCTTTCCACGCAGGCCCTGCGCGTCACGCCCGACTACCGCATCACCCCCGACAACATGCTCGGCGTCGTCTGGCGCAGCACCCCCAACAGCGTCCCGGGCAGCATTCAGGGAATCCACGTCCCCACGCTCATCCTCGCAGGAACCTGCTCCATCCACCTTGTAGTGCTTGAGATCTCCTACGACAACTCGCCCGCCAAAGACAAGGAGTACGTGGGCGTCGAAGGCGCAACCCACTTCTTCTCCGCCTGCGGCGCCGAGTACGGCGACCCCTTCAAACGCGCCTTCGACTTCGCCGACAAATGGATCACCAAACCCGGCCGCTTCTGACCCTCAACCCGTAGAAATCGGAAGGAGCAGGGGCCTTCAGGCCCCTGAATCCGAGCCCAAAAGGAAAAAGGGGCTTCAGCCCCGAAAACAACCACCCCGCCCCGCGCCGTAGGCGCAACGCTAGTTAGCCCCGCGCTTCAGCGAGGGGTATGAGGCAAGTTGAAATTGTGAGTCCCGGAGGGACGGCGTCCATACCGCCTCGAAAGGGCACTGCGGGTAGGCCAGGGATTTATCCTTGGCATCAACTCCGCAAAATCAACTCCCCCCGCCGGAGAGACCGACTCTCAACCATCCACTCTCCACCCACCTCGAACAATCCATGGACCATGGATGCACTTTCCCTCTCAACCGGCCCAACCCACCTTCTCTCCGCCCAAAAATATCCCTTCCCAAAATTGCCGATTATTATTCCATTCTGTGCACAATCAGAATCAGGCAGACCATCACCTCACGGTGCTGGGGCGTCCGTAAGTTATTGATCTAGGCTTACTTGCAAACAAACTATTTGGTTTCTTGGGGTTACAACGATACCCGCCCTGTAAACCGTTGATTCAGGCTTACTTGCTTAAAAATGAGGGGGGGTGATACAGGAGGGGGGCAGGCAGCGGCACGGAGATACGGCCCGGCCACACCCCCAACCCGCCACGGCAGAAGCTAAAAGCTAATAGCTGGAAGCTGCTTTCTCCGCTTCCAGCAGCCGCCGTTTCCGCTCCACTCCCCACCGGTACCCGGTCAGCGACCCGTCCTTGCCCACCACCCGGTGGCACGGCACCAGAACCGAGACCCGGTTCATCGCGCAGGCCCGAGCCACCGCCCGCGTCGCCTTTGGCTCGCCCATCTCCCGCGCCAACTCGGAGTAGGTCCGAGTCTCACCCCGCGGAATCTGCCTGAGAGCCTGCCACACCCTCAGTTGAAACACCGTCCCCCGCAGGTCGAGGAACTTCGTCCCGTCTTGGTCTTGGTTGTGGGAAGTGCCCTTCTGAACAGCCTCCACCGCCGCCTCAATCCACCCAGCCAGCCCCGGATCGCGCTTCAACTCCGCCGCCGGAAACTCCTCCCGCAGACTGGCCTCGGCCTCGGCCTTGGTACCGCCCAGCGCCAGCCAGCACAGCCCGCGCTCGGTCGCTCCAACAATCACCCAGCCAAACGGTGAAGCCGCCGCCCAAAAGAAAATCCTCTCGCCCTTCCCACCCTGAGCGAAACGAGCCGGTGTCATTCCCAGCGCCGCACCATCATACCCACGGCTTGAAGAGCCGAACCCGGCTTCATAAAAAGCATCTGTCACGGAAACCTTCCTTTTAAGAGAAGCTCGAAGCGCACCCGCGCGAAGCGATCTCTGGTACTCAAGCGGACTGGCTCCCATCGTCTGCTTGAAGAGTCGCTGCACAGTAAAAGGGCTTAAACCGGCGATTCGTCCAAGCTCGGCAAGCGGAATCGCGCGCTCGTAATTCCGCTCGATGTGCTCACGAACCAGCTTCAAAGGACTGCTCGATGCAATCGGCCGGCAACGCAGACAAGGCCGAAATCCCGCAGCCTTCGCCTCATCTACAGTCGCGAAGAACCGCACGTTCGCCCGCAACGGTCTGCGGCTCGCGCAACTCGGCCGGCAGAAAACTCCGGTCGTCGTTACGCCGTAGAAGAACCGCGCCGAACCGTCGCGCGCCGCAACCTGTTTCCATGCAATCTCTGAGTCAATGGGTGGATTCGTCCGCTTCATCATGGCAATCTCATCGTCGCGCAAACGTCCCAATCGCGCACTCCGGATCTTGCGCCCAATTCGGAATCCCGATCACAGCACATTCCGCCGGCAAGCGCACAACCAAGCTGGAAGCTAGGAGCTGGCAGCTAGAAGCTGATTCATCGCCTCTTCAGCCCGCTTCAGATCCTCTTCCGTATCGACTCCGATCGTGTCTCGCGGCGCATCGGCAACGTAGATCGCGATGCCGTTCTCAAGCATCCGCAACTGCTCCAGCTTCTCCAGCCGCTCAAGCGGCGAAGGCTCAAGCGCCGCAAACCGTTCCAGCGCCGCCTTCCGGTACGCGTAGATGCCGAGATGCTTCTTGTAGCCCGCGAACCCCGATCCATCGCGGTCGAACGGAATCGTCGCCCGCGAGAAGTAGAGCGCGCGTCCATCCATCGCAGTCACCAGCTTCACCGCGTTCGGATTAGCGACATCTTCCGGCGCGCACTTCACCGCCAGCGTCGCAACATCAACTTCAGGCCGCTCGAACAAGTCCAGCAGCGGCGTAAAGAACTCCGCAGTCAGCGTCGGCTCGTCGCCCTGGACGTTGACGTAGATATCGGCCTCGACCTGGCGAGCTACTTCTCTCACCCGATCCGATCCGCTGGCGCAATCCGGAGAAGTCATCACTACCGGAATCCCGCGAGCGCGGCAAACCGCGGCCACTTCCTCGGCGTCGGTCGCCACCAGAACCGAGTCCATCCTTCCGCTCGACTGCGCCGCGCGCCAAACCCATTCCACCATCGGCCTGCCCGCGATCTCGCGCAGAACCTTGCGCGCCAACCGCGTCGAATGGAGCCGCGCAGGGATCACTCCGGCAATCCGCAATCTGCTCATGCAGCCGAGTTTACAAGACCAGCCCTGCTCGCCGCCCGCGCCCATTCGCGGGTTTGACCTCAGGGTCCAACGACCCTTATCATCGAGAGAGCAGCACCTCGCGAATCGCCTTGTGTTCCATCCCCAGGTTCGCGTGTCCTTCACTCCCGGCGGAGTAGCTCAGATGGTTAGAGCGTGGGATTCATAACCCCAAGGTCGACGGTTCGATCCCGTCCTCCGCCACCAGGATTTCAGTCCAGACCCCGTCCAGATCTGCGCTACCCTATCACCGCTACTGGTACAAAGAATCGGGCAGGCCACAGGTATCAGCAGTTTTTGACTGCTGGAATCATAGTTCTGACGTTCGCGGACTCTCTCCGGCGTGTCCTATGACCGGCGCTGTAATCCAAGTTCGGTTACGATCATGTCCATCGGGACGTCGTGTGCCTGTGGGTAGATGGTTTCTACCCTGGAGAGTTCAAAGCCGACTCCAATAGCGGTCGGCCGATGGGGCGCAACACCCAGCGTTCGGTCGTAGTACCCGGCACCATAGCCCAGTCTGAAAAATTCTCGATCGAAGGCGACCACCGGAATTACAAATGTTGAGGGCTCAACCTTTGCGCCATGCGCTGGAAAGGGAATGCCCAGCACACCCTCTTGCAGATCATCGCCTACTTTCCAACGGCGAAATTCAAGGGGCTGACCTTTGCCCACGACAACGGGCAGCGCTATCGATCCACCCCACTCATAGACCTTGTTGGCAAATGGCAGTAGATCGATTTCGCCGCGAAACGGCCAATACAGGCCAACCGTACCTGAGCATAAATCGCGCACGTTGTCGATCAGGCATTGGTTTACCTTACGGCTGTATTTCTGGTATGTCTCGGGCATAAGCCCGGAACGCGCTTTCAGCAACTCAGCTCGTTTCGCTTTGCGCCAGGCCCGGACAACGGCCAAACTCTCTGTTGCATCCAAAGCGAACTCCCTCCACTGCTGCAATCCGCGGTCTCGTTCAAAAAGAAGATAGATGGATCAGGCCACCAACTATCTAATCCTCAACTCGCTGCGTCTAGTTTCTTGCTCATCACCAGTCCCCAGCACTCCAACCCGTCTTTGAGCGGCCGGCCCAGCTTCACTTCTTTCCTTCCCTGTACCTCGTAGCCCATCCGCTCGTACACCGGCAGCAATTCCGGCCGCAGGTTCAGAACCATGATGTCCGCGGCCTCCAGCCCCTCGGCCCGGAGCCGCCTCTCGGCCTCCTCCAGCAGCATCCGCGCCACTCCCCGCCGCTGCTCGGCCGGGTCTACCGCCAGCATCCCCAGAAAACCCCGCCGGCCTTTGCGCTCCATGTACACCGAGCCCAGCATCCTGCCCGCACCGTCCTCGGCCAGCAGAATCTCGCCCGTTTCCATACTTCGCGCCAGCCGCTCCGCGTCGGTCCGCGTCCCGCCTACGAACGCCTCGATCTGGAACGCCGCGTTGATCATCTCGATCAGTCGTGGCCCATCGGCTGCATTCGCCACTCGAAAGACCACTCCACCTTCCCCAACTCCCACTTCATCTGCCATGAATCCAGAATCGTCCACAATGCCCTGATCCGGCAACACCTGGCCACCTAACCACTTAACCACCTAACCACCCGCGCCTATTCCGTCCCGATTTCTCCACCGCCGCCGGGTGTAATCTCTCTTTATGGAATTCCGCATCGTCGACCTCGAAAAAGAGCCTATCGACTACGACCTAGCCCTCGCCCCGGGCGCCATCGACTTTGGAGAAGAGGCCACACAAGCCGGTCCTCTGGCCGCCTCAGGCTGTGCAGAAGTCATTCATGAGCACCGCGGCCCCAAGGATATCGTCGCCGACGTCCGCCTCCGCGGTCGTTACTCCAGCAGATTCGTCCTCCCCTGCGCCCGCTGCGTCGAGCCTGTCGAGATGCCACTCGAAGGCGACTACGACCTTATCTTCCGCCCCATCGGTGCCGACCCGGGTCCCGCCGAGCGTTCTATCACCGCACCAGAGACCGAAATCGGTTATTATCATAAAGACAGTCTTGCGCTTGAGGATGTTCTGCGCGAGCAGGTTTTATTGGCCCTGCCCGCCCGGATTCTATGCAAGCCCGATTGCAAAGGACTTTGCCCGCGATGCGGCGCAAACCGAAATCAGCAGGCTTGCGGTTGCGATGTGGGTCCTAACGACCCCCGCTGGGCGGCGCTGTCTGGTTTGCGAGGCCAGGTCAAGTCCTGAGAAATCCGCTTCCCGTGTACTGTGCCACCCGCCATCGCGCGTCGCGGCAGATTTTGCTCCGGGAAGTTTAACTGAGAGGGATCTACCATGCCGAATCCGAAGAGGCGCCACTCCACGCGCCGTACTGCCACCCGCCGTGCCCACGACTTCCTCACCGCTGTTGGCGTCTCCGAGTGCCCCAGCTGCCATGAGAAGAAGCTCCCCCATCGCGCCTGCCCCAAGTGCGGTGCATACAAGGGTCGCGCCGTTCTCGACGTTAAGGAAGCCGAGAAGTAGCCCCGGGCAATTACTCCGGTTCAACCCATGCTCACAGACGTAGCGTTAGACGCCGTAGGCACTGACCAGGCTCCGGATCCAGAGATCCGGGGCGCTATCATGGCGTGCCGTTCTCTCCCCGTCCGAGTCCATCTAGTGGGCCCGGAGGAGGAGTTGCGTGCGCTTCTCCTGAAGCACCCCGGCGCCGGACGCCTGCCCATCGTCATTCACAACGCTACCGAGCGCATCGCCATGGATGAGAAGGCTGCTACGGCAGTCCGTTCCAAGAAAGACTCCTCCATCCGCGTCGGCCTCAAGCTTGTTCGCGAAGGCGTCTGCGGCGGCTTCTTTACCGCCGGAAACACCGGTGCGGCCATGGCCTCGGCAAAGATGGTTCTCGGCGGACTGCCCGGCGTCGATCGCCCGGCTCTCGCCACTCCCATGCCAACCACCAAGGGCAACCCCTGCGTCCTGCTCGACGTCGGCGCTACCGTCGACTGCAAAGCCCGCAACCTCGCACAATTCGCCGTCATGGGAGAGGTCTACGCACGCAGCGTTCTCAAGATCGATAGCCCCCGCGTCGGACTGCTCTCCATCGGCGAAGAAGAATCAAAAGGCAACGACCTCACTCACGAGGCCTTCGCCCTCCTCAAGCAGCTGCCCTTCAACTTCATCGGCAACGTAGAGGGACGCGACATCTACAACGGCAACGCCGACGTCATCGTCTGCGACGGCTTCGTTGGCAACGTCGCCCTCAAGACCAGCGAGGGCGTGGCCCGCTTCGTCCGCGACGTGCTCCGCGAGTCCCTCACCAGAACCATCAAGGCCAAGGTAGGCGCGCTGCTCGCCCGCAAGGCGTTCAACGACTTCCGCCGCCGCCTCGACTACACCGAATACGGCGGCGCACCCCTGCTCGGCGTCCGCGGCGTCTGCGTCATTGGACACGGCTCCTCAAACGACCGCGCCATCTACAACGGCATCCGCGTCGCAGCCGAGTTCGCCCGCTCCGGAGCAAACCAGTGCATTGAAGAAGAACTCGCCAGCCAGGCCATCAACACCCCCGCCCCCGAATCCAACTAATCCCCAAGTCCCTCAGTCCCCCGTGCGTTATCCTTGCCAAGAGAGGAAACCGCCTTGTCCCTTCGTCGCTATCTGGCTTCATTCATCTTGCTTGCTCTCGTCATCGGCTGCCGCGCGCAGACGCCGCCTCCCGGCCCCAGCGCCGCTCTCAACCGCCGCATCGAGGTGCTCATCCGCTCGCAGTACGACCTGCCACCCGACGTCGATCTCGCCATCGGTGAGCGTACGCCAAGCGACATTAACGGCTACCAGAATCTGCCCGTTACCATCTCCCGCGCCGGCATGAGCCAGAAGCTCTCTTTCCTGATCACCACCGATAACTCCAAGCTCGCCCGCCTCGACACCCTCGACCTCACCCACACTCCCGGCGACTCCATCGACCTCGCAGGCCGCCCCATCCGCGGACCCGAGAACGCGCCCGTCACCATCATCAATTACGACGATCTCGAGTGCCCATACTGCGGCCGCATGCACGAGGAGCTCTTCCCCACCACCGCCGACCACTACAAGGGCCTAGTCCGGGTTATCTACAAGGACTTCCCGCTTACCGAGATCCATCCCTGGGCCATGCGCGCCGCCGTCGATGCCAACTGCATCGCCTCCCAGAGCACACCCGTCTACTGGGCCTACGTTGACTACCTCCACGCCCACGGTGAGGAAGTCACCGGCCCCGACCGTGATCCGGCAAAGAGCGCAGCCGCTCTGGACCGCATCGCCCGCCAGCATGCAACCATCGCCAAACTCGACGCAGCCGCCCTCGACGCCTGCCTCGCCAAGCAGGACCAGACCCGTATCCGCGCCTCCATGACCGAGGGCGAGTCGCTCGGCATCTCCGGCACTCCAAACCTCTGGGTCGATGGCGAGCGAATCGGCGGCGCTGTACCCGCTTCGCAGCTCTGGGCCTCTATCGATCGCGCTCTGCGCGCCCGCGGCATAGAGCCCCCGCCGCCGCCCGCACCCGCCGCCCAACCCGCAAAACCGGCAAACTAGCTAAGCTCGACCCTCACCCAGAATCTCAACCCCAAAATATATGCGCCCCACCCTAACGACACACTTAGTCGTCAGGGTGGGGCGCATAACCCTATGCCCTCCAAGAAACAAGCTGAAAGCCAAGAGCTGGCAGCTAGAGGCTGCTCTTACTCATTCACCGCCGGAATCTCATGCAGCCATCCCGGCGCCTTCAGCAGCTCGCGGGGCCGCGAGCCGTCGGCCGGACCAACCAGCCCGTCCTGCTCCATCAAATCGATCAGGTGCGCCGCGCGGCCATATCCAATCCTCAGCCGCCGCTGCAACAGAGACGTCGACGCCTTGCCGAACTCAAAGACCAGCCGTATCGCGTCGTCCATCATCGGATCGTCGCTGTTCTCTCCGTTCGAACCCTCTACTGCGCCAGCCTCTTCCTTCGGTGATTCAAGGAAACCTTGGACGTACTCGGCCGCGCCCTGCTCCTTCCAGAAGCCCACCACCGCCGCCGTCTCCTTCTCGCTTACATACGGCGCATGCAGACGCATCAGCCGGCTCGTCCCCGGCGGCAGAAACAGTAAATCGCCGCGTCCCAGCAGCGCCTCGGCCCCGTTCGTGTCCAGAATCGTGCGCGAATCCACCTTCGTCGCCAGTCGGAAGCTGATCCGCGTCGGCACGTTGGCCTTGATCAGCCCAGTAATCACGTCCACGCTCGGCCGCTGCGTAGCCAGAATCAGATGTATCCCCACCGCGCGCGCCATCTGCGCAAGCCGTGTGATGCTCTCCTCGACGTTCGACCGGTCCAGCATCATCAAGTCTGCCAGCTCGTCGATGATGATCACGATGAACGGCAGAGGACTCTCTTCTTCCTGCCCATCCTCCGGTCCAAAGAGTGAAGGCGCGGAGCTCTCGAACAATTTGTTGTACTGGTCGATGTTGCGCACGCTTCTCGATGCCAGCAGCCTCAGCCGCCGCTCCATCTCCCGCACCGCGTTGCGCAGCGCGTTCGCGGCCAGCTTGGGCTCAGTGATGATCGGCGTGAACAGGTGAGGAATCCCCTCGTACATGCCAAGTTCCACGCGCTTGGGGTCCACAAGAATCAAGCGCACCTGGCTCGGCGTCGTGCGGTAGAGCAGGCTCATGATCATGGCGTTGATCGCCACCGACTTGCCCGAGCCCGTCGAACCCGCGATCAGCACATGCGGCATCGTCGACAGATCCGCCGTCACAATGCGCCCGTTAATATCCTTGCCCATGGCCAGCGTCAGCCGCGACTTGGCTTTGATGAACGTCTCGCTCTCTATTACGTCGCGCAGGTGAATCGTCTCGCGCTCGTAGTTCGGAACCTGGATGCCTACCGTATTCTTGCCCGGCATTCTTTCAATCAGAATGCTCTCGGCTCGCATCGCCAGGCACAGATCGTCGCCCAGGCTCGTCACCCGCGAGTACTTCACGCCCGCATCCGGCTTGAACTCGTAGGTAGTCACCATCGGACCGGGGTTGATCTGCACCACCTGCCCGTGTACGCCGAACTCGGAGCACTTCTCCACCAGCACCCGCGCCTCGTCGCGCAGAGCCTCTTCGCGAACGGCCTGCGGCCCCTCGCCCTCGGTCAGCAGCGTACTCGGCGGCAAACGGAATCCGCTCACGTTCTTCGCCGCCACAGTTTTTGTGCGCACCTCGGCGTCGGCCCGCTCGTTGATCTCGATTCCGGTCCGCTGCTTCGCCGGAGCCGGCGCTGCCGCGCGAACCGGTTCAGCCATGGGCACTGGCTCTGGCATAGGTTCCGGCTCAATCGCGCGCGGGGCTTCCACTGGTTCCCTGCCCATCAGCCAGTCTTCCACGCGTTCTGCCGGCGTAAGCTCTGCTGCTGAAACCGCGGCCGGCATAGCAACTGTCTCAACCTCTCGCCGCGCAGGCTCCGCGGGAGTCCAGGCGGGCCTTGCCGTTTGTCGCGACATGATCGCAGCGGACTCGCCGCCTCCGTATTCGATCGGCGCGCGCCGGAAGGCAGGCACATCCTCGATCGGATCGACATCCGCGGCCTTCCTGCCCCGGAACCAACGGGCAAACCACCGCCCCTTCGGCTTCTCTTCCACCAGACCTGAACCCGACAGCGGATGCAACTCTTCTTCTTCACGGAACGCCGCGCCGTGCTCCACGTACTGCTCGGCCTGCAGTTCGGCCCGCTCCTCACGCCAGTTCCGCCACCGATCCAGCAGGTTCATCACACGCTGCCAGCGATACTCAATCGACTCCCAGATTGCCCCGAAGCTGATGGCCAGCGCAAAGTAGATGCCCACAAAAGACAGCACAGCCGCCACAATCCACGAGCCCTGCACATTCAGGTAAGCCACCAGCATCGCGGACATCAGCCTGCCGACCACTCCCTCGGCCGCCACCTGGTGCATCCACAGCCAGCGCCATGGCATCAGAGCAACCACGGTGGGCACAAACACCAGCGTTAGCAGAATCCCGGTCCAGCTCAGCCACGCCGAGCCGCTTGGCCGCGAGCGCATCCACGTCCAGCCGATCCGCGCCATCCACAACGGCAGAAAAAACGCGGCCACGCCAAACGCCTGTAACATCAGATCGCTCAGATACGCCCCGAAGACGCCCGCCCAGTTCTCAATCGCGCGCGGGCCCGCCACAGCAGAGGCTGTATTCAGTGAGGGATCGGAGGCATGGTAGGTCGCCAGTGCTAAAAACAGCAGAACCGAGACGAGCAGCAGCACCATCCCCAGAAAGATGTTCGCTGCGCGGCTGCGAGTAGGCGCGAGGACTATCGTGATCGGTTTCATGGCAGGGCGTCTCCGCTTGCGCAGTGTCCCGGGGCGCACATTGCCGCCTCCAGCGGACGGTCGCAGGCAGGCGAGTCCCAGAGCATTTCTAATTATCTCGGCCCCTGAGCCCGCTTCCAGGCAAAACAAAGCGGGGGGAACCATACTGTCCACCCCCGCCTGAATCCTCTGGTCAACTTGCTTACCTGCTACCCGATGATCTTTGAGCCCCAGATCAATAGCACAAGGCCCAGCAGTATCCGGTACACAGCGAAGATCGTGAAACCGCGACGGCGCACCCAGGCAAGGAACCACTCCACCACGCCCAGCGCCACCAGAAACGAGACAACAAAGCCGATAAGCAGAATCAGCCACCGGTCCTGGTTCATCTCTACCTGCGCCGAAGCCTCGCCGGCCTTGTGGTGGACTTCCTTGACCAGATCCCAGCCCGTTGCCGCGATCATCGTCGGAATCGAAACCAGAAAGCTGAACTCGAGAGCCGTTGGCCGGTCAAGCCCGGTCAGCTGCCCGGCCGCGATCGTCGACATCGAGCGCGACATCCCGGGAAACACCGCCGAGGCCGTCTGGCAGAAACCGATCCAGATGCCCTGTAGTATATTCATCTGTTCCACATGCTCGGTGCCGGGTTCTCTCCGATCCGCCCACACGTCCACCATCCACATGATCACGCCACCAACCACCAGCGCCAGAGCCATCGCGTTCAGGCTGCCAAGATTCTTCTCGCTCCACTTATGTGCTCCGAGCGACAGCACGGCCGTCACCACAAAAGCCACTGCGGTTATCGTGATCGGGTGATTCCACCACGAACTGTTGCCCTCTTCCCCGCGTGGGAACGTGCGCACAAAGCCTAGAATCCTGCTCAGGAAAAGCAGGCACAGCGCCAGAATCGCGCCCGCCTGGATCACGATCGTGTACATCGCCCAGTACGAAACATCCTGCAAACACAGCGTATCGCCCACCTGGCACGCCGCCGGACTCAACGGTACATGCAGCAGCGCCTCGCTGATGCGCAGATGCGCCGTCGAACTTACGGGCAGAAACTCCGTCAGGCCTTCCACAATGCCCAACAATACCGACATGAAATAGGGATTCACTCATCCTCCCGAACCGCTGAAAATTCGTGGCTGCTATCTACTGGACAGGCGTACCGGACTGGCTGCGTTGTCTCTGCCCGCGCCTGCGGATGCCGCGCCCAGGGGTATGGCGCACCGATACTTACGCAATCTACTCCGCGTATTTGATTCCAGGATGAAAACGCAGTATTCGGCGCCTCATCTACGAGAATAACCCGCCGCAAGGCCCTTGTCCTAATTCAGGTCGATCCCGTACACAGGCACGCCCTGATCGAGCTTGTAGACCAGAGAACCGGCTCGCCAGCTGTACTCAGAATCGGCAAACCGCGTCCGCAGACGGGCCGCTATCTCGCTCGCCCGCTGATGCGCATCGCGGCTCTTCCCCTCGTTGTTTTCTCCCTGGTACATGTTGGTAAGCACCGCCAGCCTGTAAGCCGCCTCGTACAGCGCCCTAGCCGTACGCGGACCGTCAGGATAATCCTCGGCGTATTTCAGGTAGACGTCTGACTCCTTCGCCGGACACTCTGTCCTGCCCTCCCACTGCCCGCACAGCTTCGCGTCGATCAGGTCGAAGGCAGCAAGCGCCGCCCACCGCGTCCGCGGATATTGCTTGATCACCTTCTTCAGTTCGCTGTCCTTCATCTCCGGCCGCAGACTAGGATCGCGCTCACGGTTCGAAGCCAGCGTCGCGTTGTCTGACTTCTCAATCTGCCACTGAATGTCGGCCGAACGCCACGCCGCCTCCGGAGCCAGAGGCGAGTTCGGGAACATCTCCATCACCCGCCGGTAGAGCAGCCTCGCCGCCGCCGCCGCGTTCACCGGCCCACGCGGGTCAGATGCCAATGCCTCCTCGTTCGCCGCTGTGCCCATCACGATCTGGTCGCCGTTCGCCGTATCCTCCACCACGATCCCCTTGGCCCGAACCCAGCCCGAGATCGGCGGCGGCGTCGAATCCTCGCCTACCATCGGCTCATCGCGGTCATCCTGCATCTCCGCTATGTCGGTATTGGCATAGACCTTAAGCCATTCCCCGCTCCTGCCGGCCACCACCATCTCCCGGCCTATCTGCACCTTGCCCACACGCGCAGCGTCACCATTCGCCGAAACATTCAGCGTGGTAACGGCAAGAGCCGTAGCCCGCGGCCCCGCCATCGGCTTTACAGTCTCGTCCTTCTTCGGCTTCTGCGCCCCTGCCGTCAACGCGACGCAGACCACCGCCACGAAGCACATCCATCGAATCACCGTCTTCTGCCTCATCTCAATCGACTCCCACTCCAACCGACGCACCACTAAGGCCCAAGTAAGCACAGATCTCTGAGTCCCAAGTCCCTCAGTCCCTGTCTTTCAAAACTTCTGCCAGCAGCCCCGGGTCCACATTTCCCCCGCTCACCACCGCCACGGCCTTCCGGTACGGCGGCAGCTCGTCGCCATGAAACAGCAGCGCCGCCACAGCCACCGCTCCACTCGGCTCCGGAACCAATCTTGTCGTTGCCACAATCGCCCGCATCGCAGCGCGAATCTCGCCTTCCGTCACCGTCACCATTCCATCCACAAAGGCCTTCAGATGCCGGAAGTTCCTCTCGCCCACGCTCTGCGTCCGCAGCCCATCGGCCAGTGTGCGGCTCACCGCTTCCGCATCCCATGTAACGATCTTTCCCGTGCGGTAGCTCTCCGTCGCATCCCCGGCCAGCTCCGGCTCGGCCCCAAACACCTTCGCCTGCGGCCTTAACTGCTTCACCGCCGCAGATACGCCCCCCAGCAGCCCGCCGCCTGAGATCGGAGTCACCACCAGATCCACATCCGGCAAGTCCTCAACGATCTCCAGCCCGCACGTTCCCTGCCCGGCGATAATTTCATCGTCGTCGTAAGGCGGCACAACAGCGTATCCGTGCTCTTTGATCAGCTTGTCCGCCATCGCATGACGTTCGCTTGAAGCCACGCCCACGTCCACAATCTCCGCGCCCATGGCCAGCGTTGACGCGCGCTTGATCGCCGGTGCGTTCGACGGCATCACAATCACCGCCTTCGCGCCCACCTCGCGCGCCACATAAGCCACGCCCTGCGCGTGGTTGCCGCTCGAGTAGGTAATCACGCCCCGCGCCAGCTCTTCCGGCTTCAGTTGCAGAATCTTGTTCGCCGCGCCGCGAATCTTGAACGCACCGATCGGCTGCAAGCTCTCGGCCTTGAGCCATATCTCCCGCCCGCTGCCGCGATCCGCCAGACATGCAAACGGCGCCTTCACCAGCGGCGTACGCACAGCGATCCCCGCGATCCGCCGCGCTGCCGCGCGAATCGCATCGATCCCCACCAACTCAGTTGTCTTGTTATCAGTCGCGCTCATGCACAACCAGTATCGCCGACCCGCTGGCCAGCTGACTTGCTAGCTTGCTACTCGTAAGCCAGCGCGTCGATAGGATCCTTCCGCGCCGCGATCCACGCCGGATACAGCGCTCCTAAGATCGCTCCCGCAAACGCGATCAGGGCGCCGCGCACCAGCCATACCCCTGGAATCTCAACCGAAAGCGTCGGAAATGCATGCGCCAGCAAAATACGTATACCCACTGCGCCCAGCATCCCCACCGCTACCCCGGCCAACGCCATCAGTCCGCTCTCGCGCAGTACCATGCTCACGATCGTGACCTTCGACGCGCCCATCGACTTCAGAATCCCGATCTCCCGCGTCCGCTCCAGAACCGCCGTGTACATCGACTGGAAGATAACCAGAAAGCCCACAACCACCGCGATCCCTGTCACCACGTTCAAAGAGATGTTGAACCCGGGAAGCTTCTCCGGTGTCATCATTGAAAGCCACTCGTCCATGGTTTGTATCTGCGTATCTTCCAACCCCCTGGTGCCATGGATCTCCGCCATCACCGCATCCGCGTTCGCAGAGTTGTCGCACTTGATGTAAAAAACCGAAGACTTACCATCGGCGCCCATCATCGTGCCCATCGTCTCAATCGGCACCAGTTTCCGCCCGCCCTTGCCGTGCTCCACAATCCCCGAGATGCGAAAGTTTTGTTTCATGATCGGAATCGAGTCGCCCACATGATAGCCCCCGTCCGACCCGGCAAATACATCGTCCACGATCACGTCGTAAGGCCCCTGGAACGGACTGCCCGACAGAAACACGAACGGCTTCAGGGAATTGAAGCTCTGGTACTCAATCCCGTACAGAACCTCGACCTTGCCAGCCGTGGAGAGGTTTTGGATCACCGGTGAGGCCGCTGCCACGTGCGGCAGTCGCCGAATCGCTTCAATGTTCTTGATCGGCATGGGCGCTCCGCCCACACCATTCATGTAGCTCGCATTCGAGGGTCGCAAAAGAAGGTCCGCGCCGATCCCGTTCGTCCGCGCCTTCTGGTCGTTCAGCATCCCCATGAAAATGCCCACGATCGACAAAATCATGACCACTTCAATGGCCACGGCCAGAATGCTGATAATCGATCGCACAGGCCTGTGCAGCAGATTGGCTAAGATGAGCTTGTTCATCGCACTCCCGGTTTCGGCGGCCAATCCGGATTCCCTGGCCCTCATTCAAGGGTAACAGCAGCCATCCGCAACTCCATGTCTGGACCAGCTACTGTTCCGGCACTTCATACCGGCAATGCGGCCAATTTCTTTTTGACTCTGCAAACTGGCAGGTTTATCTTGAAGATGCAATTCCACTTGCCTGGCTATTGCACGTTTCCGGGGCCTGCCTAATGAGTAGTTTTGGTGAAGACCTGCGCATGGAGCGGCTCTCCCGCGGCATCGCGCTTGAAGATATCACGGCCAAGACCAAGATCAGCCCGCGTCACCTGCTGGCGCTCGAGCAGGATCGTTTTCGTCTTCTCCCCGGTGGCATACTCAGCAAAGGCATCGTCCGCGGCTACGTCGGCGCTGTCGGCCTCGATCAAGACGACTGGCTCGCCCGTTTTACCAAAGCATGCAACGCCTCTGGCCTCTCCAACGACGACGACCGCAACTGGACCGCCTTCGCCTCCAACGTCGGACGCGCACGCATACTCCGCCGCGAAGCCGCTGAGATGAGGCTCCGCTGGGCAGGCGTCCTGCTACTGCTGCTGCTCATCGTCTCCGGAGCATTCTTCACCGCCCGCTACTACGGCTTCCGCGCAGGATGGTGGCACTCCATCATGCCCTGGCCCACCATCTATTCCTTTGAGGCATGGTGCTCGCACCTCTGGCAAGCGGCCCTCAAACTCCTCCACCTTGGCTAGCCACCCGGATGCGCTCCTCCATTCGCACCCTGCTTCTCCCCGTTCTCCCGTCCCTATTCCCTCTTCCCTGTATTCCTTTGCCCAGCCCCCCGTGCTCCATTTAACATATTGAGAGCATTGACTGTGTAGCCAATTTCCCATCTATGGGAAGGAGTTTTTCAACTTGAGCGACCGTTTTCTTTTCACTTCCGAATCGGTAACCGAAGGCCATCCCGATAAGATCGCCGACCAGGTATCCGACGCCATTCTCGACGCCTGCCTCGAGAAAGACCCCATGAGCCGCGTTGCCGCCGAGACGCTGACCTGCACCGGACTCGTTGTCGTCGCTGGCGAAATCACCACCGAGGCCTACGTCGACTTCCAGTCCCTCGTGCGCGGCGTCATCGCCTCCATCGGCTACGACAACGCACTCTACGGCTTCGACTCCAACACCTGCTCGGTCATCTCCTCCATCAACCGCCAGTCGCCCGACATCGCACAGGGCGTCGATACCGGCGGCGCAGGCGATCAGGGCATGATGTTCGGCTATGCCTCGAACGAGACCCCCGAGCTGATGCCAGCCCCGATCTCGCTCGCCCACAAGCTCACCCGCCAGCTCTCGACCGTCCGCAAGTCCGGCAAGCTCTCCTATCTGCGGCCCGACGGCAAGAGCCAGGTGACTGTTGAATATGATGAGAACGGCAAGCCTGCGCGCATCGACGCTGTCGTCATCAGCTCCCAGCACGCCGAGTCCATCTCCAACGACGAGTTGCACGCCGACATCCTCAAGCACGTCATCCAAGCCGTCCTGCCCGCCAACCTGCTCGACGCCAACACCAAGTACCACATCAATCCCACCGGCCGCTTCGTCATCGGCGGTCCCATGGGAGACACCGGTCTCACCGGCCGCAAGATCATCGTCGACACCTACGGTGGCATGGGCCGTCACGGCGGCGGCGCATTCTCCGGCAAGGACCCGTCAAAGGTCGATCGTTCCGCAGCTTACATGGCGCGCTACATCGCCAAAAACATCGTCGCGGCAGGTCTGGCCGACAAGGCTGAAGTCGAGCTGGCCTATGCCATCGGCGTCGCCGATCCCGTCAGCGTCCTCGTAGAAACCTTCGGCACCGGAAAGATCAGCGAAGCCAAGCTCACCGAGCTGGTCCGCAAGAACTTCTCGCTCAAGCCCAAGGGCATCATCGAGAGCCTCAACCTCCGCCGCCCCATCTACCGACAGACCGCGGCCTACGGCCACTTCGGCCGGACCGAGCCGGACTTCACATGGGAAGCCACCGACAAGGCAGCCGCGCTCGCCGCTCAGGCTAAGTAGCAAAGCAGCTCAAACAACTAAGCAAACAAAGGGGCAGCGCCAACAGGCGCTGCCCCTCTTTTATTGCTCCCAATAACCCGCTCAATCTCTCAACCCACCACAACTCTGGGTGCCCCAGGTTCCTCGCACTTGGGGACCTGGGAAAGATCGACTCTCAACCGGCCAATTGTGGAACCGGCCAGAACTAAATCGTCTGCGTTGCGGAATCGACCGTGATGCATAAAACCGCCCGTGCCCAGCGGAATCTCGATTTCATGGCATCGCACTCCGCGCCTTCCGTCAAAAAGGAAGCCTTGCCTTTAAGCAGAAAGCCGGTCCCCGGACCATGCGATCCCTGCACCCTGCTGCTACCCAAAGTCACAAGAACCTGGTTGTTGAATGTAATGTTGGCCTCGGTTTTGCGATAGTTCCCCGCCGGGATGAACAAACGGCCATCGTCATCAGCATGCACGTAGCTGTTCCAGGTATTCACCATATGCGGCCCGTCCGGGCCCAGAGTGGCAATTGCCACCACGCCGTCCATCTTTAGCACTTCAAGCAACGCTGCTGAAAAACTCACTGGTATTCCTCCCTGATGTCATTCCTTCCGATTATCGATGAAGCGATTCGTCACCGTCTCGCAAAGCACCACACTGTAGAGATTGTCTGGATTCGATCGATTCCTCATCCCCATGCCCTCGCATCCACCATCTTCCCCGTCCCAAAAAAATTCTTTCGCCCCACTTGCATATAATTTCCAGCTTTTGTGCAGAATAAGAATTAGGCGCCACGTGGAGCCGACGCGCGCATGACGGCAGCTGGGCACTGCGGTCCTGTGCGGAGAGGGAGTGGGCGGTCTTCGGGTGAATTTCCCCTGAAGACCTGCCCCCCTCAGCTAGGAATATCCACGTAAGTTATTGGTTTTGAATCAGATACCTGCAACAGCTTTAGATCTCGGCACTTGGCAGAGAGGAGCCAACTTAACTCTACTATTTTCTTACGTTTATACCCTTGAACCGGATATTTTCTCGAAAGCTCTTCAACCGCCCTGCCCATACCGTAGAATGCTCTCTGAGCTTCAAACCCGCCCCGGGGAGTACGCCATGCGCTCACGCTTCATCGCCCTTCTGCTCTTCGCCTCCACCGCAGCCTTCGCCCAGTCCCACGCCGACTGGACCTATCAGGGCAAGACCGGCGCGCTCGTCTGGGGCAAACTCGACCCCAGCTACGAAGTCTGCGCCAAGGGAGATCTACAGTCCCCCATCGACATCCGCAACGCCCGCATCAACGTCGAGCTCAAGCCCATCGAGTTCCATTACATCACCGGCGGAGTCACTATCGAAAACGACGGCCACACCATCCAGGTCGATGTACATAAGGGCAGCTACATCGTAGCCGCAGGCGCCCGCTACGACCTCGTCGGGTTCCACTTCCACCATCCCAGCGAGCACACCGTCCGCGGCAAGTACGCTGACATGGAGGTGCATCTCGTCCATCGCTCTGCCGACGGCAAGCTCGCCGTCCTCGGAGTCCTGCTCAGCGAAGAGGGACAGTATCCCAACGCCGTCCTCGCCACCCTTTGGCAGAATCTGCCCAAACAGGCCGGCAAGTCCCAGACCATCGACGTTATGGTCAACCCGGGCGGACTGCTCCCCACCGACCGCGCCTACTGGACCTACTCCGGCTCACTCACCACGCCTCCCTGCACCGAGGGCGTAAGCTGGTTCGTCTATGAAAACCCCGTCTCCATCAGCCGCTCCCAGCTCAACACCTTCGAAGCCATCTACAAGATGAACACGCGGCCCATCCAGGACCTCAACAAACGCAAGATCGAGGCCACAAAGTAGATCAGGAACAAAGGGAGCAACTGCGTGCTGACTAGCTGGCTAGCTGACCAAGCCGCAGGACCATTCCACTCGCGCCCGGCTCAACCGTCACCTGAGTCAAGTCGGCAACGATGTAGTTCGCCGCACCCAGTTCCGCGGCCGGCAGTGAAAAGGTAGTCGCCACAACCGTGCATCCAGCCGCTCGACCGGCCTCGATTCCCGGCGGTGCGTCCTCAAACACCACGCACTCGGCAGCCTCAAAGCCCAGCAGCTTCGCCCCGGCCAGAAACGGCTCCGGATGCGGCTTGCCCCATGTCACACACTCCGCAGTCACCAGCCTCGCCGGTTCCGGCACGCCACCCACACGCATCCGCACCCGCGCCAGCCGCTCGGTCGAACTCGTCACCACCGTCCACCGCTCCGGCGGCAGCGATCCAAGCAGCCGCAGCACTCCGGGCAAAACAGTGAGCCCCTCACTGTCCTCCATCTCCAGACCTTCAATACTTTTCAGCTCGGCCTCGGGATCGCGATCCGGACAAAGAAGAGCAACCGTCTCGATCGCTCTGCGACCATGCATCGTTCTCACCGCAAGCGCAGGATCGACGCCGCGCATTCGCGCCCACTCGCTCCAGCAACGCTCAGCCGAAGCCAGCGACGAGATCAGAATCCCGTCGAAGTCGAACAGGATTCCTTGAAATGGAATGGAAACAGATGTGCCGGAAGTGGAAAGAACCATACCTTGATTCTAGAAGCTGGGAACAGCCTTACTGAGCCCTGGCAACGCCAAGCTGAGCCTTCACTGAAGCTCCGAACGCAACGGAACCTTCAACTGATTGCTTCTTCCCGCTCGAAGAGATCTCGTTCTTGCCGATCGTAACCTCGCCGTTGCCGATCGCCGCGTCTCCGCTCCAGGACTCGAATCGCGTTGCGGCCATCGTACCTCGACTCCAGCCAAAGTGCAGCGAACCCTTCGCGGTTGCTGACAGATCCTGCTCCGTGAATCCAGTCGCATCCAACTTGCCCTCGACTGCGATCGGCCCGCCTGACCACTTCTGCCCGAGCAGTTGTCCCAGCAGAGTTGCGCTCATCCGCTCACAGCGTGCCTCGATCGCATAGGAAGGAGGACGTGAATCGCCCTGCGACCAGCGAACCGTTCCGCTGCCATCCACAGAGCCTCCAAGCAGCCTGCCCTTGAGCGCGGTCAGATTGGCGTAATCGCCGGCAAACTCCACCATCGACGATGCCTTCTCTAGCTTCACCGGGCCAAGCGTCAGCGACTCAACGCTCACCGTCCCGCGCATCTTCGGCCACACTGTCGGCGCAGAAGGCCGCAGCCGCCCAATGAGGTTAGAGATCACCGAACCCTTCTCGTGCGCGCCCAGAATCGCCGCCTCAAGAACGCTCGCATCCATGCTGCCAAACTCGACCTTGAACTCAGGCGCACAATATGGCGACTCCGAATCCAGCGGCGAGCAGCCAAGCGCGAGCGAAACGGCGGCAGTTCCCTTCACCGGACCGTAAGCGAACGCAACTCGCTCCCAGCGCATCGCAGCCGAACTCAGGTTGAGCGTTGCCTGAGCGATATCGACTGCATTGGCAAGGTACTCAGACTTCCAGTGCGCGTTCCGTACTGCGACCGTTCCCTGCACAGTGTCGCGAGAGACCCTTTCCAGCCCGTTGTCGACCGATGCGATCCAAGGTCCCTTGATAGCAATACCAACGGCCAGCGGATCTCCGCTCAGGTCCTTGAGCGCCGCGGCCTGCTGCCAACCTGTGCTCAGCAACAGTTCCCGCACACGGTCGATCGACACCTGACCGTGCAGATTCTCCTCGTAGCCAGAGCCTCCGAGAATCAGGCCGACACTCAACGGCTCCGACCCGCCCAGGTTGAAATTGGCTGTTCCGCCAAGCCCCTGACTTCCGGTTGCGGAGCTGACTGCTGTAAGCACAGTCTTCTCGGCTGTAATCGGCTGACTGAGCGAACCGCCCTTGAGTGAGAAGTCGCTGACCGTCAGCGACCCCTTCAATGCCTGCTGTATCTCAGGCCGTTTCTGCCCGCGTTTCGGTCGCAGGTTTGCCTTCTCTGAGATCGCTGGCTCAGCGTAATCGATCCGTCCGCTTACGGTACCCGCTGCCAGCAGATCCGCGGCCAAGCCACTGCGCATCGTGCGCAGCATGTCCAGTCCCGCATCTACCGGAATCTTGTCCAGCTCGAAGGTGAAGTGAGCCGGATCGCCGCCTCCGGGAACTCCGCCTGTAACCCTGATGCGCCCATTGCCAAGCGGTGAATCGCAGCTGAGCCCTTCAACTCTGCGCTCGGCATAGTGATAGGACAGACCGCAATTCACATCGAAGTCCAGCGGATTGGGCGACGCAAACTCTTCGCGATGCACACCGCTTGCACGCAGTCGCGCGATCAGATGCGCATCTCCCGGAGTCCCGTCGATGTGCAGATTGCCCCTCAGGTCGCCACGCCAGCCTGGATCGGAGCCGAAGACCAGACGCGAGAGTTGTCCAAGTTGAGCATCTTTCCATTCGAGATCCACATTCATGGGCAGATCGCTCAGTTGAGCGGCGCGCTTCATGCTGGCCTCGATGCGTACCGTTCCAGTGTCGCCCTGCTGAAGCGCGAAATCGGTCCGCGACGGCTGACCTAAAAGCCGTATCCGCCACTCGGTTGGACTCTGCTGCCAAAAACTCAGATCTGTGTTGACGAGCGAGAACGGCAGTTTCTCGGCTGCATTCTTGAAGTTGATTCGAGAGTTCGTAGCCGTCAGCGATGGGAAGCGTACAACCTGCCCCATGCCTGTATTGGCGCCTGCCTTGGCGGCATTATGCAGCAGTGGATCCAGGTTCCACCGGCCCGAGCCAGCGCGGACGACATTCAGGCTCGCCTCATCCACAACGATGCTGCCTATCTCAAGCCGGCCGCGCCACAGCGAGAGCAGCCGGATGTTGGCGCGCACGGAGTTGGCGTGCAGCACCGGCTCAGACCCGTAGGCAGGATCCTCGGCGATGCTCAGGTTCGAGAGGATGAATCCCGGCAGTGGAAGCAGGCGCATCTCCACCGAAGACATCTCAACCGGCCTGCCAACCGAGTCTGAAAGTATTCGAACGATCTGCTTCTGGTAGCGGCCAATGCTGATCCACGGCGGAACGATGAAAGCGATCAACAGCACCAGGATGGCAGCGAGGATGATTCGCATCCGGCCGCGCCACATGCGTTTGACGCCCGATGTTGAAGTTTTGCCGTCCTGCGCTTCTTCGCTCATCTTCGTTCCGGTCTTCGATTAGTGCACAACGTGGAAGGTCCGCGTCCAGCGCGTCTCGGTGAAGAAGTGTATCGCCACGTGTCCCATCCAGGCCAGTCTTGCGCCCAGCCCGCTCATTTCGTACTGAGACTCCGGCGTATCGAAGGACCAGTAGTTGAATAGCGGGCGGCCTACGATGTTGGCGCGCGGCACAAAGCCCCAGTAGCGCGAGTCCAGGCTGTTATGCCGGTTATCGCCCATCATGAAGTACATGCCTGGCGGAACCACGAGTTCGCCGTTGTGTTCATACTGGCGGAAGCTTACCGCCCAGCTTTCGGTCGAGCCGGGAACGTCGCCCGGGGGAATCACCGGAAACTCGTCGAGAAATTCAGTGAAGTTCTCTGCCGTGGTCGGCTGAGCGTAGGGCTGCTCCTGCGCTACTCCATTCAGAATCACTACGCCGTTGCGCAGGTGAATGCGATCTCCGGGAACGCCCACAAGCCGCTTGACCAGAAACAGGTACTGAGGCTTTCCTTCGCTGTCCAGTTCGGGCTCAGACACCGGCTTGATGAAGACCACTACGTCGCCATGCTTCGGCTCGCGATATCTCACCAGAGGCATCCACTTGGCTGGCGGAGCCAGATTGATGCGGTCCACTACAAGGTGGTCGCCGATCAACAGAGTCTTCTCCATCGAGCCGGAGGGAATCACAAAGTTCTGTGCCAGGAAAGTGAGAATGAAAAGGCCGATAACCAGCACCGAACAGATGCTGGCGAGCGCCTCGAAAGGCGTCTCTTCCACCCTTTCCGGAGCCAGTGTCCCGGCCTTGGGTTCGGCTGCCGGCGTCGCAGCTCTTGACTGTCTGGATCCCATTCTTCCGTCGCTCGATTAGGGAATTCGTACCGGACCGACTCAATAATCAGCGCACTACGCGGAAGATGCGGCTCCAACGAGCAAATTCCGCCAACCGATTCAGAATCATCCTGTTGTGTCCGAGTCTATCATCCTGAGCCTGTTCGACATCGGTCTTCGAAGCTCGCCTAAGAGAGAAGTAGATCACCAGCGGACGCGCTACGATGGCCTGTCGCGGCACCAGACCCCAGAAGCGAGAGTCCATGCTGTGATTACGGTTATCGCCGAGCACAAAGTACTCGTCCGGAGGCACCACCAGCTCGCCTTGTTGTGTCAGGCTTTGCATCAGCCGCCACCAATCCGGATCGACCTCGGGATCGGTGTATATCGCTGCTGGAAAGTTGTCGCGGAAGGCGTTGGCCTGCGCCGGCTCAAACGAAGCATAGGGCTCGTCGAGTTTATTGCCGTTTATCACCACGCGCCCACTCTCGATGCGCAGCCTGTCACCCGGCAGGCCGATCACGCGCTTCACAAGCAGAGGCGGATCGGGATGATGAAAGACGACGATATCTCCACGCTGGATCGGCCGGTAAGGCAGCACCCAGCGGCTCATCGGACCGGGTTGCGCGAAAACCTGCTTGTTGAACAACAGAAAATCGCCCACCAGCAGCGTGTGCTCCATGCTTTCTGAAGGGATCAGAAACGGCTGAAGAACGAACGTCAGCACAAACAGCGCCACCACCACGGTACGCAGCAGCGATGCCAGCGCATCTGGCAGAGCGGGCATCTGAAGCCGAAGCTGTGACCATCCAATCATCGCTCCGCTACTCTTTCGCCCGCGCGGCGTCCACACTGGCCCCATCGGTTGCCAGTTTCGCAAGCGCCCGTTGAGCCGCGTCCTGCTCGGCATGTTTCTTGGTCGTTCCGGTTCCCCTCGCCAGCGGCTCGCTGAATTGGCCGGCTTCGTTCTTCAGGCGTACTTCGACAAGAAACCGCCTGCGATGGGCCGGGCCGCTCTCGCTCTTGACCCGATAGACCGGTGTTCCCGCGTGCTCGGCCTGAAGCTTCTCCTGCAAAGCCGACTTGAAGTTGCCCAGTGCGGCTCCGGAGCGAAGTTCAGCTTCCAGATGCTCCACCTCTCCATCCATCACCTGGGAACGCACGAAATTCCGAACCGGTTCGAAACCGCCGTCGAGGTAAAGTGCCCCAACAACTGCCTCCATCGTGTCGGAAAGCACGGTGCTCTTGCGACGCAGGCCGCTGTGCTCCTCGCCCTTGCTGAGCCTCAGATAATCGCCCAGTTCGATGGCCGCAGCCACATGCGCCATATGCTCGCGGCTCACCAGGCGCGACCGAACCCGAGTCAATTCACCCTCTCTCCACTCTGGATGCATCTCGAAGAGAGCCTCGCCGACGGCAAGATTGAGAACTGCGTCGCCCAGAAACTCGAGCCGCTCGTTGTCGCCGGAAGCCGGTGCGCACTCGCCGGTCTCCTGCGCCAGCTCGTGAGCAAGCGACCGGTGCGTGAGCGCCCTCTCCAGCCACTCCGGCTGTTGAAAGGAATGGCCCAGCGCCTTTTCGAGTTCCCTGAGTCCCGATGAATCGTTCACCCTGTAGGCTCCTGTGGGTGGAGTGGGCAACAGCTATTTTGTTTTCGCTGGTCCGGCCTGAGGCGGAGCATCCGCGCCGGGCTCGTCTTCCAGGTCGCTGTCATCTTCACAGGCTTCGTGGCCCGGCACGGCGTAGGCGCTCTTCACGCCGCGCTCGGCCGCCAGGCGCGTGTCCTGCCGCCCATCGCGATCAGCAAGTGCCGCCTTGTACTCCGATAGCGCATCTTCGCGCTTGCACTGGAGGTCGAGCATCCGCCCCAGGTAGATGTGCGACCAGGCCAGTACCCGCTGATCTTTGCTCGTCGTCAGGGTCTTTTGAAACTCGTCATAGGCCTGCTCCGGGTGGCCGGTAATCAGGTTCACGCGCGCCAGAATAAAGTTCGCGCGGGCGGCATCGGCGACCGACTGTATCGTGTCGGTCTCCTTGGCCAGCACCTGCCGTGCCATCGCCGCGGCCTGAGTCGTATCGCCAAGCGAGAGCCTGACTTCGGCAAGTTCCATCCCGGAAAGTTTGCGCGGGGCGCTGCGTTCAAGAACGTCCTCGTCAGCCTCTTTGTCGAATACGATCTGGCGCGCCAGCTTCACTTCCGCGTCCACATCCATGCTGTAGACCATCTCTCCAATAGTGTCGGTCAGGCTGGCCGGATCGCGCTCAAACAGCTTCATCGCATCGTAGAAATACTTCGTCAGCACAAACCCCTGAGCCATGTTGTGGTTCAGCGCAGCCTGGCGCACGGCCTCCCTCTTCTGCTCTACCTGCTGCCGCTCGCGCTCGTATCGCGGAAGAGCAGAGCGATCCACGCCGGACGGAATCCGGTAAGCAGGAATCCCCGTTTCCATCGTCCGCGCCTCGATCGCCTTGATCATGCACTCGATGGTCAGAGGAACCGGATCGGAGCGGTAGCGGAAGTTCATCGGCGCATCGCTTACCACCTTGATGATCGGGTTCGAACGCTCGATGGTATTCGAACGCGCATACAGAAGTGGATCGATAACATAATGCAGATACGTATGCTTTACATCCGTCAGCCGGATCTTTCCGTCGACCGGCGAGAGAATCACGATGTAATCCGTGCCGTATACGCGCGCATTAACCAGCGCGGGAGAAAGCATCGGCTCAATGACGACGATGAATCGCCGCCCTACATAGGACGATGCCGGAATCTTCAGATACGTGTTCGTGTTCACGATCATCTGCGAAAGCGGATCGTGCAGCTTGCTGATCTGTTCGTCGTAATAATGGTTGGTCGCCAGCCAGATGCCGTGCAGGTCCACGGACTGTACAAAAGCGCGCAGCATGGGCAGCACTTCAAAGACCTGGTTGGCGTCAGGAGGCATCTCGGTCTGATCGGCCGTTACCTCCATCTCCGGCGGCGGCGTCAGATAAAGCGAGAGCGAGATGTACTGCGAGATATCCTTCTGGCCGCCGGTCAGATTGTGCTGCGCGACGTATAGGCAGAACGCATCGCGATTGGTGCGCGCTTCTTCACTCTTGGCCAGCGCCTGCGCAACCTGCTCGCGCACTTTGGCGCGTACCGGATCGCTCGCTTCCAGCCCGTTGTCGTAGCCGCACGCGTTCAGCGACGCGGCCATAACAAATACCGGCTCGGCGCTGATCAGCGAAATGGTGGGGCCGGCTGGATCGAGTTGCGTGGGAGCCTTTTCGCGCGTATAAGCCGGCCCTTGCGCGGAGCCAGACTGGCTGCTGCTCGATGACGACTGCGCGGAAACGGGTAAAGACGCGGCGAGCAGCAGAGCAGCGGCTGCACCGAAGGAGACAAAACGGAAGTATCTCGAAGCTGTCATCAATGAAAGACCCTGCTCGTAAGTCTAGTTAGACGCAGGAGCAGGGTCAAACGAAAGTGAAAGAAAGATACCGGCTGTGAACTCAGGACGCCGCGCTTATCCGCGTACGGCAACCCCTGAGAACGACAGCACCGCCAGCCCACGCACCGGCTGACCGAAGAATCGCGCCGGCTCAAAGACACTGAACAGAAGCATATTCTCCACCTCCGAGCGAGTGACCGGATCGGTCGGCCCGGAGATAATCCGGTAGTCGTACACCTGTCCGGAGCCGTTCACATATGCCTCCACCACTACCGGAGTAGCCGAGGCGTTGATCTGATCGCCCACTGCGGGGCTGGAAAGATAAAGCAGACGCGGCGCCGTGGCGTTGCCCAACGGCTCGTCCTTGCTGGCCTGCACTGCCGCCGGCTGCGTGAACATGGTTACCAGAAACACTACCGTGCCCAGCAGCAGAACCGCGCTGGCAAAACCCGCGGATGCCTGCAAAAGGAAGGGGCCCAGCGTGTTCTTCCACATCAGTTCGAACCCGTCCAGCATCCTGCGCTGGCTGCGCGCGCGTTCATGGCTCACAGCCACGCGAATCCGCAACAACATATCAGGCGGCTCAGCAACGGGGCCAAGCCGGGCCAGCGACCGCTGCGTGTCCTCCGTCAGCCGGTACTCCAGCGCGCACTCCCGGCACCGATCCAGATGCGAGCAGATCACCTGCATCTCGCGCCCGGTCAACCGCCCGTCAAGATAATCCGAAATCGAATTACGAATTTTATCGCAGCCGTTCATTGCGCCTCCTCTCCGAAGGGCATCCTCACCCAGCCACTGCTACAGGCTGCTGGCTGGACGATGGGGCCTCAAGCAGGCGTCTGAGGATCGCGCGGCCACGTACCAGCCGCGATTTCACTGTCCCCAGATTCACTCCCTGCATCTCAGCCACTTCCTCGTAAATGAATCCCTCTACATCGCGCAGGATCAGCGTTGTGCGATACGGCTCGGGAACCTGCTCCAGAGCCCATTCCACCCGCGTCCGTTCTTCTTCCTGCGCCGCCCGCTCATACGGTGACACGCCCGGATCGACCAGTGTGTCTCTAAGCAGTATCGGAGTTCCCTCACCCTGCTCTCCAATTGGCTGGTCCATCGGAACCTCGTGCTGACAGTGCCGCATCCACCAGCGCCGCTGGTTAGAGGCCTCGCGCAGCGCGATCCTGTAAATCCAGGTACGCAGCGACGACTCCCCATGGAAACTCCCGATCCCGCGGAAGACCTTTACAAATACTTCCTGCGCTAAATCGGCAGCGTCTCCCTGATCCTGGACGGTGCGCGCCAGGAGCGAGTAAATCGATTGATGATAGCGTTCGATGAGCCACGCAAACGCCTCCTCGGAGCCGGCCTTCAGCTCGGCGACGAGAGCCGCTTCTTCGGACTGAAACGTAAGCGCGCTGGTTAGATTGCCCATGGTGAGGTCCGTCCGCAGATCAGTTTCTCCCACCTTACCGCAACTCAGGCTGGTCCGGCGCCAATCAAATATTGGCCCGTAATCAACCTGCCCTATGCCATGCACCGGCACAGGTGCCCACCGCCAGTTGCTCCGCCCGCCAAGCCCTGAAATCCGAGCCCGCCGAACGGATGAGAGACGCCCCCGGTGGTTGCCGGATGGACGCACCCTTATTCTCTTAGACACCGGCAAGGGGCTAAAGTGTTCCCAGTCACGTCCATTTGTGTCCAGATTTCCACAAAACGTGATTTTGATGAGATCAAATCGTCAGCACGATCCTGCGCGCCTTCTCCACCCGGCCCCAGGCTTCGTTGACCTCCGCCAGCGGCACGGCTACAGTCTGTACCTGCATCTTCCCCTCGGCAACCATCGCGAATAGCTCCGCAGCCGCCTCAAGAATCAGCTTCATCGGCGCCGAGCCGATCCCGCTGCCCATAAGCGTCAAATCGACGCTGCGCAGCGTCGAGCCAGCCAGCGTAATCGTCTTGCCCGCCATATCGCCAATCTGCACCAGTCGCGTCGGGTGCGTCCGGTTACGGTCGAACTGCTTTGTCAGCGCATCGATCAGCAACTCCACCGGTCTGCCCCAGATGTAGTCGATCACCACGTCGATGCCGGCAGCAGCCTCCTCGGCCAGGGCCTTGCTCACAGCCTCTTCGCCGTCGTTCAGGCAGATAATGCGGTCCACGCTCGCCGCATCGATCAGCTCCACGCTGCGCCCCACAGCCACAATGCGCTTTGCGCCAAGCAGACGCGCGGACTGAATGGAGAGATTCCCGGCCACTCCGGTCGCGCCCAGAATCACCACCGTCTCCCCTGCCGCCACCCGCGCCCGATGCTTCAGGCTGATCCAGGCCGCCATGCCGGGATTCACCACCGCCGCCGCATCCACGTCACTGATCCCTGCCGGAAGCGGCACGCAAAGCGCCTTCTCAGCCGGAGCACGCTCGGCAATCGTGCCCCACGGCCTGCGCGCAAAGATAAAGTAGACCCGTTCGCTAGAGTCCAGCGTTCCGACGCCATCCACGCCCGCAACAAACGGTAACTCGTTTGAGCCCGCGTAATGCGCCCCCCTGGCCAGCGCCTTCACCAGATTGTGCAGCCCTGCCGCGCGCACATGAACCAGTTGCTCGCCGGCTTCGATCACAGGTTCGGGAAACTCAAGGTACTGGGGGCTCTTTCCAAGTTCGGTAACAACGGCTGCGCGCATCGAATCTCTCCTCGTGGTATTTGCATCCAATAGCTATCGCGGGCAATTTCGTCCGCGAATCACTCTCATCAGTTACGATATTCTTCCGAGGCGGAACACCACTATGTTTACATCCCAACCGATCGCCTACGTCCACACCCCACACCTCGACACCTCGTCCATTCCAAAGGGCATGAACGCCAAGCACGATGCCGAAGGCGTCATCGAGGTCCTGCGCGAGTTCGAAGAGGGGCTCAAAGACATCGAGGGCTTCTCGCACCTCTACATCCTCTGGGAGTTCGATCGCTCGGAGGGCTACACGCTTCTGTCCAGCCCGCCAAATGCGCTCGGCGTCGAACACGGACTCTTCGCCACCCGCTCGCCCAAGCGCCCCAACCCGATTGCGATCACTGTCGTCGAACTACTCCGCCGCGACGGAGCGTCCCTCTACGTTCGCGGCGTAGACATGCTCGATCGCACGCCGGTCCTCGACATCAAGCCATATCTGTCCAACATTCCCGAGGAGAAACTGCGCCGCGGCTGGCTGGCGGAAGCCGAAGCCAAAGCAAAAGCAAGTGGACAGTGATGAGTGGACTCGGGCAACGATTCCCGACTCCCTCCGTCCCTTAGTCCCTGCTTTTACGCGATCCCCAGCAACTTGTGCGTCTGCAAGCTCACCCGCCACCGCGTATGCTCTAGACAATAGTGCACGGCAAGCTCGGTGTTTCGCTCTCGATCCGGTCCATCCATCGGCTGCAAAAAGAAATAGCGAAAACTCAAGCCTGCAAACTGCTCCGGCTCGATCCCCTGCTGCGGAAACACCAGCTTGAGTTCGTCGCCGCTTGTTTGCTTCAAATCGGCGCCCGCCTTTGGGCTCACGCAAACCCAATCCAGTCCCGCCGGAGCTGCGCAGGTGCCATTGGTCTCGACAGCGATCTCAAACCCGCGCGCGTGCAACGCCTCAATCAGCGCGACATCGAGTTGCAACAGCGGCTCGCCACCCGTACAAACAACAAACTTCTGCCCGCCACTGTCATCAACTTTACTCAAGCCACTGACATCAACATTAAAGCCACTGTCATCCTGAGCGGAGGTCGCCGCTGCGACCGGAGTCGAAGGACCTGCGGTTGTCTTTTCTGAACCAGCCACAACGCTGGGTGCCCCAGGTCCCTCGCATTTGGGGACCTGGGATAGTTCAACACTCAACCCACCACTGACATCCGGAGCAGTTGCCTTGCCCAAAGGCCAGCAAGCCGCAATCGCCTCCGCCAATTCCTCAGCCGAAGCAAACTTCCCACCGCTCTGTCCGGCAGTCCCAACAAAATCCGTATCGCAGAACCTGCAAACCGCCGCAGCCCGATCTTCCTCACGCCCCGACCACAGATTGCACCCCGCAAAGCGGCAGAACACCGCTGCGCGCCCGGTCTGCGCACCCTCGCCCTGCAACGTATAGAAGATCTCTTTAACGGAGTACATAAAAGCAGCTCTTAGCTTCTAGCTTCTAGCTTCTAGCTATTAGCTCATCCTTACAAAAGTCGTCACCGTTGAATCCGCACAAAACAAGCTAGCAGCTAAAAGCTAATAGCTAACAGCTTGCCCTTACCGGGTCCACGATCCCGTTCTCCTTGAACCCCTTCTCGCGCAGCAGACACGAGTCGCACCCGCCACACGGCCTGCCATCGGGCCCTGGATCGTAGCAGCTTGAGGTAAGCGAGTAATCGACGCCCAGCTCAATCCCCTTGGCAATAATCTGCGCCTTGGTCATCGCGATCAGCGGCGTATGAATCTTCAGCCGCTGAACCCCCTCGACACTGGCCTTCGTGGCCAGGTTCGCCATCTTCTCAAAGGCCTCGATATACTCCGGCCTGCAATCCGGATAGCCCGAGTAGTCCAGTGCATTCACGCCGATAAACACGTCCTGCGCGTCGAGAACCTCGGCCCACGCCAGAGCAAACGACAAAAAGATCGTATTCCTCGCCGGCACATAAGTAATCGGAATCCCGTGGCTCATCTCATCCGGCGCGCGCCCTTTTGGCACATCGATCTCCGCCGTCAAAGCAGATCCGCCGAAGAAGCGCAGGTCGATCGTTGCGATCTTGTGCTCTTTGGCCCCGAGTGCGTCCGACACACGCTCAGCCGCTTCCAACTCCCACGCGTGCCGCTGGCCGTATGCAAATGAGAGCGCGTAGCACTCATAACCCTGACTGCGCGCAATGGCCAGCACGGTGGCCGAGTCCAGCCCCCCGCTCAGCAGTACAACGGCCCGCCTGCTCACCTTGGGCCTCCGCTGGCGCTCAGGTCCATCGACGGCGCAATCGACTTGCCCTCGTCGAGATAGTCCTCAACGCACTTGTCCAGAATTCCCTTGGCCTCGAGGATGAATTCAATCGCATCTCGCGCGCCGCCATAGCCGCCGCGATTCGGCGTCACGTAATGTGCCTCGGCCTTCACATTCGGGCGCGCATTGGCCACCGCGACGGCAAATCCGCAGCGGCGCATCACCGGCAGATCGATAATGTCGTCGCCCACATAGCATATCTCGTCGAGCCCGATGCTTTCCTTGGCGCAGATCTCCTCGATCGGCTTCATCTTGAAGGCCTGGCCCTGGTAGATGTATTCGAGCTTCAAGTCCCGTGCGCGAGTCGCCACCGTCTCAGAGATTCGCTTGGTGATGATGCCGCACTTGAGCCCTGCCAGTTTGGCCAGCGAGATTCCCATACCGTCGTGCGCGCCGTAGCCTTTGACTTCCATCAGGATGTCGGACTGCACGCCGAGGCTCGTGTCCTTGCTGTCATTGCTCTTGATCTTATCCAAGAGACCGCCGTGCGCAGCACCCGGGACAAGCCAGATGGTTCCGTCGGTGAATACACCGTCCACGTCGAAGATGATGACTTTGATTTTGCTTGCGCGTTCCTGTGCCGTGAGTGCCATGTCTCGATTGTAACGAGACTCTCGCTCCCTGTGCGACACTAGCCACATGGACAGCGATCCCCAGTACGCCGACGACGACCTCTCGGGCCTGAAGCCCTCGGAGTACTTCATAGCCGGGCGCTACGTCGTCCTGAAGCCTTCCTACTACCGCAATCGCGGCCGCTGCTGCAATTCGAACTGCCGCCACTGCCCCTTCCGGACCCTCGAAATATCCGAAAAGAAGCCCGAAGAGTAACTTGCTCAGTTCCCCCCGCCCGCGGGCTGAGCCGCTGCCGGCGCCTCGACCGCCGCAACAGGCGGACGCACCAGAATCGCAAAACGCGGGAAGGCAAAGCTGCCCGCCGCATCGTCCACCACATTCAACTGGCAGATGTACTGGCCCGGCTTCAGGCCAGCGAGCGGCACATCGAGTTCTATCGCAACCGCTCCGCGGCCCTCAACGTTGATCGCTTTTGCATGTACCATCGGCGTCTCGTAGACCTTGGTCGAGCCCTGAATCAGCTCAAGGCTACTGATCAAATTGATCGCACCCGGCTGCTCCTTCGCTCCCGCCTGCGCCTTCTCGCGCGCCGGATCGTAGACCTCGTAGAGCAGGTACATGTGCTGATCCTGCTGGAAGACGTGGCTGATGTTGGGAACGTACTGCTGTCCATTGCGGATGAGCAGATCGACGTTCCTCTCCTGCCCCTTGCCGCTCTTCTCCGGCGTCTTGCCCGGCTGCCGCTGCGAGGCCAGTACAATCGAGCTCATCTTCAGCGGAGCCTTCCGCATATCGGGCAGAGTAATCGTAGCGACAAACGACCCCATTCGCCCAGTCTGATTCTCCCGCACCACAAACTTGAGCGTGTACTTGCCCGGCGGCAGATTGAAACTCGTCGTGTATTGGATGTTCTTCTGCCGCGCGCCCATCGTCTGGTCCAGATTCAGCTTGACGGTCTCACGCGCGCGCCCGATCGGCCTCCGCACCTCATCTACAACCGCGCCAAGAATATCCAGCGTGGCCTTGTCCTTATCGCCACCCTTCACAAATGGTATCTGTGAACCCGGAACCAGCAGCGAGACCGGCATATAGTAGCGATTCTGATCGAGCCTGAGGAACATGGCGTCGAGATAGACCGCAATGTCGGTGGCAGGCAGATCGCTCGCAAGCTGGTCCTGCAACTCCTGTTCTCGGTCCTGCTTGCCGGAGTGCTGGAAGTCTGCCGGAGCGTAGTAGCCCGGCCTGTACTCTAACTTGATGCCGGGCCGGTTGAGCTTCACCGTCAGCTTGCGAAACTTGCCGTCACGCGCCTGATTCAACGAGTGGTAGCCGAGGGCGTAATAGGCTGAACTGTCGTTCTGCACCTGCGCAAAGGCCGGCGCAAAGTCGTTCGAGTCGAAGAAGGCCTTGCCACCGGTGTCGGATGACAGCGACGCCATCACCTCCTGCGTGGCAAAGTTCTGGTTCATGTTGTTGGTCAGAGCCGCTCCGGTAAATCCGCCCTGCCCGCGCATGCTTCCCTTTGAAGAGTCGCCCATCGGCAGCACTGCCTCTAAGCCCCGCGTGTCAACACTGTAGACGGCCAGGTTGGCGCGCACCGCGGCATTGATCGCCTGCCGAAGCGACGCCTGGTTCTCAATGCCGTTGCGCGAGATGCCGCCAGAAAAAAACAGCAGAGACTTCTTAACCGTGATCTTCTCGAGCGACTTGGCGATTGTCTTGAGCGCAAACAGTTCACGGTCGGTGTTGATGTCGCTGAACTCGCTCTCGTCTGGCGTGTAGGCGGTTGCGTCTTCGGTCTGGTTGGCGCTCGATGCCGTCAGATAGCCCTCGCCCTCGGTTCCGTTGTAGATGCCTACCTCGCGGGTGAGCGCGTCCTTGTCCGCTGTAAAGTCCTGATCCACTTTCAGCGTGTCGCCGAGCGAGACCAGCGCCACCAGATCGGCCGGCTGCATCTTGTTCTTTAGAAAATCCCGCGCCGCATCGACCGAGCGCTCCAGATCCTCGGGCTGCATCGAGGTCAGATCGAAGAACATCACGATCAGCCGGTGATTGCGCAACTCCTCGGGCTTGGCAACAACAACCGCAGTAGGCCCACCGTTCGCCGGACCCGCAGCCAGTCCACTCACGGTTGCCTCTTTGAGCGGCTCAGCCATCTCGACACTTTGAAAATCAAACGTCGAGATTGGCTGCTCCTTGCCGTCCTCATAAATCTTGAAGTCGCTCTGCTTCAGGTCGCGAACAAACTCGCCGGTCTTCGTGTCGCGCGCTACAACGTTGGTCAGAACCAGTTCGCCATTCACCTTGAGCGTAAAGCCGCCCTGCGGAGTCGAAGAGACCTGCCCCGCTTCCTGCGCGCTCACCGGAATTACCGGCATCAACAGCGCCCCGAGCGCCAATCCAGCTCCAACCTGCCGAAATACATTTCTCATCTGCTCGCTGCTCCCGCCCCTAACTCCGCTAACACCGCTAACTCCGCTGCCCCTCAAAACCTGAACCGCGCCGTAAACTGGAACGACCGCATCGAACCCACCGAACTCACCTGCCCGAAGGTCGGCGTGCCGACGGTCGTGTTCACGCCTGCGTACTGAACCGTGTTGAAGACGTTGTTGATATTGGCGCGCAGTTCCATGCTGCGCGTACTGCCCATGCTGACGGTCTTCGACATCGACATGTTGTTCAGCATCTTGCCCGGTCCATTGATCGAGTTGCGCGCGGCGTTTCCGAAGGCGTCGCAGTAACCCGGCGTCGCCGAAGGCATGCTGTAGGCCGCGGGATTCACCCACTGCCTCCCGCCCTGAACCGCCGCAACACCCGCGATACGATTGGCGCGCAGCGCTCCGGCCGTGCCGCAGGTAACGCCGATCGCCGTGGATGTAAATGTTGGCGTCAGCCATCCGCCGCTCGCAAAGGTAAAGGTGCCTGAAACCGAAATCCCTTGCAAGATGCGGTTAGGCACGCCGGTCGTGAACCACATGCGGCCCTCGCCTAAAGGCAGCTCGTACGTATAGTTCCCGCTCACCGAGTGGCGCGCCACCAAACTCGAGTTGCCTGCATCGGCCGCCGGATCGAGCCAGTTCTGCACCACCGCACCCGAACTGCCGTTCACCGAAGAGGCATTGTCGATGGCGTGCGAGAACTGATAGTTTGCGCCCAGCGAAATGCCCTTCTGCAGCCGTTTGTTCACGCGCACCGTGCCTGCGTTCATCTTGTAGAACCCCGAAGCCTGATCCCAGTTGAAGATCAGCCCGCTCGGATCGGTCCCGGCGCTCGCGGGCAGCCGCCGCGGCGCAAGCTTCATGTCCAGATGATTTGACCGCGAGCCGTTGTAGCCCAGATTCAGCACTATCCCCAGCGGCAGCGTCTTCTGCACGTCAAGGTTCCACGTCATCACGTAAGGCAGCCCGTAGTGCGGATCGAGCGCAAAGTTGCCCACCGAGGCCCCGTTCGCAGTAAATCCACTCGCCAGCGTGAAGCAGCTCGACGTTGCTACGCACGCAATCGAAGGCGCGTTGCCCACCGCCGCTACATTGGTCTGCTGGTTGGTAAATGGCGGTTGACGGGCCATCAAATTCGCGAAAGTGGCGTACTCGCCCACCGTATAGTTCATTCCGAAACCGGCTCTCACCACGGTCTGCTTTATCTTCGGAACCCGCCAGGCCAGCCCCACACGCGGCGAAAACGCCTTGCGCCACGGCGAAACCAGCGACTCAGGCATTCTGAGACCGCTCACCGGCCCCACGCCTCCCGCCGACACCTCGCCCTGCCCTGCGAACATCGCGTTGGGATTCGTGTCCGCCATGGAAAGACGCCCATACTTCTCCGTGTAGGGCGCAAAGTACTCCCAGCGCAACCCATAGTTCAACGTCAGAGAAGACTTCACCCGCCAATCGTCCTGAATGTAAGCGTCCAGTACGTTCTCGCGCAGGTAGCTCTTCTGCAGCGATGAGTTCAGCGTCGTCTGCTGAGGCAGCCCGAGCAGAAAATCCGCCAGCGACGAGCCAGTGTTCGCCACCGCGCTCCCCCCCGAGTACTGCGCGGAGAAACTTCCGGTAAACGTGAACTGCCCGGTTGCGTTTGAGCCGGCAAGGAAGTCGCGATGCACCCGCCGGAAGTCGCCGCCAAAGCGAATATTGTGCTTGCCGTGCATCCACGACACGGTCTCAGAAAACGCAATCGTCTGCGAGACCGAGAAGTTCGGCTGCGTCTGGCTCATGCCCGTAAAGTTGCTAAGCGAGATGCTCGGCAGTCCATAGTTCAGCGGCACATTATTGGGAACCGCTATCCCCGCCGCCAGCTCTGGATTGGTCGTCGTATTCGTGAAGAAGTTCGTCGTGTGGCTGTTCGAGCGATTCCAGCTCAGGTTCGAGATGCTGGTCAGCCGCTTGTAGCCCAGCGTGTATCCGGCCTGCACCGAATACGAGTTCGACCCGCTCTTGCCACCCAGTTGCGGAAAGATGTTCACCTGATCCGAGTCCGACTGCGACCAGTTGAAGTTTGCGCTCATGCTCTGCCGCAGGCCCTGCACGGTCTGCGTCGATCTGCCGCCCTTTGCTCCTCCCATGCCGCCGCGCCCGCCCTGCTGCATGGCATTGGCGCCAAAGCTCCGCATGTAGCGCAACCCCGCCTGCGTCGAGTTCGACTGTGACGTCGTCAGCAGATGGTAGTTGTAGTTGTTCACCACATTCGCGCCGGTCAGATTCGGCAGCGGCATATAAGCGAGCAGCGCTGCGGCCTGCGGCGCGATCTGTCCCGGCGGCATCACGTTCGGCGTGCCCAGATAGCTGAACCGCTGCCCTGTAGCCGGGTTGTAGATCGCCGCCAGCCCCGACGCGGTAAAGTCGCCGCCGCGCTGCGCCTGCGTCGGCACGGTCGCGTAAAAGTCCTGCGGACTCGAGCTGCGCTGGCCTGTGAGCGACAGTGAAACCGTACCCCGGTTTGCCTTCGTGCTCACGCCCGGAATATACGGCGCGCTCATCAGCGTCAAACCAAATTGATTCGTCCCGTTAGCCGGCTGCAACTGCGGCTGGCCGCTCAACGAAAACGGCAGCGCGTTCAACGCCGAGTTGCTTCCGTTCCAGTAGATGGCTCCGTGAGGCTGGTTAGGGTTGAAGTTGCGGAAGTTCATCCGACCACCTCCCATAGCACCTCCGCCGCCCGGACCTCCGCCTGCAAAGCCACCGCCGGCAATACCACCACCGCCGCCGCCGAAAAGGCCTGGAGCGCCGCCGCTGAACAGCCCGCCCATAGCAGCGTCCGCACCACCGTTCTGCGAGCGGAAGGTCTCAAGAGCATCCCGCAGCTGATCCATGTTTACGCCGGCCAGCGGGCTCACCTGGCCAGACTGCCCGCTGATTGCCACCGACTCCGTGCCAAAGTCCGCACTGTTCGCTACCGTCGGAAGCTCCGCGCCCTGCGAGGCCGTGGCGCCCGCCGCGCTCTCCGTCTCGGCGTTGAGTGTGCTGGTCAGGCTCAGGCTCTCCACATTCGTTCCAGCCAGCTGTTGAATCGCCTGAACAATCCCATTTGCGCCCGCCTGCTCCTGTCTGGCCTGCTGCTGCTCTTCAACTGCGGCACGAGATGCAAGGACCAGCTGAAAATCGAGGGTGTGCTCGTGCAGGGTTGCGTTCAACACTGCTTCCTGCGACGACTGCGCAAACGCCGCGAACTCGGTTCGCACCACGTAGCGCCCGTTCTGCGGAATCTGCATCGACCACGAGCCGGTGATATCGGTCGTAGTGGCGTAGCGCCTGCCCGTCAGCGTGTTCTGCGCGGTTACGGCCACGCCGGGCAGTGGAATGCTCCCGCTCTTCACCACGCCATGCAAACGCCCGCCGGCTACCGGCGCTGCGCTGGGCTGCACCGCCGCGGCAGACTCCGCTGCCGGCGCAGGAGGCGCGCTCTGCGCCATCGCAAAACCGGCCGCAACCACTGCGGCTGCCGCCACTGCTCTGATGATTCCTTTGATCTGCTGCAATGCCCGAGCTCCTGAACTGCCTCTATCTACACTGATGGACGGATCAGGCACTACGGTGGTTACCGCAATTCCCGTGCCTTTACAATTCGTTACACTCTTTTTGCTCTAACCCGCGCACAGACCGGTTTGCGCCGAGATTTCCTCTTGCATTCCCCATCGGGCCATGTTAACTATGATGATAATAGTAATTCCATTGCTACCAAGCCAGTAAATGGCAGCACCGAGCTGGGGGCTCAACCGTATGAAGATCGGCACAACGATCCGCGCTTATAGACTGCAAAAGGGCCTCTCGCAGGGAGACATCGAGAAGAAGACCGGCCTGCTCCGCTGCTACCTCTCCCGCGTTGAGAACGGCCACACCGTCCCGTCGCTCGACACCCTGTCCAAGATCGCTCAGGCCCTCGACCTGCCCATCGCGCAGTTCTTCGTCGATGAGACACTGGGCAAGCAGTTCAACACGCAGAAGCTCTCCGACGACGAGCTTCGCTTCCTCACCCAGATCCGGCGCTACTCCGCCAACCTGAATGAGAGCGACCGCAAGCTGCTGCTCGCGATGATCAAGAAGTTCGCGACTACAGCTACGCGATAGAGCAGGAAAGACACGCTAAAAGTTCTGCGGCGGCGGAACATGGTCTATATAAAAGCTGAAGAGCACCAGCAGGCCTATCATCGCCAGCAGAGCAATACGCAGGCGAGACCGGAAAGAACCGGGATCAGAGCCGACGCGAGGCACCATAGGCGCAGCCATCATCAGGCCCCCGACGAATCCGCCCAGATGCGCCATATTGTCGATATTCAGGCCAGAGTGCAACACCTGGTTGCCGCCCCAGATTGAAAACCCGATCGCCAGATTGATCGCGGCAAAGTAGATCACCGACCGGCGCAGCTTCTTCAACTCCCGCTGAGGAACCGGAAGCCGGTTCGACTTCAACAGAACGATCAGTATCCCCGCGATCCCGAAGACCGCGCCCGATGCGCCTGCGCCTGCCGGAAAGTAGATCGTTCCGCTCTCCCGGATCGGCCACACCCAGTTGGCCCAGCACGACAACAGGTTCCCCGCGGCGCCGGTGAGAATGTAGGCGGCCAGCAGCCCGAATGACCCCATTAAGGGCTCAGCCAGCAGGCCCAGGTTCCACAAACACCACATGTTGGTGGCCAGGTGAATGAGGCCCACGTGCAAAAACATCGCGGTCACAATCCGCATCCACTCGCCATCTATCAGGATGCTGCCCGCGTTGTTTGCGCCCCAGTGCATCAACTGATCCACGCCCGGATTCATTGGGCTAATCCCGCGCGCCACCATCAGAAGAAACACAAGGCAGTTGACCGCGATCAGCACATGCGTGGCTGGAGCCGCTGCCCAGGTAGGACGCCGCCGGCGCACAGGCATTCCGGCTGGCGGCATGTACCTGCCTTCAGGAGGCAGAACCTCGGCGTTCTCCAAAGGAACTGGATTGGCCGGGTTGGCTTCGGGGGGAAAACTACCCATGCTTTAACTCTACTGTATCTGTCAAATTCTACGCATCTTTTGATATGACGATGCGAACAGGCGATAAGTCGCGCGCTTACGCCGCCAACGTCCGGCGCAAGATGCCTTCTCCGAGGTTGTAATCTGGATGTATACCTACATCGCTCCGCCATCGCATCCGGCGGCCCACTTATTTCAAGCAATCAAGGAGTAGATACGTGTCCAGTGAGCAGCAACTGATACCGATCCGCCGCGCCCTTTTGAGCGTCACCGACAAGACCGGGCTGGTGAACTTCGCCCGCGTTCTCTCCGGCTTCGGCGTGGAACTGGTCTCCACCGGCGGCACCGCCGCCGCACTGCGTACCGCAGGCCTCGCCGTTAAGGACATCAGCGACCTCACCGGCTTCCCCGAGATGCTCGACGGGCGCGTCAAGACCCTGCACCCCCGCGTACACGGCGGCCTGCTCTATATCCGTGGAAACGCCGAACACGAAGCCGCAGTGGCCGCGCACGGCATCGAGCCCATCGACATGGTCGTCGTCAATTTGTATGCATTTGAAAAGACCGCCGCCCAGCCCGGCGTAGCCTTCGGCCATCTCATTGAAAACATCGACATCGGCGGCCCGTCCATGGTCCGCTCGGCCGCCAAGAACTTCGAAGATGTAGCCATCGTAACCCGCGTCTCGGACTACCCTGCCCTCGCTGAAGAGCTTGCGGCAAATAGCGGTTCGTTGACCCGCGCAACGCGCTGGAAGCTTGCCAAGCAAGCCTTTGCCACCACCGCCGCTTATGACTCAGCCATAGCCTCCTCGCTCGAGCAGATCGCAGACGCCCCCGCTCCAGCCGAGCCCGCATCCTTCGACACCAACAGCTTTCCCTCCACGTTACGCATCAGCATGCCGCTCTCTCAGACCATGCGCTACGGCGAGAATCCCCATCAGCGCGCCGCGCTATATTCCAACCAATCCGGCCTCGGTGTAGCCTGCGCAACCCAATGGCAAGGCAAGGAACTCAGCTACAACAATCTCGTCGATCTCGACGCCTGCTGGGATCTGGCCCAGGAGTTCGACTCCCCCGGCGTCGCCATCGTCAAGCACACCAACCCCTGTGGAGCGGCCACCGGAGCCACCATCCTTGAGGCCTACTTGAAGGCCCTGGCCTGCGATCCCGTCTCAGCCTTCGGCGGCGTCATAGGCATCAACCGCCAAGTGGACGCAGCCGCCGCCGAAGAGATCGCCAAGCTCTTCGTCGAAGCCATCGCCGCACCCTCTTTTACCCCCGAGGCCCGCGAACGCTTCGCTGCCAAGAAGAATCTGCGCATCATCGAAGTCAAGCCCGCCTCGCCCCGCCCCGTCGTCAAGCACGTGTCGGGAGGATTTTTGATGCAGGACGCCGACACCGGCCACGTTGACGAGTCAGCCCTGAAGGTCGTCACCAAACGCGCACCCTCGGCCGCAGAGATGCGCAGTCTGCTCTTCGCATGGCGCGTTTGTAAGCACGTCAAGTCCAACGCCATCGTCTACGCCCGCGAGGGCCAGACCCTCGGCATCGGCGCCGGACAGATGAGCCGTGTCGACGCCGCCCGCTTCGGAGCCATGAAGGCGGCTCTCGATCTCAAGGGCTGTGTCGCCGCCTCCGACGCATTCTTCCCCTTCCCGGACGGCCTTGAAACCGTCGTTCAGGCAGGCGCAACCGCCGTCATCCAGCCCGGAGGCTCGGTCCGCGACGCCGAGGTCATTGAGGCCGCAGACCGGCTCGGCGTCGCCATGGTATTGACCGGCATGAGACACTTCCGCCACTAAAGTCGCTCGTTTGTTCGCATTCCGGCCGGATTTCCAAACGAAATCCGGCCGCAACCGTCTGTACAATGAAGGCAGGTTCGTATGTGGGGCCAAGCTCTTCATTTCCCTATTGCCCGGCTCTCAGGCGGAAACGGTTCGGTATCCCAAGGATGAAGATCAGGAATCTCTATATGTTTACTTCGCGCATCGCCGTCGCGGCCGCTCTCGTGCTGCTCTCGGGCGGCTTCCTGTTGTCTGCTCAGGACGCAGCGCCCACCACGGCCCCGGCCGCCGCCGCTCAGCCTAAGACCGAGCAGCCCGAAGTCAACCGTTCCATCTCCTACTACCACGCCGGACTCGCCGGGACGTACGCCGATCAGGCCCTTAACGAGGGCCGCTCCGACCTCATCCTGCGCGCCATCGAAGAGTACAAGCTGGCACTCAACGCCGACCCAAACTCTGCTGACCTGAACAACCAGCTTGCCGACCTCTACTTCCGCACCGGCCGCGCCCGCGATGCCGAAACGACCGTCCGCAACCTGCTCAAGACCGCGCCAGACGACATCGCCGCCCACAAACTCCTGGGCCGCATCTATCTGCGCCAGCTTGGCGAGGGCCAGAACAGCTCCTCCGCATCGCAGCCGTCGAGCAACCTTGTCGATCAGGCTATCGCGGAGTTCGAAAAGATCATCACGCTTGAGCCCAAAAGCATCGAGAACCGCATGGTTCTGGGTCAGCTCTATACCGTCAAACACGATCCCCAAAAGGCCGAGCAGGCCTTCAAAAGCGCCGCCGAGATCGAACCTGACTCAGAAGAAGTAGTCCTGAACCTGGCCCGGCTCTACGCTGAGAGCGGAGACACCAAACACGCCGCGCAGGTCATCGAAGCAGTCAGGGTAGACGATCGCAGCCCCAAGATGGAGGTCACGCTCGGCTCGCTCTACGACCAGTTGAAGCAGCCCAAGGACGCCATCGCCGCCTACAAGCGCGCCGCCGATCTCGGCCCCGGAGACCTGCAAACCGTCAGCGTTCTGGCTCAGGCACTGCTCACCGACAACCAGATCGACGAAGCTCTGGCGCAGTACCGCATTCTCTCTGAAGCCGATCCTGAAAACGCCGACGCTCTCGTACGTATCGCCGAGATTCAGCGCCGCAAGGGGAAGTACACCGACGCACTCGCCACCGTTCGCCGCGCTCGTAAAATCGATGCCACCTCTCTCGAAGCCGGTTTCAACGAAGGAATGATTCTCGACATCCTCGGCCGCCTTGACGAAGCCGCGCAGACCTACCAGGCGATGGTCGACGTCACCTCCCACGCCAACGGCGCATATACCGGCGAAGAGAAGAATAATCGCAGCATCTTTCTCGAGCGGCTGGGCGCCATTCAAATGGAGCGCAACAAGACCGCGGAAGCCGTCGCCGCCTACCAGAGACTGATCGACCTGGGCGGAGAGTCCGCCGTTCGCGGTTATCAGGGCCAGGTCGATGCCTGGCGCACCGCGCACGACTTCGACAAATCGCTCGAGGTCGCCCGCAAAGCCGCCGCCTCCGATCCAAACAACAGAGAACTCAAGTTGATGCTCGCCGGCGAGATGGCCGACCACGGCCAGGCCGACGAAGCCATCGCCATGGCCCGCTCGCTGCTCAAGAACTCAAGCGACGACCGCGCCATCCACCTCGCCATCGCCCAGATGTCCGTCCGTCTGCGCCGCTGGAAGGATGCAGAAGAGGCCATCGAGAAAGCCGATGCGCTCAGCACCAAGAAGGAAGAGCACATCAACATCTTGTTCATGCGCGGCGAACTGGCCGAACGCCAGAAGCACTACGACGCCGCCGAGCAGGCCTTCCGCCAGGTCCTCGAAATCGAACCCGACTCCGCCATGGCCCTCAACTACCTCGGCTACATGCTGGCAGACAAGGGCATGAAGCTCCAGGAAGCCCTCAAGATGATCCGCAAGGCCGTCGATCTCGAGCCATGGAACGGCGCATACCTCGACTCACTCGGCTGGGCTTACTTCAAGCTCGGCGACAACGAGCTGGCCGAAGAGAATCTGGCAAAGGCTGTCGATCGCACCCAGACCGACCCCACCGTTCACATGCACCTCGGCGATCTCTACGAGAAGACCGGCCGCATCCGTCAGGCAGCTACGCAGTGGCAGTCGGCCCTCGACCAGTTCGCCAAGTCCTCGCCGGCAGACTACGAGCAGAGCGACGTTGTTAAAGTCCAGAAGAAGCTCGATACCGCCCGGACCAAACTCGCCAAGCAGGACAACACCGTGGCCCCGGCCAAGCCGGAGTAAGCATCTGTGACAACCCGCAACACCGGCGAGCCGCTTCACCTGCCCCGGGAGATCGCAGTTCCCGGATGCGCAGGTGACCTGCTCGCCCGCCGGACCAACACCGAGCCCGACCACCCCTACCGCTCTCCCTTCACGCGCGATATCGGGCGAATCCTCCACGCGCGTGCCTTCCGCCGTCTCGCCGGCAAGACCCAGGTCTTCACCCGCATCACCGACGCGCCGCCCCTCGACCACTTCCGCAGCCGCCTCACCCACACTCTAGAAGTTGCACAGATCGCCCGAACCTCGGCTGCTGCGCTCGGCCTCAACGCCGAACTCGCTGAGGCCTTGGCCCTGGCCCACGACATCGGCCACCCGCCCTTCGGCCACGCCGGTGAGCGGGCGCTCGACCAGGCCCTGCGCGCACACTCGCTCACCTTCGACCACAACCTCCACGCCCTGCGCATCGTCACATGGTTTGAGGAGCGCTATCCGGCCTTCCGCGGCCTCAACCTGACTCTTGGAGTAAGAGAAGGCATCGTCAAGCACTCCCGCGACTACTCCGCCGCCACGCACCCCGAGCTGGCCGATTTCTTCCTCGACCGCTTCCCGCCCCTCGAAGCCCAGCTCATCGACCTCGCCGACGAGATCGCCTACCTTACCGCCGACCTCGAAGACGGCCTCTACTCCGGCATCCTCTCGATCGACGAGGTCCTCGAAACTGTTCCTATCTTCCGTGGCTTCTACCTCGATGCCCGCTGCAACTTCCCTGCCGCCCCCGAGCGCATGGCCAGCCGCGATGCGCTGCGCCGTATGCTCGACGTCCTCGTCACCGACATGCTTCAGGAACTTTGCCGCCGTGTCCTCGCCGCGCGCATCGAAACCCTCGAAGACGTCCGCCGAGCACCCGCGCGCCTCGTCGCCCTCAGCGGGCCCGTCGAAGCCATCCGCTCAGCCACCAAGCAGTTCCTCTACGCCCGCCTCTACAACTCCCCCGAGTTGAGCGACCTGCACGCTCACGCAGCGAGCGTCGTCAAAGGCCTCTTCAACGTCCTGCTTGCAAACCCGGCTCTTCTCCCCGAAGACCACCAGCAGGAGATAGAGACCGAAGGCCTGGCCCGCACCGTCGCCGACTACATCGCAGGCATGACCGACAGCTACATCCAGCAGATGTGGTCCCGCCACAGCGAAGACTGAGCTCCCGCACACAAGGCGTGTGGACCGCACCTCGACGCGGTCCACCTCACACTTACTTCGCTGTAGCGCCGGCCTTCTTCAACCTAATCCGGTTATCGAGGATCAGCATCCCCTTGTCGAGCTTCCATTGCATCGACGTAGGCGCGGTGCCCACCGGGTTCCAGATCATGGTGTCGCCGTTGATCGAATACGTCCCGTGATGTGCCGCGATCGTCGCCTTCATCGAGCCCTTGGGGATGTACTTCATGGCCGCAGCTGTGAGCTTGGAATTGAAATCGTACGTGCCGTTCCTGTTCAGCACAACGGTGTACACGGCCTGCGGAAGGCCATCCGCCGCGCCGGTCCACGTCCCCAGCAGCGCATCCACAATCACGCTCTTGTGCACGATAGGGGCCTCGGGCTGAACGCCCTGCGACTCCAGCAGCGCCGTGCTGCCCTTGCTCGTAGCGCGGTTGGCGTAGCTCATCACGGTTTCGCCTGCGCCATTCTTGATCTTCGCGTCGGCGCCCTTGTCCATCAGCAGTTGCACCAGCTTCTCGTTGCCTGCGCCGGCGGCCAGCATGAGCGCGGTTTCGCCCTTGTTGTTTTTCAGGTCGAGATTTGCGCCTTTGCCGATGAAAAACGCGGCCAGCTCATAACCCTGCCCGGTGTTCGACTGCCGGGCAGCGGCCATCAGCGCGGTAGTTCCGTCGCTGCTTTTGAAGTCGATGTCGCCTTTGGCGGATAACAGGATGTTGAAGATGGCCAGATTGTCTTTTTTATTTAAGAAATTGGGCTCGGTGGCGGCATGCACCAGCGGGGTCACCATGACATTGGACAGAGACCTCACGTTAATGGCCGCGCCGGAGTCCACCAGCAACTGCACCATGGCAGGGTCGGAGTTGTATGCAGCATGGATCAGCGGCGTTTCGCCCATCGCGTCTCTGGCTTCGATGTTGGCCTTGCGCTTGATCAGCAGCCGGGCCGCCTCAAGCTTCTTGTGCATGACTGCATAGTGCAACGCTGTGCCGCCCGAGGCCAGGCTCTTGAGTTCGAGCGTGGCGCCGCGGTCGAGCAGCAACGCAATCACATCCACATTGCCGAAGAGCGCCGCCTCATGCAGGGCGGCATCGCCGCCCGCGGCGCCACCCGGAATCCTCTTGATCTCCTGGAGGTCCAGCTTTGGCTTGTAAGTGGATTGAAAGTAATCGATGAAATTGTAGTAGGTCCTGACAAGTTTGCTGTCGGGCGCGACGATGGCCGAAATCAGCGGCGTGCTTCCCTGGTTGCTGAGATGGTTGATATCCGCGCCGTTGGCTATAAGATAGTCGAGCACTTCGCGCTTCTTGTGTTCGCAGGTGGTTGTCAGTATGGAATTGCCATCGGCATCTGTCGTGGTGATCTTTGCGCCGTGATCGTGGAGCAGCTTTACCGCGGTAAGGTTTTCGTTCAGAGAAACATCCCAGAGCGCCGTCAGGCCAGTCCTGTCGGTCAATTCCAAATCGAGCCCCTTGGCCTCGGTCACCAGCACTCTGATCACCTCGGTATGGTCGCGCATGGCGGCCCTGTGGAGCGCCGTATAACCGCGCGACTCAATCCAATGGTCCTGATTCGAGTCTCTGGCGTTCACCTTCGCGCCCATCTTGAGCAGAATGCTGACGATCTCCGCATTGCCCATGTGCGCAGCCTGGATCAGCGGCGTGCGATTCCAATCGTCCGTATCGGTGACGTAAACGCCACGCTTGTTCACGTCGATTCCGGGCGCCTGAAGGATCAGTTTGGTGATCTCCTGCTTGCCCTCGCGTATCGCCCGGAGAAGCATAGTCTCCTCTTCGTAGATGGCGTTCACATCCGCGCCCTGCTGGATGGCGCTCTGGGCCGCGGCTACATTCTGGCGTTCGATGGCGATAAGGAGCGGAGGACGGGGGTCCGGCTTCTTCTGTGCCGGTAGTGATACCGTGGCGCATACAAACGCCATCATGACTGCTGCCATACTAATCAGTTTTCTGAAATTCACGTTCCGCTCCTGAAGACTTCACTCGCGCTGTCTAGCCTGCTGACTCGGTTCGGCGCTCATATAGCCTACAATCCGCGGGCGCCTGGCTCCGGTGACGGGAAGCTGACCTGCCACTGGCGCCCGGCAAACCACAAGCCTCACTCCGCCAACTAGAGAATCCGGCAACTCTCCTCCCACCCACGCCCGGATGATAAAACGGATGTGGCGCAAAATTGCCTGTGTCAGAGGATTTGAAAATGAGCCGGGAAAAGGACCAACAAGGCCTAAATAAGGCGAGCCGCGAGCAAGCTTCAGGAGTCACCCGCCGCGACGTTCTCAAAGGCGCTTCCATGTCGATGGCCGCGATGGGAGTCTTCGGAGCTGCCGCCAACGCCGAGACAAACGCCGACGGAAATACGGCAACCAAAGCCGCAGTCACTACCGAGCTTCACTTCGATGAAATTCCAGCGCCCGCCGTCACCCACTACGAGACCGACATCCTAATAATCGGCAGCGGATTCGCCGGCATCCCCGCCGCCGTCACAGCCAAAGAAGCGGGCAAAAAAGTTCTCCTCGTAGACAAGGGACATCCCGGCTACTCCGGATGCAGCCCCTTCGCTCAGTGCTACGAGTTCTTCGACGCGAAATACGGCGACAACGCCCAGATGCAGACCGACGCCACCATGAAGGACGGCGAGTACATCGCCAACCTCGACTGGTACAAGGTCTACCTCGAAGAGTCCCGCACCTGCTTCGATCAGCTCACCGACTGGGGCATCTACGCGCCCTTCACCCGCGCCTCAGACGACAAGCAAAACTACTACGCCGCCCGCAAGGACTGGGAGTATCACCAGGCCTACGCAAACTTCGACCGCCGCGCCCGCTGGTTTGAGCTGCTTGAGAAGAAGAAGGTCGATTACGTAGATCACACCATGATCCTCGACGTCATCGAGCAGAACGGCCGCGTCGCCGGAGCCATCGGCATCCACGTTCCCTCGGGCGCAGTCATCACCTTCAAAGCCAGCGCCGTCATCATGGCCATGGGCTGCGGATCGTACAAGAACTCCGGATTTCCCACCTCGGGCAACGCCTTCACCCACGAGTGGATCGCCTATCGCCACGGCCTCTCCGTCACCGGCAAGGAGTGGGACTTCCTCGGACCCACCAACTCCCTCACGCCCTCAAGCTCCTGGCGCATCCTCTCCTGGGGATACCTCGAAAACATCCACCCAACCGCCGGAATGTCAGTCCAGCCCCTTAAGACTGGACCCTGGGGACCGATCTCCGCCGCAGTCGTCGCCTCGCACGAAGGCATCGCCGAGTGCAAGCTCGACGACTACGTCAAGGTCTACCCCGGCAACAGCAACTCCAAGGACCCCTCCGACCCGCGCTACATCGGCAACAACGTCGACGACCTGCCCAAGCGCGACGTCTACGGCTGCTCGGTCGGCATGGGCAACTTCAAGTGCAACGGCGTCTTCTGCGGACTTGAAGATCTGGTCGGATACACCGGCCTCCCCGGCCTCTACGCCGCCGGCGACGCCCTGGCCTCCATGATGTACGGCGCAACCTACTCGCCCGGTCAGGGTGGTTCAACCGTCGTCTCGCACATTCAGGGCCGCCGCTCGGCCAAAGCCGCCTGCGCCTACATCGATCGGGCAAGCGCCGAAGCCATCGACCCGGCAAAGCTCGAAAGCCTCTCGGCAGAGATTCTCGCGCCCATGAAGCGCAAGAAAGGCATCAACCCCCGCTGGGCCATCGACGTCCTGCACAGCATCATGGCTCCCTGGTGGGTGCAGATCGACCGCACCGAGGAGTCGCTCCAGTGCGCACTCACCCAGGTCGGTTATCTGCGCGACAAGGTCGTTCCGGTGCTCGTCGCGCGAAACCCTCACGATCTGCGCCTCTGCCACGAGATCGCACACAAGGTCCTCGACGCCGAGATGAAGCTGCGCTCCAGCATCGAGCGCAAAGAGAGCCGCGGCGTCGCCTACCGCTCCGACTATCCCTTCCGCGACGACAAAAACTTCCTCTGCTACATCACTCTGTCGAAGGGCAAAGACGGCAAGATGGCCGTCGGCCGCGTCCCTATGAAGGAAGCCTGGATCGGAGACAGAAACATGGCCTACGACAAACGCTACCCCGTCCGCCTGCCGGGCGAGGCAAAGGCGATGAATCTTGAACAGAAAGCGGGGGTGTAGCCATGAGTGTAATGAGAGCCGACCTGAACAAATGCATAGGCTGCAAGCGGTGCATGACCATCTGCCCCATGGATGTCTTCCGCTTCAACGAAGCCGCGCGCAAGTCCGTCATCGCCTATGTGGAGAACTGCCAGTCCTGCGGCCAGTGCTACGTCAACTGCCCCGGCCACGCTCTGGCCATGTCCGACTACGAGATGAGTTCCGCGCTCACCAACTATCGCTAAGCCTCTGAAACTGCCACTACAAATCCAAACCAACCACAAAAATGGGTGTCCCGGGTCTCGATTTTGAGACCTGGGAGAGATCTTCCCCCAACCCGCCACACGGAAGGAGCTACGCCGGGTGCCCCCGGCCCCTCGTCCGCCGCGGCGGAGGGACCGGGGAGAGGCCATCCCCCTGCCCGCCCCACGTAAATAGTCCCGCTATAAAAAGAAACCGGCGCGGACCATATGTCCGCGCCGGTTTCGGTTCTTGCGATTCGAGCTTAAGACGTCGGCGACTGGGCGCCGATTTCCTTGACGATCTCGGCGACCATACCCTTCGCGTCTCCGAAGAGCATCAGCGTCTTGTCGTCGTGGTAAAGCTCGTTCTCGATGCCCGCGAAGCCCGCGTTCATCGAGCGCTTGATCACCATCACGTGCTTGGCCTTGTCCACGTCCAGAATCGGCATGCCATAGATCGGGCTGGTCTTGTCGTGACGAGCAGCCGGATTCACCACGTCGTTGGCGCCGATTACCAGCGCAACATCGGCTTCACCGAAGTCGTTGTTGATGTCCTCCATCTCATGCAGACGATCGTACGAGATGTCAGCCTCGGCCAGCAGCACGTTCATATGACCCGGCATGCGGCCCGCGACCGGATGGATCGCGAACTGCACGTCGATGTCGCGCTTGATGAGCTGGTCGGCCAGTTCGCGCACCTTGTGCTGCGCCTGCGCAACCGCCATGCCGTAACCGGGAACAATGATGACCTTCTGTGCGTTGAGCATCATCATCGCCGCGTCTTCGGCAGACGCGCTGTGAACCGGCCTGGCTTCACTCTTTGTGCCGGACTTCTCCTGCGCCTGGCCGAACGCGCCAAACAGCACGTTGGTAAACGAGCGGTTCATCGCCTTACACATGATCATCGACAGGATGAAGCCCGAAGCGGCATTCAGCGCGCCGGCGATGATGAGCAGGTGGTTGCCGAGCGTGAAGCCCATGGCGCACGCCGAAGCGCCCGCGAAGGAGTTCAACAGCGCGATCACCGTAGGCATGTCGCCGCCGCCGATAGGCAGAATGAACATGACGCCGAAGATCAGCGCGATCACCGTGAAGGCCGGGAACACCCAGATCGGAGCGGTCGCGATCATCGGCCAGATGCCGAGGACGATGCCGCACGCGAGGAAGGTGAGGTTGACGAAGTTCTGCCCCTTATAAGTGATCGGAGGCGAAGGGACGAGTCCCTGCAGCTTGCCGAACGCCATCAGGCTGGCCGTGAACGTCAGGAAGCCGAGCAGCACTTCGATGATCAGCGCCACTACCGTGAAGCCATGAGGCGGCTCAGCGGCAATATAATACTCGGCCGTGCCCACAAGCGCCGCTGCCAGCGCACCAAAGGCGTGCGACAGAGCGGTGAACTGCGGCACCGAGGTCATCGGCATCAGCTTCGCCATGGGAGCGCCGATCATGGCGCCGATGGCGATCGCGATCAGAATGGCGATGTACTGGTTCGGTACGGCCTCAAGGCGCAACAACGTGCCCAGAATGGCCAGTGTGAAGCCGATCTCGCCGATGATCACGCCGCGGCGTGCCGTCGAAGGATGGCTCAGCCACTTGATCGAGAAGACCGTAGCGAACGCGGCGGCAAAGTAAGCGTACATCCAGAAAGATTGCATGAAGCCTTCCATTAGCGCTTACCTCCCTTACCGGTATCCCGCTTGAACATCTTCAGCATGCGGTCGGTGATCATGAAGCCCGCAACGATGTTGAGCATGGCGGCTGTGATGGCTACCAGTCCGAGAATCTGCGGAAAGGTGTGTACACCCTTTTCGCCCGCGATCAGAATGCCGCCGACCACCGAGATGGCCGAGATCGCGTTGGTAAGCGACATCAGCGGCGTGTGCAGCAGCGGAGATACGCGCTTCACCAACTCGAGGCCGAGAATCACCGCCAGCAGAAAGATATATACGCTGAGAAATGCGAGTTCAATATTGGGTGTCATGCTTTCTCCGTCGTGCCCAGCAGGGCTTCCACGCGAGGATTGGCCACCTGGCCGTCCCGCGCCACCAGCGTCTCCTTGGTGATCTCGTCGGAAAGGTCGATGTTCAGAGCGCCTTCCTTGGTGATCATGTTCTTGAGGAACGTGGAAAGATTGCGGGCGTACATCTGGCTGGCGTTATTCGGAATGGTAGCGGGCAGATTCACCGGCCCGAGAATAGCCACGCCGTTGTCCACCACTGTCTCGCCCGGCTTGGTTAGCTCGCAGTTGCCGCCGCGCTCGGCCGCCAGATCCACGATCACCGATCCGGGAGCCATCTTGCGCGACATCGCCGCCGTAATCAGCAGCGGAGCTTTCCTTCCAGGGACGGCCGCGGTGGTAATCACCACGTCCATATCCTTCATCACGTTGCCGAGTGCTTCGCGCTGGCGGTTGATGGCATCTTCGCTCAACTGCTTCGCGTAGCCGCCCGTTCCCTCGCCGCTCTCGCCCGCATCGATCTCGATGAACTTGGCGCCGAGGCTCTCAATCTGTTCCTTCACGGCCGCGCGTACATCGTAGCCGCTCACCACGGCGCCCAGACGGCGCGCCGAAGAGATAGCCTGAAGGCCAGCCACACCCGCGCCGATCACCATAACGCGCGCGGCGGGAATGGTCCCGGCGGCGGTCATCATGAGCGGGAACATGCGCGGCTGCTGGACGGCTGCCAGCAGCACGGCCTTGTAGCCGGCCACAGTGGCCATCGACGAGAGTACGTCCATGCTTTGCGCACGCGTGATGCGCGGAATGAGTTCCATTGAAAATAGCGTGATGCCCCGCTTCGCGATCTGGGCGATGAACTTCGGTTCAGACAGCGGATCGCACATGCCGATGACGATCTGGCCGCTCTTCAGCAAGGGAGAATCGTCGACACGAACCTGGAGCAGGATCTCAGCATCTTTGCGGACTTCGTCCGCGGTTGCGACCATGCGCGCGCCTTTGGCCTCGTACTCGCTGTCGGTGAATCCTGCATCCAGCCCGGCGCCGCGCTCGATGATGAACTGCGCACCGACTTTGGCGAGCATGTCCATGACACGCGGGGCCATAGCCACGCGGCGCTCACCTGGGAAGGTCTCTTTTATGATTCCTACAGAGATACTCAATCATTCCTCCTGGCATCCCGCGCCGTGCCCGTGCGAAACCGGGAGGCGGGAGATTCGTACAACCCGTCCGGTCCGCGCAGTACAGGCGGAAAAATCACTTTCGGGAGATTTGTCGGAATACTACTACTCAAAATATAGAGGCGTCAAAATAGGAAATATTGGACGTCCATATTTGTCTCGCAATGCGGTGAAGCTTATTTCGAACTATAAACAACTTGTTCTCCCTCTGTATTTTGACACCTGCGGACTGGCAAAACAAGCAACTTAAAAAAAGGCAAATACGCAGGGGAATTTTCTTCCGTGCGCAGTGCATATGCTCCGCCGAGGATCACAAAGTTTGTAAATTAGTCCTTTGGAATCTATTAGACGGCTGCAATTGAGGTCCCGCCCTATTGCACCAGCTTCTGGGGCCGCAGCCGCCGCAGATCCATCGCGCAGGCCAGGGCATTCTGCGCATGCAGACGCAGATTGTCCGCTGCCGCCCATATCCAGAGCCGCGATACCAGATTCGGATTACGCCCCATGGCCTCGGGCCGCAGTCGCACCAGAACGTCGTTCTGGCCTGTAGCCGAAAGATTCGACGGGGAGTCGGTGTCTTCGAGCACCAGGTCGAGGTGCTCGCCGCCCAGCGCCTCTTCCAGCGTCACGCGCTCCACGGGCCGCTCAAACTCAACGGCAAGAGCGAAGTTCTGCCCGTGAAACACCGGCGCGTGAATCACCTGAATGGCCAGCCCCGGCTCCCGGCCAGAGGTTAAAGCCACAAAGTGGCGGCGGATACGGGCCTCGACAGCTGACAGGTTCACCTTGGAACTCTCGCCCAAACCGCCCAGCATGTTGTAGGCCACCTGCGTGTCATAGATGGCTCGCGGCATCGACTGAAAGCTCAGCAGGCTCACCGTCTGCTGGTGCAGCTCGTCCATGGCCGCTTTGCCGAACTCGCTGGCAGGTTCAAGCACCGTAGCCGCGGCAAACCGAACCGGAGCGACAAGCTTGAGCCGCTCCATCACCAGCGCCAGCGCCAGCGCCGCCGGATTTGCAGGAACTACCGCGGTCGTCAGCAGATCGATGTTGTCTGTCTCGCCGCCCAGCCATGGCGCGCGGATCACAACTCCGCTCTCCTGGTCGAGCGCGCCAGTCATATCGATCACCGTCGATCCGGCGTCGACCGCATTCCGCCAGTGCATCCGAGTCAGTTCTTCGGGGCCGCAAAAAAAGGTAAAGTCGGTTCCCTCGAAGGCGTTCGCGGCGATGGCCTGAATAAACGTCACTTCGTCGCCCACCTGATCGAGCTGACCCTGAGCAACCTCATCGTCGAGAAGCACGAACCGCGCCGCTGCCAGCGACGAGTCAGAGAGTACGTCCTTCAACTCCTTGCCCAGCAACGAGGAGGCGCCGGCAATGGCTATTTTGTACACGGGGGATCCTTCCTTCTGGACAACGTTGAAAGTCTGGCCGTTCTCAGGAGCGATGTTCGCCTTCGGTCTCAGTAGGTTCCGCGCCTGTGAGAGGCCTTCTACGCCTGCGCGTCCACGAGTAGGCCGCGCGCGCCCAGATGCCGGAGAACGTGTAGATCAGGCCTATGCCGATGAAGACGTTGTTGGAAAACCGCAGGAACACGTAAAGCACAATCGCGATCAGGAACAGCATCTGGAAGGGATGACTGCGCGAGAGGCTGATCTCCTTGCCCGACCAGAAGCGCCATGTGCTCACCATCAGGAACCCTGCCAGAGCGACCACACAGAGCCAGGTAATCGCAACCCACCAGGTTTCGACCGGATAGCCGCGGAAGAAGTGAACGGTAGAAGCCAGCAATCCAGCCGCAGCGGGAATGGGCATGCCGACAAAGTACTTTCTGTCAGGCCGTCCGGGGTTGCGCGGTTTGGGGTCATGGCTGATGTTGAACCGAGCCAGCCGCGAAACTCCACCGATCAGAAACAGGAAGCAGACAAACGACCCGACCTGAACCAGATGCTCGTGCAGTTCGCCGTTGATCGACTGCGGCAGAAAGTGAAAGCCCCAGATCATCGCCAGCAGGCTGGGCGCCACGCCGAACGTAACCGCGTCGGCCAGCGAGTCCAGCTCTTTGCCGAATTCGGTCACGGTATTTGTCATCCGGGCGATGCGGCCGTCGAGCGAGTCGAAGGGGATGGCCAGAATGATGGCGATCGCCGCCCAGTTCAGATGCGTGTGCGCGTCGTTGTCGTTTCCCAGCGCCGCGAAGGTCTGCATGATCGAGTAGAAGCCAAGGCCGATATTGCCTGCCGTAAACAGCGACGGCAGCAAAAACATTCCCTTGCGCAGCCGAGCCTGGGTACGCGCCCTGCTCTCCGGCGTTCCACGTTGGTTCATGCCCGAGGCCTTTCCGGCATCGCGGCCAGCAAACTCGATCCGCCCTTGACCTTGTCGCCGACCTTCACGCCAAGCACAGCTTCTGCCGGCACAATAACATCGACCCGCGATCCAAACTTGATGAGACCCACGCGCTGGCCCCGCTCAAGCCGTTCACCCTCTTTATGGTTGAAGACGATCCTGCGCGCTATCAGCCCGGCGATCTGCTTGAAGGTCACTTCAAAGCCCGCATCGGCGCCTTCGCCCCGGATGGTGGCCGCGTTCTGCTCATTGCGCTCGGCCGAGGCTGGATTCATCGCATTCAGATACAGGCCCTTGCTGTAAACCACGCGCGTGAGCACACCGCCGATTGGCGCGCGGTTCACATGCACGTTGAAGACGCTCAGAAAGATGCTGATGCGCTGTCTGGGTCCATCCGGCGTTTCAATCCGGACGGTTTCGGTAACCTTGCCGTCGCCCGGTGAAACAACTACCCCCTCGCCAGATGGAATCTGGCGAGGGGGATCGCGGAAGAACCATAGAAAAAACGCAGCCAGAGCAATGGGCAGAATCGCCCACGCCCAGATTCCGGTGAGCCAGCCAAGAACGAGCGCCACCGCAAGAAAACCGATCCCGTAGATATAACCGTCGCGAACCATAGTCCCAACGATTATACGAGTCGGCACGGTCATACGCCATTCCCGAAGGCGCAAAGCAGACGCACAACCTGCGTAGAGCCGCCCATATGGCCCAGTGACTCGCGGCTGCCGCGAGCTTACATATGCCGGAAGAGCTTACGCCACTGCGGGCGCGCGCCGTTCCAGTGAGTAGATCAGATCCTTGGCATGGAGCTTGAGCTTCTTGAGACGGACTTCCTCCAGTTGCTCTTCCACGCTGAGATACGGCTTTGAAAGCAACTCTTCGAGCCGCTGAGCGTATTGTTGATGTTCCTCATGAAGACGACCCAACTCTGCACTCAGCGCGGCACCCTGTACTTCGTCCATCAAGCACCTCCCTTTCGTTACCGAACATTCACTTATATCGCCGTGCCTGTCACTACCGCAAGCGATTAGACCGACCGGAAGTAACGTTTGACTGTGGATAATGAAAACTTCTTCACAATTCCCGGAAAACCTCCCGCAGCTCGGGCGATTGTCCCGCCAGCAGAGATGCTAACGGCTGGCGACTTTAGCCGATTGTGAGACTCATCACAACCGCATCTTCAATAGGATCAGTGTAATAGCCGCTCCTGTTCCCAGTCTCTCTGAAGCCCAGCCTGCGATAGAGCCCCAGCGCTGATAGATTTGACGTTCGAGACTCCAGAAAGACCTCAACGGCCCCCGCCTGTCGAAGCTCCGCGAAGAGCCGCTCGAGCAGCACACGGCCTATTCCCTGCCCTTGAGCTTCAGCCGCCACCGCGACTGTCTCCAGCTCTGCCTGCGGCGCAAGCAGGTTTGAAACGGCGAAGCCTACCGGCTCATCGTTTGTCAGTTCAGCGGCAACTATTGCGATGCGGCGCGGAGTTGAGCTGGGCTCAAGCGCAGCCAGATAGGTCTGTTCGTTCCAATGCGGAGCGGTAGGAAGGCCTGAAGCAATCTCAAGCACCCGCGCAACATCAGCCGCGCGCATCGGTCGGATCGCAAGCTCCGAGGCCTTCATGACCGCTTCTCTCTAGCTCCGGGGGCGGAGAAGAGTTCGGCGTCGGAGCGGCGAAGATAGTGCCCGTCGAGCAATGCAGTGTCCTCGAAATCCCCAGACAGGATTCGCGCCGCGCAGAACCGGATCGCATCGGCTGCGGTAGGCGGCTCAACACGCACTACTTTAACGTCAGGCCACGCAGCCATCAAGATTGCCGATGCGGCATCGTCGCATACAGCCACGCACTCCGGCGCGGGATCAATCGCGTGCAACTCCTCAAGCCCGGCCAGCAGTTCAGTGCCCTTGCCTGCCGGAGTTCCTATCCGCAGAAACACTTCGTGCCGGTGCGCGTCGAGTGCGGCCGAGCCGGTTGCGGCCTTCGCCGCCAGTACCTCCAGCCGGGAAACCGCCACGAGGAGCGCTCCAAGCCCCTCCGCCAGCCCCTTTGCAGAGCTGACTCCAACACGGACGCCGGTAAAGCTCCCCGGCCCGTTCACTACAACGATGGCATGGAGCTGAGCCCTTGAAATTCCTGCCTGGGAAAGCCGCTCCTCAAGCGCAGCGATCAGCGTGGCCGAGTAGTTTCTACCGGCCAGCTCGGTCTGGCCAAGTATCTCGACCGCGCCGCCTTCAAGCCGCGCCAGAGCCACCGAGCCGGATGGGCCACACGTGTCAAAGCCGGCCACAATCCTGCTGTGGCCGGCTTCGGCGTTCTTTGCAAATGCGGTCATTAAACGGCCTTGAGCGCCTGCTCCAGGTCCGCGATCAGGTCTTCCTTGTCTTCGATTCCGATGGAGAGCCGGATGCGGCCTTCGTTGATTCCCATCGTGCGGCGCACTTCCTCGCTCACCGAGCCATGGGTCGTAGTTGCCGAGTGCGATGCCAGAGACTCCACACCACCCAACGATTCAGCGTTAAGAAAGAGCTTGATCGCAGTCAGGAACCGCGCGGCTTCTTCGCGAGACTTGAGCTCGAAGCTCATCATAGATCCGAAGCCCTTCTGCTGCTTCACGGCCAGATCGTACTGCGGGTGGGTCTTCAAGCCCGGATAAGCCAGCTTGCTGACCTTGGGATGCGTCAGCAGGTACTCGGCCACCGCTCTACCGTTCTCTTCGTGCTGCTTGATGCGCAGCGGCAGGGTCTTGATGCCGCGCAGGACCAGGAAGCACTCAAAGGGAGACATGACGCCGCCGGCTGCCTTCTGCACCAGCAGGAAGCGATCCTTATGCTCAGGTTTCGACCCGATCAGCGCGCCGCCCAGCCCGTCGGAGTGGCCGTTCAAATACTTCGTCGTCGAGTGCATCACGATATCCGCGCCCAGTTCGAGCGGCCGCTGCAAGGCCGGAGACATGAACGTATTGTCCACGCTCACCTCTGCGCCACCGGCGTGCGCAATCTCGCTGATCGCTCTGATATCGCTCAGCACCATGAGCGGATTGCTCGGCGTCTCGACGTGGACCAGCTTGGTGTTCGGCTTCATCGCTGCTTGAACCGCCGCCAGATCGCTCGTGTCAACGTACTCGATCTGGATTCCATAGCCGCTCACGATCTGGTCAAAGAGCCGCACCGTGCCGGCGTAGACATCGCGCGAGCAGATCAGGTGGTCGCCCGAGCGCAGCATCGCCACCAGCGCCGCAATCGCCGCCATTCCGGTGGTAAAGGCATGAGCGCTGGTTCCGCCCTCAAGCGCGGCCAGAGCCGTTTCAAGCCGGTCACGGGTGGGGTTGCCCGCGCGCGAATAGTCCCAGCCACGGTCGCTGCCGATGCCGGTGAGCTCAAAGGTTGAGGAAAGGTATACAGGCACGTTCACAGCACCCGTCAGGGGATCGGGATGCTGGCCCGCGTGCACGGCAAGGGTCGAGTAGCGGTATTCTGACATGGTTTCTTGAATTGACCTCAGTTACTAGAATATCGCGGCCAATCCAAATATTAAAACGGCAGCATCGGCGGCGCTCTTCGGCCACAAAAAAGAAGAGCCGGACCTTTCGGTCCGGCTCTTCTGAAAAACTCATCCAACTCTACTGCGGCGCAACCAACTGATGCGCGATGGCGAACAGCGCCAGTTCCAGGCGCGTCGAAACGCCCGTCTTGTCGAAGATGTTCGACAGATGGCGCTTGACCGTCTCCTCGCTCAACGTGAACTGCTTGGCGATGTCGCGATTCGAGCAGCCTTCGACGATGCAGCCCACCACTTCGAGCTCGCGCGGAGTTAGGCCGTAGGTCTTGCGTTGGGGAACGGCTGCCTTCTGCATCAGTTCGTGCAGAGCCGAAACCAGGTTCACCACCCGCTTGCCGCCGATCCAGTAATCGCCGGTAAAGACAGTGCGGATGGCGGTTTGAAGGTGATTGGCCAGCGCATCCTTAAGCACGATGCCACGCGCGCCGATCTGCAACGCTTCAATAATCTGCTGCGTGGTGATGGTCGAAGTGAGCAGCAGAATCTTGGCGTTCGAGGGCCCGTTCATGATCGCCCGCATCGCCTCAAGACCCGGCAGCCGCGGCATGGAAACATCCAGCAGCAGAATGTCGGGCTGCAACTCCAGCGTCGCCGTAATGGCCTCGTCGCCATCCGTGGCCTCGCCGACTACTTCGAAGCCCTCGCACTCGGCGAGCATGTTGCTCACGCCAATACGGACCACCGGATGGTCATCAGCTACGACAATACGAATCGATCGATCCATGATTCCGCTCGCCTCCCGGACCCGCGGCCTTTTCAGACCTGAAACTCCGAGTCCAGAATACGATGCAATTGAAGCGCAGCCGCCCGCAAATCGCGAAGTAACGTGCGACTGTTATCAAGGTGGTTATCTTTTTCGCCGGATTCGGCCTCGAGCAGTGCGCCAAGCCGCGCCGCCTTGGCCGCACCGGCCATTCCGCAGCCGCCCTTGATAGCGTGGCCGATCCGTCCAATCTCGGCCCGATCCTGCCGCGCGATCGCCGCTTCCAGCCTGCCGATCCGCAGATCGAGGTCAGTAACCGCAGCCGCGAAGATCTCACCAACGGCCTTCTCGGACATCATGCTCTGCAACTGCGCCAGCGTCTCATGGCAGATCGCAGGCTCATCGTCATCGACGTACGATGCCGTGGACTCGATAGTGCGCCCGTCAAGGAGGGCTCTCAACGCATCCATGGCGAAGGGCTTGAGCAGGAAGCCATCGGCCGCCGCGATGACCGCCTCTGTTGGCTGGCTGCCGCTCATCAGATAGATCGCCGCCTGGGGGCAAGCCACGCGCAACGCCTCAATCAGATCTACTCCGCTCACACCGTCCATATGCGCGTCGGTAAGAATCACTTCCGGACGGTACTGCTGGGCTTCAAACATCGCCAGCGCCGCATCGCCGCTCTGGGCCACGCTCACCGTGTAGCCGTCCATGGTGAGCAGCGTCGCCGTCACCTCGCGGCTTACAAAGTCGTCATCGATTACAAGGATGACTGGAAGTTTGGATTCATTAGCGGGGCCGGGCATGGAACTAGTGTATTTTGCCGGTACCGGGACGCAAGTCACCTTTCTTACTCCTCCCGTAACACCTCTAAGGGACGCAGCCCCAGAATTCGGTAGCTGGCAACCCACCCGGTGGCCGTGGCCAGCGCCGCCGCTCCCACTAGCGCCGCTGCCGCCGCCGTCCATTCCACATGAAAAGGCAGATCCATTCGCAAGAGCAGAACACGCGTCAAAAGATTCGCAAACACGACGCCGACCGCTCCGCCCAGCAGCCCCAGAACGCTGAACTCCACACTGAAGGTGCGTACGATGCGCATCCGCGTGGCGCCCAGGGTCTTGAGTACTACCGCCTCCTGCATGCGGCGGAAGCGCGTGCTGGCAATGCTTGAAGCCAGAATCATGAGACCGGCCAGGATCGAGAAGCCTGCCAGCAGCCGGACCACCAGGGTGATCTGATCGACCACCGACGCCACACGAGCCATCACGTCGGCCACGTTGATGATGGTCACGGTTGGATAGGCCGTGAACATGGCCCGTTCCATGGCCGGAATGCTCCGCGCATCCATATGCCCGCCGCCGTACCACGTCGAAGCCTGATTCCGAGCCAGCCCCGAAGGCACGACAAACCGGACCCGCGAACCAAGATGAGCGCCATCGGAACGGAAGATCGCCGCAACGCGCAGCGTACGCTCCTCGCCGCCTGTTTCGAGCACTACACTTGTGCCCACACTCAGTTGCAGACGCTGGGCGACTCCGTCGGAGACAGCGATCTCCGCCGCGTCAGCGTTCTGCCACCATGATCCCGAGGTGATGCGATCGCCCGCGGGAAGCTGGTCGCTCCAGTTCAGCTCAGTATCCTGAAGCATCCGCACGGGAAAGTGCTGGTCGCGCATCGCGGATAGCGGCTGCCCTTTGATCGAAACAAAGCTCCCACGCACAACCGGCATTAGATCGAGCGCCTGCGTCACGCCGGGCTGGCTGGCCAGCAACGCCTTCACACCATCTACCTCTTCCGAGCTGATATCGACGAAAAAGACGTTGGGCAGCTTGGGAGAAGCCGTATCGCGCAGATCGACGACCAGCGCGCGTTGCATGAGGTAAACGGTCAGGATCAGCATGATGCCCGTGCCCAGCGCCGCCAGCACAGCAGCCGACTGGTTACCGGGCCGGTAGAGATTGGCGAGGCCATGACGCAACGATGAGGGCAACCTGAGCCGCACGCGGTTGAGCGCAAATCGCGTGACCCGAAGCGCCGCCCATGCCAGCGCCAGCAGCACCACCAGCGCGCAGGCAAACACCGCCGCAAACGCCGCACCCACTTTTGAGGAATCGGTTAGCGCCCAGGCGATTGCCCCAAGCGCCAAAACCACCAGGGCGGCGATTCCAAGCTGTAACCTCCGGGCCCACCAGCGCGCGAACCAGCCGGCGATTCCCTGTGGACCCTGCTCGACAAGCCTGCGCAGCACCAGCACCGGTCGGACGTTTCGCACGTCAAGCAGCGGAGGCAGGCAGAAGAGCAGTGTGGTCAGCAACCCGGTTCCAAGACCGGCCAGAGCCGACTGCCAGGGAAAAATAAGCTCAGGCTTCAGATTGATCAGCCCGGAGAAAGCCGCCGGCAACGCGAGCATCACTCCCACGCCAGCGCCAACGCCGACGAGCCCGCCCACAAGACCAAGCCCCAGCGTCTGCAACAGAAAGATCCGCAGCAGGTCGGATGAACCAGCGCCCATCGCTTTGAGGATCGCCAGCATGTCCATGCGCTGTTCGAGATGCGCATGCATGGCCATGGCCACGCCGATCGCGCCCAGCACCATGGCTACCAAACAGATCAGGCTCAGCAGCGACGTCGCGTTGTCCAGACCGCGCGTCAGGCCCGGATTACCTTCGCGGAAGTCCATTACCTGCGCGTCGGGCAGTGCGGCTTCAAGCTGCTTGCGCATCTCGGCGGCGGCCGCGTCGCCCTGCGCTCCACTGGGCAGCGCGGCGGGAAGCATTACCAGCAGGCGCTCGTTTACGCGGCTCCCGTAGCTGAGCAGACCTGTAGCTTCAAGCGACGCCTGCGAGACGATCACGCGCGGACCAATTCCAGCGCTGGCCGAGATGCGGTCCGGCTCCTGCTCAAGCACTGCCGCGATTCGGAAGTTGCGGCCGGCCAGCCGCATCGTGTCTCCCACATGCGCGTTGAGGCGGATCAGGAACTCCTCGGCTACCACTGCCGAGTCGCCTTCGAGGGCCTGTTTGAACGGAATCGCCGGGTCCAGCACCACATCGCCGTAGTAGGGATACTGGCTGGGATCGACCGCACGCAGCGACACCGCCACCGGAACCGGATCGGGCGGCACCGAGGCCATCGAGACCGTTTCCGTGGACCAGGAGGAGCGCAACCCCGGATTCCGGCTCGACACCTCAGCCAGTTTGGCCAGATCCGCGTCGGTCGGGACGTGGGAGATTCGCGCGCTGAGGTCTGCGGCCATCAGCGAGCGGGCCTGGCCGGAGAGCGTGGCGCGGAAGCTCGAACTCAGGCCCCGCACGCCTACGAGAGCAGCCACTCCAACTGCGACCGAGAGCACCACAAAGGCGAACTTGCCCGGTGCGGATTTCAAATCGCGCCAGCCGATGGCCGCGGCCCGATTCCAACTGAGCGCGCGGCTAGCCATTTTTTTCCTTGTCTTGGACTAGGGTTGTGGTTGGAAAAGTGTCTTCGACGATGAGGCCGTCGCGGAGCACGATGCGGCGGTCGGCGCGGCCGGCCACTTCGGGATCGTGCGTCACCAGCACCAGCGTCGTACCGGCTTTCTTGTTGCGGTCGAGCAGCAGGTCCAGAACCATGCGGCCGTTGGTCGAGTCCAGGTTGCCCGTCGGCTCGTCGGCCATCACGATGGGCGGCTCGACCACAAAAGCCCGCGCCAGCGCCACGCGCTGCTGTTCGCCGCCGGAGAGCTGAACCGGGTAGTGATCCATGCGCTCGCCCAGACCCACCTCCCGCAACAGCGCGCGAGCCTTCTCAATCCCGCTGCCTTCCACGTTCAACTCGTAGGGCAGGAGCACGTTTTCAAGCGCCGTCAGCGTCTGGATCAACTGGTAGGACTGAAAGACGAAGCCGATCTTGCCGCCGCGCACCGTGGCCAGTTCCCGCTCGGCCAGGTTGTGTATGGGAACACCGTCGAGCCAGATCTCGCCTTCGCTCGGCGTATCGAGCCCGGCAAGCAGCCCCAGCAGCGTGCTCTTGCCGCTGCCGCTTGCGCCCACAATCGCCACAAACTGCCCGGCCGGAATGGTGAGCGTGATCCCCTTGAGAATCTCTACCCGACGCGGGCCGTTATCAATCCATCTCTTCGCGTTGCGAACCTCGATCAAGCAATACCTCCAACCATCCCTGACCCCTCATCCCTGACCCCTGATCCGTGCTTCTACACTATAGCTGTGTACGCTCGCCGGACTGCTTTAGTTGCCTTCTCGTTCCTTCTTCTGCTTGCGCCGCTGTTCGGGGCCGAGCGGCCGGTACTGGTCTGCTTTGGAGACAGCATCACGGCCGGCCATGGGATCTCGCCGGAAGAGGCCTACCCGGCCGAGCTCCAGAAGAAGCTCGATCAGGCCGGATACAGCTACCGGGTGGTGAGCCGGGGAACCAGCGGCGCGACGACGAAGGATGCGGTCGCAGCGCTGCCCTTCATCCTCAAGCTCAAGCCAGCCGTCGTGATCGTGGAGTTTGGCGGAAACGATGGGTTGCGGGGGCTTCCGGTGGAGCAGACCCGGGCGAATCTGGACCGGATCGTCGCGGCTCTCGAAGCGGCCCACATCAAGACGCTGGTCGCCGGAATCACTCTGCCGCCGGATTACGGGCCGGAGTACGTACGGAGCTTCGAGCAGATATTCCCGGACGTCGCGCGGGCACATCACGCCGAGCTGCTGCCCATGCTGTACAAGAGCCTGGTTGGAGTGCCGGGAACGATCCAGCGGGACGGGATCCACCCGACAGCAAAGGGGTCGGCGATGATCGCCGATACGCTGATGCCGGCTCTCAAGCCACTGCTTAAGAAGTAGCTTCTAGCTCCCCATAACCACAACAGGCTGAAAAAGAGTCCCGGCTACGCGCCTGGCGATTCCGGCCAGATCGCGCTGGGTGGCGAAGACCTTTACGAGCGGGGCCTGGCTGAACTCGGGGAGGTTGGCCTGAGCGCCGTTGCGCAGGCGGCCCAGCGTGGTCTCGTCGGCCGTGACCGAGGGCATCTCGGGGAGCAGGCTGCGGGGATGGATGCAGAGCGACTCCAGAGCTTCAAGGTTGCCTGTGGCCTTATCGAGTTCGTCGAGGGGGTGAGCCTGGTCGAGGGTAAAGACTCCGGCGCGGGTGCGGCGGAGGCCGCTCAAGTGCGCGCCGCAGCCGAGCTTGACGCCGATCTCGTGGGCCACGGATCGGACGTATCCGCCGGCCGAGATGGACATGGCGAACCCGGCCTCTGGGCCGTCAAGACCGGTGATCTCAAAGGCCGAGACATTGACCCGGGCCGTCTTGAGTTCGACCGACTTGCCTTCGCGGGCGAGCTTGTAGGCGGGCTTGCCGTCGATCTTCTTGGCCGAGAAGGCGGGGGGCATCTGGTCGCTCTCGCCAAGGAAACCGGCGGCCAGTTCGCGGACCCGTCCGAGGGAGACGGAGGAGGCAAACTCGTCCCAGCGGTCCGGACCGGCAGGCTGGCCTTCGGCGTCGTAGGTGTCGGTGGCGAAGCCGAAGCAGATGGAGCCGGAGTAGGACTTCTCGGCAGTGGAGAAGTACTGGGCCAGCCGGGTGTACTTGCCGAGGAGCAGGGGGAGTACGCCGGTGGCCATGGGGTCGAGGGTTCCGAGGTGGCCGACCGATTTTTCGCCCGTGGCTCGGCGGACGCGGTAGACGACGTCGTGGCTGGTCATGCCGCCGGGCTTGTCGATTACAAGAAGTCCGTTCACTCCTATACTTTACGGCAAAAGCCGCAGGTTGTGCCCGAAGAGTGCGGGGCAGGCAGGAACCGGTGGGCCGGGGGGAGCCCCAGCGCTCTAAGTGCATGAAACAGGGCGAGTTACTCACAGTAAGCAGAACCTGAGCGTCTGTCGCATAAGTGCAGATAATAAAGGGGTTACGTTTTTCGACATGTAAGTGTGGGAGGTGCAGGGGTTACGGGATAAAGGTATGTCGAGATGTAAGCCCAGCGGAGATCAGCATCCCTTTGGGGAAATATTTCATATCTTTATCAAAACAAATGATTTACGTATTTCTGTTTCGTATGTGCTGAAAACAGAGGGGTTAGGAGTTTGTTTTCGGCAAGATGATGAAAACAGGCTGGTTGTGAGGCAGGCCTGCGCGCCGGAGTTTGCCATTTGGTTTCAGGATAGGGTATTTGGGGGATTGATCGGCAAGTATAAAGTATATGGATGCAACAAGATGAGTGGGAAGTGGGTTGACGGATTGCGCCCCACACTAGCCGCAAAGACAAAGACGCAAGGCAGGGATTATGGGATTCCCAGGTGCCCAAAGGCGAGGCACCTGGGGCAGCCATTCTCTGTGGATGGTTGGGAGTTGCGCGGTGAGGGTGAAGAACCCTCTAGTTTCCGTTGGCCATGCGCTGGCGGACGAGGGAGAGAAACTCGCCGCGGGTCTCTTTTTGGCGGAAACAGCCGACCATGGCGCTGGTGACGGTGGAGGAGTGCTGTTTTTCGATGCCGCGCATCATCATGCACAGGTGCTGTGCCTCGATGACAACGCCTACGCCCTGAGGATCGATCACTTCGGAGATGGCATCGGCGATCTGGCGGGTCATGCGCTCCTGGACCTGGAGACGGCGCGCAAAGACTTCAACTAGTCGCGGTATCTTACTGAGCCCGATGACTTTGCCCTTGGGAATATAGGCCACGTGGACCTTGCCGAAGAAGGGCAGCATGTGATGCTCGCAGAGGGAGAACATCTCGATGTCTTTGACGATGACCATCTCGTCGTAATCGACATCGAAGAGGGCCCCGCGGAGGACTTTCACGGGATCCTGGTCGTAGCCGTGGGTGAGGTATTGGAGCGAGCGTTCGACGCGGTCGGGGGTCTTGAGCAGGCCGTCGCGATCGGGGTCCTCGCCGAGACGGGAGAGGATCTCGCGGTACATCTCCTGCACGGTGTACGCGCTCAGCCCTTCGTCCAGCTTGTGAGCGGCCTTCTTCATTATGAGTTGCGTCATCTGAGTCAGTCCTTTAACGATTATCCGCCATAGTACTCAAACGAATTGTTTTCCGTCTCTTCCACGCGGACACATTCGAGTTCTCCGGCAGGCAGGTTGGGCTTCAAAATGTCGAAGACAACCCGGCAGAGGTTTTCTGTTGTGGGTACGAGGTTGCGAAAGGCCTCGTCGCAATTGAGGTTGCCCTGATCGAAGCGGTCAAGCACCCGGGCTCTGACTACGGCGTCGAGATCGGCAAGGTTGACGACCATTCCGGTCTCGGGGTCTACGGGGCCGGCTACGCGCACCTCGACCACGTAGTTGTGGCCGTGGCCGTGGGGGTTGTTGCAGCGGCCGAAGGCGGCCTGGTTCTCCTCGTCCGTCAGCGCGGCGGAGTGCAGCCGGTGGCTGGCGCTGATCAAGTAGCGGCGGCCGAAGTATGCCCTGCCCGCTTGGGTCATAGACCACCTCTATACTCGGCGAAGATCTCCGGGGTCTCGTAGATACGGATGCGGGTGAGGGTCACTCCGTCGGCGGCATTTACGGCGGATTCGAGCCTGCGCCATGCGGCGATTGCCAGGTTCTCGGTGGTGGGAATGACGCCGCCGGGGCCGAAGTCGGTGGTTTCAAGGTTGAGGTGGCGGTGGTCCCAGGCGTCGAGGAGGTTACGCTCGATCAGGTCCCTGAGCCACTTGAGATCTACGACAAAGCCGGTTACGGGGTCGGGGTTGCCCGCGACGGTGACCTCAAGGGTGTAGTTGTGCCCGTGTCCGTTGGGGTTGGCGCAAGCGCCGAAGACCTGGCGGTTCTTTTCCTCCGTCCAGGCGGGGTTGCGGTAGTAGTGGGATGCGGAAAAGGTTGCTCTGCGCGTTAGATAGATCATTTCACCCCACCTGTTGAGAGAGATGATTGCATTTCGGGCGCCGGTTCACAAAGTTCAAGGGATTTGGCGGGATGGAAGTTTGCGGGAGATTTTGAATTCCCTCAGGGGCTGAAGCCCCTCCTTTGGTGTTGTCGATTGTTGCCGGGGATAAATCCCCGGCCTGCCGCTTCTTCCCTTCCTGCAGCCTACCGTGCGCCGTAGCTGCGGCCCTTCCAACTGACGCGCTTGAGGAACTTGTGGGCGAACCAACTGCGGTAGAGGAGCGCGACGAACAGAGGCAGGCCGAGGGGCGAGACGAGGCAGTTGAGAAAGCCCATGTTCGATTTGGCCACACGCGCGTAGAAGCGGACGAGAGTGCGAATCCACAGAATCCCCAGGACCCAGCCGGCGCTGAGCCATGAGGCCGAATGGGACATGAGTCTGGCGTTCCAGAGGACGAAGGTGAGCACCGGCAGGCCGAAGAGGAGGGCGAAGTCGAGGAAGCGCCAGAACGCGGTGGCGATGGTGTTGTGGAAGAGCAAAGCGAGGTTCTTGGTCCAGCCCTCGATCAAGGCGGCGGTGGAGCGGTACATGCGGGCCGAGAGGGCGTCGTCCGCATAGCGGAAGCGGAGTCCGATTCTGCGGCGTTTGGCCACCAGTGCCAGTTCGACGTCGTCGAGAACCTTGTCTGCGACGGTGGCGTGGCCGCCGATGCGCCGGTAGGCCTCGCGCTCGACGAGCAGAAACTGCCCGTTGGCGGCTGCAATGCGCTGGGCCGGATCGGAGACCTTGGAGGGCGGATAGGCGAGAGCCAGTTCACTGAAGATGAGCGGCATCAGCGCCCGCTGGGTGAGGCCGTGGACGATCTGGCGGGGCGAGTAGCTGAGGACGCCGGCCTTGTGCTTCTCTGCCTCGTGGATGGCGCGGCGCAGGTCGCCTGGTTCGTGGACGGTGTCGGCGTCGGTGAACAGGAGCCAGCGGCCGCGGGCCTTGCGGGCTGCGGTCCAGAGGGCGTTGTTCTTTCCGGTCCAGCCAGGTTCGAGTTTGGCGGACTCGAGGAGGGTGACGCCGGCGAAGGAGCGGGCGACCTCGGCGGTGCGGTCGGTAGAGTGATCGTCGACGACGATCAGTTCCCATTCACGGCCAAGCTCGAAGATGTCTTCAGACTGTGCGACCAGCGACTGGAGGCACTGAGCGAGGCAGGCCTCCTCGTTGCGGGCGGGAACGATGACGGTAAGCTCGATGAGTTCGGCGGGTTCGGGCTGGTCAAAGATGGTGCCCGGCTCAGTCACCGACCATGCCCGCCAGTCGGCGTGCGGCACGGCCTCGCCGGTCTCATCGACGAGGCCGAGGACCGGGGTGTGGAGGGCCGAATCTCTTTTTGGGTCTTTGGGCATTGCCAGCCTGCTTTCCGCTCCGGGGTGGGGAGTTAGAACCGGAGCTTTCCCCGTTATTATAAGTAGGTGCGGTTTCCACGTATTTTGACGCTTGGCGTCCTCTTCCCCGTTCTGGTAGTTTCGGCCTGCAACCGCGGCTCGCGCCCGTCGCAGACCGGCAAGGCTGCCCCCGACTTTACCCTCGCCGACGGCACAACCCGCGTGCATCTGGCCGACTATCGCGGCCAGGTGGTGCTGCTGAACTTCTGGGCCACTTGGTGCTCGCCCTGCATCCAGGAGATGCCGTCGCTGATACAGTTGCACCGCGAACTGCCGTCGGTTGCTCTGATTGCTGTTTCGGTTGACGAAGACGGCGAGGCGTACAAGAACTTTATCGCCCGGCGGCACATCGATTTCATCACGGTGCGCGATCCAGAAGAGGTTGCGCCGAAGCTGTTCCAATCCGATATGTGGCCTGAGACGTTCGTAATCGACCGCAAGGGAGTGATCCGGCGGAAGTTTGTGGGCGCGCAGGACTGGAACAGCCCTGAGATCCGGAACTTTCTAAAGAACCTGTAGTTTCAAAGAGGAGATTATGACCACAGTAGACGTTCTGTTCCGCTACGCCACGCAGCCCACCGACCAAACCGCCATGGCTCTGGGGCGCGCGCGCGACGTCTACGGGATCCGCGCGGTCACGATCGACCAGACCGAACGCACGGTGCGCGTGGAGTTCGACGCTACCCACCTGAACGCAGCCGTGGTGCGCAAGCTTTTGACCGCCACCGGGCTGGATGTTGTGGAAGAGGTTGCGCTGGTGGCTGAGCCTGAGGCTGCACCGGCCGCCTGAGGGACTCGACCGATTCCTTAATTCTTGAGTGAATCAAACCGCCGAATGCAGCTCGGTTGCGCTGAAGTCCGCGCCTTTGAAGAGGATTGGTTCGCGCTTGTCGCGGGCTAACGCATAGCTGAAGCAGTCGCCGAAGTTGAGATTGGCGGGGTGGCCGCTGCCGCGTCCGTAATCGCGGTATGCCTGACGGGCGATACGGGCCTGGTCGGGGGTTACGGGCTCGATCTGAATGTTGAACTGTTCGAGCAGGGCATCGAACTGCGCGCTTAATACCGGATTCCTCCATCCATCGGCCACAATGGCCGATTCCAAATAGTTGGCCGCGGAGATCGATGAGTGGTTGGATAGATCCAGCGCAGTCGAGAATTCCATCCATCCGGGTTCCCGCTTCAAAATGGCGATCAGGGCCGATGAGTCGACGATCATCGCGGCAGTCCAGTCTCAGGATCGTAGAGCTCCTCGATAAGCTCTTCGGACGTCCTGCCGTCATTCATGATCGCTGCTGTCTGTTTCGTGATCCTGTCCAACCACTCCATGCGGCTCTCGGTTTGTGCTGCCTTCTGCTGCCGATTGAGCCGCTCTTTGAGCGCGACGGTGATGGCCATGGTGACGGTCTCGCCTGTGTGCTGGGCCAGCTCGCGGGCGAGGCGGTTGGTCTCGGGGTTTTTGATATTGAGGGACATAATTCTACCCTTTCTACCCTACCTGTCTACCATTCTACCCCTATATGCTGAATTGTATAGAAATAACGTGTAAACCGTTACGAATGAACTAGTTATCGATATCGTCAAAAGGCCTTGGCTGTCGAGCACACATCTTTCGGGTGAATGTATGCCGGGCAGCGCTCGCGAATCGGCTGGCGGATTTTCGCTTCCGGCCTCAGTCCAGGCCGAGAAGTGAGGCGCGCTCGTCGTCGTTGAGAAAGGGCGCCTGAAAGACGGCGGTGTCGAGGACTCCGAGGACGATCTGGCCGATGCCGGCGATCAGCGAGCCGTAGACGAAGAAGAAGAACACGATGACGACGGAGTAGAACAGCGCTATGACTCCCGCGCCGAGTCCGCTGCCGATCTCGCTTCTTGTGGTGGCCACGAAGAAGAGAACCAGTCCGACGACCAGCGCGATGCCGCCCAGCACGTAGCCGATGATCTTGATGACGCTGCCGAGAGAGACCAGCGCATCTCCGACGCGATAGCCGTCGCGATACCTGTCGGCCAGCTTCAAAGCCCGGTTGTGGCGCTTGTCGTCTCCGCCCTGCAATACTTCGCCCAGTTCCTCCGTCATCTCATACTCCTTGTACCTTTTGCCTGATTTCCGGAATAGTGAACTATAGGATGCGCTCAGGGAAGCGGTCAATGGGAATCTGTCAGAATCCTCCACGCGGCTGAATTGAATTCCAAATTTCCGCGGTATCTGGCCTAATCTATTGGTATGAGCGATTCCGCCACCCGCTTCGACCTTCTCGTGATCGGCGCCGGACCGACCGGTCTGGCTTGCGCCATCGAAGCACAAAAAGCAGGCCTGGCCGTAGCTATCGTCGAGAAGGGCTGCCTGTGCAACTCTCTGTTCAACTACCCCACGCACATGACTTTCTTCACGACATCGGAGCTGCTTGAGATCGGGGGAATCCCCTTCCCCAGTCCCAACGCCAAGCCGAATCGCTCGGAGGCTCTGGAGTACTACAGGCAGGTGGCGGCCTACTATAAGCTCGACATCCGCCAGTACCACCGGGTCGAGAGCATCACAGGGGCAGACGGCAACTTCACTTTGCACACCGTCGATCGGTTCGGCAGGCGGAGCACTCTTGGAACCCGTAAGGTGGCCATTGCCAGCGGCTACTACGACCTGCCCAACGAACTTGGGGTGCCCGGCGAAAACCTGAGCAAGGTCCACCACTACTACTACGACCCGCACCCCTACTACGGCTTCGAAGTGGCGGTGATCGGCGGCAAGAATTCTGCGGCGATTGCGGCGCTGGAGCTATGGCGGCACGGGGCGCATGTGACGCTGATCCATCGGGGCCCGGAGATGCACCGGCATGTGAAGTACTGGATCAAGCCGGACATAGAAAACCGCATTCGCAACGGCGAGATCAAGGTCCACTTCAACACCCGGGTTACGGAGTTCACTCACGACTCGATCCATCTGAGGACCACCGAGGGGCCGCACTCGATTGCGAATGACTTTGTCTTCGCGCTCACGGGCTACCATCCGGACTTCGATTTTCTCGTTGATCTGGGCATCGAGTTCCGGGGCAACGACCGGCTGCCGGTTTGCGACGAAGAGACGCTCGAAAGCAACGTCGCGGGCATTTATCTTGCGGGAGTGATCGTGGCCGGCAACCGCACCAACGAGATCTTTATCGAGAACGGGCGCTTTCACGGCGTACAGATTGCAGCCGCGGTAGCCGCAAAGCTCAACGGGAAGAAGAAGGCCTAGGTTGTATCGCCATATAGGGGTGGATGGCGTTGCGAGAGAAAATTGGCTCAAGCTAGGCGGAGTCCGAAGGCTTTGGTGGCTCCAAGGTCGAGGACGAGTCGCCGCGGCGACACGCATGAGCCAATTTTCCCCGCAACCCGAAGGGCCGGGGCCGATTTTGCCGATCTCCGCGTCGCTCCTCGCTCGGA
>CAIMKZ010000075.1 GCA_903842065.1 uncultured Acidobacteriaceae bacterium | reverse complement strand
GTCGAGGGTTTTCTCGACGCGGCCTTTCGCATTTACTACTTTCACCGTATCCTTCGCCGGCACGGCAACGACGGCTGCAGAATACTTCCGGGCCTTTTCAATCGACTCGAGAATCGTCTCCCGGCGAATAAAGGGTCTCACCGCATCATGGACGATGACGATTTCCGCCTTCGCATCGACAACGCCGAGAGCGTTGGCGACAGAATCCTGCCGGCGCTTCCCCCCTTCCACGATGCGAACGACTTTCGTAAGACGAAACTCCCTCACGAGGAATTTCAATTGCTCCTGTGCCGACTGTTGGGCGGCAATAATGATCTCGCGGACCGCGCCACACGCCTGGCGAAGATCTATAACGACGGGTACAACAACCTGCGCCTGCGAGAATTCGACGGCTCACACCTGAAGCTGCCGGGTTCGAACCCCAACGTCAAGCTGCGGCCCCACCAGTTGAACGCCGTGTGGCGCATGCTGCAAGGCGGCAACACGCTGCTGGCACATTGCGTCGGTGCCGGCAAGACGTACGAAATTATCGCCGGAGCCATGGAGATGCGGCGCTTAGGGATAGCGAAGAAGCCCGTCATTGTTGTACCCAACCATCTGGTGCAGCAGTGGGCCAAAGAGTTCACTCAGCTCTATCCCAACGCCAATCTGTTTGTCGCCGGTAAAGACACGTTCACTGGAGACGCCCGCCAGAAGGCCATGTCGAAGATCGCGAACAACGATTACGACGCGGTGATTGTGTCGCATGCTTCTTACGGCAAGCTGCCGGTATCCGACGAGACGTTCAACGCCTGGATGGATCAGCAGCTCAAGGAGCTGGAAGACGCCATCTATGAGATGAAAGCGTCCGAGGGCGAGAAGGGGCCGACGGTTAAGGACCTGGAGAAGGCAAAGAAACGGCTCGAAGCAAAGCTGAAGAAGCGTGCCAAGCGCGAAACGAAAGACAACGGACTCACCTTCGAGGACCTCGGCATCGATCAAATGTTCGTGGACGAAAGCCATGCTTACAAAGCATTGTTCTTCTCAACGAAGCTCGGCCGGCTGGCCGGTATCCCCAACCGGGAGAGTGATCGCGCCATCGATATGTACCTCAAATCGCAATGGCTGACCAATAAGCGCGGCGGCGCTGGCGTCGTATTCGCCACGGGTACGCCGATCTCGAACACCATGGCCGAGATGTACACGGTCATGCGATTCCTCGATACCAAGGGTTTGAAGGAAAGCGGACTGGGACACTTCGACGCCTGGTTCGCGCAGTACGGCGAGGGAGTCACCAGCCTGGAACTCGCGCCGAGCGGCGCCGGCTACCGGATGAACACGAGAGCAGCTCGCTTCGTTAACCTCCCCGAACTGGCCACCGCCTTCCGCATGTTCGCCGACGTGCAGAACGCCGAGATGCTCAAGCTGCCGACTCCGAAGCTCAAGGGCGGAAAGCCGGATGCCGTGGTAGCGAAGGCCTCCGAGGAGCAGAAGCGTTATATCGGCGACGACACCACCGTGGGCAGTCTCGTCTATCGCGCCAGCCACCTGCCGAAAGGTAAAGCCGCGTTCCAAAAGAAGCAGTCAACACGGCTTATAAAGTGCTATTGCGAGACGTGTGGCTACATCGTTCGCACCACGCGTCAGTGGATAGAGACTGCCGGGTCGCCTCATTGCCCTAACCATGGCTCAATGGCAACTCGCGGTCTCATAGACCTGTTAGACATTTAAAGCCTACCT
>CAIMKZ010000074.1 GCA_903842065.1 uncultured Acidobacteriaceae bacterium | reverse complement strand
GTCCCTGACGGGACGCGCGCCGGCCCTTTCAGTTTGGGGTGGGCATTCCCCGGATTGCGTTCTCGCCCGCTGCGGCGGGCTCGAACTTCATCTGGGGCTATTATCGTGCGGCCCCTACGGGGCGCTTTGCCGGCTGAAGCCGGTGGTGCTATTTCGACAGGTTGAGAGCATGGATTCCCAGGTCTCAAAATCGAGACCTGGGGCACCCAGAGTTGTGGTGGATGACAGAAAGGCCGATCCGCGTCCCTGACGGGACACGCGCCGGCCTTTTCAAATTTGGTTGGGCTTTCCCCGGATTGCGTTCTCGCCCGCTGCGGCGGTGCTCGAACTTCATCCGGGGCTATTATCGGGCTGCCCCTATGGGGCGCTTTGCCGGCTGAAGCCGGTGGATTCCATTTCGACAGGTTGAGAGTATCGATTCCCAGGTGCCCAAAGGCGAGGCACCTGGGGCACCCGGAGTTGTGGGTGGTGGAGATGTGGGAACTCCCAGCTGAATTGGAACCCCACCTTAGCGACAAAGATAACTGCGTCGCGAGGGTGGGGCACCCAGTTTTGTGGTGGGACGAACGAAAGGCAACCGCAGGTCCTTCGACTGCGCAGACAGCAAAAAGCGCTGTCTGCTCCGCTCAGGATGACAGAGTATGAGGTGAGGTGGACAACAAAATGCGCTGCCGGGATGGCAGCGCATTTTGCTTCATGCTTCCGATGATATTTGCTTCCGATTGTTTACCGCGAGGAGTGAGCGCCGGGGCGGATGGCTACTGGTTCGCGGGTGGCTAGCCATTCTGTGACGGCGGCGGCGGCTTTGCGGCCTTCGCCTATGGCGCGGACTACGAGAGACTGGCCGGTGCGCATGTCGCCGGCGGCGAAGATGCTTTCCTTTGAGGTCATATAGTTTTCGCCGGTCTTGATGTTGCCGCGGTTGTCCAACTCCAGGCCTAGCTGCTCGATCATGCCGCTTTTTACGGGGCCGAGGAAGCCCATGGCGAGCAGGACGAGATCGACATCCATCTCGAACTCGGTGCCGGGCTGGGGCTCGAACTTGGGCGGCGGTCCGACGCGGAGCCCGTGGAGCTTGGTGACGCGGCCGCTCTTGTCTCCGGTGAACTTGATGGAGTTGATGGCCCAGTCGCGAACGAAGTTCTTGCCGAGGACAGCGCCCTCGTCGTGAGAGGACTCGGTGCGCAGTTGCAAGGGCCAGAGGGGCCACGGGGTCGAGGGCGAACGCTCGGCAGGTGGCTTGGGCATGATTTCAAACTGATGAATGCTCTTCGCGCCCTGGCGGAGGGAGGTGCCGAGGCAGTCCGCGCCGGTGTCTCCGCCGCCGATGATGACGACGCGCTTGCCTTTGGCGAGGATCTCGATGGCTGGGTCGATGGTGTCGCCTTCGTTGCGGTGGTTCTGCTGGGGCAGGAACTCCATGGCGTAGTGGATGCCTTTGAGTTCGCGGCCGGGGATAGGGAGATCGCGGGGCTGCTCGGAGCCGCCGGTGAGGAGGATGGCGTCGTAGTGCTCGGTGAGGGACTCGACGGGGATATTGACGCCGACGTGGGCGTTAGGGATGAAGGTGACACCTTCGGCCTTCATCTGCTCGATGCGACGGTCGATTACGTTCTTTTCGAGCTTGAAGTTGGGGATGCCGTAGCGGAGGAGTCCGCCGACGCGGTCGGCCTTTTCATAAACAGTCACGGAGTGACCGGCGCGACGAAGCTGCTGGGCGGCGGCGAGACCCGCTGGACCTGCTCCGACGACGGCGACGAGCTTGCCGGTGGCCTGCTCGGGCGGCTCGGGACGGATCCAGCCCTCGTCCCATGCGCGCTCGACGATGGACTTCTCAATGAGCTTGATGGAGACGGCGGGCGCGTTGATGCCGAGCACGCAGGAGGCCTCGCAGGGGGCGGGACAGACGCGGCCGGTGAACTCCGGGAAGTTGTTGGTGGCGTGGAGGCGCTTGATGGCGCGCTCCCAGCGGCCGTGATAGACGAGGTCGTTCCAGTCGGGGATGAGGTTGTTGATGGGGCAGCCGGTGTGACAGAAGGGCACGCCGCAGTCCATGCAGCGGGCGCCCTGCTCGCGCTGCTTGTCCTCAGGGAAGGGCTGGTAGATTTCAAACCAGTCCTTTACGCGCTCTTCTGGCGCGCGGCGTGTGGGCTGTTCGCGATCGATCTCGAGGAATCCAGTGTCCTTACCCATGCTTCACCTCCGAGGCGATGTTTGCCGTCACCTGAGGCGACGAATTTCCGGGAGAGACGTAGTAATCTTTGGCGCGTTCGACCTTGAGCACGCGCTTGTACTCCTGCGGGAAGACCTTGATGAAGCGGGGCAGCGCATCGGCCCAGTTGGAGAGGAGCCATGCGGCGCGGGGGCTTCCTGTGAGGTCTTTGTGGCGCTCCAACAATGCTTTGATCTTCTTGATGTCTTCGGCGTCGGCTAAAGGTTCGAGATCGACGCTGGCCTTGTTGCAGCGGCGCGAGGTGAAGTCGCCGGCGTCGTCGTAGACGAAGGCGAATCCGCCGCTCATGCCGGCGGCGAAGTTGCGGCCGGTGGAACCGATGACGAGGACGAAGCCGTTGGTCATGTACTCGCAGCCGTGGTCGCCGACGCCTTCGACGACGGCGGTAGCGCCGGAGTTGCGGACGCAGAAGCGTTCGCCGGCGATGCCGTTCAAGAAGACTTCTCCGCTGGTAGCGCCGTAGAGGACGACGTTGCCGACGAGGATGGATTCCTCAGGCAGGAAGGGCGAGTTTTTGGGCGGATAGGCGATGATGCGTCCGCCAGAGAGGCCCTTGCCGAGGTAGTCGTTGGTGTCGCCTTCGAGTTCGAGGGTGACTCCGTTGGGCACGAAAGCGCCGAAGCTCTGACCGGCCGAGCCGTTGAACTTGAAGTGAATGGTCTCGTCCGGTAAACCAGCCGATCCATAGCGGCGTGCAATCTCGCCGCCGAGCATGGTGCCGACGGTGCGATGCACGTTGCGGATTGCGAACTTCTTCTGGACTTTCTGGTTTGACTCCAGGGCCGGTTTAGCGGCGGCGATGAGCTGGTGGTCGAGGGCCGCGGAGAGTCCGTGATCCTGCGCGGTGGTGCGGCGGCGGGAGACACGCGAAGGCAGCGGCGGCATGTAGAGGATCGAGGAGAGGTCGATACCCTTTGCCTTCCAGTGATCTGCGGCGATGGCGGAGTCGATTTTGTCGACGCGGCCGACCATCTCATCGACGGTGCGGAAGCCGAGCTTGGCCATGATCTCGCGCATGTGTTCGGCGATGAAGAAGAAGAAGTTGACGACGTTCTCCGGCGTGCCTTTGAAGCGTGCGCGGAGGACGGGATCTTGAGTGGCAATGCCGACCGAGCAGGTGTTGAGGTGGCACTTGCGCATCATGATGCAGCCCATGGTGATGAGCGGCATGGTGGCAAAGCCGAACTCTTCGGCGCCGAGCAGCGCGGCGATGGCGACGTCGCGGCCGGTCTGGAGCTTGCCGTCTGTCTGTACGCGGATGCGCGAGCGGAGATCGTTGAGCAGGAGAACCTGCTGGGTTTCAGCGAGGCCTAGCTCCCAGGGGAGGCCGGCGTGCTTGATGGAGCTCTGCGGCGAAGCGCCGGTGCCGCCGTTGTCGCCGGAGATGAGGACGACGTCGGCGTGGGCCTTGGAGACGCCCGCGGCGACAGTTCCCACACCGACTTCAGAGACGAGCTTGACGGCGATGCGGGCCTGGGGGTTGACGTTCTTGAGATCGTAGATGAGCTGGGCAAGATCTTCGATCGAATAGATGTCGTGATGGGGCGGAGGCGATATGAGGCCGACGCCGGCGATGGAGTGGCGGGTTTTGGCGATGATCTCATCGACCTTGTGGCCGGGGAGCTGGCCGCCTTCGCCGGGCTTTGCGCCCTGAGCCATCTTGATCTGTAGCTCGTCTGCGTTCACCAGATAATTCGTCGTCACGCCGAAGCGGCCTGAGGCGACCTGCTTGACGGCGGAGCGGCGTGAGTCGCCGTTGGCGTCGGGCTTGAAGCGCTCTTCGTCTTCGCCGCCCTCGCCGGTGTTGGACATGCCGCCGAGACGGTTCATAGCGATGGCAAGGGTTTCGTGGGCTTCCTTGGAGATGGAGCCGTAGCTCATTGCGCCGGTCGTGAAGCGCTTGACGATCTCCCTGGCAGGCTCGACTTCTTCGATGGGTAGAGGCTTCTCAGCAAATTTGAACTGGAGCAGACCGCGCAAGGTGCAGAGGTGGCGGCTCTGGTTGTCGATGAGGTCTGCGTATTCCTTGTAAGAGGCGAAGCTGTTCTGGCGGACCGAGTTCTGGAGCTTGCTGATGGTGGCGGGATTGAGAAGGTGCAACTCGCCATCTTCGCGGTACTGGTACTGTCCGCCGACGACGAGGTCGGTCTCGGAGTCGGTGAGGGGCTGGTAGGCGTGGGTGTGCTTGAGGACGGCTTCGCGGGCGAGCACGCCGAGATCGACGCCTTCGATGCGCGAGGCGGTGTTGGGGAAGTAGGCCTCGATGAGCGACTGGTTGAGGCCTACTGCCTCAAAGACCTGCGCGCCGCGATAGGACTGTAGGGTGCTGATGCCCATCTTGGAGAAGGTTTTGAGGAGGGCCTTGTCGATGGCCTTGATGTAGTTTTTCTCAGCGTACTCTGCCGAAAGGGACTCGGGGAAGAGGTTGCGGCGCTTGAGGTCGTGGATGGTCTCGATGGCGAGATAGGGGTTTACGGCGCTGGCGCCGTAGCCGATGAGCAGGGCGAAGTGCATGACTTCGCGGGGCTCGCCGCTCTCGAGGATGAGGGCGACCTGGGTGCGGGTCTGCTCCTTGACGAGGCGGTTGTGAACGGCGGCCATGGCGAGCAGGCTGGGGATGGGCGCGTAGGTTGCGTCGACGCCGCGGTCGGAGATGATGAGGACCGTGTATCCGCTGGCGACGGAGAGCGAGGCGCGGTTGCCGAGTTCTTCGAGGGCTCGGCGCAGGCCTTCTTCACCGTCTTCGGCGCGGAAGAGTGCTGAGAGAGTGGTGGCGAGCAGGTCTCCGGTGGCGACGCGGCGGAGCTTTTCGAGGTCGCGATTGGAGAGGACGGGCTGAGGCAGCTTGAGGGTATGGCAGTTCTCAGGCTGCTCGTCGAGGATGTTGCGCTCGGTGCCGAGGTAGCTGATCAAAGACATCACCAGCTCTTCGCGGATGGGGTCGATCGGCGGGTTGGTGACCTGGGCGAAGAGCTGCTTGAAGTAGCTGAAGAGGGATTGGGGGCGGTCGCTCAAGCAAGCGAGCGGCACGTCGGACCCCATGGAGCCGATGGGCTCCTCGCCCTTGGCGGCCATGGGCTGGATGAGGACGCGGAGGTCTTCTTCGCTGTATCCGGCGGCGCGCTGGCGGCGGATGAGTGTCTCCTGATTGGAGGCGACGATGCGCGATGGCTCGGGCAGCATGTCGAGGTTGATCTGCTGCTGCTTGAGCCACTCGGCGTACGGCTGGCGATGGGCAAGGGTCTTCTTGATTTCGCCGTCGGAGATGATGCGCTTCTGGACGGTATCGACGAGGAACATGCGGCCGGGCTGGAGACGTCCCTTGCGGCGCACGTCTTCTGCGGGGACTTCGATGACGCCGGTCTCGGAGGCGAGCACGACCAGGTCGTCCTTGGTGACTACGTAGCGGCCGGGGCGGAGTCCGTTGCGGTCGAGGGTAGCTCCGATGATGCGTCCGTCGGTGAAGGCGATGGAGGCGGGGCCGTCCCACGGCTCCATGAGCGAGGCGTGGTACTCGTAGAAGGCGCGCTTGTCCTCGTCCATGTCGGGGTTGCCGGCCCAGGCCTCTGGGATGAGCATGGCCATGACGTGGGGCAGGGAACGGCCGGACTGGTAGAGGAACTCGACGGCGTTATCGAGCGAGGACGAGTCGCTGCCGCCGGGGATGATGACGGGATACAGGTCGTTGATCTTGCCGTCGTAGAGAGGGCTTTCGAAGATCGACTGGCGGGCGTTCATCCAGCTGATGTTGCCGCGGATGGTGTTGATCTCGCCGTTGTGGCAGATGTAGCGGTAGGGGTGAGCGAGCTTCCAGCTGGGGAAGGTGTTGGTGGAGAAGCGCTGGTGGATAAGACAGAGCGCGCTTGTCACCATGGGGTTGGCCAGTTCGAGATAGAACTTTTCGATCTGGGGGGCGAGCATGAGGCCCTTGTAGATGATGGTGCGACAGGAACAGGAGGGGACGAAGAAGGTCTCCTTGTCGTCGATATCGGAGTTTGCGATCTCGTTCTCAGTGCGGCGGCGGACACGGTAGAGGAGGCGCTCGAAGGCATCTTCATCGAGGCCGGCGGGGCGGCCGATGAAGAGCTGTTCAATATAGGGCTGAGAGTTGCGGGCCTCGCGGCCGATAGCGTCGCCGTTGACCGGTGTGTCGCGCCAGCCGATGACGGGGCAGCCTTCTTCCTGAGCGATGCGCTCGAAGACGCCCTCGCACTGGAGTCGGCTGTGGCGCTCGACGGGCAGGAAGCACATGGCCACGCCGTATGCGCCGGACTCGGGCAACTGAAGTCCAAGTTCGCCGCACTCGCGGGCGAAGAAGGCATGGGGAATCTGGATGAGGATGCCGGCGCCGTCTCCGGTCTGCGGGTCGCAGCCTGCCGCTCCGCGATGGGTGAGGTTGATGAGGACCTCGAGTCCCTTGCGGATGATCTCGTGACTCTTCTCGCCGTTGATGTTGGCGACCAGACCCATACCGCACGCATCGTGCTCGTTGCGAGGGTCGTAAAGACCCTGAGCGGGGGGGAGTCCGTGTGGAGAGTTAGTGCGGCGACGACTTGGGTTATCCATTGGCAGCCTTCCAAAGAAACAAAAGTGTGCAGAGCACCCACGGCAGTGAAAGACGCCGCGGGAAAAAAGCAGGTTGTGCTTCAGGGGGTTGATCCCCCTGGGATCCAGCAGGCCGGGGTTATTGCACCCCGTAGCGCCTTTGTCCGCTGTTGAAGGGCTGCGGACTTGGACGGCATTGCACTCTGGCCTTCCCGGATACACCGCCACGGCTCGACCCGACTAGCGAGATCGCCTGATTTTACGTTCAAAAAGGTGGCTTGAGCAGGTCTAACCGTTACCGGGACTTGACTATATCTAATAATACCGAAAAATTTCCCATTTTGCGTATGGGGTTTTCACATGATGGGGTTGGGGGGCGGGTGGCCTTTGCTCAGGATGGCAGGGATTTAATTAGGGGTGGTGTTTCCCGGGTCTCTGGATCGAGACCTGGGGCACCCAGTTTTGGGGATGGTGCAAAAGTGGTTGGTTGAGGGTTGATCTCTCCCAGGTCTCGAATCGAGACCTGGGCCACCCAGTTCCTTAGGTTGGTTTAGATGTGGTTGGTTGAGAAGTGGGTCACGAGTGAATCTGGACCCGGCCGACCTTGGCTACGCTTTCTTTTGGTTGAACAGCCAGTTTCTTGCGGCTTTGATGTAGAAGAACTTTCTGGCGGAGCCCATGTGATCGACTTTGTCGAAGGTCAGGAAGGTGATGTTGCCTCCCTTGGCGATGTAGCCGTCGATCTGTTCGGTCAGCTTCTTCTGATCGTCGACCGGGAAGATGAGTGACGCGTCGAGGCGCTCCGCGGGCCGCGTAACCTTGCCGCCTGCCTTCTCCCAGACAGGTAAGCACTTTTCATTCCACGGTGTCGCCTTGCCGTCTTCAGTGCCGGTGATGATGAGGACGTTCTGTTTGGCCAGATCGACAACATCGCCAGGCCGCTGCTGGCCGGCGATGATGAGACCGGCGGCAAAGGTCTTGGGATGCTTGGCCATCATCCAGATGGAGCTCATGGCGCCCATGGACCAGCCGGTCGTATAGACCCTTTTGGGGTCGATCTTGAGAACCTTGTCTGCACGGTCTTCGCGGTTGGGGTTGCCGTAGTTCCACTTGTTCGAGAGCATGAACTCGACCAGCTTGTAGGTGTTTTCGAGATCGTAGGAGTGCTCCCAGTAATCGTTCATCGTGGTGCGCTCGTAGCGCGGAGTGATGACCACGCACTCATGCTCCGCCTGCTCTTCGGGCATGCCCCAGATGCTGGCGATGACACCATCGGTCAGCGTTTGGGCGCAGGTGCCGTCGTAGCTGGTGCCCGAGTGGGTGATAGCCATGACGAGCGGATACTCCTTGTTCTCGCCACCGGGTTTCAGGAAAGACTTGGGCAGGTAGATGCTGTACTCGAGCATTGCGGAACGCGAGTCGTCCCACCACCAGTGGTTCTGCTCCCAGGCGTCGATGCTGCGGACTACGGCATCGTTTCCGCGCCCGGAGGCGTTGTCCACTACGGTTGCACTTGCGGCATAGACCTTGCCGGCGGCCGTTTTGACATCCTTGTCCTGGGAGAGAGAGACCTTATCGCTGTCGGAGGTCTGGGCGCTCAAGTCCGCATCGTGCGCGAATTCAGCGATGACATACATGCCGGCGACGCTCTTGCGGCCGCTCAGCAACGCGGGCTCAGCGTTTGTGTAGATAGCTACGACGGGCCTTGCTTTCGGGCCGGGGGGCGTGGAATTTTGCGGCATGGCCGGGCCGCCGGGGCCGCCCATCATGCCTCTGGCAGCAGGGAAGACGCTTGTGGTGTATGTGTCAAGCGCCAGGCTGGCGGGATCGATCGCCACGTCGTACTGTACTGCAATACCGTAAACTTTTTTACCGCCACCGGTAACCTCGCATAGCGCATAGATACCCTGAATGCCGGGGCCTTTCTTGGCTCTGCCACCGGGACCGCCTGGGCCTCCGGGCATACTGGCTGCCTGGAAGCCGCTTGCCTGAGCTTCGAGTTTGCCGGTAACGGCGCCTGCCAGGACCGCTCCAACCATTGAACTGAACTTTACGAAGCCTCTTCTTGTTAGATCGTTCATGCGCTATCTCCTCGATTTCTATACGGATAGAAAGCAAGAAAAGTTGGGGGAACGATTATTAGGGGGGCGCGAGTTGGCAGATTTAGGGTTGGTGTTTCCCCGGTCCCTCCGCCACGGCGGACGAGGGACCGGGGGTACCCGTTGTTGTGGTGAGTTGAGAGGGGCGCAGTCCTTGATGGGTGAGGGCTACTTTTTGTCTGCGGGAGCAGGCTTGGCTGCGTCCGCTGCGGGTTTGGCGGCGGGGGCGGGCTTCCAGAAGGTGGGGTTGGCCTTGACCCATGCGTCGGGCGGATAGCTCTGCTTCGGGTTGATGGCGAAGAGTTCGGAGTCGGAGCTCTCGATGGCTGCGGCGGCGAGCTGCTCGAGCTTCTTCATGCCATCTTCGCCGAGGGCTTCGTTGAACTTTTTGCCTTCGGCGAATCCGTTGTCGATGTCGGCGAGTCCGTTATCGGCGCTGAGGAGGAGGTACTCATCCGCGCCGCCGTACTCGAGTTCATACATATCCCAGTTGGCGCTGTCGTTGGCTTTCTTGTGGGCGTCGATGACGAGCTTGACGGCGTCGTTCCATTCTTTGTGATGTCCGGGGCGGAGGCGGAACGAGGTGATCTCGATGAATCGCGTATGAGTGAGATCGGCGACGGGATGGAAGCTCTGCTCGTCCTGGTAGTAGAGGACGCCCTCGTCGTAGCCGGAGATCAGTTCGCCGTCGTTCACGGAGCTGCGATCGAGTTCGGCGGAGAGGGCGGCGTTCTTGCTGGTGGCGTCGATGTCTTTCTGCCAGTCGGCAAAGGAGTCGTAGGCGACCAGGTAGAGCGCACGGCTCTTTCCGGACATGGAGTTGAGGGCGATGTAGTGAGTGGGCCACTTGGCACGGGCCATGGCTTGCACAAATGCGCTCTCAGAGCGGTCGTGGATAGCGCCGGCTTTGCCGGGTTTGATGAACTCGCGTTCGATGTGAAGGACTTTGGGCGGAGCCGGGGAGGGCTGCGCCTGGACGTAAGGGGTTAAGCCTGCCGCGAGGGAAAGCCCCAGCAGGACCGGAATCGTCATTTTCATCTTTCGAGAAACCTCCTGGATTTGCCCTGTGGAGAGCCGGAAGGGGGGAAGTTCGGGGAAAGACCCTCCCAGGGGTGAGCAGATTATCTACCCCGGCTTCGCGCTTGTAAAGGAGTCAAATTTGCGAGGTTTAGGGCTGGGGACACCCAATTTGGCGGTTGCTCGCAGCGTTTCCGGTTGAGGGCGCGGATGGTATACTCACTTGTCGGGTGCGTCTGTTTGCCGCTCCTGCTTCAACTCCTGCCCCTGCCATTACTTGCAGGGGGCTTCCCGGTGAGCGGGAGGCTGCCGGACTCACCGGCATCGGATGGAATCTGAGCCTTGAAGCGGGCCGGCCGAGCGCCGTTATCTTTCACTTCCAGAGGTCTTTATGTCCGGCCATTCCAAATGGGCCACAATTAAGCACAAGAAGGGCGCGCTGGATGCCAAGCGCGGCAAGATCTTCACCCGTCTGTTGAAGGAAATTGCAGTCGCCGCAAAGGGCGGGGGCAATCCTGACACCAATGCCCGGCTTCGTACGGCCGTCGCCGCAGCCAAGGCCGAAAATATGCCGCAGGACAACATCAAGCGTGCGATTCAACGCGGCACCGGTGAGTTGGAAGGCGTCAGCTATGAAGAGATCTCGTTTGAAGGCTACGGACCGGGCGGCGCGGCGATCATCGTCGATGTTCTGACGGACAACCGCAACCGAGCGGTGAGCGAGATCCGGCACGCATTCAGCAAGCACAACGGCAACCTGGGCGAGACAGGCTCGGTTCGGTTCATGTTCTCAAAGAAGGGCGTGATCGCGATCGATAAGGACGCGGCCAACGAAGAGCAGTTGATGGATATCGTGCTCGAACATGGCGGCGAGGACCTGAACGACGAAGACGACAGCTGGCAGATTACGACCGATCCGGCCTCGTTTGAGGCGGTGCGGGACGCGGTGAAGACGGCGGGGATTGCGACGACTTCAGCCGAGGTGACGATGCTGCCCTCGACGTATACGAAGCTAGAAGGGGCGGCGGCCAACCAGATGATTCGTTTGCTCGACGTGCTGGAGGATCTTGACGACGTGCAGAACCTTTACTCGAACTTCGATATGGACGCCGACCAGATGGAACAAGCTGCGGGTTAATGCCGGGCGATACTTCCTACAAGAAGGGCCGCCCGGTTTGGGCGGTCCTTCTTGTCAGGGACTGAGGGACTAAGGGAACAGTTGTCAGTGGTCAGAGACTGAGCGCGATCCTGAAGGAGAAGTACATTGCGGAACATCAAGAGTTTGATAGCGATTTCGTTTTCGATCGTAGTTCTTTCCAGTGTGGCAGGCGTGGCTCAGAGTGCGAAGTCTGTCAATCCCGTGGCGCAGGTCCGCAATAACCGGAGCTTTGAGTATGGTCCTTTTGTGAGCTACGGTTTCGGGATCGGCGACCGGTCGAGCTACAAGTTTGTGAATGCGGGCGTGCAGGCGGGCAAGATACTGACTCCTGTGATCAAGCTGGGCGTGGCCAGCGGGCAGTTCGAGTACGGTGCGAACGTCATGCCACTGTGGCAGGCCTACACCCCGGCCCCGCATACGCAGCAGTACACATGCATCAGCGGCGGGCTTCCGGTGAGCTGCACACTGCCAACGGGCGGCGGCACGTTTCGCGGTGTGAGCATTACGCCGGTGATTCTGCGCTGGAACTTTTTGAGCAAATCGAGCCGCTTTCAGCCCTGGTTTCAGGGAGCGGGCGGACTTATCTATACGACGCACAAGTTTCCGCCGAACTTTAACAGCAATCCGGCGCTGGGGATCAACGGCGGGACGAGCGTATGGAACTTTTCGCCCCAGGGCGGAATTGGGTTCCACTACTTTGTGAAGGAGAAGCGGTCGATCGGCGTGGAACTGAATGCGCTGCACATCTCTTCAGCTTCACTGGGCGATCGCAACCCGGGTGTAAACGCGCTTTTGCAGTTCCAGATCGATTACAACTTCTGGAAGTAAGAGGAACCGGCAGCGGCCGGAAGCGAGCTGGAATGACAGGGCCGTTAGTCGAGTGTGTTCCCAACTTTTCAGAGGGCAAGGATGCCCGCCGCGTTGAGGCGATATTGGCCGCGATGCGCGTGGAGGGCGTTCATCTGCTGGACTGGAGCCGGGACGCGGACCAGAACCGCTCGTATGTGACGATAGCCGGAGCGCCGGCGGCGGTGCTTGAGTCGGCGGTTCGAGGCGTGGGCAAGGCCGTCGAACTGATCGACATGAACCGCCAGCAGGGATCGCATCCGCGCATCGGTGTTGCGGACGTGGTTCCGTTTGCGCCGGTGAGCGGGATTCGTCTGGAGCAGTGCGCGCTTCTGGCGCGGCAGGCGGGGCTGGAGATCTGGCGTCGGTTCGGAGTGCCTGTTTTCTTCTATGAGGCGGCGGCGGCGCGGCCCGACCGGGCAAATCTGGAAGAGTTGCGGCAGGGGCAGTTTGAAGGGCTGCGGGACGCTGTGCGGAAGGACCCGTCGCGGCGGCCAGACCTGGGCGGGCCGGATCTGCATCCAAGCGCCGGAGCGTGCGCGGTGGGCGCGCGTCGGTTTCTAGTTTCCTACAATGTGTACTTTGACTCAGGAGACGTGGCGCTGGCGCGGGCGATTGCTCGTGAGGTGAGGCCAGCGGCAAGCGGCTTGAAGGGCGTGAAGGCTATCGCTATGCTGACGCACGGGCGCGCGCAACTGGCGCTGCATATAGGGGACTATGAGGCGACGCCGGTCTCGATGGTTCACCGCAAGTTGGCGCAACTTGCCGCGCATCATAAGACGGAGATTACCGGCGGCGAGATCGTTGGACTGATTCCCGAGGCTGCGTGTGAGCGGGATAGCGATTGGATGCGTCTATTAAGTGGGTTCGACGAGGAGAGCAAGATCTTCGAGAGACGGCTGGACCACCCGCTGGCCTGGCCCGGCGTATCCTGAAGAGAAGAGTTCTGCTCGTGCCGGAAGAATCCGGCGGCTTTGAACGTCGAAGCCCGTAATACCGTGGAGGTTGAATTGTTTAAGGGAATTGTGAAGTGGTGGATGTTACTGGCTGTAGTGGCCGGTGCGGGTGTGGCTCATGCGGCGCAGCTTGACTCGAACGCGCGCGGTGCGATTCCCCGCGACGTGCAGCAACTGGTGGCAATCGACTATCGGGCCATGCAGAACTCGACATCGGCGATGGCGCTTCGCAACCGGGTGATGCCGGCGGAGCTGAAGCAGTTTGACGAGGCCCTGAAGAAGACGGCGCTGAAGGGTATGGGCAGCATGGATCAGTACGTGGATCAGCTGGCCTTTGCGCTGGTTCGGACCTCGGCATCTGGCGAAGGACTCGACACGCTGGGCATTGCGCAGGGGCAGTTTCCGGTGCGCGACATTCTGGCCGCTTTCCGTGTGCAGAAGCTGAAGGCCACGGTGGTGCGCAACAACAGCATCTACCCGATGACCAAGGCGGGCATGGTGCTGTGCTTTGTGGATACCTCGACGATGGTGTTTGGCGACGAAGCAACGGTGAAGAAGGCTCTGGACACGCGCGACGGGCTGACGCAGAGCATGCTGAACAACGGGACGATGATGAGTGCGATGCAGAGCGTGGACTCAAACGCGCTGTGGAGCATTCTGGACGATCAGGGCACGCAGACGATGATGAAGCAGGTGCTGGGCCAGGCCGGGTCGGTGGCTGACATGGATTCGGTGAAGAAGCGTCTTCAGAACTCGTGGTACTCGATGGACTTTACGCACGGGGTGCGCTTCGATCTGACCATCTCTACCGGCGACGCGTTTGCGGCGGCGACGGTGTCTTCACTGCTGAGCGCGGCGGTACTGGTACGCAAGATGAGCAGCACGGATGCGGAGAAGGCGGCGCTGAACGATACCAGCATCGCGTCTCAGTCGGGTCAGCTGAACATACACTTCGCAGCGAGCGACCAGGAGTTTTCTAGTCTGCTTCAGTCGCCTCTGTTTCAGGGAGTGGTTAAGTAAGTACAAACAGCCGAGAACAGTCAGGGCGGGGCGCGATGCGTCCCGCCCTTTTTGCGTTTTAGATATTAATTGACGGGAAGGCGTCGGTGTCAGCGTCGGCATCCTCGTTTATGGCGTCAGGCACATCGATCGGATGAACGCAGTTTCGGCCGCTGTGCTTGGCGGCGTACATGGCCTGATCGGCGGTGTCGAAGAGCAGGGAAGCAGCCTGTCCGGGCAAGGGAACCATGGCGGAATAGCCGGCGGAAACGGTCACGATGCCATGCGGGCTGCCGGAGTGCTCGATGGCGCAGTTGCGGACCTCCTCGCAGACGCGGTAGGCGAGTTGACGCGCACCTTCTGCGTAGGTGTTTGGCAGCAGGATGGCGAATTCCTCCCCGCCGATGCGAGACCCGAGGTCGCTGGAGCGCAGGATCGCTTTGCGGAGTGCGCCGGCGATGGCCTGTAGGCAGACATCGCCCTGGTGGTGGCCGTAGGTGTCGTTGTAAGCCTTGAAGAGGTCGGCGTCGATGAGGACCATGGCGAGCGGAGTCCGCTCGCGCAGGGCACGGCGCCATTCATCGGATAAGTACTGGTCGAATCGGCGGCGGTTGGCGAGGCCGGTGAGGGCGTCGGTTACCGCAAGTGCCTCGACGGCGTGGAAGGCGTCTTCTAGCTGCTGCTCTGCGTACTTGCGCTCGGATATGTCGCGGATGTTGCTGAGCAGTCGGGTGGGCTTGCGCGAGATCGGGTCGCGCACGGTGCGCAGGTTGGCCTCAACCCAGGTGAAAGCCCCATCGCGTCCTCCTACACGGTACTCGATCAACGTACCGTCTGCTCCGGCGCGGAGGTCGCTGATGGCCGAGCTCACGCGCAGCCGATCGTCCGGATGGATTCTCTCCAGGCTACCCATGGCCTGAATGTCCTCGTGCGACCAACCGCTCCAGAATCGATCGGGAGAGGAGACTAGAGTGCGGTTGCCCTGAGAATCTTCCAGAATGATCACGTCGCGTGAGTTCTCCGCCACCAGGGTATGAAGGTTTGCGATATAGAGGAGCCGCTTTTCAGTGTTGCGCAGGTTTTCAATGACGACCGAAACGCTGTAGATCGTGACCATCAGCGAAGTGACAAATAGTTGGAGGCGGATATCCGGGCCGAGGGCGTTGCTGACGGGGGTATTGGCGTACGGTCCGATATCGCGACTGGTGAACCAAGCTCCTACAGTGGTGACGAACAGAGTGAGCAGTGAGGCCCAGCCGAGGCCCATGCGCAGCAGCACCAGCAGGAGGACAGGAAAGAGCAGGATGGGAGCGGGCAGCTCATTCTGCAGAAAGACCGCGACGCAAAGGGCGCAGATGGGAAGCAGTCGCAACCAGTTGGAGTAATCGCTGAGCAACTTGCGCAGACGAGTGCGAAACAGGGCTACGCAGGCAGGCGTAGTGACGCAGATGCCGAGGGCGTCGGTGCGAAAGAGATGCTGGAATGAGGGCAGAAAGGCCTGGTGGAAGATGAAAAGATCCGCGAGCCCCTCAACCGCGGCGGAGATGGCTGGAGCAGCGACAATGGCGCAGACGGTGAAGCGAAAGAGGTAAAAGGGACTGGTGAAGTTTGGAAGATCGGTGGAACGACGCCTTAGAAGCGCGGCCGCGATGAGCGCCTCGATGGTGTCGAGCATCGTGTAGAGGAGATTCACCTGCCAGGAGACGTGAAGCAGAGCGGATGCAATGAGATGCGCGACAACGGCAGCAATGATATAGGCCGGCCAGAAGCGTCGTGGCGCCAGAAGCAGGTAGGCGAGGAGAATGCCGTTGGCGACCCAGATGATCAGTCCGTTGCCAAGCGATCCGAAGAACAGCGTCGCGGCTCCGACGGAGAGGAAGCAGCCAAGCGGCCGCAGATAGACCCGGTAACGCATTCGCCACTGGCGCGCCGTGATTGTGGAGGCTTGCAATCGCCCTCCTTTCTCCGGACCCTTACGCTTCGATTATCGGCCAGAACACGAAGCAAGATAAGAGCAGTTCAGAATAGAATTTACACTCCTGCATAAATTAGACGCTTCAAAGAGTCGAAGATGTACAAGCGGCAGTGGTGCATTTCAGGGCTTTTCATCGCTGGGTTGATCTGCCGGCTGAGAGAGGGCCTTTTCCACTTTCGATTCCAGTGCGTTGAGGCGCTTTGAGATATCAGGCAGTCGCTGGAAGACGGCCGAGGCGCGCAGCCAGGTGCGGTTATCGAAGCCCGGGATGCCGGAGATCATTTTGCCCGGAGGCACGTCGTGGGAGACGGCGGACTTGGCGGTGAGAATGACGCCGTCGCCGATGGTGAGGTGTCCGGCGACGCCGACCTGTCCGGCGAGGATGACGTTGTTTCCGACGATGGAAGAGCCGGCGAGGCCGGTCTGGGCGCAGATAAGGGAGTTCTGGCCGACGCGGGAGCCGTGGCCGATCTGGACGAGATTGTCGACTTTGGTGCCGTCGCCAACTTCAGTGACTCCGATGGAGGCGCGGTCGATGGTGGCGTTGGCCTGCACGTCGACGCGGTTGCCGATGCGAACGTAGGAGGCCTGGGGGATCTTGACCCACTCGCCGCGCTCGTTCTTGGAGAAGCCGAAGCCGTCGGCGCCGATGATGACGCCGTTTTCGAGGGTGACATCGTCGCCGAGGATACAGAACTCGCGGACGACCGAGTGGGCGTGGGCGAAGAAGCGTGCGCCGATCTTTGCGCCGGCATAGATGACAGCGTGGGCGAGGATGGTTGCGCCGGGGCCGATCTCAACCTGCGGGCCAATGACGGCTAAGGGGCCGATGTGCGCGCCTTCGGCGATGGTGGCGGAGGCGTCGATGACGGCGGTGGGGTGAATTCCGGGCGGATAGCTTGGGCCGGTGTAGAAGAGGCCGAGGGTGCGCGAGAAGGCGTGGTAGGGGTTGGCGATTCGCAGCGTGGCGACGGTGAGCTCTTCGAACTCGGGCTCGACGATGATCGCGGCGGCTTTGGTGGTGCGGGCCAGGGACTTGTACTTGATGTTGGCTACGAAGGTGACTTCAGAGGAGGAGGCCTCTTCGATGCCGTTTACGCCGGTGATCTCAAGGTTGGGATCGCCGCGCAGTTCCGCGCCCAGGTGGGTAGCAAGGTCGCCTAGCTTCATGGAACGATTTTACCGGAAGGGGGTGTGCGGGAGGCTTGGGTGCATGGGTTCCCAGGTCTCAAAAGCGCGACCTGGGGCACCCGGCAGTTCTATGGAGTGACGTTTGAGGGGGGCGCGGCAATCGGGGCCTGGAGCGTCTGCGCGCCTTGCTGGGCGGCGTGGAGAGTGACGTTGGGCAGAATGCCGAGGACTAATGTTGCGAGGAAGCAGAGGGCGATGGCGGCCGAGACGGCTACACCCATTTGCGGACGGGGCTGCTCGCTATCTGCGTCGGGCTTTTGGGCCGAGACGAGAGCGAGGCGGAGATAGTAGCCGGCGGCGATGCCGGAGTTGAGCAGGCCGATGATGGTGAGCCAGATGGCTCCAGCGCCCATGGCGGCAGAGAAGCTGTAGAACTTGCCCGCGAACCCGCCGGTGAAGGGGATGCCGGTGAGCGAGATGAGGAAGAAGATGAGCAGGGAGCCGAGCAGCGGCGCGCGATGGATGAGTCCGCGGAAGTCGTCGAGCAGGATGGCGCGGTCGTCGTATCCGCTGACCAGAGTGACGATGGCGAAGATGCCGACGTTCATGGCGGCGTAGGCGGCGGTGTAGAAGCTGGCCGCGGCGATGCCCATGGAGGATGCTCCGGCGAAGGCCGCGAGCAGATAACCGGCGTGGGCGATGGAGGAGTAGGCCAGCATGCGCTTGACGTTCCGCTGGCGCAGAGCCGCGAGGTTGCCGACGGTCATGGAGACGACGGCGACGATCCAGAGCAGCGGCGACCAGAAGGAGTGCAGGCTGGGGTAGGCCTCGTAGATGACGCGCAACAGCAGCGCGAAGGCGGCAGCCTTGGGGGCTGTCGAGAGCAGCGCTGCGACGGGCGAGGAGGAGCCTTCGTAGACGTCGGGGGTCCAGACGTGGAAGGGAGCGGCAGAGACCTTGAAGAGGATTCCGACGAGCATCAGGGCCAGCGACGCGATGACGAGGGTGTGATTCACGGCTAGCGGCGCCAGGCGGGCGATTTCGTAGATATGCGTGGTGCCGGTTGCGCCGAAGATGAGCGCGATGCCGTAGAGAAGGAAGGCGGTGGCAAAGGAGCCGAGCAGGAAGTACTTGAGCGCGGACTCGGGGCCTTTGCCGGTCTCTTTGCGGTAGCCGGCGAGGACGTAGGTGGCGATCGACGAGATCTCAAGGGCGATGAAGGCGACCAGCAGCTCGACTGCGCCGGTGAGCAGGCACATGCCTACAGCGCCGAAGACGATGAGGGTGTAGAACTCGCCCTGATGGTGGCTGCGGCCGGGCAGGGTGTCGAGCGAGAGCAGCAGAGTCACCAGCACGATACCGCAGATGAGCACGTGGAAGAAGACGGTGAAGGCACTGGTCTCGACGGTGCCGAAGAAGGCTGTGCCTTCAGGCAGGGAGAGCTGCCAGAGGCTCGACCAGAGGGCGAGCGTGGTGCCGATGGCGCCGATCCAGCCAAGGTTGCGGCGGGCCCAGTGCGGGGGGATGGTGGCGTCGGTGAGCATCATGAGCACGCCGGTGAGCGTGAGGATGACCTCGGGGAGGATGCGGTAGATGTCGGGTACTGTGGTCACCGCTTGGCCTCCGGTGCAACAACGGTCTGCGGGTTGATGGGAATCTGAATCACTTGTTTGATTTGAGCAGAAGGCGGATGCAGCCCGGACTGGATGGAGTCGAGCAGAGGCGTGGGCGAGACGCCAAGGATGAGCATGAGGGCGACGAGCGGGGCGACGGCGATGAACTCGCCGAAGCTGAGGTCGCGCACGGAAGTGGAGGCGGTGAGCTTGCCTTCCGGTCCGAAGAAAAGGCGCTGCACGAGCCAGAGCATGTAAGCGGCGCTCAAGATGACGCTGACAGCGGCGACGATGGCCCACCAGCGGCTGACCTGGGAGAAAGTAGTCGATAGGATGAGGAACTCGCCGATGAAGCCGCTCAACAGAGGCAGGCCGATGGAGGTAAGCGCGGCGAGGACGAAGATTGTTGCCGCGCGGGGGAGCTTGGTGGCTGCGCCGCCGTAGGAGTCGATCTCTGCCGTCTTGTAGCGGTTGTAGAGTCCGCCGAGGATGGTGAGGACTACACCCTCGACAATTCCTATCGACAGAATCTGGAAGATGGAGGCTGTCCAGCCCATTTTAGTTAGGCCGTAGATGGCGAGGATCACTAGAGAGCCGTGGCTAACGGTGCCGAATGCGATGAGACGGAAGAAGTTCTTCTGCACCAGGGCGAGACATGCGCCGTAGAGGATGCCGATGACGGCGAGGGCAATCATGAGCGGCGCGATTTGGCGGGCCTGAACAGGGAAGAGACCGACGTGGAAGCGCAGCAGCGAGTAGAGGCCCATCTTGCCGGCGACGATCATGGCGAGGGCGACTGGGGCTTCAGCGAAGGTGTCGGAGAGCCAGCCGTGGAGTGGGAAGACCGGAACCTTGACGGCGAAGGCGAACAGAAACGCGAGCGCGACCCAGAAGAGCAGTCCGGCGGGGATAAGGCCCGCGGCGATTTCAAATTGCAGGTCGGCGAAGTTGAAGGTGTGGGTGCGCGTGTAGAGCCACAGAATGGCGACCAGCAACGGCGCGGAGGGGATGAAGGTGAAAAGGAAGAACTTGAGCGCGGCCTTCGATCCGTCTTTGCGGCCGTACATGGCGATGAGGACTGCCATGGGGACGAGCGACAGCTCCCAGAATCCGTAGTAGAGCATGAGGTCGAGCGAGATGAAGACGCCGACGATGGCGGTCTGCTGGAGGAGGAAGAACGAGTAGAAGACCTTGGGGCGTGACTGGATGGCGTTCCAGCTTGCGAGCACGCCGACGGGGGCGAGGATGCCGGTGAGGACTACAAGCCAGAGGCTGAGGGAATCGATGCCGACATGGTAGAAGATGGCGGGCGACTCGATCCAGATGCGGTTGATCTCAAACTGGAAGCCCTGCTGCTGGCCCCACGCGAAGTGCGCGGGCAGGTGCAGCGTGAAGAGCAAGGTTACGAGCGAGGTCAACAGAGCGATCCAGTTGGGGATCTTGGCGCGGTCTGGCAGGAGCGCGACCAACACCGCGCCGACGAGCGGCGTGAGCAGGATCAGCGTGAGGATGATGGGGTTGAAGGCATTCATTCTCAGCGCCCTCCCAACAGCAGGTTGAAGTGGACTAAGGGTACGGACGCAGGGAAGAGTACGGGCTGAAGAAACGCGAAGAGGAGCACGACTGCTGCTCCTGCGGCGAGCCACGCGGCGTACGAGCGGATGTTGCCGGACTGCCAGCGCTGGAGGATTGCGCCGCCGAAGTTGGCGATTCCTGCGAGGAGCCATGCGGCTCCACCGGCGATGCCGATGTCAACGACCCAGCCAAGAAGGTACTTCGAGATGCCGAGCAGAGGCTTGACGACGACCGCGCCGTAGAACTCGTCTACGTAGTACTTGTTGGCGACGAGGTTATAGACGCCGGGCATCGCTGCCGCGACCTTCGCTGGACGTTCGGGACTGCGCCGGTAGTACTTGTCGGCGATAAGCAGGCCTTCGAGGGCTACGAGAACGGCCACGATGCTGAGGATGAGTTCGAGGTGCGAGCTGGAGGCCGATTCGGCGAGTTTGCCGGTGGCGGGGGCGAGATACGCGCCGAAGCGTTCAATACCGATCCAGCCGCCGCAGATCGAAAGCACGGCGAGGATCGAGAGAGGTCCGAGCATCGACCAGGGACTCTCATGCGGGTGCGCGTCGTGCGAGCGGATCTCGCCGAAGAAGGTCATGTACCAGAGGCGGAACATGTAGAACGATGTGAGCAGAGCCGTGAGCAGGCCGACGCCGTAGAGAATCTTGCCGCCTGCGCCATGAAGGTAGGCGTAGTAGAGGATGGCGTCCTTTGAGAAGAAGCCGGCAAAGGGCGGGAAGCCGGCGATGGCGAAGACCGCGGCGGTCATGGTCCAGAAGGTGACGGGGAGCTTCTTGCGAAGGCCGCCCATCTTGCGCATATCCTGCTCACCACCCATGGCGTGGATTACTGAACCCGCGCCAAGGAAGAGCAGGGCCTTGAAGAAGGCGTGGGTCATGAGGTGGAAGATTGCGCCGGAGTAGGCCGCTACTCCGCAGGCCAGGAACATGTAGCCGAGCTGGGAGATGGTGGAGTAGGCCAGCACTCGCTTGATGTCGTTCTGCGCCATTCCCATGGTGGCGGCGAAGAGCGCGGTGGCTGCGCCGATGATGGCTACGACGAGCAGAGCAAGTGGAGAGCGATCGAAGAGAAAATGTGTCCGGGCGATCATGTAGACGCCGGCCGTGACCATCGTCGCGGCGTGAATGAGGGCCGAGACGGGCGTGGGGCCTTCCATCGCGTCGGGCAGCCAGATGTAGAGCGGAAGTTGCGCGCTCTTGCCGGTTGCGCCGATGAAGAGACAAATGCAAATGATTGTCAGCACTCCGCCAGTCCAGCCGGGGTTGGCTGCGACGAGAGCGCCCAGATTGGCAAAGGAGAGTGTGCCGAAGTTGGACAGCAGTAAGAAGATTCCAATGAGAAAGCCGAAGTCGCCGATGCGGTTGACGATGAAGGCTTTCTTGCCGGCGTCGGCGGCGGACTTCTTGTTGAACCAGAAGCCGATGAGCAGGTAAGAGGCGAGACCGACGCCCTCCCAGCCGACGAACATGAGCAGCAGGTTGCCGCCCAGCACCAGCGTGGTCATGAAGAAGAGGAAGAGGTTCAGATAGCTGAAGTAGCGTGCGTAGCCGGGGTCGTCTTTCATGTAGCCGGCCGAGTAGACGTGGATGAGGAATCCGACGCCGGTGACGACGAGCAGCATGACGAGCGAGAGCTGATCGAGAGCCAGAGCGAAGTCAATGCGCAGCGAGCCGAGAGCGATCCAGGGATTCGGGCAGGCTTCCACGTAGGGCAGAGCGGGGAGACCCGCGCCGAGACCGACGAGCGAGCGAGCGGCGTTCAGAACTACAGTCAGCGCGCCGAGGGGCGCAAGGAGTCCGATGGTCGTGACCAGCCACTTGGGCAGGCCGCGGCCCAGGATGCTGTTCAGCGCGAAGCCAAGCAGCGGCAGGAGGGGAATGAGCCAGAGATGTAGCGGTGTGTTCATCGTTTCATCAGGTCGATACGGTCAATGGCCAGCGTTCCGCGGGCGCGAAAGATAGCAATGATGATGGCCAGGCCCACGGCTGCTTCAGCCGCTGCGACCATCATGACGAAGAAGACGAAGATCTGGCCCTTGACCGCGTGCCACTGATGGGCAAAGGTCACGAAGGACAGGTTGACGGCATTGAGCATGAGCTCAATGGATAGAAAGACAGTGATGATGTTGCGCTTGAAGAGGAAGCCGACCACTCCGAGCGAGAAGAGCACGGCGCTGAGCAGCAGAAACCAGGAGAGGGGCACGGGTTGGGTGAGGAAGTTCATTATTGGCCCGTCCTTTCTGCGTCGTCCGGGGAGGAGCCTTCGACGCGGGCCAGCGCCACTGCGCCGAGGATGGCGATGAGGATCAGCACGGAGGTGACCTCAAAGGGCAGTAGCAACTCGTGGAAGAGGACGGTGCTCAACTCTTCGGTGGTGGTGATGCCCTGGCCGAGCGAGGTGTTGCCGAGTCCCTGCACGTGCAGGATGATGGTGGCCAGCACGGCGAGGATGACGACGACAGCGGGCAGACCGATGGTGCGCGCCACGCTGCTGCCGCGGGTTCGCTCTTCGCGGCCGGCGTTGAGCAGCATGATGACGAAGGTGAACAGCACCATGACAGCGCCCGCGTAGACGATGACCTGCGCGGCGGCCAGGAACTCGGCTCCGAGGAGCAAGTACATGACGGCGAGCGAGGTCATGACCACAATCAGCGAGAGGGCGCTGTTGATGGGATGGGTCTGCACGAGGAGATTGATGGCTCCGGCGAGGCAGAAGACGGCGAAGAGTGCAAAGAGAATTACGTGCATCGCTCAGTTTTCATCCGGGCCTAAAGGCCCGAGGTTCTTGCGGCTGGATTCAGGGGTCTGAAGGCCCCTGAATCCTCCGGTTCAGATCAGCGGAACGCGTACCAGAGGCTGGTTCCGACGATGTTGAAGATGGCCAGGGGCAGCAGCCACCGCCATCCGAAGTTCATAAGCTGGTCGTAGCGGAAGCGGGGCAGAGTGCCGCGCACCCACACGTAAAGACAGAGAAACGCGAAGACCTTGATGACGAACCAGAAGAGCGAGAGCAGTGCGTTGACGAGACCGCTCTGGAAGGGTCCGATGAGGTCGCCGAAGGGGCTGGTCCAGCCGCCGAGAAAGAGCAATGTGGCGACGCAGCCCACGTTGATCATGTTGGCGTACTCGGCCATGAAGAACATGGCGAACTTCATGGAGCTGTATTCGGTGTGATAGCCGCCGGTGAGCTCGCTTTCCGCCTCGGGCAGATCGAAGGGGCAGCGGTTGGTCTCGGCGTATGCCGCCATCAGGTAGATGAAGAAGCCCAGGATCTGAAGTCCGCCGAAGATGTTCCAGGTGACGATGCCGCGGGTGGCCTGGTGCTCGACGATATCGCGGAGGCTGAAGGAACCAGTGCGAAGCACAACGCCGACGAGCGAGAGGCCGAGGGCTAGCTCGTAGCTGACGAGCTGTGCCGAGGAGCGCAGAGATCCGAGCAGGGAATACTTGTTGTTCGACGACCAGCCGGCCAGCGCGATGCCGTAGACGCCCATGGAGGTGACGCCGAGGATGATGAGCAGGCCGATGTGCACGTCGGAGATCTCAAAGAGGTCGACGCCGCCGGGGCCTGCGTGGGGTATGCCGAAGGGGATGACACCGATGGAGATGAGCGCGCAGCCGAGCGAGAGGATCGGCGCCAGCAGATAGAGCGGGCGGTAGACGGCAGTGGGGATCAGGTCCTCTTTAAGGAAGGACTTTGCGCCATCGACGAGCGGCTGGAGCAGACCGAAGGGGCCGACGCGGTTGGGCCCCCAGCGGTTCTGGATGCGGCCCACGAGCTTGCGCTCGAGCAGAACCGTGTAGGCCACACCCAACAGGAGAATCACCGTGACGACGATGACTTTGGCCAGGTTCCAGAGAAAGAATGCGAGTAAGGTCACGTTCGTTCAGCCTTCAATAACAGCGGAGTTAGCGTGCTGGCGGTGTTAGCTCAATCAGCCGCGGCGGTTGATTGAGCAGGGCTCTGGTGTTGCGCGATTTTGTTGAGGCCGTCGGAGTACCGGCCAAGGGCAGATGAGGTGAAGAGTGTGTCGTGCGCGGGCGCGATCTCGCCGGAAAGTGCGGCGACGGAAACGAAGCCGGGGCCAGCGCCGATCTCTGTGGTGACGGAGTTGCCGGCCAGCAGGTTGATGCGGTCGAGAGAGTAGCCGGGAACGGTTTGCGCGATCTCGTCGAGCAGGGCGATGGGATCGAAGGGGCTCAAGCGTGGCTCGAGGTTGTGTCCCTTGATGTAGACGGAGTGGCGGTCGGCCTCGCCCATCTGCGCGCCGCGGGACTGGCCGAGATCGCCGGTGGTGCCGCTGACGCCGATGGGAACGAGGGCCTTGATGTCCGCGCCAAGAGCCAGAGCAAGGCGGACGAGAATTTCAAACTCGGGTTTGACGCCGGGGCGGTCCGCAGCCTTGCGGAGAAGCTGCACGTCGCCGAAGGTGTTGGTGACGGTGCCGGACTTCTCATAGAGGCTGGCGGCCGGGAAGACGACGTCGGCTGCTGCTGCTGTTGGAGTAAGGAAGAGATCGATGGCAACGACAAACGTCTTTTTTGATGCTTCGGACGGGAATTTGTGGCTGGTGAAGGGGTCCGCGCCGACGACTATGAGAGCGCCGAGCGAACTCGACAGCATCTGGCCGAGGGTCTTGCCGGGGACCGGAGCGGGCGAGTAGCCGGGAAGCAGATCGGGGAGCAGGCCCATGTCTGCCGCGCCACGGGAGTTCGAGTGATCTCCGAGATAGGCGAAGCGGACGCTGGCGCGCTTGAGGCCCCATGCGACGAGTTTGCCGGCGGATTCGCCGCGGAACTCCTGGCCAAAGACGACGATGAGGGACTCCTCGGCTGCGATGGCCTTGGCGAAGTCCGCTGCTCCGGCTTCAAGGAAGGCGGGGAGCTTGGCGAAGTCGCCGTCGGGAACCAGCTGTGTGAGCCGCGCCTGGCGGTCGAGCTTGATGGGTCCGGAGTTGGCGATGTAGAGCCGTGTTTTATTGAGCCGAACCGCGGTGCGGAGGAGATTGGCGAGCAGCGGATGCTCTTCCGTGGGGTTGCCGCCGATGAGCAGAATCGCGGGGGCGGTGGCGATGTCTTTGAGGCTCGCCGTCTTGCCGGTGGTTCCGGCGAGGGCCTGCGCGAAGGCTGGGTAGTCCGTGGTGCGCTCGTGGTCGATATTATTGGTTGCGAGCACGGTACGGGCCAGCTTTTGCAGCAGGTAGTTCTCTTCGTTGGTAGTACGGTTGGAGCCGATGACGCCGATGGCGTTGCCGCCTTTTTCATCTCGAACAGCTTTCAAGCGAGAGGCTGCTGCCTGGAAGGCTTGTTCCCATGTGGCGGGTTCGAGGTTGCCTTGCGCGTTGCGGACCAGTGGCTTGGTGAGACGTTGTTCGCTTGCGACGAAGTCGAAGCCGAAGCGGCCCTTGGCGCAGAGGAAGTCGTCGTTGATGCCGCTGGAGTCGCGGTTGCTGGCGCGGAGGATCTCTGCGCCGTCGGCTGTGGTGCGGATGCCGAGCGTGACCTTGCAGCCGTCGGCGCAGTGGGTGCAAATCGTCGAAACGTGATTCATCTCCCAGGGGCGCGTCTGGTAGCGGTAAGAGCCGGAGGTGAGCGCGCCCACGGGGCAGATGTCGATGCAGTTGCCGCACTGCTCACAGTCGAGCTGGGTGCCTTCATTTGGAGCGATGACGGCCGAGGAACCGCGATTCTGGACGGCGAGGGCGAAGACGTCCATGCCTTCTCCGCAGACGCGTACACAGCGATAGCAGAAGATACAGCGAGGGCGGTCGTAGTAGACGGCCGGAGACCACTGCTGCTCTTCGCGATGGTTCTTGGCGTCGGCGTAGGTGCTCTCGGCCGCGCCGTACTTGAAGACCATGTCCTGCAACTCGCACTCGCCACCCTTGTCGCAGACCGGGCAGTCGAGAGGATGGTTGCCGAGGAGCAGTTGGAGCGTGCCTTTGCGGGCCTGGGCGATCTCATCGGAATCGGTGATGAAGACCTGGCCTTCTGCGACCGTGGTGGTGCAGGCGGTCTGAAGCTTGGGCACCTTCTCCTGGCGCACGACGCACATGCGGCAGGCGGCCTGAAGCGAGAGGCCGGGGTAGTAGCAGAAGGCGGGGATCTCGATACCGGCCTTGCGGCAGGCGTCGATGAGCAGCGTCCCCGCGGGCGCCGTGAGCTTCTTTCCGTCGACAGTGAAGGTTACGTCGGGCATCAAATTCCTTTTGCAATTGGAACAAAAATTGTGTTTAGTCGTTCAATTTCAACTTTGTTGCGGCTGAACTCCGATTCCGAAACCAATTCAATTCTTTCAAAGCATCACGGACAACCTGATCCATCACCCATTGAAAGTGTCCATGCTTGTCATTTCGCTTCGACGCTGTAGCGATTGTCTGTATCCAGGAGTATTCGTTATCAGGCGAAAACCCAAGCTCGCTTGCGATTCTGCTGCACAATGTACCGTATTGAATGTTAGCGATTCGATATCCGCCCTTATAGCCAGCAGCTTCAGCCAATCTCCCTGTTGAGGACATTTTCTGTTGGTAATGTGTCTCAAGCATCAACTTATGACGCTGCGTCATCTTTGGCTCGACAGCAAGGAGTGCGCGTTTGATGCTTGCGATTTCGAATGGCTTTTCCAATTCGCCTCCTAACTGTGCTTACTTAATTCTTGTGCGCGAACGGGCACGGTTTGCCGTTCAGGTGATCTTCAAACTCTTTGCGGAACTTCTTGACGAAGGCGAGCGTGGGCATTGCAGCCGCGTCGCCGAGCGGGCAGAAGGTGCGGCCCAGCATGTTGTTGCCGATGGTGGTGACGTTGTCGATGTCCTTGGCTTCGCCAAAACCGGCGTGGATGCGGGTGATGGTCTTTTTGATCCAGTCGGTGCCTTCGCGACAGGGAATACACCAGCCGCAGCTCTCATGCTGATAGAAGGCGATGGTGCGCTGGGCGAACTCGACCATGCAGGTGTGGTCGTCGATGACGCAGACGCCGGCCGAGCCCATCATGGAACCGGCTTTTGCGACCTGGTCGAAGTCCATACCGATGTCGATCTCGTCGGGCAGAAGGCAGGGTGTCGAGCTTCCGCCGGGGACGACGGCTTTGAGGCCGCGGCCCTTCCAGATGCCGCCCGCAACTTCGTAGATGATCTTTTTGAGGTTGTAGCCCATGGGCAGCTCGTAAACGCCGGGCTTCTCGACGTGGCCGCTGATGCTGAACAAGCGTGTCCCGCCGTTGCGCGCCGAGCCGACCGCGCTGAATGCCGCCGCGCCCATGGTGATGACGTGGGGGACGGTAGCGATGGTCTCGGCGTTGTTGATGACCGTGGGTCCGCCGTAGAGTCCGACCACAGCCGGGAAGGGAGGCTTGATACGCGGAACACCGCGCTTGCCTTCGAGCGACTCCATGAGCGCCGACTCTTCGCCGACCTCGTATGCGCCCGCGCCGGTCTGGGTGATGATTTGAAATTCGATGCCGGAGCCGAAGATGTCTTTACCGAGGAAGCCTTTTTGATAGGCGTCGGCAACAGCGCGCTCCATGATCTCGATGAGGTAGCGATACTCGCCGCGCAGATAGATGAAGCCGGTCTTTGCGCCGATGGCCAGACCGGCGATGATGGTGCCCTCGATGATTGAGTGCGGATCGTGGAGGAAGATCAGATGGTCTTTGCAGGTGCAGGGCTCACTCTCGTCGCCGTTGACGAGCACGTACTTGGGCTTGGCCGACTGCTTGGGCACAAAGGACCACTTCATGCCGGTGGGGAAGCCCGCGCCACCGCGTCCGCGCAGGCCGCTGGCCTTCATCTCGTCGATGATCCAGTCCGGGCCTTGCGCGATGCACTTCTTTACAGCCTGATAGCCGCCGAGTTCGATGTAGCGGTCGATGTTGGCCGCTCCCTGGCCGAAGCGCTGGGAGACGATCTTGACTTCATCGGGATGGGAGACAAGTCTGGGCATTACTTAGCTCCCTTCGCGGCTGCTTTACCACGGTAAGCATCGATCAAGCCGGGGACCAGATCGGGTTTGAGCTCGTCGTGGAAGTCGTAGTTGACCTGAATGGCGGGGGCCCAGGAACATGCGCCGATGCACTCGACTTCTTCGAGCGAAAATGTGCCGTCGGCGGTGGTTTCTTTATGGCCGATGTGGAGTTCCTTCTTGAAGCGATCGAGGATGTCGTAGCCGCCGCGCAACATGCAGCAGATGTTGGTGCAGACCTGGACGTTGTAGCGGCCGGCGGGCTTGAAGCGCAGCATGGAGTAGTAGCTGGCCACGGAGCGCACGTCAAGCTGGGTGATGCCGATGCGTTGGGCGATCTCGGCGATGACGGCGTCGGAGAGGTAGCCGATCTCGTCCTGCGCGTAGAGCAGCATGGGGACGAGGGCCGAGCGCTTGAGGGGGTACTTGAGTACGAGCGCGTCAAAGCGGGCGGCGGTCGCGGGAGAGAAGATCGAGATGGATTCTTGATCGGTCATTCGAGTCAGCTTGGTATTCCCTCAGGGGCTAAAAGCCCAGCAAGATTCTGGCAGTTCGATGTACGGGCTCAAAGCCCGCACCCTTCAATAAACTATCTGTCGATCTCTCCGAGCACGATGTCGATGGAGCCGATTACAGCTACCATGTCTGCGATGAGGCGGCCCTTGCACATGGTTTCCAAAGCCTGAAGCGTTGGGAAAGACGGGTAGCGCATGTGGACGCGGTAGGGCTTTGCTGTCCCATCCGAAACCACGTAGTAGCCTATCTGTCCGTGTCCGCACTCGATGCCCTGGTATACCTCGCCTGCCGGAACAGGGAAACCATCCGTGACGATCTTGAAGTGGTGGATGAGCGACTCCATGCCGGTCTTCATCTGTTCGCGGTCGGGGAGGACGATCTTGGGTGCATAGGCTTTGATGGGGCCGCCGGGCATTCCGTCGAGGGCCTGCTGGATGATCTTTACGCTCTCGCGCATCTCGACGAGGCGGATGACGTAGCGGGCCCAGGTGTCGCCTTCGGTCGAGGTGGGCACTTCAAACTTGAACTTCTCGTAGCCGGAGTAGGGCATGTCGCGGCGCAGATCAAAATCGACGCCCGAGGCACGCAGAGGAGGCCCGGTGACGCCGAGGGCGACCGCATCCGCGCCGGAGAGATAGCCCACACCTTTGAGGCGGTTGATGAAGATCGGATTGCCGGTGAGCAGGTTCGAGTACTCGTCGATCTTCTCGGGGAAGATGTTGAGGAAGGCCTGCACCCGATCGAACCAGCCCGGGGGCGGCTCCATGGCGAGTCCGCCGATGCGGAAGTAGCTGGTCATCATGCGCTGGCCGGCTACCGCTTCGAAGAGGCGCAGAATCTCTTCGCGCTCACGGAAGGTGTAGAGGAAGACGGTGAGCGCGCCGATGTCCATGGCGTGGGTTCCGAGCCAGACGAGGTGGGAGTTCAGACGGCTGAGCTCGGTGAGCAGGACGCGAATCCACTGCGCGCGCTCGGGGATCTCAAGACCTAAAAGTCTTTCTACAGCAAGGCAGTAGCAGAGATTGTTCGCGAGCGGGTCGAGGTAGTTGATGCGGTCGGTAAGGGGGACGATCTGCTGGTAGAACTTGGCCTCGCAGGTTTTTTCGATGCCGGTGTGCAGATAGCCGATCTCCGGGCGGATCTTGACGATGACCTCGCCGTCGATTTCGACGACGAGTCGAAGCACGCCGTGGGTGGCGGGGTGCTGGGGGCCCATGTTGAGGACCATGTGCTGTCCGCCGAGGTTGGTGATCTCAGGAGTGGTGCCAACGGTCGCCATCAGCGGTAGCCCTCCACGGGGTAGTCCTTGCGGAGCGGGTGGCCTTCCCAGTCGTCGGGCATCATGATGCGGCGCAGATCGGGGTGGCCGGCGAAGCGGATGCCGAAGAGGTCAAAGACTTCGCGCTCGTAGAAGTTGGCGGCAGGCCAGACTTGCGTGATGGAGTCGATGACCGGATCAGCCCCGTCGACGAAGGCGCGCAGGCGGATGTACTCGCGGAACTTGTGGCTGAGCAAGTGATAGCTGAGCTGAAAGCGGGGCGTGGCCGGTTGCCAGTCGACAGCGGTCATGTCGTCGAAGAAGTTGTAACCGGCGGCCTGGAGGCGGACGCATGCCTCGCGGATCTTTTCGGGAGCGACTGTGACAGTCAGCTCACCGAATTCGAACTTTGCGTCGATGAGCGCCTCGGTGCTCCAGTCGAGCATGGCCTTGACGGCGGGGTGGTCGCTCATCTGCTCGAGGACCGCCTGCCTGTCTGGCAATGTTGGGTTCAGTATCATCCCTGGGAACCGTCTTCTTTCTTCAAAGCAAAGATCTTGAAGCGTTTACTGCCCGCTGGATGGTTAGAGGTCGGCGCGGTCCTGGCTCCAGTTGAGGATGCCCTTGCGGACGATGTAGTAGAGGCCGACAACCACGAAACCGAGGTAGACAAACATCTCCCAGAAGCCGAAGAGTCGCGATCCGGTGATGCCGTAGAGTTTGCGATAGATGAGGGCCCAGGGCATCATGAAAACCGCTTCCACGTCGAAGAGGATGAACAGGACGGCGACCATATAGAAGCGCACGCTGAAGCGTCCGCGGGCGTCTCCGACCGGCTCAATGCCGCACTCATATGCCGAAAGTTTGATTTTGGTGTTGCGATGGCGGCCGATGAGCCATGAGGCCACGACCATACCGACACCCATCAGCACAGCGAACGCGATTTGCATCAACAGAGGAAGGTACTGCCAGTGATAGGGGACCATATCCATCCGGTTTGAAACAAGCAGTTGATTGTGGGACTGTTGCGGACCCCGAGCCGACCATTTTCCGTAACAGATGCCCAACTTTGAGATTAGGTACTCGGCTCGCATCCGTCAAGATGGCGGAAGCGAGAGATTGACCCCTTCGTCCGAACTGATACACGTGTCCGATAGAAGGGAACTTCGTAGCAAGAATTCCGCTTTACTGGATTTTATATGATGCTGTGCGGAGGCTTGGTTGTGTGCTGGATCACTGTCGTCCCCGAAGGGGATCCATTTCGTGGTGTCCGATGTTCAGACACGGTACCGGCGTGACCTGTAGATTAGAAACCTCTGGCCGAAATTCTGTGTGAGGGTTAATCACATGGAACTTTTCGCAGGTCATGAAATGGGCAGCACAGCCGTTGGCGTTATGTTTTCAGTACCGAGCACGAGGCCGGTAGAGAGGCGGAGGAAGATCTCTTCGCAGGCGGGCAAAGCGCTTGAGATTCTGGGCCACGCCATCGAGTACCTCACCGACGAGCATGTTCACGGCGGCGGCAGCTTCCGTCTGAACGATCCGATGACCGAAGCCGTGAAAATGTTGATGGCCGCCAACCGCTCGGTGTACTACGAGTGCCCCGAGGTGGCGAGTTTTCGCGAGCGCTGCTCGGCTTGGCTTGAGCACCGTACGGCCTAGGCCGGGCGGATTGCATGTACGGCTGCGCTGCGACGACTGGCTATGCCGGAAGGGCTTCGACTGCATCGATGCGTTGAAGAATCCGGGATAATTGCTTGATCTGAAATGGATTGGGCGCTGCGGTACGCGGCGTGCGGCTACTGCCAACAGGTCAGCGCCGCAAACAGAAGCAGCCATGCAAATCCCATTGCGTGCCAGAACCATGCCACGACATCGACAGCGATCTGCCGGTGCTGTATGCGCTTAATGGTGCAAAGTACTCCCAGGCAGACGGTCAGAGCCAGAATGCCCGCCGCCAGGTGAACAGCGTGAGCGCCGGCGAGCAGATGGAAGGCGCGTCCGGCAGGGGTTGACTGCTGCTCGATGCCAAGGCCGGCATCATTGAACTGGTTCCATCCGACCCACTGTCCGGCAAGGAAGAGCAGCCCCAGGATCAGGGTGCCGCCTAGCCATTTGAGGGCATTTTCCAGGGCAGGGCGGCCCATTCCCAGCCATTCGTCAATCAGGTCGAACTCGGCGAAGATATGTCGCCGGGCCCGCGCCATGGTCAGCATACTTGTGACCAGGATGGCGGAGTTGAGGAACAGAATGGGGGGAATCAGCGCGGACGGCCAGTCTCTGACCTGGCGCAGCATCCGGGGATCGATGTGGGTGCCGGAGAGGCGAGCGTGAAAGAGCAGCAGCAGTGCCGCAAAGAGAGCTGCCTCGACAGCTAACACGCTGAAAAGAAGAGCGCGAACGCGATATAACCCAGCTCGCGGGCCTGGTCCCCAGAGCCTTCCGTCTCCGCCACCTCCGTGTCCGTGCGTGGGCGGCTGGTCCGCCGGAGGTTTACCCCCGCGAGCAGGCACTCCAGGCCTTGTTTGGACGGTATCCGGAGCAAGGAGGATCGGCATCGAAGTCCCTCTGGGTACAGAGAATACGCCTGAGCCGGGCAGGTGTACAGTGTCTTCGTTGTAGGGGTTTGCAGGAGTGGCGGAAGAGCATTTGACAAGGAGCGGGCTGGCGCAAGTGATTGCGGATGGTTGGGCAAAAAGCAGTTATACCTATTTGTTTGTGATGGATGCGGAAACAATCTCAATAAATAGTTTATGCACGCGGCGGTCCTTTGACATCTCGGGATGGAAGGTGGCGGCGAGGATCTGGCCCTGGCGGACGAGGGTTGGGAATCCGTCGCGGGAGGCCAGGGTCTCGACTGCGAGGCCGACGGAGAGGATGCGCGGGGCGCGGATGAAGACCATCTCAAGGGGTTCGGGGCCGAGAGCGGTGGGGGCGGTGAGGATGGAGGAGTCGATCTGGCGGCCGTAGGCGTTGCGCTCGACGACGGCGTCTAGCAGGGCAAGGGAGCGCTGGGCGGGGTTGCGGACCTCGCGGGCGAGAAGGATGGCTCCGGCACAGGTGCCGAAGACGGGCTTGGCCGAGCAGAACGCCATAAGCGAGTCGAAGAGGTGGCGGCGCTCGAGGAACTTGAGGATGGTGGTAGATTCGCCGCCGGGGAGGATGAGGCCGTCGATGTTGGCCAGTTCCTCGGCTTTGCGGATCTCGTGGGGTTCGGCGCCGGCCTCAATGAGAGCGGCGGCGTGGGCGGCGTAGTTGCCCTGGATGGCGAGGACGCCGATGCGGCGAGGGTGAACGTTAGTCAAAATGTATCCTTCCAACTAAGCAACTGTTATGGTGAGTTCCTTGCCTAGAGCATGGAAGGCTTCGGCGATTCGGTCCACCTTGGTGGCATGGGATAGGGTAGTGAGGCGATTGACCTCCTGTTTGCTGGTTTTCAGGCGCTTGGCCAACTCAGCCGGACGCACATTCTGACGAATCATCTCGTTGAGCAGGGCAATTTTGAGCGAGAGACTGGCAGGCAGCGCGATGAGATATTCCCCCTTTTTAGGGGCCGTGGGGGCAGGACTCATGCGGCGCTCGTCGAGGTAATGCTCCAGAGCCAGTTCCAATGCCTCGGCTGCGTACTTGAGAGCGTCTTCCAGAGTTTCGCCATCGGTAATCGCCTCGGGAACGTCGCGAAAGGTCACAGTGTAGCCGCCCTCTTCCGGATGGCCGGGGGTCAACTTTGCGGCGTATTGCAGCATCACTTTTCTCCCTTCAGGCCGAGCTGGCGCTTGATGCTTTCGACCGTGCCTGTGCGCATCTCGGTGCTATGCGTGGGCATCACGGAGGTCTTGCCGTTCAGGTTGACATACATATGGGAACCCTTGCCGCGCGAGCGATCGAACTTTGCGCCCTTGCTTTTGAGCCACCGTTGGAACTCGGCGGTGTTCATGAGTAAAGAGTACACAATTATGTTTACCATGTCAACCCTCCGCCTGCGGCGGGGCTTGCGGTCTCCGGATTCGGGAACGAACTGGGACGGTATAGGGAAGAACGATCTGCCAAATCACCTGCGGTGAGGTCAGCGGCATTCGGCGAGGGACCGGTGCTTCCCAGGTCTCATCCGCCGCGGTCTGCCACGGCGGATGACCTGGAGCCACCCAAATATAGCGGTGTTTTGAGATGAGGGCCGTCCGTCATTGACGGTATGATGTGCATTACGAAAAGGAGAGCGGCATGACAAACACTTTGCGTTCCGGCAGGCGGGAGTTTCTGAAGGTGGCTGGGGCAGGCGCCGTGGCTGCGTTGTCTATGGCGAGCGTTGCATCCGCCGCGCCGTCCGATTCCACACCGGTCATGAAGGTTGGAGCCCTGGGCCTCGATTACTCTTTTTGGGATATCTGGGCCAACGTTCTCAGCCCCAAGGGAAAGTATGAGGGGACCAGTCTGCTGCGCATGAGGCCCGCATATGTGTGGGACAAAGACACCAAAAAGGCGCGCGATTTTGCTGACAAGTGGGATTGCGAGGTGGTCGAACGCTACGATGCCATGGTCGGCAAAGTGGACGCTGTTCTGGTTGGCGATCTTATCCTTGCGCCCTGGCAGCACCTGCTACTGCGGCCTTATATTCAGGCAGGAATCCCCAGTTTCCTCCAGCGGCACTGGTCAAACACGCTCGTGCACATGGACGAGATGCTCGATCTGGCTGCCAAGCACAGCACTCCTGTGATGGCGACGGTTCCCTTCGAGCACAACGATCAGGGAAGCATCGCGGTGCGCCAGTTAACCAGCGCGGGGGAGGTCCTGGGAGCCTTTGCGACGGCGGAGATTCCCGATGAGCCGCACTTCCACATTCCGTACCTGATGATGAAGATCCTTGGCTACGACGTGGCATCCATCAGCATGAACGCCGACGATGTGCGCAAGACGGGATTTCTAAGCGTGGACTACTACTATCCCGGAACCGACAAGAGAAAGCCGTTCGTTCTCTCCATGCAGGGAGCAGGAACCGATCTGTTCTCGTTCAACATCCTGTGCAAGCAGGGCGAGGTTTCGACCAGAATCCCGGCTGGTTCCGATGCCATTACGCGCTTCTTCCCGCAGTTAAAGGATATTCAGCGCAGCTTTGAAAGACGCGCCCTGTATCAGCCGCTGGAGGTGATGCGGAAGAAGTTTCAGTGCCTTCAGACCGCCTATTATTCGCAGATGGAGCGCAATGGCGCTCCGGTGAAGGTCGGGACCGTCCCCGCGGATTGGGCCATTCCCGCATGGAAACCGGGCGCCTATAGCGCGGCAGATTTCAAGGCGTAGAGGAAAGTAGTAAGGGCCGCGCGCGCGCGGCCCTTATCGGAATAGAGTCAACTGCTTTGTAAGCCTGTCGAGTGGCGCACCAGTGGTGGATTTTCCCCGGTTCCTCCGCCGTGCGGATCAAGCCCGAAGTTCTTGAGGTCTGTCCATGGGCATGATTCGGATGACGCGCGCCATAATTTTCTTATCCTGCTCCGCCATCTTCAGGTCGTAAGCTGCCTGCAACCGCATCCACAGCTCGGGAGAGCCGCCGAGCAGGCGGGAGAGTTTGAGGCACATGACCGCAGAGAGGGGCCTGCGCTCTGCCAGAATGTCGTGAAGCAACTGCCGGGAGACGCCGAGAGCCTTAGCTGCAGCGGTTACAGAGAGACCAACCGAGGGCAGTACGTCCTCTTTGAGAATCTCGCCCGGGTGAACAGGTGGCAGTCCGCTCTTCTTCTGCATAATGTCCTCTCTACTTCAGGGGGCTAATGGTAGTCCTCGAAATCGATATCCGATGCGGTTTCACCCGACCAGCCAAAGGTGATCCTCAAGTTTCCGGTCACCCGCAATGACCATCGCTTCGGTTTGCCTTCGAGACCGTGGAAGTGAAAGCCCGCGATGTTCAACTCTTCAGGCTGGGTTGCGGCATCCAGCAAATGCAGGATGCGAATGCATTTCCTGAGATGATCGTGCCCTATCCGGCGGGTCTTGCCGGTGAGGTAAAGCTCCTCAAGTCCCTTGTGCCGGAACGCACCGATCATTCTGGGAATGTAGACTATTTAGTTTACAGAGTCAAGCCACCTGCGGTGGGGCCATCGGCCTTCGGCTCGGGGAGCGTGCAGTGGTGGCTTGCTCCCCGGTCCCCAAAGGCGTGGGACCGGGGGCACCGTCATCGTTGTATGAATAAGATAATGGGATCGGGGCCACCTGCCAAAACCGAAAGACGTGAAGATTGAGGATAAAAAATAAACCGATATAGTGGGCCAAATCGACGCTTTTCACATGGTTATTAATGAGAGCCGGGAGCGCCTAAGCGCTCCCAGTTTTTGGGATCGTAGCCACAAAAGCCAGTGCGAGCGAGAAGCGAGCGTCTGCCTGAATGGCAAATTCACCAGCCGCGGGTTTGGAGTTGGTCCTTTACTTCGATCCCGGCGGCGGCCAGGCCCTTCATGGTGCCGGTGACCTGTTCGCTGACTTCGGCGAGGATCTTGGGGTCGTTGAAGTGGGTCGTCGCGATGACGATGGCCTTGGCGCGGCTCACTGCTTCGGCGCGCTCCTTCGGGTCATTCTCGACGTCAAGAGGCGTGGCGCGCTCCTTCATGAAGATTCCCGAGCCGACGAAGACGGCCTCTGCGCCTAGCTGCATCATCAAGGCCGCGTCGGCCGGAGTGGCGATGCCACCGGCCGAGAAGTTGGGGACGGGCAGCTTGCCGGTCTTTGCGACCATGCGAATCAGCTCGTAGGGAGCCTGGTGGTTCTTGGCGGCGCAGTAGAGCTCCTGCTCGGTCATGACGGTGAGCTGGCGCATCTCCTGGACGATCTGGCGCATATGCTGCACGGCGTGGACGACGTCGCCCGTGCCGGCTTCGCCCTTGGTGCGGATCATGGCCGCGCCTTCGGCGATGCGGCGCAGTGCTTCGCCCAGATTGCGCGCTCCGCAGACAAAGGGCGTGGTGAAAGCGTGCTTGTCGATGTGGTGGACCTCGTCGGCCGGGGTCAACACTTCGCTCTCGTCGATGAAGTCGACGCCGATCTCCTGAAGGATCTGGGCCTCGGCGAAGTGGCCGATGCGGGCCTTGGCCATGACGGGAATCGAAACGGCCTTGATGATCTCTTTGATGAGCTTGGGGCTGGCCATGCGGGCTACGCCGCCTTCGGCGCGGATCATGGCGGGAACGCGCTCGAGGGCCATGACGGAGGTGGCTCCGGCTTCCTCTGCGATGCGTGCCTGCTCGACGTTCATGACGTCCATGATGACGCCGCCCTTGAGCATCTCTGCCAGGCCTACCTTGAGACGCAGGCTGGTTCCGCTAAAGCTGTTGTTGCCTTCTTGAATGGACATCTTCTTAACCCTCGGGGCGGTGACTCGGCGTGTGGAACGCATGCCCTGCGCAGTCGGAGTGCGCTTTTTATCAGTGTACCAGCGAAGGAGTGAAAGGGAAGTCGAGTAGAGGGTTGGAGGCGGGTGCAATTCTTAGACCAATCTAATCTTTGTGTTCCCTTATTGGACCTTCTCCTGCTTCCTCTTCGGCATGGCGACTACTCAGGCAACTCCGATGGGACATGCGGCGCAGCCGGGCCTGCCCGTGCAACAGTTTATGCCGGCCGATGCTCAGGCGCTGATCGCGGCGTTGCCGGACGAGACGTCGGTAGTGAGAGCGGCGCCGGCTCATGAGGCAGCTCCGGCTGCGGACGACACGAGTGCGCCGGTGCGTGCGGCGGTACAGCGGCTTCCGGTCGAGCTGGACGTGATGGTGCCGGTAAGGGAGTTCAGGGTGCGCAATCTTCTGGCACTCGATCCGGGCCAGGTGATCGAGTCCCGGTGGAACCACGGCGAGGATGTTCCGCTATCTGCGGGCGACGTGTCGCTGGCCTGGGCGGAGTTTGAAGTGATCGACAACCAGCTTGCGGTGCGGATTACGCGGCTGCCGTGACAGGGAGAGGGGAAGCGGAGTGTTTTCGATCGAGAATCGCAGTGCGGGAGTGCCGGAGAGAGCAGGGAGCGCAGGGCTGGCGGGGTGGATCGTCTCGCGGCTGCGCCGCACCGGATCGAAGAAGCCGCGCCTGGAGCTGCTGGAAAAGATAGCACTGGCTCCCCGGCAAACCGTGGCGCTGATCGAGGCCGATGGCAGGCGGTTTCTGATCGCCTGTTCGCCCGAAGGCGGCGCGAGTTTTTGTCCGCTGGATACGCGAGTGGGTGCGGTGGGTGACATGCGCGCCGTTCGCCCAGGGAGGGTCTCATGGTAGCGATGCTCGCCGTCCGGGCGGCCGTGGCGGTGCCGCTGGCCTTGCCCGATCTGAACGCGAAGCTGCGACCGGGCGACTCGACGCCGTGGACGATTGTCTTTGTTCTGACGCTGATTACTCTGCTGCCAGCGATCCTGATGGCCATGACGCCGCTGGTGCGGCTGCTGGTTGTGTTTCACTTTCTGCGCCAGGCGCTGGGCACGCAGACGGCTCCGTCGAACCCGACGCTGCTGGGACTGGCGCTGATGATGACCTGGTTTCTGATGACGCCGGTGCTGACTCAAGTGGATCAGCAGGCGGTCGAGCCCTTTCGCGCCGGACAGATCACCGGTGTGGAGGCTATCGACCGGGGTTCGGCGCCGGTCAAGGTGTTTCTGCTCAAGTATGCGCGCGAGAAGGACCTGGAGCTGTTTACCGCGGCCGGGCAGATTCCGCGGCCCCGAACCGCGACCGACCTGCCCATGCGGGTGGTGATTCCTGCCTACATGCTCTCGGAGCTCAAAGCCGGCTTTGCCATCGGGGCGGTCTTGTTTCTTCCGTTTCTGCTGATCGACATGGTGACGGCGGCGATCACCACCTCGATCGGCATGTTTCAGTTGCCGCCGGTGGTGGTTTCGACGCCGCTCAAGATTCTGCTGTTTGTGATGGTGGATGGATGGAACCTGCTGGCGAATTCCTTGCTGAGGAGTTTCTAACGTGAACACGGATATGGTTGCCCAACTGATGCGGGAGCTGGTGCGTCAGGCGCTGATCCTTTCGGCTCCGATACTGGTGGCCGCGGCCGTGCTGAGCTTTGTGCTCAGCCTCTTTCAGACGCTGACCAGCTTGCAGGAACAGTCTCTGACCGCGGTGCCGAGGCTGGGAGCGATCGCGCTGATACTTCTGGCCGGGATGCCGTGGTTTCTGGAACGCATGGCGATGTACACGCGGGTGCTGCTGACCGACCTGCATAAGTATCTGGGGTAAAGCGAGCTTTTAGCTTCTAGCTGCTAGCTACAAGGTGCAAACCGATGCGGCGGTGGTTGCCACGAAGAGAGCTAGAAGCTAGCAGCTAGGAGCTGTCTTTGGCGGACTGGACCACATATCTGAGCGCGATGACGTTGGCCCTGGTGAGGGTGAGCGGGGTGATGGTCTTCGCTCCGTTCTTTTCTGCCTCGGCGCTGCCCACTCGCGCCAAGGCGGTGTTTGCGCTGGCGGTGGCCTGGCTGCTGGCTCCGCTGGTGGCTTCGCTGCCGAGGGCGCAGGCGGCGATCAGTTTTCCGGCGATCGTGGGCGAGCTGGGCGTGGGGCTGGTCTACGGGCTGGTGCTGGCGCTGTTGAACGAGATGCTGATCTTTGCCGGTCAGATTGTGGGTGTGCAGTTGAGCTTCTCGCTGGTGAATCTGATGGACCCGGGCACCTCGATCCAGACGCCGCTGATGAGCGAGCTGTTCCAGATGATGGGCACGCTGGTGGTGATCGCGGCAGGACTGGACCGGATTCTGCTCTCCTCGCTGGTGCGCAGCTTCCGGACTGTGCCGCTGGGCACGTTCGCGCTTTCGCAGCCCGCGGCTCTGACCGTAGTGCGAGAGGCCGGAGGCATCTTTCTGGCGGCGGTGGAGCTGGCCGCGCCGGTGCTGGCCGCGACGATGCTGGTCGAGGTGGCCGTGGCGCTGATGAGCCGGCTGAGTCCGCAGCTGCCGGTGACGATGCTGACCGTGCCCATGAAGACGATCGTGGGGTTTGGATTGCTGCTGGGCTCCCTTGCTCTGTGGCCGCGCTTCATCGAGGCGCGCTTTTCGAGTTTGCTGGACGTGGCTGAGCACCTGATCGCGGCCAAGAGCGTGGGAGGCTAGATGCCCGGCGACCGCACCGAACAGGCGACACCGCATCGCAGGCAACAGGCCCGCAAGGATGGCGACATTCTGCACAGCCGCGAGCTGACCTCGGCGGTGGCGCTGCTGGCCGGTGTATCGGTGCTGGGGATAGTGGGGCCGGGGTTTGTGAGGGCGTGGCGCGTCGGTTGGGGCGTGTTTCTTGAGCTGGGTGCGGAGTCGTGCTGGGAGCCGGCGGCGCTGGCTCCGACGATCGCGGCGATTCGCCGCCAGACGATCGAGATGCTGCTGCCGGTGGGGGCGGTGCTGGGCGCGGTGGTGGGTGCGGCCTTTCTGACCGGCCTGATCCAGACGGGCGGGCTGACGTTTCATGCCGGTGCGGCCGGTTTTCGCCTGGACAGGCTCAATCCCGCGTCGAATCTGAAAAACATATTCAGCCTGAGAGGCGCGGCGCGGCTGGCGAAGTCGCTGATTCCGGCGGCGATTCTGGCTGTCTTCGCCGTGCAGCGCATCGCGCGGCAACTTACGATTCCGCCCTTTTCGCTGGCGCGGATCGAGGGGCTGGGCGGAGAGGTCTACGGGCTGCTGGTGGCGGCGGCCTGGGTGGTCTTTGTCTGGTCGGCGATCGACTACATGGTGGAGTGGCGGAGCCGGGAGTCGCGGCTGAAGATGAGCCGCCAGGAGATGCGCGACGAGTTCCGCGACACCGAGGGCAGCCCGCAGGTCAGGGGCCGGATTCGTTCCCTGCAGCGGCAGATGCGCCGCAAGCGGGTGAAGGCCGACGTGGCGCGGGCGGCGGTGGTGCTGACCAACCCAACCCACTACGCCGTGGCCCTGGGCTTCGATTTTGTGACGATGGAGGCCCCGAAGGTTCTGGCCAAGGGACGGAATCTGCTGGCCGAGGAGATCAAGGCCGAGGCTCGCTGGGCCGGGGTGCCGATCGTCGAGAATCCGCCGCTGGCGCGGTCGCTCTACCGCTCGGTCGAGGTGGGCCAGTCGATACCCGCCGATCTCTATGCGGCGGTGGCGGCGATTCTGGCTTATCTCTACCGGCAGCGTGTCGAGACCGAGATGCGGGATCGGCGGATGCGCGAGGCGGCGGCGCGGGAGAGGACGAGATGAGAAGGACAGGGACTAAGGGACCAGGGACTGAGGGATCGATGCGCAGATGGTGAGTTCGATAACGAAAGTGGCAGCAATGAGAGAGTACGTCAACGAGTTGAGGCATGACTGCGGAAGTCAGAAGCTTGCAACAGAGAACTAACCACCAAGAACCACTGACGACAGGGAACTGTTCCCTTAGTCCCTGCCTTAAGGAGGCACACGATGAGCACAACCACACTGCCGGCAGCAGGGCTGCCGGGCCGGACGATCTTCGACAGGCTGCGCGGAACGCTGCTGCCGCTGGCGGCGATCAGTGTCATCTTTGTGATGATTGTGCCGGTGCCGGCGATGGGTCTGGATCTGCTGCTGGCGCTGTCGATGGCGGCCTCGGTGATCGTGTTTCTGTCGTCGGTGCAGATTCGCCGGGCCGTCGAGCTGAGCGTCTTTCCAACTTTGCTGCTGCTGCTGACGCTCTTCCGGCTGTCGCTGAACATCGCATCGAGCCGGCGGATTCTGCTGCACGGGCAGGAGGGAACGAGCGCGGCCGGCAAGGTGATCGAGGCCTTCGGGCAGTTTGTAGTGGGCGGCAACTACGTTGTGGGCTTTGTGCTGTTTCTGGCACTGGTGGCGATTCAGTTTCTGGTGGTCTCGCACGGCGCGGTGCGTACGGCCGAGGTGACGGCCCGGTTCACGCTCGACGCGCTGCCCGGCAAGCAGATGGCGATCGACTCGGACCTGAGCGCGGGCTCGATCGACGAGGTGGAGGCGAGAAAGCGGCGGCAGGCGGTTGCGCGGGAGGCCGAGTTTTATGGAGCGATGGACGGCGCGGCGCGGTTCAACCAGCGCGACGCTCTGGCCACGATTCTGATTACGGCGATCAATATTGTCGCGGGTCTGCTGATCGGAACCCTGCAACAGGGGGTCGATCTGGCCGAGGCGGCGAAGACCTATACGGTGCTGACGGTCGGCGACGGCCTGGTGACCCTGATTCCCTCGCTGCTGGTCTCGATCGCCGGGGGCATTACATTAACACGCGCCAATTCAGCCGGAGTGCTCGAGGGCGAGATCAGACAACAGCTTCTGGCACGTCCGGCGACGCTCTACATGGCGGCCGCGGTGTCGGCTGCGATGTGCCTGATTCCGGGGCTGCCCAAGTTCGCGTTTCTTCTGGTGGCCGGGGTGCTGTTTGTGGGGGCGCGCCGGACCGCTGCGCGGGCCGAGGCGGCGGCACAGGCCGAGGCCGCAGCGCCGGCAGCGGCTAAGAAGGCACAGGCCGCGCCCGGCGCCGATCTGGCCGCTCTGATGCGGCTCGAAGACCTGACGCTTGAGATCGGCTTTCAGCTCATTCCGCTGGTGGACGAGAAGCAGGGCGGGCAGTTGCTGAACCGTGTGCGTACGCTCAGGCGGAACCTTTCGGCGGAGATGGGGTTTCTGGTTCCTCCCGTACATATATCGGACAATCTGCGTTTGAAGCCCCGCGAGTACGTGTTTTCGCTGCGGGGCATCGAGATCGGCCGCTGGCAGATCGAGGGCGGTCAGATGCTGGCCGTCTCGGGCGATCCGGATCGCAGGCCGCTGACAGGCCGCGAGACACGGGAGCCGGCCTTTGGCGTGCCCGCAATGTGGATTGCGCCGGGGCTGGAGGATCAGGCCATCGCCGCCGGTTACTCGGTGGTGGATGCGACGACGGTGATCTCGACGCACCTGGGCGAACTGGTCCGCCAGCATGCGGGCGAGCTGCTGGGCAGGGCCGAGATTAAAAGGCTGCTGGACACGATGAACGAGAGCCATCCCAAACTGCTCGACGAGCTGGTGCCGAAGCTGCTGACGCTGGGCGAGATCGGACGGGTTTTGGAACAGCTGCTCCGCGAGCGGGTCTCGATTCTGGACCTGGGCCGAGTTCTGGAGGCGCTGCTCGAGACGGCTCCGGCTACGAAGAGCACGGTGGCGCTGGTCGAGGCGGCGCGCCAGGCGCTGGGACGGAGACTGGTGAGGCCGCTGCTCGATGCGGAGGGACAGCTGCCGGTGCTGCTGCTCGATCCGGCGCTCGAAGAGGAGATACAGGCCACGGTGGCTCCGGAGGCGGGACAGAGGTTGCTGGCGGCGGGAGCTGTGGCTGGCGCGCCTTTGGTGCGCCGTCTGGCCGATTCTGTGAGATCCCTCATTGGAAGTATCCCCACCGCGGTCCCGCCCGTGCTCCTTGTATCGAGTCCGGCCCGTTACTTCGTCAAGCGATGGCTTGAGCCGTTTCTGCCTCGTCTGGCGGTGGTTGCGGCCGGTGAGATTCCTCCCGATATACGCCTGCGCCCGCTGGGCACGGTGCGGTGAGGATGGCGGGGCAGGGTATGGGGCTGGGTACGTGCGTTTTTAGGTTGGATTCTCTGGTGAGAGGGGCGTGGCATGGGTGCCGAAGCAGCAAGTCTGGGCAGGGAAGTACGGGGTCGGAGGGCGGTCTCGGGGTATCCTCCGATGGTCTCGCCCGAATCCGCGATGAGCGCCGAGCAGGAGCGTGTTCTGCTAGAACATCTGCCCATGGTGCGGTTTCTCGCCCGCCGGATCCACGAGCGGCTTCCCCAGCACGTCGACATCGAGGATCTTGTCTCGGCCGGGGTGGTGGGGCTGATGGACGCCTTCACCAAGTTCGATCCGAATAAGAAAGTACAGTTCCGCAGCTACGCCCAGTTCCGCATACGCGGGGCGATCCTGGACAGTCTGCGCACGCTCGACTGGAGTCCGCGGGAGCTGAGGCGCAAGGGCCGCGCGGTCGAGGAGTCGATCCGGGTTCTGACCGGAAGGCTGGGCAGGGCTCCGGCCGAGAACGAGGTGGCGGCCGAGATGGGGCTGGGTCTCGATGAGTATCAGGAGCTGCTCGGCGAGTTGAAGGGCCTGGAGATCGGCACCCTGCACATGGAGCGCAACGAGGACTCGGGCGAGGAGGAGCTGGCGTATATTCCGGGCCGCCCCGACGAGGATCCGCTGTTCCGGTGTCTCAAGGGCGAGCTCGAGGATCGGCTCACCGAGGCGATCTCGAACCTGCCCGACCGGGAGCGTCTGGTGATGACGCTCTACTACTTCGAAGAGATGACGATGCGTGAGATCGGTCTGGCGCTGGGCGTAGTCGAGAGCCGGGTCTCGCAGGTGCATGCCTCGGCGGTCTCGCATCTGCGCTCCGCGCTCAGGGATCTGGCGGCCAGGGGCGTGATCGGAAGAGTTCGCAAGCCGGCCGCGCGCAGGATGGCCTGAGTGAGGAGTGAGCCGTGAACGAGAAGACTCTCAAACAGGACGAGATCGATGCGTTGTTTCAGGCAGCGCGAACGGGCGCCGAGTCGTCGGAGAAGACCGAGGTGCGGGCCCGTGTGCTGCCCTACAACTTCTCCCTGGCCGGGCAGATATCGAACGAGCAGCTGAGGGCTATCAGCATGCTCAACGACATGTTCGCGCGCAACCTGACCCATAACCTTGCGGCGTGGCTGCGTACGCGGTTTCAGGTCAACCTGGTCTCGGCCGAGCAGATTCCGTTCAATGAGTTTTTGCTAAGAATCCCGGAGATCAGCTACGTTGCCTCGGTGCGACTTGAGCCGCTGGGGGCGGCCTCGGTGATGCAGCTGGATCTGGCGCTTGCTCCGCCGGTGATCGATCTTCTGCTGGGCGGCGACGGCAAGGACGGCCCGCTGCGCGAGCTGACCGATATTGAGGAGTCGATTCTGGCCAGCCTGGTGGAGATCATCTGCCGGGAGCTGACCGTGGCCTGGCAGCCGGTGGGCCTGAGCTTCGAGTTCGAGCGCCGCCAGATGCAGACCCAGGTGGCGCGTCTGATGGCGGTGAGCGAAAAGACGCTCTGCCTGAGTTTTGAGATCCGCATGCCGCACAGCTCGGGCCTGTTGAACCTGGCCTTTCCGGCGGTGGTGGCCAACACCATCCTGCGCCGGATGACGATCGACTGGGGCCGGCGCTCCCATGGCGGCAACGCGCGGGGCAAGATGATGGATGTGGCCCGGCGGATACGCTTCGGCACATCCCTGCAACTGCCGACGGTCAGCGTCCGCACCGCCGATCTCGAAGGTCTGAAACCGGGCATGGTGCTGCGCCTGAATCATCCGGCTAACACCCTGGCCGAGGTGCGCGTGGCCGGAGAGCCTCTCTTTGAGGCCCGCCCGGTGCGTCTGGGACCCCATCGCGCCGCAAGGCTGGAAGTTTCGACGCCTGAGGTTATGCCATGAATAGCTTTCTTGACTGCTGGGCGCGAGTTGCCTCAAGCCTCTTCTCGCAGGCCCTGAGCGGCTCTCCGGAGCTGATTGAGTCAATTCCCAAGCCGGTCACCGGACCCTCGATCGGCTACCGTGCCGATGTCACGGGCGAGGTCGAGGGGACCTTCTCGGTGATCCTCGAAGGCTCGGTGCTGGACACGCCTCTGATGGGCGAGGGTATGGACCAGGCCGAGGCCTGGCGGGAGATCGTGCGCGAGACCTTCGACGCGGCGGCCGGCGAGATGCTGGCCGTGGCCGGCAAGCGCTGCAAGGTGGAGCGCTTCGAGCCGGCCACCGAGGGCGGCTCGATCAGCCGGGCCTTCGCGCTGAAAGCTGGCGAACGAAGCTGGACGGTGCTGGTGCGCGACCGGGTCAAGGAAGCCGAAGAGAAACCGAAGCCCGCTGCCGCGGCTCCGCCTCCGGCCGCAAAGGCTCCCGCGGCGCAGCCGCCGGCCGGGGCCTCGGACCCGCGCCATCCGGTGGCGCTCTCGTCGGGCATCGAACTGCTGCTGGACGTGGAACTGGAGGCCTCGCTGCGCTTCGGGTCCCGCGAACTGCCGCTCGGCGAGATTCTCGATCTGGGGCCGGGCGATGTGGTGCAGCTGGATCGCCAGGTGGCCGATCCGGTCGATCTTATCGTGGCCGACAAGATCGTCGCGAGGGGAGAAGTGGTACTTGTGAATGGCAACTTCGGCCTCAGAATCACCGAGGTTGCCGCGCCGCGCAAGCGGCTGGAGAGCATTCGATGCCTGTTCTGATGCCTGGTGGAGGTGGGATGGAAACGGGTTTAGCGGTTCGGCGCGGCGGGGCTCGCGATGCGGTCCTTGTGCTTGGCGCAGAGCCTGCTGCCGGGGCTGGAGCCGGACCGGGCACAGCGCCTGCTGCGCGAAGCCGGGAGCTGTTTCCGCGTTGCGCGAATCCCGACTGCGCGAGCGGCTGGATCAAGCTTCTGCGCAGCCGTTCGGCGCCGATCTTCGAGGGTGGCTGGTGCTGTTCGGCAGACTGCACCCGGACCCGGGTCGAGGAGGCGCTGTGGCGCGAGATTGGAACCAGATCCGGCGGGGGAGAGGACTACCGCCACCGGATTCCTCTGGGCCTGGCGATGCTTGAGCAGGGCTGGATTACGCAGGACGCGCTGCGCCGGGCCGTCGGGATGCAACGCGAGGCGCGCGGCGGGCGGCTGGGCGACTGGCTGGTGCGATCCGGAGCGGCGAACGAGTCGCTGGTGACCCGTGCCGTGGGATTGCAGTGGAGCTGTCCGGTGCTCGATCTGAACCGTCACGATCCGGAGTCGGTGGCGCCGCTGCTGCCCCGTCTCTTCGTCGATGCGCTGCGGGCGCTTCCGGTGCGGGTTGCTGGCGGGCGGCTGGTCTATCTTGGCTTCGAGAATCGGCTCGATCAGCAGGTGGCGGTGGCTATCGAGCGGATGAACGGGTTGAGGGTGGAGAGCGGTGTGGTCGCGGGCGATCGTTTTGACAGCGCCCAGCAGCAGGCGCTGGTGGCCGGCTATCCTCCCTGTGAGCTGATGGAAGCGGCCTCGGAGTCCGGCCTGGCACGGGCGTTTTCAAAGGCCGTCGAGTCGCGCCATCCAGTGGACTCGCGGCTGGTGCGAGTGCACGACTTTCTCTGGCTCAGGATGTGGACACGGCGTCAGTCGGGCCCGGTGCCGCGCAGACATGAAGTGCGCGACCTGGTTGGCGCGATCGCCTCGCGCCCCGGAGCGGCAGCCTGAGGCGGTTTGAGAGCCCTTCGGGAGGGAGTTCGAAGCAGGGACTCACGATTTCCGGCAACTGACCGATAAGGGGTGAGAGAAGGAGCAATCTGTGGCTGGGATAGATGTGTTGATTGTCGATGATTCCTCCGTGATGCGGAAGATAGTGGAGCGTGCTCTGAGGCAGGCCGATCTCGATCTGGATACGGTGTATGAGGCTGGAAACGGCGTAGAGGGGCTGGATCTGCTCAGCACGAAGCGGGTGCATCTGGTTCTGTCGGACATCAATATGCCGTCGATGGATGGTCTGGAGTTTCTGCGCCAGATGCGCAGCCGGAATCTTGCCCCCGGTGTTCCGGTGGTGATGATAACCACGGAATCGAGCGAGGAGCATGTGAAGCAGGCCATTCAGGATGGAGCGCAGGGATATATACGCAAGCCGTTTACGCCTGAGCAGGTCAAGGAGCGGGTATTGCCTCTTGTGACGAGGTCCTGAGGGGCGGGGGCCTTGCGCGTCTCCGAGCGTGGGGGGAGCGAGGCCCAAAGAGTTCACGCAGGATGCCGTTGGGAGCCGTGACACGATAAGGCGCTCCGGCAGTGCAGGCAAACGGAAAGGAGTGGGCATGGCGGCGGTATCTTTGCGCGGATCGATAGAAAAAGTTGCTGACCCGGTACATCTCGACGCGAGTGTCGAAGAGGTTTTTGCGATGATGCTGGGCGGGACGGCCAGCCGGGATGCGGGGCCGGTCTCTACGGCTCCTGAATCGGTGACGGCCGTGGTGGGGTTTGGCGGGGTGCTGAGCGGCGCCTGCATTCTGCGCGGCAACAGCGTGGCGGCGCGGCTGCTGGCCGGCCGGCTCACCGGCCAGGAGTTCGCCGAGGTAGACGACACGGTGCAGGACGGCTTTGGCGAGTTATGTAACATGCTGGCCGGGTCATGGAAGAGCAAGGTGCCGGAGCTTTCTGCGCACTGCGGGCTCTCGGTGCCGGCGGTGATCAGCGGGCGGGACTACAACCTGCACGTGCAGGCTCCGGCCTTCGATCTGCGCCACATCTACGACTTCGAGGGCGAGCACTTCGAGGTCAGGATCATCTGCGACAACGTGCAGTAAATTGGCAGGCTAGCCGGGGTTGGAAGTGCGACTCCGGCCCGCGGCATCTTGTTGCCGTGCGCTTCGCGCGGCGCATTCCAGCAGGCTCGCGCGCGATCACATCGCTTAGCGCATCATTCTGATCTTCCTCTAATCCCTCCCCCACCAATTCGGTCCCTCTAATGCAGGGGTACCGGGTATGGACAGCGGATACTACGCGGCTATGGCGGGTCTGGTAGCGCGCTCCGACGCGCTCGACGCCGCCGCGGCCAATCTGGCCAACACGCAGACGGCGGGCTACCGGGCCGAGCGCCCATACTTTCGGGCGGTGCTGCTCGGCGAGGGCTCGGCCGGATCGCAGATGGGCCGCGCCGTGAACGACTATGGCGTAGTGGGCGGCACCAGCCTCAGCCAGGCTCAGGGCGAGATCCAGAGAACAGGCAATCCACTCGATCTGGCCATCGAAGGCCAGGCATACTTCGCGGTCGAGACATCGAACGGCATCCGCTACACGCGGGACGGCAGCTTCCATCGCGAGTCCACCGGGCATCTGGTGACGCGGACGGGCGAGGCGGTTTTGTCTCCTGCCGGCAAGCCGGTTGCGGTTCCTCCGGGCGAGGTCTCGATCCGGGGCGACGGGGCGATCTCAGTTGACGGCGGACTGGCCGGTTCGGTGGGTCTCTTTACATTTCCAGCGAACACAGAGCTCTTGGCCGAGGGCACGAACCGCTACGTGGCTCCGGCGGGAGCGACGCCGGTGGCGGCGAAGGATGCCGTGGTGGAGCAGGGCGCTCTCGAAGGGGCCAACCAGGACGTAATCCGCGGCACGCTCGATCTGGTGCTGATGCAGCGCCAGGCCGAGATGATGCAGAAGGCCCTGACGGTCTTTCACACCGAGATGAACAAGTTTGCAGCCGAGGAGTTGAGCAAGGTGTAAGAGGCAGGGACTAGGGACTGAGGGACTAGGAGTGACGGATGGAGATGGGAAAAGGAAGCTAAGAGAAATGCAGGATGTTCCGGCTTGAAAACGAATGAATCGGGCTACGGGAAGTGAGCACGTATGCGGTGAACGGAGAAAGTATGAGTTGTTTTCAAAGCGAGTCAATAGAAGTCTCGACGGGCAATATACCGGCCCTAGTCCCTAGTCCCTGTGCACTGGAGGTGCACCCATGATTCGAGCTTTGTACACAGCGGCCAGCGGGATGAGCGCCGAGCAGTTGAATCTGGACACGATCGCCAACAATCTGGCCAATGCGTCTACGACCGGCTTCCGGCAGATGCGGCTTCAGTTTCAGGACATGATCTACCAGAATCTTGTGACGCCGGGCGCCGCGCAGAGCCAGTCGACGGTCTCGGCCGGGTTGCAGATCGGCCTGGGCACGCGCTCGGCGGCCACCGAGATCATCTCGATGCAGGGCGAGCTGAACCAGACCAACAACCCGCTCGATGTGGCGATTGAGGGCCAGGGGTTTTTCCAGGTGCAGCGGCCCGACGGAACCATAGCTTACACGCGGGCCGGGCAGTTTCACCTGAACAGCCAGGGAAGCATCGTGACGACGGACGGCGACCCGCTGATTCCGACGATCACGATTCCTCCGAATGCGACGGCGGTGACGATCACCCAGTATGGGGTGGTGAACGCGACGCTGCCCGGGCAGCAGAACCCCTCGCCGCTGGGGCAGCTGCAACTGGCTACCTTTCCCAATCCGGGGGGGCTGGCGAGCATGGGGTCGAACCTGCTGGCTTCGACACTGAGTTCGGGCGACGCGGTGCTGGGCAATCCCGGAGGCAGCGAGGGACTGGGCACACTGCAACAGGGGTATCTCGAAAACTCGAACGTGGATGTGGTGACCGAGTTTGTTCAGATGGTTCTGGCGCAGCGGGCGTATGAGTCGAACTCGAAGGTGATTAAAGCCGCCGATGACATGTACTCGCAGGTAAACAACATGACGCGCTAAATGCGGGCGTGATTGTGGCAAGAGGGAGTTGGGGATGGCGGTCTGGGCGAAGGCGATTCAGGTGACGGGACTTGCGGTGGTGATATGCGCCGGCTCGGCTCGAGCCGAAAATCTGTTCCGGGGCGGAGATACAGAGCGAACGATCGTCGATCCGGCTACAGGTCAGCGGTGGGCGCTGTTGCGCGACTCCGCGCATCCAGGCGGGCCGGGGCGGCTGGAGCCGCTGGCGGCCGGACAGGGACGCGCATCTACTCCTGTGGCAAAGCCGGTTTGCGTGATCCGCGCAGGAGACCGGATCGTGGTCGAGGAGCACACGAGTGCGGTCGATCTGAGTCTGGAGGCGGTGGCGATGAATCGTGCCGCCGAGGGCGAGGGAGTGCGCGCGCGACTGGTTGCCGGTGGGGCGGTAGTGATGGCGCGGGCAGGCTGTGACGGGCGCACGGAGTTGACGGGGAGGGCGGCGCGATGAAGTGGAAGGCGGTTGCGATCCTGCTGGTGGCGCTCTCGGCGTTGCCGGCGACGGCGAAGAAGAAGATTCCTCTGATCCCCGCGCAGAAACCTGCTCCTCCGGAGATGGCGCTGGAGACATATATAGACCGTGTGCGCGCCCAGCAGGCCGCCGAGGTGCGTACGCCCGGCGCCATCTGGTCTCCTTCAGGGCAACTGGTGCGGTTGGGCACGGATGTGAAGGCCTTCCGGGTTCACGACGTGGTGATGATCGTGGTGAGCGAGAGTCTGAGCGCATCGGCCGGCGGTCAGGTGAAGAATACGCGAGCATCGAATGCGAACTCGGGACTGACGGGGCTAGTCGGGACGCTGAGTAGCGCCAGCAGATTGCAGAATCTGGTAGGGCAGAGTTCGGCCTCGGGGCTGACGGCACAGGGGCAGAGCACCACGGACTCCAGCCTGGCGACGACCTTCGGGGGCGAGGTGGTGGACGTGCTGCCGAACGGGATGCTGGTGGTACAGGCGACCCGGCAGCTGACCTTTTCGCAGCAGACCCAGCTGATCAAGCTGCGCGGGCTGGTGCGGCCCGAGGACGTGAGCGCGCAGAACCAGGTGCAGTCGGCGGCGATGACCGATCTGGAGCTCGAGGTTACGGGCAAGGGAATCGTGAACGATGCGACGTATAGACAAAACCCGCTGGTGCGCTTGCTTGAGCGGCTGCTGGTTTTCTGAGGCGGATGGAGCAGGGCGATGAGGGGAAGCGGAGTGGACAATGCGATGCGCTTTGAACCGCTGAGGCAGCACTGGAGGCATCTTGTGTTGTGGCTGGCGATGGCCGTGGCGATGCTGCTGGGCGCGGCTCTGCTGCCCGCCGCCGAGACGTCGCGGACGGCGCGGGTCAAGGATGTGGCCTCGATCGCAGGTATCCGCGAGAACCAGCTGGTGGGCTACGGACTGGTGGTGGGGTTGCGAGGCACCGGCGACAGCCAGCAGACGGTCTTTCCCCGGCAGACGCTGGTATCGGCGCTGGAACGGCTTGGCGTGACGGTTCCGCAGACCGGCGCGGCGAGCGCCAATAACATGCAGGTGAAGAACATGGCGGCGGTCTTTGTGGTGGCGACGCTGCCGCCGTTCGTGAGTCCCGGCTACAAGCTGGACGTGACGGTGTCTTCGGCCGGCGACGCGCGGTCGCTTGAGGGCGGCATCCTGCTGATGACGCCGCTCTATGGGCCCGATGGGCAGATCTACGCGCAGTCCCAGGGAGCCTTGGTGCTGGGCGGATATATGGCCAGCTCGGCCGGAAACACCAAGCAGATGAACCATCCGACGACGGCGCGCATTCCGGGCGGCGCGCTCGTGGAGCGGGGTGTGCCCTTTGAGCTGGACAAGATGAAGACGGTCGACGTGCTGTTGAACGACGCCGACTTCCACACTGCCGAGCGGATGGCCGATTCGATCGATCAGGCGCTTGAGGCCAAGCGCGCGCACGTCGTCGACAGCCGGCGGGTCGAGATTGCGGTGGCGGAGGGGGAGGATGTGGCCTCGCTGCTCGACAAGGTGGAGCAGGTGGAGGTCTCGGTCTACCCCAGGGCGCGGGTAGTGGTGAACGAGCGTACGGGAACGGTGGTGATCGGCGGTACGGTCCGGCTTCAGCCGGTCTCGATCCTGCACGGGGGGTTGAGTGTGAACGTGGTCTCGCGGGTGGAGGTGTCGCAGCCGGGGGCGTTCTCAAGCGGGACGACACAGGTGGTTGAGCAGACAACGGTGGATGCCCAGGACAAACCGGTGAACCGGATCGAGCTGAAAGAAGGCGCGACGGTCGAGGATCTGGTCCAGCAATTGCAAAAGATAGGTGCGGGAGCCCACGACGTGATCTCGATCCTTCAGGCGATGAAAGAGGCCGGGGCGCTCGAGGCGGATCTGGAAGTGCTGTAGAGGCAGGGAATAAGGGACTGAGGAAGGACTCGATGCGGGTTGGGATTGATACGAGTGAGAATGGGCAGACGGCAGTGGCTCCTCAGCCGCGGCTGGTGAAGGCGGCTCAGGCGTTTGAGGGAATGATGCTGAAGGAGTTACTCAAACCGATGACTGCGGGCGACGGGTTGACGGGTGAGGATGGCACGAACTCGGGCGGGGCTCTGGGAGAGTATGCCACCGAGTCGCTGGGGCAGGCGCTGAGCCAGCGCGGGGGCTTTGGGATCGCGAACCGGATCGTTTCTTCGCTCTCCCACTCCGGGACGGCGGGAGCTGTGGCTCCCATGGCGGGAAGGTAACCGGGGAAATCGCCGGCGATACCGTAATGAGGAGCGGCAAATGACTAAAGTGATTAGAGAAGAGCGCCGATATGCGGGGTGAGGAGCAAAGCTGATGGAGATTCGCAGTGGTTTCGATGGGTTGAGTTCACTGCTCGGAGTGAACACGACGGATACGGTTGCGGGGCGCGGCAAGAGCCATGCGGCGGGAGCCGGCGGTATAGGCTCCGAGGACCATGCGACCCTGAGCAGTGCGGCCAGCCAGATGGCGCAGACCTCTGGCGAAGATGGGGTGCGCACGGAGAAGGTAGCAGCGATCCAGAAGGCTCTGGCCGATGGGAGCTACTCAGTGCCCGCGTCGGATGTGGCCGCGAAGGTGATCGATTCGATGCTGGCCGGTAGCAGATAACGATACGGAGGGGCGATGGGATCGCCTATGGATTTGCCGTCGCGGCCGGTGCTGAAGGATTTGGTGCGCGATGCATCGAGTGCGCTTGCCCGGCTTGACAGTGTGCGGCTTGCGGAGCTGGCGGCGTCCTGCGAGGCGCTCAATCGCGAGCTGCCCGAAAACGGGGGGAGCGGGAGCGCTGATTTATTGGATGAGGCTCGCGAGGCCCTGCGCGAGATGTCTATCTTTGAGCGCGTGCTGGATGCAACGCGAGGGAATATGAGGGTGATCGAGCGGCTAGCCGAACTGCGCGAGGGCCGGGTGGAGTACAGCGAGCGGCAGGCGAAGGGCTGGAGGGGCGAGGAGGGCGGCAGTGGGGAGCATTAACTCCGCATTCGGGATCATCTCTGGCGCGCTCGATGCCGATCAGGCGGCGTTGAGCGTGGTGGCCAACAATGTGGCCAACGCCAACACTGCCGGGTACACGGCCGAGCGGCCGGAGTGGCGGCAGAACGGCACGATTCAGGTGAGTGGCAGATTGCTGGGCGACGGTGTGACGTCGGCCGGCTATACGTCGCAGCGCGACCGGGTTCTTGAGGAGCGGCTGGCGCAGCAGAAGCAGTTGGCTTCTGCATCGAGCGCGCGGCTATCGGCGTTGAACAACATCGAGTCGGTATTTCCGGTCACTTCGGAGACTTCGAGCACAGGCGACATCGGCGCGGGGATCACGAGCTTCTTCAACTCGTTTGCATCCCTTGAGGCGAGTCCGACAAACAGCGCGCTTCGCCAGCAGGTACTGTCTTCGGCCTCGACTTTGGCGGGCGCTATCTCAGGCGCGGCGCGGAGCCTGAATTCGCAGAGGTCGGCTCTGGACCAGGCGGCGGCGGGTGTGGCGAGCCAGGTGAATGCGCTCACGTCGACGATCGCCGGGCTCAATCAACGGATACAGGCCGAGTCGCCCACTGCCGACGCGGGCCCGCTTGAAGATCAGCGCCAGCAGGCGTTGAGCCAGCTTTCTGAGCTGGTCGGCATCAACCAGATCACAACCGAGAACAACGGGCTGACGGTAACGACGACGTCGGGCCAGGTTCTGGTTGCGGGAAACCAGAATGTGGCTCTATCGGGTGGAAACGTCGGCGGAGTGACTCATTTCTTCCTGAACGGAAGCGACGTTACTTCGGGGCTGACTTCGGGAGGCGGGCAACTGGGCGGATATCTGACGGCGCGAGACGGGGATGTGCCGACGGCGCTCGGCGCGCTCGATCAACTGGCCTACAGTCTCTCGACCGCAGTGAATGCGCAGAACAACGCGGGGACCGATCTGAATGGTGCGACGGGCACGGCTGCCGATCCGCTCAACATCTTCCGGGAGCCTACGGCGATGGCCGGGGCGGCCATGTCGATGACGGTGGTGATGAGCGATCCGAACCGGATCGCGGCGGCTTCGCCGGGCTCGGGAACGGGCAACAACTCGAATGCTACGGCGATGGCCGGGATGATGACCGGGTCGGTGGTGAACGGACAAACGCCGATCAACTACTTTTCAAACTTTGTATCGAGCCTTGGCGCGGCGGTCTCAGAGGTGAAAGCGGAGAATACGGCACAGACGGCTTCGGTGACGCAGCTTCAGTCGCAGCGGGACGCATTATCGGGAGTGAATTTGAACGACGAGGCGTCGGCGTTATCGACACTTGAGACCTCGTATCAGGCGGCGTCGCAGGTATTTAACATTCTGAACCGGATCATCAGCTCGGCACTGAACCTGGGCCAGCAGACGACGGTGTAGGAAATGCAGCTGCTAGCTATTAGCTGTTAGCTCATTTGTGCCCGATCAAGTGTTGAGGCCACGAAAAACAGCTGGTGTTGTTTGAGAGAGCGCAGGAGTTAGCAGGCGGAGAGAAGTGTGAATGATTTTCTCAATCGCCGCTGCGCCAGCGAGCTAGCAAGGAGCTAACAGCTAAAAGTTAATAGCTAGGAGCTGAAAATTATGCGCGTGAATCCTTTTTACATCTCCAATCTTGCCGGTTCGCTTAATCAGACACAGGTAAGCATCCAGAAGTTGAGCGCCCAGGTTTCGAGCGGAGTGAGTATCAACGCGCCGAGCGACAATCCAGTGGGCGCCGGGCGGAATGTGCTTCTGGCGAGCCAGATTCAGCGGGACGACTCGTTTACCGAGACCGCGGCGAGCGTGACGGGGCAGTTGCAGGTATCCGATTCGGCGCTGGGCAGCGTGGTATCGCAGTTGACTACAGCGATTTCTCTGGCCATGAGCGCCAACAACGGCACGATGAGCGAGAGCAACGTGAAGTCGGTGAGCAGCCAGCTTGCGGGCATTTTGTCGGAGGTGCAGGCGCTGGCCAACACCAGCTACCAGGGACAGTATCTGTTTGCCGGCTCAAAGACCGACACGGTTCCATTTACCACATCGAACGCAGCTTCTCCGGGCGTGACCAGCTACTCGGGTGACTCGGGCGTGAACAACATTGAGTTGCCGAATGGGCAGAAGATTCAGTTGAATGTTCCCGGCAACCAGATTTTTCTCGGTTCGGGCGGCAACAGCGTCTTTGGCGCGCTGAACGCGCTCATCGCCGACTACTCAAGCGGCACGGTCGACATCAAGCAGGCTGCCCAGGATACGGCGAATCTGAATACCGCGCTCAACTATGTGTCGCAGCAGCGCGTGACGGTCGACGGATCGATCAATCAGCTTACGGCTGCGAGCCAGTCGATCGAAAGTGAGAAGACGCAGCTGATCACAGCGCAGACGAATCTGATCCAGGCCGATCTGCCGACGATTTCGACGCAGCTTGCGCTGGCTGAGACCAGGCAGACGGCGCTGATCAATTTGATTGCCCAGCTTGAGTCGGCCACCAACAGTCTGTTCAGCAAGATGTAGGTGCGGCGCTATACTGAGGGGCGAGGGGGAGTCACTTGCTCGACTCGTTGCGCTTTCTGTGGAATGCAACTCGAGGTCACCGGCTCACGCCGTGGCGCAGCCCCTATCTGCGCTGGAGGATCGAGACCTACTCCTCGAAGCCGGCTGAGTCGCTCGATGTCTCAAGCGTGATGAACTTTCTCTGGCACTCGCGGTGGGAGCTGTTCAGCTTTCTGCGCTGGACGGGACAGATGCAGCGTGAGGCGCGCCGGAAGCCCTGAGCCGGACTCGGCTATCATCGACTCGATGCGTTTTCCTGTCTTTATCCGATTTGCGTCGCTTTTGTTTGTAGCGGGATTGCCGTGGGCCTGCGTGGGCCTGGCCCAGCAATTGCCCCCGGCAGAGCCTCCGAAGCCCATGCCCCGGCCCTCGTCTGAGGCCAGCCTGACTGTTACGACAACCGAAGTGCTGGTGCCGACGCTGGTCGAAAAGCGCGACGGGACAATTCTCTACGGGCTCAAGCCTGATGACTTCATCGTCGAAGACAGCGGCGTGCGGCAGAAGATCCGGGTACAGGAGGAGATGGACACTGCGCCTGTAGCGCTGGTGGTCGCGGTTGAGCAGGGTGGGGTGAGCGTGCTGGAGTTCGACAAGCTGGCGAAGCTGGGGCCGCTGCTCGATCTGTTTCTCGCCGATAAGCAGAGCGAGGTGGCGCTGGTTGGGTTTGACTCGACCCAGCATCTGATTCGGGACTTTACGCACTCGGCCGACGCGGTCAACGAGGACCTGAAGAATCTGGAGCCGGGCGACGGTGGAGCGGCGATTCTGGACACTGTGAGTTATGCGGCGAATCTGCTGGAGACGCGGCCCAAGGAGTTTCGCCGGGTTCTGCTGCTCATCAGCGAGCAGCGCGACACGGGGAGCAAGCACACGAAGATTACCGGGCTGATCAAGCAGATTGGCGAGTCGGACGTGCTGGTTCTGAGCGTCTCGTTTTCGCCCGTCGCCGCGCAGTTGGCGCACGACATCAAGGACTCGGGCGAGAACCGGACGATGAACATGGTGTCGGCGCTGGTGGCTCTGGTGAAGGCCTTCAAGACGAACGTGACGAAAGAAGTTGCCGCGATGAGCGGTGGCGAGTACACGACTTTTACCGGCGACAAGAAGTTTCAGGCCCGGGTGGTGGATGCGGCCAAACATGCGCGGAACCGGTATCTGATCACTTTCAGCCCGTCGGACCCGACGCCGGGGCTGCACACGATCAAGGTAAAGTTGGCGGTCGATTACGGGGCGCGAATCGTTGCGCGGGCGAACTACTGGGTTGGGCCCGAGGCAGGGGAGGGGGAGGAGTAATGGGCCGGCCTTCGAACGGCCCGCAGACAGTCGAGGTTCCTTGTTGGAGCGCATTGAGCGGCAAGGGTTTCCGGGCTTGGTTCCCCATGAGCGGGCGGGTTTTTGTTCACCGGCCGTTCATGATAATCTCACTGTAGACACTTAAGAGTGGACACAAAGAGAACAGGAGTACCAAACGCCGTGCTGGCGACTGCAAAGAAAGCTGATCTAATCGAACGCTTCCGCACTCATGAGACGGACACGGGTTCCCCCGAGGTCCAGATCGCAATTTTGAGCACGCGGATTGGCGAATTGACCGAGCACTTCAAGACGCACAAGAAGGACCATGCTTCACGGCGCGGACTTTTGCAACTGGTGAGCAAGCGCCGCCGCCTTCTTGACTACCTCAAGGCTCATGACACCGATCGTTATCGTGACGTGATTGCCAAGCTCGGTATCCGTAAGTAAACCCGAAAGACACTTTTTGAACCGGAAGTGCCCAGACCGGACGTTGGTCGAGGCCCCAGTTCCACCCAAAGTCTGGGGCCGTATTGCATCTGGCTTGGCTATCAAGCCGCCAGATGCAGTGCACCGGTGTCGTCGTGCGACGCCCTTGCGCACATGCGCCCGCAGAGCCGTTGAGACGGCTGGCGCGGCGCTTTTGTTTCGCCCATTCCGGGTGAACACGATCTCCGATGCCGCAAGTATCCGCGGCGCTTCCAATCCCAAGTTTCCCAAGCGAAAAGAGAGAAGAGAGGATAACTATGTCAAACAAGCATGAAGTATCCGTCGAGCTATCCGGCGGAAAGCGGCTGGTGTTTGAGACCGGACGCATGGCCAAGCAGGCCTCTGGCGCAACGCTGGTAACGACCGGCGAGACGGTTGTACTGGCGACGGCAATTGCATCGCAGAGCCCGCGCGAAGGCATCGACTTTTTCCCGCTGACAGTCGATTATCGCGAGTACACGTACGCCGGCGGACGGATCCCCGGCGGCTTTATCAAGCGCGAAGGCCGTCCCAGCGAGAAGGAAATTCTGACGTGCCGTCAGATTGACCGTCCCATCCGCCCGTTGTTTCCCGAGGGATTCCGCAACGAGACGCAGGTCATCGCGCTGGTGTTTTCTGCCGACAAGGAAAACGATCCCGATGTGATCGCGATCAATGCAGCGGCCACGGCATTGGCTCTGTCTGACATTCCGTTCACCACGACCGTTGCCGCCGTACGCGTGGGCCGCGTGGAAGGCGAGTTCGTTGTGAACCCGACCTACACCGAGCGCCAGTCGAGCACGGTGAACATCATGGTGGTGGGCCACAAAGACGGCATCGTGATGATCGAAGCCGGCGCCAAGCAGGAGACCGAAGAGGTCATCGTCGCCGCCATCGAATTTGCGCACGTCGAGATCAAGAAGATCGTCGCCGCCATCGAAGAGCTGGTTAAGCTGGGCGGCAAGACCAAGCGCGCATTTACGACTCCCGAGGTTGACGAGGCGTACTACGCCGAGTTGAAGGCCAAGGTTGGCGATCGTCTCAAGGATGCGCTCGACACCAAGGCCCACGCCAAGATCGATAGCTATGCGCTGGTCGCGAAGATCAAAGAAGAGCTTGCGGCCGAGCTGCCGGCCGACGATCCGGCTGCGAAGAAGAAGCTGTCGACCTACTTCGAGCTGATGCGCGAGCGTCTGTTCCGCGAGCAGGTGACGAAGGAACGCATTCGCCCCGACCGTCGCGCCTTTGACGAGATCCGCGAGATCACAATCGAGACCGGCGTTCTGCCCCGCACCCACGGCTCGGCGCTGTTTACCCGCGGCGAGACCCAGGCGTTGGTTACGGCTACGCTGGGCACAATGGATGAGGGCCAGCGGCTTGAGTCCTACGAGGGCGAGCAGAAGAAGAAGTTCATGCTCCACTACAACTTCCCACCCTTCAGCGTGGGCGAGACCGGCCGTATGACCGGTGTTGGCCGCCGCGAAGTGGGCCACGGAGCACTTGCCGAGCGCGCCCTCACGCCTGTTCTGCCTTCTGCCGAAGAGTCGCAGTACGCGATCCGCATCGTCAGCGACATTCTGGAGTCGAACGGTTCTTCGTCGATGGCTTCGGTCTGCGGCGCTAGCCTTGCGCTCTTCGATGCCGGCATCAAGCTGGGTGGTTCTGTGGCAGGTGTGGCCATGGGCCTGGTTAAGGAAGGCGACGACTACGCCATCCTGACCGATATCGCAGGCGCGGAAGATCACTACGGCGACATGGACTTCAAGGTGGCCGGAACCCGTCAGGGCATCACCGCTCTTCAGATGGACATCAAGATCAGCGGCCTGACCCGGGAGATTCTTGAGCAGGCGATGGAACAGGCCCGCCAGGGCCGTATCTTCCTGCTGGACAAGATGGATGCGGTGCTGGACTCGCCGCGCGGAGAGCGCTCGAAGTACGCACCGCGCATCGTGACCGTGCAGATTCCGACCGACAAGATCCGCGACCTGATCGGCAAGGGCGGCGCCACGATTCGTGGCATCGTCGAGCAGACAGGCGCCAAGATCGATGTGGACGATACAGGCAAGGTGAGCGTTTCGTCGGCCGATGCCGAGGGCCTGGCAAGGGCGCTGGCTATGGTGAACGACGTTACGGCCGTGCCGGAAGTGGGCAAGGTATATCTGGGCAAGGTTGTTCGTCTGGCAGAGTTCGGCGCGTTTGTCGAGATCTTCCCGGGCACCGACGGCCTTCTGCACATCTCCGAGATCGCAGAGCACCGCGTCAAGGACGTGAAGGACGAGTTGCGCGAAGGCGATCAGGTGATGGTGAAGGTACTGGCACTTGAAGGCAACCGCATCAAGCTGAGCCGCAAGGCGCTGATCAAGGAGCAGAAGGCCAAGCTGGCCCAGCAGACCGGATCCGCACCCGAGGCCGCCGAAGAGACTGAGCCAGCAGAGCCGGAGCAGGCCGCACCTGCTGCTCCTCCGCAGCCCCGCCAGCCCCGTCACGAGTTCGACGAGCGCCAGCCTACCTCGAATCAGAGCACGATTCTGATCGAAGGCGGCGACGACTTCGGCGACGACGAAGGCGAGGAGTTCGACGAGGAGAACGAGCCCAACTTCAACCGCGCAGACGGAGCGCCGGCTACTCCCGGCACCGCCCGTCCGCAGGGACCTGCCGGCGCTGCCGGACAGGCAAACCGCCGCCGCCGCCGCCGTCCGGGTGGACCGCGTCCCGGTGGAAGCGCCAAGTAGGGATAGCGGAATATCGCAGTAGAAACAACAGATGCCTGGGCTTCGGTCCAGGCATCTTTGCATGGATGCAACGCTAAAAGGCGCCTGCTCTAGCTCATTACGAACTGCGCTTTTTTTGCATTGGCTTTGGAGAGAAACTTGTCGACGGAGATGATGAAGCGCTCGTGGGTTCCCGCTCCGATCTCGCCTTGTTCGTCGAAGGCGCTGACGCGGAAGAGCAGTCGCTTCCCGTCGATCTCAATAAGTTCGGCTTCGGCGCGCGCGGTCATGCCAACGGGCGTGGCTGCGGTGTGTTTGATCTTGAGTTCGATGCCGACGGTGCCCATGCCGGCGGGCAGATGGGCGTCTACGGCGTCGATGCAGGCGCTCTCCATGAGGCCGACCATGGCTGGAGTGGCGTAGACGGCCACGCTGCCGCTGCCGTATTGGATGGCGGTGTTTTCTGCGGTCACCGGCTCTTGTTTGTGGCCGGTCATTCCAGCTTTCAGATCGATCTCCATGCGTTGCGCTCCAAAGGCTATAGTATCTGCAGCACCCAAACTATTCCTCAGCGGAGGCTGTTCTTGACGCACGGTGATTCTGTCACATCTTCCACTCGTTCGGCGGTGCCGCGGCTGAAGCTGCCCAACCAGATAGCCTATCTGCCGCTGGCACTCACGTTTGTGCGGCAGGTGGCCGAGCAGTTCGGCTTCGACGATGTTGCGCGCAGCCAACTGGAGGTTGCGGCTGAAGAGGCTGTGACCAATGTGATGCATCACGGCTACGACGCCGAAGAGAGTCCGGAGTTTGAGATCGCCTGCGAGCCGATTGCCGGCGGCATCCGCGTTGTGGTGCATGAGACCGGCATTCCCTTCGATCCCAGCCTGATTCCCGCTTATCAGCCCGGCGAGTCGAGCGGCATGGGCGTCTTTCTGATGCGTTCGATGGTAGACGACTGCTCGTTTCACAATCTTGGGCCGCAGGGCAAGGAGACGCACTTGGTCAAATACCTGGCCGGGGAAGCTGCACAGGAGGCACAGCCGGCCGTGGAGGCAGCAGCAGAGCCCGCGCCGATCGCCGAGAAGCTGAACTACGAAGTGCGGCGTATGAGAGACGAAGAGGCCATTGAGATCTCGCGCTGCGCCTACAAGTCGCATGGCTACAGCTTCTTCGACGATCACATCTACTATCCAGAACGGCTGGTCGAACTCAACCATAGCGGCGATCTGATCTCTGGCGTAGCCGTGACCGAAGACAACATCTTCATGGGCCACGCCGCGCTGCTGTATCAGTCGCCGCAGGAACGCATCGCGGAGATGACCTTTCTTTTCGTCAACGTGGAGTATCGCGGCCAGGGCGTTATCAACCGGCTCAACGAGTTTCTGATCAACTCGCCGAAGCCGCGCGAGCTTGCGGGAATGTATGCCTACGGCGTTGCCAACCACGTCTTTTCGCAGAAGGCTCTGGCGCGCGCCGATTTTCACGACTGCGGCATTCTGTTGGCCACCAGTCCAAATAGCTGGAAGTTCAAGGGCATTCCGGGCAACCCCTCGCAGCGCATCAGCGTAGTGCTGAGCTTCCGCTACATGCAGGCGCCGCATCGGCTCACGATCTATGCGCCTCCCCAGCACCGCGCGATGATCGAGAAACTCTATGCATCGCTGGGCGCAACGCACGAGTACCGCGAAGCCGAACTCACTCTGCCGGCGCTGGATACCGAGATCGACACGAGCGTGAACCCCGCCGAGGGGTGTGCGGAGATATTTATTGCACGATACGGCAGCGAAGTCGTTCACGCGGTGCGCAAGCTGCAACGAGCCTACTGTCTGGAACAGGTGGCGACCATCAATCTGTTCCTGAGCCTCGAAGACCCGGCTACGTGCAGGCTTGCGGCGGAGTTTGAGAAGTTGGGCTTCTTCTTCGCCGGCATCCTGCCCCGCGCGCGCTTCGGAGATGCGCTCATCTTGCAGTACCTGAACAACGTCGATCTGGACTACAACAACATCTCTGCCTGGTCGGAGGCGGCGCAGGAGCTTCTGGATTACATCCGGAATCTCGATCCGTTCAGCAGCCTTTGATCTTTCCCGACTGGCTGGACCGGCCGCACGGCGAGGTAAATCTCGACGAAGAGGCAGCGCGGTTTCGAAGCGAGCAGCCCGGCCTCTTCGAAGCAGGGAAGAATCCGCTGCTGGACCCGGCGGCGTGCCAGCGCATGATCGACGCCATGCAGCGGAGGCTCGGGATTGACTGGTCGTGGGGCGGGTATCTTGAAAATCGCAGCAATCTCTGGCGTGGAAGCTATCTAGGGGCCAGCGGCGCATTTCTGCATCTGGGCATCGACCTGAATCTGCCCCAGGGAACGCGCGTAGCAGCGAGCTTTGAAGCTCGCGTCATCCTGGTGGACGAGGACGCGGACCACGAAGGTGGTTGGGGGACACGCGTGTTTCTCGACGCACGAGGGCTGATCTTCATCTACGCGCATCTTGAGAGTCCGAGCGTTGCACCGGGGGATAGGCTGAAGCCGGGACAGATTGTGGCTGCGATCGGCGGTCCGCCGCAGAACGGCAACTGGCACCCGCACCTGCATGTGCAGGCCATGCGCGCGGAGCTGTTTCACGAGCTGTTGCTCGATCGCTTCAGCGAGCTGGACGGCTACGGACTGGCTGCCGAGCAAGAGACGCTGGCCAGAGACTTTCCCGATCCCGCGCCGTACCTTGGGCTGGTGTGAGCAGCGCGAGTCGGGCAGGGAAGCGGCGCGGATAAAACAAAAGCGCATCACGAGTGGCTCTCGATGCATCCTATTTTCAGACAGTAAGATTGCCAGGGCGAACGCGGATTGGATCAGGCAGATGAACCGCCGGTTGTACGCCTGTGGAGACTTGCAGGCGATGGCAAGGCAATGATGCTGGGTGATATTCTGCAACCGATGTCGACGGACTCGTCGTCGTTCTTCCTCTCCAATACTGGAGGAGTTGCATCAATGGTGTGCATGCATACGGAAGACGAAAAACGCTTGTAACAATCGAAGGGGGCTGAGGGACAGTAGTCGCCTCGCCTAAATAACGAACAACAGAGGCTGCGAGTTAATACCCTGACTTATGCGGCCAGAAAGCAGGAACAAGTGAGCTATCTGGAACAGTTGAATAACATCTATTGCATTGACGGCATGATGCGGGGCTTTGAAAAGTACATGTCTCTGTATGTCATCAAGGGCAAGGAAATAGTCATGGTCGATACCGGCGAGCGTATGCGGTTTGAAACGACCAAGGCTCAGATCGAAGCGCTTGGCATAAAGCTCAGCGATATTACTCGCTTATTCATCACTCATGGTCACCAGGACCATCTTGGCGGCGCGGCTCCACTTATCAGGGAGATGCCCAACGCCAAGGTATATGCCCATCCGGCGTGTAAGCAGCGGTTGACCGATCCCGGCAGTATCGACTGGAAAGCAATTTTCTCTCCGGGCACGATGGCTCGAATCACCATGGAGATGGAGCCGGTCCCGGAAGATCGCATTGTTTACGTGAACGATGGCGACGAGTTCGATCTCGGTGACGGCCAGGTGTTCAGGATCAAGTACACGGCGGGGCATCAGCCCACCGGCCTGATCATCTACGAATCGAAGAACAACGGTTTGTTCATTAACGACCTGGTCGGCAACTGCTTCCTTGACGCCGATTCTCAATATATTTTGAACACGCGCAACTCGGACAACATGGTTTCGCTGGCAACGCTCAAGGAAGTCATGAAGGCGCCGCCCGCCTACATTTACATGGGGCACTATGGCATCACGGATAAGGTCGACTTTGTAATTACCCGAGCCATCCAGCAGTTGGAAGATCAGTTGGAGATAGGCCGCAAATATACCAGCGAGGGCAAGCCGGAGTTGATCGCCGAGAAGATTATGGAGTATGTTGCTCCGGAGCTGGAAAAGGTGCGCAAGGTTCGCGGTGAGGAAGTCTATAAGTATGCCGCGATCGATCACTTACCTTTCCAATCAAAGGTCTATGCTGAGTATTGCGAGAAGCGGTTCGCAAAAACAGCTTAGCGCCCCGTGTTGTAATCGATCTGCCGATTTGAGAATCAGGGAACTCTTACGGAGTTCCCTGATTCTTGTTTGTAGAAAGATGTGAATCCACGGTCCAGCAGATCAAGCTGAGCGCAGAGTTTCTCGGCCGGATTCGATCAAAGGGGATGTCTGCGAAGAACACTTCTCCGGAGTTGCGGAGAAGCTTTCCCCCGGACAGCCCCTTTATCCGGCATCGCTTTTCATCGGATTCGCCTGCTACCGATCCGCTTTGGCCTAGTGACCGATCCGGTCTGGCTCACCTTACTACTCATCCGATAGCGGCAAGTATCAGGCACAGACCGGCTGACGCGCTTGATATCCTGAAGCGAGAGTTAGCTCGTCTTTTTGTTCAACTAGCCACTTGCGACCTGAGCCATATGCGCTTGGGCTAAGGGAGAATCTGCATGGCAACGCCCGCCGCCAAGGCAATCGACACAATCCACGTCTCCAACGAGACCGAAACCACCGCCTGGAAGAAATGGACCATTCTCGGTCTGCTGAGCATTGGTGCCGTCCTGGCCTTTGCCTCGCGCACCAACATTTCAGTCGCGGTGGCCGACAAGAGTTTCATTCAGAACTTCAGCCTCAGCCACACCGATAGCGGTCTGTTGCTCTCCGCTTTCTTCTGGGCCTATGCCGCCCTCCAGATTCCCATGGGCTGGATCGTCGATCGCTACGGCGTCAAGATTCCCTACGCCATCAGCCTGGTCGTCTGGTGCGTGTCCTCGGCGGCCTCCGGCGTCAGCCGCAACTTCGCGCAGTTGAACGCCTCGCGCATCATGACGGGCGCCGGCGAAGCCATCGTGGTCCCTGCCAGCTACCGCTGGATGCGGCAGAACTTCGGCGAGAGGCAGATGGGCCTGGCCATCGGCATCTACATGATCGGCACCAAGATCGGGCCGGCCATCGGCGCACCGCTCGCCGCCTGGCTCATCCTCAAGTACAGCTGGCAGTCCATGTTCCTCGTCATCGGCCTCATCGGGCTCATCTGGCTGGTGCCATGGCTTCTGATGGTCCGCAAAGACATCCCGCAGGCGACTGTCCAGTCCGGCAAAAAGAAGGCCGCCGCGCTGCCGCTCTCCGCCATCTTCGCGAGTCCTGTCGTCTGGGGCACCATCGTCATCAACTTCTGCTACAACTACTTTGTTTTTTACTGCATGAGCTGGATGCCCGACTACCTGCACAACACGCGCGGCTTGTCGCTCAGCAAGATGGGTTCGTTCCAGTTCTTCAGCTTCATGGGCATCGCCATCGTAGCGCTGCTCTCCGGCATGCTTGGCGACTACATGATCCGCCGCGGCGGCGACCCGGTTGTTGTCCGCAAGGGCTTCGTCATCGCCGGTTTCGCCATCGCCGCAACCGAGATCTTCGGCGCCAGCACTACTTCGCTCAACGTTGCACTATTCTGGGCGCTCATTTCGCTCTCCGGCATTGGTCTGGCAACCTCCAACCACCTGGCTCTCTGCCGCATGACGCTGATCCCTCCCGGAGCGGCAGGCATGGTCGCCGGCATCCAGAACGTGTCCACGTCGCTGGCTGGAATTGCCGCCCCCATCATCTCCGGATGGCTGCTTCAGAAAACCGGCAGCTACACGGCTCCCATGCAGGTCATCAATGTATTCCTTGTTCTTGGCCTGGTTACGTGCATCGTGGTGCTGCGCGAGAAATGGGCTCCGAAGGCGCCTGTGGCAGCCTGACAATCACTCATTCCGACTCAACAGAACGGGCGCCCACGCGATGTGGGCGCCCGTTCTTGTTAGAGCGCGACATAAGCGCACCTGGCCGAATGCAGCGAGCGCAAGAACCACATTCGGCAGCGCGCATCTCCGCGCGGCGGCTCGATCCATAGCGTGTCAGTTAACCGTGGGAGTGTGAGGAGATTGGGCGAGTGGGTGCAAGGCAGGGCAGCGGCCAGAGTGACGCGGAAAAAGCGAATGCGGCCAAGAGGCCGCATATCGTTACATCGAAAATGAATGGTGCGCCCGGAGTGATTCGAACACCCGACCTACTGATTCGTAGTCAGTCGCTCTATCCAGCTGAGCTACGGGCGCGCACACATAGTTCCTCTTCAGAACCATACTCAGATTATCAGGAATGCGTTTGGGATGCAACGCTGTGGAAGAGCAGTGCACCGTGTTTGATTCAGCTATTTGACCTTGAGCACGTCGAGCCAGTCCTGCATGTGTCCAAGAGCGCGCAGAAGGCCCAGGCGCACCTTGTTTAGATCGATTCCTGCCTCGATGGCCTCTTCGAATTTCTGCCGCTCGTCGATGCGTGCCTGCTGTTCGGCGGCGGGGGATATCTGTGCGGGAGCGCCGGGCTCGGCGATGGCGCCGTTGCCTACTTCAAGCTGGGCTACGACGGACTTGAGCTGCGCTTCGGCGATCTGCTGCTTGAGGCCTGCAATCTCAGCGCGGGTGTCGAGTTCGCGCAGATTGTCGGAGAGATCGGCGATGTTCACGTCGTTCTGGCGCTGTGCCTCCTCGGCCTCGACGCGGGCGCGCAGGGCGTCCGCCGCGGACTCCGCGGAACGGGCGCGGACGCCGGCGTCGAAGATCGGCACCTGAATGGAGAAACCGGAGCTGAGGTTGTTGGCCGGCAGATTCGACTTGTAGTACTGATTGATGTCGTTGAGCAGTGTGGTGTTGCGGTTGTATATGAGTCCGAAGGTGATCTGGGGCAGCATCCAGCGGTGTTCCGAGTCGCCCTTTGCGGTGCGCTCCTTTGCTCTGGCGAGTAACTCGACGGACTCGATGCGCGCGAGCTTTTTGGGCGCGACATCGGCATGAACCGCGGGAATCAGCGGGATCGAGGCATGATCGGGGAGGATGGAGGCGGCGGGTAGACCGGTTAACGTCGAGAGCTGCCGGGCAAGCGCATGAGAACGATCTTCAAGGTGCAGCAGATGCAGTTTGAGCTGTGCCGCTGCCAGTTGGGCCTGGAGGACGGCCAGCGCAGGATCCACGCCCTCGATACCGCGCTGCTGGACGATCTCAAGCAGGCGCTCCACGTCGCGCTGCTCCTCGCGTGCGGTTCCAATGAGGGTCTGCACGGCATCGAGTTCGATGTAGGCCGTAGAGGAATCGAGCGCTACCTGTTCACGCGCGTCGTTGAGCGACATCTGCGCGGCCTTGTATGAAGCCCGTGCCGCTTGAACGTAGCGGATCTGCGGCATGGAGAAGACCATCGAGTGCACATTGGCGTCCCAGATGGTTGGCAGAGCGCCGGTAAAACCGACCTGCTGGAAGGCAGGCAGTCCGGAGCCGAAGCCGATTGAGGGTAGAAAAACGTCGCGGGTCTCGGACAGAACGGCGGACGCCTTTTTGACGTCGCTTTGCGCGAGGCGGACGGCCGTGCTCTTCTGCTGCGCCAGCGAGACCACGGTGGATAGCGAGACCTGCGCCGTGCAGGACAGGGAAGAGGCCAGCACAGCTGCAACTACTGCCGCCAAACCGAAACCGCGCGCTTGTATGAGCCTTCTCAAGAGTCCCTCGTCTCTCCTATCTTCTCAGGTCTTTCGCGGGCTGATAGTCGTGGGCAAGCTGGAGAGCGGCATTGACCGCCACCTGCGCTCCGGCATGATCGCCCAACTGATCTTTGAGGCGCGCCAGGCGGGTCAGGGCGATGAAAGCGGGCGCCTCTTCGGTCTTTGCCGAGCCGTTGACGTAATCCTCGAGCATCTTCGCGGCCAGCGCCTGATCGCGGCCAACGGCGATGAGCACGCCGGCGGCATCGTAGAGCGCGACCCCGGAGTGAGCAGCATCGCGCGCGGCAGCCGAGGTGCAACTGGCGATGGCCGAGTCCATCTCAGCCCAGCGTTTGCTGTTGCCGAAGAAACGCGAGAGCACCGACCATTGCACGGCCGGATGACGGCTGAGCGAGATGGCTTTTCTCAGGTTCGATTCGGCTGCGCCCGGATCTTTTCTCTTTTCGGCGATGCGGGAACGCAGCTCCCATGCGTGGGGCGGATCGACACGATCGAGTTCGAGGGCCACGCTCTCGGCCTTGCTCAGCCCACCGCCTACAACCGAAGGGGCTTCGACGTAGAACGAGCCGAGATCGAAGAGCGCGCCGGCGTTGGTTCGGTCGAGTTCCGTTGCCCGCTGAAACTCCGCCAGTACGCGCTTGGCCATCGAATAGGCGCTGAGGAAGGAGGCTCTGCCGGCTTTTTCGCCGAGCGCTCTGCCGAGCCAAATATGGTACGTGGAGTTGCCGGAGTCCAGGCGTACGGCCTGTTCGCAGTCGCGAACCGCGGCATCCCAATCGCCGAGGATAAAGCGGACACGGCAGGCCAGGTTCATGGCGGCGGCGTTGTTCTGTCCGCCGGAAGGAAGCTGTGAAAGCTGGGCCAGAACCTTATCGGCCTGTCCTGCCTGCAACGAAGCATTGATGGCCGTGAGCGCGGGATCGGCGATCTCGGCGTGGACAGAGAACCCCTGCGCGCCCACCAGGCAGGCCGCGAGCGCGAACCTGAGTGAAAAGCCGTATCTCAACGCTGGACCTTGATGGGGATGCCTTCCTGCAGCGGCTGTCCTGTGGTTGAACTGGTGGCAACCAGATCCCCCTCGTTGAGGCCGGAGAGGATAGGCACCTGGGTAAGGTTGGGAGCGCCAATGGTGACCGGCGTGCGATGCAACTCTGTCCCCACGATCTTGTAGACGTAGTAACGGCCGCTCTCAGAGTGCAGCGACTCGCGAGGAATGCTGAGTGCGTTGGGCTGGCTTGAGGTGGTGACCTGCACGGTCACGTTGGTCTCAGGCAGCAGGCCTTTCTCATCGCCGTCGAGTGCAATCATCACCTCGCCTACGATGCGCGTGGTGTACTGCACAACCGCCGCGGGCATGCGGACGATGTGTCCACGCCATGCTTCTCCGGGGCGGCCGTCCCATCGGATATCGACGGACTGGCCGAGCGCCAGACGGCCTATGTCAGGCTCGTCAAAGTAGGCGCGGATGTGCTGCTGTTTGAGATCGGCCATCTGGAGCAGCCGCTTGCCAGCCTCAGCAAACTCGGTGGGAGCGGCATCGAGACTGAAGATTGTTCCTGGCGCCGGGGCAACGATGCGGGTCTGGTCAAGAATGTGTTCGGCTGCCGCGAGAGCTGCCTGTGCATCGGCCAGCGCCGCGCGCGCGCGGTCCTGATCTACAGGCGAGTAGCGGCTTTGGCCCATCTGCTGCGAGGCATCGAGTGAGGCCTGCGCGCTTGCCAGCCGCTGCCTGCCTGAGGCTACTTCACTGGGCGAGGCGGCGCCGGTTGCGGCCAGGCGAGTGAGCGCGTCGAGATTGCGCTGAGCCTGATCGCGGTTGAGCTTGTTCTGCGCCACTTCTGCCGCGGAAGCCTGCCGCTCGGCCTGGGTGCCGTTGTGGGTGGCGGCATCGTAGGCTGCCTGGGCCGCTTTAAGTCCACTCTGGGCAGAGGCAACCTGGGCGCGGGCAGCTGTGTCGTCGAGGACGATAAGCAGCCTTCCCTTCGGCACAAAGTCGCCGTTCTGCGCGTAGACGGCCTTCACAGTGGTGGAGACGGGGCTGTAGAAGTTCCAGGGATGCTCGGGCTCGACGCGTCCGTTGGTGCTGACGGTGTTTGCGATTGCCTCGTGATGGGCCTGGGCCACGCGAACGGGGAGCCTCTCGCGGAGCAGAATACGGGCAAGGAAGAAGACCGCGACCAGTAGTACTGCCGCGCCGATCCAAAGCCATATGCGGTTTGATTGCTTTTTTTCTTCTCTCATGCGCGTAACCAGAGTCAGTATATAGGACTCGGAATAAAGCTAAAGTGTCACAAACAAAAGAAAAATAGCCTCGACAGGCGGGCGGTTCGTAAAATGATGCCATGACCTCAGGAACCGGGTATACCGACCAGCACGCCAGCGCAGGCCTCGGCTTTGCTTTTCCAGCCATCGAAACATGGGAGAACCAGTTTCCTGGCTACGAGATCGAGATCGACGATCCCGAGATGACCTCGGTGTGTCCCAAGACCGGACTGCCGGACTTTGGCGTGCTCACAATCCGCTATATGCCGCGTGAACGCTGCCTCGAACTGAAGTCGCTCAAGGAGTATCTGTTCTGCTACCGCAATCTGGGAATCTTCCAGGAGAACATCGTGAACCAGGTGCTGGAAGACATGGTGAAGGCCTGCGATCCGGTGTGGGCAGTAGTGAAGGGCGTGTTCCGTCCGAGAGGCGGGATCGGCACGACGGTTGAGGCCAGGTGGCCGAGGCCCAAGGCCTGAGTTCCCGCGTATTTCGCGCGGAGACTACGTTCAGTTCTTGCCGCCCTACTTCCTGCGCTTCCACCACCAGCTGAAGAGCGCGCCGATTCCGGTGAGGACTCCGCCCAGAATCCATTGAGCGTGCTGGTTGAAGAAGCTCTCGGCCGCGTTGACCGGATCGACCTGCACGGTGATGGTGCGGTCTACGGTGGTGAAATCGCGGGAGAGGTTGCCGACCACAACGACTGCGGCCAGATGCAGGCGCAGTGTTCCCGAGTGAAGGGGCGCAACCTGCCACTTCCATTCTGTTGGAACCGGTCCGCCCACCGTCTGCTCTTCTGTGCTCCACGGCGTGATGGCGAAGTCCGCGCTGCTCAGCTTCATCTTCATAGTCGACGTTACCGGCGTGGCTTCAACATGCGTGCTGCCGCTCTGCTGGGAGTCGATGCCGGAAGTGAGAGCGGACGAAGCGACGTCGGCGAAGGCGATTCGGGCCGTGATCACGGCGTTGCTGCCGGTCTTCATCTTGTCGGGAGTGAAGTAGGCCAGGTTGCCGTTGTTCTTGAGCTTGGCAAAGGCCTGCTCGGGGGTATCGGCAGGCGCCTGCTCTGCGCTTGCGGGGGCGCGATTCTCCGCCATGGGAGTAGTGGAAGGAGCCATGGGGACTCCGACTGGAACAGGTGCGGTCTTTGCGATTGTTACGTGGCGAGATCGCACAACCGGGCGAGTGTCGCCCTCTGAACCGCCCCCGGCATCGGGTTCCGTTGCTCCCGGAGTGGGTGCCTGCGCTGTTGTGCTTGGTTGCGGTTGCGCCGGTACATTGGGCGGAGCCGCCTTGGAAGCACAGCCGTTAACGAACGCGGCGATGAACAGAAGCGCGAGGAAGGCAAGCCCGGGGAGGATATTTGGGTGAAGCCTGCGCATGAAACACCTCACAGGAGGATTAGCAGGACTATACCGCAAGCATTACATGATTTGCGATGGGAATTTGGAGGACATTGCGATGCTGTGCTATCTCTGACACTTAGCAAGTTGAAGCGGTGATGAGTGGATAGAGTGCAGACACTGCCCGGAACAACCCGCCCGCGCATCAGCCCGGCCTTTGCGACCGCAGCGCTGCTGTTGGCTCTGAACCTGCTGAACTATATCGACCGGTACATTTTGTCTGGCGAAGTCCTGCCTATCCAGCATGAGTTCCACGTTACCGACCAGCAGATGGGCGCGCTGGGGACGGCGTTCTTCTTTGTCTACATGCTGGCGGCTCCGGCTACGGGCTGGCTGGGCGACCGGTTCCGGCGCAAGCCACTGATCATCGCCGGGGCCATGTTGTGGAGCTTTGCCACATTGGCAGCGGTGTGGATTCACAGCTACCAGACGCTCTATCTGCGCCAGGCTCTGGTGGGGATCGGCGAGGCCACCTTCGGCATCTTCGCGCCTGCCGTGCTGGCGGACTTCTACCCGGAGCGGGAGCGCAACCGCGTTCTTTCGGTCTTCTACGTGGCGATTCCCGTGGGCGCGGCGCTGGGTTATCTGGCCGGTGGCGTGATCGGAGCGCATTGGGGCTGGAGAGCGCCGTTCTTCGTATGCGCGTTGCCGGGCTTTGTGGTGGCGGCACTGTACATGTGGCTGGGCAGGGAACCGGAGCGGGGGGCGAGCGACCGGGTTCATGCCGACTTGAAGCGGAGTACGGTGCTGGGCATCTTCCGCAATCCCGCGTTTCTGACAGCTACTCTGGGCCTGGCAATGCTGACCTTTGCCATGGGCGGCATCTCCTGGTGGGTGCCGGAGTTTCTGCGCCGGTCGGTGGGCTTGAGTATGGGAACAGCGAGCCTGGTGGTGGGCGCATCGACCGTGGTGGATGGGATTCTGGGCACGCTGGTCGGCGGCTGGATCGCTCAGCGCTGGCTCAGGCGCGATCACCGGGCGCTCTATCTGCTTTCGGCCTGGAGCGTGCTGCTCACGTTGCCCTGCGGCATTCTGCTGTTCTTCGGGCCGCACAGCTGGGCTATTCCTGCACTCTTCGCCGCCGAGTTCTTCCTCTTCCTCAATACCGGGCCGCTCAATACCGCCATCGTGAATTCGGTCTCTGCGCCGGTGCGGGCTACGGCCATCTCGGTGAACCTGCTGTGCATTCACCTGCTGGGCGATACGTTTTCGCCGCAGGTGATTGGTGCTATCAGCGACCGTGCGCACAGTTTGAGTGTGGGTCTGGGAGCGACGCTGGTGACGCTGGCGGTCTCTACGACGATTCTGTTCGCCGGGGCACGGTTTGCGCCCGTTTTCGAAGAGGCCCAGATATCTCCAGCCTCCTGACCGGCTCTTTGACTCCGCGCATTGCCGATTAATTCTTCAATCGGCGCACCATGGTTTCAAGGAGGAACTCCATAGAAAGGGTACGGGCCTTACAGGCTGCGGAAACTCAATCGTGCGGTAGGCCAGGGATTTATCCCTGGCATTCATGCACAACTCAACGCGGGCTTTAGCCCCTGAGGGATGCAATCTGGTAATCGGATGCTTACATAACTCTTTTGTTATCTGTACTTGCAAGCACTGTGCGCATAACTCTATTGTTTTCTTCACTTGCAAATTGAAAAAGGGAAACTCGTTCCATATCTATAAGATGCAAGATATTCAGACCGGCAACGGAACTGATCTACTTCGCCGGCAAGGGCTCCTGTATCCGGCTGTTCATGAAGGTGCGGATGCCTCCCCGGTTGCGCAGGTTGGGGTCGCTGACGGGCGGGCGGCGGTCTTCGACGCTGAATCCGCGCGCGAGCAGGGGATTGGGCGTGAACCTGGGCGGCCCGCCGTAGAACTGCCGGGCGTGACTGAGGATGATTCCCGAGCGGCCGTGCATGGAGCGGACGATGCCCCGGATCTGCACGTTCATGTTGCGGTACTTGGTCAGGTCGCCGACGGTGTCGTGGTCCTGCCAGAGGCTCACGACGACGAATCCGCAACGCTCGTCTGAGGTGTCGGGCGAGCAAACGTCGAGGAAGCGGGTTCCGTCCTCAAGTTGAACCACGTCATAGACATGCGTCGATACGCAAACGTCTTTGTCGAGGAGTTTGGAGGCCTCGTCGGCAGTGACGCAGCCCTTGGGCTTGGCGGCCCAAACTGTAGAGGAGAGGAGAATTCCCGCCAGTGCAAAAGCTAGTATTGAGCGCATACGAGTTGCTTGCCTTTCCGTGCAAACAGCGTAGCGCAGACTAGGGAAAAGCTCCGGCCTAGTGGGCCTGAGTCAAATCTAATGAGCCGCCGGTGTTCCCCGGCCCGCTCCGTAGTGGCCTTCCACGTACCGATCCAGAATCTCCTTGAACTCGGCCACGATGGCGTCTCCGCGCAGGGTGGAGTGGAGCTTTCCGTCCACGTACACGGGCGCGACCGGATCTTCGAAGGTACCCGGAAGGCTGATGCCGAGGTTGGCGTGCTTGCTCTCGCCGGGACCGTTTACGATGCAGCCCATCACCGCCACCTTCATCTCTTCGACGCCGGGATATTTCTTGCGCCACTCGGGCATCGAGGTGCGCAGGTAGTTCTGAATCTGCTCGGCCAGATGCTGGAAGTAGGTTGAAGTCGTACGGCCGCAGCCAGGGCAACTCGTCACTTGAGGCATGAAGCTGCGAATGGAGAGCGATTGCAGGATCTGCTGGGCGGCCTGTACTTCTTCGGTACGGTCGCCGCCGGGCTTGGGCGTGAGGCTGACGCGGATGGTGTCGCCGATTCCGGCTAGCAGCAGTGGCGCAAGGCCCGCCGTAGAGGCGATGAGTCCCTTTGCGCCCATGCCGGCCTCGGTGAGGCCAAGATGCAGGGCGTAGTCCGTGCGGGCGGCGAGATCGGTGTAGAGGTCAATGAGGTCGCGGACGCCGCTTACCTTGGCGGAGAGGATGATCTGGTCGTGCCTCAGACCATACTGTTCGGCGGCTTTGGCCGAGTCGAGGGCGCTTGAGATCATGGCCGCCATCATCACGTCGCGCAGAGGCAAGGGATTGGGCAGTTGGTTGTTCTCGTCGAGCATCCGGGCCAGCAAAGCTTGATCCAGCGACCCCCAGTTGACGCCGATGCGTACGGGCTTCTGATTCTCGACGGCGCATTCGATCATGGTGCGGAAGTTGTCGTCGTCCTTGCGCCCGATCGACACGTTGCCGGGGTTGATGCGGTACTTGGCCAGCGCGCGCGCCGCCTCAGGGAACTTTTTGAGCAGGATGTGGCCGTTGTAATGGAAGTCGCCGACAATGGGAACGCGCAGGCCGCGCTTGTCGAGTTCTTCGACGATGCGGGGGACGGCCGCGGCAGCTTCCTCGTTGTTGACCGTGATGCGAACCAGTTCGGAGCCGGCCAGGGACAGGGCCTGAACCTGATTGACGGTCGAAGCTACGTCGGCCGTGTCGGTGTTGGTCATCGACTGTACGACGACAGGGACCTCCCAGCCGACACGAACGTTGCCAATCTTGACAGTGGGGGTTTTTCTGCGCTGGATATCCGCCATAGAGGTAGTTTACAGCGCGCCAAGGCCTGAATTTCGCCGGGCGGCCGGGGCCGGGTTTCGTATAGCACGCCGGCGATTTCGGCTCACCGGCTGAGGCCCGTTAAAATCAAGGTTGGTATGAAAGACATGAATCTTGAAACTTCCCCCGACTCCGGCAGCCGCTTTCTCCGCGCCTGTCTGCGTAAGCCCGTTGACTGCACGCCCGTCTGGTTCCTCCGCCAGGCCGGCCGCTATATGCAGGAGTACCGCGACGTCCGCAAGCATCACACGCTTGTGGAGATCTGCAAGCAGCCCGACATCGCCGCCGAAGTAACTATCACGGCGGCCGAGAAGCTAGGTGTGGACGCGGCCATCATCTTTGCCGATCTGCTGTTGCCGCTGGAGCCGATGGGCCTGGACTTTGAGTTCATGGCCGGCGAGGGTCCGGTGGTGCATCATCCCGTCCGCACCACGGAGGACGTGCTGGCTCTGCGCACCGACCGCGCCGAAGATTTGAGCTATGTGGCCCGCGCCATCGAGAAGGTCGGCGCGCACTTCGGCAACAGGCTCGGCATCATCGGCTTTTGCGGCGCGCCTTACACGCTGGCAAGCTACATGATCGAAGGCGGCGGCTCGCGCAACTACATTGAAACCAAAAAGCTCATGTACCGAAACCCCACTGCGTGGAACGGACTTTTGGACAAGTTGATTACCGTTTTGACGGCCTACTGCAAGCAGCAGGTGGAGGCCGGTGCCGACGTAATCCAGATCTTCGACAGCTGGGTGGGCTCGCTCTCGATTGAGGACTACCGCCAGTACGCGCTGCCGGCTTCGAAGCGGCTGGTTGAGGCCGTGCAGCAGATGGGCGTACCGGTAATCTACTTTGGCGTGGAAACGGCCGGGCTGCTCACAGATATGGCTTCGACCGGCGCCGATGTGATGGGCCTCGACTGGCACCAGCCGATCGAAGTGGCCTGGAAGTCGGTGGGATATAACCATGCGGTGCAGGGAAACCTCGACCCCATTACGCTCTTTGCTCCGCTCGACATTCTTGAGACGCGCGTGAAGGAAGTGCTGCGCTCGGCGGGTGGCCGAGTGGGACACATCTTTAACCTGGGCCACGGAATTGTTCCGAGTACGCCGGTTGAGAACGTGCAGGCGGTGGTGAAGATGGTGCACGACTACAAACTGGAGCAGGCCCGTGGCTAAACAGGCGGTTCTCCTGCTGGCCCACGGCACGCCGGAGACGATCGAACAGATTCCGGAGTATCTGCGCAACGTGACCAGCGGCCGGCCTCTGCCGCAGGCGGTGGTGGAGGAGATTCAGCACCGCTACTCGCTGATCGGCAAGAGTCCGCTGACGGAGATCACCTTCGAGCAGGCGCGACTGGTTGAGGCAGAACTTGCCGGCCAGGGCTGTCCGGTGCCGGTCTACGTGGCGATGCGCAACTGGAAGCCTTACATCCCCGAGGTCATGCGCAAGATGCGCGAGGACGGCATCGAGGAGGCGGCGGTAATCAGCCTTGCGCCGCAGAACTCTCGCACCAGCGTGGGACTGTATCGGCGAGCAGTGCAGGCCGAGGCGGGGGGAATCAAGGTCGACTTTACGGTGGGCTGGGCCGACCATCCGCTGCTGGCCGATGCCTTTGCGGATCGGTTGAGACCGGCATGGAAGAAGCTCTCCGACGAGGCTGGCTGTCCGGTTCCGGTGCTGTTTACAGCGCACAGCGTGCCGGTGCGCACGGTTCAGGCGGTCGAAGGTGGGCTCGGGGCAGATCCTTACGAGCAGGAGGCCCGCAAGACGGCGGAACTGGTGGCTGCGCGAGTGCCGGAGATCGGGCCCTGGCGTTTCGCCTTCCAGAGCCAGGGGGCAAGCGGCGGTCCATGGTTGGGACCGAGCGTCGAGCAGACACTGGAAGAACTTGCATCAGAGGGTCTCAAGTTTGTGATTTTGCAGCCGATTGGCTTTTTGTGCGATCATGTGGAGATCCTTTTCGACGTCGATCGCCTCTTTCGAGACTATGCGTGTGAGCGCGGATTGCGTCTGGAACGGCCGGAGTCTTTGAACGGTTCCACGATATTGGCCAGAGCGGTTGCCGATTTGAGTCGGAGTGCACTGGACAGACTTTCGAAGGAAGTTTTATAAAGGATTAATAAAGATGTATCGATTTCACACATAGATCATCTACTTCAAACGTGGCTTTGTAGCGCCTCTGGGCCCGAACGCAAGTATGTTCGCAAGACGCAGGGACTTAGAGCTTTGCGGCGGAGATAATGTGGAAGAAGGACACGAGCATCACGGAAAGAATGGAAAGTCGAAGAAGCATAGTCACTCTCGCGACCGTTGCCCGAAGTGTGGGGAGATCGGCTTGAGGCGGGTCAAACGGCACGGCTTTTTGCGTAAGTTTTTCTTTCCTATCTTCGGCTACTTTCCGTGGTCGTGTTACTACTGCCGCGAAGTGATGTTGATCCAGAAGCGCTCCAGCCATTATTTGAATTCGTCCAATGGCTCAGAAGAGTAGCTAACGGCGCAGGTAGTTCTTCGCCAGGAAGAAGACGTTGGCAGGCCGCTCGGCCAGCCTCCTCATAAAGTAGGGATACCACTCGGCGCCAAACGGCACGTAGACGCGCACGTTGTATCCTTCGCTGACCAGTCTTCGCTGCAAGTCGCGGCGGATTCCATAGAGCATCTGAAACTCGAAGTGCGAGCGGTCGATTCCGTGCGCGGATGCGAACTCCTTTGTGGCCGCGATCATCTTTTCGTCGTGCGTTGCAATGGCGTGGTAGACAGGGCTCAAGAGCAGCATTCCGGCAAGCTGCTCAAAACTATTGTCCACGTCTATCTTCTTCGGGTACGCAACCGAGTGCGGCTCCTTGTATGCCCCCTTGCACAGCCTGATACGGATGCCCTCGGCACACAGTTGGGCCACGTCGGCCTGGGAGCGGTAGAGATACGACTGAATGACCATGCCGATGGCCCCCGTTTCAGCCTTGTTATGCAGACTGCGGACGATATCGAGGGTGGTTTGCGTAAGCCGCGAGTCTTCCATATCCACGCGCGCAAAGCTGCCGATGGACTGGGCGTGCGCGGCGAGGCTGCCGGCGATCTCCTCGGCCAGTGAGGGCGCTAGTTCGAGGCCCATCTGGGTGAGTTTGATGCTGATGTTGGCCTTGAGCCTGCGCGCGGCGATCTCGTCCAGAAGCAGATGGTAGACCTCGGCCGCCTGGTGGGCCTTGGGTTCAGACGTAACGCTTTCACCGAGCGAGTCAAGCGTAACCTCGATGCCTTGTTGGTTGACCGAGGCGGCCACCCGCAGCGCGTCGTCGATGGCAAAGCCAGCGACAAAGCGCGAGCTGAGCCTGCGGCCGGCGGCCGAGTGCTCTACGAAGGTGCGGAGGTGGCGATTGCGGGAGAGGGCGATGAAGGTGGATCGGAGCAGGGGCATAAAGCGATCCTTGCCGGAAGGCGCAGCAACCGCCGTTTCGGGCGGTACCAGTTTCGCACAACCCGGAGGATTTGAGCGGCTTCTTTTCGGCGGATTTTCTCGGCTTAGTTCACTTTGAAAACAGCGCTGCCATGGGCCGGCAGAGTGACCGAGATGTCTTTGCCCGGCTTCGTCTCGGAATCGTCCCAGAGGTTCACGCCTGAGTGCTTGTTGTTATCGAGCCCCAGCTGCTGCCAGGTTGTGCGCAGCGTGACCGTTTGCTCGCCCAGGTTGAAGAAGCCGAAATACTCTGTATAGCCGCGTGCGCCAGGCTTGTTCTGAGTGGCCTGCCAGACACGCACGTTCTCAAACCCCGGCCCGAGTACGGAGGATACGACGGGGCGGCTGTAGGTCAGGCTCTGGTTCATGAACAGAAGGTCCTGGTTGGTGATCTGCGCGCGCGTTGCGTCGTCGAGCCGGGTGAGGTTGGCCCCGAGGATGAGCGGCGAGCGGACGATAGCTGAGAAGGCCAGTTCTGTGCGCTGCTCTTCGGCCGTAAGCCCGGACTGGCGCGGCTTGCCGTTGCCGGGGTTGGATCCTGGATAACCTCCGGTGAGCATTCCCGCGTCGGGCCAGGCGTCGGGGTTCGAGTAGGTGAACCACCTGGGTAGAACGTCGAAGGCCTGCTTGATCCCCGTGTCGCCGCCTTGTGCATCCCAACTGTCCCCTCGTATTGGCGTAACCTGCCAGGTCTGCGCTGACTCCTGAATCTCTGCTGCGTGTTCAGGAAGCGCCGGTCCCGAGGAGAGGCTCAGCACCATGGGCCGGCCCGTGCTCTGGATGGCATGCGCGATCTGCTTCTGTTCCGACGGGCTGTAGCGTTCTGCACCGATGCAGTTGGCCCGAACCATATCCACGCCCCAGCTTGCATAGAGCCGCAGGACGGAGTCGTAGTAAGCCTGTCCGGCCGGGTTATCGGCTACGCCGAAGACGCCGTCGTTGCCGGGGCAGACGGCAGTGGTGTCGGCTGCGTCGGCGGCATGAAAGCTGGTTCCCGCGATCTGCCGGTTGGCGGTGACCGCATCGCGAGGAATTCCGGGGGCGATCTGGATGCCGAACCTGAGGCCCTGCTGGTGAATCCAGTTGCCCAGAGCTCTGAGGCCAGCGCCGTTAGCGCTCGATGGGAAGCGCACGGGGTCGGGGACGGGAATGCCGTTGATGGTGAGCAGGTATTTTTGTTCGGCGCGAGAGTGGCCCGCAGGGTTGCCCATGTACCAGCCGTCGCCCAGAATCGCGTACTTCCACCCGAACTGCTGGACGCCGGCCATGACCGTAATGTTGGCGCGGAACTGCTGCTCGTCGATTGCGAGGCCATAGGCGCCGAAGCTGCTCCAGCCCATCGGGGGCGTGGGCGCTTTGACCTGCGCTTGAGCTGCACTTGCGGCAAAGAGCAGAGACGCGAGAACGACGGCGGCGTACGAAAACGAGCGGTTCATGGCTCCATCGTATAGCAGTCTCCAGAGGGCTGCCGGAGCGGTGCCGGATTCCATTGTGAGGCGCAGAGCGATACGGAAGCCTTCCCGCTTCGGTGCGATGCGCGTGTCGTATAGGCAAGACAGGCCGCCTTGCGGGTATTCTCGTATGCATGAAGATGCAGAGGGTCGAAGTGCGGAAGATGAGATGGACGATAGGGGTACTGGTTGTATTGGCTTTGGCCTGTTGTACTGCGCTGTCGGCACAGTCCGGCGCGCTGCCCCTGGCCCGGCCGGCCGGGGCCAAGGTGCTGATGGTGAGCGACATTCACTTCGATCCCTTCTGGGACCCAGCGAAGGTGCAGAGGCTTGCCGACTCTCCCGTCGAGCAGTGGGAGGCGATCCTCGCGGAGCCCGAGTCTGTGAACCGGGCAAAGCAGTTTGCCGACATGCAAACGCAGTGCCACGTGAAAGGCGAGGACACGTCGTTTCCGCTGCTGCGCTCGAGCATGGCCGCCGTGAAGGCGCAGGCCGCCGGGGCCAGGTTCGCGACTGTAAGCGGCGACCTGATGGCACACGGCTTCGACTGCAAGTTCCGTGCCACAGTGCGCGGATCGAAGCCGGGGGGGTACGAGTCGTTCGTGGTCAAGACCACAGCATTTGTGGATGCGGAGTTGCGCAAGGCCCTTCCCGGTATTGCCGTTTTTGAGACACTGGGCAACAACGACTCCGACTGTGCGGACTACCAGATCAACGCGCAGAGCCAGTTTCTGGCCGATACAGGCGCGTTTATGACCGCCGATGTGCCCGCAGGCGATCGCGCAGCGGCAGTGAAGACATTTCAGGCGCAGGGCAACTACTCGGTTGCACTGCCCGCGCCGTTTCATGCAGCGCGGCTGCTGGTGATCGACAATCTCTTCGAATCGGCACGCTATAAGAGTTGCGCAGGCATTCCTGCGCCCGCCGCCGCCAACGATCAGATCGCATGGTTGCGCGGTCAGCTTGAGGCCGCGCGCGCCAATCACGAGAAGGTGTGGGTGATGAGCCACATCCCGCCCGGAGTCGATCCCTACTCGACGATTCGGGAGCTGCCGAAGGTCTGTGCGGGGTCATCTCCCAATATGTTTCTGAACTCGGATGCGCTCGCGGCAACGCTGGCCAGCTTCGGCGACGTGATCCAGTTGACGGTCTTTGGGCACACCCATATGGACGAGTTGCGGCTGCTAGTTCCTGCTGCCGCGTACACGGGATTGAAGACTCCGCCGGTTGTGCTGAAGGTGGTGCCTTCCATCTCTCCGGTCGACGGTAACAATCCCTCGTTCATGGTCGCAGAGGTCGATCCGGCGACGGCGGCGCTGAGGAACTACAAGGTGATCGCTTCGACCGATCAGAACGGCACACTTTGGGCTGAGGAGTACGACTATAACAAGGCGTACGGGAAGCCTGCATTCGATGCAGTTTCGGTATCAGCTTTGGTGGCAGGTTTCCGCGCCGACCCGTTCGCAAGAAGCGCGGCCAGCAATCAGTATTTGAAAGATTATTTTGTGGGCGATGTCTCGGCGGCGCTCAAGATGGCATGGCCGGCGTATATATGCGCGCTGGAAGATCGAACGGCGGAAGAGTTTCGCGCCTGCGCCTGCAGGTAGGCGACTCGGAGATGCAGGAAGGGAATTGTATGGCGGTTGTGTTGGGAATCGATGGCGGCGGTACACGGACGCGCGCAGCGATCGCCGCGGACGGCGTGATTGTGGCGCAGGCAGAGAGCGGTTCGATCAAGCGGCTGCGCGTGGGCGCGGAGATTGCAGACATGAACCTGCGCGCGCTGCTCGGCGATGTGATTACGAAGGCCGATGTAAAGAGGATCGACGCGGCCTGCTGCGGAACCGCCAGTTCGACTATGCCCGGCATTCGCGAGTGGATCACGGGTGTGTTTGAGGAACTGGGGATTACACGCTCAGAGGTTGTGGGAGACGAGATCATCGCACTTGACGCTGCATTCAAAGGCGGTCCGGGAATCCTCCAGATTGCTGGCACGGGGACGAATACCGTAGGCCGCGCTCCGAATGGGATGCGGGAGGGCGCGGGCGGCTGGAGTTCGCGGCTGGGCGACGAGGGCTCCGGCTACTGGATCGGCGTAAACGCCGTGCGCCGAGCACTGCACGTCTACGATCGGGAAGAGCCGCAGCAGATTCTGGCGCGTGTCTGCGAGATATGGGGAACGCCAACCATCGAGGCGATGATCGATCTGGGCGACTCTACGCCGGGGCCGGACTTTGCCGCTCTGGCGCCGGCGATCAACGAACTGGCCGAGGCCGGAGAGCCGGTGGCGATCAACACGCTGTATCAGGCTGCGGCGGACCTTGCAGGCTTCGTCCTGCTGGTTCGGACGAAGCTCAGGCAGAAGCACGGAATCCAGGACGAGGTTCCGGTGGCGTGGACGGGCAGCGTGATTGAGAAGATGCGGATCGTGCGCGAGGGGTTCTTTGCCGGATTGAAGGCCTCGGTGCCGGAGTTGCCGGTGCAGGCAGAAGCGACGGTTGCGCTGGACGGGGCGATCTGGCGGGCGGAGCTGTTGCTGAAGGGTTAGTGCGAGATTCTGCCGCCTACGATCGAGCCCAGCAGCTTGCCTTGTTCGTCAACGGCGATGAGGTCGGCGGGTTCGCCGTTCGCAAGCTCAGGCGTCGAACTCCCCAGCATCTTAGCCGGGTTCGCAGATGCCAGCCGGACCGCCTGCCCGACCGATGCGCCGGTGAAGGCGACAAAGTTCTCAACGGCTCGGTCGAGCGTCAGTACGCTCCCGGCCAGCACTCCGCGAGCCATGGCGCGTCCATTTGCAACCTGAACAGGGAATCCGCCGAGCGTGTACTCGCCATCGGGCATTCCGGTGGCGCTGATGGCGTCGGTGACGAGGATTGCGCGCTCTTCTCCCTTGACCTTCCACCAGAGCTTTACGGCGGCGGGGGAGACATGGACGCCATCGCAGATTAGTTCAGCATAGATGCGGTCGTCGGTGAGAACAGTTCCCAGAATTCCCGGATCGCGGTGGTCGAACGGGCGCATTCCGTTGAAGGTATGCGTGGTGTTGATTGCACCGGCTTCGATTGCGGCCAGAGTTTGCTCGGCTGACGCGTCGGAGTGGCCCAGCGAGACGCGGACTCCGCGACGGGTGGCGTGGGCGATCAGGTCCACCGCTCCGGGCAGCTCGGGCGCTATCGTCATCAGCCGCACATGGCCCTCGGCGGCTTCGTAGAGCCTGTCAAAGATAGCGATGTCGGGCGGGAGAAGGTGTTCGGCAGGCTGTACCCCGCGTTTGGCGTGGGAGAGGAACGGCCCTTCGAGGTGAATCCCAATCGGCTGCGCGCATGGTTTGCTGTTGGCAGGCGTTTCCGGCTTGGCGATCAGCTTGGCGAGCCCGGAGACGGCCTTGAGCGTGGCATCGAGAGGAGCGCTCACGGTTGTGGCAAGATAGCGCGCTGTACCGTGACGGGCGAGCAAATCTCCGATTGCAGCGAGGGACTCGGGGGTTGCCTCCATCACGTCCCGGCCAGCGCCGCCGTGCAGATGTAAGTCAAAGAAGGCAGGGGCGATGGTTGCGCCGGGAAAGTCGTAGACCGTGGCAGCAGGGCCGATGGGACGTTCGGCCCTGGACCAGATGCCAACTATTCTTTCGCCATCCATCGCCACCAATGGGTCTAAAAGAACCCCGGCAGGGGAGAGGAGACGCGCGGCTGTTACCAGCGTTCGCATGATGCCTTATCGTAGCCGAGTTGCGGCTTATCTGTACTTGCGCAGCACACCGAGGACGCGGCCCTGGATGGCACAGTTGTTTGCGGCCACAATGATAGGCTGCATCTCGATGTTCGAGGGTTGCAGGCGCACGGTGCTTCCTTCCGGGTAGAAGCGTTTGAGAGTGGTCTCGGAGCCGTTGACCAGTGCCACGATGATCTCGCCGTTGCGGGCGGTCCGGGTGCGCTCCACCAGTACGTAGTCGCCGTTGATGATGTGCTCGTCGCGCATGGAGTCGCCGCGGACTTCGAGTGCGAAGACGTCGCGGTTGCCCACCACGTCGTGCAGGGAGATGGTCTCGGGCGTCTCCATCTGCTCGACGGGCTGTCCGGCGGCGATGCGGCCTGCTAGCGGCAGCTTGTAGCTGGAGCGGTTGCGCGCGCCGGGGGGCAGCACATCAATGGAGCGGCTGCGGTTGTGCACACGATCGAGCAGGCCCTTCTTCTCAAGGTTGGTGATGTGCTTGTGCACGGTGGCCAGACTTTTGAGCTGCATCCCCCGTGCTATCTCTTCGAAGGAAGGCGAGTAGCCGTTTCGGGTAACGAACGACTCAAGAAAGTCGAGAACCTCTTTTTGCCTGCGTGTAACTGCCATGCGCGCATTATAGCGAATAAAAAGCGAACCGCAACAGGAAATTCGTCATTCCCGCGAATCGAAGTAGTAACGGAGGACACCGCTAGCTTGTCTGGGTAGAGAATCGAGCGTGGCAGCCGCTCGGCACTACAATCGAATCATGATTATCGAGGCATTTCCCGTCGGTCCTTTGGCTAGTATCTGCACCATTCTAGGAGACGAGAGGTCGGGCGAGGCGATCGTTATCGATCCCGGCGCCGAGGCCAACCGGATCGAAAGACGGCTGCACGACAAGAATCTGACGCTGAAACAGATCATCGTGACTCACGCCCACCTGGACCACATCGGCGGGGCCTTCAAGCTGAAGTCACTCACTGGCGCGCCCATCTACCTGAACGACAAGGATCTGCCCTTGCTTCAGAAGCTAGGCGAGCAGGCGGCTTGGCTGGGGATGGAAGAGCCCGACTCCGCGCCGCCCGACGTGCTGTTGGCCGAGGGCGATACGGTGGGTCTGGCGAGTTGCCCGGCTAAAGTCCTGTGCACACCGGGACACACGCAGGGGTCTGTGAGCCTCTACTTTGAAGGGCTCAATCTGGTTGTGGCAGGGGACACGCTCTTTGCCGGCTCGATTGGTAGAACGGACCTGCCCGGGGGCAGTTTTGCCGACATTATCCAGTCGATCCGGACCAAGCTGCTTACGCTGCCCGATGAGACACGCGTGATCTGCGGCCACGGTCCGATGACGACGATCGGCGAAGAGCGCGAGGGTAACCCCTACCTCCAGGCAAACTCGCAGTTTGTTTAAGTTGCTGGAAATCTGCGCAATGCGGGGTATCCCGAATGTGCGCCTTGAGCCCTGCAGGGCTAAATGTTACTGGCTTGATGCGTGCTGAAGTAGTTAACAAGGGCGGCCGTTCCACGCTCGAACTCCTCGCCGGGAGTGAGAAGACTTACTACCAGCCAGCCGCTCGCGGGCATGGCGAAGAAGTAGCCGGGGTGGACCCAGACTCCCTTATCCAGCAGCTCGTGGACGGTCTGCTCGTCCGGTTGCAGGGCCGGGATGCGCAGGATGGCGTACCAGCCGCCTTCGACCTTGAGGCGGCTCAGGACAGGGACGGCGGCGATAGCGGTATCGAACGCGGCGAGGTTTCGAGTGACGCGGGTCTGAATCTGGCCCTGAATTCCGCTTCGCATCTTGAGCCACACCGGGAGTGCGCACTGGACGGGGGCGTTCATCGACAAGAATGTGTCGGCGATGACCTCAAGCCTGTCGAGGGCATTGTGGCTGTCAGGTCCTGTAGCAGCGATCCAGGCGGCCTTCATCTGGGGCAGTCCGGCGATCTTGCTCATCCCACTGACTACGAAGACGTTAACTCCATCGAGACCGTTCGTGAAGCTCCACGCATGTTCGCCGAACGAGTAGTCGAGGAAGACCTCGTCGACGATCAATGACAGATCATGCTCCCGGCAGAGGCGGCCCAACTCGGCGGCCTCCCAGGGCTTGAGGTAGTGGCCGGTGGGGTTGTTGGGATGAACCAGGACAATGGCCCGGGTGGCAGGCGATATGGCGCGGCGGAGGGCTTCTGGGTCAATCTGCCAGCCGTGGTCGTAGACCAGCGGGGCTGTATTGAGGCGTACGTCGTCAATCGACGCCAGGAAGTCGAAGAGCGGGTAGCTGGGCTCAAGGATCAGCACCTCACTGGCCGGATCGCATAGCAGGCGAAAGAGATAGCTGTAGGCCTCGCTGGTGCTGGTGGTCAGAATCAGCTGGCTGGGATCAATGCTGGCCCCGTGATCGGCGTAGTAGGCGCAGACCGCTTCGCGGGCCCGAAGAGTGCCGCAGGGCTGGGGGTCGTAGTCCAGGGCTCGTGGATCTGAGAGGCCGTCGAGAAGCACAGCAGGAAACTCGAAGCTGCAGCGAGTGGGGTTTGAGGCTGTCAGATCGGCGACGGGCAGGCTGGCCTCGCGGCGCAGCCGCAGGGCGTGGGCCAGATCGCTCTCTTCGGTGTTCCAGTTGGTGCGGGCGGAAAAGCGCATCGTCTCGGGGTGTGGCGCGGGCTTCAGCTTCGATCGTGCAAAATGAAGACAGGCGCTCACTTTCACCATACACGCGCCGGTACGGAGGGCGTGTGGCGCTCAAGGCTGTGATTTTCGACTATGGGAAGGTTCTGAGCGGGCCTCCCGACCCTGAGGCGTGGGCGGCCTTGCTGCGCATTACCGGCATTCCCCCGGTCGAGTTCGAACGAGTCTATTGGGAACATCGCCCCCACTACGACACTGCCCGCTTCAACGGGAGCGCCTATTGGCAGCAAATTGCCCGCGATACCGGGATCGTACTGAGCGATCCAACTATCGAAGAGCTCATCGGTTTGGATGCCAGCGTATGGACTACAGCGAATCCGGCGATGATTGAGTGGAGCCGTGAGGTTCGCCGCCACGGTATCAAGACCGCAATCCTCTCCAACATGTGCGGTCATGTCTACGACAGGATGGTGAGTGTCTTCGGCTGGCTGGACGAGTTCGATGTAACGGTTTGGAGCCACCTGCTTGGCATAGCGAAGCCTGACGAGGCTATCTACCGGAATGTACTGGCCAAGCTGAAGCTCGATCCCATCGAGACGCTCTTCCTCGACGACAAGGCTCCAAACGTGGCGGCGGCACGCGCAATCGGAATGAATGCCCACATCTTTACCACCGCTGAGAATCTGCGCGCATGGCTGCTCGCGGAAGGGCTTGACCGGGAGCTTCCACTGCCGGTCTGAGTCCCATGCCTTGTTTATGGGTTGCCGCATACACTGGTTGCATGAGTTTGCGCCTTCTAGTTGCAACCACCAGTCAGGGAAAGCTGCGCGATTTTCAGACCGCGGCCAAGGCCTTCGACGTAGAGATTGTCCCTATGCCCGGGATCGAGGAGATTGAGCCTCCCGAAGAGAACGGGACCACGTTTGAAGACAACGCACGTCTGAAGGCTGCTTACTACTCGCGGTTTGCTCCCGGAGAGCTGGTTCTGGCCGATGACTCGGGCCTTGAGGTCGCAGCCATCGATGGAGCGCCCGGTGTGCGATCTGCCCGGTTTGCCTCCGATGCAGGGATCGTCGACTCGCCCGATGCAGGGGACAATACCGATATATGGAACAACACACACCTCAGCCAGCGCCTCAAAGGAGTGCCCTCCGAACGACGTGGAGCCAAGTACCATTGCGTGCTGGCCTGTGCTCGGGATGGCGCGGTGACAGATACGGCGGATGGTGAGGTATATGGTGTTATCCTCGAATCCCCGCGTGGAACGGGGGGATTTGGATATGATCCGCTCTTCTTTTTACCGGATCTCGATCGCACGATGGCGGAGATCGATCTTGAAACAAAACTTGGTCTTAGCCACCGCGGCCGTGCCCTCGTAGCACTGCTCGGTATGATTTCGCCTCGTGCTCTGGACGAACGTACCTGATTTCTCGTATAGAAATCAGGGGGGATATGTTCGCGTGCGTGATGCACAACACCCACAAGTCCGGTCAGGATCACTGCAATGCGTCGATATGTGACCGGGCGCACAGTCAAGCGTGATGTAGAGCAATTATCCGTGATTTAGCATTCATCCTGCCGCTTCTGGCAGCCCCACCCTAATAGGAGAGGTCTTCATGGCAAGCAACGACACCATTACGGTGACTGATAATCGCACGAATCGCTCCGTCACGATCCCCATTGAGGACGGAACCGTGCGAGCCATGGATTTTCGGAAACTGAGGACCGACGAAGAAGACTTCGGTCTGATGCTTTATGATCCCGCCTTCATGAATACCGCTGCCTGCCGCAGCAACATTACCTTCATCGACGGCGATCGTGGAATTCTGGAATATCGCGGCTACCCCATCGAGGATCTTGCCGAAAACTGCACGTTCCTCGAAGTTGCGTATTTGATTCTGTTTGGCAAGCTCCCTAACACGGCTGAGCTGAAACAGTGGGTCTACGAGATTACCCACCACACCATGCTGCACGAGAGCATGAAGAAGTTCATGGAAGGCTTCCGCCACGACGCGCATCCGATGTCGATGCTGATCTCGACGGTTGCGGCGCTTTCGTCGGTATATCCGGACGCGGTTGACGTTCATGATGCGGACAACCGGCTGCTTCAGATCAAGCGCCTCATCGCCAAGATGCCCTCGATCGCGGCCATGTCGTACCGCCACTCGCTCGGCTTCCCCTACGTCTACCCTGACAACGAGCTGAGCTACACCGAAAACTTCATGAACATGCTGTGGAGGATGGTGGAGCCCAAGTACGCGGCCAACCCGCTGCTGGCCCGAGCGCTTGAGGTGCTCTTTATCCTGCACCTGGACCACGAGCAGAACTGCGGCACATCGACGGCTCGCGTGGTGGGAAGCTCGCTCGCCAGTCCTTATCTCGCTGTAGCCTCTGCCGCCTCGGCCCTCTCCGGCCCGCTTCACGGCGGCGCAAACGAAGAAGTAATCCGTATGCTCGATGGTATCGATTCGCTGGCCGATGTTCCGGCCTTTATCGATCATGTCAAAGCGGGCAAACGCAAGCTGATGGGCTTTGGGCACCGCGTGTACAAGAACTACGATCCGCGGGCCAGCTTGATCAAGAAGATTGCCGAGCAGGTCTTCGGCGTCACGGGCCACAATCCCAAGCTGGACATCGCGCTGGAGTTGGAGCGGATCGCGCTGAGCGACGACTACTTCATCTCCCGCAAGTTGTACCCGAACGTGGACTTCTACTCCGGCATGATCTACCAGGCCATCGGCTTCAAGCCTGAGATGTTTACGGTGCTCTTCGCTATCCCGCGCACGGTAGGCTGGCTGGCGCAGTGGCAGGAGATGATCTGCGACAACGAGCAGAAGATTGCGCGGCCTCGCCAGATTTACACCGGCGGCCGCAAGCTGAAAGTAGTGCCGATCGCGGAGCGGGACAAGGCGGCTTCGAAATAATCGCTTTGAACGTGACAGGTCTGCTTGACGGGGGCTATCCACGGCGCAAATAATGCTTAAGTAACCACTCATCACCCTGAACCTCATCGAATTTCTCAACCTGTATCTAAATCAGGAGCATACGTTTCCATGGCAACTGCTCAACAACCGGCCGCGCACGTAGTGGCGAGCGGCGTGCAGAGTCTGCGCGCAGGCGAGGGGACAAGCTTTTTGTGGCGCAAGCTGCACTCGCTGCTGGGTATCGTACCCATCGGAGCTTTCCTGCTCGAACACCTACTGTCGAACTTCGAGGCGCTCAACGGGCCTATCGCCTACGGCCAACAGGTGAAGTTCCTCAACTCGCTGCCTCTGGTGCGCGTGCTGGAGTTTGTCTTCATCTTCCTGCCGCTGGCCTATCACGGCATCTACGGACTCTACATCTGGATTCGCGGCAAGTCGAACGTGATCTATTACCCCTGGGCAGGGAACTGGTTCTATGGTTTGCAGCGCTGCTCTGGCGTGATTGCGCTCATCTTCATCTCCCAGCATCTCTGGCGTCAGCGATTCACCGGCGTCATGCTGCCTGAGAATCCGTATGCCTCGTTCCACAAGGTGCAGGTCGAGTTGCAGAACCCATGGATGCTTGGCTTCTACGTGATCGCGATGGTTGCCGTCTGTTTCCACTTCGCTTACGGCCTGTGGCTGTTCTCGGCCAAGTGGGGCATCGCGTCCAGCGTCAAGGCACGGCAGCGCTTTGCCATCGGCTGCGTCGCCATCGGCATTGTGCTGGCCGGTATGGGACTCGCGGGAGTCTGGGCGTTCGTGGGCGGAGCCTATCCGAACGTGCCCGTGAACCCCCTGGTGACCCTGCAGCAGTAATCGCCTCAGAAAAACGGATCACTGAACACTGATTTATTAGAGGAATTCATCAATGGCTACACCAAGAATCATTGTGGTTGGCGGGGGACTGGCAGGACTGTCCGCGGTCATCAAGATCGCCGAGGCAGGCGGCGCGGTCGACCTGTTTTCGATCGTGCCCGTCAAGCGTTCCCACTCGGTCTGTGCACAGGGCGGCATCAACGCGGCTAAGAACCTCAAGGGCGAGGGCGACACCACCTGGAAGCACTTTGACGACTCGGTCTATGGCGGCGACTTTCTGGCCAACCAGACCCCGGTCAAGCAGATGTGCGAGGCAGCGCCGGGCATCATCGACCTGCTGGACCGCATGGGCGTGCCTTTCAACCGCACTCCGGAAGGCATGCTCGACTTCCGCCGCTTTGGCGGAACGCTCTACAACCGCACGGCATTCGCAGGCGCAACCACCGGCCAGCAGCTTCTCTACGCGCTCGACGAGCAGGTTCGCCGCTACGAGTCCGAGGGTAAGGTCAAGAAGTACGAGGGCTGGGAGTTTCTCTCCTCCATCCTCGATTCCAAGGGCGTCTGCCGCGGCATCACCGCCATGGACCTGCGCACCATGGAAGTGAAGGCCTTCCCGGCTGAAGCCATCATCATCTGCACCGGCGGCATCGGCGCCATCTTCGGCAAGAGCACCAACTCGGTGGTCTGCACGGGATCGGCCCAGTCGGCACTCTTCCAGCAGGGCGCATACTACGCCAACGGCGAGTTCATCCAGGTTCACCCCACCGCCATCCCCGGCGAAGACAAGCTGCGGCTCATGTCCGAGTCGGCCCGCGGCGAGGGCGGACGCGTCTGGGTGCCCCGCAAGCCCAGCGATCCGCGGCCTCCCAAGTCCATCCCCGAGTCGGAGCGTTTCTACTTCCTCGAGGAGTGGTATCCCAAGTACGGCAACCTGGTTCCCCGCGACATCGCCACGCGCGCCATCCATCGCGTGGTCTTCCAGGAGGGCCTGGGCATCGACGGCCAGCAGATGGTCTACCTGGACCTGAGCCACATCGATCGCGCCACGCTCGATCGCAAGTTGGGCGGCATTCTCGAGATCTACGAGAAGTTCGTCGGCGTCGATCCGCACGATCACCCGATGAAGATCTTCCCGGGCATGCACTACACTATGGGCGGCCTCTGGATCGACTTCGACCAGATGACGAACATCCCCGGCATCTTCTCGGCCGGCGAGTGCGAGTACCAGTACCACGGCGCAAACCGCCTGGGCGCGAACTCACTGATGAGCTGTATTCACGGCGGATTTATCGCCGGGCCGAACGCGCTCAAGTACGCCAAGAACCTGCCCGCGCAGGAAGGCGACGGCGGCGCTGCTCAGGAAGTGGCTCGCCAGATAGAGATCAACAAGGATCTGATCACGAACCAGGGCAATGAGAACCCCTTCAAGATGTGGCGCGAACTGGGCGACACAATGAGCGAGCACGTCACCGTGACCCGCTACAACAAGGGCATGAAGCAGGCCGACGAGAAGGTTGTCGAACTGATCGAGCGCTACAAGGGTATCAACCTGAGCGACCGCAGCCAGTGGGCCAACACCAGCTTCGCCTTCGCCCGCCAGTTGAAGAACATGCTGGAACTGGCCCGCACCATCACGCTGGGCGGCATCCTGCGCGACGAGTCGCGCGGCGCGCACTACAAGCCAGATTTCCCGGACCGCAACGACGAAAAGTTCCTCAAGACCACCAAGGCTTCGTTCACGGGCGCGCCCGAGGGTCCGAAGCTTGAGCTTGAGGAAGTCGACACGCAGTACATCGTTCCGCGGCCCCGCCGCTACGACTCGGCGTAAGCCGTAGCTGTAGCGCCACCGACGTTGGGTGCTCCAGGTCTCGAATCTGAGACCTGGGAAAGCACGAACCCCAACCCGGGCGAGATTGGAAAGGGCACGGTTTCAGCCGTGCCGCAGAGATCAGAAGATTACTGGGGGCTCAGAGTCCCCGAGGGAACAACAGCATGGCGAATAAAACGGTGAAGATCGAGATCAAGCGTCAGGCCAGCCCCGAAGATCCGGCGGTGTGGGAGAAGTACGAGGTCGCCTACCGTGTGGGCTTGAACGTGACCTCAGCCTTGATGGATATTGCGGCTAACCCAGTCACGGCCAGCGGCAAGCCTACCACCCCGGTCAGCTACGACTCCAATTGTCTGGAAGAGATCTGCGGCTCCTGCGCGGTGCTGATCAATGGTCGCGCGCGTATGGCCTGCTCGGCTTTGATTGACACTTTGGAGCAGCCCATCAAGATCGCGCCGCTCTCGAAGTTCCCCATCGTGCGCGACCTTCAGGTTGATCGCGGTGTGCTCTTTGAGAACCTGAAGAAGGTTCAGGCCTGGGTACCGATCGACGGCACCTACGATCTCGGCGTGGGCCCACGCCAGTACCCGCAGCAGCAGGAGGTTAACTACCCCCTGTCGAACTGCATCTCCTGCACCTGCTGCATGGAAGTCTGCCCGCAGTTCAATATTTCGACGGGCTTCGTCGGGGCGGCAACCATCGCCCAGGTCAAGCTCTTCAACAACCACCCCACGGGTTCGGTGCTGAAGGAAGAGCGTCTACGTGCATTGGCCGGCGACGGTGGCATTCAGGAGTGCGGCTACGCGCAAAACTGCGTCAAGGCCTGCCCCAAGCAGTTGCCGTTGACCAACGCGATTGCCGATGTGAGCCGCGATGTGATCGTGCAGACGGTCAAGGACTTTTTGCGCGGGTAAGTCGTTCCATCAGTAAGAACACGAAACGCCTCCCGGCAGGGAGGCGTTTTTCATTACAGCAAAAGCGTCAAAGCAGGAATTCGGTTTTCAGTGGCTCGCAGTAAAGACCGACGGAAATGCGCAAGGTTTGCCAGACTCGTCGTCCGGGCGTCTCATTCCGGCCTTGCGATGGTACTCCATGAAGATGGACTCTATTTCGGCGTTGGGCATGATCGAGTTGATGCCCGCGAAGGGCTTGCCTCCGCTGCGCTCTTCGGCGATTCGGCGGACGATCTCCGGGCCGTCGCTGCGGTTGGCGTGCACAATCCAGTTCACCGCCTCGCGCCGTTCGGCCTCATACTCGCGCAGGGCCTCGATGGGGTCGGGGATGGATGCGAGTTTTTCGGCGATTACTCGTGCATCGACTAGAGCCTGGCAGACGCCGTTGCCTCCGCGTGGATACATGGCGTGAGCGGCATCGCCAAGCAGAGTGATCCGCCCGAAAGACCAGTGCGGCAGCGGGTCGTGGTCAACGAGCGGAAAGATGTACACCTCGCGGGCCGAGTGCACCATCTCGCCCAAATCAATGAAGTCCAGCCGGCATTCTTCGAAGAGGTTCGGAACTTCGTTGGGCGTGACGAGATGGTTCCAGTCTTCGACGATCTCGGGGCGTCCGTTCTGTTCGATCACCCAGTTGATGAGTTGATTGCCTTTGCCGTCCGTGTTGTTCTGAATCGGATAGACGATCAGGCTGCCCTGGCGAACCGGGTCGCCGATGTGCAGGATAGATCCGCCCGACTTCCAGGGCTTCATCACCGTGACGCCGCGCCAGAGCGTGATGCCTGAGTAGTGGGTGCCAACCGATTGCGGCAGTAGCTGGTTGCGTACGGCCGACTTGATGCCGTCGACGCCGATGACAATGTCGGCTCGGATCTCGGTTGGGGCATCCGGGCGCTGTGGTTCAAAACGGACGGTTACTCCGCGCTCGTCCTGATCGATGCCGATGCAGCGCGCGCCGAGTTGGACGGCATCGGGGCCAATGCGTCGGCGTACAGCATCGTAGAGCATCATCTGGAAGCTGCCTCGATGCACGAAGCGCTGCTCGTTGCTGTAGCCCATGTGCAGACCGCATTTTTCCGCGAAGATCTGCTGTCCCCAGCCGTTCAAGAAAATCGACTCCCGGGCTTCGACAGAGATGCTGCAGAACTCATCGAACAGGCCAATCTCGACGATCTCGCGCGTTGCGTAGGGCTTGATGTCCAGCCCAACGCCGAGAGGCCTGATCTCGGACACGGACTCGTAGATACTGGGCCGAAATCCTTTTTGGTGCAGTTGCAGCGCTGTGGCCAGTCCGGCTGGGCCTGCTCCGATGATGGCGATCTCTAACACGCAGTATGCACCTGATCAATTAGATGCCGGAGGTGGAGCAGAAGAGTCACCCTGGCGGGTGGCTACCAATCCAGCATGATCGATGGCTACACCAATTTTGGCGACACATGAAACAAGTCTTCTGCCGCAGCCGTAGCGCAGTCACGGCCTCGGGATCGTATCTCCCCCTCAGATATGAGCCATAAGCGGGTGCTGGGCGGGGTGGCCGGCTTCGAGTGACGTCAGGATCGTGTCGAGCATGACCGGAGCGCGGCGGTAGACCTCGTCGCCCAGAGCGTCGGAGAGGGCATTCAGGATAGAGCCGAATCCGCCACCGACGGGCGGCTCACCTACGCCGCGCGAGCCGACCGGGGTCTCGGGATCGGGGATGTTGAGGGCGTTCCAATGCATCTCGACGGGGACATCCAGGATAGTGGGCGGCTTGGTCTGGTAGAAGCGGCGGCCGAGCTGATGTCCGTACTCGGGGTCCATGACCCACTTCTGGCCAAGGGTGTGGCCCATGCCGAGGATGGAGCGGCCATTAACCTGTCCGCCGAGGGCGAGGGGGTGCATAACGGTTCCCACGTCGGCGTAGCAGAGGTAGTCGAGGATGAAGTACTTGCCGGTTTCAAGATCGACTTCGACTTCAGCGAAGCTGGCAACGTAGGAGAGGGTGTCTCCGTCGCGGGGATAGTTATCTTTAGCGGCGACGACGAGTCCCTGACCGGCGAGTGCACGGACGGCTGTCTGGGTGAGCCGGTTGATGTCCTCGGGCATGGTGTGTCCGTCGTAGATGCCGCCGAGGGCGATGGCTTTCTTTGCGGCTTCGGCGAAGGTCATGACCGGCCCCTGGCCTTTGCGGACGATGTGGCCGTTGGCGACTCCGTAGTTCTCGGGCTTGCCGCCTTGGGAATGGGCGGCGATCTCGGCGAGTCGCAGGCAGGCGGCTGTGGCGACGGCGTGCGAGGCGCGGCTCATGGCGTGTGTGGTCTGGCTGCCGCCTGAGATGCAGGAGTAGGGCAAGCTGCGCGAGGTATCGCCCCAGATGATATCGCACTGCTCCCACGGGACGCCGAGGACCTCAGCTCCGGCGCGGTGAACGTCGACAAAGTTCTCTGTGCCGAGGTTGCCGATGCCGGTGTGGAAGCGTACGCGGCCCTCGGGGGTGATAACGATGAGGCCGTCGTAGCCGATGGTTCCGCCGGAGTAACAGCCGAAGCTGACGCCTAATCCGCGGGCTTTTGTTCCTCGTATCCGAGGCTGCCCTTCGCCACTGATTTGCCCGGCGAGCGGAGATAGTTGTCTGGCGCGCTCAGCCCACTTGAACTGTTCAGCTCCACGGTCGAGAGCGTGGCGCAGGAAGCAGCTGGTGGCGTAAGGACGCTTGCCTTTGACTTCGGCGTTGTAGAGGGGCTTGGTGTCGGGGTCGGGGGCGTTGATGCGATGGACGGCGACGTGGTCGAGGCCGAGTTTGCGGGCGGCCCTGGAGAGGATGGGCTCAAGGATGGCTGAGCCCTGCATGCCCCCGGGCGAACACTGCGCGCTGCGTGTAGGTGTATTGGTCATGATGGCCGCGCCGCGGTAGCGCATGGCGACGGGCTGATAGATGAGCGAGACGATGCGCGCGGCCGAACCGGCGTCGCCGATGGCCTCATAGGCGCCGGAGTTTGAGATGGCGAACATGTCGAGGGCGAGGATGCGGCCATCCTTGCCAAAGCCGACCTTCATGCGGCCGACGACCGAGGCCCGTGCGCGTCCGATGGCCAGCTCGTCTTCGCGGCTGATGCGCATCTGCACGGGCGCGTTGACCTTCTTCGAGATTATGGCCGGAATGATCATGGTAATGCCAGCGGTGATCTTGGAGCCGAATCCGCCGCCGGTGTACTCGGAGATGAAGACCAGGTCGTCGACCTTCATCTGCATCCAGCGGGCGAGTGCCGAGGCGGTCTGCTTGGTGCTCTGCGTTCCGGTGGCGAGATAAAGTTTGCCGTTCTGCCACCAGGCGAGCGCGGTGCGGGGTTCGAGGCAGTGGTGACTAGTGTCGGGGGTGATGAAGGACTCGTCTAGAACCAGCGCGGCGTCTTTGAAGCCCTTGTCGATGTCGCCGTAAGACCATGTGTCGGGAGCTTTGCCCTGCGGCATGCGTCCCTGGTCGTACTCGGCGAAGTCGGCTGCGGTCCACTTGAGTTCGCGGACGATCTGAGCGCGCGTGTCGGGTGGATCGGGCTTGGCCCAGACGTTGCCGTCCTTGTGCGGATTGGGTCCGCCGGGGCGCAGAGATTCAAGAGGATCGATGACGAAGGGCAGAGGCTCGATGTCGACTTTGATCTTTTCGATAGCTTCGGCGCAGGTTAGCTCATCGACGGCGGCGACGGCTAGGATAGGGTCTCCCTGAAAGCGGGGCTCGTTGGTGAGTGCGCGCTCGCCCCATTGGTTGGCTTTGTAGAGATGGCCGTCGTCGTCCATGTAATCTGCCTGGGGCGGAATGTCGTCGGCGGTGAGGACGGCGCGGACGCCGGGCATTTTGAGGGCATCCGAGGCGTCGATCTTGCGGACCCGGCCGTGGGGCACGGGGCTGAGCAGGAGCCGGCAGAAGAGCATGCCTTCGGCGCGGAGGTCTTCGGCGTACTTGGCGCGGCCGGTAACTTTGGCTTCGAGGTCGGGGGTGGAGAAGTCGCGGCCGAGATGAGTGTGTCCCTGGCCGAAGGGGATCGGCCGTCCGTGGTTCGAATCAACAGGCTTTGCGGGTGTCTGGTCTGCCATGGTGCGCTCTCCCTGTGGTGGAGTGGCGTGCGTGTGTTGTCATGGAGATTGTACGCGGAGAAGGGAAGAAGCTGCCAGCTTTCAGCTTCTCGCCACGATTTGGGATCGATAGGTCTGAGATGCAAACGAACGCTTGTGTCCAGTGGTGTACGGATGGAAAGCCAGTGCGAAGTGAAGAAATGCTAGTTCTGCTCATGAAGCTCTGTGGTAGGTGGTGGAGCGGAAGGCCAGAGTTCACGCGCATCAGGAGTTTTCACGGAATATATATAGTTGAAGGCGAACCGAGGAAAGGGCGCAGCATAGGCTGCGCCGGAAAAGGATACGCTAATCGAGTTTACCGTGCCTCCTTTTCCATACTTCCATTTCGACCATACGGAATTGTGTTCGCCCGTGCCCCGAGAATACTTAACGACCGTTGCGCCCACACCATATCCTGTATCGATCGAGTCCAAGGTTCCATTGATGAAATAGAGGTTTACCTGGAAGTAAGCAGATTTGACTGGCGGGAGAGGTAGCAATGTGATCCCTGCAAGTCGCCATACATGAATAGGAATAATCCGTGGAAAATTCGCGGATCCCGCACTTAAGCAGTCGCACATACCTCTGGGATCACCACATGCATCGTTTAATATACTCACGCTTATACCATGAGTCTGGAACATGGTTTTAGCGCTGTCCATCGTTGTATATCCAGGTCTTAGTGCCCCCAATAACTCTGCGATTCTTGCAGCCTTGTGCTCTGCGATGTTGCTACATGAAAATAGCATGATCTCATATGCGGCTATCACAAGGATCAATGCAATACAGGCGCGCTTTACTCTCTTCACCATTTCTGCGCTCCGCCTCAGTAATTGGGGTACGGATTGGGATCGGGATATGGATTGGGCGAATATTCAGGCATGTGTCCATGATCGTCGTTCATTGTTGGTGCATTCATTCCGTGCTCATGGATGGTCATGATAAGGCGATCACCCTGTCCAGGGATTCGTGTCATTACCGGCAAATCAACAAGACCAAAATAAGACGATGTGATCGTGAACTTCTGCCAATACGGCTGACTAGCGCTACATCCGGCTATTATTCGACATCCAATACCATCTAGGTGGTGGAGCGGTACCAGCCGGTTTGGACCGGTTCCCGGTAGGGTACTCGGCCCCAGTGCTCCTGTTCCTCCAACCCGACAGTGGAAGGATGGAAGGAGTCTCGTAATCCTACGCCAAACCCCGTATCCTTACGGACCACCAGCGAATTCTTCACATCGAACGTCACTGAGAAGCCGACGCCGGAGCCTCTCCACCAACGAGGAAGACTTGCATTGTCTATCTGCTTATCCCATTCGCATTTTGAGCGGTCACAAGGTTCGTTTGGTGGGTATGGCTGCGCATGGATCTTCCTTGCCAGGCGTTCTGCGTCTTCAAAGGTGGAGTGGCCGAGCTGAAGTGTTTCAAGCTCGCTAAAAAGATAGCGGGCACGCAACGCCGGGTAAAACAAATATGCGCTGCACAGCAGTATCGCCAGACCGACTAGAGAGGTGATCAACCAGCCAATCGGCAGATTACGGAATCGAGATGTCTTTGGGTGAGCCATCATTATTCTATTGGCGTGGCCCAATCCCATACATCTGCTCAGGTGGGATTGGGCCTGCTGTTGGCAGCAATTCCACTCCGTCTTTGCAGCCCTTGTATTTCCACAAGCAACTGTAATTGAAGGCAGTATACCGCCGCCAATCCTCTGCGGACGATCTGGGCGTCATGCGCGCCTCAAATCTCGCAGTGGCCAGCTCCCTGGAACCGTTCTTCTCAAAATAACTCACGTTCCAGCCTGCCCCAGTTGGTGGTTCTTGAATAATGCGATCCCCTTGCCCTAGCCTACGATTGATCCACTTTTCTTTGATTCCGGCAGACACCTCGTAGGGAGGAGACAACCTATAAGGATCGACCTCCTCCGACACTTTGGAAGGAGTTGAGTCATAAGAAGGTACTCCAATTACATACCAAGCGCCTTTGTAATCGACTGCGGAGCCCTTCACTCCAAAGTTGACACTGAATGTTGCACCTGATCCTCGCCACCATTGAGGGAGGCGCACATTGTCAATATTCACACTCCAGTAGCAATAAGATCGGTCACAGTGTGTGAGGTCGTATGGCTTAGCGCCAATCTTTCGTGCGAGCCGCTGCGCGTCCTCGAAGCTCGAATGACCTACTTGAAGCTCTTCGAGTCTGTCGAAGAGATAACGGGCACGAAGCGGTAGATACAATAAGTATGCGGCGCACAGCAATAGCAGCATAGCGGGCAGGCAGGCCACCGACCACATTACCTTTTTGCTAATCAAGCGACACGTCCTTAGGTGTACCATCTGCGTTCTTGTAGTTATTCAAAAATGAAGGTCCGCTCGGCATGTGGATTTCGATATCGTCCATTAGATGCTTGCCAGCCTTGTCGAACGTCATGATGGAACCTGAAACAGGTTGACCGTCTAGGACAACGCTAAACCAGCGACCGGTTTGAAAGACTCCTTCATGGCCGTAAGTGATATCCGAACTCCCGAGCACATCCGCGAATTGCCCTGCCGATCGGAGGTCTTCACTGGAGTTGTAGTTAGACGAGGTGTATCCAGTGGCGGTCAAATGTTCCGTTATTGTGGCAAGGGAATAGGATGGACTGGTCAAACTCCAAAATGTAGTTTGCGCGGCGGTTGGCCACTTCTTAATGATATAGGTTACTTGTCTCCCTCTTTGGGTGGAGCGTGGTACCGGTAGCCATACGACGCTGTCACTTTGGACTGCGAGAACATATTTCAGATTTGCAGGGGGACAGGCCGTTGAGGCGTCTTTAACAAACGACTGGCCAAAAACCGCAAGGGCTGGAGTCCCTAACACGGCAGTGCTTTTATAAAGAATGTAGGAACCGACGGCTTGGGCGCTCAAGCCTGATGCATAATAGTTCTTCGTGATAAGGGCGGCGATGTGAGAGGCGATGGACTCCGGCGTGGAGTACTGACCATATGGAACGGTCACGCTACTTCCGTTGAAGACTCCTCCGCTGAACGAGGCAGTCATTGTGCCAGCACCGCCGGTTGTTCCAGTAGAAACAACTCCCACGAATCCCGAGTGTGCGTCCAATGCCGCCGGACAAGAATTCTGTGCAGCAACGACCGTCGCTGTATCAGTGCCGTTGGGCGAGCCCCCGTTGCAGTTCCCGCAATAGAAAGTGCTACCCGCATAACCGGGTATGACGGTAACGGTTGCGGTTCCGTCCGGAGCATCTGGCTCTATGGTCACGGAAACGTGAGTTTGCGTTCCCAGCGGATTTGTGTTCATCGCCTGGCCGTACTGTACACCCGCCACTCCGGAGATATTCACGGTCGGCGCAGTGCCGAACCCTGTGCCATTGATCGTTAGGGTAAAGCTGGAACCTGCCTGCCAAGTGGTTGGGCTCAGCGAGGCGATGTGCGCGGCGGGATAGCCGACGGTGAATGTCGCCGCATTGCTCGTGCCGAACCTGGTCGCCAGCGTGAGGCTCTGAGGGCCTGCGGTTGCTCCCTGCGCAATGGAGTAATTGAGTGTGAGGTCTTGATCCGTTGGGTTGGCTCCGACCGAAAGCGAAACACCTGTTCCAGCGATCGCAGGTGTCGCCGTATGAGTCCAGGGATCGATCAGATATTCGCCGCTGACTGCGATGCTTCCGGTTGTTCCAATCGTTCCGACATTTGGCGAAATGTCGCTGATGGTCGGGGCGGCAGCCGTGATCTCGGCCTGGGTCATGCCGAGATCGAACGTCCTCTCAAGGATATAGTAGTCCCCATAATCGTCGGGGTAGTAGGCGTATTCGTCCGGATAGGGCTCATGAGGACTGAGGCTCGCAAAGTGATTGGGGTTGTAGAAATAGGTTCGGTTGTCGTTATACACCTGGATCGTATAAATGGCGAAGACTGAGTGATTGGCGGTCTGCACATAGGTGTCGCCCAGCGTGATGGATACAAGTCCGGAATTATGGAACACAGCCGCGCATGTTTCGTTGCCTGTTTCTGTATCATCGTAGACCGCCGCACCGTTTTCGAAGACGGTGGCATGCACAGCGGGCGTGTAGTAGCCGCAGATGCTATACGACATAGACGTACTCGAATACGAGTATAGGCTCTGCGCGGTGGTGCTGGCGGTAATCTCGGTTACCTCGTCGACATAGCCGAGTTGCGCACGGGCGGGCGAAGCCAGCGCGGCAAGCGCGATAGCGAGGCCGAGCGCTGATAGCCAGTTTGGCAGGCGTCGAGTCATGGCCGCCGCACCGCCTGACTTGCTTGCCCAGCCCCCTGCTGCGAGGCTGGCGCGCTTACGGAATGGGTTGTAACCGCGGGAGCAAACTCGTTCAGCAAGAACGAATCTAGCTTGCGGGCAGCCTCCGGGCCAAGTTGCATCTTCAGATCGGCGACGTGCTGCTCGATCAGATTGTCGCGCTCCTGCTGCAAGGTCTCCAGCTCCGGAGGCGGCGGGGGCAGAGGAGCCTTGAGCGGTTGATCGGGCGGATACTTCTTGCGGAACGCTTCGATGACGGCCATCGCCTGAGCGTCCTTCTTCTTCAGGTCGCGATCCAGTTTCTGGGCCGCATCGCGGATGAGCGTGAACTGGTAGTTGCTGAATCCGAGCTTGCGTTGGAGCTTCTCACGCAACTCCGCGCCGTTCTTGCCCTTCTTTTCCTGCTCGTCGGCGCTCTTGTCGAGAAAGCGCTGGAAGTCGAGAAAGTGCCAATAGAGCCGGGCCAGCGGAGGCCTGCCCGAGGTTTGCGTTTCCTTCGTCGGCTTGGATGATGCTTGAGCTTCGGTTTGGTCGCAAAGCGAAATAGCTAGAAGTAGGACTACAAGAAAGAGTAAAGCGCGACTCTTGAGAAATCTTAAGATTAGGCAAGAATTCACAACATTCATTTGCATCGTTTTTGGCAGCTGAACGAATCTGAATCGCATGACGCACCTCATCCTGATTGCTTTGACATGGCTACTGCAGCGATAAAAGCGCCTCGATAATGCCTGTGCCGGCGTCGAGCGCTCCCATCGCTTTGCCAATCACAGCGCCCAGCATCCGATAGCGGTCAGTACCCTTCATGGCGACCCCGGGAATTGACGAGGAAACAAGAAGATCACCAGGCTCGATAGCGCCATTTTCTGAACTGACTTTTACAGGCACAATTCCCACGATAGCCATGGGAGCCTCATTAGCGTTCTTGGATGTAGTCTGCCGGCGGCCCATGATGCCCGGTTTGGTTGAGTAGACACCTGCCACCAATGTTGAGTATTGCTCATTCGATTTCATAAAGCGGCTTGGATTGTATTTATCGATTTCAAGTACATCTCCAGGCTCATACTTTGTGAAATCTCCAGACAGTTCGACTGATTCTGCGTAGTCGCCACCGCCCAATGCTCCTGTCCATGCGGTACTCTGAACGGTATTGTCAGGGAATGTAATCGATGCGCCGCTACTGCTTGTAAGCTTTACATTTCCATTGACTTCGAGTTTCGCGCCCGGGCTCGTGGTGCCGATGCCCACATTGCCGGTGTTTGTTATCCTCACCCGCTCGCTCGGCTGAGTATCCGTATACACGCTTCTTGTGCCGAAGACCAGATCACCGAACCCACCACTGTTACTGTTTACAGAAACATAGCCTAAGTAGGCAGCACCATAGGTACGCGAGGGTTGATAGCCATAAGTGATTTGAGAGTAGTCGCCTACGCCCGTTGAACTGTACAAGTTCAGAATTGCATTGGAGAAAGCACCAGGCGTGTTCATCGACGATATTGCCCCAGTATCAATTAGCGCTTTGGGGTTCGTTGTCCCCATCCCCACGTTACCGCCAGACTGGGTGATGACCGAGGACTCGATGTTGGTTCCCGAGGTAAAGACCGGGACGACGCCGGGTGCGCCACTGAGTGTAGTCGTGACATTGGAAGCAGACTGGGCCGATAGCGCGACACAGCAAATGGCCAGAATGTAGCATGTGTATAGCCTCGCAAGAAACATGAGCCCCCTTGTGATCGAGGTAGATTACTTTGAAAACTGTTGGGCCCTAAAGTTAGTCCAAAGTAACACGGGGGGGGGTGCTGTCAATTCAGTGTTTATAATGCGCGGCAAAGAATCCGGGGCGCACGAGGGTTTTTCAATCGGAACTGAGGCCGCCCTGAAGTGCTAGAATCGAAAAGTGCCGGGTCCTACGCGACGTAATCCCGCCAACCCCGCCAGGTCCGGAAGGAAGCAACGGTAACGGGCTAGTACGGGCGCAGTGGGTTACCCGGCGCTTTTGCGCCTTGGGCGCTTTTTTGTTTTGTTTTGGGTCCGCTCGATGAGCGCTACCTGCCGCAAGGAGATACGAATTGAGTCTGACAGTACGGCCCGTGGTGGGCTATCGCGCGAAAATTACGGCGTTTGGGGGCTACGTTCCACCGGATGTTTTGACGAACAAGGACCTTGAGAAGATCGTAGACACCACAGACGAGTGGATCTTTGAACGCTCAGGCATCCGCGAGCGGCACGTTCTGGCCAAAGGCAAGGGCGTAAGCGATATGTGCACCGAGGCGGCTAAAAAATGTCTCGCCATGCGCGGTATCGAGGCCAGCGAGCTCGAGGCAATCATTGTTGGAACGGTGACGCCGGACATGATGTATCCCTCGACGGCGTGCCTGGTGCAGCACAAGATTGGCGCCAAGGGCTGCTGGGGCTTTGATGTCTCTGGCGGCTGCGCGGGATTCACGTTTGCGCTTCAGGCCGGCGTGAAGCTGGTGGAGAGCGGAGCGCACAAGAAGGTTCTGGTGTGCGGCTCGGATGCCAACACGCGCATGACGGACTACACCGATCGCACGACGTGCGTGCTCTTTGGCGACGGCGCCGGAGCGGTGCTGATTGAGCGGGCCGAAGAGGGCGAGATCGGATTTATCGACTTTGTGAACGAGATCGACGGCGCGGGCGGCGTGAGCCTGAATATGCCCGGCGGCGGAAGCCTGAATCCGGCCAGCCACGAGACGGTCGACAAGAAGATGCACTTCATCCACCAGGACGGGCCGGCGGTTTACAGGTTTGCGGTAAGAAAGATGGCAGAGGCCTCAGCGGCCGTGTTGGCGCGTAACGGGCTTACGGGCGCGGATCTGGGCTGCTTCATTCCCCACCAGGCGAACATTCGCATCATTCATGCGACTGCGGACAGGCTCGGGATGCCACTTGATCGAGTGATTATCAACATTGAAAAGTACGGCAACACTTCAGGCGGCACGATTCCTCTGGCGATTGAGACGGCCGTGGAAGAGGGCAGGCTGAAGAAGGGCGACCTGGTGCTGTTGGCCGCGGTTGGCGCGGGCTTCAGCGTGGGAACTGTGCTGCTGCGGTGGGAGATCTAAAGGCAGCGGAGTTAGCGCTGCTAGCGGCGTTCGCGGTGCTAGTTTGATTCGTGGCGGGTGAGCTTTTGGGCTTACCCGCCATTTGCTATTTTGGGATATCCGATTTGATTCCCCTTTGGACCTGGGTGCTGCATTGAGCAATAGAGGGATTTGCAGGGTTGGGGGATTGGCATATACTGTGCTCCACCTGCCATAGATCGTGGTTGGGTCTCTGGCGGGAAATATGTAGAGCGGAGGCTGACCATGGAAGTGGAGTTCACCGCCAGACAGGTAAGGGTTCCCAAGGTATTGCACGAGATGGGGCAGAAGGGCATGGACCGGCTGGGCCGGCTGCTTGGCAAAAGTGCGCACGGGAATCTCGTCTTCAGCACGCAGCGCCGCGAGCAGATCGTGGAGCTTACAATTCAGGACCGTTTGCAGTCCTTTGCTGCAAAGGGCAAGGGAGCGACACTCGAGATTGCGCTCAGGCAGGCGCTCACTCACGCAGAGAACCAGGTGCAGCGGCACCGGGACAAGCGTCTGGCGAACAAGCGGCTGCCAAAGGGTGAGAAGGTGATGACGGCACCTCCGGTGGCGCGGCCCAAACTGCGGGCGGTCGATCCGGATGAAGAGCCGGAGAAACCGACCCGGAAGCGGGCATCGATTGCGGTGCACTCTTTCCCGGCCAAGCCTGAGGTGGTGGAGCCGCATGTGGCACGGAACAGCCAGGCTATCGCGCTTCGCCCGATGACGATCGAAGAGGCGGTAAAGGACGCCGAGTTCCAGGATCGCGATCTGTTTGTCTTCAGGACTGTGGCCGGCGAGCAGTATGTGCTGCATCGCAGGCGCGACGGAAAGATGGAGTTGGTGGAGATACCTTAGAGGCAGGGACTGAGGGACTAAGAGAACAGGGATCAGGCTGCTGGCCTGATCCCTGTTCTTTCTGGGTGTGTGCGTTGGTTGGCTGGCTGGGAGCTAGTTTGCTGCGGATTGCGTTGTAGTGTGAACTGGCGGGATGAAGGGTTCCGGGCCGAGGTGGCCGCGGTGGCAGGTTCCGCAGCTTACGGGAAGGCCGGAGTTGGGCACCGTTTCGAGATAGCTCTTGTTGACGTTTTCTACCATACGGACCATGACGCGGGTGATGGTCTTCTCCTGCTTGGAGTCGCTTACGTAGTCCATGAGCGGCTTGCCGGAGGCAGAGACTTTGCTGGGATCCTGGACGTGGCAGTTGTTGCAGTCTGCGCCAAGGGCGTCTGACCACTCGTCCATGATCTGGCGGACCTGGGCGTTAGTGAGTTCTTTGGGCAGAACCTTGAGATTGGTTGGCGGAGCGGCAGTGCGCTGGGGAGCGGGCGGGGTTGTGGCAGAGGCGGTCTGGATTTGCGTATCTTCACCGGGGCCGTGCGCTCCGGCGCGAACCCAGGCGACGAGCGTGTCGATATCGGCCTGGGCGAGGGTGTACTTGGGAGGCATAACGAGGTCGGCGCCCTCGGTGGCGCGAACGGCCTGAATCATGGGGCTGTTATCGGGATCGCCGGGGGTGAGGATGTCGCCGTCGTCTCCGCCCATGCGCAGAAAGGCGTAGGTGTCCATGCGCAGTCCGCCCTTGATCTTGCTGGCGTCGTGGCACTCGGTGCAGTTGTTTTTAAGGATGGGGACGATGCGCTGGTTGTAGAACTCGACGGTATCGGGGGCGGGTTGGGAGTCGGCCGCCGAGACGGTGCCGGCCGAGGCTGCCCAGATGAGAGCCGCGGCGAGCACGGCGCCAGGATAAAGAAGAAAGCGATTCATCGAAGACCTCTTGCGTTAGAACAGAACAGAATTTGATCGAGCCGGGATGCTGGTTGTCATGCCTTTCAGAGCTATTGCTTGACGAGGGCGATGTTGATGGTGAGCTTGACGTCGTCTCCGATGACCGAGTTTGGATAGCCGTTGCCGATGCCGAAGGCCGAGCGCTTGACGGTCGTGGTGGCAGTGAAGGCAGTGGGAAGCTTCTGGCTGGCTGCGATGGGCTGGCCGCCGGCGCCGGTTACATCGAGGACCACGGGTTTGGTGACTCCGCGCAGGGTGAGATCGCCGGAGATGGAGAGGCCGGTGGCGGTGCGGGTGACCGCGGTGCTCTTGAAGGCGGCAGAGGGGAACTGGGCGATGTTGAAGAAGGCGGGTTCCTTGAGGACAGCGTTCTCAGCGGAGCTTCCTGAGTCGATGGTAGTGGTGTCGATGGTGACGTTGACGGTGGACTTGGAGATGTCGGCGTCGTTGATCTGAATGGCGCCGGCTACGTTGGAGAAGTGGCCCTTCTCGCTGGAGACGGTGAGGTGGCCGACGGTGTAGTCGACGGTGCTGTGGGCCTTGTCGGGGACATAGCTTGCGGTCTGAGCAGAGACGGCCGAGACTGCGAGGACAAGAAGAGACAGGGAGAGAGCATATCGTTTCAAGGGTTCGATCCTCCTGGGAGTTTATGGGGAAGTTTGGCGACGCCTGAGGGCAAACGCGTGGAGAAGGCATGAGGCCGACGGAAGCATCCGGGGCCGTGTGTGATGCGACTCCTTTGAATTGCCCACCTCTTATAGTTTACGAGCAAGGCGGGGGGATAGTTTAGCTGGGAGCAGGCCGGGCGGGCTGCTATGCTGTGCCCCGGAGGAATTTTAGATGCGAATTGGGCGGTTGGCGGTTCGGAGTGTAGTGGTTCTGGCAGCGGGTTTGGCTGTGGTGGCGGCCGCGTCAGGCGCTTCACTGACAATTAAGACGGCTGAGGGCGTTGTCCGCGGCAAGACGATCGATAACGGAAAAGTGCGAGTGTTTCTGGGGCTGCCGTATGCGGCCGCGCCGTTGGGCGAGCTGCGGTGGAAGGCTCCGGCTGCTCCGGCGAAGTGGAAGGGCGTGCGTGAGGCGACCGCGTATGGTTCGCGGTGCATGCAGGCTCATGTTTTCGACGATATGGTCTTTCAGGATGCGGGTCCGAGCGAGGACTGCCTGTTTGCGAACGTGTTTACGCCGGCCGATGCCGGGCCGAAGAAGAAGCTGCCGGTGATGGTGTGGATTCACGGCGGCGGCTACTCAACGGGTGCAGGATCGGAGCCGAGGCATACGGGCGCGGTGCTGCCCGAGCATGGCGTGGTTCTGGTGACGATCAACTACCGGCTGGGAGTGTTTGGGTTTCTGGCGACGCCGGATCTGGTGAAGGAAGGTGGCGGCACGGCGGGCAACTACGGGCTGATGGACCAGGTAGCGGCGCTGCGTTGGGTGAAGGAGAACATCGCGCACTTCGGCGGCGATCCAGACCGGGTGACGATCTTCGGCGAGAGCGCAGGATCAATCTCAATGTGCGCTCTGATGGCTGCGCCCTCGGCGCGGGGGCTGTTTGCAGGCGTGATCGGCGAGAGCGGCGGGATTGCCGCGCAGTTGTTGCAGAGCCTGGATGCGGCGGTGACCAGCGGCGGGGCGTGGGCGAAGACGCAGGGAGAAAGTCTTGCGGATCTGCGCAAGATTCCTGCCGATGCGGTGCTGGCTGCAGCGACTAAGAAAGGCGTGACGGGATTCTGGCCGATGACGGATGGCAGCTTTCTGCCCGAGAAGCTGGATGCGATCTATGCGGCAGGTAAACAGGCGCATGTGCCGCTTCTGGCTGGATGGAACCGCGACGAGCAGTCAGCATTGTCGCAGGGGATGACAGCGGAGAAGTGGAAGGCGTACGCCGCCGATAAGTTCGGCGATAGGGCAGGGGAGTTTCTAAATGCGTATCCGGGCGCGACGGATGAAGAGGCCCTGCGCTCCGCGATCGATTACCAGAGCGACAATTTTATCGCCGCAGGGACGTGGGCGTGGGTGGACGGGCAGGTGAAGACCGGGGCTGCGCCGGTTTACCGGTACCACTTCGATCTGGCCTCGCCGCCGAGCCAGTACCACAAAGGCGAGTATGCGTTTCACTCCGACGATATCGAGTATGTGTTTGGGACGCTGGATACGAGGCCGGGAGCGGCGTGGCGCCCCGAGGACCGGAAGCTGAGCGAGGAGATCGTGCAGTATTGGACGAACTTTGCCAAGACCGGCGATCCCAATGGGGCGGGGTTGGCAGATTGGCCGCGGTTCGATAAGACAGGGCTTGTGGAGCAACTGGATCGCAAGATTACCGCGGAACCGGATGGGCTTCGCTCTCGCTATGAATGGCTATTGAAGAAGTAATATAGACACAAATATACCGGAGCCAGTTGGGGCACAAGTCTGAAGCGCCCCAACTGGCTAACCCGGGGAGTGATGTGGGGCTGGCTTGTTAGCGTCCGCGCCCGCCGCTAGTACCCTTGCGGGCTACGTAGCAGTCACGGCAGAAGACGGGCTTGTCGCCGCGCGGTTCGAAGGGAACCGTGGTGGGCTGGCCGCAGCCGGAACAGATGACAGGAGTTCCCTGTGCAGGTCCCTGGCGATAGCCGGATCCACCGTGGTCATTCTTCTTTGCCGAACGGCATGGCTTGCATCTTTTAGGGGTGGAGAAACCGCGTTCCTGGAAGAACGCCTGATCGGCAGCGGTGAAGACGAAGTCCTGTCCGCAGTCGCTGCATGTTAATTGGATATCGCCGGCCATGGAACTCCTTTTGGGCATTGTAGCGCTCAAATCGGTATTTGGTGTAAGGATTCTTTAGCAGATGTATTTTTTTTGAAGCTGGGTTTGTAATTGAAGATTGCATACATATTGAACTCGCTGGCGATGGGCGGGGCCGAGCGGCTGACGATGGCGCTGGCTGAACGGATGACTGCCCGAGGACACCAGGTGCTGGCAGTGGTCCTCAAAGGGCCGCACGGAGGCGATCTGAAGTGCCCGGTGGAAGTGGTGCATCTGGGCATGGAACAGAGGCCGGCTAGTGCGGTCTCCGGTGCAGCGAGGGCGATGTGGCTGCTGCGCGGGTTCGGTCCGGATGTGATCCACAGTCACGGGTTCCAGGCAAATATGCTGGCGCGGCTGGTGGGCGCGGTAACGCCGGGTGTGCGGGTAGTCTCGACGATTCACAACGTATACGAGGGCGGGCGGATGCGGATGCTGGCTTACCGGCTGACAGACGGGCTTGCCGGCCGTACGGTGGCGGTGTGCGAGGCTGCTGCGCGGCGTTTTGAGGCATTGAGCGCGGTGAGTCGATGCGGCGTGGTGAGAAACGGGATCGAGGTGGATGGTTTTGCTCCGGATTCAGCGCGCAGGATAGAGGTGCGCGGCCGAATGGGGGTCGGCGATGAGTTTGTGTGGCTGGCGGTGGGACGGGATGCGCCGGCGAAGAACTATCCGGGGCTGCTGACAGCATTTGAGCAAGTGCAGAGGGAGCGGCCCGAAGTTCAGCTGTGGATCGCTGGAGCCGAGGGGGCTTCAGTTGAGGGCGTTCGGTGGCTGGGCATGCGCGGAGACGTGGCTGAACTAATGGATGGGGCGGATGGGTTTGTGATGAGTTCAGCTTGGGAAGGGATGCCGCTGGCAGTGGCTGAGGCGATGGCGATGGGCAAGCCCGTTGTGGCGACCGATGTGGGTGGAGTGCAGGAACTGGGAGGCGAGTGCGGGTTTCTGGTGGGAGCAGGGGACATGCGAGAGCTGGCACGAGCGATGTTAGAGGTGATGGACAGGAGTGCGGGGGATCGGGAGGCGCTGGGCATCGTGGCGCGACAACGGATATTAGAGGAGTTCGGGATGGAGCGCTGTGCGGAGGAGTGGGAGAGGGAGTATAGGCCGTTAGGTTATTAGTGGTGATGTGAAAAAAAGCCCAGCCAGTTGGCTGGGCTTTTCTGCGTTCGGAGGAGGGATTTAGAACTGGAAGGTTGCCTGGACGTAGATGCGGCGAGCGGCGACACCGGACTGTCCACCCATGCCACGAGCCAGCGAGGTGGAGGTGCCGAAGCGCGCACCGGGGCCGTAGAGTCCGGTAGAGGAGTCGAGGGTCGGGACGATGGTGCCCGAGGGGTTGGCGTAGTTGATGTTGTTGAAGAGGTTCTGAACCTGGACGTTGAAGTTGAGCGAGTACTTGCGTCCCGTACCGCTCATGCCGCCGGCGCCACCACCGCCACCGCCGCGGTATCCACCACCTCCGCCGCCGCCACGGTAGCCGCCGCCACCACCGCTGTAGCCGCCGCCAAAGCCTCCTGGAGCGCCACCCTGGGCAGCGGCCTGCTGAGCCGGGGTGGGCTGGACCTTGGGGCCGACGCCGACCGAGCGGCTGAGGCGAAGGTTCGCGGTAACGGATGCCGGGCCAGTTGCCATATTAATGGGCAGCAGCTTTTCTCCGGGCTGGGGAATGGAATTGAGCGCGCCAAAGGGAGTCTGGACGACAGCTGAGGCTGGCGAGGCTGAGGAGGCGATGCTGGGCCTGCTGTTGAAGAAGTTATCGCCGGTCAGGTCGTTGTTGGTGACGATGTTGTATGGGCCGCCAGACTGGGCGACGAGGAATGGATTGAAGCTGATTCCCCAGGGGCCGGTGTAGTTGGCCATGACGGTGACCTGGCGGGGACGGACGAAGCCGGCGCGGCCGTAGTCCTGGGAGAGGTTATAAGCGTTCGATGCGTTGCCGTTGGCGTTGGAGTTTGCGTTGGTGAAGTTGAAGAATCCGGTGATGGTGAGCTTGGGAGTGATGCGGGCGCTGGTGTTGACGATGAGCTGGTGCTGCTTGAAGACGCCCCCTGGGAAGTACTCGTCGATGATGCCCGCGTAGGATGTGGGCCGCGTGCCGGTGAGGGTTGCCGAGCCATATTGGAAGGTGCCGGGCAGGTAGGCGTTGGCGTTGCGGGTGACCATCTGGTGGACGCCGAAGTAGTGGACGTAGGTGACCGAGAGGGTGGTCGTCTTTGAGAGCTGCCGCTCGATGCTGACGCCGATGGGCTGCGAGTAAGGGGAGTGATAGTTGGGATAAACGGTGCGCTTCGCGGGAACATTAGGCGAGACAGAGCCTGTGGAGCATCCCTGGGCGCGTGCCGCAGCAAGGCTGGTGGGGTCAAAGCAAGTGGGGTTGGTGATGACGGTCTGAGCCTGGCTGGTAGAAGTGCCGGAGTACTGCTCGAGGTTCATCATGTTGTTGATCGAGAAGCGGTCGTAGAAGAAGCCGTAGCCGCCGCGGATGACGGTCTTGGTGGACGTGCCCTGCTTGTGGCCGTCAACGGCATATGCGAAGGCGATGCGCGGGGCGAAGTCGGAGTGGTCGTTGACGTGGTTCTGCGACTCCCAGCGCAGGCCGCCGGAGAGGGTGAGGAAGCGATTGACCTTCCAGTCGTCCTGAAAGAAGAAGCTCATGTCGAAGACGTTGCCCTCGAAGGTCTGAGCTCCCGAGGTATAAGTCATCTTGTTGGGAGTGCAGAAAGTTCCGGCGGGACAGGCCGCGGCGATCTGGGCGACGGTTTTGCCGGCCGCCAGGCCGTTGAGTGTGGCGATGTATGCGCTGACGGAAGGGAAGCTGAAGGAGCCGTTGAAGTTGGCTGTTGTCGTCGTCACCTGGCGGTTGTCGCGCAGCCATGCGCCGAACTTGATAGCCTGCGAGCCGTGGCTGAGGGTTACGAAGTTCTGTAACTCGAAGTGGTCGCTCTCGCCGGATTGCTTCTGGGCGTTGTTGCCGCCACCGGAGAAGTAGCCGGGGACGCTGACCGACGGCGCGGTGCTGGTCGGAGTCTGGGAGCTGGAAGAGTGGCGGTACTGGATGCGGAGCTCGTTGACGAGATGGTCGCTGAAGATGTGGGAGTCGGTCAGATTGACGGTGTTCGCGGTAGAGTTGCTGGTTGAGTTCTGCGTGGGGAGCGCGGTGTTGCCGATGTTGCCGCTGGAAGTGCTGTGCTCGAACTGGTAGCGGATGGTGAGAGTGTTCTTGCTGCCGAGCTGGAAGTCGAAGCGGGGCGCGAACTCGTAGCGGTTCTGGGGGGCGAAGAGCGCACCAGAGATTACCGTGGGAACGTAGGTGGCGCCGGAGAGAGTCGCGGTGCTGGCAGTGTAGATGCTGGCGTCCTGGTTGTTACGGCCTTCCACGCTGATGTTATAGGAGGCCTTCTTTTTCAATGAACCGCTAATCGAGCCGCTGAACTGGATGCTGTGGTATGCCGGAATGACCTTGGTGAAGGGGTTGCCGGTGTTCATCATGTCGTCGTTGCCCATGATGAAGGCGCGTCCGTGGAAGGCGTCGGTGCCGGGCTTGGTAAGGATCTCAATGCGGCCGTAACCGAGGTGATCGAACTCCGCCGAGTAGGGGTTGGAGTTGATGCGGATCTCGCGGATGGCGGACTTGGGAGGCAGCGTGCCGCCGGTGAAGCCGTCGATGTAGATCTGGCCGCCGTTGGGTCCAGCAGAGGGTCCGGCGAGTGCCTGGAGATCGGCGGAGAGTTCGTCGGGATCGTCGGAGAGGGAGTCGAGGTCAGAACCTTTGAGGACGATGGCGCTGGCGTTGGAGCTGGCTTCGGTGTTGATGTTAGCCGCGCCGGTATCTTCAACTTCAACCTGCTGGGTAGCGCCTTCGATGGCCAGCTTGACTTCAAAGGCCTTCTGCTGGCCGGGCTGGAGATCGATGGGTGTCGAGACAAAGAGCGAGAAGCCGGGCGACTCGACCTGGAGGACATAGCTGCCGGGCGCGAGATTTCGAAGGGTGTAGGCACCTGTGGCATCGGAGACGGCAGTGGTGACTTCCACTCCCTGGGCCGTAGTGAGCTTGATGTCCGCTCCGGGCAGGACGGCTCCAGTGGGGTCGGCGATATGTCCGCGGAGGACGCCGTTACGGGCGGCCTGGGCGCGGGCGAGCGTACCGCCGATAGATAGAAAAGCGATCAAAAGGACAAGTAGAAGAGCGGTTCTTTTCGTCACGACAACCTCACATGAATGCGTTGGACTGAAGTCCTGTAGTGCAATGAAAAACTGATAGAAACGAGTTGGGCGCGCACTTGCGCCTACTCGCCGCCTTCTCCGCCGCCGCCCATGCTCCAGTTGGCGAGCAGATTCTGACTTGCCGGTGCTTCAAGCAGCGCTTCGACGCCGGCGAGCAGGGTGATAGCCGTGACCTGAGAGTCGCCGGGCGAAGAGACGAGCATGACCGCCTGGCCCTTGACCAGATCGGCAAAATGGATAGCAGGCAGACGTGTCAGCATCTGCTGCGGGTCGTTCGAGTTTGCGCCGCCTTGAGGAGCGCGGCCCTGCCATGCGCCGTTGGCTCCGGCTGCCGGAGCGCCCTGTGTGCCAGCCTGCTGGCCGCGGCCCTGCCAGGCGCCGTTTGCGCCCTGTGCGGCGGGGGCACCCTGCGGAGGCGCGCCGCCCTGCTGTACGGGAGCAGCCTGTGGCTGCTGCTCTGCCGGTGCGGCAGCGGACTTGAGGCGGGCGACAAGCATCTGAGCTACGTTCTGTGGAACCTGCTTCATCTGTGCGTCGGCGGGAACGACAACGGTGAGGGTCTTTTTGGTGACCAGATCCTTGATAGTGAAGGACTGGTGGTCGGGGTCGAGCGAAGCGATCAGGCCGGAGACGTTCTTGAAGCTGCCGGAGATGACTTCCTTGGCAGCGAGTTCTGTGCCGTCGGCATTCTTCTGGCCGCGAGCCATGAGCTGATCACCGGGAAGAATGGCAGCGAAGGGGCCGGGCTGGGCGTGTTCGTAGTTGATGGAGTTGGCGGCGTAGCGCTTGAGAATCGTGTCTTTGGCGGTGTGTACGGTGACGGTCTTTGCGGTTGCGCCCGCGCCTGAGGTGACGACGATGGTGGAAGTGGCCGGGTCAACGCTCTTGACGAGTCCGCCGACGCCGTTGATTGTCCACTCGGCTGTTTCCTGCTGGTGCTTTTGCGCCAGCGCGGCGGCCTTGATGGCGATTACGCGCAGGGCCTGCGGCTTGTCGGCAGGGGAGGCGGGATCGATCGTGACAAGGACGCGATCGCCGACGGCGAGCTCAGAGAAGGGCATTGCGACGGCGAGATTGAGGTTGGTCTGGCCCGGCTCAATGCGTTTGACCTCGGCACTGGCGGGTACGGCTACTTTGTGCTCGTCTCCCTGTGCAGTCTTGATGGAGATCTGACCGGCTTCAAGGGTGGTAACCGAGCCCATGTAGCGAGTAGTGGTCTGCGCGAAGGCGGTGGCGGCGAGTGTGGCCGAAATAACCAGCGATGCGAAAGAGCGGTTAGCGAACAGCTTCATGATCTTGATCCACTCCGGAGGTATTGACTTGATTAGTTGTTCAATTAGTAGACGTTTTGAGCACAAGAAAGGTGGCAAGTGTCAATGTAAAGAAATGTAACGATTAAGGTTATCTATATTTTAGCTGTAGATGGTTTATGTGTGCATAGTTGGTAAGAAAATTGAATTGCGCAGGGAACGGTTACCGGTATTGGGCAAACGGAGGGGTTGGGCAGAGATAGACGCGGTGGTTAGAGGGCCGAGAAACCAGATGCATACGATTGCGGGCTCTGGCCTCTCGAAATTGCTGTTATGTTGAGGGCGCATGTCAACAGCCGTAAAACTTGAAGAACTGCTGCTATTTATAAGAATCGGACAGAGTTGCGGTCTCAAGGAAGGCGAATGATCCGGATAGAGTGGGGTGGACGCCGGTGAGGCGGGGGCTGTGGACCACTACCGTGTCTGAGTACCAGAGGTTGATGGCGGGCAGGTCCTGGGCGAGAATCTGCTGGACGCGGACGTAGTCCTGGCGGCGGAGGGCCTGGTCTGGGGTCTGGGCGGCGTCGTCGAGCAGGCGGTCGAGCTCGGGGTTCGAGTAGTGGCCGCGGTTGGCGCCTTTGGGGCTGAAACGGGCGGTCGAGAAGGTGTAGCTGAAGATGTCTGGCTGCTCGTTTCCACCGATCCAGCGGAGGCTGTAGATCTGGAAGGCTCCTCGGGTGACGTCGGAGTAGAAGGTAGCGAACTCGTAGGAACGGATGTCGAGAGCGATGCCGGCCTGCGCTAGCTGCTGCTGGAGGGCTGCTGCGAGGACGCGCGTGTTCTCGTCGGTGGAGGTCTTCATGGTGAGGTGGAAGCGGACGCCGTCCGCGCCACGATGGAGACCGGCCTGGTCGAGAAGGGCGTTGGCGAGATCAGTGTCGTGGGGGTAGCGGGCGAGGTTTGTGGCGTAGGCCCAGTGGTTGGGCGGCAGCAGGCTCGATGCAAGCCGGGCGCGGCCGTGGAGGAGATTTTGCACGATAAGGTCGCGGTCCATGGCGAAGGCGATCGCTTGCCGGACTTCTATGCGCGAGAGGATGGGGTCGCGGAGATTAAAGCCGAGATACTGGATGACGGTTCCGGGCGAGTCCTCGACTGCGAGGTTGGGCTTTGTGGCGAGGGCGGAGATGGCATCGCTGGGCAGAGAGTTAATGGCGACGTCGGCTGAGCCTTTCTGGAGTTCAAGGGCCATGGTGATGGCGTCTGGGACCACTGCGAAGCGGACACGCTCGATGTTGGGCTGCGGAACCCATGCGTTGGGATTGCGCTCGATGAGGACGTTCTGGTCTATCTGCTGCGACACAAAACGGAATGGACCGCTGCCGATTGGATGCTGCCAAAAGTCCTTGCCGCTTCCGGCGGGGACGATTCCCATTGCGCCTGTCGAGAGGTTGGTGAGCAGGAAGTTGTCGGGGCGTTTGAGGTGGAGGGTGACGGTGAAAGGGTCGGGGGTTGCGATGGAGTCAATGGCGGCGTAAGAGGCGGCCTTGGCGGAGACGACTGTTCCGTCGCGCATGGAGTTGAGGGTGAAGGCGACGTCGGCCGAGGTGAGGGGGCGCGAGTCAGCGAATTGGACGCCGGGGCGGAGATGGAAGACGAGGGTTTTGGCGTCGGGCTGGTCCCAGCTCTGGGCCACGGCGGGGGTGAAGCGGAAGTTCGAATCGCGCTGGACGAGGCCGTCGAAGAGCAGCTCGTCAATGTGCTGGGACTGGGCGTCGGTGCCGATGCGTGGGTCGAGGTTGGCGGGGCTGCTCTCGATGAGGAAGACGAGGGTGTGCGGGTCGCGCTGGGGGGAACGGCAGGAGGTGAGGAGGAGAGCGGGAATCAACAGAAGAAACAGGAAGAGCGGATGGTTGAGCGGAGGTCTTTCCCCGGTCCCCAAAGGCGAGGGACCGGGGGCACCCATCGTCTGTGGTTGGTTGAGAGTGGCGGGTTGAGAGTCGATCTTTCCCACCCTACGCTGCGCGTAGGATGGGGCACCCATCGTCTGTGATTGGCTTGGAAGTGGCTGGTTGGAATGTCCGCTAGGCATAGGTGATCTGTCCCAGTATGACGGGGCGGGCGGCTCCAGTGGCAGAGGGCAGGTTGCCGGGGAGGTGATGCCAGGTCTGCCAGGCGAGGAGTGCGAAGGCGGCTGCCTCCTTGGCTTCGATGGGGAGGCCGTGGGCGTCACTGGTGGTCATGGTGCAGTTGAAAAGCTCAAGCCGCTCTTCCAGCATGCCCATCAGCAGCCGGTTGCGCGCGCCGCCGCCGGAGACGATGTAGTCGACCGGAGCATTGCCCATGGCGGGCGCGGCGAACTGCGAATAAGCGCGAGCGATGGATTCGACAGTCAGCGCAGTGGCGGTAGCAAGAGCGTCTTCATCGCGCTGGCTGACGGAACGGCACTGGAGGAGGAAGCGGGAGGCGAACTCGCGGCCGAACTGCTCGCGGCCGGCGGTACGTGGGGGATGTTTGCTGAAGAATGGGTTCCGCAGGGCGGCTTTGAGGACACTGGCAAGGACCGTGCCTTTGGCGGCAATGGAGCCGCTGGGGTCGTAGGGTTTGTTAAACAGCTCTTGAGCCAGCGAGTCGATGAGCATGTTGCCGGGACCTGAATCGAGCGCCATTGCATGGAGCAGACTTTTGGTTGAGCGTAGTGGCTGTTTGGTGGGTGGGATTGCGGTGAAATTCGCGATGCCGCCGATGTTTTGCAGGACCCGTCCGCGTTTGGGGTGTGCGAAGAGGACGTAGTCGAGCAGGGGAACGAGCGGTGCGCCGTGGCCGCCAGCGAGGATGTCGGCGGGGCGAAAGTTCGAGACTACAGGGAGCTGAAGGGCCGAGGCGATGCAGACGGCTTCGCCAGCCTGCCAGGTGCAGGGAAATTTGCGGCCTGCATAGAAGGTGGGGGCGGGCTGGTGGTAGAGGGTCTGGCCGTGGCAGCCGATGAGGTCGATCTTGACTTTGTGGCGAGCGAGGGTGGATTTAACGGCTTCAGCGTAAGCGAGGCCGAGACGCCAGTGGAGACGGGCCAGCTCGGCGGTGGAGGTGGAGGCCGCGTTCATAGCGGCGAGTACGGCGCGGCGAAGTGAGGCGGAGAAGGGAAAGGCTTCGTGGGCGAGGAGAGAGAGCTTTGCGCGCTGTCCGTGGGGCGAGATGCGGACGATTGCGACGTCGATTCCGTCGGCGGAGGTTCCGCTCATGATGCCGGCTACGGTGAGGGATTTTGGCTTCATTTGGTTTCGACCAGTGTACGGGGTTTCGCGGCGGATTCGGCGATGTGCTGGTTGAAACGCTCGATGCGGGCGCGGAGAGCGTTGAACTGAGTTGAAGTTAGGGCGCGGGGCGTGGGCGCGGAGAAGAGCTTGGCGCGCTTGCGGGCGGTGGTGTGGGCGCGGTCGGCTAGGATCGCGCGGAAGGCGGGGGACCGCTCGGCTTCGTCGATCAGAGACTCCCATGCGGCGAGGATGAGGTCCGGGCTGTGGCAGATCTCGATGAGGTCCATGCCGGCGCGGATGGCTTCGATGACCGCTTCTTCGATGGAGAGGTGGTTGAGGATGCCGCCCATCTCAAAATCGTCAGAGAAGATGAGGCCTTTGTAACCGATGCGATTGCGCAGGACGGTGGTGATCCAGAAGGGGGAGACGGAGGCGGGTTTCTTCTTGCCGGGGGTTGCGGGGTAGGCGGCGTGGTTGATCATCACCATCGGAAGTTGGTGGTGGAGTTCGCGGTAGGGGAGAAGGTCTTGCTGCCAGAGTGTTTTGTAGGGGCGGGAGATGGAGGGGGTGAGTAAGTGTGTGTCGCCGGTGGCGCTGCCGAGGCCGGGAAAGTGCTTTCCGCAGGTGACGACGTTTTGAGCGGCGAGGGCGGCGAGGAAGGGCTGGGCGTAGGCGACGACTTCTGCAGGAGTGGGGTCGGCGGTGCGGGTACCGAGGATTGGTTCGGCCTGCGGGAGTCCGAGATCGAGGACCGGGGCGAGGGTGGTGTTGAAGCCGAAGGCGCGGGTGGCGTGGGCTATGAGGTCGCCGTGGAGGCTCGCCTCCATTGCGCTTTGGTTGAGAGCAACTGCTTGTGCAGAAGGTAACGGCGCGAGCGCATCGCGGAGGCGGTTTACGGTTCCGCCTTCGATGTCTACGCAGCGGAGGGGGTTCGCGGTGCAGCGGGCGGTAGCTTCGTCGAGCAGGGCGCGGGTCTGGGTGGGGGTTTCGATGTTGCGCTTGAAGAGGATGATGCCGGCGGGACGGACGAGGCGGAGCCAGGTGCGTTCTAGTGGGGAGAGGGTGGGGGCGGAGAGGCCGACGACAAGGAGAGAGCCGGCGTGGTGGCGGATTGTGGTGGGGTTGGTCATTGGCCCTCGTGGGCAGAGGTTTCATGCCGTCCCTACAGGACGGCGGGGTTCATTTGTGGCCCTTACCCCGGGTTTCATCCGGGGCTATTTTCATTCGGCCCCTACGGGGCCGGTTGGTGGCGAGTTGAAGGTTGATGCTTCCCTGGTCCCTCCGCCGCGACGGACGAGGGACCGGAGGCACCCATTTTTATTCTTGAATGTGCTTTCCCGTTTTCAGTTCCTGTTGGAGTTCTTCGAGAAGGTTCAATGCCTGAAGCGGAGTGAGTGAGTTGAGTTCGGTTTCTGCGATTCGGTCTACGATGCGCTGCGAGAGGGGGGTGAAGATCGCCATCTGCATGGGCTCGGGGGTGGTTTCGATCTCTACGCTGGATTGCTCGGCACGCTCGTGTTGCTTGAGGACGTGGCGGGCGCGGTCGATTACCGCGGGCGGGAGACCGGCGAGGCGGGCTACTTCAATGCCGTATGACTTGCTGGCTGCGCCGGGCTCGATGGAGTGGAGGAAGACGATGCCACTGGGCGAATCCTTAACGCCTACACGGAGGTTACGGACTCCTGCAAGCTTTTCGGCCAGCATGGTGAGCTCGTGATAGTGCGTGGCGAAGAGGGTGCGGGCTCCGATGTGGCTCTGGAGGAATTCGACGGTGGCCCAGGCCAGGGAGAGTCCGTCGAAGGTGGCGGTGCCGCGGCCCATCTCATCGAGCAGAATGAGCGAGCGGTTGGTGGCGGTGTTGAGGATGGTGGCGGTCTCGGTCATCTCGACCATAAAAGTCGACCGGCCGCGGGCTACGTTGTCCGATGCTCCAATTCTCGTATATATGCGATCGACGAGACCGTAGCGCATCTGCGTGGCGGGGACAAAGGAGCCCATCTGGGCCATAAGGACCAGCATGGCGGACTGGCGGAGATAGGTGCTCTTGCCGCCCATGTTGGGGCCGGTGATGAGCAGCAGGCTGGGGCCTTCGGCATCGGAACTCAGATAGAGATCGTTGGGGATGAAGCGGCCTTCGCGGGTGTCTTCGAGCCACTGCTCGATGACAGGGTGGCGGGCGGCTGCTGCTTCTAACACTGGCTCATCGACGAGGCGGGGCCGCGAGTAGCGGCGAGTGGCGGCAAGATGGGCGAAGCAGGCCAAGAGGTCTGCTTCGGCTGCGGCGGATGAACTGCGTCGGATGCGGGAGGCGTGATCGAGGACGTGTTTACGCAGTTCTATGAAGATATTTTTCTCGATTTGGACTGACCTTTCGTGTGCGGTCAGAATTTTGCGCTCGTAGTCCTTGAGTTCGGGGGTGGTGAAACGCTCGGCGTTGACCAGGGTCTGCTTGCGTTCGTAGTTGTCGGGGACGAGCGAGAGATTGGCCTTGGTGATCTCGATGTAGTAGCCGAAGACCGAGTTGTAGCGGACTTTGAGAGAGCTGATCTGGGTGCGGTGGCGTTCGCGCTCTTCAATGGCGGCGATGGAGCGGCGGCCGTCGGTCGAGATGGAGCGGAGCTCGTCGAGTTCTGCGTCGATGCCTTCTGCGATGGCGCCGCCGTCGACGAGGGTGAGGGGCGGCTCGGCGACCAGGGTGCGTGCTATGCGGGCGGAAAGTACATCGATGGGGTCGAGGTTGGAGAGCGATTGCCAGAGGGTTGCTTTAAAGGCTGACAGGGAAGTCTTGATACCGGGAAGGCGGGCGAGGCTGGCAGCAAGAGCACGGAGATCGCGGGGGCCGGCTGAGTCGAGTGAGATGCGGGCGAGGAGGCGTTCCAGATCAAGAAGTCCGGAGAAGGCACGGCGTAGGTCTTCGCGCAGCATGAGATTGGAGTGGGCCTCGGCTACGGCGTCGTAACGGGCTTCGATCTGCGCGGAGTCATTAAGAGGCCGCAGGATGGTGGAGCGCAGCAGGCGCTTGCCCATGGGCGTGAGGCATTGGTCGAGGGTGCGGAAGAGGGTGACGTTTTCGTCCTGCCCGGCGAAGAGGGGTTCGACGAGTTCGAGGTTGCGGACTGTCACTTGATCGAGTTCGAGGGCTGTGGAGTGCTCTTCGAAGCGCAGGGAGTCGATGTGGAGGGCGTCGTTCTTCTGGGTGGTGCGGACGTAATGGAGGATGGCTCCGGCGGCGATAGCGGCGGGGGTGTGGCCGCTAAGGCCGAAGGCCTCGAGGGACTTTACGTTGAGCTGGCGCAGGACGAGAGGGACAGCGAAGTCGCTGGTGAAGACCCAATCGTCAAGCCGCGTCCGTGCTGGAATATTTTCGATTCTTTGGTCGAGAGCAGTGGATGAAGAAAAAAGTAGTTCGCTAGGCGATGCGAGGAGGATGGCTTCTGTGGCCTGGGCTAGGGAGTCGGGGCCGTGAAACTCGGCGGTCTTGAACTCGCCGGTGGAGAGGTCGAGCAGGGCGACGGCGGCTGTAGAGTTCTCAACAAAAAGAGCGGCGAGGAAGTTGTTGCGCTCCTGCGAGAGGGCGGAGTCTAGAGCGGTGCCGGGCGAAAGCACGCGGGTGACTTCGCGGCGGACGATCTTCTTGGTGAGCTTGGGGTCTTCCATCTGTTCGCAGATGGAGATGCGGTAGCCCTTGCGGAGGAGTTTGGCAAGGTATTGCTCGACGGCGTGGTAGGGGACGCCGCACATGGGCATCTGGCGTTCGCGGTCGCGGGCGGTGAGGGTGAGCTGGAGTTCGCGGCTGGCGGTGACAGCGTCGTCGTAGAAGAGCTCGTAGAAGTCGCCCATGCGAAAGAAGAGCAGGGCGTCGGGGTTTTCGCGCTTGGCAGCGGTCCACTGGCGCATGAAGGGGGTGAGCTCGTTGGGGTCTTTGGCAGGCTTTTCGGGCGCGGGAGGCGTGAGGGCGAACTCGGGCGTGTCGCCGGGCTGTTCTGGATCGGGCGGAGTGGAGTGGTCGCGGATCACGTTGGATTTTAGAGTATCGCGAGAGGAGAGGATACAGGCTGTAGAAAAGGGGGATGATTTGGGGTGGAAGTGATCCTTTTAAAGGAAAGATGCGTCTATAGAGTTGAGAGGGTGGATGAGACGCCGTGATTCTGGGTGGTTAGGGCTGTTCTTTCCCGGGTCTCAAAATCGAGATCCGGGGCACCCCAGTATCGTGATGGGAATTGCAGTGAGTTGATGGAGGAGGTCGGATGAGATTGAATCGAGCTGGTTGGATAGTGGTGGTTGCTTTGGCGGCGGGTAGTTTGTTTGCGCAGGAGGCTGCGACGATTTCCCCGGGGCCCTCCGCCGCGTTGGACGAGGGACCGGTGGCAACCGTCGTTGCTTCCGCGGCTGCGCCGGCGGTGCGGAAGTATGTGGTTCCAGCCGGGACGAAGGTTCTGCTTAAGCTTTCGAGCGCGGTGGATACGCGCAGCGCCAAGCCTGGCGATGGGGTGTATCTGGTCTCTGAGTTTCCGGTAGTGGTGGGCAACCGGGTAATGGTACCGGCCGGAGTCTATGTGCAGGGCGTTGTGGACCGGGTGGAGCGGGCCGGACACGTGAAGGGCAAAGCCCAGCTCGACATGCACTTCACGTCGATGATCTATCCCAATGGGACGGTGGTTGAGATTCCGGGCGTGGTGAACAGCCTGCCGGGCGCGACCAAGCAGCAGGTGAAGGACGACGGCGAGGGAACCATCGAGCAGGACAGCAACAAGACGCGGAATATGGGCGAGGTGGCGAAGATCGCTGTTCCGTCCGGAGCAACTGTGGGTGCGCTGGGCGGCATGGCCGGAGGCCATCCGCTGGCAGGGGGACTGGCAGGAATGGGCGCTGGGCTGGCTGCCGCGGGAATCGCGTCACTGTTTACACGCGGGGCTGACGTAAGTATTCCCAGCGGGACGCAGGTTGAGATGGTGTTGCAGCGGCCGCTGATTCTGGAGGAGCAGAACCTGGCACCGGCCGGATCGGCAGGCGGGCCCCCGGCGCTGGTGCCTTCAGCGAGTCAGCCGAGGCCGATGCAGAGGCCGGGGAGGAACCAGACGGCCTGTCCTCCCGACGCAGTGAGCTGTAATTAACCTGCCAGGATGCGCGTTGCAGGCCACTTTGTTTATTCTAGGAAAGGAATGTCCACGCTCCCCGAAGAAGAACTCATCACAAATCCACTACCCGACGCGGAGGTCGACGCCGGTGACGGTACTGTGTCGCTGGCGGCTGAGCCTGCGAAGAGGCGAGAGAACTCGATTGCTCTGTGGCTGCGCGACCTGCTGATTTCCGCGGCTGCGTCGGTCCTGATTATTACGTTTCTCTATCAGCCGGTGCGGGTGGAAGGCACAAGCATGCTGCCCCGCCTCGTAGACAGAGACCGGCTGTTTATCAACAAGTACATCTATCATCTGGAGTCGATCTCGCGGGGCGACGTAGTCGTGTTTCGCTATCCGCGCGATCCGGCCAAGAGCTACATCAAGCGCGTGATCGCGATTCCGGGCGACAGTATCCGGATCGACCGGGGCCAGGTGTGGCTGAACGGCAAGGCGCTGCGCGAGGGCTACGTGCCGGCCGAGTACCAGGATGGCCGCTCGATGGTGGAGACGACGGTGCCGGATAACGCCTATTTTGTGATGGGGGACCATCGCTCGATCTCCTCCGACAGCAGGGAGTTTGGGCCAGTGGAGCGGCAGTTAGTCTACGGCAAGGCGGTGTTTGTGTACTGGCCTGCGAAGGACGCCGGTGTAGTTCATTGATTCTGGCCTCGGTTATCCACCCCCTTACCTGTTAAAATCGATTGAATCCACTCCTCGGAGAGGCAATGCAGGCGATCCTAGCGCTCGAAGACGGGCGCATATTCCGCGGCCTCGGCTATGGCCACCCAGGCGAATGCCAGGGCGAAGTTGTTTTTAATACTTCCCTTACCGGTTATCAGGAGATTGCGACTGACCCGTCTTATGCGGGACAGATCGTTGTGCTCACCAATCCCCAGATCGGCAACTACGGCACCAACCGGGCCGATAACGAAGCTGCAAAGCCATATATCGAAGGGCTGATCGTGCGGGAGTTCTCGCCCATCGCCTCGAACTGGCGCTCCGAGCAGGTCACCGACGAGTACATGGAGCGGTATCAGGTTCCGGTGCTGGCCGAGATCGACACGCGGGCGCTGGTGCGGCATCTGCGGACTTTTGGAGCGATGCGGGGGGTGATTTCGACTTCCGTGTCCGATGTAGATGCGCTGGTGGCAAAGGCCCGGGCTATCCCGAAGATGGTTGGGACTGACTTGGCGAAGGTGGTTTCGACGCCGACGATCTACACCATGACGCCGGAGGACCCGCGGGCACAGCTGGAAGATCCACTGCTGTCGTCGGTGCTCGACCAGACGGCTGGAGAGCGGGCGTGGCGCCTTAAAGTTGTGGCTTACGATTTCGGCATCAAGCTGAACATTCTGCGTATGTTGTGCCGCGAAAACTGCGACGTGACGGTGGTCCCGGCGCAGACTTCGGCAGACGATGTGCTGGCGCTGAAGCCCGACGGCGTGTTTCTGTCGAACGGCCCCGGAGACCCCGAGCCGGTCGATTACGCGGTGAAGTCGATCCGGCAGATGCTGGGCAGGGTGCCGATCTTTGGAATCTGTCTCGGCCACCAGCTCACCGGCCTGGCACTCGGCGGCAAGACCTACAAGCTCAAGTTCGGCCACCACGGCGGCAACCATCCGGTGAAGAACTATCGGACGGGCAAGGTCGAGATCACGGCGCACAATCATAACTTTGCGGTCGATCCGGACTCGATCAATCCGAGCGAGGTGGAGCTGACCCACGTGGATCTGAACGACAACACGCTCGAAGGGCTGCGGCACAAGTCGCTGCCGCTGTTCAGCGTGCAGTACCACCCCGAGGCTGCTCCGGGGCCGCACGACTCGCATTATCTGTTCCGTGATTTCCGGAAGATGATGGAGGGGTGGAAGGGATGATTTTCCTGGAAACTTCGAGGGCGGGAAATCCAAGACAGCGGGGCTATTGGCTCCGCTGTTTTTTGAGCGCGTAAGCGCGGTCAGCAAATGAAGGATACGGGCTTTAGCCCGTACATTGAGTCAGTCAAAGCAGCGGGGCTTTAGCCCCCGAGGAAATGGGAAGCAAAAGAATGAAGGGTACGGGCTTCAGCCCGTACATTCAGTCAGCCACAGCAGCGGGGCTTTAGCCCCCGAGGGCATGGGAAGCTGAGAATGAAGGGTACGGGCTTTAGCCCGTACATTCAGCCAGCCATAGATGCGGGGCTTTAGCCCCAGAGGGGATGGGATGCGGCCAGAGCGCGAAAAATATCGGAACAGCGATGCCGTATACTTTGTGTCTACACAGACGGCTGGCCGCAAGCCCTTCTTCCGGCATGAGCAGTGGGCGCGGTTGATAGTGGCGACGCTGAATCATTATGCCGAGAAGGATTTTCTGCTCCACGCCTATGTCATCATGCCCGACCATCTCCATCTCCTTATCACCCCCCGGGAGAGTGTTGAGAAAGCGGTCCAGCTGATCAAAGGCGGGTTTTCCTTCCGGGCCAAGAGAGAACTGGATTGGAAGTTCGACATCTGGCAGCCGGGGTTTACCGACCACCGCATACGGGATGAAGAGGATTGGGGCCGGCATCTTGAGTACATCCGGATGAACCCGGTGGAGGCCCGTCTTGCAGAAGACACTGCCCTCTACGAGTTCATGGGCTTTCCAAGCCCTGCATTCCCTCAGGGGCTAAAGCCCCGGGTTATTGGCGAGCATAATGTACGGGCTGAAGCCCGTACCCTTCATACAAGCGAGGCCGATGTACGAGCTGAAGCCTGTACCCCTCAACCAGGACATATGGAGCTTGGTTCACGCGAAACAGTGAAGGGGACGGGCTTCAGCCCGTCCGACAAGATGGCTTCTTCGCGCGGGGCTTTAGCCCCTGAGGGAGGGGAACGATGAGACAGACTCCCCTCCTAACTTATTTTGTTGCCTTGGAAATTGCGCTCTGCGGAATTGATTCCGCATTCGCGCAAGGCATCGTCGACTGCGTTTCCCCTGCGCATGTCACCGTCGTGAGATTTCAGGGGCAGGTCTTTGACCCCGGAGGAACGGGCGTGCCCGACGTGAAGATATCTCTCGTCCACGAGTTGGGCGAGTTGGGCGCGACGATGCAGCTTACAGCGGACGAACAGGGGCGCTTCCAATTAGACGTTTTGCCAGACCGGTACAACTTCAAGGCAATCGATCCGTTATTTCAGACCGCTTCAGGTCAGCTCACCATCCTCGGCCGGGAAGACGGCGGCCGGAAACGTCCTGACTTCTTGTATGTCGTTATCGGAATGGCTGGATCGTTTTGCCCATGGATGACAACAAGCAAGAGCAAATTTGAGAGAGTTATTCGCGCCAACAAAAGAAGAATGAAGGAAGCTGCCCAGCAAAATGCCACGCAGAAATGACATTCAGAAGATTCTCGTGATCGGCTCCGGGCCGATCATCATTGGCCAGTCGGCTGAGTTCGATTACTCCGGCACCCAGGCTTGCAAGGCTCTCAAACAGGAGGGCTTCGAGGTCGTGCTTGTGAACTCGAATCCGGCGACCATCATGACCGATCCGGATCTGGCCGACCGCACCTACATCGAGCCGCTCAACCACGCCTACGTCGAGGAGATCATCCGCATTGAGGCGGAGATGATGCCCCCGGGCGCGGGCAAGTTCGCGCTGCTGCCTACCGTGGGCGGGCAGACGGCGCTGAATCTGGCCGTCGATCTTGCCGACTCCGGCGTGCTTGAGAAGTACAACGTCGAACTCATCGGCGCGAAGCTTGAGGCCATCAAGAAGGCCGAGGACCGTTTGCTCTTCAAGGATGCGATGATTCGCATCGGGCTTGAAGTGGCAAAGTCGGCGCTGGTCAACAATCTCCGCGACGGCCTGGATTTTGCTTCGAAACTCGGCTTCCCGGTGCTGATTCGGCCCAGCTTTACTCTGGGCGGCTCGGGCGGCGGCATTGCGTATAACCGCGAGGAGCTGTTGGAGATTCTGGCGCGCGGACTCGATCTTTCTCCGGTGCATGAGTGCCTGATCGAAGAGAGCATTCTGGGCTGGAAGGAGTACGAGCTTGAGGTGATGCGCGATCTCGCCGACAACGTGATCATCATCTGTAGCATTGAGAACTTCGACCCGATGGGCGTGCACACCGGCGACTCGATTACCGTGGCTCCGGCGCAGACCCTCACCGACCGCGAGTACCAGAAGATGCGCGATGCGTCGCTGGCCGTGATGCGGGAGATCGGCGTTGAGACCGGCGGATCGAATGTGCAGTTCGCGGTCAATCCGCTGGACGGCCGGATGATCGTCATCGAGATGAATCCGCGCGTGTCGCGGTCTTCGGCGCTGGCATCGAAGGCTACCGGCTTCCCCATCGCCAAGATTGCGGCCAAGCTGGCGGTTGGATACACGCTCGACGAGATTCCGAACGACATTACGCGCAAGACGCCGGCCTGCTTTGAGCCGACCATCGATTATGTTGTCGTCAAGATTCCCAAGTGGCAGTTCGAGAAGTTCCCCGGCGCGGACGACGTGCTGGGGCCGCAGATGAAGTCCGTGGGCGAGGTGATGGCGATCGGCCGCACCTTCAAGGAAGCGCTGATGAAGGCCTGGCGCTCGCTTGAGACCGGCAAGAAGACCGGCGCGGAGGTTCTCGATCCGCGACGGTTGACGCAGATGCTGGTAACGCCAAGGCCGGAGCGGCTGGGCTATATCCGCTACGCGTTTGAGCAGGCGATGAGCGTGCGCGAAGTGGCGAGGCTGACGCGGATGGACCCCTGGTTCCTGCATCAGTTGCGCGAGATTACGCTGGCCCAGGCGGCGATTGCGCGGACCACGCCGGAGACTATCGGCGCGGATGCGCTGCGGCGTTTGAAGCGCCTCGGCCTCTCCGACGAGCGCATTGCGACGGAGTGGAAGCTCGAAGGCCACGACGGCATCAAGCAGGTTCGCGAGCTGAGAGAGAAGCTGGGCATCAAGCCGGTCTTCAAGCTCGTCGATACCTGCGCGGCGGAGTTCGAGTCCATGACGCCGTATCTCTACTCCACCTACGACGAAGAGGATGAAGCGCCTCCGACGGACAAGTCGAAGATCATCATTCTCGGCTCGGGTCCGAACCGGATCGGGCAGGGAATTGAGTTCGATTACTGCTGCTGCCATGCCTCGTTTGCGCTCAAGGAAGACGGCTTCGAGACGATCATGGTCAACTGCAATCCTGAGACGGTCTCGACAGACTACGATACTTCGGACCGGTTGTACTTTGAGCCGCTGGTCCTTGAAGACGTGCTCGCCATCTACAACCACGAGGCGAGCTCGGGCGCGAAGGTGGGCGTGATTGTGCAGTACGGCGGGCAGACTCCGCTCAATCTTGCCCAGCGTTTGAAGGCGGCTGGCGTGCCGATTGTGGGCACGCAGCCGGACTCGATCGATCTGGCCGAGGACCGCAAGCAGTTCGGCAAGCTGCTCGATGATTTGAAGATTCCGCAGCCGAAGGGCGGAACGGCTACGAGCGTGGAGCAGGCGCTGGCTATCGGCGAAAAGATCGGCTACCCGGTGCTGGTGCGGCCGAGCTTTGTGCTTGGCGGCCGGGCCATGGTGATTGCCTACGACGCCGAGTCGGTGGCCAAGTATATGCGGGAGGCGGTCGAGTACTCATCCGACCGGCCGGTGCTGATCGATCACTTCCTTGAGAACGCGATCGAAGTGGATGTGGATGCACTGTGCGACTCGAAGGATGTGGTGATTGCGGGCATCATGCAGCACATTGAGGAGGCCGGCATTCACTCCGGCGACTCGAGCTGCGTACTGCCTGCGGTAAGCATCAGGGAAGAGACGCTGAACGTGCTGCGCGCTCACACGCGGAAGCTGGCGCTCGCTCTGAAGGTTGTGGGACTGGTGAACCTCCAGTTCGCAATCCAGAAGGACGATAAGGGCAATGATCATGTGTACGTGATCGAGGTCAATCCGCGCGCCTCGCGCACGGTGCCGTATGTTTCGAAGGCGACGGGGATTCCGCTGGCCAAGGTGGCGGCGCGGCTCATGACGGGCCGCACGCTGGCCGAGTTGCTGCCGGAGCAGCTCAAGAGCGGCAAGGATCTCGATGTTGGTTCGCATCACTACGTGAAGTCGCCGGTGTTTCCGTGGTCGAAGTTCGCGGGCGTGGATACGATTCTGGGCCCCGAGATGAAGTCCACCGGCGAAGTGATGGGCGTTGCGCCCGGTTTCGGCGAGGCGTTTGCCAAGGCGCAGCTCTCGGCCGGGCATATTCTCCCCACCGGCGGAACGGTGTTCTTCTCGGTCAACGACCACGACAAGCAGGCGCTCATCGATCTGGCGCGGCGGTATGTGAATCTGGGCTTCAAGATCGTGGCTACGCAAGGCACGGCCAACTCGCTCGAAGGCGCGGGAATGATTGTAGAGCGCGTCTTCAAGGTGGGCGAGGGAAGGCCGAACGCGGTCGATCTCATCAAGGGCGAGCGCATTCAGTTGATTGTGAACACGCCCGAAGGCCAAAGCGCGTACTTCGACGAGAAGCCGATTCGGCGTGCGGCAGTGCTGGCGCGGGTTCCGACGATTACGACGCTGGCGGCGGCGCAGGCTGCGGCCGAGGGCATCGCGGCGATGCAGATTCATCGCACCCAGGTGAACGCGTTGCAGACGCTGCATCGGGAGAGGTGAGAAGCCAGCTTCTAGCTGCTAGCTTCTAGCTGGTTTGTGGTGAGTTGAGGGTTGTGGTTTCCCGGTCCTCAAATGCGAGGAATCGGGGACACAGTCTTCACGAGAAAATTAGAGGGCTTTGGGCCCCACTCTAGCGACAAGGACAAAGGCGTCGCGAGGGTGGGGCACCGATGTTTTTGTGGTTGGATTGCCTTTGCGGGGGTCTGGAGACCCCCGCCACAGCCGGTCAGGAGACCGGCGGTACGTTTTTTTACTTTGGCGCCGGCGCTGTTCCCCCCATGCGGGAATGGCCTCGCCACTGGCCTTTATACTATTAAGGCCCATGAGCGAGAGAATCGTAGCAATCCTATTTCAGCTTGTCATTCAGGTCATTAGCGCCGGAAGCTATGCGGGTATCGCCGGCCTGATCGTGCTGAATTCGTGCGGGATACCGATTCCCTCCGAGCTCATCATGCCGTTTTCGGGCTATCTGGTCTTCACCGGGCGGTTCAATCTGCTTCTGGTGGCCCTGGCCGGGATGGTGGGCTGCAACATCGGCTCGGCCATTGCCTACTGGATCGGGGCCAAAGGCGGGCGTCCGCTGGTGATGCGCTACGGCAAATGGGTGCTGATGAGCGCTCACGATGTGGACCGGATGAGCTGGTTCTTCACCAAATATGGCTCGATCGCGATCCTGGTGGGCAGGTTGCTGCCGATTGTGCAGACCTTCGTGGCGTTCCCGGCCGGCATCGCAAAGATGCCAAGAGTAAGGTTCCACATCTATACTTCGGCAGGTTCCTTTATCTGGTATTTTTGCCTGGCCTGGGTAGGACTGAAGCTGGGCGTGAAGTGGCATACCGACCCTCGGCTGGCCGAGGTGTTTCATCGCTTCCATGTAGGTGTGGAGGCGGTAGTGTTGCTTTTGATCGTATGGTTTCTTTGGTCACACATCAAACGCGGCCGGAAGTCTGTGGCAGAGTAAGTCACTGGGCAGGCGGATGAAGTGAGGATTTGGGCGCAGCCGAAAACGCGCCTTGGATGAACGGATTTCCCCAACTGAGGCACGCAAGACTGAGCCGCTCGGGAAGCCTAAAACAACGACGAAAACAAAGGCAGGAGACGGAATGGGAAACGAAAAAGTGATGCCGGCCAAGGGAAAACTGGGTGTCATGGTTGTTGGACTTGGAGCAGTGGCGACGACGATGATCGCCGGCGTGGAAGCTGTGCGCCGGGGATTGGCACAGCCGATCGGATCGCTGACGCAGATGGGCACCATC
>CAIMKZ010000073.1 GCA_903842065.1 uncultured Acidobacteriaceae bacterium | reverse complement strand
CCGCTCTCGACTCCAAACCGTGGTTCGTGCATTCTTGTGATAGTCCATCTGGTCTCCTGCTTCGCTGAGTCTTCGCAAACACAGCTTTACAGGTCTCGATCAGATGGACAATCTATTGAAACATCACAACTAGGGACTAGGAAAACCCTTGTAGATGCCGTTTGGCTTGACAGTTTTCAAAGATTGTTTGGGTATATGGGTCTGCCATGAGCCGGTCCATACCCACCGCTTCATGCCCCCCTACACCCGGGGCGGGGGGGGGCTGCTAAAGGGATGCAAGTTCTTTCCTTTGAGCGATTTAGCGGGCGGACTTTATCTCTAAGTTCTTTCCCTTGAAGACTTTAGGATCGGAAAGTCCTCCTCCGGGAGTCTGGATTGCGCCGCAAAGTTTGGCTTCTCAGTTTCAGATTAGACCGAAAGAGCGAAATGATCGGCAAAGCGCCGGCGGGAAGATGCTGAGTAGATTGATTGAGATACGAGGAAATGGCAGGGCGAGGGGGTTGACGGCAAATGGGGCATTTCGCCGCGGCCCTTGCGGGACGCGGACGACATATATATAGCCTATCCCGGGGTTGCGCGCGGGCTACTATCAATGCTCCCCTACGGGGACCACCTGCGGTGGGGCCGATTGCGCTTCGCGCATGAGAGGTGGAGAGTGTGGTTGACCCCACCCTAGCCGCAAAAACAAAGGCGCGGCGAGGACAGGGCACCGCGAGGTTGTGGTTGGGGATTCGGAGGGGTTGGTTGGGGTTTGTGGTCTCCCAGGTGCCCAAGGGCGAGGCACCTGGGGCACCCAAATTCAGTGATTGATTTTCATCCCAATCGATCCGGGCCACCCGCCTGCCGCAATTCCTAAAGGTCTAAGATGATCTTCTTCGGCTCGCGGCGACTTCTAATTGCTTCTTCTTCGCCCTTGGCGGTTAATTCAAGTTCTGTGTGGATAACGATCCCGTTCTGCAATGCGCGCTTCCCTTTTACGAGTCTATCGAGGAGGAGCGATTCCAGTTTTGTTTGTGCTTCTTCGAGCCATGCGGCGAATTGTTCGTTCTGGAATGCCCCCAATTCGCTTGTTGAGACCTCCGGATGCAAAACAGCAATAAGAGAATTAGTGGACTCCTCTTTTCCGGGGTGGCAATAGAGGTATTCAAGAATTCGACGTAGGGGCGTATCGGTGTCAATTACGGGATGGTCTTCTGGATTCATGGTACAGATAGTAGCCCTGTTTGCAATTGCAAGGCCACTTCTATATATTTGTAGAGTATGTCTGGAGGAGAACTCCGGGCTGTCAATAGCACCACGGTATTTGGGTTCCGATCGCCTCCCGGCGATTCTCGGGGCTTCCGCCACGGCGGGCTGGCAGATGCGGTGGGAGACGAGGGACGAATGAGAAAAGATGGCAAGAATATTGTGAAGGCGCGCGCCGCCGTCACCAAGCCCGCATATCACCTGGACGAAGCGGTCACACTCCTGAAACAGGTCAAGTTTGTGAAGTTCGACGAGACGGTCGATCTTTCGCTGCGTCTTGGTGTGGATACGCGCCATGCCGACCAGATGGTTCGCGGAACCGTTGTGCTGCCTCACGGCCTTGGCAAGACGAAGACCGTAGCTGTGATCGCGAGCGGCGACCGGCAGAAGGAAGCTTTGGAAGCGGGCGCCGAGTTTGTGGGCGGCGAGGAGATGGTGGAGAAGATCCAGAAAGAAAACTGGACCGACTTCGACGCTCTGATCGCGACTCCGGACATGATGAAGGTTGTGGGACGCCTGGGCAAGGTGCTGGGTCCGAAGGGCCTGATGCCGAATCCGAAGACCGGAACCGTGACCATGGATGTGGCCGCGGCGGTCAAGGAGATCAAGGCCGGTAAGGTGGAGTTCCGCGCCGACAAGACCAGCCTGGTGCACGTGCCGGTGGGCAAGCTGAGCTTTGACCAGCAGAAGCTGATCGACAACGCGACGACGGTGATCAACGCGGTGGTTCGCGCCAAGCCTTCGGCTGCCAAGGGCAAGTATGTGAAGAGCCTGACGCTGAGCTCTTCGATGGGCCCGGGCGTGCCGATCGATCATGCTGTTGTGGATGCGGCGGGTAAGGCTCACTAAAGGCAGGGACTAGGGACTAGGGACCAGGGACTGAGTTGGTCCGGTGGTTCCGCTGGCGATATGCGAGTCCCGAGAGCTTGGCGACAAGAATGATTCGACAATGGCGCCGGGACGGCGCATGTAGGGCGAGGTGGAGACGAAGGCGTTAGGCAGAACGGGGATTTTTCTTAGTCCCTAGTCCCTAGTCCCTCAGTCCCTGTCTCATCGGAGCGAAGACAATGGCGATTTCAAAGGCGAAGAAGAACGTGAAGGTCAAGCTGCTGACTGAGGAGTTGGCGGGCTCGACTACGGCTATTATCGGCACCTTCAGCAAGCTGACAGTGTCAAAGGATTACGCGCTGCGCAAGGCGATTCGTGAGACCGGCGGCAAGTATCGCGTGATCAAGAACAAGCTGGCTCCGATTGCGGGCAAGGGCACGCAGGTTGAGGCGGCTCTCAAGGGCTTGAAGGGCGTGAACTCGGTTGCGTTTACCTCGGGCGATCCGGTGGCTCTGGCCAAGGTGTTTGCCAAGTGGGTGGGCGAGAATGCCGCCGAATTCCAGTTCAAGCTGGGCATTGTGGACGGCAAGCTGCTGACCGCCGCGGATGTGAAGGCGTTGGCGACGATGCCGGGCAAGGAAGAGCTGTTCTCGAAGCTACTGTTCCTGATGCAGGCTCCGGCGCAGCGTTTGGCTACGGTGATCAATGCCACGGGCCGCGATCTGGCGGTGGTGATCAATCAGGGCGTCGAGAAGGAAAAGTTTGCCGCGTAGTGCGGCGGGAGCTTAGTGGACCCCACCCTAGCCGCAAGGACAAAGGCGCGGCGAGGATGGGGCACACACGGTGGTGGCTGATCACTGAAAACTGATCACTGACCACTGGTTTCAATGGTTTTGGCGGTTGGGTTGGTCGAGGGGGCGCAAGTCTGGCGCATCGGAAACCTTTAGATTGATTCGGGCTGCCTGGGTAACAAAAACTTTAAGAATTCTGAATGGAGAAGAACATGGCTGATATCGCACAGTTGAAGGAAGAAATTTGCAAACTGAGCCTGCTTGAGGCGGCGGCACTTGTGAAGGAGCTTGAAGAGGCTCTTGGCGTTTCTGCGGCAGCGGCAGCACCGGTGGCAGTAGCCGGCGTGGCGGCAGCGGCAGCGGCGGTTGAGGAGCAGACCGAGTTCCAGGTGATCCTGAAGGACGCGGGCGCGAACAAGATCAACACGATTAAGGCAGTCCGCGAAGTGACTTCGCTCGGTCTGAAGGAAGCCAAGGACCTGGTCGATGGCGCTCCGAAGCCTCTGAAGGAGAACGCGTCGAAGGAAGAAGCCGAGACGATCAAGAAGAAGTTCGACGGCATCGCGACAGTCGAAATCAAGTAGTAAACCCAAGAACTTGCACGGTTGGCCGGGACGCGCTACCATAAAGGTTGCGCGTTCTTCCGGCTGCCCCGGTTAATATTGGGGTAAATCCGGGCAGGGGATGCGCTGGGGGTTGAGAGAGAAGTGCCCGGGCTCCGCGGGGGGAAGCATGGCGGGGACTGGTTGGCAGGTAAGTCTATTCAGGTCAGAGGTTTGCAACTGCATTCGGCAGGGCGACAACTGGTCAATCGACTGGCAGGCGAGCGGCTAAGAAGCGAGCTTTGGGATCAGCGCAAGCGGGGCAAGTGAATTCGGATGGGAGCACTGGCAGAGGGCCACGCTCGTGAGGCATTGCGTCCTTACGGGCCTTTCGTGTCTCCCCGGCAACACAGCCAACAATTTTTGACCCACGCCCGGCCCCGGGCGCACACCAACGCTGCGGCAAATCCGGAGACGTCCGGCAAACGCCGCAGGGAAGCTACCAGCTAACGAGCGCAGTCTAGCGCAACGGCCGAAGGTACTGCAAGCCTGCCTGAAACTCAACGCGCCCGCGTGGTGTTAAGGGTTCTTCCGCGTGAAGCATTTGTGTTGCGCCGAAGAGCGAGAGAAAAACGCAAGATTTGGCTGGATATGCCAGCCATGGGGACTTTTCGGGATCCCAATCGCAATCCGCCAGCGCCTCAAGAGACCCGGGCGCGGGCACGGCAAGCCGTAAGGGTGGCAGGCCAGAGCACTGAGTCTCAGGAGTGATCATGTCCCAAGAGAAGCGCGCGATTCGCAGCCGGCTCGATTTTTCAAAGATTCCTACCGCAACACAGATTCCCAACCTGATCGAAGTGCAGCGGCGCTCGTATGAGCGGTTTCTGCAGATGGACAAGCTGCCCAACGAGCGGGACGACTCGGGCTTGCAGTCGGTGTTTGTGTCGGTATTTCCGATCACGGACTTCCGCGGCATCTCGCAGCTGGACTTTGTGGACTTTTCGATCGGCAACTGGGAGTGCAAGTGCGGCCACTTGAAGGGACTGCATCACCTGCGCACGGCTTGTATGCATTGCGGAGCGATGGTGATTACGGACCCGTTTGCGCCCGGCGACGTGCTGTGCCACAAGTGCGGTACGTATAACAAAAATACGCCGGACTTCTGTAACAAGTGCGGCGACCCGGTGAGCTTGCAGTTGAAGTACGACCAGCAGGAGTGCGAAGAGCGGGGCATGACGTTCTCGGCTCCGCTGAAGGTGACTGTCCGGCTGACGATATACGACAAGGACCCGGAGACGGGTAACAAGTCGATCCGCGACATTAAAGAGCAAGAGGTATTCTTCGGCGACATTCCCTTGATGACGCCGAACGGCACGTTCATTGTGAACGGCACAGAGCGTGTGATTGTTTCGCAGTTGCACCGTTCGCCGGGCGTCTTCTTTGAAACGGCGAACAATCGCACCTACTTCCTGGGCAAGATCATTCCCTATCGCGGTTCGTGGGTGGAGTTCGAGTACGACCAGAAGAACACGCTGTATGTGCGCATCGACCGCAAGCGCAAGTTCCTGGGCACGATCTTCCTTCGCGCGCTGGGTCTGCGTTCGGACGAAGAGATTCTGAAGACGTTCTACACGGTGGACCGGATCAACCTGGTGGACGGCAAGCTGCAGTGGGCGGTGACGGAGGCGGGCAAGGCGACGCACCTGGTGGGTGCCAAGCCGGCGCACGCGGTACTGCATGGCAGCGAAGAAATCGCGCACTCGGGCCGCAAGATTACGGCGCACTCGATCAAGGCGCTGCGTCACGCCGGAATTCAGAACGTCGAGGTTGAGTCGGCGGAGCTGGATGGCGCGCTGACGGCGTCCGATGTGGTGGATACGACGACGGGCGAAGTGGTGGTGGAGGCGAATATCGAGCTGACCGCCGATCGTCTGCACAAGATCATGGCCTCGGGCGCGACGACGATCGAGGTGTTCTTCCCGGATCGCGACGACGTAGGCAACATCATCACGAACACGCTGAAGCGGGACTCGATTCACAAGCCGGAAGAGGCGCTGATCGAGATCTACCGCAAGCTGCGGCCGGGCGACCCGCCGACGCTGGACACGGCGACGGCGCTGTTCGAGGGCATGTTCTTCGATTCGCGCAAGTACGACTTCTCGCGCGTGGGCCGTCTGAAGTTCAACATCAAGCTGTATGAGAACCAGGACGCAACCAAGCTCAATCACCGTACGCTGACGGCCGACGACTTCTATGCGACGATCCGCTACCTGCTGAAGCTGCGCAAGAACATCGGCGCGGTGGACGACATCGATCACCTTGGCAACCGCCGCGTGCGAGCTGTGGGCGAGCTGATGGAGAATCAGTTCCGCATCGGCCTGGTGCGCATGGAGCGCGCGATCAAGGAAAAGATGAGCGTGTATCAGGAGCTGAATACGGCGATGCCGCACGACCTGATCAACGCCAAGCCGGTGATGGCGGCCATCCGCGAGTTCTTCGGATCGAGCCAGCTGTCTCAGTTCATGGATCAGACGAATCCGCTCTCTGAGATTACGCACAAGCGCCGTCTGTCGGCCCTTGGACCGGGCGGACTGAGCCGCGAGCGCGCGGGATTCGAAGTGCGCGACGTTCACCCGACGCACTACGGCAGAATCTGCCCGATCGAGACGCCGGAAGGCCCGAACATCGGACTCATTAGTTCTTTGTCCTGCTTTGCCCGTATCAACGACTACGGCTTCATCGAGTCGCCTTACCGCAAGGTGAAGGATACGATGATTCTCGATTACATCGAGGTTGTGAACGCCGGCGAGAGCGGCCTGCGCGTGGGCGACCACATTGAGAAGGACGAGATGCTGCGGCTGAACGCGCAGCTGAAGAAGGCGGGCAAGCGGCAGATTGACTGGATTCCATTCAGCTTTTATCTGTCGGCGTGGGAAGAGGACAAGCACACGATCGCGCAGGCCAACATCGAGTTCGACGAGACCGGCAACATCACCGAAGAACTGGTGAATGCCCGCCGGCAGGGGAACTTTGTGCTGGTGAACCGGGCCGAGGTGGACTACATCGACGTGAGCCCGAAGCAGCTAGTATCGGTTGCGGCCTCACTGGTGCCGTTCCTCGAGCACGATGACGCGAACCGCGCACTGATGGGCGCCAACATGCAGCGCCAGTCGGTTCCGCTGCTGGTGGCAGAAGCGCCTCTGGTGGGTACGGGCATGGAAGGCGTGACGGCGCGCGATTCGGGCGCTGTGATTCTGGCCAAGCGCAACGGAATCGTGGATTCGGTCGACTCCGAGCGCATTATCGTGCGCGTGGAGGGCGAGCATCATCCGACGCAGCTTTCGCGCGAGGTCGGTTCGGACATCTATCAGCTGATCAAGTTCAAGCGCTCGAACCAGAACACCTGCATCAATCAGAAGCCTGTGGTTCGCGAGGGCGACCGGGTTCTGAAGGGCCAGGTGATCGCCGACGGACCCTGCACGGAGCAGGGCGAGCTGGCGCTGGGCCGTAACGTGCTGGTGGCTTTTATGCCCTGGCGCGGTTACAACTTCGAGGACGCGATCCTGATCAGCGAGCGGCTGGTCAAGGACGACTACTACACCTCGGTTCACATCGAGGAGTTCGAGATCGAGTCGCGGGATACGAAGCTTGGACCCGAGGAGATTACGCGCGACATTCCGAACGTGAGCGAACATGCGCTGCGCGATCTGGATGAGAGCGGCGTGATCCGCATCGGCGCCCAGATCGGGCACGGCGACATTCTGGTGGGCAAGGTAACGCCGAAGGGCGAGACCCAGCTGACACCGGAAGAGAAGCTGCTGCGCGCGATCTTCGGCGAGAAGGCCGGCGACGTACGCGACGCCTCTCTGACGTGCCCTCCTGGAATCGAAGGCACGGTAGTGGACGTTCGCATCTTCAGCCGCAAGGGCCAGGAGAAGGACGAGCGCGCCAAGCAGATCGAAGCGGAATATGTTTCGAAGCTCGAGAAGAACCTGGGCGACGAGATCCGGATTCTGACCGACGAGCGTTTGAAGAGACTCGACGCGATTCTGGGCGGCAAAGTGGTTCTGGCCGACCTGCACGACGAGCGCACGAACAAGCGCCTGCTGACCAAGGACTCGGTTCTTGACAGGGAGACGATCGAGAGGATCTCGACCAAGAACCTGAAGCGCATCCGCTATGCCGACAAGGATCCGCGGGTGAACGAGCAGATCGACGAGATCGAGGAGATGACCTCCCGCCAGATCGAAGTGCTTCGCAAGATCACCAACGAGAAGGTGTCGAAGCTCCAGAAGGGCGACGAACTTCCTCCGGGCGTGATCAAGCTGGTGAAGGTCTATGTCGCGATGAAGCGCAAGCTTTCGGTGGGCGACAAGATGGCCGGCCGTCACGGTAACAAGGGCGTGATCGCGCGCATTCTTCCCGAGGAAGATATGCCGTATCTGCCCGATGGAACGCCGGTGGAGATCGTACTGAATCCTCTGGGCGTGCCTAGCCGTATGAATGTGGGTCAGATTCTCGAAACGCATCTGGGCTGGGCGGCGCACGCACTGGGCAAGAAGGTGGCCGCGCTGGTAGCCAGCAACTCGGACGCCGATTATGTTCGCGAGCTGATGAAGAAGGAGTTCGAGGGCACAGCTGCTCTGCGGCAGTTGCTCGATCTTGACGACGAGATGCTGCTCCGCGTCGCGGCCGGCATGGAGCGCGGTGTGTGGTTCGGCACGGCGGTCTTCGACGGCGCTCGGGAGAGCGAGATCAAGGCTCTTCTGAAGTCGGCCGGGTTGCCGGATTCCGGCAAGACGGCGCTGTTCGACGGCATGACGGGAGATCAGTTCGAGCAGCCGGTGACGGTGGGCTACATCTACATGCTGAAGCTCTCTCACCTGGTCGACGACAAGATTCACGCACGTTCGATCGGACCGTACTCTCTGATTACGCAGCAGCCTCTGGGCGGCAAGGCGCAGTTCGGCGGCCAGCGCTTCGGCGAGATGGAAGTGTGGGCGCTTGAAGCATACGGCGCTGCATACATTCTCCAGGAGCTGCTGACGGCGAAGTCCGACGACGTGTATGGCCGTACCAAGATCTACGAGGCCATTGTGAAGGGCGAGGCGGCGATTGAGCCGGGCGTGCCCGAGTCGTTCAACGTGCTGATCCGCGAGTTGCAGTCGCTGTGCCTTGATGTGGAACTGATCAAGCGCGCCGACGAGCTGAAGAAGTTGCCGGAGCCGGAGTTGCCGGTTGCGGCGGATTGAGAAGAGCAGCTTTTAGCTGCCAGCTTCTAGCTCCTAGCTACATCGGGGAGAGACTGGCAGCAGTAGCAACGCAGATTTGTTATTGAGTGATTTACGCAAACGACGCTTCCCGGACCGGGGAAGCTGGAAGCTAGCAGAGAGCAAAGCCGCTAGCAGTGAAATTGGAGGGTCGCCTTGTTCCGTTCGAACCCATTTGAGCTTACCAGCCCGATTACCGACTTCGACGCGATTCGCATCATGCTGGCCTCTCCGGAGAAGATCCGGAGCTGGTCGCATGGCGAAGTGACCAAACCTGAGACGATCAACTACCGCACCTTCAAGCCAGAGCGGGACGGCCTGTTCTGCGCGCGCATCTTTGGACCGGTAACGGACTGGGAGTGCCTGTGCGGCAAGTACAAGCGCATGAAGCACCGCGGCGTGATCTGCGACAAGTGCGGCGTCGAGGTGACGGTATCGAAGGTGCGCCGCGAGCGCATGGGCCACATTGAGCTGGCGTCGCCGTGCTCGCACGTGTGGTTCTTCAAGGGTCTGCCGTCGAGGATCGGGCATCTGCTCGACATCTCGCTGCGCGACCTGGAGAGCATTCTCTACTTTGAGTCGTATGTAGTGGTCGATCCGGGCGACGCGCCGGTGCGCGAGCGGGAGATCATCAAGGACGAGACTCGCTTCCGCGAGCTGGACCAGCAGTTCCGTCCCTCTGGCTTCAAGGCCATGATGGGCGCAGAGGCCATCAAGGAGCTGCTCAAGCGCGTCAACATTGAGGAACTTGGTCTGGAACTGCGCGAGCGGATGAAGACCGAAACCTCGGCGCAGAAGAAGATCAAGTACGCCAAGCGCCTGAAGGTAGTTGAGGCTTTCCGCAAGTCGAGCAACAAGCCGCAGTGGATGATTCTTGACGTGCTGCCTGTGATTCCTCCGGAGCTGCGCCCGCTGGTGCCGCTCGATGGCGGTCGCTTTGCGACTTCGGATTTGAATGACCTGTATCGCCGCGTGATCAACCGCAACAACCGGTTGAAGAAGCTGATGGACCTGCACGCGCCGGAAGTGATTGTACGGAACGAAAAGCGCATGCTTCAGGAAGCTGTGGATGCGCTGTTCGACAACGGCCGCCGCGGCCGCGTGCTGCGTGGCGCCAACAACCGTCCGCTCAAGTCGCTTTCTGACACGCTCAAGGGCAAGCAGGGCCGCTTCCGCCAGAACCTTCTGGGCAAGCGCGTGGACTACTCGGGCCGTTCGGTGATCGTTGTCGGTCCCGAGCTGAAGCTGCACCAGTGCGGATTGCCGAAGAAGATGGCGCTTGAGCTGTTCAAGCCCTTCATCTATCACCGTCTCGAGCAGACCGGCCAGTGCACGACCATCAAGCAGGCCAAAGAGATGGTGGAGATGCAGGAGCCGGTGGTATGGGACATCCTCGAAGAGGTGATCAAGGACCATCCGGTGATGTTGAACCGCGCTCCCACGCTTCACCGCCTAGGCATTCAGGCCTTTGAGCCGGTGCTGGTGGAAGGCAAGGCGATCAAGATTCATCCGCTGGTCTGCACGGCGTTTAACGCCGACTTCGACGGCGACCAGATGGCAGTGCACATTCCTCTGTCGCCGGAGGCGCAGATTGAAGCCAGCGTGCTGATGCTGGCGTCGCACAATATTCTGTCGCCGGCTTCGGGCCAGCCGATCACGGTTCCGACGCAGGACATGGTTCTGGGTCTCTACTATCTGACCAAGGCCAAGGTGGGCGGTAAGGGCGAAGGCCGCGTGTTCGCGAACGTCGAAGAGGTTCTGATGGCGCTTGAAGCCAGGGAACTGGAGACGCTTTCGCCGATCCGGCTGCGCTACACGGGTCAGCTTCTGGACATGACGACGGCCTACGACGATCAGGACCTGGTTCACACCGAGCCCAAGGAACTGAAGGGCGGTTACGTCAACACCACAGTGGGCCGCGTGATTCTGAACGACGCGCTGCCCGAAGGGATGCCGTTTATCAACGGCCTGTTGAAGAAGAAGGGCATTGGCCAACTGGTGGACTACTGCAACCAGAACCTCGGACTCGAGGTGACGGTGGGCATGCTGGACCGCATCAAGTCGCTCGGCTTCCAGTACGCGACGCTTTCGGGCCTTTCCGTGGGTCTGGACGACATGGTGATTCCGGCCAGCAAGTACACGACGGTGGAAGAGGCCGACCATAAGGTGATCGAGGTCCAGAAGCAGTACATGGACGGCGCCATCACCAACGGCGAGCGCTCGAACAAGGTGATCCAGATGTGGTCGGCGGTGACGGATCAGGTTGCCGACGAGATGTTCTCGAACATGAAGCGCGCGGACGACGAAGGCGCGATGAATCCGATCTACGTAATGGCCGACTCCGGCGCCCGCGGATCGAAGCAGCAGATTCGTCAGCTTTCGGGTATGCGCGGACTGATGGCCAAGCCGTCGGGCGAAGTCATCGAGACGCCGATTACGTCGAACTTCCGCGAAGGTCTGACGGTGCTCGAGTACTTCATTTCGACGCACGGCGCGCGTAAGGGCCTTGCCGATACTGCGCTGAAGACGGCCGACTCGGGCTATCTGACGCGGCGTCTTGTGGACGTGGCTCAGGACGTGATCGTGACCGAGCATGACTGCGGCACGATGGAAGGCATCTACGTTGGCTCGATCGTTGAGTCGGGCGAGATCATCGAACCGATGCGCGATCGCGTTATCGGCCGCGTGTCGCTGGAACGCATCAAGGACTACGACGGCAACGTTGTGATCGATGTGAACCAGCAGATCGACGAGGACATTGCCTCGGCGATTCAGGGCGCGGGCGTGGAGAAGGTGAAGATCCGCTCGGTGCTGACCTGCGAGTCGAAGCGCGGCGTTTGCGCGCTTTGCTACGGACGCAACCTGGGCTCGGGACGCCTGGTGGAATTGGGCGAGACTTGCGGCGTGATTGCGGCGCAGTCGATCGGCGAACCGGGCACACAGCTGACGATGCGTACCTTCCACGTGGGCGGCACAGCCAGCCGCGTGGCCGAGGTTTCGCGCCTTGAGGCGAAGAACAACGGTACGGTTCGCTTCATCAACCTGAACACGGTAGAGAGCAAGGACGGCACGATGGTGGCGATGAACCGGTCTGGTTCCGTTGTCATTGTGGACGACCGTGGCCGTGAGAAGGAGCGCTACCAGGTTGTTTACGGCGCGCGGTTGCGCGTCAAGGACGGCGCGCAGGTGAAGCTGGGCGATCTGCTGGCCGCATGGGATCCGTACACGTACGCGATTCTGACCGAAATCGGCGGCGCGGTGCAGTTCAAGGATCTGCAGGAAGGCATCACGCTGAACGAGGAAGTAGACGAGGTCACCGGTCTTTCGCGATGGGTCGTGGCCGACTCGCCGGACGAGAAGCGCCAGCCTGCAATCAATATCAAGGGCGCGAAGGGTCACAAGCGGTATCTGCTGCCTCGCGGCGCTCACCTGATGGTTGAGGAAGGCGTGGAGGTTGGCCCCGGCGATGTGCTGGCGAAGATTCCGAAGGAGTCGACGCGCACCAAGGACATCACGGGCGGTCTGCCTCGCGTGGTGGAACTGTTCGAGGCGCGCAAGCCGCGCGAGACGGCGATCATTACCGAGATCGACGGCATAGTGCGGTTCGGCGAAGTGGCGAAGGGCCAGCGCAAGATCTACATCACGGCCGACAACGGCGACGAGAAAGAGTACGCGGTGCCGCGCGGCATTCACGTGAACGTGCAGGAGGGCGAGCGGCTGCGTGCCGGCGATCCTCTGATGGACGGACCGCTGAATCCGCACGACATTCTTGCCGTTCTTGGCGAGAAGGAACTGCAATCGTACCTGGTGAACGAGATCCAGGAAGTGTATCGTCTGCAGGGCGTGGCCATTTCGGATAAGCATATCGAAGTGATCGTGCGGCAGATGCTGCGCTGGGTGCGCATCGACGAAGTGGGCGACACCACCTTCCTGCTGGAGCAGCAGGTGGACCGGTTCCGCTTCACGGCAGAGAACGAGCGGGTGCTCTCGAACGGGGGCCGTCCGGCGATCGGCCGGCCGCTGTTGCTGGGCATCACCAAGGCTTCGCTCTCGACCGATTCGTTCATCTCCGCGGCCAGCTTCCAGGAGACGACGCGCGTGCTGACCGAGGCATCGATCAACGGCGCTATCGACAACCTGCGCGGGCTGAAGGAGAACGTGATCGTGGGACGTTTGATTCCCGCGGGCACTGGTCTGGAGTACTACCGCAACGTGCAGCTGTCGCCTGAGCTTGAAGAGGCGGCGGAGCGGGTTCAGCGCGAGGTTCACGCCGAGCGCGAGGCCGAAGAGCGCGAGCTCGAGATGATGCGGCAGGAAGGCGAAGCCGAGGAGATGGCGGCGGAGTAACCACTTGCGGTGGGGCGGTCCTTTTGGACTCGCACCTGTGGCACAACAGAGAGGTCCGGCTTTTGCCGGGCCTCTTCTTTTTTTGCGGAGGGTCGAGGGCCGGGTGTTTAATGTTGAGTGCGAAGAGGAGCTTGTATGACGAAGCGTGTGAAAGCAGTTCAGGGCACGGCAAAGACGCAGCCTGCGGCAAGTCATGCACACGGGCGGCGGATACGGATGATGGGAGTGCCGCTGGATATGGGAGCAAGCCGACGTGGCGTGGATATGGGGCCGTCGGCGATGCGGGTGGCGGGGATGGAGGCGCGTCTCGAAGCGCTGGGGCATCATGTGACCGATGCAGGCAACATCCGCGTGGAGGTGGTGGAGACGCGCGTGGTGGGCAGCAGGAAGGCGCGGTATCTAAGAGAGATTGCTCGGACTTGTACGCGGACTGCCGAGGCGGTGAAAAAAGCACTTGATGAGGGTGCGACGCCGCTGGTGCTGGGCGGGGATCACTCGCTGGCTGCGGGGAGCGTGTCGGGTGTGGCCGCGCACTTTCGCGAGCGGGGGGAGAAGATCGGGCTGCTGTGGTTCGACGCGCACTCCGACATCAACACGCCGGAGACATCGCCTTCGGGCAACGTACACGGGATGCCGCTGGCGGCGCTGCTGGGACTGGGGCCGGAGGCGCTGTGCAATATTTATCACTTCGCGCCGAAGGTTGCGCCGGAGAACGCGGTGCTGATTGGGGTGCGCGACATCGACGAGGCCGAGCGCGAGAACATTCGCCGCGCGGGAATGGCCGAGGTGTACACGATGCGCGATATCGACGAGCGCGGGATGCGAACGGTGATGGAGGAGGCTCTGAGGGCGGCGGGGCGGGGGACCTCTGGATATCATGTATCGCTGGACATGGACTGGATCGATCCGGAGGATGCGCCGGGCGTGGGCACGCCGGTGCGCGGCGGGGCGACGTATCGCGAGGCGCATCTGGCGATGGAGATTGTAGCCGATCACGGACGGATGGTCAGCTTCGAGATTGTGGAGGTGAATCCGGTGATCGACGAGCACAACCGGACGGCCGATCTGGCCGTGGAGCTGGCATGTTCGGCGTTTGGAAAGAAGATTCTGTAGAGGCGCGGAGTCAGCCGATTGCGCCATGCGTAGCGAGAAGCACGACGAATAGCAGATGCAAGTATGCAACAGCCCCCGGCTCATCATGAGATGCCGGGGGCTGTTGATTTCTCGTACTCAACGAAGCGCGGCGATCGCCGGATTCGCTGCTTGAGTGTTGACCCAGGCGCAGAAGGCATCGGCCTCTTGCGCGGATTGGGCGGCGCCTGGATGCAGGGGGCGGTAGATCGCGGGCGGCATCTTGGCTTCTTTCATCATGCGGCAGGAGTCAATCAGGCGAATGCGCGACATCTCCGGGCTGAGGTTGCTCCAGTTGGAGAGGTCCATGTAGGTGCGGCCCTGGCGAATGTCGTTCTGCACCAGGACAGAGGCCGGCCAGACGTGCGCGTACCAGGGAATCTCGCCCTGCGTAGAGTGGCAGTTGTAGCAGGACTTGTGAAGCGCATCGCTGACTGCCTGCGGAGGATGGAGCTGGGCATCGAACCCAGCCGCGGGATTAGCGGGAGTGAGGTCGAAGTTGGGCCGATCCACGAGCGAGCCCACAAGGAGCACGACAACCACGATTGCGATAAGCCAAATGATCCGGCGCATAGCTACTCTACCTTTCCGGCGGCTGTGTTGGCGGCGCCACCCTGCTTGATATTTCCGGAAGCCTTCTGCGTCGCGGCGCCGGCAGGAGCCTGTGCGAACTCAGCCGGCAGTGGGCCAGTGAGAGCATGCAGGAAGCTGATGATCGAGCCGACATCCTGGCTGCTGAGTTCGTGGCCGGTTTGATACTGGGCCATCAGGCGGACTGCATCTTCCAGTGCCGTAACCTGTCCGTTGTGGAACCAGGGGCCGGTCTGGTCGATGTTGCGCAGCAGCGGCACCTTGAAGTACATGGCATCGCGGGCTTCGTGGGTGAGAGCCAGACGCCCGGTATCGGACTTCTGATCGGGCCAGTCGGTGAATGCGCCCAGCTTCTGATAGGAGTTACCGCCCATGCCGGCACCGGCGTGACAGGCGGCGCATCCCGTACGCAGAAAGACGCGCAGGCCGTCCTTCTGATCTGCTGTCAGCGCGTTCTCGTTTCCGCGCAGGTAGTCGTCCCACGGCGCCGGGGTGAGGAGCCGGGATTCGAACTGAGCGATGGCGTCGGTGGCATTATCCATCGTCACCGGATCTTTGATTGCGGGATAGGCATTGCGGAAAGCCGATAGATATTCAGGACTGGTGCGCAAAAGGGCGAGGACGGCGTCAGTGCCGGACATGCCCATCTCCACGGGGTTCATCATGGGGCCAGAGGCCTGTGCGGCAAGGGTGGGAGCGCGGCCATCCCAGAACTGCACAAACTGGAGGCCTGCGTTGTAGACCGTGGGCGAGTTGCGGCCACCGGGCTTTCCGATGTGTCCGATGGAGACAGCATGACCCTTGTCCGCGCCATAGTTGGCGACGTCGTGGCAGCTGTTGCAGGAGATGGAGTTGTTATCGGATAGATGCGTATCAAAGTAGAGCTTGCGGCCCAGATTTACCTTCTCCGCCGTAATGCCATCAGCGGGCGCAGCCGCTGGCAAGGGCGCGAACATCAAGAGATTCGCGGGCTGGATCGAGATGGCAGCCTGTAGCGAGTTCGATCCGCGGTGGCAACCGAGAACAATGGAAACCGCGAGGAGCGGCATCAGCCATAGCGCCATCTTCGCCGCAGAATACTTGCGTCCTGCTTCTTTTGCCCTACAGCCGGGCAAGTCGAATTTCGTCATATTCTCCCCCGCTCCGCAGTGTTTGCGGAGACGGATCAGAATACAACCGCCGGGATACTTGTTGCAGCAGGTATTTTTGACGCGGGTTGGGGCGGAGGGGTTGAAATACAGAGGAGTGCCTGAGGCGGAATGAGATCAGGATGTGATTTGGAGGATGGTGGACGCGGAAGGAATCGAACCTTCAACCTGTCGGTTAAGAGCCGAATGCTCTGCCAGTTGAGCTACGCGTCCATACCTAAAAGAAGGTGCGCGGTGGAGAAAACAACCAGCGCACATAGACAAATATATCACAGGGGAAGGCGGCGATCCAATGCCCTTGCGTGGAGCGCCGACGCGGGAAAAACGTACGCCACGCCCGTGCTAGACTTGATTTGCCGCAGAAAAAGAGCTCTTATCCACAGCCCTTACTCTGCGCGCGCCGCTGTGCGGAAGTGGTGAAATGGCAAACACACCAGCCTTAGGAGCTGGCGCCGAAAGGCTTGCGGGTTCAAGTCCCGCCTTCCGCACCAATTGAACAATTGAGCTGGGTGCAACACCGATCGCAGATGCGATCAAGCAGCTGTACGCCTATACGGACCAGCAGATCAGCGAGATGGGGCGGTTTCAAGGCTGCCGATCTCCAGAGTCTGTTAGTAACTTTCGCGTGGCCCCGGCCCTTCGGGTTGCGGTCCAAATCGGCTCATACTTCGTTGTCGTCCTCGCCTTGAGATTCGATACAGTTTGTCAGAGAGTGGAAACTCCCGCCCCTGCCAGCGATAGCAGGGGCGGGGCTCATGCGCGGGCTACGGCGAGTTCCTCGTCGAGCAGGCGGCGCTCGCCTTGAATGCGCTGGAGGGGCGCGATGTCCTGCACCATCTCAAGCGCGCCGACGTACTTTTTGCATGCATCGCGAACAGCGAAGAAGCGGATGTGGAGATACAGGTCTTTGATGTGGACGTAGAACTCGGCGACGTCGCGGGTGCCGGATCGAAACTCAGACAGGATGCGATCGACGAGGCCGATGCTGTTGACTGGGTGGCAGTACTGGACCTTGCGGCCGATGATGGCCTTGGTGCGGGCGAAGGCGCGCAGGGGCCCTTCGGAGTAAAAGGCGACGCGATCGTCGGCATCGACAAAGGTGAGGTCGAGGGGGAGGGTGGAGAGGATCGCCTCCAACTGCTCGATGGTTGAATGGCCGGTGGAGAGCAGGATGGAGAGCGGGTTGCTGTTGGTGTTTGGCTTTGGGGAAGCCGCGGGCTTGTAACCACGGCCGGGCTCGATGAGGCACCAGCCGAATATTTTCGATGACTCGAAGATCTCTGCCCACTCTTCGGCGGTGAGCATTTCAATTGCGAGCGGGAGAAGGATATTTTCTTCCTTGGCGATCATCTCTTCGACGGCGGCGAGGGCGCGATCGAGTGAGGGCAGCGCTTCAGCGGCCAGCTGTGGAGTTGTGCATTGGGCAAGTTGCGTTGCGGCATCGGCGAGCAGCTTGCGGGCTTCGTCGTCTTTGGCCCACATGACGCGCGAAGGGCCGGTGATGCCGTGGCGCTCGAGGAAGGTGAAGAGCACCTGCTCCTTGCGGCTGTAGTGCTTGTCGACATCCATGACGTAGTGGAGTTCCTGGCGGAGACGCAGCAGCGCGGGCGCGAATTCGGATTGCGAGCCGAGCGCGGAGGCGGCTTTGCGGGTGGCGGCGATTGCGCCGCGCAGAGCGATGTTCTCGCTGGCGAAGGTCTCGGCCGGGTGGCCGGGCGGGAGTGGAGCGGGGGCGATGCGCTGGACGAGGATCTCTCGGGTGAGCTGCGAGTGCATGTCGCACATGGAGCGAATCTCGTCGACGGCCATTCCGCCGTCGATGAGCTGCTGCTCCATGGCGGCGATCTCGACAGCGTCTGTCTGGCGAACGATGGTGCGGAGTTCGCCCCGCACCTGCTCGGGATCGTGGCCCTGGTGGAGATGCGAGATGACGTGGCGGAGGGTCTCGATGCGCTCGGCCTGATTGGCGATGGCTTCACTCATTTTTGTCTTCCTTACAGAGGTGAGAGTAGCCGGGATGGGAGGAGGGAGAAGCGACTTTAGTCACTCCGGCAAGCTGGAGTTTTTATGACGCCTGCGGAGGAGGGTTCAAGATTGGCTTTGAGTTACTCGGCTTCGGCAGGCTTCAACTCGACAGCCTGCCTTTGTGACGATGCAGGAGCGGGCGAAACTCTTGCCGCAATCGCGACGGCAGCGAGCAGCATGATCGCGGCCAGATACCAGGGCGCTCCGGGGAATAGGTGGCCGGGACGCATGAAGAAGGCGAAAGTGAGTGAGAACATCCCCGGGCCAACGATCATGGCGATGCCGCGCATGGATCCAATTGCGCCCTGAAGTTCGCCCTGTTCTGAGGGGCTTACGCGGCGGGTCATGATGGATTGCGACGGCGCCGAGGCCAGTGACCAGAAGGCATTGACGACGATTCCAGCCATAAAGACCCAGCCCGCGGACGCTGCGCCGAAGATGACGAAGCCAACCGCGGCCAGGCCCATGCCGAGATAGAGCGAGGTCCACTCGCCAAAGCGTTTCACTGACCAGCCGACGATGCCGCCCGAGACGATCATGGTGGCTATGCCGACCATAGCTAGCGATGCGCCGAGCTGGCCTTGGGTCCATCCGTAGCGCGCCGAGCAGTAGAGGATGAATACCATTGCGTAGACCTCGTGGGCCAGATAGGCGAGGAAGTTGACCGCGGCCATGCCGAAGAGTTCGTGATGCGAGCGCAGCAGGCGCAACGAGCCTACAGGATTGGCCTTCGACCACTTGAAGCGCTTTGCGCGGCGCTCTTTGGGAAGAGATTCGGGGAGGACGAAGAACCCGTAGCAGGCATTCAGCAGGCTGAAGCAGGCGGCGACCCAGAAGGGAAGCCGCGGACTGATGGCGCCAAGCCATCCGCCTAGCGCCGGACCGAGAACGAAGCCGATACCGAAGGCCGCGCCGAAGATGCCGAAGGCTTTGGCGCGCTTTTCTGGCGGCAGCACATCAGAGAGATAGGCATTGGCGGTAGGCATCGACGAAGCGGTGAGGCCGCTGAAAACGCGGCCTACGAACAGCCATGGCAGCGTGGGCGCCAGAGCCATGACGATGTAGTCGAGGCCGAGGCCAAGGTTCGAGAGCAGAATGACAGGGCGGCGGCCGAAGCGGTCGGAGAGAATTCCGAGCACGGGCGCAAAGAAAAACTGCATCACGGCCCAGGTGGTGACAAACCAGCCCATCATCTCCGATGTGCGGGCCACGTCGCTGTGCTCGAAGTTGAGAATAAGGCGGGGCAGCACCGGCGCAATGATGCCGAAGGCGAAGATGTCGAGCAGAACTGTAATGAAGATGAAGCCGATGGCTGCTTTACGGGCGCCGACCATGAATGACCTCCGGGTACGAGTTCGGTTATACGGGTTCAACACGAGGGGAAGGTGCCTAAGACGGCTCATTTTTTTGGATGAGATGTATGGCAGCGTGGGTTCAAAAACGGCTGGCGATGCAAGAAAAAGCGCGGGCCGGAGGCCCGCGCTACATCCGGTCTGGAGGCCGGCGTTCCATGGCAGTTATGCTCCGGCGTTCTTTTCGATCTTGGCCCAGGAGTCTTTGAGCGAGAGCGTGCGGTTGAATACTTTTCTGGTTTCGGATGAGTCTTGATCCAGACAAAAATATCCTACGCGCTCGAACTGGTAGTGGTTGTCGAGTTTGGCTTCGGCGAGCGAGGGCTCCAGCTTTGCGCCGGCGATAACTTCAAGCGAGTTGGGGTTGAGGTTGTCGAACAGATCGCCGCCCTCGGGGAAGTCGTAGGGATCGGGCTTCGAGAAGAGCTTGTCGTAGAGGCGGACCTCGGCTGTGAGCGCGCGGGCGCATGACACCCAGTGAATCGTGGACTTGACCTTGCGGCCGTCGGGCGAGTTGCCGCCGCGACTTGCGGGGTCGTAGGTGCAGTGCACTTCAACGACGTTGCCGGCTGCATCTTTCACTACGCTCTGCGCGGTGACGAAGTACGCGTTGCGCAGGCGGACTTCCTTGCCGGGCGAGAGGCGATAGTACTTGGGCGGAGGAACTTCGCGGAAGTCGTCCTGCTCGATCCATATCTCGCGGCCGAAGGGAACCTGGCGCGTGCCGGCGCTCTGGTCTTCGGGGTTGTTCTGCACTTCGCAGAACTCTTCCTGACCTTCGGGATAGTTCGTAATCACGAGCTTCAGGGGGCGCAGCACAGCCATGGCGCGCCGGGCGCGGTGGTTCAGATCGTCGCGCTGAAAGTACTCGAGCATTTCGATGTCGGTGCTGCCGTTGGTGCGCGATGCGCCCACCTGGCCGACGAAGGCGCGAAGGGCCTCAGGTGTAAAGCCGCGGCGGCGGATGCCGCAGAGGGTGGGCATGCGCGGGTCGTCCCAGGCGGAGACGCGGTTCTCGCGGACGAGCTGGAGGAGCTTGCGCTTGCTCAGCATCGTATAGGTGATGTTGAGGCGGTCGAATTCAATCTGTTGCGAGGGGAAGATGCCCAACTGCTCGATATACCAGCGATAGAGCGGCTGGTGGTCGGTGAATTCGAGCGTGCACATGGAGTGCGTGACGTTTTCGATTGAGTCCGACTGGCCGTGCGCGTAGTCGTACATGGGGTAGATGCACCAGTCGTCGCCGGTGCGGTGATGCGTGGCGTGGAGGATGCGGTACATGACCGGGTCGCGCATATTCACGTTCGGCGAGGCCATGTCGATCTTGGCCCTTAGAACTCTTGTCCCGTCGGGGAACTCGCCGGCCTTCATGCGGGTGAATAGGTCGAGATTTTCTTCGATACTGCGGTCGCGGTAGGGGGAGTTCTTGCCCGGCTCGGTGAGAGTGCCGCGATACTGGCGAATCTCGTCGGCCGTGAGGTCGTCGACGTAGGCCTTGCCACCCTTGATGAGCTGGATGGCCCACTCGTAGAGCTGGCCGAAGTAGTCGGAGGCGTAGCAGAGCCGGTCCCACTCAAAGCCGAGCCAGCGCACGTCGGCGAGGATAGAGTCGACGTACTCCTGCTCTTCTTTTTCGGGGTTGGTGTCGTCGAAGCGCAGGTTTGTTTTTCCGCCGACTTCATCCGCAAGGCCAAAGTCTATGCAGATGGCCTTGGCGTGGCCGATGTGCAGGTAGCCGTTGGGCTCGGGTGGAAAGCGCGTCTGGATTGTGGCATCGCCGTACTTCCTGGTACGCACGTCCTCGGCGATGATGTCGCGGAGGAAGTTCGAGAGGCGAGGTTCGGTGCTGGCGGCGGTGCTTTCCGGGTTCGTGTCAGTCATGGCTTTACTTCATTATTTCATTGCCGGGCGGAGCTTTCCACTTCCGAAATTCGGAACTTGTTAGCCTCTAATTGACCTGCATCTCCTGGTGATTTCCGGCAAGAATCTGATCGTATACTATGTGTGCGAAGGAGGTGCCGTTCATGCCTAGCCTTTTTGAAGGGCAAAATCTCTCCTGTTATCCCCTGAGACAGGCTCTATTCGATGAATACGGATTCCCTGATCGACGCGTTACGAAGATTGAAAAAATGACTCGCTTTCGGGTTGATTTAAAGAAATCCGCAAAGGGAGCTGATGGGAACCCTTTATCAAGCATATGTACAATATGGGTCAAAGTTGAATCAGAGGATCAAATCTCTGTGGATCTGGGCGGAAGTCTTCCGCTTGATGGCGCGGTAAGGGAATGGATCGTTTCGATGGACCCAGTGATTGTGAAAAAATTCACCGGATCGTTGAGTCTTTCACTATATCCAGGAATTCAGGGTACACTTTTGAGCCTTGCGTGTGCATTGCGGGCAAGGAAAGGTTGGAATCAGCCGCCATTCAAAGCAGCTTCACACACGTTTAGCGTGCAGGAGACTGCCCAAGGCCTTGAAAGACTGCATGAAGTATTGGATAGAGTCTGGAAATGACAATGCTTAAGGGGTGAACTTGTGATACCAGTCAAGCTTTATATAGGCCTTTTTCTCGCTGTTGGCGGGATGTGTTTTGTATTTGCGATGACAGCAGGACAGCCCAGCGGAATGCTACTTGGACTTTTCTTTCTTGGCTGGGGCGCTGTCGTTTGGTATCTGCGATATGGCAGATGCAGCTCTCAAGATTCTTCATCTAGGAAGAACGTCTCATCTACAGGGGCTTTCTCCAACAATGAAGTCACTTGTACACCTCATAAACAACTAAATTGCACAACGCAACTGCTGAGGGAAGATCACACTGTCGAGCAAACTGCCAAAACAGAAATCGATCTCTTAGGAGCAGAGAAGATAGAGTTGTCCAGCGCTGATGAACACTGCAAAGCAATGCAATCTCTCATCGTTGAAGGATTTGGGTTATTGGAGGATAATCTTATCCCTGCAGTAACAGCCAGTAGAATAGCAGATTTATTATTGAAGGCTGGTAATAAGGCTGGTGAAGTTGCATTTGTACAAATGCTAGATAAGAGAGGAATCGAGCACAAAGGGGATAAAGACGCATGTTTGAAAGAAGCCGATCGACTTCTTGGCAGTGGCATCGAATTGATGGCAGAAAGTGGTTTGGACCAGAATAGTGCGAGGAGGATTACTGATACATTCATAAAGGCTGGGCAAGAGGCGTTCAATTATCATGTAATGAAATTAAAACGATGAGACTAAATTTGTTCTGCATTGAGATATTCGTCTCCGAGGCCCTGGGTCTTGCTGCAAAGCTGACAACTTAATCGAAGTTGGGCGGATATTCGCAGTAGTTGAATGGTGAATCGCCGATGGCTGTTAACCGAACAACAACGTGAATGAGCGTCTTTAGCCGAGTGATTCGAGTTTTTCGATTGCCTGGCGGATGCGGTTGAGGCAGACGTCACGGCCGAGGACGGTCATGGTTTCAAACAGTGGGGGCGCGTTTTTGCGGCCGCAGACGGCTACTCTAATGGGCTGAAACATGGGGCCGGCTTTGAGGCCCAGCGTGGCGGCGGCTTCGCGGAGTGCCTTGTCGAGTGAGTCGTGGTCGAAAGTGACTGCGGGCAGGACTTCAAGCGCGTGCGAGAGGACTCGGCGGGCCATGGCTGCGTCGCCGCCTTTGGGTGGAATCAACTCGGCGGGATCGTAGGGGGCCAGCTCTTCAAGGAAGAAGAAATCTGCCGCGCCAATGGCTTCGCGGAGGAGCTTGATGCGCTCGCGGATGAGCGGGGTTATGGCGGCGATCTTCTCGGGCGTGGCGTTGTAGCCGGCCTCGGCGAAGAAGGGCGCGATCTCGCTGGCGAGCTTTTCGACGGGCAGGGAGCGGATGTGCTCGGCGTTGAGCCAGACGGCCTTGGGGTCAAAGGGGTCGGCATCGGTAAAGTTCACCACGGCGTTGGCGCGGTTGACGCCTTCGAGGGTGAAGAGCGCGGCGATCTGCTCAAGCGGCATGAACTCGAGGTCGTTCTTGGGCGACCAGCCGAGGAGGCAGAGGAAGTTGATGAAGGCTGCGGGGAGGAAACCGGAGTCGCGATAGGTGGTGACGCTGACGACGGGGCCGTGTTTGCGCTTCGACAGCTTGGCGCCGTCGGGGGCGACGAGCAGGGGCAGGTGCGCGAAGTGCGGCGCGGTGGCACCGAGGCCTTCGAAGATCAGAAGATGTTTGTAGGTGTTGGTGAGGTGGTCCTGGCCGCGGATGATGTGGGAGATGTTCAGGGCGGCGTCGTCGGCGCAGGAAGCCAGATGATACGTCGGCATTCCATCCGAGCGCAGAAGGGCGAAGTCTTCAACCTCGTCGGCGGCTTTGGACTGCGCGCCGTAGACTCCGTCGACAAAGCTCAGGATGCGGGCAACTCCCGATTTTAGGCCGCGGGGAACGCGGTAGCGGAGGGCGAAACTTTCCCCTGAAGCCGCGCGCCGGTCAGACTCTTCGCGGGACAACTCTCTCATGCCGGGGTTGAAGAGCCATGCGCCCTGTGCGCTTGACTGGTTGTCGTCGCCGGAGTGGGCGGGGGTGAAGTCGCGATAGGCGAGGCCCTTGGCGAAGAGGTCCTGGGCGGCCTGCTGGTGCAGGGCGAGGCGGTCGGACTGCTTGTACTCTTCGTCCCAGTTGAGGCCGAGCCAGTGGAGGCCGTCGAAGATGGAGCGGACACTGACGTCGGTGTTGCGCTCGACGTCGGTATCGTCGAGGCGCAGGATCATGGTGCCGTGATTGTGGCGGGCGAAGAGCCAGTTGAAGATGAAGGTGCGGGCGCTGCCGACGTGGAGAAAGCCGGTGGGCGAGGGCGCAAAACGGACGCGGGGCGCGAGGGGCGTGGATGTCGAATCGGGCATGGTTGCTCTATCTACGATTTTACCGCGTTGCGATGTGAGGATTTTGAAATGACTGCGGTGTGTGTACCCCACCCTAGCCGCAAAAACAAAAGCGCGGCGAGGGTGGGGCACCGAGGAGCGGGGTGGACTCGGCGAGGGTGGGGCACCGAGAGAGTGGGTCGATCTTTCCCGGATCCCCAAATGCGAGGGACCCGGGGCACCCAGCGTCGGAGGCGATACTGGATATATGCGGCTCCGGATGGGCGGGAGCGGGCAAATCTCTCGAATTGATGGAAGAGCGAGTGCAGGAACGGGCAATCGAAGGCGTGGAGGATATCGGAAGCGCCAGTGCGTGGCGGGTCTTCGGGTTTCTCTACTTCACGTTGGTGGCATACGGGTCGGTAGGCATACCGGTGGCGGTGCTGCCGGGGTACGTGCATCTGAACCTGGGGATGAGCGCGGCGGTGGCGGGCACGGTGATCGGGTTGCAGAGCCTGGCGACTCTGGCGGCGCGACCGTGGGCGGGGATGATCTGCGACCGGAAGGGGCCGAAGTTGAGCGTGCTGCTGGGCATGGCTTGCTGCGTGGTGAGCGGCCTTTTGCTGATTGGCGCGGCGGCCTGCGAGAGCAATCATTGGCTGAGCTTCATGCTGCTGGTGCTGAGCCGATTTCCGCTGGGGATGAGCGTGAGCTTTGGTTCGACGGGCGCGATTTTGTGGGGCGTGCGCTGCTTTGGGCCGGAGAGCACGGGCAAAGTGATCTCGTTTAACGGCATCACTACCTATGGAGGCGTGGGACTGGGCGCGCCGCTGGGCGTGGTGCTCGCCGCGCGCTGGGGGCTGTGGGGCATCGGGATATTTACGGCGGTGTTTGGCGCGGTAAGCCTGATTGTTGCTTTGCGCAAGGCAGCGGTTGCGCCGGTGCATGGCGAGCCCGAGGGATTCCTCCGATCGCTGGGGCGCGTGGCCGGACACGGCATCGCGGTGGCGCTGAGCAGCGTGGCATATGGCGTACTGATCACGTTTATCGCGCTGTACTTTATCAGCAAACAGTGGAACGGAGCGGCGCTTTGCCTGACGGCTTTCGGCGCGTCGTTCATCGTAATGCGCGGAGTGTTTGCGCAGTCGATCAATAAGTGGGGCGGATACCGGGTGGCGATTCCGAGCGTGTCGGTGACAGCGGTGGCGATGTTCCTGCTGTGGTGGGCGGGTTCACCGTGGCTGGCCGGAGCGGCTGCGATGCTTACGGGCTTTGGATTCTCGCTGGTATATCCGGCGCTGGGCGTGGAAGCGATCCGGCACGTAGAGGATCACAATCGCGGATCGGCACTGGCCGGTTACACGATCTTCTTCGACGTGGCGCTGTTTTTGACCGGCCCCGTGGCGGGCGTCATTATCGGCTGGTACGGCGAGGGAAGCGTGTTTCTGGTGGCGAGCATCTGCCAGGTGGTTTCGCTGGCTATCGTGCTGGTGCTGTATCGGCGCGAACTGCGGACCGCAACCGCAATCTAACAAGAAGAGAACATGCGCCGGGGAGTTGAGACTCCCCGGCGGTGGAATCGTTTACGCCTGTGGCGGTACTTGCGGCGGTGTGGGCGGATACGGGGGCTGCGGGGGATACTGCGGCCAGTAATTTTGCGGCGCGGGAACTACCTTCCAGTCAGAGAAGGCCAGCACATAAAGCAGAACCAGCCCGCCCATGGGGATCAGGTTGAGGAAGGCCAGCCACGGAGAGAAGCCTGCCTTCTTGCAGATGAACCATGAGGGGATGATGATGGCCGTGAGTGCTATCAGGATGATGAACCCGTAAAAGAGGAAGACGATGGCCAGGATGTGCATGACCTGGGCTGGATCGTTGTTCATATTCATATGGTTTGCTCCATAGAGTGAATTGCGCTGTGCAGCTAAAGTACGGCGAAAGCCAAGAAAAGGCAAACAGAAATCCGCGCAGTGAGAATCGTAAGTAGAAACGGCCACCTTTGCAGGTGGCCGTTGTTTTCGTGATGAAAGATTACACGCCCCAGAACTCGTCGGTGGTGGGCATGTAGCGGACTTCGACTTCTGGCACCAGCGGCCTGAGCCAGTTGGCGACTTCCTGAGTGCCTACGTCCTCGGCGGCTTCATGCGCGATGTAGATGTAGCCGCGTTTGATGCCCATGTGTACGGAGTCGCGCGCGTACTCGTAGCAGTTGTACTCGCGCGAGTCAGAGGAAATGATGCAGTCGGCGTCCATACCCATGCTGGTCAGATCGCGGCCGGTGGCGACCCGGGTGACGGGCAGGTTGGGATCGCCGATGCAGCGGATGCTCTTGGTCCCCGCGGGCAGAGTCTTGTCGAGGAAGAGCGCCAGATCCTTGAGCGTGGTGGGCGGGATGACATAGCCGCGGTCGTTGCCGGTCAGATATTTCTCCCAGCCCAGGCCCTTGTTCCAGCCTGCCCAGATCAGGTCTGGTTTGTGCGAGTGCACATGGTCGTGGATGCGCCAGACTACGAGCTTGTTTTTGGTCGCGTAGTCGAGCTTGAAGTGATAGAGCGGATCGTCTTTCACCATGTCGATGATGTCGGCGTCGCTCCAGAAGGTGGGCTCGTGGGTGACGATCATGTTGAGGCCGGCCTTGACTGCCTTCTGCATGATGCTCAGGTTGGAGCCGAAGGTGGAGACGATGCCGGTGACGGGCGACTCCGGCGAGCCGATCTTGTATGTATCGCGGAAGGTGGTCGCGTTCCAGGGGATGCCGAGGTTCTTCTTGATGCGATCGACAACCTCACCGGCGGTGAGTTTGGGGGCTTGCGCGGGGGCAAGCTGAGTGGCCGCGAGGGTGGCTCCGGCCATGGCTACGAACTCTCTTCTCGATAGATGGGTCATGGGTTTGGGCTCCTCTCGGGTTAGTAGGGCATCCAACTGGGATCGCCCTCGGGCATCCACTGTACGGGAACTTCGCTGACAAAGGTCTTGAGCCATGCGGCCATCTCGCCCATGCCGGGGTCTTCGGTGACCTCCTGGCCGAGCGCGATGAGGCCGATCTTTCTGCCTGAGGCGAAGGTGTCGAAGAAGTACTGGCCGATCTCGTTCTCCCACTGCGGTTCGCCGATGATGACCAGGTCGACGCCGGGTTCGGCGCAGAGCTTCTGCAAGTCTGCCAGCCAGCACATGCCGTGTCCGAGCGAGGCGCGCGAGACGTGGGTGTCGGGGTGGCCGGCTACGCGGATGCTCCCGGAGCCGAGCTTCTTCTTGATGGCGATGGCAGCTTCTTTGAGCGTCGCCGGTGGAACGGCAAAGGAGCCGTTGTTGGTGGCCCATGGTGTGCCGCTGGCGGCTTTGTAGGACTTGTCCCAGCCAAGGGCCTTGGCCAGGCCCTGCATCTGGCGGTCGGGCTCCAGGGCGTTCCAGTTGTCAAAGAGGCGGTAGACGATGAGGTTGTTGGCAGCGATGTACTCGTGCTTCTTTACGTTGACTTGGTCTTTCTCAAAGGCGGCCATGGCCTGTGCCTGGTTGCCGGGACCAGCTTGCGGAGCGGCGCCACCCTTCATTGCTGCGGCAGCGGCTTCGGCGTAGACGTGATTGGCAAAGGCCGGGCCTACAAAGCCGGGGCTGGTACCGTGGGGCTGCACGGCGCGGGTCCAGAAGGGGGACTCGCGGGTGACGATCATGTTCTTGCCGGCGGCTACGGCTTTTTCGAGCATCTCGAGGCTGGGCGCGTAGGTGGTTGCTATGCCCTTGACCTCGGCGTCGGGCGAGCCGGCGAGGAACTTGTCGGAGGGCGTGTCCTTCCAGCCGGAGCCTAGCTTCTGCTTGATCCGATCTACGACTTGCTGAGCTGTGATTGTCATAACTCCCCTCATGGTTTCGGTTACAGGTTTTATCGATTCTTCCGAGCGGCATAAGTCTATAACAGGCGGGCAGGCAAGAGGACGGCTGCGCGTTACTGGATGTAGATGCGACAACGGCCACCCTTTAGGGCGGCCGTTGGGGTTTGGCGAAGAGGTGAACTAGACGTTCCAGAACTCGTCGGTGGTGGCGATGTACTTGACCGGGATCTCGGGCAGGAAGGGCTTGGACCACTCGGCAAAGTAGTTCATGCCCTCGTCCTCACCCATCGAGTGGGCAAGGAAGATTGCGCCCTTCTTCTGGCCGGCGAGGATGGAGTCGCGAACGTACTCGAATGAGTCGTATTCGCGGCATTCGCTGATCATGATGGCGTCTACGGGCTCCTGGAGGGCCGTGCAGTTCTGTGCCAGCAGGTGGCCGCCACGCATGAAGTTGGTAACCGGCAGATTGGGGTCGCCGATAACGCGAACGCTCTTCGAGCCAAGGGTCTTGGCTACGTACTTGGCCAGCTCGCCCAGAGTGGTGGGCGGCAGCTTCCAGCGGGTGAGGCTGCCTTCAACGAGGTACTGGTTCCAGCCGATACGCTTGTTGAATCCGGTCTGGATGCCGTCGGGTTTATGGGCGTGCCAGTGGTCGTGGATGCGCCAGACGACGACGTTGTGCTTCGTCGCCCAGTCGAGCTTCCACTGGTACATCGGATCGTCCTTGACCCAGTCGATGACGTCGGCGTCGGAGTAGAAGGTAGGCTCATGGACGATGAGCATGTTGAGGCCCTGTTTGACGGCCAGATCCATGACGCGGAAGTTTGCGCCGAAGCTGGTGGCGATGCCGGTGACTTCCATCTCCGGGCCGCCGACGTGGAACTTGTCGCGGAAGGTCTTGGGATTCCAGGGGATGCCGAGGTTCTTCTTGATGCGGTCGACGATTTCGCCGGCCGTGAGGGTGGCCTTCTTTGCCTGCGCGGGCAACCGGGTTGCCGCGGCGGCCGCGCCGGCCATGATGACGAATTCTCTTCTCGATAGATTGTTCATGGTCTCGCTCCTCATTAGCTAGAAGTCCAGCAGGGTTCGCCGGCGGGGATGTGTTCGATGGGGACTTCGGTGACGATGGGCTTGATCCATGCGGCCATTTCGGCGCAGCCGGGCTCTTCGGAGACCTGCTGACCGAGGACGATGTAGCCCTTCTTCTGGCCGGAGTCGGCCACGTCAAAGGAGTAGAGCGAGAGTTCGTTCTCCCACTCGGGCTCGCCCACGACCAGCAGATCGACGCCGGGCTCGGCGTAGAGCTTCTGGAGGTCGGGCAGCCAGTACATGCCGTGCGAGAGAGCGGCCTTGTGAACGATGGTGTTGGGATTGCCGCCGATGCGGAGGCTCTTTACGCCGAGCTTCTTCTTGATGGCCAGAGCGGTGTCTTTGAGGGTGGCCGGAGCCAGCTCGAAGAAGCCGTTGTTGTGGCCCCAGGGGTATCCACCTGACGGCTTGTAGTGCTGCTCCCAACCGAGGGCTTTGGCCAGACCCTTGAGCTGGAAATCGACAGGCTGCGCGTTCCAGTTGGCGAACCAGCGATAGACGACGAGTTTGTTGGCCTCGATGTACTGCTTTTTGGCGATGAGGGTTGCGTCGGTCTCGGCCGCGCCAGCCTCCTGACGGACGTAGTCCTGGCCGTTGGTCCAGACCGAGGGCAGGCCCTGGAACTGGGTTCCGCCGCCGAAGGCGTTCAAGCGCGCCCACCAGGGGGACTCGCGGCTGATGATGAAGTTCTTGCCCGATGCTACGGCCTTCTTGAGCACGTCGAGGGTAGGCGCGTAGGTCGTGGCGATGCCTTTGACCTCAGTGTCGGGCTTGCCGGCCATGAAGGCGTCGACGGGTGTCGGCTCCCAGCCGGGACCGAATTTGCGCTGGATGCGGTCGATGACTGCTTGTGCGGTGATGGACATGAATTTCCTTTCGGATGCGGTGCCCATAGGGAAGTCGGGCGAGGTAAGTTTACATCAAGAGCTGTAGGACAGGGAATGCCGGTCGATGGAGTGGGGCCGCAGTGGGAGTTGGGCGGGTGGCGGAGGCGGAGAAGCTGACGGGCGAACTGTGCGGAGAGGGTATGTTTGCAAGTGTATGAATATAGGCTGTTTATGTGGCTAAATAGAAGTTGGCGTTTTGAATGCGTAAGAGTATCAAAATAAATGGTTTACCTATTTTTACTTTGCAAGTGCAGATTCTAAAAGACTTAGCGTTGGGAGGATTTCGGTCCTCCTTTGAGTGGAATCGGCGGTAGTTTCAGGATACGCGGGGGCGAGAATTAACCGGCAAGTGGGAGGGAACCGGAAGTGGCAGGTAGAGGTAGTTGCCTCCCGCCCAAGCTGAGCTTGGACGGGGCACCCAGCTTTCGTGGAGGCGCCGGCTTCCTAGTACCGGGGCCACCCGACGGGAGTTACGATGGTAGGCGTTGGACGAGCCACCCGCCTGGAGATTCGTTATGACGAAGACTGCTGCAACTCGGGAATCGACGACCTTTCGCAACGCTTTTATCGGTCAGGCAAAGGAGCCTGCTGATCGCGAATTAACTACGGCGTTGGGCGCGGCCAAAGCTCTATGGGACCAACTGGTTGCCGAGTTGGCAGCGGAGCATAAGCTGACCCGCGAATGGAACTCTTACTCGATCAAAGCCGGATGGGCGCTGCGTCTGAAGCGGGAGGCGAGGAACATTGTCTATCTATCTCCGTCGCAGGGGGGCTTCATGGCGTCGTTTGCACTCGGCGAGAAAGCAATGGAGTCAGCGCGGGGAGAGAGGTTTCCCGCGCATGTGCGGAAGACGATTGCAGAGGCGAAGAAGTATGCGGAGGGAACTGCGGTGCGGATCGTGGTGAGCGGAGCAGAGGAAGTTGCGGTAGTGAAGAGGCTGACTGAGATCAAGTTGGAGAACTGATGGGCGGGGTGGAGTTTGTGGGGCCCACCCTCGCTGCGCGAGGATGAGGCACGCGGAGTTGGCTGGTTGAGGGTCGATCCCTCCCGGGTCTCAGGATCGAGACCCGGGGCACCCATGGTCTAGTGGCGAGTGAGCCTGCCGGAACACGGCTGCGGCTAGACTTCGTTGATCAGCAGCTCACCGCGCGAGACGACGGCTTTGTTCACTAGTCTTTGATGGCCGGTGCGCTTCTTGCCTTCGGTGTCTTCGTAGTCGAAGTTTCCTTCGCGGAGTTCGAAGATGCTGATATCGGCTTCGTAGCCGGTCTTCAGGGCGCCGATCTTTGCATCGAAGTTGTACATCCTGGTTGGGTTGATGGTGACCATGGCTATGGCCTTGTCGAGATCGACGCCGATGGCCATCATCTTCGAGACCATGGTGGGCAGGTCGTAGATGCGGCGCTGAACTGCGAGATTTGAAAGGTCAGTGCTGATGGTGTCAGGCATGAGGTTCTGCTTCATGCATTTTTCGGCGACGTCAAAGCTGAAGTGCGCCTGGCCCTGTGCTGTATCGAAGAAGATGCCGCGATCTCGGGCTTCAAGCGCGGCGGGCAGTACCGTTCCGGCTGCATCGACGATGAAGTTTTTGCGGCCGGCAAAACAATGCGTGTAGATATCGCCCTTGCGCAGGAGCTTCAAGAGATCGGGCAGCGGCGAGTGCGGGCCGTTGATGTGGACCATGACGGGGACCTGCGCGATCTCCGCGGCCTCGATGGCTTTTTTCAGGGTGTCGATATCCTTCTCGGCCACGACGGACTCCGTCATGCGCACCTTTACGCCGATGGTGGCTGGCCGATAGGTTTCGATGGCTTGCGCGACGGCTTTGGGGTTCACCCATGCGGGATTGTCGTAGGAGTGGTCGAGCGAGATGACACCAAGCACGCCGATGTCGACGAATGCGTAGATTCGAGTGGCCGATGTGCGAATGATGTACTTGTAAAAGTTGGCGATGTTTTCGCTGCCGGCCGAGCCTGCATCGACGACGGTGGTTACACCGCGGCCCAGGCAATAATGGTCGGCGTTGGTGCATCGTGCCACGCCGTCGTAGCAGTGCACGTGGGAGTCGATGAACCCTGGCGTGACGATCTTGTCTTTGGCGCTGACAACAGTTGCCGCGCGATCGGCGGGAATGTTAGCGGCGATGGCGGCGATCTTGCCGTCCTTAACGGCAACATCGAGCAGTGTGTGCAATCCCTGCCCGGGATCGACGACGGTGCCGCCTTGAATCAGCAGATCGTAACGCTGGTCCGGGGCTTTTTGTGGCGGCGGAGCGCTGCCGGCCGGCAACGGCTTTCCGCCGGTCTGCGCCAGCAATGCTGTTCCACTGGCTACCAGCCCCTGGGAGAATGCTCTTCTTGTAAGCATATGTACCTTTCGAGATTTCCGATGATTTGAAAGCGTGCCGGCCGCGCAGCAGTGTGCGCGCGGCCGGCGAAGTCTTAGAGTTCCGGTGGAAGCAGGTCGTTGGTGCGGTCCTGATACATCTGACGGCCGAAGATACCGCCACCGTTATCAGAGGCGGTAAAGCGGCCATTCCTGTAGAGAAGAACCACCATATAAACGCCTTTGTTGACCAGGGTGCCGTCTTCCATGAAGCGGTTGTTTCCCGAGACGGCGTGGGCCTTCTCCATATCCGCGGCGATGATGCGCGAGTCGGCCCACTCGAGGGTCTCAAAGAATTTGCCGACTCCGCCGCCGGAGACGCTGCGGAATCGTTCATCGCCATTCGCGGCTGCCTGGGGGTTGGGGCTCGGGTTTGCGCCGCCTTCAGTGACGCGCAGGCGGCTTTTGACGCCCTTCACTTTGTAGGAATCCATGGTGGACTGCCCGGGCCTGCCGACAAAGTTGAAAGAGTAAGAGCCGACGGTGACGCCGCCCCATTTGCCGGGATTCATGTCGGGCACGGTGGTGTAGTTCGGGTCCAGACCGTTGTATTTGCGGCCGAGGTCGTGATCGCGATAGGTGTCGTGAATGGAGCGCAGCGCGAAGGCCTCGGCGTCGTAGCTGAGGTGCAGCTGATCGGCGGGGCGGAAGATGGTGGACATGTACTCGATGCCCCATTTGCCGTCGTTGTTGGTCATGCCGTAGATGCCGTTGACGCCTTGCAGCTTTTTGCCGTTGGCGTCGAAGCGGCTGAAGTTGAGCGAGACGCCGGCGCCGACCGGGGTGTAGCACAACAGCTCAATCTTATCGAGGATGTCGTAGGAGCCCTTGCGAATCTTGTTGGCGCCCTTAGCCGTGGTGTTGAGCGAAGGCGGCGGATTGGCGATCAGCTCGTCCTTGCTGTTTACGATCACGGTGTCGATCCCTTCGTAGGTCACGAAGGGATAATGAAACAGCTCGGCCAGCCCGCCCAGGTCGCGGCGGCTGAGAGCGGCCATATACTGCGCGGCCAGCTTCATAGTCTCCGGCACGGACGTCTCGTAGGTCATCGGGAAGCGGCTGTCCAACTCCGCGCCGGGTTTGAGTCCGGAGGGCGCCACCGGGTCCTTGACCTCTGCCTGCTGTGCTGCGGCGAGAACCGGCGCCATCGCTACGGCACCGGCCAATCCGGCGACCGTTGCAACTTTCATGAAGTTGCGGCGATCCGAGTTGACTTCGATTCCATTTGCTTCACCTACGCTAAACTTGGCCACTTGCGATCTCCTTTAAAGTCAATTTCAACATCTGCATACACGCATCGGAAACTGAAAGATGCAGTCGTTTCCTTACGCTTTGAGCCACGAGTCCTGTTTGAAGAAATCATGCGAATCACAGCGATGGGCTAGGCGCTCGGCTTTTACGAACGAGCGGCCACCCTTGTATTTCTCACTGATGGTTCTATCACAGATGGGTGGCGGGACTACCGATGAAAAAAACAAGGATGAGCCAACCGCCAGCAAAGAAAAGGCCGAATGCCGCGAACGGCATTCGGCCTTATGACCGGGCGAATTACGCTAATTTCCGGGCGTGCTGAGGATGTCCTGCTCGAGCAGGCCGTCGATGGCGTTCACAACGCCCATCTCCGCACAGCCCTGGATGAGACGGTTGCCTGCCACCTGGAAGGTGCCGCGGCCGAAGGCATCATCGGTAGGAACATAACCGCCGCCGCCGTTGGCCAGACCCACAACCAGAGTCTTACGGAAGGGCGACCCCTCCTTTGTCTCCTGGCCGAACTGGTTGTAAAGCTCGCTGTCGTTGCGGGCAATGGCCACATCGCCAATACGCAGCGCTCCCACTTTGATCTGCATCAGCGGTGGCGGGGGCGCGGGGGCTGCGGGGGCGGCCTGAGCGTTGGCTGCCGGAGTTGGCTGCGGACTGCCTCCGGGACCAACCGCCGTGGTCGGCCGGGGGCGGGTTGGACAAGAAACGACCTTCGACGATCCCTGAATGACTGCGTTGCCGGTGAAGCCGGTAATGCCGTCCATCACGCGAATGGCTTCCTCGCCGGTCAGGGTCCCAATGGCTTCGACGACGCGCCAGGCCTGAGCCGCCAGCGTTGGATCGATCGGCTGCAACGGGCGCTGCACCGGTCCGTTGAAGAGCCGGATCATGGCCGCCGAGTACTCCGTCTTTGCCGCGTCGCCGGTCTTTGCAGGGTCCATCTCCTGACGGATTCTCTGCTCGCCGATCTTGAGGATAGGCCGGAGGTACAGAGGGTCCTGATCGCCGGCCGGCGCGATGGTCCAGATGGCGACGACGTTGTTGTCGTAAGCGTTTTCAATATACTGCTCCGCGGACTCGGGGAAGTCGCCGGAGATCTGCATAGTCAGGAACATGGTGATGGCGTGCATCGCATAGTTGAGATAGACGGCGATGGGCTCGCCATTCGGCTTGCGAAACTCGACCACGGCCAGGGTTTTATCGGAGGTGAAGTTGGGATTTGGCTTCTCGCTCCACTGGCGGGTCTTCGGATCGATGCCGTCGCGATTCACGTTCAAGAGCAGCTTGCCCTCTCCGAAGCCGATTTCGGCGGGCTGCAAGGATGCCTTGGCCTGTTTGACCGCCTCGAGCATTCCCGCATGCACCTTATCGATGAAAGCCTGCATATTGGGCGAGACAGGACGACCGCTCAGTGCGTCTCCGCCGCCCAGCGATGAAACGCTGGCGTGGTCGTGCACCGCGGAGATGACCATGTTGTCCACGGGGATGCCGTACTGCTTTGAGATGCCCTGCGAGATTTGCGCGAATAGGGCCGCGGAGATCTTCCCGACGTCCATGTTCATCAGCAGGCCGGAAGACTTTCCGTTCTCGATCAGAATGGCGCGCGTAAACAGATGGTCGTGAATCGAGACGAATGGCTCGGGCAGCTTGCCCTCATCCGGAGTTACATCCACTTTGCCCACGCCAACGCGAAGCTGCGCCGAAGCGGCAACAGCAGTCAATAATATGAAAGCGGACATCGCTTTTATGATCTTGCCGTACATCGTCCTCTCCATTCGGGTGTCGTCAGGGGGTGGGCCGGAATGCTGCTTCCGGGACTCTGAATTTCCCCTGAGCCACCTGATTCTTTGGCCGGTTGTTGAGTTTGCAATCACTCCCGTCCTCTGCGTTTTTGGCCGGGAGGCGCGTTGCTGCTTGTCATAGACAACGGACTAACGGGCCGAGGGTGTCGGAACGTCAAGGCACTCGCCGGCTGCGTTGTCATGCTTATATGCGCAAGGATAAACCAGCGGCACGGCATTCACACACGTCGATCTGAGCTGCAACGCAGAACGGCCACCCTTGCGGGTGGCCGTTCTGCGTTGTGACGAAATGTAGGAGCTTACTTCTGGTCCTGCTCCTTGCGCCAGTTGAGGAGGTCGCCGAGGGTGGTGGTGGAGCTGGATACCGGCTGCTTGTGGACATCCTTTTTGTACTGCTCGACCTGTGCGCGGGAGGCCTCGTGGCCGATGGAGCGCAGGCTGAGGCCCACCTTCTTTTCTTCGACGTTGATCTTGATGATCTTGAACTCGTGCTCAGCGTTCTGCTCGAGCTTCGCGCCCGGCTCATCGCCGGCCTCGGAGACGTGGCAGAGACCTTCGACGCCCTCGGCGATCTCAACGAACGCGCCGAACTGGGCGGTGCGCAGGACCTTACCGTGGACGACGTCGCCGACGCGGTGGGTGGCAAAGAACGTCTCCCACACATCGGGCTGGAGCTGCTTGATTCCGAGTGAGAGGCGACGGTTCTGTGGCTCGACGCCGAGAACGACGGCCTTGACCTTTTCGCCCTTTTTCACGATCTCAGAGGGATGCTTGACGCGCTTGGTCCAGCTCAGGTTGGAGACGTGGACGAGTCCGTCGATGCCGTCTTCGATCTCGATGAAAGCGCCGAAGTCGGTGAGGTTGCGGACGCGGCCTTCGACCTGTGTCCCGGCGGGATACTTCTCAATGAGGTTCTCCCAGGGGTTGTCGAGGAGCTGCTTCATGCCGAGCGAGATGCGACGGTCGCTGGGGTTGACGCTGAGGACGACGGTGTCAACCATGTCGCCGGGCTTGACCAGCTTGGAGGGATGCTTGAGGCGCTTGGACCAGGTCATCTCAGAGAGGTGAACCAGGCCTTCGATGCCCTGCTCGAGCTCGACGAACGCACCGTAGTCGGTGACCGACAGGATGCGGCCGTGTACCTTGGCGCCGATCGGGTAGCGCTCAGAGGCGTCAAGCCACGGATCGGGCGTGAGCTGCTTGAAGCCGAGCGATACGCGCTGCTTGTCCTTGTCGAACTTGAGAACCTTGACCTGGATCTCGTCGGCGACGTTGACCAGATCGCGGGGATGGGTGAGGCGTCCCCAGCTCATGTCGGTGATGTGGAGGAGTCCGTCGATGCCGCCGAGGTCAACGAACGCACCGTAGTCGGTGAGGTTCTTGACGGTGCCGGTGAGGATCGAACCTTCCTCGAGATGCTCCATGGTGGCGGAGCGCTTGGAGTTCTGCTCTTCCTCGAGCAGTTCCTTGCGGCTGACGACGACGTTTCCGCGCTTTTTGTTGAGCTTGATGACGCGGACTTCGATCTGCTGGCCGAGATAGCCGTCGAGGTTGCGGACGGGACGAATCTCAAGCTGTGAGCCGGGCAGAAAAGCCTTCATGCCGATATCGACGGTGAGTCCGCCCTTGACGCGGCCGACGACGGTTCCGATGACGGGAATCTTGTCGTTGGCGGCCTTCTCGATTGTGTCCCACACGCGAAGGCGCTGAGCCTTCTCGTAGCTGACCAGGTAGCCGCCTTCCGGCTCCTCGCGCTCGATGACGACTTCGATGACGTCGCCAGGATTGAACTTGATGGCCCCAGTGTGATCGGTGACCTGCTCGAGGGGGACGAGGCCCTCGCTCTTCAGGCCGACATCGACCACCAGAAATTTTTCAGTCTGCTTGAGCACAGTTCCAGAGACGACCTTGTCTCCGTAGGCTTCGACGGCGGCTGCCTCGGCAGCCTGCTCGCGCTCGAAGGCCTCGAGTGCGGCGGAGAAGTCTTCGTTCATGTCAGCGAACGATTCTTCTACGGCAGACGGTTCTGCAGCGCTAATGACGGCTTCAGGTTCAGCGGCCAGCGCAACAGGCGTGGGGGTGGCATCGGCGTCCAGAGGGGTTGCTTCAGTGGCGGCAGTCTCAGGGGTGGACGTGGATTCGGGCGACGGCTGTTCGAGCTCCGTCGCAGGATCAAGGGTTGGCATTTCGATTTCAGTGTTCAGGGTTGTGCTCTCGGGTTCAGGATTGACGACGTTAGACATTACAGCCAGCTCCGGGATTCCAAACTCCGGCCTGCGGGCCGGGACTATCATGACGGCGATGGGCGCCTCATGACAGGTTCTTTTTGCCTGTCCCCTCGGACGAGTTCGCCAAGGCTCTTCCCGAACGCAGGCCGACCGGCGTGAGCCGAGCGGAGATTCTGCTGTCCCTGGAACAAACCTGCAGGCGACTGCAGCCGAAGGGCGGCCGCAACTCACTGCTGGAATCCGTGCAGGAAGCTACGTTCTCAAGTTTAGCAACCGTGGGAGCGCTGGTCAATCAGCGGATGGGGCGATTTCGCTTGCGGGCAGGCGAGAAGCGGCTGGCGTGGGTTGGTGAATCCCCGGTCCTCAGATTTGTAGTGGGGTTGGAAGAGACGGGTTTGGGGTTGTTCTTTCCCAGGTCTGAAAATCCAGACCTGGGGCACCCAGATTTGTGGTGGGTGAAAATCGATAACGCTACTTTGTGCCGCGCCTTGCCTGTACGGCTTTTGCCAGCTCGTCAAACATGGCCGTAGTTGTGGGCCAGTCGACGCAGGCGTCGGTGACGCTCTGACCGTAGACCAGTTCCTTGCCGGCGACGAGTTTCTGCGCTCCGGCGACGAGGTTGCTCTCGATCATGACGCCCATGATGGCTTTGTTTCCTGCTGCGATCTGGGCGGCGACGTCGCGGGAGACGTCGGATTGGCGGCGGTAGTCCTTGGCCGAGTTGGCGTGGCTGAAGTCGATCATGATGCGCGCGGGTATGCCGGCGCGTTCCATGAGGTGCGCGGCCTCAGTGACGGCTTCGGCGTTGTAGTTGACGCTCTTTCGACCGCCGCGCAGGATGATGTGGCAGTCCGGATTGCCGTTGGTCATGAAGATGGCCGACTGGCCGTGCTTGGTGTGGCCGAGGAAGGTGTGGGAGTAGCCGGCCGAGAGCACGCCGTCGATGGCTACCTGGACGTCGCCCGAGGTTCCGTTTTTGAATCCGACAGGGCAGGAGACGCCGCTGACCAACTCGCGGTGGACCTGGCTCTCTGAGGTGCGTGCGCCGATTGCGCCCCATGCGACGAGTCCGGCGATGTACTGGGGCGAGATCATGTCGAGGAACTCGGTGCCGGTGGCGACGCCCATTTCGGCGAGATCGAGGAGCAGGTTGCGGGCCAGGCGGAGTCCGTCGTTGATCTTGTAGGACTGGTCGAGGTGGGGATCGTTGATGAGGCCCTTCCACCCGATGGTGGTGCGGGGCTTCTCAAAGTAGACGCGCATGAGGACGAGCAGGTCGCGGGAGTGGGCCTGCGCGGCCTTGTGGAGCAGCTCGCCGTACTCGCGGGCGGCCTTGACGTCGTGGATGGAGCAGGGTCCGGCGAGGACGATGAGGCGGTCGTCGCGTCCGTTGAGGATTTCGGCAACAGCGGCGCGCGCGGAGAAGATGGTCTCGGTGGCGGCTTCGCTGGTTGGGCGCTCTTCCTCAAGGAAGATCGGGGGCAGGACGACGGTCGTCCGTTTAATTCGTATGTCTTCTGTAGTGTGAAACATGGCTGGCCGCTGCTCCGCTAGGGGTCTCTACTTCAGGGTAGCAGGTTGGTAGAGACAGCGGGGTTAGTGGAACTAGCGGAGTTAGCGGTGTTAGGGGGTGAAGTGGCCCGACAACGGTAGCGGCCAAAGCGTAGTACCGCACTGGTGTCTGACGAAGGCAGATACGGTGGCAGGCCAACCCCGCTAACTCCGCTAGTTCCGCTAACCCCGCTGTTTCCGCTTATTTCATCGCCTGGTAGGTGAGCGCGCCGGCGGCTACGGCGGCGGCGGTGATGGCGATGGGAACGAGGTGCTTGATACGGCGGGGCTCAGAACCCTTGCCGATGGTCTGCCGGTCGGTCTTGATGCGGTCGACGTCGGAGTAGCGGAAGGTGGCGGTTTTGTTCGATTCGGCGTCTGAAAAGGTGAAGCTCGAAGCCGAGAGAGTTCCCAGAGCGCCGTAGGCGTCGGGAGCGTTGATGAGGACCAGGTGGAGGTACTTCCCGGAGGGGTAATTGGCGAGCTTGTTGTATATCTTGCGGGAGTGCTTGTCGAGCGAGGCGCTGGACTGGGCTGGCGCTACGGCGGCGAAGGCGGATAGCACCAGACAGACTACGGTAGAAAAAACGGTGGATGCGCGAAATAGCCTGCTCATAATGTCCTCCTCAAAATATCGAACTCAAAGCCGGCGGCCCGGGATCGTACCTCGGGTCTCTACCGGTGACTAAACATACCACTAAACGATTGGACGGTGTTGTGCGTTATTGGGTTGACGCATGGGAGTGGGCTTGTCGGGGGGGGGGATCCCACCCTAGCCGCAAAAACAAAGACGCGGCGAGGGTGGGGCACCTACAGGTTTTGTTTGAGCTGCTAGAGTTCGTTCTTGCCGGGGCGGAGCATGAGGTTGCGGATGGCTTCACGGGGGTCCTTGCCCTCGTTGAGGATCAGCTCCATCTGCTCGGTGATGGGCATCTCGATACCGCGCTGCCGGGCGAGGCCGAGGGCGGCGCGGGTGGTGTGTACGCCTTCGGCGACCTTGCCGCCGAGAGAGGCGAGGATCTCTGGGAGCTTGCGGCCCTTGCCGAGGTTTTCACCGACGGTTCGGTTGCGGCTGAGTGAGCCGGTGCAGGTGAGGACGAGGTCGCCGACGCCGGAGAGGCCGGAGAGGGTATCGCGGCTCGCGCCACAGGCCACGGCGAGGCGCGTGATCTCCGCGATGCCGCGGGTGATGAGTCCGGCCGAGGAGTTGTAGCCGAGTCCGACGCCGACTACGATGCCGGCGGCGATGGCGATGACGTTCTTGAGTGCTCCGCCAAGCTCGACGCCGATGATGTCGGTGGAGGTGTAGAGGCGGAGGGTCTCGGAGGAAAACTCTTTTCTGATACGGGCGGCGATCTCGGTATCAGCAAAGGCGACGGTGAGCGCGGTGGGCTGCCCCTGCGCGACTTCCTGAGCGAAGCTGGGGCCGGAGAGGGCGCCGATGGGCAGGCTGAGTTCCCCAAGGCAGTCGGCGATGACCTCGGTCATGCGCAGGTAGGTGTTGTTTTCAACGCCCTTGGTGGCGCTTACGACGATCTGGCCGGAGTGCATGTGCGGGCGCAGGCGCGCGATGGCGGAACGGAGAAACTCCGAAGGGATGACGGAGAGAACGATGTCGGCATCGGCGATGGCTTCACACTCGCCGGTGACGGCGATGGAGGCGGGCAGGGGAAATCCGGGTAGGAACTGGGTGTTTTCGCCGGCGTTGCGAATCTCTTCAGCGAACTCGAGGCTGTGAGCCCACAGGCTCACCTGGTGGCTGCCGCGGCGGTCAAGCGAGAACGCGAGAGCCGTTCCCCACGCTCCGGAACCTAGTACGAAGATGCGGCTCATGCGGTCTTTTTCGCTCCGAAACGGTTTTCCTTGCCGGCCAGCAGGCGGGCGATGTTCTGGTGGTGCTTATAGATGATGAGGATGGCCACGGCGATCTGCACGACGATATAGAACAGGGGGCGGTCTCCGAGGACGAAGAAGTATGCGAAGACAGGGAAGCTGGCGGCGCCGAGAATGGATGCGAGCGAGACGTATCGGCTGAAGAAGAGCACCAGGATGAAGACCGAGATGGCCGCCAGCGCCGCCCATGGAGCGGAGACGAGGAAGACACCGAATCCGGTGGCGACGCCCTTGCCACCCTTGAACTTGAGCCAGACCGGGAAGATGTGGCCGAGGACACAGAAGAGTGCGGCGATGGCCTGGAAGTCGCGCATGGGCATCGAGGCGGGGTAGGAGGCGACACTGATCGAGGCCCAGATGGCGGTGCCGAGCCAGACGGAGATGCAGCCCTTTAGCACGTCAAGGAAAAACGTTGCCGCGCCAAGGCCTTTGCCGTGCGAGCGCAGTACGTTGGTTGCGCCGATGTTGCCGCTGCCGCTGGAGCGTACGTCCTGCTTGTGGAAGAGGCGCACGAGTACAAAGCCCATAGGGACGGATCCCAGCAGGTAAGCAACAATCGCAACTAGAGTGCAGGCCAGTGGCATAGCTGGAGTTGAGTTTAGCAGGAGCGCCGTGGCGCGCGCGCCTATTCGTATAGTGCGCGGCGGGCGGTGCGGACTTCGGCTGCAAGCACCTGGAGCACCTTGAGCGACAGGCTGGGGTTGCTCTCCATGAGCGCGGAGAAGTCCATCAGACTGACAAAGCTGATCTGTGTGCCTTTGCGTGCGACGGCGGTTAGCGAGTAGGGCTGGTTGCCGAGCACACCGGGCAGTCCAAGGAGCGATCCGGAGACCACGTCCACCTTCATGATGGTGGAGTTGCTCTCGCTCGTGAGCGAGATGGTCGTGGTACCCGTGCCGACGATATATAGCCCGACCGCGGGATCACCCTGCTCGAAGAGGACACGATCGCTCTGGCAATCGATTTTGGAAGCGACCTTCTCCAGTTCGCTGAGTAATTCTGAGTCGGCAAGAAAAGCAGAGGGATCAAATTGGACTAACACAGTACCTCACAGGGGAAATGGATGTACGTTCAGTGGTGTTCAGGCACATCATTTCACCGGCGTTGCATGGCTTCATGTGATTCGTATCACCGGTTACTGGTTAACCAAGTGATTAGGTGTGAGGTGGCTCAGTTAAAGTGAGAACTGGAGTTTGCCGATGGCGGGAGTTGTTGCTAAGACACGGATAACGCTGGAGATGATCAAGTGGGAGCACTCGATCTTCGCTCTGCCCTTTGCGTTGACGGCGGTGCTGCTGGCCGCCGGGGGCTGGCCGGCGTGGCGTACTGTGGGATGGGTTCTGGTGGCGATGGTGTCGGCGCGGTCGGCGGCGATGGCTTTTAACCGCTGGGCGGATGCCGAACTGGACGCCGAGAACCCGAGAACGAAGAGCCGGGCGATTCCCGCCGGGCTGCTCTCAAAGTCGTTCGTACTGGGCTTTACCGTGGCGGCGGTGGCGGTGTTTCTGCTGGCCGCCGGGGAGCTGAACCGGCTTACGCTGATGCTTTCGCCGGTGGTGCTGCTGGTGCTGCTGGGTTACAGCTACCTGAAGCGGCTTACGCGCTGGTCGCACATCGGGCTGGGCGTGGCGCTGGGCCTTGCGCCCTCGGCCGCGTGGATCGCGGTGCGCGGGAGCCTGGATTGGCGGATCGTGGTGCTGACCGTGGCGGTAACGCTTTGGGCCGGCGGTTTCGACGTTCTCTACTCCTGCCAGGACTTCGAACACGACCGCAAAGCGGGCCTCAACAGCCTGCCGCAGGCCTGGGGTTTGGACGCGGCCTTCCTGGCGGCGCGGCTGATGCACTTGGCCATGCTGGGTCTGCTGGTGTTGTTCGGATTTTTGTTTGGCTTCGGACTTTGGGGCTGGTTGGGAGTTGTGGCGGTAGTAGTGCTGATCGGCTACGAGCACGCGATCGTTTCGCCCAGGGATCTGAGCCGGCTGAACGCGGCGTTCTTCACCATGAACGGCGTGATCGCGATTGTGTTTCTGGGGTTTGTGGCGGCGGATGTTTTTCTTAGGTGACAGGTCAGGTGTCAGAAAAGCCCCATCTTCGTTAACGAAGGTGGGGCTTATGTTTTGGGTTGGATTCGATGCGGTTAGGCGGGCGGGGGAGAGAATTGCCTCCTGCCCTCAGTCGGGGAGGAACCAACGTCCAAGAAGACTAGGGAGGGCTGCCTGCCGAGCCGAGAACCTGAGGCAGGTTTCCGTAGTCTGCCGCTTTGATATCGCTAAGCGGCTCAAGAATAGTCAAATGAACGCGAAGGATCGGTGCCAGGTCGCCATCCATTGCAATGTCATTCGGAATATAGCGGCCCTGGAACAAGGTGTGATTGCTGCGCACATAATGATGCGTAATAAATTGATGACTGCCAATACGCAAGATTGGATTATCGACGTCAAGGCAATAGATAGGCGTGAGAAAGCCACCCTCGGTTTCTGGTTTGGGATTGAGAAGAGTTGCGCAACGGAGTTCCATCGCCTGAATCACTTTGGAATCGATACGAAAATTGAAGTGCTTCAGAACGTCAGCAGGGAACGGAATCGGTTGTAGAAACTCTTTGGCAATGTAGGCCAAAATGTGAGATGGCTGTTGTACGCCCGTGAAATTCACTCCGCTTGCAGTCACATAGGAAATATACGAAGACTTCGATCCTTGATACACAACCTTGTAGTGATTTGTTGCCGCCCAGAACACGTCGATTGTTCCCTGGTCGATGACATTCGATTTGTCGTCGAACTCCGAATAGGTTGCGGCCAGGTGCCAAGGCGTAACGGCATCGTCATTCAATGAATTGAGCTTTGCTGCTGCCGCTATGATAGGCCTTGCTTCTTTTGGCTTAATGGAAAGTGTTGCCGAAGTGTTCTGGGCGATCGATACCGTCGGGATGGTTCCAGCAATGAGTAGGACATATAGGAACCGAAGACTTTTCATGTGGGCACCCTCCTAAGTGAATGTGTGTTCAAAAGTCCCGCCTTTCGGTGGGGCTTTATTTGCTTAGCCTAGCGTGGCCTGCACCTTCTTCATCCACTCGGGGATGGGGATGTGCTGGGGGCAGAGGTCCGCGCAGATGCCGCAGTCGATGCATGCGCCGGCGCGCTGACCCTCTTTCATAAAAAAGCTGTAACGGTAGCGGGCCGAGCCCAGGTCGTCGTAGGTGTGGGCGTAGTTGTAGAAGTCGAAGTTGAGTGGAATGTCGATCCCGTTGGGGCAGGGCATACAGTAGCCGCACTTGGAGCAGGGAATCTGGATGCGGGAGCGGTACTCCTTGCGGACGCGCTCGACGAGGTCGTAGTCGGCGGGGGTGAGCTTGCCGGGGCGCGAGGCGTCGGCGAGGCGGAGGTTCTCCTCGACCTGCGCGAAGTTGCTCATGCCGCTCAGGACTACCGAGACCTCGGGCAGGCTCCAGACCCAGTCGAGGGCCAGCTCGATGGGGCTGCGGCCGGCGAGGATTTCGCCGATTGCGGGAGGGTGCGAGGCGATGCGGCCGCCCATGAGCGGTTCCATAATTACCACTGCCAAACCCATATCCGCTGCGGCGTGCAAGCCGCGCAGGCCGGCCTGGTGCTCGGTATCCATGTAGTTGAGCTGGATCTGGCAGAAGGTGAACAGGTCTGATCCGTTGAGGATCTCTTCGAAGGCCGGGTACTCGTCGTGAAAGCTGAAGCCGAGGTTGCGGATGCGTCCGTCGGCCAGCGCCCGCTCGGCTTTGTCGAGGATGCCGTGGGCGAGGATGTTGTTGCGCCAGATGGCGCCGCCGAGGCTGTGGAGCAGGTAGAAGTCGATGTGGTCGGTCTGAAGCTTGACGAGCTGCTCGTTGAGGAAGCGGTCGAAATCTTCCGATGACTGGACGAGCCAGGTGGGGAGTTTGGTGGCGATGCGGACGCGGTCGCGGTAGCCGTCAAGCAGGGCCGCGCCGAGGACACGCTCGGAGTTGCCGCCGTGGTAGGGCCATGCGGTGTCGCAGTAGTTGACGCCGTTGTCGATGGCGTGGCGGATCATGCGGATGGCTTCAGGCTGGTTGATGTTGGGGCTGCCGCGCTGGGTGTCGAGCGCGGGCAGGCGCATGCAGCCGAAGCCGAGCGCGGAGGGCTTCCAGTCGAGCTTGCCGAAGTTGCGGTATTGCATGGGGGCCTCGGGGTGAAATGGGGTGCGATTGGATTTTAGCAGTAGGTCCGAGCTGCTAGATCCTAGCTTCTAGCCCAATCAGTGGCTCATGAATTGAGGTGACGAAACGTGGCGATTCTCCTATCGTTGTACGTATGAGGGAAGACTCCGAGTTGAATCGAGAGAATCGCGCGCAAGATGCGGAGCTGGAATCGCGCGAGATTGAGGCGCCGCGTCCGAAGCGGAGGCTGAACCTCGACAAGGGGTTAATTCCTGCGGCAGGGCGGCGAATTGCTCTGACGAACGAAGAGATAAATGAGCTGATTGATCTGACGTGATTCGAATGTCTGGCTGGCGTTGGTTGCGCGTGAAGACTTGTTTGCTAGGCAATCGTTGACCTGCGGGAAGGGATAGTGCACACTTCACTCATGTCACGCATTGCCATCGTATTGTTGTTTGGTCTTTGCGCAAGCTGCATTGTGGCGCAACAGCCACTGGCTTCGGATGCGCGTGCAGGTACTGGAAACGAAGCTTCGGTTCCACCGGAATCCCAATCAAACGCCGTGACCCAAGGTGCGGAAAGTAAAGTCTCATTTTTTCAGAACCTGCAGTATAGAGATGTGTTGAACAAGGGTGTACAGGCCTTCAAGAAACAGCAATTTGACAAGGCAATCGAGGACTTCGATAAAGCGCTAACGCTCAACCCATCCAGTGATATTGCCCGGCTATATCTTGGAACAACCTATGCACAGCTTGTTGTGCCAGACGATCTTTCTGCAAAGAGTCTCAAGAATGCTCAGGCGGCCATTGCGTTGTTTCAAGTTGTATTAGCGAAGAAGCCTTCGGATGTAAATACGCTGAAGCAGATTGCGGCTGTTTATTACGCGATACAAGAATACGAACAGGCGAAGGAATTTCAATTGCGGGTTGTGGCGCAAGACCCGGCAGATGTTGAAGCAGAATACACAATCGGCGTCATCGACTGGCAACAGTCTTACAGAAATGCCAACAAGATACTCGGCGACGCAGGCCTGAAGGACGACGGCCTGGGTAATGCCATCAAAGATGAATCTTCCTGTCATAAATTGCAGGATGCAAATACTGAACTGGTCAGGGACGGTACGGAACGGCTTGAGCGAGCGATCAATCTTAGGCCGGGCTATTTCGATGCCATGGCTTATTTAAATTTGATGTACCGCCGGAAAGCCGATTTGGAGTGTATTGACGAGCCTGGCCGTAAAGCCGACGTCGAACTGGCGGAGCAGTGGAGGCAGCGAGCTATTGCATTGCGAGACGGCTCTTCTAATGCGGGGAACGGCGGTAAACAATAATGGTGCCGACCACACTTTCAAGCAATATCCTGATAGACAAAGGCACATTTCGATAGTGGTAGATTTCTCGGTGGTTGTTCATCCTTTGAATTAGGGTGCTTCAGGAGTCACATGAAAGTTGCGATACAAGGCGAGCCGGGGTCGTTCAGTCACGAGGCGGCGATGCGGATGGTGCCGGGGGCGGAGATTGTGCCGTGTTCGGTGTCGGCGGAGGTGTTTGCGGCGTTGACGGGCGGAGCGGTCGATGCAGCGGTGATTCCCATCGAGAACAGTCTGGCGGGGTCGGTGCTGGAGCACTTCGATCTGCTGCTGGATAACGATGTGAAGGTGCTCTCCGAGATGCCGCTGCGGATTCGGCATAATTTGATCGCGGCTCCGGGCGTGAAGATCGGGGAACTGGAGCGGGTGCTGTCGCATCCTGTGGCTCTGGCGCAGTGCCGCAAGTTCTTTTCGGCGCACGCAGGAGTGAAGGCCAGCGGCTTCTACGACACCGCGGGCAGCGTGAAGCACATTATGGAGACTGCCGACCGGAAGCTGGGCGCGATTGCCAGCGATGCCGCGGCGCGATATTACGGGGCCGCGGTGCTGCTCTCAGGCATTGAGGACAACCCGGCGAACTTTACTCGGTTTTTTCTGGTGAAGCGGGCAGCCGAGGCGATAAGCGATCTGGATTCCAACAAGGTGAGCCTGGCTTTCAGTGTCGAGAATCGGCCGGGGTCGCTGGTGGCGGCGCTGAACGAGCTGTCGGAGCTGGGAACGAACCTGACCAAGATCGAGTCGCGCCCGGTGCAGGGCAAGCCGTGGCAGTACATCTTTTATGTGGACTGCCAGGTGGGGTCGAACGCGGAGGCCGGAGCGGCGATTGAAGCGCTGGGCAAGCACTGCGCGATGGTGAAGGAGCTGGGAAGGTATCGGGAGAACAGGGATTAGGGTCAGAGATCAGTTGTCCGTGGTCAGTTGTCAGAACTGAGCCAAGTGGAGGTATTGCGGCAAAGAAAAGCCCCGCCAACCGGCGGGGCTTTTCAACTGATCACTGATTACTGACAACAGATCACTGTATTTAGAAGTGGTATGCGACGCCGATGGCGGGCTCGTAGATGTTGTACCACTTGTTGGTCTTGAACTGCTGGTTGCCGAAGGTGGGCACCTTGGTGATGATGCCGCGATACTCAGCGCGAATGTCGAAGCTGGGGCTGATTTCGTATGCGACGCCGGCTCCGTAGAGCGCGCCGATCTCGGTCTGCTGCTTGGAGTCAAGGGTCTGCAAACCGGAGTTGACGATGGGCAGGAAGATGATGCCTGCGGGTCCGGCTTCAACGAAGGGGTTGAAGTTTTTGAAGACGAAGTACTTGACGAATGCGCCGGAGATTTCTTCGGTGCGCACGGGAATGTTGTAGTTGTTGGGGTTGACCCAGTAGTGCAGCTTGTTCTGATAGCCGAAGCCGTAGTTGGCTTCGAGAGCAGCCGTGGGCGTGAGCATGTAGCGGTAGCTGATCAGCGCGCCAATACCTGTATTGGAGTGCACCTGGACGTTGGTCGAGGAAGCCACATAGGGCTCGATATAGCCGAAGCCGCTGATGCTGATGTCCTGACGGCTCTCCTGAGCGCGGGCAGCGGCCGCGAAGGCGGCCAGCAGGAATACGAGTGCGACGATCTTCTTCATTCGGTCCAGATCCTTATGACGGCCTAACCCGTGGGTTGGCATCGAGCAAGTCGATTTTTGGGGCTGGGCGTGGCCCTACCCCGCTTTCAGCATTGTAAAGCCTTGGGGCGGGTAACGGGTCAGGATTGGCGGTCAATGTGGAAGGCGAAGGGTTTCCCCTGGCTTCGGGCGAGTTTTCTGAGGGTGAGCAGGAAGGCGCGTGCGGCGTAGGATAGCGTGACCTGGCGGCGATGGATGACGCGCAGGACGCGGTTTACCTCAAGCTCGTCGACGGGGACGCGGACCAGCGCGCCGGTCTCAATCTCGCGGGCGACGGTGATGTGGGGCAGCAGCGCGACGCCGTTGCCCATGGCGACGAAGAGCTTGATGGCCTCAATGGTGGGCAGCTCAATCTCCATACGCAGGGGGGTGCGGTAACGCTCGAAGGCCTCAATGACGCGCGAGCGCAGGGGGCTGGCGACGTTGTGGGCGATGAAGATCTCCTTGTCGAGGTCCTTGATGGAGAGCCGGCCGGCCTTAGCCTGGGGGTGATTCGGGGCCACGATGAAGTCGATGCTGTCGTTGTATATGGCTATGGAGCGGAACTGCTCGGTGTCGGGGCGGAAGCTGACGACGCCGAGCTCGAAGGTGCGTCGGGCGAGCTCCTCGGGGACGCGGGAGGCCAGCGAGCGATGTACGGTGATGCCGATGTGGGGGAAGTCGCGGCGAAAGGCGTCGAGGGCCGGGAGCAGCACCATGGATGTGTACTCGTTGGCTGCGATGTTGAGGTGGCCGCGCTTTAGGCTGCGCAGCTCTTCGATGGCGCTCGAAGCCTCGCGGCGCAGGGCGAGCAGGCGTTGGGCATAGTCGCGCAGCAGCTCTCCGGCGGCGGTCAGCGATCCGTCGCGGGCGGCGCGGTCGAAGAGGACTTCTCCGATAGACTCTTCGAGCTTGCGGATGACCTGGCTGACGGCGGGCTGGGTGCGGTGCATGCGAACCGCCGCGCGGCTGAAGCTGCGTTCTTCTGCGACGGCGAGAAAGGTTTCGAGCTGGGAGAGATCCATAGAAGACAGCGGTGTTAGCGGTGCTAGCGGGGTTAGCGGGGTTGGTTGTGGTGAATGGGAATTTTCGTGAGGCCCGTAGAGCGGAGGTGGGAACTAGCAGCGCTAACTCCGCTAGCTCCGCTAACCCCGCTATAACAATTATTTATACTACCACAAACAAATATAACTTTGCGTTATGCGCGTCTTTTGCGAGAGACTGGTTACAGTTAACAGTGAGATCTGGCTTCCCCTGACAGGCAAACCGATGACAAACAACCAGGTTTTCTTTTTCGATACGACATTGCGCGATGGCGAGCAGTCCCCGGGCTGCTCCATGACGACGCAGGAGAAGTTGACGATGGCTCATGCCCTGGAAGAGGTGGGTGTGGACATCATCGAGGCCGGTTTTGCGATGGCCTCGGAGGGCGATTTTGCGGCGATCTCGACGATCACGCAGGCTATCCGCAAGCCGCGGATTGCATCACTGGCGCGGGCGTCGAAGGAAGACATTGAGATAGCGGCGCGGGCGCTACAGTTTGCCGACCGGGCGCGGATTCATGTGTTTCTGGCCTCGAGCGATCTGCACCTTGAGTACAAGCTGAAGATGAGCCGGGCGCAGGCGCTCGATTCTACGGGCGAGTCGGTGCGGCTGGCGAAGTCTCTCTGCGACGATGTGGAGTTTTCTCCCGAGGATGCGACGCGGTCGGACCGCGAGTTTTTGGTGGAGATGGTGCGCGTGGCTGTCGAGGCCGGCGCGACGACGATCAATATGCCGGACACAGTTGGCTACTCGACTCCCGAGGAGTACGGCGCGATGTTCCGCGAGGTGCGGGAGCGGATTCCGGCGATCGACGAAAAGGGCGTGATTCTTTCGTCGCACTGCCACGACGATCTGGGACTGGCTGTGGCGAATTCGCTGGCAGCGATCCAGAACGGCGCGCGTCAGGTGGAGTGCACGGTGAACGGCATCGGCGAGCGGGCCGGCAATGCGGCGCTCGAGGAGATTGCCGCGGCGCTCTATGTGCGCGGTGACAAGTACGGCGTGACGAACGGCATCGTGATGGGAAATCTGTTTCCGACCAGCGAGGTGCTGGGGCAGCTGATCACCTTCCGGCCTTCTCCGAACAAGGCTGTGGTGGGCGGCAACGCCTTTGCGCACGAGTCGGGGATTCACCAGCATGGAATGCTGGCAAATCCGCTGTGCTACGAGATTATGACGCCGCAGTTGGTGGGCGTGTCGCGCACGAGCCTGGTGCTGGGCAAGCACTCAGGGCGCGCGGCGCTGCGGCACCGGTTGGAGCAGCTTGGGTTTGAAGTGAGCCGCGAAGAGCTGCAGCATGTGTACTACCGGTTTGTAGCGCTGGCCGACAGGAAGAAGAACATCTACGACCAGGATCTGGTCGGGTTGCTTCCGGACGGGATCCGGGAGCGGCGGAAGCCGGCGGGTCAGGCGGCGAGTTAGCTAGTCAGCAAGTCAGCGGGGTTTGTAGTGGGGAGAGGGTTGGTGTATCTCTTTCTGCTTTTCGTGTAGGTTGAAGCATCTGACAGCTGTAAGGGTATTCCGATTTTAAGTCTTTTTCAGAAGAGAGCATGCATGAAGCTGAATGTACTGGTAACTGCGGGGGACGGAATCGGTCCCGAGGTGACTGCGGAAGCGGTTGCGGTGTTGAAGCAGATCGCGCAGGCGGGCGGTCACGATTTCTCGTTTACTGAAAAGCGCATCGGCGGCATTGCGATTGTGAACGACGGCACTCCGTTGCCCAAGGATACGCTCGATGCGGCGGTGGCTTCGGACGCGGTGCTTTTGGGCGCGGTGGGCGGCAACGAGTTCAATTCACTCGCTCCCGATAAGCGGCCCGAGGGCGGCTTGCTTCAGATTCGCGCGGCGCTGGGTGGATTCGCGAACCTGCGGCCCTGCTTCTCGTTCAAGGAACTGACGGTGAACAGCCCGCTGCGGCCGGAGATTATCGAAGGCACCGACATTATGTTTGTCCGCGAGCTGCTGGGCGGCGCGTACTTTGGCAAGCCGCGCGAGTGGAACAAGGAGACCGGCGTGGGCTACAACACGATGGTCTACACGAAGGACGAAGTGACGCGCGTGGCGCGCGTCGCCTTCCAGCTTGCGCAGAAGCGGCGCAAGAAGCTGTGCAGCGTGGACAAGGCCAACGTGCTTGAGGTTTCGCAGTTGTGGCGCGCGGCGGTGACGGAAGTGGCGAAGGACTTCCCCGATGTGACGCTCGAACATCAGTATGTAGACGCGATGGCGATGCACATCATGAACCGCCCGCGGGACTTCGATGTGGTCGTTACCGAGAATCTCTTCGGCGACATTCTCACCGACGAGTCGGGCGTGATTACGGGCTCGCTCGGGATGCTGCCCTCGGCGACGATCGGTGGCAAGGTGAATTTGTATGAGCCGGTACACGGTTCGGCTCCGGATATTGCGGGCAAGGGCATTGCGAATCCGCTGGGCGCGATTCTGACGGGCGCGCTGATTCTGCGCCACTCGGCCGGGCTTGAGAAGGAAGCTGTCCTGGTGGAGACGGCGGTGAAGAAGGTTCTTGAGGACGGCTTCCGTACGAAGGATCTGGCGCGCGGCAACATGGATGGACTTACCGTGATGTCGACGACCGAGATGGGCGCGAAGGTTCGGGAGCTGCTAGCTGCTAGCTTCTAGCTACCAGCTAATTGTTCCGAGTCGAGCCGCATTGACAATGCTGAAGAGAAGGGCTCTGAATGTGAGCCATAGACCCTGGATGAGCGAGAAAGAGCTAGCAGCTAGAGGCTAGAAGCTAGGAGCTGTATTTGATGAGCAATACACCGAAGACATTATTCGAGAAGATCTGGGAGCAGCACGTAGTCGTTGAGCCGAAGGGCGAGCCGACGGTGCTCTACATTGACTTGCAGCTGGTGCACGAGGTGACCTCGGCGCAGGCCTTTGAAGGGCTGCGGCTGGCGGGGCGCAAGGTTCGCCGTCCGGATCGCACCATTGCGACGGTTGACCACAACGTGCCGACCACGATCGAGGGACGGCTGAACATCACCGATCCGATCGCGGCGACGCAGATCTCAACGCTGCGCCAGAACTGCAAGGAAGCGGGCATCGAGTTTTACGACATCGACTCGCCGAAGCAGGGCGTGGTGCACGTGATCGGGCCGGAGCAGGGCTTTACCAAGCCGGGCATGACGATCGTATGCGGCGACTCGCACACTTCGACGCACGGCGCATTTGGCGCTCTGGCCTTCGGCGTGGGCACGAGCGAGGCCGAGCACGTTCTGGCCACGCAGACGCTGCCGCAGTCGAAGGCCAAGACCTTCAGGATTTCGGTTGAAGGCGAGCTGCCCAAGGGCGTGACGGCGAAGGACATTATTCTTGCCATCATTGGCGAGATCGGCACCGACGGCGCAACGGGATACGCGGTTGAGTACGCGGGCTCGGCGATTCGCGCGCTGTCGATGGAAGGCCGCATGACGGTCTGCAACATGAGCATCGAGGCCGGCGCGCGCGCGGGCATGATCGCTCCTGACGAGAAGACGTTCGCGTATCTCAAAGGCCGTCCGTATGCGCCCAAGGGCGCGGATTGGGATAAGGCCGTTGAGGAGTGGAAGAAGCTGCCCTCCGACGCGGGCGCGAAGTACGATCGCGAGCTGACGATTGATGCGACCAAGCTGGCTCCGTATGTGAGCTGGGGAACCAGCCCGGGCATGGTGGCTCCGGTGACCTCGCCTGTGCCCGATCCGGCTTCGCAGAAGACCGAGATCGACCGCAAGAACCTCGCGAAGGCTCTCGAATACATGGGCCTCGCCGCGGGTACCGACATGCGGACTGTGCCTGTGGACGTGGTCTTTATCGGTTCGTGCACCAACGGGCGGATCGAGGACATGCGGGCGGCGGCGAAGATCGCCAAGGGCTACAAGGTGGCTTCGACAGTGAAGGCGATTGTGGTTCCGGGTTCGCAACTGGTGAAGGCCGAGGCCGAGAAGGAGGGTCTGGACAAGATCTTCCGCGAGGCGGGATTTGAGTGGCGTGAGCCGGGCTGCTCGATGTGTCTGGCGATGAACGCCGACATGCTGCAACCGGGCGAACGTTCGGCTTCGACGAGCAACCGCAACTTTGAAGGACGCCAGGGCCGCGCCGGACGCACGCATCTGGTTTCTCCGGAGATGGCGGCAGCGGCGGCGATCAAGGGGCACTTTGTGGACATTCGCAACTGGGAGGTAAAGGCCTAATGGAAAAGTTCAAGACACTAACATCTGTTCCGACGCCGCTCGACCGCACCAACGTCGATACCGACCAGATCATTCCCAAGCAGTTTCTGAAGAGGATTGAGCGCACCGGCTACGAGGACTTTCTGTTCTTCGATTGGCGGCAGACGCCGAACGGCAAGCCGATCGCGGACTTCGTGTTGAATGACGCGCGGTTCAAGGGCTCGAAGATTCTTGTTGCCGGCAAGAACTTTGCCTGTGGATCGAGCCGCGAGCATGCGGTTTGGGCGCTTTCCGACTACGGCTTCCGCGTGGTGATTGCGCCGACGTTCGCCGATATCTTCTACTCGAACGCAGGAAAGAACGGCATTGTGCTGATCAAGCTGAGCGAAGAGCAGGTGGACCAACTGCTGAAGAACGCGCAGACGATCCCCGGCTACCAGCTTACGGTTTCGCTCGAAGAGCAGACAGTGAAGGACGGGCGCGGGTTCGAGGCGAAGTTCGAGTTCGACGCATTCCGCAAGTACTGCCTGACGGAAGGTCTGGACGATATCGGGCTGACGCTGCGACATGCGGCGGCGCTCGATGGGTTTGAAAAGCAGCACGACCAGGCGGGCTGGCTGCGAGTTAGGTGAAGCAGCTTCTAGCCTTTAGCTACCGCTAGAGGAGGGCAAGCTTTTTGTCACGCTGGACCGTTTCGGTTTTGGCATTGTCTCAGCTGTGAGTGGACGAGGAATTGTCTAGGAGCTAGGAGCTAGAAGCTAATAGCTCGTTTTCGAGGAGTAGCGATGACGACGAAGGAGAGCGGACAGGCGAAGCAGGCGTATCTAAGTACGCCTACAGAGATGACGGGAGCCGAGATTATCTGGGCCACGCTGGAAGGCGAGGGCGTGGATACGGTCTTCGGCTATCCGGGCGGCACGATTCTGCCGGCCTACGACGCGCTGAGGAAGTTCCCCATCCGGCACATTCTGGTGCGGCACGAGCAGGGCGCGTCGCATATGGCCGACGGGTACGCGAGGGCTTCGGGCAAAGTGGGCGTGGCGATTGCCACCAGCGGCCCTGGCTCGACCAACCTGGTTACGGGAATCGCTACGGCGATGCTCGACTCTACTCCGATGGTCTGCATCGTCGCCAACGTTTCATCGAAACTGCTGGGCACCGACGCCTTTCAGGAAGTGGACATCACCGGCATCACGCTCCCGGTGACCAAGCACAACTTCCTGGTGACGAAGGTCGATGACATTGCTCCTACGATTCGCCACGCCTTTCAGATTGCGCGCAGCGGCAGGCCCGGCCCGGTGCTCGTCGATATTACGAAGGACGCCGAAATCAACAGCGCGATCTTCAACTTTGCTGCCGCGTGTCCGCGGCCGTATCGTCCGCATCCGATGCTGCGTGTTGAGAAGAACGACATTGCCGAGGCTGTTGAACTGATTCGCAACGCAAAGCGGCCGGTGATCCTGGCCGGTCACGGAATCATTGAGTCGAAGGCCGAAGCGCTGATTCAGACCCTGGCCGAGCGGGCGCAGATACCAGTTGCGCAATCGCTGATGGGGCTGGGCGGATTCCCGGCATCGCATCCGCTGACGCTGGGCCTGATGGGCATGCACGGCGAGGCGTGGGTAAATCAAGCGATTCAGCGGTCCGACTTGCTGATCGCGTGCGGCATGCGCTTTGACGATCGTGTAACGGGTTCGACGAGCACTTACGCGACCAAGGCGAAGAAGATCCACATCGATATCGATCCGTCGGAGATCAACAAGAACATCCAGATCGATGTAGCCCTGGTGGGCGATCTGAGCGAAGTGCTCGAAGAGCTGCTGCCGCTCATTAAGCCGCGCGACGGATCGGAGTGGTTGAAGACGGTCGAGGAGAGCAAGGGCGCTTCGGCGGTGCGCGATATCAAGAACCTGCCCGACTCCGGCCATCTTTATGCCGCGCACGTGATGCACGATCTGTGGCGGATCACCGGCGGCGACGCGATTGTGGCCACCGACGTGGGCCAGCACCAGATGTGGGAGGCGCAGTACTACCGGCACGACAAGCCGCGTACGCTGATCACCTCGGGCGGACTGGGTACGATGGGCTTCGGACTTCCGGCGGGCATCGGCGCAAAGACGGCGTGCCCGGACAGGGAAGTGTGGGTGATCGCCGGCGACGGCGGCTTCCAGATGACTGCCGCGGAGCTGGCGACGATTGTGCAGGAGAAGATGAAGGTCAACATCGCCGTGATCAACAACGGCTACCTGGGCATGGTGCGGCAGTGGCAGGAGTTCTTCTATGAGAAGAACTACGAGTCGACGCCGATGGTGAGCCCGGACTTTGTGAAGCTGGCCGATGCACACGGGATTCCGGGGCGCACGGTGCGGACGCGGGCCGAGGTTGAGGCAGCTGTCAACGAGGCGCGGAGCACTGAGAGCGCGTTCCTGATTAACTTCATGGTGGAGAAGGAAGACGCGGTGTACCCGATGATTCCGGCCGGCAACGCGCTCGACGAGATGATTCGGCGTCCGGGCAAGGGCGGGAAGAAGTAAGGCGAAGAGCAGCTATTAGCTGTTAGCTTTTAGCTGTGACTGCGGAATATGGACCCTGGCGGCAACTCTGAAGGGATTGCAGTTCAGGGACGGATGATTCGGACAGGCTCAACTGCTTTCGGGCCTCAGAAGGAGCTAGTAGCTAAGAGCTAATAGCTGGGAGCTGCTTTTATGTTGCACACATTTGTTGCTTACGTGGAGGACCTGCCGGGCGTGCTGACGCGCGTGGCCTCGCTGTTCCGGCGGCTGAATATCAACATAACGTCTCTGACCGTAGGACGCAGTGAGCGGCCCGGACTGTCGCGGCTGACGCTGGTGTGCGAGTCTACAGCCGAGGCCAGCCACCGCATCAAGGCGAGCTTGTTCAAGCTGGAGAATGTTGTCGATGTGGACGACATTCAGCAGGTGCCGACGGTAACTCGCGAGCTGGCGCTGGTGAAGGTGGCGGTTACGCCGCAGAACCGGGCGCAGATCTTCGACCTGGTCGAGGTGTTTCGGGCGCGGATCGTCGATCTGACTTCGGAGTCGCTGACCATTGAGATGACGGGCGTGGAGAGCAAGATAGAGGGGCTGATTGAGATATTGCGCGAGGATGAAGGGCGTATTCTTGAGATTAGTCGCAGCGGAAAGATGACTATGCGGCGCGGCCACCATGTGAGCAGCGTTGTGAGGGCGTTGGGCGTGGCTGCGGATGAGGCGGCTGCGTCCGCTGCCGTTGTGGACGTTCCTGACGAGACGCTGCCGTTGTAAGCGGGTCAGCAAGTTAGTGGGTTTGTTGGCTAGGTTGCTGCAAGGGTTCCGATTGATTGCGGTTCGAGAGAGCACGAAGAGATTTACGACATTCTGAAAGAAGAGGAAAGTTACGAACATGGCGAAGACATATTACGACAACAATGCTGATCTTACGCTGATCCAGGCGAAGAAGGTTGCGATCATCGGCTACGGCTCGCAGGGACACGCGCACGCGCTGAACCTGAAGGACTCCGGTGTGCAGGTGAAGGTTGGTCTGGCGGCGGGCTCGAAGTCCATTGCCAAGGCGCAGAAGGCGGGCCTGGAAGTTCTGACACCGGCCGAGGCGGCGAAGTGGGCCGACGTGGTGATGATTCTGGTTCCGGACCAGACGCAGGCGACGCTCTATGCCGACGAGATCGGCCCGAACCTGAAGCCCGGCTCGATGCTGATGTTCGCGCACGGCTTCAACATTCACTTCAAGACGATCGTTCCCGCTGCGGGCATCGATGTGTCGATGGCGGCTCCGAAGTCGCCCGGCCACCGCGTGCGCGAAGTGTTTACCGAGGGCGGCGGCGTACCGGGACTGATCGCAGTCTTCCAGGACGCGACCGGCAAGGCGCACGATCTGGCGCTGAGCTATCTGAAGGGCATTGGCTGCACACGCGCCGGAGTGCTTGAGACGACCTTCAAGGAAGAGACCGAGACGGATCTCTTCGGCGAGCAGGCGGTTCTGTGCGGCGGCGTGAGCGCGCTGGTGAAGGCGGGCTTTGACACGCTGGTCGAGGCCGGCTATCAGCCCGAGAGCGCGTACTTCGAGTGCCTGCACGAGCTCAAGCTGATCGTCGATCTGATGTATCGCGGCGGCCTGGCTTACATGCGCTACTCGATCAGCGACACGGCCGAGTTTGGCGACTATGTCAGCGGTCCGCGCGTGATCAACGAAGAGAGCCGCAAGGCGATGAAGGCCATTCTCACCGAGATCCAGGACGGGACCTTTGCAAAGCGGTTCCTCGGCGACCTGAACTCCGGCAAGAAGGAGTTCACGGCCTTCCGCGAGACCGAAGCCAAGCAGCCGATCGAGATCGTCGGCAAGGCACTGCGCGCGCAGATGCCGTTCCTCGATCCGGTCACGGTGGAAGAGATCTCGAAGACGCGGTAAGAGACAGTTACTAGCTTCTAGCTATTAGCTCATTCGTGGCGGGTTGGGGTTTGTGACACGCCTCGGATGGCAGATGACTTCGGCCCAGCGGACTTGAGTCCGCTGGGCCGAAGTGTTTTGATTTCAAGCCTCACGAATTTGCGGAAAGCAAGCGCTACGTCATTTGCGTAGGGGCCTGCGGCAGTTGCTTACTTGCATTCCCATCCCGTCGCCATCCAGCGGATCGAAACTAATACGGCAGCCGTGGTGCTGATCAACCCCGCGCAGACGCCACTTCCAGCCAAGATGGAGAGACGTTGGAAGATCAATATTCCAGATATCCTTTAATGTTCCTCCATGTATCCCGCCGATCTGAATCTGCTCTTTCCCAATGACTGCTTCGAACGTAAGAGTTGGACTTGTTGCAAATTCTTCCGGCACGAGGAACAGGCCATCTCTTACAGGCAATGTAAGAACGTTGTTCCCGCTGGAGATCTTTACCTCAGAGGGATTCGCGATGCTGTTTCCGTCTACTGAAAGATGCAGTTCAACAGGATAGACATGCTGTTCGCGAAGGAACTTCTGCTGCCGCCGATACTTGTCCCAGATGCATGTACCCGGTGCATCGCGAACCTCAACATGCGCAGGCAGATCAAGGCTTACGCCCCGATCCACTTCTTTACACCCGTACACATTGATCAGCTTGTATTCGAAGGTTACTTCGAATGAAGTCGGAGTGTGCTTTTCAAAGTTCCAGGACTGTACGGTACTTCTGGCGCTCTCAAGAAGCATCGGAGGTCCGGATACTATTTCAATCGCTATAACGCGCATTCCGTCAGTAGAGACGTGGAGGCGGACCGTGCCGGAGACCCGCGTCGCGAGAGCGATCTTGGGGTAGACCGGGTCCTGTGCGCTTGCTACATGGGGAAGAGCGGCCCCCTTCTCTGGTTGGGACTGTGCGAATGCAATCGTATGCGGTATACCTACGAGAATGAATGCGACGCCGATCGCGTTTGATATGCGAAATCTATGCGAGGCTTTCATTCATACCAGCCTAACCTGCCCGCTTCAATCCGCGCTCTGTATCCAGCCTCTCCGCCAAAAACACCTTCAGCAGCGACTGATACGGGACATCGCGCTGGTTGGCGAGAATCTTCAGGTCTTCGATCATGGCCACGGGCAGGCGGACGGAGATGGTGCGCAGCGAGGGCTTGAGGTTGGGGAAGCGAGCGCGTTTGGCCTGAGACCAGTCCACGAACTGCGTGGAGTCGGCGCCGGGGCCGGTCGAAGACCAGAACTCGAACTCTTCGGCCTCGGTCTTGAACCTGGGGATCGGCTTCTTCATATCTCTGGTAAACCTAATTCTCTCTCTGGTTCATATCCCGTATGGAAATGACCCGAATCCGTGTGCCTCGAATCGTGAAGGCTACAAAGAGTCTTCTACCGCGAGACGTCTTCCCAAGCGCACTGTAACGCTTCTCTCGTTGCGAATGGGTGGGGTCGGATCGCAGCACGAACGGATCGCGAAAGAAGACATCCTCGGCCTCTTCCGGCGTTACTCTGTGGCGCTCCCAGTTCTTGACGGCATTGAACTCGTCCCAGTCGAAGCCGGTGCAAGCCACAAGTGGGTCTTTCTTGCCCATGATCTGTATATAACACATATATACAAAGCTGAAAAGTCATGCAATCCGGATTTCTTTGCTTACGACACCGAATCAAGGACGACGGAGACTACACGGGAGCAGATGAGTACCAGCAAAGCGTGCCGCTGGGCGTGAATTGAACCGAAAAATACTAGCGTTCCATACGGATCGGCCCTGCGCAGGAGACTGTGCAGGGCCGGCAGAATTGGCGTTGATCGGTGCTACTGGTTCTGCAACTGAACCCGGCTGGCGCGCTGCACCCCGTCCGGACCGGGACGCGTTACGCCGACGACCATCTGCCCGGGCTTGAGGATGGTCTTGTCGAGTGGGTCGGAGATGGTTACCGGAACGGTGGCAGCTACAACGAGCTTGCGTGAGCCGTTGGGGTAGGTGATCTCGAGTTCCACGCCGTCGGCGGATTTGGTGGCGGACTTTACCGTGCCGTGGGTCATCATGCGGCTGTCGGTGGGCGAGAGGGTGTGCGTGCCCTGCTCGGGGCTGTAGCCTGGCTCTAGGATTCGCAGCTCGGTGGCGCTGCCGGAGTTTTCGCTAGTTAGCACATTCGTGGTGGCGACGAAGTCGCCGGGCTTGATGTCGGCGGGTGTTCCGGCACGGTTGGCCGAGACGGTCCAGCCAGGAGTCATCTCGACGGTGAAGGTCTTGCCGTCCTTGTCCTGAAGGGTGACGGTGTCGCCGTTGATGCTGACGAAGCTTCCTGAGAAGCCTTTGGGCGGGTTCTGGGCTGGGGCGAAGCTTGCACTGACAAGCAGGGCAAGCACAAGCAGAGACTTGCGCATGGGGAACCTCCGGGGAACTACAAGGGAATTTTAACTGGCGTGAGTGGTGCTGCGCTCTTCAGCGTGCCGTCCAGCCGCAGTCGATGTCGAGGGCTGCGCCGGTGATGCCGGAGGCTGCGTCGGAGCAGAGGTAGAGGGCTAGCGAGGCGATCTCGGTGGGCTCAAGGAGGCGGTGGATGGCGGCGGGGCCGGTCATGAGCTTTTCTACTACATCGGCTTCGCTGATGTTGTGCTGGAGGGCGACGGCGGCGATCTGCTTTTCGACGAGAGGGGTGCGAGCGAAGGCGGGGCAGAGGGCGTTGACGGTAATGTTGTGCTCGGCCACCTCAAGGGCTGCGGTCTTAGTGAGTCCGAGGATAGCGTGCTTGGCGGCTACGTAGCCCACCTTGAAAGGCGTGGCGACCTTGGCCTGGGTCGAGCCCATATTGACGATGCGGCCCCAGCGATTGCGGATCATGTGCGGCAGGGCGTATTTGGTGCAGAGAAATGCGCCGGTGAGCATGACGCCGATCATGGTATTCCAGCGCTCCTCGGGGAATTCGGTGATGGGGGCGACGTGCTGGAGGCCGGCGTTGTTGACGAGGATGTCGAGGCGTCCGAAGGTCTCTACAGTGGCATCGATCATGCGGCGTACGTCGGCCGATTCCATGACGTTGGCCTGGACGGCGATTGAGCGCGCGGCCGTGGCGGAGAGTTCGGCGGCGGCGGCCCGGGCGGATTCGGGGTTGAGGTCGGCTATGACCAGGTGGACTCCAGCCTGAGAGAGGCCCTGAGCGATGGCGCGGCCGATGCCGCTGGCTCCGCCGGTGACGATGGCGACTTTTCCGTTGAGCACGTCAGCTCCTGGTCGGCCGAGGGCTTGGGGCCGGGTTCGTGGGATTCAAGTGCTTTAATTTGAGGGTTTCACCGGGAGTTGGGGGGCGTCAAGGAGGTCTGGCACTGGAGGAGAATGGCGCGGCGGCGGTGCGATCGCGAAATATTTATGTTTGCCTTACGCTTAACTGGATTAAATTGGGTTACTATGATTTCACAAGCTTCTCCTTCCGCTGCAAGACGCAAAGCCCGTTCGCGAAGAACGGGCTTTTTGTTTGTAAAGGGATATTGCTTACCGGGGCGCGCTCCGGAAGAGATGAAGACGCACTGGACGGCTTGTGTTGGTTTGCCTCTGGCGCTGATCTGCCGCAGAATGGCGATCATTATGGGAAATTCACACCAAAGTGCCAATATTTAAACTACAGTCACATTTCCAAGTAACATCTGTGGAATACTAGGTAAGTAAGGTTCGACAGCATTTCGCTGTACTGAGCTGAATCGCCGGGCTAATTCCTCTTTCATTTTCTACTGGTCGCAGTCAACAGTCCACGTGTCTAACAACAACTGGAGCCGCGCTTTCCGCGCTTTCCGCGCTAGCGGAGAGTTGTCTCTATCAAACCGTCACATCGCGCCGGTTAGCCGATGGTTGGAGTGAGCCATGATCTTCGAAGCCGATTGCAAAGGAAGCGTTGTAACCGGGTTGAGGTTAGGCCGTGAGAGTGGAGGGACGCTCTTCGGTTCCAGGCCCGGGATGCTTGAGCTCGAACTGGACCACCTGCGCATCTCTTGCGGACTGCCGGCCGGGTTCTGGAACGGCGAGGGCGAGATCCGCGACCGCCGGCTGTGCGGCTGGCTGGAACTGAAGAAGCAGCGTGAGGGCGCGGTGGGAGCCATGAGCGTAACACTGACTCCGGCAGGCGAGAACGCGTTCCGCGTGAAGCCGGTGTTTGAGAGAGAAGCCGCGTAGGCAGGTCGATCTGGAAAACAAGCGGGCGGCGTGCATTGCACGCCGCCCGCT
>CAIMKZ010000072.1 GCA_903842065.1 uncultured Acidobacteriaceae bacterium | reverse complement strand
GCGATCTATTCAGTAACGGGTCGGGATGACCCGCAAGGTCAAACACATTTTCAGTTTCTCGCCGCCTGGCGTCGCGTTCTTTGCGGGTCCGCGCGCCAGGTTGGCGGGATGTTTAGAGGATGAGATGTGGATTGAGTTGCACGATACGGCGAGGGATCACCCAAAAATTCTCAAAATCGCACGCGATCTAAAAATAACGAGAGTCAATGCTCTCGGGCACATGTGTGTGCTCTGGACGTGGGTGTTGAGGATGGCCCCGGACGGATGCCTTGACTCGTTCGACAAAGACGATGTCGAGCTTGCTGTTGAGTGGGATGGTGAGCCGGGTTTATTTATCAGCACATGTATCAAGCATGAGCTAATAGACGACATCAACGGTTCGCTCCATATCCATGATTGGGATGAGTTTGCAGGCTCGCTCAAGGCCGCAGGAAGGGCTCGACTGTCACGTGATAAGAAGAAGGCAGCACGTGATAGTGCGAACGCGTGCGCACCAGTGCGCACTAAAGAGCACTGTGCGGGGACCGACCAGACCGACCAGACCGACCAGACCGACCAGACCGACCAGACCGACCAGACCATAACACCACCAAAAAAACGAAAGACAACACAAGCTCAGCGCCCTGCGGGCGTTACCGATCAAACATGGGATGATTTCCTGACCCACCGGAAATCGCAACGGGCTCCTGTGACCGAGACGGTAATCAAGACATTCGAGCGCGAAGCCGAGAAGGCAGGGATCGGCCTTGAAGATGCGCTCGTGACGTGCATGCGTCGAGGATGGAGAGGATTCGAGGCGTCATGGTTGCAAGGCAAGGACTCAGGCGGGTTTCGGCAGCCAATGAACAAGGCACAGGCGAGCATCCACGCGATTATGAGAGGCGCAGAGGCATACAATGCAAGAATCGCAGAGGACGAACGGAATGCCGGCTTGGTTTGCGAAGGCGATCGCGATGATGGTCGCCAAGTACCCAAACTGCTTGGCAAGTGAACTCACGGCGATTGCGTATTGGGAGGACCTGAGCGACATGCACGAGCACGCGATCCGGCTTGCAATTACCTCGGCGTCAAAAGCGTCAACGCAGTTTTGCCCGCCAGCGCCTCTCGTTCGTGAGCACGCCGAGGCGCACGCGAAGAACCCGGCCCATGTTGTGCCCGATCTCTCACGGCCGGCGCTCGGAGTTCATGACGAAACGTTGGACGAAACGAACCCGCATTACGAAACATGGCAACGAGTCAAGAGAGGAGAGATCACACAGGCGCAGGCGACGCGGATTATCGTTGACGGTATTTGCAAGTGACCGACTGCCCGCAATCAATCACCGACGCCGTGCGAGCAATGGGCGCCGACGCCTGGGATTTTTTTGTAGAGCGTGAAGCGATCATGAGCGAGTGCACGGGCAATCGGCGGATGTGGCGCGAGGCTTTTGAGCGGACGGCAGGAAACGGCAAAGTTTGGTAAATAGGTAAGCAGCAAACGCAGTCGGCGACTAGCTATCGCCAAATGCCTGCTGTGAGTAGGAGGTTGACCAAACGGCAGCCCACCGAAAACAGCGGGCAACTGCTAACCCGTTTGAGATTTGGGAAAGGGAATTGTCACAGACACAAAAAAACAGTGAACGATATTGTAACTGGCCCGGGTGCGAAGACCGAGCACAGCCAGGACACCCTTGGTGCCCGATGCACTACAAGCGCAAAGAACGTGGGTCGTGTATGAGTGCGCCGAAACGGGAGCAGCTCACCCCATGGGGACGCGTTGTAGAAGCGGCCATCGGCTTGAGAGATGCAGACTCAGAGGACGACGGTGATTACCGGCGATGCGAGTCTAGGTTGCGGGTCGCAATAAAGCGCTGGGCGGCGGCCATAAATATCAACGGCGAGTGAGTCTTGTCGCGCGAGTGGCGTATAATTCAGAAAATTCGCCAGAGATCGGCGAGATTGTGACTGACGACAATGCCATGGAAAAAAGGGCAAAGCGGGAACCCAAAAGGCGGGCCAAGGCTTCACGACCTGGTGCGGAAGTACGTCGGAGCCCAGGAGCTATGTCGCCCACTTGTACCGAAAGCCGTACGGAGGATAGCCAGGGAGATGGAGTTAGCAGAGGAGGGGTCTGTCCGACTGTCAGCAGCCAAGACAGTGATCGCTCTGGCGGAACCGGAGCAAGCCAGCAGTGTGTCGATCAGTCAAGAGGACGGGAAGGGCCATGGCGTGACGGTGGTGGTGAACTTCGGGAAGAAAAAAGAATAATCGAGATTCGATTACCGCCTAAGTGCGAGTTTCTTTTCAAGCCGCACCGATACAAAGTTCTTCACGGTGGCCGCGGTGGTGGCAAGTCGCATTCGATAGCAAAGGCTCTTTTGGTACAGGGCATGCAGTCCCGCCACCGCATCCTATGTACGCGGGAGTTTCAGGTCTCGATAGCTGACTCGGTTCATAAATTGCTCAAGGACCAGATCGAGCAACTCGGGTTGTCTGGTTTTTATTCCGTGCAGCAGGCAAAGATCATCGGAGCCAATGGTACAGAGTTTATTTTCGCCGGCCTTCACCACAACATCACATCCATCAAATCCATGGAGGGCGTAACGCGCTGCTGGGTAGAGGAAGCCGAGACGTGCGCAGAGTTGTCTTGGTCGATTCTTGTCCCCACCATTCGCGCCGAAGGATCTGAGATTTGGGTCAGCTTTAACCCACGCGAGAAGACAGACCCAACATACCGTAGATTTGTAGAGTCACCGCCGCCCGGTGCGCTAGTCGTCCAACTCAACTGGCAGGACAATGAGTGGTTCCCTTTGGAGCTTTCCATGGAAAAGGACTACGCCTATTCTGTGGACCCTGAAGCAGCATCGTGGGTGTGGGGTGGCGAGTGCCGGCGAATGAGCAACGCTCAGGTATTGCGCGGCCGGTGTGTCGTTGAGCCGTTCGAGATCGATCCGAAGTGGGATGGACCATACCAGGGTGCCGACTTCGGATTTGCGGCTGACCCGTCAACACTTGTCCGCTGTTACGTTGCAGGACGTGTGCTTTACATCTCGCACGAATCATATGGGATTGGCATTGAGCTCGATAACCTACCGGCGCTCTATGACGAGATCCCCGGTGCTCGAAAGCTCACCACACGTGCCGATAACTCGCGCCCAGAGACGATTTCGCATCTGTGCCGCCATGGATATCCAGAGTTTCGCGCGTGCGAGAAGGGCGCCGGCTCTGTAGAGGATGGCGTTGAGTATTTGCGCAGCTTCGAGCGTATCGTGATTCACCAGCGATGCAAGCATGTCGAGGAAGAATCGCGCCTATGGTCGTTCAAACAAAATTCTGCCGGCGACGTGCTGCCGGATCTAATCGACAAGCACAACCACTGCTGGGATGCCATCCGCTACGCCCTTGAGCCGCTCGTCAAAACACTCGCAGGAGCCGGGATACTAGCATACGCGAAACAGCAACTCTCCGAGGCGGCGGCGAAGAAAAAGCCCGAGGGAGAAGTCAGAAAAACACACATATAGCTTGTCCGCGTCGTGACCTACTCTCGCCGGCATGCGACTCATCCCACCCGGCAATGTCGGCAAGCTTTCTCTGTCTGGCGGCAACTACACAACGAATGCCGACGGCACGGTCAGCACGACCGACCTCACGACCATGAACGCGCTCCTTACCGCTGGCTGGATCCCTGCCCCTTCCGACCTGATGGGAACGGGTTCACCAGAGGGTGTCACCTCGGCACCGGTTGGCGTGGAGTACGCAGAGACCGACGGAAGCGGCGACACGGTGCGGTGGGTTAAGGCAACCGGCACCGGCAACACGGGGTGGATTAAGCGGGGCGCAATTCAAATCTACACGGCGACAAAAACCCTTTCGAACGATGGCACTGGCGCTAATGGCGCCATCATCGGAACCACGTCCGGCTCACTTGGACACTCTAGCGGCGTCGAACTCGTAGCCGCTGTTTCCGGTAAGACCATTGTGCCGTTGGCCATCCAAGTGGCGGTCACGTTCGCGGTGGCGGCCTATACGGGCGGCGGAAACGTCACAGCCAGTATTGGGACAACGGCACTCACAACCGCAATCACGAAAGAAAACTCTTTTCAGCTCGGCGCGAGCGGAACGGCATTTGCTGCCGGCGCGGCGGTTGCCGCCAACGGGCTCAGCGGCGCAGCGCTGGCGCTCAAGGCCGCGTCTGCGTTTACCGATCCCGGCGCCGCCGCCGGTACCGCTACCGTGACCGTCCAATACATTTTGGTCTAACCCGCGAGGTGTTTCGTGCCCGAGGGTGGGAAGAAGACGCCGATTGATTCAAGCGTGATCGACCGCATCTCCGGGGCCATGTTCGGCGCAATCCGCGGAGCAAGCGAGGCCTGGTTCGGGCCACTTCAACCGATCGCTCCCGTCGCCCCGCCCGACACTGCCGGCCGGCAATGGGATTATCCCGTCGGATGGAACCTGACCTACAAGCCGCGCGGCGAACAGGGCGAAAATGCAATCGACTACTCAACATTGCGCGCGCTGGCCGACCCGACACTAGGCGGCCTTGATTTGCTGCGGCTCGCCATTGAGACGCGGAAAGATCAAATGTTGGCGCAAAAATGGACGGTTCGCCCACGGCTCGAAGAAGGCGACGACACCCAGCCAGCCGAAGCCGACAAAAAATTAGCAAAGGAAGCACGTAGGAGGCTTCAAAAACCTGACGGGATCCATAGCTTTAGATTGTGGCAACGGATGTTGATTGAAGAGATGCTTGTCACCGATGCAACGACGCTCTACATCCGAAACGGAGAAAATGGCGTAAAAATAGCAGAGCAGTTGGACGGCACAACCATCAAGGTTCTTATCGATCCAAGCGGCCGGCGCCCAGTCGAACCACAACCGGCATATGAGCAAGTCCTGCACGGGTTGCCTGCCGTGCCTTACACGGCCGGCGAACTCATTTATTTACCACACAACCCGAGAGTACAGAGCGCCTACGGACTAAGTCAGGTCCAACAAGTTATCACCACGGTCTGTATCGCCATTCGCCGCCAGCTCTCCCAAAGCGAATACTACACAGCCGGCAGCGTGCCCGATGTCATCATGGGTGTTCCAGACTCGTGGAACCTAGACGCTGTAAAACAATTTCAGGCGTGGTGGGACTCGATATTTTCTGGCAACACCGAGGAGCGGCGTCGCGCGCGTTTCGTTCCTGGTGGCGTGACGCCGACCATACTCAAGCCTGACAGTCTAAAAGACGAATGGGACGAATGGCTTGCTCGCATAATCTGCTGGTGCTTCTCGCTGAGCCCACAGGCACTCGTCAAGGCAATGAATCGCGCGACGGCCGAAACCGCACAGCAAACCGCACTCGAAGAAGGCCTTGAGCCGCTGAAATTGTGGTTTACTGATCTCATGAACGACGTAATTGCACGCATTATTGACGGCGGCGACCGTCTTGAATTTGCGTACCAGGACGAAGAAATTACAGACCCAAAGACAAAAGCAGAAGTATTCTCGACCGCCACAGGTGGCAAGGCCTGGATGACCCAGGATGAGGTTCGCGCGGAATATGGCAAGCCGCCACTTACGCCAGGGCAAAAAGCAGAAGTTGCACCGCCACCACCTCCATCAAATGAGCCTGACGGTCATGGCGGCAACGATGATTCAGGGGAGAAACAAAATCACCCTTTTGAGCCGGCCGAAAAGCTTGGGAAGAAATCCCAGGAAGTTGTGACCATAAACCGTGATCGACCATCAGCGAAAAAATCACGCGCCGCCATTCAACGCGTCTGTGATGGCTTTTTTTCATCGTTAAAAAAAAGCACTAAAGACGCAGCGTCAGGACTGCTTGGTGCAAAGGGAGCACTTGATGTTATCGATGGCGCCGACTTCGCCGAGCTCGGCGATGCGATACGGCCATTGATCGAAAACATGGCTACCGACGGCGTAAAGATGGCGATCAAGCAAGTCCTCGGCAAGAAGATGAAGAAGCTTTCGAAGAATGCTGGCCCCGCCACGCCAGAGCTTCCTGAGCTGCTCGATCTCGCCAACGAGAAGGGCATCGCGTGGGCAGAGAAGCACGCCGCCGAGCTCGTGAAGGGTGTTGGCGACACCACGAAAGCCGACATCCGCGCGCTCATAGCGAAGGCGCTCGAAGAGGGCTGGAGCAACGACAAGCTCGCCGACGCCATCGAGGAGTCTGGGTCATTCTCGCCCGAGCGCTCCGAGAAGATTGCGCGTACCGAGACGTGCCGGGCTGATGTTTCCGGGAACATCATCGGTTGGAAAGCCAGCGGTGTGGTTACAGGGAAGAAGTGGCTTGTGGCTCAAGACGAAGTGTGCACGATTTGTGAAGATCTCAACGGCGTTGAGGTTGGACTTGACGAAGAGTTCCCGGATCCTGGGGGGGACGGGCCGCCAGATCCTCACCCAGGGTGTAGGTGTGATGTGCTGCCAATACTGTCGAATGATGACGAGGAACCGTAGATGAAGCTCAAGACCAAGCCGACAGCAAACCAAACGCTTCGCCGAGACCTCAACACGGAGATACTCGCGCTTGAACGCGCGTCGCTTGAGGCCATGACCATTCATGCCGGCCGCATAGTTACCATCGAAAACCGTCAGGCCATTACCCGACGTTGGATTATTGGGCTCTCTGCCTTGTGCGTCGTTCTTGTATTGGGCGTCGTTCTGATTGCTATTCGAGTGTTCATGTAGCTTGTCCGCGCCCACCCCTAAACTCGCGACCAATGAGTACCGCGAGGATCTATGGCGCATTCACCAAAGTCGAGCAGCTCGAGGACGGCACTCTCTACGTCGAGGGCATTGCGTCGAGCGAGGCACGAGACGGTGACGGCGAGCTGATCCGCGCGTCGGCCATCAAGGCCGCGTTGCCCGACTACCTGAAGTTTCCCGCCCTGCGCGAGATGCACAAGACGTGGGCCGCCGGTCGGACGGTCGTGGCCGAGGTTGACGACGGTGGCGTGACCCGCATTGCGGCGAAGGTCGTCGACGCCGCGGCCATGAAGAAGGTAAAGGAGCAGGTCTACAACGGCTTCTCGATCGGCGGCGACGTCCTCAAGCGCAACGCCAAGGACCCCTCCATCATCGAGGAGCTGACCCTCACCGAGATCAGCCTGGTCGACCGCCCGTCCAACCCGGACTGCGTCCTCCAGCTCGTGAAGATCCAACAGGAGCAACCGACGATGAAGCCCAAGAAAGCCGCGGCCGCGACCGAGACCACCACCAAGACCGAGCCGGCACCGGCCCCCATCGCCAAGGTCGAGGCTCCCGCGGAGCCAGTCAAAGAGACCCCGCCGGCCCCGGCCGTCAAGCCCGAAGAGAAGCTCACGAAGGCCGCGCACGTCGACCAGCTCAAGAAGTACCTGGGCCAGGAAGCGTGGGATGCGCGGGCCGCGATTGATGCGCTTGTTACCATCCAAGGTCTGTTGCGCGCGGAGCTCGAAGAGAATCATCCCGAGGGCGCCGAGCAGATTGCAGCACTTCAAGGAGCGGCCGAAAGACTCAAGGAGTTCATCGCCAGCGAAATCCTTGAGGCCAATCCCAACGAGAAGCAGACAGCCGGAACCCTCGAAGCAGCTGCGGGCGTCACTGACCTCGCGAAGAGTTTTAAGAACTCGACGAAGGCCGCCAAGTCAATGCTCAAGGCGCACGCCGATAGTCTCGAAGAGTGCCACAAGGCGCTGAAGAAATGTCACAGCGAGTTCACCAAGCTCGACTGGAACGACAGCGAAGACGACAAGGACAAAGATAAAGAGAAGCCGGTGGATGACGACAAGGACAAAGGAAAAGATGAGTCCTCCGAGAAGGTTGCCGCGACCGGTGACTTGTCCAAGCTCGCCAAGGACCACGAAGACCTTCAGAAGCGCTTAACCAGCGCCGAAGAAGCTACCGCCAAGGCCGGAGAAGCTTTGGCGAAGGTGGTTGGCGAACGCGACGCGCTCAAGGCCCGCCTTGATGCGAAGGGAGCCGTGCGCGCCGTTGACAAAATCAACGATGCCGGCGGCAAGACGGACGGCACCGCACCAACAGACACCCTGAGCCTCATCAAGGCGGCACACAGCCGGCCGATCGCACATTTCTAAACCCAACTCCGGGGTGACCCGGAATTACATAGGAGAGATACCGTGAACGTACAAGAAACCCTGGAGCTGGTGAAGAAAAGCCAGCAAACCCCCAGTGAAACACTCGCGAAAGTGGCCGGCTTTCTGCAATCAGCGTCGGCCATATCTGGCCTGACGGCGTATGATCTCGAAGCGCCTGCAAAGACGCTTTACCCGGTACTCACGCCGTTGCGCAACTCTATTCCGCGCGTGACTGGCGGCCTTGGCATTCAGGCCAACTGGCGCGTAGTCACCGGTATCAATACCGATCAGGCAGACATCGGCGTGTCGGAAGGCAACTGCGGTTCCGTCACCTCTCACACGACGGCGGATAAGCTCGCTGCGTTCAAAGGTTTTGGTCTTGAAGATTATGTCACATTCGAAGCCGAATACGCCGGCAAGAGCTTTGACGACGTGAAGGCGCGCGCCGTCCAAGGCGTTTTGCGATCTTTGATGATCGGTGAAGAGATGGAGATCGTGGGCGGCAACAGCTCGCTGGCCCTCGGCTCGTCTGGTGTTTGCACGACCCCGACCGTTGCGCTCAACACCGACTCAACGAGTACCGGCCTTGACAACGGCACCTTGCTCGTCAAGGCTGTCGCGCTCGGCCACAAGGCCTACTGGAAGCTCGCCGGTCTCAACAACGGCAGCACCGGGAGTTCGATTGGTCTCACGATCGATCCCAACGACAAGGCTGTGTGCACGAAGGTTAACGGCGACGGCACGAGCGAGACCTACAACGGCAACATGAGCGCCATCAGCTCGGCAAGCTCAGGTGTCACCATCGACGCCAGCCACAAATCAGCTGGCGCCTATGTCACCGCGATTCCCGGAGCAGTTGGCTATGCATGGTATTGGAGTGCCAACGGCGGCACCTATTACCTAGGTGCCATCACGACCGTCAACCACGTCAAGATCGACGCAAATCCGACAACCACGATCGCTGTCGGATCAAACCTTAACACGCGGCACGATCTGTGCTCTCTTGAGTTTGACGGATTGCTGGCTCAAGGCTACACGACCGCGAGCGGCGCTTACGTCAAACACTTGGCGGTTGGCACACCAGGCACCGGTACCCAGCTTACGTCCGATGGCGCTGGTGGTATCTCGCAACTCAACGACTTGTTTGTCGATCGTTGGAACTTGTTCAAGCTCGGCATGGACGAAATCCAGATGAACGCGCAACAGTTGCTCGACATCAACCAAATCATCATCAAAAACGGCGGTGCCCCGCTTATCCGGTTCAATGTTGATGGTACCAACCCGGCGGCCAGTATCGTTGCTGGGACGCGAGTTGAAGGCGTCATGAACCCCGTGACCGGCCAGCGTGTGAAGTTTGTTGTTCACCCCAACATGAGCCCTGGCACCATGCTCGGCCGATGCACAGAGTTGCCGTACAGCCTCTCTGGTGTAGTGGATGTCTGCCGCATGCTTATGCGCCAGGACTACTATCAGCTCGAATGGCCGCGGACTACGCGCAAGTATCGATACGGCGTGTACGCCGATGGCGTCCTGCAACACTACTTCCCGCCGGCCCTCGCCATCATCGACAACATCATGCCTGGTCACGCATAGGCAAGAGACCCTTCCAATTCGGCGACCGGGGTGAACGGATTTTTACCGAGCCGTTCACTCTCGTCCCCCCCCAACACCTCTGCATGTAGATTGTCCGCGAGCGCATCTATGCTCGCCTTCGTACCGGTCGCAAAACACTGAAAGGACACACCTACCATGAGGACGTTGAATAGCCCGTTTGCTC
>CAIMKZ010000071.1 GCA_903842065.1 uncultured Acidobacteriaceae bacterium | reverse complement strand
TGGGGCACCCAGAGTTGTGGTGGGTTCAGAGTGGCGGGTTGAGGGTTGTTCTTTCCCAGGTCTGAAAATCCAGACCTGGGGCACCCAGAGTTGTGGTGGGTTCAGAGTGGCGGGTTGAGCGTGATCCTTCCCCGGTCCCCAAATGCGAGGGACCCTTCGTCTGCGCTCAGGGCAGGCTCGGGGGCACCTGTGCCCGTTCCATTTCGAGACGGGTTCCGGAATGGGTGAATTGCATGGAGCGAGGCGCGGTTTCCGATTGTCGCCGAGTGAGCGGCGGGCTTAGCGTCTGTGGCATGGCGATACTATCTGTCGATCTTGGGTGGCTCCGCTGGTCCGATATCGGGGCCGTGATCATGAACCGGGCCCATACCGGCGCAATCGACTGCGAAGTCGTGCGGCTCGATCCGCCGGGCCTGGACGACGACCCGATGCGCGACCGGGGCCCGGTGAACGCGAGCGTGCTGGCCGGGCGGCTGAATCACCTGTCGAATGTACGCGGCATTCACATTCTGGTGCTGGACGGGCCGCAGGCGTGGAAGTCCAAACAAAACGGCTATGACCACGCGCGAGCGGGCGAGCGGGAGCTGAACACGGCGGCCAAGACCGGGCTTCCGGGGCTGGTGAAGCCGGTCTCTTACCGGCCGATCGCCGAGTTTTGTATCGATGTGTACGACGCGCTGGTGTGGCGCAACTGGCGGCGGCTGGACTCCGCCGATACGGCCATCGCATCGAAGGGCCGGGTACTTGTGGAGAGCGCGCCGCAGGCGGCGTGGAAGGCACTGGGACTCAAGCCGCTCCGGTCCAAGCGCAAGGCGACCGTCAGCGAACTGGCCGAGGCCTACGCGGCTCTCAACCGGATGTTTACGATCCGGACGAACATGCCGCCGAACCACGACCAGTTGCAGGCGATCGTGGGCGGACTGGCCGGGTTAGCCATTGAGGCGCAGGAGCAGGACGGGCTGCGGCTGGTGGGCGCGCCGCCCCGGCGCGAGGACGGCGACTGGCGCGAAGGATTCATCGCGCTGCCGGTGCCGCCGCGGGAGAGGGGCCGTGCTGCAGCCCAGAGTAGTGATGAGTTGAGAGTGGCAGGGTGAGGGTTAGTGGACCCCACCCTAGCGGGAAAAACAACGACCCCGCGAGGGTGGGGCACCGAGAGTTTTGTGGGGAGTTGAGAGTGATGAGTTGAGCGTGGGGCGTTGAGCGTTATGAGTTGAGCGTGGGGCGTTGAATAGAAACGGCGAGAAAGTAAGAGGCCGCCCGTGGGCGGCCTCTGTCGTGTGCAAAACAAAAGTGGCTCAGGCCTGCGGTGCGGCTGGCGCAGGCGGTGCGGCCGGGGCAGGAGCGGGCGATGCTGCGGGCGCGGGCGGCGGCGCGGCGGGCTTGGGCTTGGGCGCTTCCTGCTTTTTGCTTGGCGCGATGATGGCGTGCAGCGTGGTGCCTTCCATGCGCGGCATGAACTCGACGACGCCGGTTTCGCCTATGTCCTGGATGAGCCGGTTGATGATGGCGTAGCCCAGCTCGCGGTGGGCCATCTGGCGGCCGCGGAAGCGCAGGCTGGCCTTGACCTTGTCGCCCTCGGTGAGGAAGCGAACGGCCTGGTTTTTCTTGGTCTGGTAGTCGTGCTCGTCGACGGTGACCGAGAACTTGACTTCCTTGATGACGATGACCTTCTGCTTCTTGCGGGCGGCGCGGTCGCTCTTTTCCTTCTCGTAGAGGAAGCGGCCGTAGTCCTGAATGCGGCAGACGGGCGGCACTGCGTTGGGCGAGACTTCGACGAGATCGAGGCCGCGTTCGCGCGCGATGCGCAACGCCTCGAAGGGCGTCAGGATGCCCATTTGTTCGCCGTTTTCGTCGATTACACGGACTTCGCGGGCGCGAATCCGGTCGTTGATGCGGATGAAGTTCTTTGCTGCACGCTTATCGAATGCGATGGTACTCCTCCTGAAACTCGCGGTCTTGCGCTGACTCACCGACAGGGATCGGCGTACGGCGCACAAAAACCGGCGCACCCTGAGTATAGCATTGGTTCGCTATCTGAAATAAAGGGGTTAAGGGACTTGGACGGCCACCAGTTCCCTTTCGGCATTGACTGCGGCGACGCGTACGCGGATGAGCTGGTTGGCTGGATGGAGTCCATCGAGCACGACGGGCAGGAAGTTTCCGGTGAGCGCGGCGGTGCGGCCCGCGTGTGCCATGGTTGGCGGCGTGTGCAGGGTGATGGCGTCGAGATCTCGGCCGAGGAAGCTTGTGCGGTGGGCCAGAGCCTTTTCGGCGGCGAGGGCGCGCAGGGCGGAGAGCCGCTCTTCGACGGCTGCGGGTTGGACGGGGGCATCTCGATGCCATCGCTCGGCGGGGGTGCCGGGACGGGGAGAGAAGGGGAAGAGATGCAGGTAGCCGAAGGGCTGCGCGCGGACGAAGGCGAGGGTCTCTTCAAACTCGGCGTCTGACTCGGCGGGGAAGCCCACCATGACGTCGGCGCCGAGGGTGAGACCGGGTCCGGCGGCAGAGACGAGCTTCGCGACTTTTTCGGAGTAGTGCCAGGGACGGTAGCGGCGGTGCATGCGGCGCAGGACCGAGTCGGAGCCGGACTGGAGCGGCAGGTGGGCGTGGAGGGCGATGCGGCTTGCACCGAACTCACCGAGAAGGCCGATGAGATCGTCGTCCCAGTCCATGGGTTCGATGGAGCTGAGGCGGAGGCGGGGGAGAGCGGTCTCCTCGACGATGGAGCGGACGAGCGAGGCGAGCCGGTCGCGATCGGGCAGGCAGACACCCCTGAGATCGGCACCCCAGCGGCCGAGGTTGATGCCGGAGAGAACCAGCTCTTTGCCACCGGCGGCGACGAATCCCCGGACCTGGCTGAGAATCGCGGCGCGGGGCAGGCTTCTGGACGAGCCGCGGGTCATGGGGATGACGCAGAAGGAGCAGCGGTTCCCGCATCCCTCCTGAATTTTGAGGTTGGGCCGGGTCTGGACGCCGGGGGAGACCTGCGACTCCTCCAGGAAGGAGTGGGCGAAGAGCTCGTCGGCCCAGATGGGAGCGGCGCCGGGCGAGAGGATCGTTGAGAGCGGGACGAGGTCCGGGGCAGGCGGATTGGGGCTGGCGAGGCCGAGGAGGATCTGGGGCGCGAGGGCCTTGTGGCTGTTGCCGACGACGGCGGCCACTCCGGGCATTCGGGCGAGTTCCTCGGGGGCGCGCTGGGCGTAGCAGCCGGTGACGACGATGCGGGCGGACGGGTTGTCGCGGTGGGTCTTGCGGATGAAGGCGCGGGCGGAGCGGTCGGCCTCGGCGGTGACGCTACAGGTATTGACGACGACGAGGTCGGCCTGGGAGGGGTGACAGGCGCCGAGTCCAGCCGAGCCGAGACGGTCTCGGATGGCCTCGCCGTCGGCGCGCGCGGCGCGGCAGCCGAAGTGCTCGATGTGGAAGCCGGGCATAGAGCCAGTGTATGAGACCAGGGACTGAGGGACTCAGGGACTGAGGTATGGGGGTGGTGCAAAACGGGAAGGGATGGGGGTGGAGGTGGGGGGTGGGGAGGGAAAAACTGTTGTAGTGCTGATAGGCTGAATGGTTATGGGCGTGATCCGGGTATTGACGGACCAGGTGGCTAACCAGATCGCAGCGGGCGAGGTGGTGGACAGACCCGCGTCGGTGGTCAAGGAGCTGCTGGAGAACGCGCTCGACGCCGGGGCTACTCGGATTCGGGTGGAGGTTGAGGGCGGGGGACGAAAGCTGATCCGCATCTCGGACGATGGGTCGGGGATGAACCGCGACGATGCCCTGCTGGCCTTTGAACGCCACGCTACTTCAAAGCTACGGACGGCGGACGATCTGCTGCGGATCGGCACGCTGGGGTTTCGAGGCGAGGCGCTGCCGTCGATTGCGTCGGTGGCGCGGGTTTCTTTAGAGACCTGCTGCGCGGGGGGCGAGTCTGCCAGTGTTGGGACGCGGGTACTGATCGCGGGCGGCAAGATTCTTGCGGTAGAGGATGCGGCGCTGCCCAGGGGGACGACGATCGAGGTCGCGGACCTGTTCTTCAATACCCCGGCGCGAAGGAAGTTTTTAAGGGCGGAGTCAACCGAGCTGGGGCACGTGACGGCGCTGGTGACTCACTACGCGCTGGTGCATCCCGAGAAGCACTTCGAGCTGGTGAGCGCGACGCATACGATTGTGCTGGCGCCGCCGGTGGCGCGGACGGCCGAGCGGATTTATCAAATATTTGGGAAGGACACTCTGGCACAGCTGCTGCCCGTGGCGGCCGAGATGCCTTTGGACCGGGCCGGACTGCCCGAGCCTCCGCCGTGGAAGCGGGACCCGGATGAAAAGCCGAAGGAGCCGGGGACGATTCGCATGACGGGCTTCTACTCGAAGCCGGAGCTGCAGAAGCTGAACCGGAACTCGATCTATATCTTTGTGAACAAGCGGCTGATCCGGGACCGCCTGGTGATGCACGCGATCGTCGAGGCCTACCGGAACGTGATTCCGCCCAGTTCTTTCCCGGTGGTGCTGCTTTATCTGGAGATGCCTCCGGAAGAGGTGGACGTGAACGTGCACCCGGCCAAGACCGAGGTGCGGTTCCGTCAGCAGGGGCTGGTGCACGACTTTGTGCGGGACAGTCTGCGGATGGCTCTGGTGAAGGCGCGTCCGGCGGCGGGTTTTCTGGAGGCGATGGAGGCGGGCCCGAAGGCCAGCCCTTCGCTGATTCCCGTGCCGGAGAGTCCGTTGCCGGGGGCGGCGACGCCGGAGCTGCCGGATTCGGACCCGGTGACGGTGGAGGGGGCCGGGCCCTTTGCGTTGACCGAGGCCGAGCCGAGGCCCGAGGCCCAGCGGCTGCCCTTTCGAGCAGGGAGCGGGGGCCCATTCAGGGAGCAGAGGTTTGACGCGGCGCGGTTCGAGGCGGATAAGTTCGAGCGGGAGGCCTGGGGCGAGGCGGCGGCGGCGCTGTTCAATCCGGTTGCCGGAGCGAGCAGCTGCGAGCTGATCCCCGAGGGGCTGGCCGAGGAGTTGGCCGGGGGAGCCAAGGGCGTCGAGGCCGAGCAGGCCGGATCGAGTTTGAGCCATCTTGCCTCGCTCAAGCCGATGGGGCAGCTGCGGGAGTCGTTTATTGTGGCGACGAACGAGCAGGGACTTTGGCTGGTGGACCAGCATGTGGCCCACGAGCGGGTGCTGTTCGAAAAAATTCTCCGCGACCGGCAGGTGGAACGGGTGGAGCGGCAGCGTCTGCTGATGCCTCTGCTGGTGGACCTGAAGCCCGACCGGATGGTGGTGTTTGCCGGGATCGCCGAGGAACTCGAGCGGAACGGCTTCGAGGTGGAGCCCTTCGGGCCGCAGACGCTGGCGGTCAAGGCCGCTCCGGTGGGTCTGGAAGGCCGGGAGCTGGAGCGGATGCTCAGCGAAGTGATCGAGCAGGCCGGCGAAGAAGGCGCGGGCGGGGCGAACGAGGATCTGGACGCGATGCGGGCGAGGATCGCGGCGTCGATCGCGTGCCATGCGGCGATCAAGATCAACACGCCGCTGGATGCGACTCGGATGGAGTGGCTGCTGGACGAGCTGGCGAAGACCGAGCTGCCGACCAGCTGCCCGCACGGGCGGCCGATCGCGCTGCTCTACGGGTGGCGGGAGATTCTGAAGGCCTTCAAGCGAATCTAAAGGGCCCGGATGCCGGCTCGGCAGGACTTGTACGATAGCCCCAAAAAGCTAAAATCGGGCCCGGAGAGGGATTCGGATAAAAATGGCATTTTTGGAGAATCCCGTAAGTCTTTTAATTTCTTATGCATAACAGGTAGTGCAACGAATCGAAAAGAATATTAGACTAAAGGTACACCTCTGGATTTCCCTTGGGGAACCAGCCTGAAGTGAGGTTTTCTTTGACATCGGAACAGTTGCAACAATCGCGCGTCGAGAGAATGCGCCTGAATGGATCTGGGGCATTGACTTTTGAGGATGCCCGTACGTGGCTCGAAGAGACCGGGCTCTGTCTGTTTATCCCGCGGCGTCACACGGCCGCGACGCTGGCTCCTTCGTTTGTCGAGGCGATAGCCGGACGGGAACTTGCGAACCCCGACGCGAAGCAGGTGGCCTACGCCGAGGAGCTGCTGGTACGTCTGGAGAAGTCCGACGTGGCGGTCCGTCTGAACCTGCATGGCCAGCCCGGCGAGCAGCCCGACTTTGTGGTGGCCGCGTGGGTATTGCCATACGTGTACGCGCTGCGCGGGGACCGCGACTGGCGCCGTACGCCGCAACTAACCGGTTCCAGACAGGTCTCGCAGCTGGCCATCCAGGCCTACAAGCTGCTTGAGGTCGGCGAGAAGACCGTACCCCAACTGAAGCACGCTCTGGGCCGCGAGGTTACCGAGACGGCGGTTATGCGCGCGATCACGGAGCTGTGGCAGCAGCTGCGGATCATTCCCGTGACGGATGCGCCGGGACACACGCCGAAGTGGCAGCTGCTCAAGGTTCGCTACCAGAAGGCGATCGCCGAGGGCGCGTCTACCTCTCAGGTGACGGCAATCTCTGTACTGGCTTCTATCTTTTTGCAGGCGGTGATCGCGGCGGGGATGGAAGAGGTCGAGGTGTTCCTCTCGCCGCTTACGGCGCGCAGCAAGGTGCGCGAGGTGATTCGCGGGCTGGTGGCGACGCGTCAGGTTCACTCGCTTTCGCTTGGGCATCAGCCGCACTATTACGTGGCGGGCACGCTGCCGGAGTTTGCGCCGGCGACGACGGCCTACGCCAGCACATCGATCTCGGCGTCGAGCTACTTTCTGCACTCCTGGGAGCGGGATGAGGAGCCGGAGCCTCGGCATCATCATTTTTCGATGGCGGCGTCGGCCGAGAAGAGTACGCACATCGAGCCCGAGAAGCACCCGGCTCCGGCGGCGGATAGCGTCAGCCGTCCGGCCGCGCGGGAGCACAAACCCGCGCACTCGAGCACGAGCAGGGTTGTGGCGCGCCGTCCGGCGGAGAAGAGCCGTCCGAAGCATGGAGCAAGCCATGTAGCAAGCCATGGCTCCAAGGCGCCGGCGCATCGCGGCCACGGCTCCGGTTCGGTCACGGGACGCAGCCAGGCGGGATCGACCACGAGCAAGCCGGCGGCGCGCAGTGTACGCACGGCGGCAAAGCCGGCGGCAAAGAGCACCGCGGGAGCTCATGCGAAGCGTCCCCATGCGGTAGTAGCGGGAGCAAGAAGCACCGGCGCCAAGCGTACCGGTTATGGCCCGGCGAGGACGTCGCGGAGCGCGTCGAGGACCACAACGGGCGCGAAAAAGCGCGGATGACGACTCCAGTGAATCGGGAAGCACGACGGGCGGTGGTGGCGATCGATGGACCGGCCGGGGCTGGAAAGAGCACGGTCGCCAAGCATATTGCGAGCCGTTTCGGTTTGTTGAACCTGGAGTCCGGGGCCATGTATCGCGCCTTCGGACTGAAGGCTCTGCGCGCGGGCGTCGATCCGGACGACAGCGCGGGCCTTGAGAAGCTGGCGATCGGGACCGGGATCGATCTCGAAGCCGGCGATGCCGGCAACCGTGTTCTGCTCGACGGCGAGGACGTTACGGCTCTGCTCCGCGACCCGGCGGTAAGCGATGCCGCCTCGCGGGTGAGCGTGTTTTCTCCGATCCGTGCCTGGATGGTGCGCTTGCAGCAGGCGCTCGGGGCGCGTGGCGGCGTGGTGATGGAAGGCCGCGACATCGGCACGGTGGTGTTCCCTCTGGCCGACGTGAAGATCTTTCTGGACGCCTCGGCCGAAGTGCGAGGCATGCGGCGCTACGAACAGATGCAGCCTGCCCCCGAGGTTCAGCCCGATGAGGTGATCCGCGATCTGCGGGCGCGGGACGAACGGGATCGCAACCGCGCCGACTCTCCGCTTAAAGCCGCTCCGGACGCGGTGCTGCTGGACTCGACCAGCATGAGCCTTGAGGAAGTGATTGAGGCAGCGGAGAAGATCGTTGCGGGCAGAGTTGGGCGATAGGTTCCGGGAGAGAGTCCTGGGGCGGTTGCTGTAGCACTTTCCACTCAATACAACTTGCCAATTCCCGATTACTCGCCGGCGTGATGGGCCTGGTGTATCTGACATATGCCCGCCTGGGCGCGTCAGCTAACAACAGCAGGCCTCGCCGAGAGGTTCGTCGACTCCCAGATGCCACGGCAGCGACTGTCCGAAATTGCGACACTCTATGTTTTCTGTCAGAGATACTCTCCCGGCTTTTGATCGTCCGCTATTCCATTCGGTGCGGGAACTGCCGTCGCAGAATGAATTTCCCTGTGTGGAGCGCCCGGGCGATTTCGTCCAGTGAACATAGGTACCCAAAGAAGTTAACACCCGGCTAAACCGCTTTTCTGGAGTGCCCTGCCCTGGCTCCCGGCATGAGGTGCGGGCATCGGCGAAGATTCTATCCTGCGCGGCGGACTGTTCGAGATACCTGGCGGCGAGCTACCGACAGGGCGGCAAAGTTCACAATAGTTCGTTACTTTACCCGCAATTACTGTTTCTTTATCAATATCGAGGTAGAATGAGCCAGCAGCGTAAACTCATTCCCTAGCTTGCACTGAGGTCTTGTGATGGTAGTCTGCCCGAACTGCGGGAAATCGAAGCTTCGGCTTTCAAAGTTCAGGCTTACAGATATTATTTATTTGCTTGCTCTCCTCTATCCGCTCCGTTGCCGGAACTGCAGGCTGCGCTGGCGTGCCTTCATCTGGCAGGCCGCGTCGCTTTTCCTGTCCGGGCGTTTCAAAGCTATCCGAGTGAAATAGGACCCCCAGCCAGGCGACATGGGACAGCTCCGGTGGTAGGCTAATGGCATGGAGACATCCTGCAGCCGCTGCCACCAGACGCTGCAACTGGGCGCGAGTTTCTGCCCCGGCTGCGGACTGCCACAGCTTGTCTACGACGCCGAGACTGCCGATCCGAGCCTTCAGCCGGGACGGTGGGAGGAGGCGGTCAGGGATGCTGGCTCAGTGGTTTGGCGGCAGGCGCTTCCTCCGGCGCTGGGCTTAGGTGTGGCTGCCGGCGTGGCGTGCACGTTTCTTCTGCCGCTGGGATTCCTGGGCATGCTGGTAATGGGGTTCACGGCAGCGTGGGCGGTATCAGTGTATCTGCGCAGGCAGCGGCCCGCCTGGATCACACTTGGCGCCGGAGCGCGGATCGGGCTGGTAACCGGGCTTGCGGGGTCGTGGACTGCCGCGGCAACCATCGGCGGGCTGTTGTTTGCCGCGCGATACTGGTTGCGCCTGGGAGCGGCGTTCGACGGATTCTGGACTCAGATGGTTGAGGGACAACTCACCGCGCAGTGGAACTCGATGGGCGCCGATGCCCAGACGATTGCAACGATGAAAGCGATGATGTTGTCAGAGAACGGGCGCGCGGCCTGGGCGCTGTGCACGATAGGCTTCGTGATGGCCGCTTCGACGGTTTTCGCGATCGCCGGGGGAGCATTAGGCGCCAAGCTGCGGCGGCAGGGAAGATAGGGCCGGCAGAGGAATCACGGGAACGCCGGCAGAACTGAGAGGTTGGCAGCGTGACTCAAAGCGAAGGTAAGATCCGCACAGCTGCGCGGCTATGGCTTTTTGGAGCGATCGTTTCGGCGATTGGATTCCTGTTCTTTGCCTGGGCGCTTCTCGGCGGTGTTCGTCCGGAGGACCGCACGGTTCAGGTTGTCTGGCTTCCGGTATTTGCCGTGTTCGGGGTGCTGTGGCTGAGAAACTACCTCCGATTGCGCCGCTAACGAGGCCTCGCGCCGCACTCTTGTCCCGCTCCGGCAATAGGCCGTGTTCTCCACAACTTGCTCTAAGATCGTAGCCCCTCGTATCATCGCGCCAAGAGCCTGCACAATGACTGATAACGACAACAAGAATAATCTGCGTGTAAAGGGCCGGCTGATGTCGGCCTCCGAGATCGAGCGGACGCTGGTGCGTCTGGCCCATGAGATCGTCGAGAAGAGCAACGGCAGCGAGGACCTGGCGCTGATCGGCATCAAGCGTCGGGGCATCCCGCTGGCCGAACGGCTGGGAAAACTGATCTCCGGGATCGAGAAGCGAACCGTTGAGACGGGGGTTCTGGATATCCAGTTCTACCGCGACGATCTAACGACTGCCGGCGTGCGCCCGATAGTGACGCCGGGTTCGATCGGCATCGACGTGGAAGGGCGCGATGTGGTGCTGTGCGACGACGTGCTGTACACGGGCCGGACGATTCGCGCTGCGCTCGACGCGCTGTTCGACCACGGCCGCCCGCGACGGGTACAGCTATGCGTTCTGATCGACCGCGGCCACCGGGAGCTGCCCATCGAGGCCACCTACGTGGGCAAGTCCGTTCCCACGAGCAGCCGCGAGATCATCGAGGTGAAGTTCCAGGAAGTGGACGACTCCGAACAGGTTCAGTTGGTAGAGAGAACAAATTAAACCAGCTCTCAGCTTTCAGCTCTCAGCCGTCAGCTTCATGCTGCCGGGATTGGGCTGAAAGCTGAAGACTGAAAGCTGAAAGCTGCCTTCAAGCATGAATCCTGCTCAAAGCACCGCGCGCCGCAAGCCGGCAACTCCTCCTCCGCCTGTCTCTGTTTTTCCTTTCAATTCAGGCTCTCTGCTTTCGGTATCCGATCTGACGCTCGAGGGCGTAGGGCGCGTGCTGACGCGGGCCACCGAACTGGAGCAGATGTCCCCTCTGCGGCGGGGAAGCATCCTGGCCAAGCGGCGGCTGGCGCTGCTTTTTTACGAGTCGTCGACGCGGACGCGCACCAGCTTCGAGCTGGCGGCCAAGGCTCTGGGCGCGGATACGACGCTGGTTTCGAGCCTGAGCTCGAGCATCGAGAAGGGCGAATCGCTCAAGGACACCGGTTTGACGTTGCGGGCGCTGGGAGCCGAGGGGATCATCTTGCGGCATCCTTCGAGCGGGGCGGCGTGGCTGCTTGAGGCCTCGACACGGCTGCCGGTGATCAACGCCGGCGACGGCATGCACGAGCATCCGACGCAGGCGCTGCTGGACCTGCGCACGCTGGTGATGCATCTGCGCCCCGGGCTACGCGAGGTCAACGACCAGACGCTGGCCGGAGTAACGGTGTCGATCGTGGGCGATGTTCTGCACAGCCGGGTGGCGCGGTCGAACATGCTGCTGCTGCCGCGTCTGGGAGCGCGGGTGTTGCTGTGCGGACCTAAGGAACTGCTGCCGGATATGGCTACGAGCTCGGGTCCGGGGATTGAGATCGAGCGGGACTTCGAGACGGCGCTCAGAGCCTCGACGGCAGTGATGATGCTACGCATCCAGGCCGAGCGTCTGGCCGGATTGAAGCTCGACCTGAACGACTACAAAGGGAAGTATCAGCTGACCGGGCAACTGCTGGCCACGCACGCGCCGAAAGCGCTGGTGCTGCATCCGGGGCCGATCATCCGCGGCATGGAGATCACGGCCGGAGTGGCCGACGGTCCGCAGTCGATGATTTTGGAGCAGGTGATGCATGGAGTCGCGATCCGCATGGCGGTAGTGGAGCGGGCGCTGACATCGGCCGGAAGGCCCGCGGCGCAGGAGCCGAAGAAGGGAGACCTGGCATGACGGCAATTGCGATTCTGGGCGGACATCTGATGGACCCGTCCGCGGGCGTGGACGCGAAGAAGGACCTGCTGCTCAAGGATGGGCGCGTGGCGGAGATCGCCGGTCCCGGCAAGCTGAAGGGCGCCGCAGGGGCCGAAAAGCTGGACGCGAGCGGACTGATCGTTGCGCCGGGTCTGATCGATATGCACGTGCATCTGCGCGAGCCGGGCCAGGAGTACAAGGAGACGATCGCGACGGGAACGGCGGCGGCGGCGGCGGGCGGATTCACGGCCGTGGCGGCGATGCCGAATACGACGCCGGTAAACGACTCGCCGGAACTGACGCGGTGGATGCAGGCTCCGGAGCGGGGCGCGGCGGTGCGGGTGTTTCCGATTGCCGCGGCGACGCGGGGCTCGAAGGGCGAGGCGATCAACGATTACGCGGCGCTACGCGCCGCCGGTGCAGTGGCGGTAAGCGACGACGGGCACCCTATTCTGAAGGACAACGTGATGCGCGAGGCGCTGACGGCGGCCGCGCGCGGGGGGTTGTGTGTGATTCAGCACGCCGAGGACACGCGGCTGAGCCAGGGCGCGAGCATGAACCTGGGGGCAGTGTCGTTCAAGCTGGGGCTGCGGGGGATGCCGTCGGAAGCCGAGTCGTCGATCGTGGAGCGGGACATCCGTCTGGTGGCCGAGCTTCGCGATCTGCATCCTCATCTGCATGTGGCGCATCTTTCAACGGCAGCGGCGCTGACCGCGGTGCGCCAGGCTCGTCGCAATGGGCTGCGCGTGACCTGCGAGGTGGCTCCGCATCACTTTCTGATGACCGACGAACACGTGGGGCTCTACGATACGCACGCGCGGATGAATCCGCCGCTCCGGGCCACGGCCGACCGCGAGGCGGTGATCGAGGGAATTCTCGACGGCGTGGTGGATGCGATTGCTACCGATCACGCGCCGCATGCGATGCACGAGAAAGAAGTGGAGTTCGAGTACGCGCCGAACGGGATCATCGGCCTGGAGACGGCGCTGGGGCTGAGCATGCGCTGGCTGCACGGGGAGTGGAAGATGCCGCTGGGCCGGGTGCTGAGCCTGCTGAGTGCGCAGCCGGCGGCGCTGCTGGGATTGAAAGGACGCGGGACGCTGGCGGCGGGCAGCTTTGCCGATGTGGTGGTGTTCGATCCCAGGGCGGAGTGGGTCTACCGGGCGATGGAGGGCAAGTCTAAGGCCAAGAACACGCCGTTCGAGGGTTGGACGATGCAGGGCCGGGTGCGGTGGACGATTTGCGAGGGACGGATTGCGTACGCGGCGGCCATGTAGGCGGAGCTGGCGAAGGAACGGTTTTGTGCGAGGCCCGCGCTAGAAGAGCGCGGGCCGTTTTGCGTTGAAAAGGGTGATCTGAGGCGGTGACGGGCGGGATTCGGGGCCCGATGTAGTGCGGGATTCGGCTTGAGTTATTTAAAGTAGAAGTTTAGATTTCTCATATGGGTGTGATTCCGAGACAGATTGAGCCGGTGCTGATGGGCGCGCTTCGGCGCTTCCCGGCGGTGGTGATTACCGGGCCGCGGCGCGCGGGGAAGACGACGCTGCTGCGCAGCGTAGCGCCCAAGGCCCGCTATGTTCTGCTCGAAGATCCGGATGTGCAGGACCGGGTGCGCAGCGATCCGAGGGCGTTTCTTGAGAGCCTTCGGCCGCCGGTGATCTTCGACGAGGTGCAGCATACGCCGGAGCTGCTGAACTATATTCGGACCGTAATCGATACACATCCGCGGCGCATGGGGCAGTGGCTGTTTACCGGGTCGCAGGAGGCGCCGCTGATGCAGGGCATCACGGAGTCGATGGCGGGCCGGGCGGCGGTGCTGCAACTGCTGCCCTTCAGCAGTGCGGAGACGGCGAAGGCGGGGCTGCTGACGGGAGGGTTTCCGGAGGTGGTGCTGCATCCGCGCGGGCGGACGCTTTGGTATGCGTCGTACCTGCAGACGTATCTTGAGCGGGACGTGCGGGCGATTGCGAACGTGCGCGATCTGGCTGTATTTCGGAGATTTCTTTCGCTGGTGGCGAGCCGCCACGGACAGGCGCTGAATCGGGTGGATCTGGCCGCGCCGCTGGGGATCTCGGTGCCGACGATCTCGGAGTGGCTGCGCATTCTGGAGATTACTGGGCAGATCATTTTGGTGCCGCCGTATTTTGAGAACTTCGGCAAGCGGCTGGTGAAGTCGCCCAAGCTGTACTGGGGGGATGCGGGTCTGGCCTGCCATCTGCTGGGGATCGAGACGCAGGCGGAACTGGAACGGTCGCCGTTTCTGGGGCCGATCTTCGAGGGATTTCTCGCCGGCGAGATTCTCAAGAGTCAGGTGAACCGCGGACAGCGCAAGGAGCTTTATTGGTTCCGCGACCAGCAGGGGCTGGAGGTGGACTTCCTGGTGCCGAGGGGACAGGCGCGGTTCTGGGCGGTGGAGGCCAAGGCGTCGAAGACGGTGCAGTCGTCGATGGCCGGACCGCTGGTGCGGCTGTCACAGGCAGCCGGGGCAAGGGCGGCACGACGGGTGGTGGTGCACCGGACGACGCGGATGCAGGTGGAGACGAAGGCGATTGCGCCGGGGGTGGAGGCGTGGACGGTGGAGCAGTTTGTGGCGGTGATCAACGGGAAGAAGGCGTAGAAAATACTCGAGTCGATACGTTTTGCGCTTCAAGAAGTTTTGAGTTTTTTAAAGTGTCACTTTAAAAAACTCAATAGTTCACGTCGTGAATTTGAAGGGCACGGACACGAAGGCCCGCCGTAAGGCGGGCCTTCGTGTAGCTGATAGCTGAAAGCTAATAGCTGTTTTTACGCTTTGCCGATGACTTTGGCGAGCATCTCGCCGATCTCGGCGGGAGAGCCGACGACGTGAATGCCGGCTTCCTTCATGGCTTTCATCTTGTCGGCGGCGGTTCCCTGGCCGCCGGAGATGATGGCGCCGGCATGACCCATGCGGCGTCCGGGAGGCGCGGTCTGCCCGGCGATGAAACCGACGACCGGCTTCTTGACGTGCGCTTTGATGTAAGCCGCGGCGGCCTCTTCGTTGGTGCCGCCGATCTCGCCGATCATGATGATGGCCTCGGTCTGAGGATCTTCATTGAGCAGGCGGATGGCGTCGATGTGGGTGGTGCCGACGATGGGGTCGCCGCCGATGCCGATGGCGGTGGACTGGCCGATGCCGCGCTGGGTGAGCTGGTGGACGGCCTCGTAGGTGAGGGTTCCGGAGCGGGAGACGATGCCGACCGAGCCCTCTTTGTGGATGTGGCCGGGCATGATGCCGATCTTGGCCTTGCCGGGCGAGATGACGCCGGGGCAGTTGGGACCTATCAGGCGCGACTTCGAGTCCTTGAGCTTGGCCCAGACCCGGACCATGTCGAGCGTGGGAATGCCCTCGGTGATGCAGACGATGAGGGGAATTCCGGCGTCTTCTGCCTCGAGGATGGTGTCGGCCGCGAACGGCGGCGGGACGAAGATCATGGTGGCGTTGGCGCCGGTCTCTTTGACGGCGTCGGAGACGGTGTTGAAGACCGGCCAGCCCTCGTGGATGGTGCCGCCCTTGCCGGGGGTGACGCCGCCGACGACCTTGGTGCCATACGCGGCGCAGCCCTTGGCGTGGAAGGTGCCTTCCTTGCCGGTGAGGCCCTGAACGATTAGCCTTGTATTCTTGTCAACTAAAACTGCCATTGAAAGCTCCTAGCTGCTAGCTTCTAGCCTCTAGCTCTTCAGAGAGTGGATGAATGCTCCGAGCATCTTAGAGGTCTCGATGCAGAGTGCTTCTGCTCTCTTCATCAAGACCGCATCCCCTATCTTCAGCCGTTTGGCTAACAGAAGCTGCGTTTGCACTTCGTAAGTCGAACCCTGGGCGATATTCAGAAACTGACGGAACTCACCATCGGTTCCCCGCCCCCTGCCTTCGGCAATGTTGCTGGCGATGGATACGCTCGCTCGCCGTAGTTGCGAAGTCAACCCGTAAAGTTCATCCTGCGGGAAGGCCTTCGTCAGACAATAAATCGTTTCGCTTAACTCCATAGCCCGCTGCCAAACCGTAAGATCCTGGAAATCCTGAGCCAATTTGAATCTCCAATTGCCTCGCTAACGGCTGGAAGCTGAAAGCTAGCAGCTAGCGGCTGCTTTTACGGCGATCTCGGCAGCTTCCTTCATGGTTGCGCCCACCTGGAAGTTGAGGCCCGAATCCTTGAGGATCTGGCGGCCTTCTTCGACGTTGGTGCCTTCGAGCCGGAGCACGATGGGCACCTTGACGTTGAGCTTGCGCGCGGCCGAGACCACGCCGGTGGCAAGGCGATCGACGCGCAGGATGCCGCCGAAGATGTTGATGAAGATGGCCTTGACACCCTTGTCGGAGAGCAGGATCTCGAAGGCGTGCTCGATCTGCTCCTGACTGGCGCTGCCGCCCACATCGAGGAAGTTGGCCGGGTTGCCGCCCGAGTACTTGATGATGTCCATGGTGGCCATGGCCAGGCCGGCGCCGTTGACCATGCAGGCGATGGAGCCGTCGAGCTTGATGTAGTTGAGCTCGTACTTGCTGGCTTCGACTTCGAGCGGGTCTTCTTCGGCGGTGTCGCGCAGGGCCTTGATGTCGGCGTGGCGGAACAGCGCGTTGTCGTCGAAGTTGATCTTGGCGTCGAGGGCGAAGAGCTTGTCGTCCTTGGTGGTGATGAAGGGGTTGATCTCGACCAGCGAGGCGTCGGTCTCAAGGAAGGCCTTGTAGAGGCTCTGGAAGAAGCCAACCGCCTGGTTGATCTGCGTGGGCTTGAGTCCGAGGGCGAAGGCCAGCTTGCGGGCCTGCCATGCGCCAAAGCCGACCGCCGGGTCGATGACGGCCTTGTAGATGGCCTCGGGGGTCTTGGCGGCGACCTCTTCGATCTCCATTCCGCCGGCCTGGGAAGCCATGAAGGTGAGCTTGCCTACGGCGCGGTCGAGCACGATGCCGAGGTAGAGCTCGCGGTCGATGTTGGCCGTCTCTTCAATCAGGAGGCGCTGAACCTTCTGCCCTTGCGGGCCGGTCTGGTGGGTGATGAGCTGCATGCCGAGGATGTTCTTGGCGTGCAGTTCGGCGTCCTCACGGGTTTTTGCAACTTTGACGCCGCCGCCCTTACCGCGGCCGCCGGCGTGAATCTGGGCCTTGACGACTACGCCGGGCGCGCCCTCGGCAAAGAGCTTGCGCGCTACGGCTTGCGCCTCTTCAAAAGTGTTGGCGACTTCGCCTTTGGGCACGGGGACTCCGTACCGGGCGAGGATTTCCTTGGCTTGATACTCGTGAATTTTCATATCGATTATTACCGCCCACTCAGCGGCCTCCTGATGGATTTAGGGGCATGGATCACAGAGATTGGAGGCTGCGATTAACGAGAATAGTATCCCGCCCGAATAACAACCGGCAATCGGGTTTATGGACCCGGCCCGCGCCTTTACCATTGGGTGGTATGGGAATTGTGAAGGATTTGCTGAAACTGCTGGCCCAGGACGGGGCAGCGATGACTCGGGAGCAGGCCGCGGAAGCGCTCGAGGAGATTCTTGCGGGCGGGGCGGCCGACGTGGAGACAGCAGCGATGCTGGCCGTAATGGCCACCCGCGGCGAGCAGGCGCCGGAGCTGGCCGGATTTGTGGACGTGATGCGCAAGCACGCGACGCCGATGCCGTTTACCGATGCCGAGCAGGCCGAACTCGTGGATTGCGTCGGTACCGGCGGCGGGGGTCCGCAGACGTTTAATATCTCCTGCGGAGCCGCTCTGGTGGCGGCGGCGGCTGGAGCCAAGGTGGCCAAGCACGGCAACCGGGCGGTTACCTCGCTGTGCGGCGCGGCGGATGTGCTGGAGGCGCTGGGAGTTCCGATCGAGCTGGGGCCGGAGCAAGCGGTCGAGTGCCTGCGCGAGACGGGATTTGTCTTCCTCTATGCGCCTCTCTACCACCCGGCGATGAAGCAGCTTGCGCCGCTCAGGCGGGCGCTGGGCTTCCGGACGATCTTTAATTTAGTCGGGCCCCTAACCAATCCGGCCGAGGCGAAGACGCAGGTGATCGGGGTTCTGGCGCCGAGCCGGGTGTTGCTGGTGGGCCGCGCGCTGTTGGCGCTGGGGGCAAGGCGGGCGTTTGTGGTGCACGGGGCTGATGGAATCGATGAGCTGACGACCACCGGCGAAAGCGTGGTGGCGCGGATTCTCGAAGGCGAGGATGGAACGCCAAAGATGAAAGCCGCAAAGATAACTCCGGAGATGGCCGGTCTGCCGCTGGCGCAGCTTGAGGAGTTCACGGGCGGCGATATTGAGACGAACAAGGGACTGCTTTACGACGTGCTGACCGGGATCAAGGGGGCGCGGCGGGATGTGGTGCTGCTGAACGCGGCGGCGGTGCTGGTGGCCGCCGGGCTGGCCGGGGATCTGAAGCAAGGCGTGGCGATGGGGGCCGAGGCTATCGATATGGGCGAGGCTGCGGCTACGCTGGCCAAGCTGCGGGCGTTCGGGGCGAAGCAGTAGGAGAAGCGGCAATCCGACGGGCTAGAGATTAACGATCAACGGGGTGGGGTAGGGAGAAGCTTATCTCCCGGCTTCCAATGCTGAGGATTCTTGATCTCAGGCCGGAAGCCTTGAGGGTCTTGGAAATATGCCCACTCCTGATAGCGCCCGGCTGCGGGGTTCCAGGCAATTTCGACTGAAGTCTGATCACTGCCACCGTCGGTCCTTTCGATGTAGGTCAGATCTATGACAAGCGCCTTTTTCTCATCCGAGCGCGTGTCTGACAGGCTTAATTGATAGCCCATGAAGTGGAAGTAGTCGTCTACGTATTCGAGTCCGACGTATCCAGCTTGGTTCTGAATCTCCCTTGCAGCGGTAAGTGCGGTTCTCCAGCCCGATAGCTCTTGCCGAAGAATGACCATCTTCCCGACAGCCATGCTTGTTGACCCATTAGACGGATATTTTGCAGGCAATACTGCGACTACCTCCAGGATGCCTGGTGTGTTGATCTCGCCGCATCTCGCTACGCGCACATTTGCTCCGAGTGCCCTCTGGGCCTGAGTCAGACACTCCTGCTGCTGCTGTTGGGTCGGCGTCGATGAAACGTCGACGCGTGGTGGAATTTGCTGTGTGGTACCTTTCTTGCACCCCGTGAAGAAGAAGCACAGAACAGCGGCAGTCACCAAATGGCGACAGAATCTTATTCGTGGTTTTCGATTATGAGCGCACTTGAGATTTTTGAGCATGCAAAAAAGCATACAACGACAGGAAACGGACAGGTGGATATTGAAATGGTATATATCATGGTATATACTTCATGTTGAGGTGCTTCTATGGCTATCGCTGCAAAGACCGCAAAGCTGTTTGCCAACGGTCGCAGCCAGGCTGTGCGCCTGCCCAGGGAGTTTCGCTTTGCGGGCAAAGAGGTAGCGATCCGGCGCAACGAGGAGACGGGCGAGGTGGTTCTGGCTGCGCTGCCGGCGGAGCCGTCCGCCGTAAGTTTCGACAAGTGGATCGCGCTCTACTCCGCTCTGCCCGACGACGCCTCGGAAGAGCAAGTTGCCAAGCTGCCCCCCGCGCCGAAAAACCTGACCACGGAGCAGTTGTACAAGATCTTCGACGCCGCTCATTTTCCGGCCGATTTTATGGCGGACCGCAAGACCAGCATGCCGCGCGAGTTTGACCTGTTCTGATGGCTGCGCGATTTCTGCTCGACACCAATATCGTGAGCTACCTGCTCAAGGAGCAGATGCCGCTACTCAAGGCGCGATTTCTTGCGATGCCCGCCGAGGACTTTGCGGTCTCATCCATTACCGAAGCCGAACTCCGATATGGAATCGCTAAGAGGCCAAACTCATTCAAACTCAGTGCGGCAGTCGATCGGTTTCTTTCGCGTGTATCGGTCGAGCCATGGGATTCGGCCACGGCAGCAGTTTACGGACCGCTGCGGGCCGCACAGGAGCGTAGAGGGCTGCCCCTGAGCGTGGAAGACCTGATGATCGCAGCTCATGCGCTTTCACTCGGGTTGACGCTGGTGACGAGCGACCACGCCTTCTCATTCGTGGACGGGCTGCGGACAGAAGACTGGACACGGTAGCCGAGCCGAATGTGCTAATCTTCGCTGCGATGAATGGAGACGATTCGATGAAGCGTTTTGCAATGTTTACCACTGTGTTAGCGCTGGGGGCGATCTTTGCCGGAGCGGCCGCGGCCCAGACCATCCAGATCAACCGAGAGAACAAGACGATTGCGATTAGCACCACGGATGAGGCGACGGCACCGGCGGATATATCGGCGATCACGGTGAGCTACGAAGTGTACGGGACGGACTCCAACACTGCCTATACGAACGGCGCGAAGATTTCACATGCTGTACTCGATGCGCTGCATAAGATCGGCGTCGAGGACAAGAGCATCGAAAGCGGGAATCAGGGCGTTGAGAGGAACACTAATTTCAACAACAAAGATTCGCCCGAGCAGCGTAGTCAGAAGCAGTTTGAGATGCGTCAGTCGTGGACAGTTAGTGTGCTACCTCAAGCTGCGGCAGAAGTGATACGTGTCGCGGTAGCGGCAGGAGCAAATCGGACCGGCGCAATTGAGTGGAGGCTATCGGACCGCAAGGCACTTCAGGCCAAGGCAGCGGAAAGCGCTCTGGTGAAGGCGCGTGCCGTAGCCAGCCAGATGGCAGAAGGGCTCCACGTCAAGCTGGGCGATTTGATCTATGCGAGCAACGAGACGCCGACCGCTCGAATCTATTTCAAGAGCAATCAGTACGAGGTGAGCGCTTCGTATGGAATGGCGGGTACGGTTGTGCAGGATCTCCCGCCACTCGAAATCCGCCCACAGACGATGCGCGAAGAGACGACCGTCTACGCGGTCTTCGCCATCGAGTAAGGCATCGAAGAAGAGCGCTTATAGCAGTCCCGACTGCCCGGCTAAACGGCGCGAGTAGAGCCAGCAGAGCAGCGAGATGACGAGCGCGAGCGCGATCCATCCGGCCCGTTGCACGGGGAGCCCGGGGGCCCATTGCACGGTGCCGCTCCAGTTGATCTCTCGCGCTGCGGCGAGGAAGAATCGGGCCAGGTGAATCACTCCCAAGCCGAGGACGCCGACGGCGAGCGCGATCCCCGGTAGGGCGCGCACCCACGGAAACGGTATGGGCGGCGGCGCGGCGGATGCTTCCATGACGCGCGTCATCACGGCATCGGCAAAGCCCGAAGACGGCACAATCGGTTCCTCGTGGGCGAGAGCGCGGTCGATGTTGTCGAAGTTTGATTCCGTTTTCATCGGGCTGCCTCTCTTTCTAACGCGTTGTGCGTGCTGTCTTCAAATTCCCTCAGATGCGGGAAGCGCTTAGCGAGCAGCTCGCGCGCGCGTTTAAGTCGCGCCTTGAAGGTGCCGTCGGGGACGCGCATCGTCTGCGCCGCGCGGGCTACGTCCATCTCATGGAAGTAGTAGAGCAGGACCGGTTCGCGGTAACGATGGGGCAGGGCCAGCACCGCGCGGCGCACGGACTCAGTGCGATGGCTGTCTTCCGCTATCTGTTGCTGAAGGGCTGGCGTTGCTGGCTCGGGCAGATCGTCGAAGGGCAGCATCTCTGTGGGGATCCGCTTGAGTTCGGAGCGGTAGACATTGGCCGCAACAGAAAAAAGCCATGTAGAGAAGCTCGACTCGCCGCGCCAGGTGGCCAGCCCCCGCCAGGCGCGAAGAAAGGCCTCCTGCGCCATCTCTTCGGCGCGACCGCGGTCGCGGCAGTACCGCCAGGCCAGATTCACCAGCGGCCCCTGCCAGCGACGCACGATGCCCTCGAAGGCGCGCGTGTCGCCGGCCAGGACGCGGGCTACGTCGTCGCGATCCGGATCGAGCTGCGGGGGCGCTTCCCCCTTGCCGAGCGCGTTGTGAGGCAGGTTCATCGAGCCGGCTTTCTCCGCAACGTAAGACAGGACATTGTGCCGCGTGGTTGCATTTTATTGCCCGGCGGCGAGGAAAAGAAATAATGCAACCGGATTGGGGGCTCCCCGGTCCTACCAGACGAACGGGCAACAACAACCCGGGGAGAAACCTGGAGGAGTGAAATGACAAACCTGATGCTTTTGCTATTCGACGGGCCGGACCTGAACGGTCTTGGGCTGTGGGCGTTTCTTTCAATCGGCGCGATCTCGCTGTTCGTGGTGTTTATCCCGCTGACCTCATGGATCGAGAACCGGCGCAAGGAGCGCGAGTCGTTTTACAAGGCGGAGACGCTGCGCAGGATCGCCGAGTCGTCCGGAGAAGGCGCGAAGATGGCGATGGAGATGATGCAGCAGGATCATCGCATGCAGGCGCTCAAGAAGCGGGAAGGCATGAAGATCGGCGGGCTGATCAACATCGGAGTCGGCGTGGCGCTGATGGTGTTTCTTGGCTTCCTGGTGCACGACGAGCCTGTGTTCCTGTGCGGGCTGATTCCGGCACTGATCGGCGCGGCGCTGCTGGTGTACGCGTACTTTCTGGCCGCTCCCGTGGAGTAGGCGGGTTGACGCCGGGGTATAATCGGCCACATGTTGGGGAGCGCGGGTGTGAGCAATCCGGTTCAAGCAAGCGGCGGGCTGCTGGTGCGCGTTGGCGCGGGGTGGTTAGAGCGCGTCGTGGCCGGTCTTGACTGGCTGGCGCGGCGCAGCGGGCGCGCGCAATCGCTGCCCGCACATCTGCTGGTGGGGCTTGAGGGCGAGGATGTGGCTTACTTCCATCTACTGCGCTCGGGATACACGGTAGTGGCTCGGCGGTGGTCGGGCGGCCATCTGCCCGGGGACATCGACATGGTGGCGTGGCAGGGCGAGTTGCTTTGCTTCTTTGAAGTGAAGACGCGCACGGCGCGCGACATGACTCCGGCCGAAGTGGCCGTGGATAATCACAAGCGCAATGTGCTGCGGCGGCTGGCTCGGCAGTATGTGCGGCAGTTGCCGGGAGAGCTTGCGCCGCAGGTGCGATTCGATGTGCTGAGCGTGTATCTCGAAGGCGGGAAGAAGGACGTGGTGCACTTCGAGAATGCGTTTGGATGGCGGGAGGGGCGGCGGGATTGGGAGTAGCTTCGGACGGAGAGACAACCGCCGGTCCTTCGACTCCGCAGCGCAATACGCGCTGCTTCGCTCAGGATGACAGCGGTATTCGTCTTAGCTCTTGGCGTCTTCGAACTCTTCGTGCCAGGCCATCTGAATGGCTTCTAGTTTAGGTTCATTCGATTTTTGCGCATCGTCGGCGAAGCCTTCGAGCTCGATGACATAGCGGCGCAGATCAGTGAAGCGGACCGTGAGGGGATCGAGGTCCGGGTACTTCTCCTGTAGTTGAATGCCGATCTCTTCGGCGTCGGTCCAGTGGATCTCGCGGGGCATTGTCTGGTTCTCCTTGCCGGGTTGGGGTTGGTATCTCCCAATGCTGTGGTTGGTTGAGAGTGGCTGGGTGAGGGTTGATCTTTCCCAGGTCCCCAAATGCGAGGGACCTGGGGCACCCATTTATGTGGCTAGTCTAGAGTGGCTCGGTAGCAGTTGATCTTTCCCACCCAATGTTGTGAATAATTGAATTGATAAACTATTTCTCTTCGGCCAATGTCAGTGGCTTGCCTTCTGTTACGTAGTTGCGATTCCAGACGGGAATCTCAACGATGTAGTTGCCGGGCTTGACGATGACGGCCTGGCAGCCGAGGCGTGAGTTCAGTTCCTGGTCGGCGGCCATGTCGAGACGATCGAGTTCGTCGTCCTCAGCCTCGCTGATGCCTTCGGCGCCCTGCTTCACCTTGATGTGGCAGGTGGAGCAGGCACAGACGCCGCCGCAGGCGTGGTCGAGGAAGACTTCGAAGTTCTCGGCTACGTCGAGGAAGGACATGGGCTGGCCGTGGCGGTCGTAGGGCAGCGTGCCGTACTCGAACTCGACGGTGCGGCCTTCCGGCTCAAAGGTGACGCGAACGAGTTTCTCGGGGGGAATGTTGTGCTGTTCTTCGATCATGATGGGTTTCCTTGAGGGGTTTCAATTCCCTCAGGGGCTAAAGCCCCTTAATTATGTTGCGCCTTTAATGGCGTGGCTAAAGCCACGCCCTACCAGCCGTGCCCTACCGCTCCTATTTGAACTCGGCGGGTGAAAAAGCGTGTGGCGCGGTGACGGCTTCGGCTAGTTCCTCGCCTGCGGCTTCCATTGTTTTGCCGCGAATGGCAGTGGAGACGGCGGAGTCCATCATCATCTCCGCGAAGCGGCGTGTGGCTTTGTCTAGCGCGGTCATGGCTTCGCTGATGGCTTTGATTTCGTAGCCCTTGGCGACTTCAAGCAGATGATTACGCGCTTCGCCGATGGCGGTGCGTTCGGCGGTTGTGAGCAGCGCCCAGGCGGGAGTCTGCGCGCCGCGATCGACGGCGTTGAGCAGGTTGAGCCCTTCGTTGCGCGACTCGATGAGGAGGCGCTTGGCGAAGTCCTCTTCGGCGTGGTCGTAGGAGTCGAGGATCATGGTCTCGACCTGTTCGTCGGTGAGGCCGTAGGTGGCCTTGACCTCGATCTCAGCCTCTTTGCCGCTGCGCTGCTCGCGGGCGGTGACCTTGAGGATGCCGTCGGCGTCGATGAGGAAACGAACCTCGATGCGCGGCAGTCCGGCGGTCATGGGCGGGATGCCTTTGAGATCGAAGCGGGCAAGGGAGCGGCAATCGTCGGCGAGTTCGCGTTCGCCCTGGACAACGTGGATGGCGACGTTGGTCTGACCGTCGACGCCGGTGGTGAAGTACTCGACGGCTGACGCCGGAATCGTGGAGTTGCGCTGGATGATCTTTGCGGTGACTCCGCCGAGAGCCTCGATGCCGAGCGAGAGCGGCGTTACGTCGAGCAGGAGCAGGTCGTCGGTGGTCTTCGACGAGCCGGAGAGGATGCCGGCCTGCACGGCCGCGCCCATGGCTACCACTTCGTCTGGGTTGAGATCGGTGTGGCACTTTTTGCCGCGCGCGCCAAGCTTGAAGAGCGAGTCAACGAGCGCTCGCACGGCGGGGATGCGCGTGGAGCCGCCGACGAGGACGACCTCGTCTATCTGCTCCGGGGTGACGCCCGCGTCGGCCATGGCTTGCTTGCAGGGGCCGGCGGTGCGGGCAAGAATCGGTTCGATCAGTTGAATATAGACTTCGCGGGGAATCTCGCGCTGATAGCGGTCACCGTTGGGCAGCTCGACGTCGAAGCTGGCCGAGGGTTCGGTGGAGAGGCGTATCTTGGCGTCGATGGCGGACTTGCGCAGGGCCTGCACGGCGCCGGGATGCTGGCGCAGGTTGATGCCGTGTTCGGACTGGATTTCATCGAGAGCGACGGTGAGCAGCAGGTTGTCGATGTCGTCGCCGCCGAGATGTGTGTCGCCGTTGGTGGACTGCACCTCGAAGATGCCGTCGTTGAGCTTGAGGATGGAGATGTCGAAGGTTCCGCCGCCGAAGTCGTAGACGGCGATGGTGCCTGCTTTGGCGCGGTCGAGTCCGTAGGCCAGCGCGGCGGCTGTTGGCTCGTTGACGAGGCGCAGCACCTGAAGGCCGGCCATGCGGCCCGCGTCTTTGGTGGCCTGGCGCTCGGCATCGTTAAAGTAGGCGGGCACGGTGATGACGGCCTGCTTGACCTCAACACCAAAGAAGCGCTCGGCGTTGCGCTTGAGCTGGCGCAGAACGTAGGCCGATATTTCAGGCGGAGTGAAGCGCAGCTCGCCGAGTTGCAGTCGCGGCACTTCGCCCTCGGTGGCGTCTTCGGCGAGGCGGAAGGGAAAGAGCTTGAGCTCGTTCTTCACTTCGTCCAGGTCGCGGCCCATGAGGCGTTTGACGGAGTAGATGACGCGCTCGGGCGACTCGATGAGAACCTTGCGGGCGCTGTTGCCGACAGAGACGGTGGGCCGGCCGCCCTCTTTGGGCAGCGGTTCGAGCGCGACGACGGAGGGAACGAGATTCGAGCCATCGACGCCGGGTATGACGACGGGCTGATCTGCCTCCATATATGCGACCAGGGAGTTGGTTGTTCCCAGGTCGATTCCAACTACGGGTGCTTCCGGCATGGCTTCCTCAGGGGGATCGTGTCCCCTCTTGATGTTTCGTTACGCGCCGAGCGTGTCGTTGACTTCGCGAACCAGATTGGAGAGATAGCGGCGGCGGTCGAGCAGCGCAACCATGTGCTTTTGCGCGATCTTTTTGTGGGAGGGGTCGCCGGCTTCCCAGTCGCTCCACTGCTCGCGAAGTTCGGAGTCAACGGCTTCAACCAGGGTTTCGAATTTGATCTTCGCGCGGGAGAGATCTTTTTCGATGTCGGGACTTTCTTCGCCGGCCTTGCGTGCGTCTCGCATCTCTTCAAGCTGCATATTGAGTTCGAAGACCTCTTCAAGCAGATCGGCGGGAGCGCGGGAGGAGTCCTTGGCGGGCTTTCCGTCGGCGGAGAGTCCTTCGCCGACCTCAGTGCCCATGAGCTTGAGCAGGTATTCGGTGCGGCGGAGCGGATCTTTGAGGGTGCGATAGGCGTCGTTGAGCAGCGCCGTGTCAGCAAGAGCAAACTGGCGCTCGCTGTCAGTGGCGCGGGCATAGCGGTCGGGGTGCAGACGGCGGCTGAGGCGGTGGAACTCGTGTTCGAGAACGGCGGTATCGATGTTGAGTTTGGGTTCGAGTGAGAAGACAGAGAAGTAGTCGCCTGTGGCCGGGGGCTGAATCTTGCTGCAATGAGGACAGAAGAGTGTGGACGTATTGTGCGCCACCGAACAGGACCAACAGGAGACCGGTACAGCGGAATCGATTACTTTCAACATGACGAAGCTCCGATCATTGCGCGCGTTCTTAGGCCGAGAAAGAGGAACCGCAGCCGCATGAGCGCGATGAGTTCGGGTTGATGAAGTTGAAGCCCTGGCGCATGAGGGTCTCTTCGTAGTCCAGGGTCATTCCGTTTAGGAAGAGGAAGGACTTGGGGTCGACGAAGATGCGCACGCTGTCGAAGGTGTAGATGCGATCGCGCTCGCGGGGGTGCGAGTCAAAGGTGATGGAGTAGCTGAGGCCCGAACAGCCGCCGCCCTTGATGCCAAGACGCAGTCCGCCCTCTTCAGGCGAGATGTTTTCCTTGGCCATGGCGATGCGAATGCGCTTGAGGGCGCGGTCGGTTACGTTGATGGGCTGCTGGGTTGCGGCAGCGCTCTGCACTGCCGCAACGACTTGGGGGGGGGGCTGGGAGTAGAGTTGGTATAAGTTT
>CAIMKZ010000070.1 GCA_903842065.1 uncultured Acidobacteriaceae bacterium | reverse complement strand
GGTCCCAGACAATCGACGCTGTTTCGGGAGGCATCTCGTAGCGAAACGCGAACGGATCGCTCTTGTCCGCCGCATAATCGTTCAGCCGGGAAACGACGCGATACTTGTAGCGGGCGCCGGGCGCGACCCCGGCGGCTTCGCCTTCCCAGATGCCCGAGCCATCTTCACGCTGGGTTAGAGGCTGCGCGTCGCGATCCCAGCTATTGAAGTCTCCGATCACTGAAACGCTGCGCGCATTCGGCGCCCACACGGCAAACTGCGTCCCAAGTGCGCCCGGGTGGCTGCCGAGCTTCCTGTAGAGCCCGGCGTGGGCGCCCTGCCTAAAGAGGTGGATGTCGAATTCCGTGATTAGGCTCGTCGAGGGCTCCATGGTTTTCTCCGCTTCAGGTGCACCTTGCGCTTGCGGATTTCCAGCACGGCACGCTCGATCCCTTTACGATCAGTGCGTTCGTTTGCGCAGGCCGCGCGTGAAGAACCGCATCACGACGGAGGGCATCAGCCGGAGCGTGTCAATGACTTTGCGACACCTGGGGGTATGAATTTAGTGAGCAAGCGTTGAATTGATTTACTGGGATGGGCTCCTTTGTTTTAGGTGGGTTGATCCAAGCGGCAACTGGCAATTGTGGTGGTCGTGGTGCGACACCCTTGAAGCGGTTCGGGTTCGCCAGGAAGGCCGCGTTGAGGGTGATCGAGCGCCTTCTGGTAAGTTCGGTAGCGCGGCCGTAGTGAACGGTCTGCGGCGTCATCAAGCCGATGCCGGAATGCCGGTGAGTGCTGTTGTACCAGGTGAAGAAGGCGTGGCAGTGAGCCCGCGCATCCTCGATGCAACCGAAGCGATCCGGGAATTCGGGGCGGTATTTGAGGGTCTTGAACTGCGCCTCGGAATACGGGTTGTCATCGCAGACGTGCGGACGGCTGTGGGTCTTGGCGACCTCCAGGTCGAGCAGCAAGGCGGCAACCGGCTTGGATCGCATGCTGGTGCCGCGATCGGCGTGCAGGGTGAGGCAGCCCGGTGCAATGTCTTGTTTGACAACGGTGTCGGCGATCAGCTTCTCGGCCAGTTCAGCGCTCTCCCGATGAGCAATCATCCAGCCGACGACGTAGCGGCTGAAGATGTCGAGGATCACGTACAAATGGAAGCACGTCCACTTCGCCGGCCCCCGCAACTTCGTGATGTCCCACGACCACACTTCGTTGGGCTGGACTGCCAGCAGCTCCGGCTTGGCATAGGACGGGTGGGTCAACTGATTGCGGCGCTCGCGCACTGCGTCGCAGCCGGCGAGCAGCCGATACATGGTGCGCACGGAGCCCACGTACACATCCTCATCCAACAAGGTCGCGTACGTTTGCCGTGGCGAGCAATCGGCAAAGCGCTCACTGTTGAGCGTATCGAGCACACGCTGCTGCTCGATGGGGCTGAACGCCAGCGGTGGCCGGGGCCGAGCTGCCAGCGGCGCCAACGGCACAGCCAGACGACGGGCCGCGATACGCTCCCGATACACCGCGGAGCGATCGACGCCCATCACCCGGCAGGCTCGCGCAACGCCAATCCCCGGCGTCAGCACATGCACTGCGTCCATCAGGACTCCCCATCCAAGTCGTCCACCGGCTGCAGGGCAAGTAAGGCGGATACTTTTTTTTGGACGTCGATGATCATCCGCGCCTGCGTCAGTTGCCGGCGCAGACGATCGATCTGGCGCGTGAGCTTCGCTGTGCGGTGCCCCTCCACAATCGTCGGATCAGCCTTGGGGCCGCGCTTGCGACTATCGAGACCACTCACCGCATCGGCGGCACGTTGCTTGCGCCAGGTGGCCAGCTGAGATGAATAGATGCCTTCGCGACGCAACAGCGCTCCGATCTCGCCCGGCTCGCTACACCGGTCGGCAGCGGCCAGGATGCGTCGCCTGTCGCTTCGGGAGAATTGCCGGCGCCGGGCGATGGCCACTACTTCGGGATCCGCCAACGGCGCAGACGAATTGCTTTCGGGATTCGGTACAGCTTTCATCAGATTTGCCATGAAACCGATCCTACCTTTCTACTCTAAATGCTTGAAGGTAGGTGTCGCACGTTATATTGGCACACAGGGGTCTCCCTTGGCGACAGGTTTCTCGCGTTGAGGGCTGCTTCGCTTCCCGGGGAGTCGCCCTCGGACTCCGGGGACCTGGTGCTCTTTGTGTTGGGCGGCACTCACGCCCATTCTCACGAGAGGTAGGAGCTTCTCCTGTG
>CAIMKZ010000069.1 GCA_903842065.1 uncultured Acidobacteriaceae bacterium | reverse complement strand
CGTGCCGGAACTTCTGGAAGACCATCTTTTGGTCCAGGGGAACGCTCTCGGTCAGATGAGTGGGCAGCTCTCCCAAGGACTCATTGGTCCCGCTGTCGGTGGCATCATCGTGTCGCTCATTGGCTTCGCGTGGTCCTTCAGCATTGACGCCATCAGTTTCGCAGTGTCGGCCGTGTGCCTACTCATGATGAAGGTACGTACGCCACACGCGAAGCCGCACGGAACGGCCCTCGCCGACGCGATGGAGGGAATCGCCTTTGTCCGGGCCCAGAGGTGGCTCGTGGTCTCGCTGCTCGGCGCCGCGTTGGCCAACTTCGTCGGAATGACCCCTCTTACTGTGCTCTTGCCTCTGCTGGTGAGAAATGTCTTGCACGCGAGTGCCCTCTCGCTTGGCCTCGTCTTCGCGGCCGGTGGCGCCGCGGGCGTGGTTGCGTCATTGGCCGTGGCGCGAATGGGGTCGCCGCGCCTGAGGGTGACGGCCCTCTGGAGCGCCTACGCGGCGGGAGGCGTCGCAATCGCCGCCATGGCCCTCGCTCCGAATGCCTGGTTCGTAGGCCTCTGCAGTGCGCTGGAGGTCGGCCTGCTCATCTACGGCGACGTACTCTGGGTCGCCATGATGCAAGAACTCGTGCCCCGCGATTTCCTGGGCAGAGTATCCTCACTCGTCTACTTACTGGCCTTCTCGCTCGGGCCGCTCGGTATCCTTCTCGGGGGCGTCGCGGCAGCCACGATAGGGATCCGCGTCACTTTGGCCCTGAGTGGCCTCGCTTCAGGGCTCATTTGCCTGATAGTGCTCTTCACGCCAGGCGTTCGAGAACCCGAACGAACGAGGTAATCACCCGGGCGAGCTAACAAATGGATGCTGCAGTCAGTTCACGTAACGGCATCGTTCTTGAGGAGCAGTTGGTAGTGGTGGAGTCCTGCCTCGGTGCCTACGTGGCTGAAGCCAGCCCGGATGAGGGTTCGCTGAGAGGCGATGTTGTTCAGATCCGTGTCGGCGATGACGCTGGAGAGTCCGTGATCGGCGGCAACGCCAAGCAGGGTGATCACCGCCTCGGCGCCATAGCCTTCGCCGCGGGCCGAAGGAGCCAAACCGTAGCCGATCTCGACGCGGCCGCGATCGGGCTGCCCTTTGAAACCGAGCCCACCAATGGCTCGTCCGTCGGGCAGGCGACTGATCCGGTAGTAGCCGAAGGGTCGCTGCTCTCCGTGCGCTGCGCTGTCGCGGAGGAACCTGCTGGCGGCGCCGACGTCACCCTCGCTGGGAAAATCGTCGACCCAAGCATCCCCGGGCCCCGCACTCCGTGCAGCGATTCGTGCCGCCTCGTCGACATCGATCGCGTGAAGCGCAAGGCGCGATGTGCGAAGGTCGTTCATAGCGTAGCGACTTCCCTCGAGCGCCGAACTGCTGGACTTGAGCGTGTCCGGGGACGTTGGCTCGACATGGCATGGGTAGGCCACCTGATGGAGGCAAAAACTGGGAACGCCGCGGGCTCATCCTTCCAACTTAGAAGACGTTGCCTGCAGGTCAATGGAGCCGGGAAGCCTTTGACGCAACGGTGTGCGTCGGGACTAGTGGCGGCGTCTCCGACAAATTTCCTCGTTGGAAGTGGGCAGTATCGCTCGCGTGGTGAGCCATCCTTTCGGCACCACAATTCTTCATTGTCTGGACCTCAACACTCGGACAATTTGCGAAAAATCGCGAATCGTGTCGATACCATCGGTCCCAGGCGCATCGGATAACGCGAGAACAGCACCCATCGGCTGTGCGCTGTCTATCTGGATAAGGGAGGT
>CAIMKZ010000068.1 GCA_903842065.1 uncultured Acidobacteriaceae bacterium | reverse complement strand
GTATCCGTCCGAGCAAGGACATTCTGTTGCCGTGCGGCGGGTTGTGTTGAACTCGAAGCATGAGGAAAGCGAGCGGGCAGTTGAAGGGCAGACGTCGGAGCCGCGTCGAGGCGGAGCGGCTGGTACTTGAGTACGAGCAAAGCGGGATGACCCGCAAAGCATTCTGTGGCGAGCGCGGAATTGCACTGCACACGCTGGATTACCATCGACGGCAACACTTCTCGAGGGCGGTAGCGACGACGCAGTTGGTACCGGTGGAGTTGGTTGAGGCAGGGCGCGTTTCCTGCTTGCGGGTAGAGTTGGCGAATGGGCGGCGGATCGTCGTCGAGCAGGGCTTTGATGCCGGGTTGTTGCGGTGCGTGGTACAGGCGCTGGAGTTCTGAGGCGTGTTTGCGATCGGTGCAGCAACGCGCATCTACGTGGCCACGGGTGCTACAGACATGCGCAAGAGTTTCAACGGACTAGCGGGTCTGGTGCGCGAGCGACTGGAGAGCGACCCGACCAACGGACATGTGTTCATGTTCGCCAACGCGCGGCGCGACCGACTGAAGCTGGTCTTCTTCGATGGGTCGGGTCTTTGGGTGTGCGCGAAGCGCATCGAGCGCGGAAGGCTGAACTGGCCGGCATCCGAAGGAGGAAAGCTTCAGTTGAGTCGTGAGGAGTTTACGCTGCTGATCGGTGGGATCGACCTGGCCGAGACGCGCCTGCGCCGGTGGTACCGCAAGCCGGTTGGCGTGGACGTGACGAAATCACGACATGGCGCATAAATACTGCTGATTTCTTTCGCGGATCCACAACCGAATCTGCTATCAAAGAAGGCGTGAGTACACCGCCGCCATCGAGCCTTCCTTCGCTACCCGTCGATGCGAATGTCGCGGCGCTGATCACCCAACTCAAGCAACAACTCGAAGCGCAGGCGCGCGAACTGGATTATGCACGGCTGAAGATTGGTGTGCTGGAGGAGCGTCTGCGGCGGGAACGGATCGCGCGTTATGGCAATCGCAGCGAGACGCTGAGCGACCTGCAACTGGAGTTGCTGGATCTGGAGCCAGGGGTATCGAGCGAAGAAGTTTCGGCCGAGAGTGAACGCGACGCTCTGGCGCCGAATACCGATCCTGCAGCAAAACAGAACTCTGCGGGCAAGCGGGGACGCAAGCATCCCGGCCGGCAGACGCTACCTGCGCATCTGGCGCGGGTCGAGAAGATCATTGCTTGCACGAGCGCTCAATGCCGCTGCGGCCAGTGTGGCGAAGCCATCCCCGTCATAGGCTACGAAGAGAGTGAAGTGCTTGACGTTCGTCCGGCGGAGTACTTCGTGACGGTGCTCAAGCGCGAGAAGCGGGCCTGCCGGCGCTGTCCGGAACAGGGCGTCGAGACGGCGGCTGCGCCGGAGCGCATCGTGGCGAAGTCGCTGTTCTCCGATTCGGTCATCATCGACTTTGTGGTGGCCAAATATTGCGACTCGCTCCCCATCTATCGGCAGAGTGCGCGACTGAAGCGTGATGCGGGGCTCGAGGTGCACCGCTCGACGATCGGCGACGCGGTGCTGCGGGTAGGCGAGTTACTGCTGCCGATAGTGAGTGCCATGAAGCGTGAGCTGCTTGCCGGAAGCTATCTCCAAGCCGACGAAACCCCGGTCGGGGTGCAAACGCACGACAAGCGCGGCCGCAATCATCTGGGTTATCTCTGGCAGTACGGCTCACCGGGAAAAGGTGTGGTCTTCGACTTTCGCATGGGACGCGACCGCGATGGCCCGAAACAGTTTCTGGGTAACTTCGCCGGGCTGCTGCAGACGGATGGATACCAGGCATACCGCAAGGTCGGCGGAGCGAAGCTCGTGCATGCCTGCTGTCTCGCACATGCACGCCGCAAGGCGGTGGAAGCCGTGAAGATCGATGCCCAAGACCAGGACTCGGCGCGCATCGTTGCCCTGATGGACGAGTTGTTTGCCATCGACCGCCAGGCGCGCGACGAGAAGATGGATCATGCCCATCGTCATGCGCTGCGGCAGGAACGCGCACCGCGCGTACTCGACCAGTTGCGCGCCCGCCTGCTGGAACTGCAGAAAACGGCGCTGCCTAAAAGCGCTGCCGGACAGGCTGCCAATTACACGCTCTCTCTGTGGAATCGGCTGACCCTGTTCCTCCAATACCCCGAGTTGGAACTCTCGAACAACCTGGCCGAAAACTCCATGCGTCCGATCGCCATCGGCCGCAGAAACTGGCTGCACCTGGGCAGCAAGGAGGCGGGCCCGAAGATCGCCGCCATCTTCTCCGTGATCGAGAGCTGCCGCCGGCTGGGCGTTCCCATCCGCCGCTACCTGGCCGACGTGCTACCCGGACTGGCCGACCGCTCCATCCAAACTATGGCTCACCTTACGCCCTGTGCCTACGCCGCCAATCAAACCCAATAGCCTGTCCAACTCCTCGCACCGCTGTCAACCATGTACTTGCCTGGACGGATAC
>CAIMKZ010000067.1 GCA_903842065.1 uncultured Acidobacteriaceae bacterium | reverse complement strand
GGCAATCCAGGCAGGCCGTGGAAATGATGGAAATCAAGGAAGCCGATTCCCACATTACCACCGCCTCGACTACGACGGAGATGAATGCAAATCTCCCCAAACCGGCCGGTTAAGGGATACGTGTTCTGAGGGCAAGGTCATTTAACTTCCATGGCTGCGTTCGGACGACTGTCCTCCTCACTTTCCATGTAATGCTGTCAGACATTTAATCTCTTACGTCCGGTCGCGCTTCTGTGACCGGTGAAACTACAACTCCATACTAACCCTCACCCTCACACCGCCCCCACCCGCTGCTCCCGCGCCGCCGGATACTTATACGGGCCCATCGTGAACATCAGTACGATCGCTACCAGCAAAAGCACTTCGAAGACGATCATCATTGGGACGTAGCTGTGGAGAAGCTGGAAGCACCAGCCCATTAGCAACATGCCGACGGCGTTGGCGGCCTCGACGAACATGATCATGAAGCCGAAGAGTGCGCCGAAGGAGCGGATGCCAAAGTACCGACTTAGCAGGAAGGGCATCATGTCGATGTCTGCGCCGATGAGAAGGCCCATGCAGACTACGGCGACGATGGGCCAGATGCCTGTGGCTCCGGTGAGGAGGATCGCGATGCCGAGCATGGGCGCGGCGAGGAAGAAGACGGCGATGTAAATTGCAAAGATGCGGTCCATGAGGTAGCCGGAGAAGATGCGGCCCAGGGTCATGGCCGCTCCGCTGATGGAGAGGGCGGCGACCGCCATGTCCTCTGAGATGCCGCGGTCGTGGAGCATGGGCACGATGTGCGCCATCATGCCGGCGACCACGGTGAGCGATAGAAAGATGCACATGGTGAGCGCCCAGAACCTGGGTGTGCGCAGCGCCTGCGAGAGATCGACGCCAGGGAGGGTGTTTGGATGCTTGCTATCCCCGGTCCCTAAATGCGAGGGACCGGGGGCACCCAGATTTGTGGCGGGTTTAGCGCGGGCGAGTTGGCGCTCGCGCTTCATCTCCTCCGGCTCGGCAAAGAACATGGCTACCGGAACGAAGGCCAGCAGCAGAACGAGAACGCCGAGACCGACGTAACCCACGCGCCACCCGTAGTGCTGCATGAGCAGGCGCGCGCACTGCGGCACGAGGATGGTTCCCACTCCCTGGCCGGAGAGGGCAAGGCCGAGGGCGAGGCCGCGCTTGTCGTCGAAGCGCGCCGTGATCATCTTGGAGTAGCCGGTGGGCGTTTGCACGCTGGCGAAGAGTCCCTGAATGGCGAACAGGACGAGCAGCATGCCGATGGACGCGGTGATGAGCGAGAGGCCCGCCGTGGCAAAGGCGAAGAGCGCGATGGTGGGCAGCATGACGGCGCGCATTCCGTAACGGTCGATGAGCTTGCCGAGAAACGGAGTGGCCAGCGCCATGACCAGCAGCGCGACGCCGGTGCCTGTCGAAAAGACGCCGCGGCCGATGTGCAGCTCGTCGGTGACGGGGCCGAGATAGACGCCTGTGGCGTAGACCATCACGGTGCCCGCGCCAACGACACCTGAAAGCGCCGAAGCCAGGACAGACCACCACCGGTTCTCGAACATGCGCTTGCTCATGTGCTGTTCCTTTATTGATCCGGCCCGAAATCAGCTTCCCTGCCACCCCACCCTAGGCGCAAAAACAAAGACGCGCCGAGGGTGGGGCACCAAAGCTAAGCAGTATTAACGAGGCGCATTTTCATTAGTGTTTTGTGAGTCGAGGTAATGGTATCAGGGGCGATGTTTGAGGTTCCACCGGAAATCCATCACGTGAGGCTGTTGAGGAGGTTTGATGAAGAACAACCGCAGGTCCTTCGACTGCGATTGGCGCAAAAGGCGCACCAATCTTCGCTCAGGATGACAGAATGTATTGATGCTCAGGATGACAAATGTACTGATTCTGAATTCCAGTGTCAGGATATTTGCGAGTAATACAAAAGGCGCCCCCGATTGGAGGCGCCTTTTATTTGGAGCGAAGAAAAACTACGCGCCGCGGAGTCCGAGCAGAGCGCGGGCATCGGCGGAGGTTGCGACTTCGTTGCCGTACTCCTTGATGACGCGGACAGCGCGCTCGGTGAGCGAGAGGTTGGTGGCGAGCACGCCGGGGCCGTAGAAGAGGTTGTCTTCAAGGCCAACACGGACGTGGCCGCCCATGGCGATGGCCGAGTAGAGGATGGGCATGTGCGCGTTGCCGATTCCAAAGGCCGACCAGGTGGAGCCCGCGGGGAGCTTGCCCTTGAGGAAGGCCATGTTCTCAGGCGTGGCAGGCGCGCCGGAGAAGAAGCCGAGCACGAACTGATAGTGGATGGGAGCCTTGAGGACGCCCTTCGAGAGGTAGTACTCAGAGGCGGCGATCATGCCCAGGTCCATGATCTCGACCTCGGCCTTGACGTTGTTCTCGTTCATCAGGTTGCCGAGCTTGGTGAGGAACGAGCAGGTGTTGTCGAAGATGCCGTCGGGGAGCACGTTGATGGAGCCAGCGTCGAAGGTGCCGATCTCAGGCTTGAGGTCGGCAATGTGCTCCATGCGGCGCTCGTGGGGCACGTTGATCTCGCCCGAAGAGGTGAGGTTGATGACGACGTCGCTCTCGTTGCGGATGATCTTGACGGTCTCGGCGAAGCGGGCCTTGTCCATGGTGCCCTTGAACTCGTCGTCGCGCATGTGCAGGTGCACGATTGCCGCGCCGGCCTTCCAGCAGCGGATGGCGTCCTCGGCGATCTCTTTGGGAGTGGTGGGAATGTGCGGGTTCTTGGCTTTCGGCGAAACGGCGCCGGTCAGCGCGGCGGAAATAATTGTCTTTGCCATGAATATCTCTCCTTGAATCGTTAGCGATGCAGCCCGGTTAGTTCTCAACCGAGCGGAACAGCGCCAGCTGCTTGAGCAGACGCCGGTTGATCTTGTCGTTGACCTGTTCGCGGGTTTGGCCGCTGTAGTCGTACCAGCCCTTGCCGCTCTTGATGCCCAGCTCGCCGCGCTCCACCTTCTTGATAAGGTCGGGCGATGCTTCTGTTGCGTTGCTCAGCACCTTGAATACGTTGCCGCTGACGCGCGCCGCGGTGTCGAGACCGATCATGTCCTCGGCCTCCATGGGACCGAGGTTCGCGAGGCGGAAGCCGTAGCTTGCGCGCACGGCGATGTCCAGATCCTCTGGCGTCACCACGCCGTTGTCGAGAAGGTTGTCGACCTCGCGCTCCATTGCGCCGGTGAGCCGGTTGATGATGAAGCCGGGCAGCGACTTGAGCACCACGACGGGCTTTTTGCCGGCCTTGAGCAACAGAGCCTTGGTGCGGTCCACTGCTTCCTGCGTGGTTTTCGCGTTCTTGTGAATCTCAACCGCGGGAATGATGTGCGCCGGGTTGAAGTAGTGCACGCCCAACATGCGGTGCTGCGTCTTGAGGCCGTCGGTCAGTTTGTCCATCGTCATCGAGCTGGTGTTCGAGGCGATGATCACGTCTTCGGGCATGGCATCGAGCGCCTCGAAGATGGGGCGCTTCATGTCGTAGACTTCCTGAATCGTCTCAAGCACAAAGTCCGCGCCCTTGCATGCCGCTGCCTGATCTGTTGTGGCGATGGGCTCGACCCGCGCCAGAATCGCTTCGGGCGCTTCCTTGAGCAGGTTGAATTCCTTGAACAAAGCCAGGTTGGCCTTCAGCAGCGCCACCCCCTGATCGAGCGACTCCTGGCGGCGGGCGATCATCTTGACCGCGAGGCCGGCTTCGGCAAAGCCCTGAACGATTCCCACTCCCATGGTGCCGGTGCCGATTACCGCAACCGTCTTGATTTCCTTATTGCTCATTGCGTCTCCATCTTTCGTTACTGCGAACTGTTAACTTAGAATCTGATTCCGGGCGGTGAAGTAACTCGTTAACCTGCGCGGCGCTCTCATCATAGCGATTCATCGAGTCTCGGAAGTGCCTGTTGCAGGGCATAGCGCGTCCCTCGGCGGAGTTGAAAAATCGCGTAGTGGGACTGACTTTATTTTACCGGAGATATCTTGCTTTGACGGGGCTGAAGCCGGCTGAAACAGGCGTATTTCCTGTCTATTTCCGGCCTTTCGCGCACCTGTAATACACGTGTTGATAGAGGTCAGGACTAAGCGGCATAGCGCGGAGTTATCGTATATATGCCCATGCGGCATGATGCTGTAAAAAACAAAACGGCGGAAGCAGCGCGCGGTGCGCCGCTTCCGCCGTTTTACTGTACTTAGTCGATCGTGAAGCCGCCGTCTACATACAGGACGTGGCCGTTGACGTAGTCGGACGCCGGTGCGGCCAGGAAGATGACTGAACCGGCGAAGTCGTCGGCCTCGCCTAGGCGGCCCAGAGGCAGCCGGCCGAGGTAGTTGGTGCGGATCATCTTGGCGCGGTCGGTGTCTTCATAGATCCACGCGGTGAGCGGCGAACGGAAGAGCGCCGGGGCGATGGCGTTGACGCGGATGCCGGCGGGGCCGAACTCGGTAGCGAGGGTCTTGACCAGCATGTCGGTGGCGGCCTTGGAGGTGCAGTAGGCGATGGAGTTGTTGGAGGCGACTGCGCCGCGGATCGAGGAGGTGATGATAATCTTGCCGCCCTTGCCGATCTCTTTCATCTTCATGGCCGCGGCCTTCGCGATGAGGAAGGTCTGGCGCACGTTGGCGTCCATGACGGCGTCAAAGTCGGTGAGCGTCTGCTGGGCAGCTCCGCCGGGCTTGTTGAGGCCGGAGGCCACAAACAGAATGTCCAGGCCGCCCTGCGCCTCGATGGTGCCGTCTACCAGCGCCTGCACGTTTGCTTCCGAGTCCGGACGCAGCGCCACGCCGCGGGCCACGCCGCCGCCGGCCACGATCTCATTCACGATCTCGTCCAGCTTCTCCTTGTTGCTGCCGGCCAGTGTAACCTTGGCGCCTGCGCCTGCAAGGGCTTTTGCGGCGATGCTGCCGAGCGAGCCGGTTCCACCTGTTACAAGGGCGGACTTACCGGCGAGATTAAAAAGATCGGCGATCTTAGGCAATGCGTTAGACATGTTCAATTCCTTTCCAATGGATCGATACGCGCGTTGCGCGTGTTGCACAGCATTCTGTAGGGGTGCGAGTGTTAGTTTACTCCAGTAATCCTGCGGATAAAAGTGCGCGGAGCACATTACGTGGCCGCCGAATCGGATCGTGCTTTGCCTCCGCCTCGGGCTCGTGAAGCGATTTTTACCCGTCCCGCATCCAACTACCAGTCAGCAGATGCACGCCATTGCCGGACTCGACCCTTGATGCGGAGCCGGTAAGATGGCAGTATCCACGACGTGCAGCGCGGGAGTCCAAAACAAGCATGAAGGCCGACGAAATCACGACGATTCACAAAGCCGTCGCATGGTCCGCCGGTCCCGGCTGCCACGGCGGATGCGGCCAGAAGCTCATCGTCCGCGACGGCAAGGTTGTCAGCTTCGAGGGTGACGAAGACCATCCCTGGAGCCAGGGCCGCAGTTGCCCGCGCGTGCTGGCCATGACCCAGTACATGTACCACCCCGACCGCATCACCACTCCTCTCAAGCGCGTGGGCGAGCGCGGCGAGGGCAAGTTTGCACCCATCGGTTGGGATGAGGCATACGACATCTGCGCCTCGCGGCTCGGTGAGATTCGCGACCGCTACGGCGCGGAAGCTGTCGTCTTTGGTCAGGGAACTGGGCGCGACGCCGGCGGTCCAGTGTCATTTTTGGCTTACAGCTACGGCAGTCCCAACTGGTGCCAGCTCGGACTCTCGGGCCAGTCCTGTTACACGCCGCGGCTCGGCTCCATGAAGGCCACGGTCGGCGACTTCTGCATCATGGACGCATCGCAGTTTCTCCCCGAGCGCTACGAATCGCCCGAGTACACCGTCCCCAAAGTCATCCTTGTCTGGGCGCAGAACCCGGTCACCAACTGCCCCGACGCCTTCTTCGGCCACTGGGTGGTGGACTGCATGAAGCGCGGCTCCCAGATCATCGCCGTCGAACCACGGCAGACCTGGATGACCGGCCGGTCGAAACTGCATCTACAGATTCGTCCCGGTACAGACGCAGCACTCGCGCTTGCCATGCTTCACGTCATCATCGGCGAGGGGCTCTACGATCGCGAGTTTGTCTCGAAGTGGGTTCACGGTTTCGACCAGCTCAAGGAGCGCGTCCGCGACTTCACGCCCGATCACGCCGCCCAGATCACCTGGGCCGACAAGGACAAGATCGTCGCCGCCGCCCGCATGTACGCGCAGGCCAAGCCGGCAGCCATTCACTGGGGCGTGCCCATCGACATGTGTCCCGACGGCACCTCCACCGCTCACGCCATCATCGCCCTCTGGTCCATCACCGGCAACATCGACATCCCCGGCGGCAACGTCATCGCCCGGCCTTCGCACGGCGTATCGAGTTATCCATATACGACCGAGGAGCTCATCGACCTGTACGGCACCGAACTGGTCGATAAGCTCAGCGAGAAGCGCATCGGAGCGGACCGCTACCCGATGGTCCGCAACTTCCGCGGATGGGCGCACCCTGACATGGCCATCGACCAGATCGCCTCTGGCAAGCCTTATCCCATCAAGGGCCTCTGGCTCCAGACCTGCAACCCGCTCGGCGGGCAGGCAGCGCGCACCCGCTTCCACTACGAAGCCATGCGGAAGATGGACTTTGTCGCTGTCGTCGATCTCTTCCACACGCCAACGACCATGGCGCTCGCGGACGTAGTTCTGCCAGCAGCGACGTTTGCCGAGAAGGAGAACATCCGCTCCTGGTGGGCTCCGCTGAGCGTCAACACTCCGGCGGTCAAGGTGGGCGAGTGCAAGTCGGACTGGGAGATCAACATCGAGCTGGCCCGGCGGCTCAACCCCGAGGTCGGCAAGAAGTACTCGAACGTCGTCGATCTCTTCAACGACCGCCTGAAGGTCTCTGGCATGACCTTCAACCAGCTCGCTGAAAACGGCGGCTGGCAGATGCCGCCCGACGGCCCCTTCAAGCCCTATCGCCGCCACGAGCGCGGCCTGCTTCGCCGCGACGGCCAGCCCGGCTTCAACACTCCGTCCGGCAAGGTCGAGCTGTATTCGACGGCATTCGAGTCCTGGGATCTCGATCCCTTGCCCCACTACAAGGAGCCGGCGCAGAGCCCGGTCAACACGCCCGAGCTGGCGGCCAAATATCCGCTCATCATGATCTCCGGCACGCGCTCGCCGCTCTTCTTCCACTCCGAGCACCGCCAGATTCCCTGGCTCCGCGAGCACATGCCCGACCCGCTGGTAGACATTCACCCCGAGACGGCGAAAGAGTACGGCATCCATCACGGTGAGTGGGTCTATATAGAGAACGATTTGGGGAAGGTGCGCAGGAAGGCCAACGTCACGCCGACGATTCACCGCCGCATGATCAACACCATGCACGGCTGGTGGATGCCGGAGGAAGATGGCGCGGAACCGAACCTTTTCGGGGTGTGGAAGTACCAGGTGAACCAGCTGATTCCGGGGCCGCAGGACTCGGATTCGGGCTTTGGCGGCGGGCAGTACAAGACGACGCTGGTGCGGCTGGCGAGGATCAAGGAATAGGGGATAGGGATTAGGGACCAGGACCAGGGAATTTGAATCGTGACGGGTTGAGGGTGGTGGGACGACCAACCCAGAGTGAGAATGTCGATCTTGATTAGACGTACATGGGGTTGATTAGCGCCTGCTCTGCACGATCAATTCGCGATACGGAACTGCTATCAACCTCATTGCCCCATGAATCCCATCCCGGCCTGCTGTGGCGTGCGAACATCTCCAAAAATGGGCCATAGCTACAGGCCTCAATGATTGGGTAAATCTCATCGGGTTTTCTAGAGTGCTCGCGCTTCCTGGTGGCAAGAAAGTTCACCTGCCTGCGGCCTGGGGCCGCAGTGCGAAGACTCCCACGGGTACCAAAGAGGATGAGTTCCGTGACGTTTCGGAAGTAGAAACCAACCCCGCGTCCGTCGGGACCGCCGTCTTTCCTGATTTTGTGCCAAACGATATTTGTCTTGTAGGTGAATCCCCACCTTTTCATCACCTCAAAGCCTTCGAGGATCAAGGCATTGGGAACCCAAAGATAAAGATGCGATTGCGGAGCAGCAATACGCGACACAGGAAGTGCCTTGATCTCCTCCAAGGTCATCGTTCCATATCGTCCGAGCCGTTTATGCTCAGGCGCTACCTTCCCCGTCCGATTCGAGAACTGCCACGGTGGGTCAGCCAGTATGGTTCGGTATCGCCCTTTCAGATCTGCAAATGGTTCGAAAATCGGTTCTGCCAACTTGATTCGCATCTTGCTTCATCCTACCTTGATCAAGTACCCACTGCCTGTTTTTTTCGTCACGAGCGGAGGATTCTTGAGAGAAAGTACTCAAGATTCGCACGATCAACGACGTGATTTCCACGGACAAGCAGTTTGGGAAGGTGGGGCACCATATTCCCATGTAAGACTCTGATTTTGAGCGATTTTGGGTCGATTTGGATACACCGACGATCAAAAAGCCGATGCATCGTTGGGGAAAGGGAGAGCATATTTCCGACATCATCCGGCCCCCGATGCGGAATGCCCAATGGTCGAATATGTGCACAGTCGAAGATTGGCGTGCCATCTCGTCCTGCGAGTTTGACACCGGAGATTTGGCACTCACCCCCGTAAAGCTGTCGCAAGAATCTCTTATTGTCACCTCTGCGAATCAACTGATTTGAGCGGGATTCTCGCCTTCGAGCTTCTTCCCCTTGAGGCGGAGGCGCGAGTCCTTTCTCGGCCGATTTCCTCTCCGGTTCTGTTTCGGTGTCTCCTGCAAACAAGGATGTTTCTCTTGCGAGAAACGCTTCGGCAGCACCCTCTATCCGAGTATCTAGCCAGTTCTTTGGAACACCTATAAGTTTGTGAAGTTCCTTGGCTAATGCGCTTTCGACCAATGATTCTGCGTCAGCACCCGGGGAAACGGCCATGTACCTCTCAAAGAACAGTTTCAGAGCTAATGGTCCCCATGTGTCTGGGAAGGTCTCTAGTTTTCCGTCTGGCTTGCTTACAAATCCGCATTGTTCCGCCATGAAATAGTAGTTGGTCACCCATTTTCGGAGTGCCGCAGGCTGGAAGTCGTAATAGTGAGCGACGGAGTCCTGAATGAACTGCTTATCGAATCGAACAACAGAAAGTCCATCGTCTAGGTAGAGGCGTTCACGCGTCAGCGTGTTCTGCATTTCCCCCCATTCTGCAGATGCACTCTCAACGCGTTGGCCCGGCATATTCAGGTTTACAGAGAAAAAGTACAGGCGCGCTAGCATGCGGTTATATGGCTGGACAAGTGTCTGCTCAATGATTGAATCCGCGAGCACGTATCCGACGCCGTCCCGTACCTCGCCACCAATGAGGTACTCGGTGAGGACCAATTCTTGATTAATCAGCCCGCATCGATCTCGAAATTCCTTAATGGTTACGCCGGGAGAATATCCTCTGCGGATTGCTTCGTATGCCTGCACGAAGCCGCCTATGTTTTTTGTGAAGCTAAACGGGCGCATAGCATTCCTTCTGACTGCTTGTTCAGGATGGCTGGAATCTTAGCACGTATTATTGACCACTTTCTTCGATTACACGACGCTCTCTGTTGCATCTAATGGCACCACCACTCCCTAGCCTTCTCCATGTCCGTTTCTCCACGTAACGCGGGTGCCCTCTGCGTGTTGCACTTTAAGTAGGAGTGGATAGCACTCCCCTCATCCCGCTACGATCCGTGATTCCTAGCTCCGGATTCCAGTTGCCAGGTACAATTAAACGGATGTAATTGGATAAATAAACGGGCATTTTCAAGATAAATGGATGTTATTGAGCGTATAATCGGATATCATGATCCGCGCCGATACCCTCGTCATTACCCCTGAGATCCTCAACCTCATTGCCCGGATCGATGAGTTCAAGGGCGCGTGGCGTGCTTTTGGCACGCTGGCTCCGGAGCGGCTTTCCGCGTTGCGGCGGGTGGCGGCGATCGAGAGCATCGGCTCCTCGACCCGGATCGAGGGCAGCAGACTCTCGGATCGTGAGGTTGAGCGTCTGTTGTCCAGGTTCGATATCCGGGTCTTTACGACGCGGGACGAGCAGGAGGTGGCGGGCTACGCGGAGACGATGAAGCAGGTTTTTGATTCCTGGCCGGAGATTCCGCCGACGGAGAACCACATCCGGCAGTTGCACCGCGACCTGCTGCTCCACAGCCGGAAGGACGAGCGGCATCGCGGCAGCTACAAGACCCAGCCGAACAGCGTTGCCGCCTTCGACGATGCGGGCGTACAGTTGGGCGTCATCTTCGAGACGGCGACGCCCTTTGAGACGCCCGGGCTGATGGCGGAGCTGGCCGCGTGGACCGAGGATGCGCTCGCATCGCAGCAACTGCATCCGCTGCTGGTGGCGGCCATTTTCACGGTTGTGTTTCTTGAGATTCACCCCTTTCAGGACGGCAACGGACGGCTGAGCCGCATCCTGACGACGCTGCTGCTGCTGCGGGCCGGTTATGCGTATGTGCCTTACAGCTCGCTTGAAAGCGTGATCGAGCAGAGCAAGGAGAGTTATTACCTGGCGCTCAGGCAGACGCAGGGGACCATTCGTACCGACGCTCCGAACTGGCAGCCGTGGCTCGTGTTCTTCCTGAGGGCTCTGGAACAGCAGATGAGTCGGCTGGCGAAGAAGGTGGAGCGGGAGCGGATTCTGCTTGCGGCGCTGCCCGAGCTTTCGCTGCGGATCGTGGAGCAGGCGCGCGAGCATGGGCGAGTGACGGTAGCAGAGATGGTCCAGCTGACCGGTACGAGCCGCAACACGATCAAGCAGCACTTTCGCAGCCTGGTGGGGAAGGGCCAACTGACGCTTAACGGCAGCGGTCGCGGCGCCTGGTACGCGCTGGGGGGGGAGAGCAGGGACTAGTTGTGATGTTTCAATAGATTGTCCATCTGATCGAGACCTGTAAAGCTGTGTTTGCGAAGACTCAGCGAAGCAGGAGACCAGATGGACTATCACAAGAATGCACGAACCACGGTTTGGAGTCGAGAGCGGATG
>CAIMKZ010000066.1 GCA_903842065.1 uncultured Acidobacteriaceae bacterium | reverse complement strand
GGCCACCTTCGCCTTGAACGCTGCTGAGTGGTTCCTGCGCGGACGCCTGCTCATCTGCTCTCCTCTTCTCAGCCATCTTAGGCTGCCGAAGAACAGAACCACCACTTATGCCCCTGTCCGAATTTGCTGAGCCAGCTCTCTTGGCAGTTTGAGGACAGACGTACGTTTTGCCCTGAAATTGTATTTTGACCGTCTTCTGGATTTGAAGTTCCGATGTAACTCTTGACGTATATTTGACAAATCTATCTTTCAGAAGAGCAACTATCATGTCGCTAATGCGGTCGCACCCTAGCCCCTCAGTAAACACGCCGATCATTTCCAATACTTCAGGCTGAAAATCGACATGTGGGAGGATTAGAATTGCTTGCTTGACGATGCGAGTTGCAAGGACTTTACCTATTCCATTTCCGTCTTTCCCTATTGCTGAACACCCGAGGCCCGTGTTTGATGTTTCCTTGAAACGCATTGCTCGTACAGCAGCGAAAAAATAGGGGTCTTTCAGCGATTCAGTCTTTACCTTCTTTATCAGTTCGACTACCGCTGAAAAGTGTCTAACGATGTCACCATGCGCACCAAGAAACTCGCCCTTGGCATCTTCCAACAGCTTAGGATCAACAAACATTTTATTGTCAGTCTTAACATTGCCGTTGAAGACGCCAAGTTTTCTCATCTTGATTGCACTAACGCCGAAAAGCTGATTGAAATACACTATAGCCTCCGAATCTTGCTGAGGCTCTGCAACCTCAGAACTTATGATTCATTCGTGAAACCCCTTTGCGGTTTCGCAAAACGCCAGCCTTGACAAGCAGTCGTGCACGAAACTAGTTTTTAGTAAGGCTGTAGCCGCCTCGGCTCCCTAAAGCCAAAGCGGCCACGGTTTTTGCTACTTCTTCTTGGGGTTGCTAACCGGAACGTGTTCGTGCTCTGTTGTCCGAGGATGCCGGATGGCATACCCGGGAGTCACAAAACGACCACTGATCGAACTGCGGTCAACAGGTTTAGTTGGAATCGTCTTCGCCACTGTGTTTTCCTTTCTACAGCACCTCCGCTGTCGGTTGAAAATTTAGCATTGGCCGCGTGGAACAGACGCGGCTAATGCGACTCACTGCGCTTGTGGCGCAGAAAACACCAAGTTCTAGCTAGAGGCTTTCTGCGGGCCAATAGGTGGGACAAATCGCTGAGGCCCACAATCTATAGTGCTCCGGTCCACCTATCCGCAAGATATGGGTGGATCTTTTCTATTGCCTAGCGATAATTGTCCCCCCGATGCGATTCGGTGTCAACCACCCTAATGCAGGAAATATGATAACAATACACTCATATTTAATCGGTTTTGCGTAATTATCCTATTTTTTCCACAGGCAAGCACGGCTTGGAGCATGTTCATGTGACCATCCTTACCCCTAGTTCGATTTTGAGACGGGAAGCCCTCAGCCGACCGCGTCCGGCAACTAATCAGATTTGACACCAGACCCCAACCCTCCTACCCTCATCTCATGACCATCCAGCTCACCGCCGACCAGGAAGCCCGGCTCTCCCAGATCGCCGCTCAGGCCGGACGCGGAGTCGAGGACCTGGCTCGCGAGGCTGTCGATCTCTATCTCGCCGGCGACGCTCACTTCCGCGCGGCCGTTCTCCAAGGCATAGCCGAAGCCGAGCGAGGCGAGTTTGTCCCCTCCGCAGAGGTTTGGGCCGCCGTCGAGCGCGAGCTCTACTCCTGATCCGATTTGTACAATTTGACTATTTTGTACATTTTAGACAATATATACACATGAGAACAATATCCGCCACTGCGGCTAAGCAGAACTTCGCCGAGCTTATCGATACCGCCCAGCGCGAGCCCGTCCGCATCCGCCGCCACAACCGCGACCTGGCCGTCCTCATCTCTCCCGCCGAATACGACCGCATGATTGAGGACCGCTGGAAGGAGTTCGATCGTGTCTCCGCCCTGTTGTCGGCTCAGGCCAAGGCAAGCGGTCTCACCGAAGATACGCTCAAAGAGATTCTGGCTGAAAGGTAGCCCGGATGCGCCGGTTAGTTGTCGATACGAACGTTCTCGTCAGCGCCACCCTCTTTCACGGCTCGGTCCCGCATCGGGCGCTGTTAAGGGCCCGCTCGCAGGCCATCCTCCTCGCCACGGAAGAAACACTTGCCGAGTTTCGCACTGTGCTGCTCCTCAAAAAGTTCGATAAGCATTTTGGGCTGGAGTTGCGGGAAACAGCCATTGAAGAATACGAGCGACTCTGTACGATCGTCTCAGTTCCAACGCACATCCACGCCTGCCGAGACCCGCGCGACGACAAGTTTCTCGAAGCCGCCTTACACGGGCAAGCTGACGCAATCGTCACCGGCGACCTCGATCTACTGGCGCTCGATCCCTTCCACGGCGTGCGGATTCTTACTCCTGCCGCCTTTCTTGAACTGGACTGAGCAAACCCTACCAAACCGCCCGCGGATAATGCGTCGCAATCATTTCATCGGAAGAGATCAGCGGCGCAAGCCCGTTCACCCGCGCCTGGGCCACAATCATGCGGTCGAACGCATCGCGGGTCCACTTCTCATCGAGCGCCGCCCTCGCCACGTCCGCGAAAGCACGGTCGCAAACCCGCAGACCGATCTCACTCTCGAGCTTGCGCAGAATATCCTTCGCCGGCAATGTCAGCCTGCCAATCTCGTAGAGATACTCAAGCTCCACCAGCACCATGGGCGAGATCAGCAGCTCGGCCTTCTCCACCAATCGCGTCGCATCCCGCCCCAGGCGCACGCGGCCGTGGGCGATGCGCGCAACTGTATGCGTATCGAGATAGGCGCTCATGCCGTCCGCCGCGCCTTACTCCGGCTCTTGTCCGACGCGGCGCGGGCGGGCTTCGGCGCAGGCCCCAGCCGCCGCTCCCACTTCCGCTCCCACTCGGTCATCATCTCGCGCTTCCAGGAGTCATCCTCAAGGTCGGCGCCGGGAACTATGATCTGCATCGGCGTGATGCGGTCGAGCTTCGACGGAGCCTGATCGGGCACCAGCCGCACACTGCGGCCCTTGTGCGAGACGCGCACATCCTTACCATCGAGCGCCTGACCGACAAGGTCGAAGAGATTCTGCCGAAAATGCGTGATGGTGACTTCCATAGCTATCGATAGTACCACATGTACATTTATTTATGTACATATGTACACATCGGAGTCTTTCTTCACCACGCAATAGCCCGCCTCAGTTCCTCCGCCCCTCCAGCCTCCTAGTGTTCCTCCATCGGCCCGGATCCTTCTCCCGGCTTCAACATAACGCACGAGAGGCGTCCGCCGTGGCGGACGCCTCTCGCATTCACTAACTGCCGAAAACTAGAACCGATACACAGCTCCGACCGTAGCCCGCGCATTCCATGAGACGTGCGGCGAGAGCGCCAGCGTTGGCGTATTGTTCTGTGGCGAGAAGGCCGCTCCAATGCGGTCTCCGGATACGCGAACGGCCCAGCGGTTGGTAAGCCGCCAGGTCATGCCGCCGCCGAATCCGCCGGCAAACGACGAGCTCGGCGACATCTTTTCGCCGCCCGTATGCTCGTAGCCGAGCTCGGCGAACAGCTGCGCGCTCAACGGACCGTAGATGTCAAAGTGCAGCTCGGGCCCGGCCAGAGCCGAGTAGACCACCGGGCTTCCGGGGTTCCCGCTGCCGGTCGGCATGCGGTTGTAATCCACGGCGGCCATCAGCCCCATGTATTGGCCAAAGTTGCGCGTAACAGAGACTTTGCCGCCCATAAGGCCGTGGCGGGAAAGGCTCACCTGGTTCAGGCTGGTATAGGAAAAGCCGGCATAGACTTCATACTTGGCCCGCGCGGGCTCAGCGGCGGCGGCTGGTTCTGTGGCCTGGGCGACGGCCGCGGCTGGCACCAGCGCGGCGAGCAATGCAATTCCGATCGTTCTCTTCAACTCGAATACTCCTGACTGCCTGGCCCTGTCTTGCGCCATTGATGCTCGGCGCGGAAGGCCATGCAGCCCCGGAAGCGAATGTCCGGGGGTTTTCGTTACCCTCCTAGAGTATCGTCTCCCCCCCGCTTTCAAGAAGCGCGCACTTGCTCTTCTTCGGCGCGAGCCTTGTACGCGTCGAGCCGCTTCTTGTAGAGCAACAGGATGCCGGGGCCAAACGACAGCAGCATGATGGCGATTCCCGTCACGATCCCCAGGCTGGTTACCGCCGGCGCGCAGCAGTCGCCCCTGCGCCTGACGATTACATGCGAAGGCACCACGATCAGCAGTTCCAGCACGCTTCCGCGCAGCAGCCACGTCAAAACACGATTCACCAGCTCTGAAGCCTTGCGCAGATACAGGAAGAAGACCACCGCCCAAAGCAGCCATAACGCGGCAAGCAGGCCAAGCATTCCAGCTTCGGTATCGAAGACATAATCGGCCGCCCGCAACTTGACCGCGAGTCCCGCCGACATGAAGACAAGAAAAACCAGCAGCGCGGTCAGAAACGACGCGATCGCGCACGTTATCCAGATGTGCGCTCGCGGCTTCAGCCGTTTCCACGATGTGTCCACTGAGAAGAACAGCAGCACCGCCTCCGAACCGATCAGGATCAAGACAATCAGCCAGACGATCCAGGCGCTATACAGGCCCTTCAGGTTGCCGAAGAACCCGCTCACAGATGTCGCCTCGCCGCTCAGCAGAATGGCCGCCGGCATCAGCAGCACGATCACGATCGCCGCGTAGACCAGGGTGATAGCAATACCCCATCTCTTCATATCGAATCCCCTTCCCCGCGCCTCGCGCCGGATTTGAGAACACAACGCGCCGTATCGCGGACTGCTATGGGAAGTTCGAAAAGTATACACCCGCATCGATTCCCCCAAACGGAGCAATAGCCGCAGGCCAATCGCGCTCGCCAGCCGAAACCAAATCAGTTTATGAAGGAGACTCTCAGGCCTTCTGCGCCGCAGCGGCCATCGGCAGTGTGACCTTGCCCTCAGAACACGTATCCCTTAACCGGCCGGTTTGGGGAGATTTGTATTCATCTCCGTCGTAGTCGAGGCGGTGGTAATGTGGGAATCGGCTTCATTGATTTCCATCATTTCCACGGCCTGCCTGGATTGCCGCATACTCTCAAGCAGCGATCTTCAACGTTCGATCGGCCCAGTCTTGCTCGAACTCGATCGGGCTGACATAGTTCAGCGTCGAGTGTCCGCCGCGGCGGATGTTCGGTTATACCAGAGCAGCCATGAGATGGTTTCATCCTTTGCCTGACGGATAGTTTCGAAACGCCGTCCATGCAACCGCTCCACCTTCAGCGAACCAAACAGCGTCTCCGAGCAGGCGTTGTCCCAGCAATTGCCCTTGCGACTCATCGATGGCGTAATGCCATGCCTTTCCAGCAGCCCACGGAAGTCCTCGCTGGCGTATTGGCTGCCACGATCACTATGAAAGATCAGCTCCGCAGTTTTGCCGGGATTGCGCGCGTGCCATGCCATCTCCAGTGCATCGATTACCAGGCTGCGCTGCATGTCGGGCCGCATCGACCAGCCCACCACCTTGCGGCTGAACAGGTCGATCACGACCGCAAGAAACAACCAGCCCTCATCCGTCGCGATATAGGTGAAATCACCCACCCACGCAACGTTGGGCGCGGCCACCGTGAAGTTGCGATCCAACACGTTGGGCGCAATTGGAAAGCTGTGCCGGCTGTCGGTGGTAGCAACACGGAACCGCCGCTTGCCGCGGGCATGAATGCCGTGCTTCTGCATCAGCCGTTGCACCCGCAGTTTGCCTACGCGTATACCCTGAGCCCGCAGTTGTCGCCAGATGCGCGGCCAGCCATACGCCCCGCGATTCTCCGCATAGACGGCGCTGATGTGAACTAACAATGCTTCGTCGCTGAGGTGGCGGCGCCGGGCTACTTCAAGGCGTCGAGCCAGGTGTTCATGGTAGCCAGATACG
>CAIMKZ010000065.1 GCA_903842065.1 uncultured Acidobacteriaceae bacterium | reverse complement strand
CTGAAGGATTTGCCGCCGGCTGAAGCGGCCAGCGAGATCGTCTCGCGCAAGATTCCTTTTCTGATCGCCATGGGCGCGTTGGGCGCAAAGGCCAAGGATACCGCGTTGCTGTTGGCGCTGATTGGCCGGATGTCCGCGACGGAGCTGGTGACCAACACGAAGATGCTGGAGAAGATGGGCATGAAGTTTAATCCGGCGCTGCGCGGAGCCTATGAAGAGGCGCTGCAGAAGGCGGCTTCCAGCAAGGCCAATGTGCTGAAGACGACGCGCGCGGCCGAAGCGGTGGAAGACGAGGGGCTGAAGGAGAAGCTTCGCGGACTGCAGGACAAGCAGTTGCAGTCGATGGGCGTGGAAGGCAATTGGCTGGTGCTGGGCGACAAATCCGGCTCGATGCAGCGGGCGATCGATATCGCCAAGCAGATTGCCGCAACGCTGGCCAAGATGGTCATGGGCAAGGTCTGGCTGGTCTTTTTCGATACCCAGCCGCAGACCCTCGACGTGACGGACACGCCGCTGGACGCGATCCAGAAGGCGACGCGGTACATCCGCGCCAATGGAGGAACCTCGATCGGCTGCGGGTTGCAAAGGATGCTGGAGGCGAAAGAGGAGATCGACGGGATTGCCATCGTCAGCGACGGCGGCGAGAATTCGACGCCCTACTTTTCCCAAGTGTATCCGCGCTACGCGGCCTTTGCTGGCAAGGAGCCGACGGTGTATCTCTACCACTGCGGTTGCCGGGACTTGAGCTTCCACCGTATGATGAAAATTGCGGGAATCGATATGCAGGTGATTGATATCGACGAGAGCATCGACTTCTACAGCTTGCCGAATCTGGTGAGCACGATGAGAACCAACCGCTACAGCTTGGTGGACGAAGTGATGGCCACGAAGTTACTGAAGCTGGAAGATGTTTTTGACACAATGACAGAGAAGGAGGCAGCATAATGCTGGATGAATTCAAGACGTTCAACAAGGATCGTTTGGATCTGGACGATCTGGTGGCGCTGGCCGCATATGGCCGGCTGTTGCGCACCGAGTACGAGGCGCAGAAGGTGGATGAGCCGGAGTTCGTGGACATCCAGTTGAAGGCTTTACGGCGCGAGATCGCCTCGCGCACAGACGACAAGCGCGAAGCGCGGCGTCGGCAGATCAAGACGCAGTTGCAGGGGCTCAAGACCACGGCCGAGCGCAAGGCGGAGCTGGAGAAGGAACTGGGCGAACTGGAAACGGGAATTGTCGCCTAGCATTGGTTGGGGTGCTTGAGAGAAGGGGATGCAGGAACATATGCATCCCCTCTTTTTGTGCTTGCGTTCTATTCAAGGCAGGCGGATAATCTCTTTATGCAGATAAGGTTCAAACACGGGATGACCATGATTGCCAAGCGGGCGATGTGGGGAGTCGTGTCTTAGGGGCCTGGATGCAGATGTATACCCAGACCCCGGCCCAGCGCCGGGGTTTTTTGTTGGTCTTTGACAATCGATCGATATGGGAGCGAAGCGCAATCCGGTTCGGCGCAGCGGACTCCAAACCCGTTACTTGCAGGTTCAAATCCTGTCGCTCCCGCCAATTTCTTGAATGGAAGGTGGTATAATTGCGCCCATGACGAACTTACAGTTGGTCCTAACTATCGGTATTCCTTCTCTACTGATTCTGGTGGGGATGTTCCTGAACAATTCGCGGTCCAACACGCTAGAAGGCCGCATCGACCGTCTAGGCACGGAGCTAAACGCCCGCATTGATCGCATGGGTTCGGAACTGAACGCTCGCATGGATCGTATGCAAGCTGACTTGTCGCAGTTCTACCAGACTCTCGGCCGGCACGACGCGGAGATCACCAACTTGAAAGAAGCCCGGCGCCGCGCCTAAACCGGCTTCCTCGCGCCGTAGCTCAGTTGGCAGAAGCGAAGTCCTCATAAGACTTAGGTCGGACGTTCGATCCGTCCCGGCGCGACCATATCCAGCCTACAGTTGACAGCAAACAGCAATCAGTTAAAACTAGGATTTTATCGTGCACTGGTAGCTCAATTGG
>CAIMKZ010000064.1 GCA_903842065.1 uncultured Acidobacteriaceae bacterium | reverse complement strand
TGGATTTTCAGACCTGGGAACCGCAAAACTACAACTTTGGGTACCCCCGGTCCCTTCCGCCGCGGCGGACCGTGGCGGAGGGACCGGGGGCACCACAACCGCTTACTGGCAGTTCTCAATCGCCAGAGCCAGGCCCAGGCCACCGCTGATGCAGAGCGTTGCCAGACCGAGCTTCTTCTTGCGCTTCATGAGTTCGTGAACCAGTGCGACCGTGATGCGCGCGCCGGTGCAGCCCGTCGGATGGCCCAGCGAGATTGCGCCGCCGTTGACGTTCATGATCTCGTGGTCGATGTGCATCTCGCGGTCGCAGGCCAGAACCTGAGAGGCGAAGGCCTCATTCAACTCAACCAGATCGTATGCGGAGGTCTTGATGCCCGTCTTCTTCTCGAGCAACTCACAGGCCGGAACCGGGCCGAGGCCCATGTAGCAGGGATCAACACCAGCCGACGTGATTCCGATGATCCGCGCCAGAGGCTTCAGGTTGTTCGCCTTGACGAAGGCCTCGCCGGCCAGCACCAGGCCCGCCGCGCCGTCGGTGATGCCCGAGGCGTTGCCGGCGGTCACGGTTCCTGTCTTCGAGAAGACCGGCTTAAGCTTGGCAATCTTCTCAGCCGTTGCGTCGAGGAAGATGTGCTCGTCCCGGTCGAACACGGTCGGACCCTTCTTGCCTTCGAACGTGATCGGAACAATCTCGTCCTTGAAGCGGCCGCTCTCCGTGGCAGCCTGGGCGCGATGCTGCGAGCGCAGAGCGTACTGGTCCTGCTCCTCGCGCGAGATGTTGTACTTCACTGCCAGCGCATCGGCGGTCTCGCCCATAATCATCTTCGAGAGCGGGCAGTTGTAGCCGTCGCGGTACATGGCGTCTACGAAATCTTCTGGCTTGGCCCCGAGCCGATAGCCCCACCTCGCGCCGTCGAGCAGGTAAGGAATCTTCGACATGGCTTCGACGCCGACAGCGAGCATTGCCTCGCGGTTGCCCGTCGCAATCTCCATGAAGCAGTTGCCGATGGCGCGCAGGCCCGAGCCGCAGGCCATGTTCACCGTGTAGGCGGGCACTGCCTCGGGAACTCCGCTGCGAAACGAGATCTGACGGCCCACGTTCGGTCCGCCGCCGGCCTGACGAGCGTTGCCCACGATCGCTTCTTCAATCTGCTCCGGCTTAACGCCGGCACGTTCCATTGCGGCCACAGCCGCGATAGAACCCAGTTCCGCAGCCGTCTTCGATGCCAGCGTACCGCCGAATTTACCGATCGCGGTTCGCGCCGCCGAGAGAATGTAGACGTTATTCAATTTTTCCTCCTGGCATCCGGCGCAGTTGAATTTCAGTCCGCCGGAGCGCAGTTACGTTCAGATTCGGCACCAATTGCCGAAACGCTATCAGGTACTACTTCGGGTCGAGTACGATCTCGCCCACATTCAAGCTGGCGTCCACGCGGACGGCAATCTGCTTCGCCTTGTAGCCCTCGCACTCGGCGAGAAGCGTGTACTCGGCACCCGCAGCCAGATTCTTGAACTCAAAGTCGCCAAGAAAATCCGTCGTGGTTACAGCGGACTTTGCACCAGCCTTTGCATTCAGCGTGACCTTTGCTCCGGAGGCGCACTCGCCCTGCTTGTCGGCCAGAATCACTTCGCCCGCGATAAAGGGCCGGGGCAGTCCGAAGTACTGTACAGTCGGTTTCGCGCCGAACTCCGGATTCAGGCTCTCGTACTTGCCTGCCTTCTCGGCAATCGCCAGAGAAACCGCGCTCTTCGGATCGTCCATGTCGCCGAAGACCATCGCCTGCGTGGGGCAGGTCTCTACGCAGCGCGTGGTCCGTTCGCCGGCGTCTATCATCTGTGCGCACATATTGCACTTCTGCGCCAACTGAGCGGTCTCGTTCCACTGAATCGCGCCATACGGGCAGGACTCCGCGATCTTCTTGTTCCCCTTCGCCTTGACCGGATCAATGATCACGATGCCATCGGCCCGGCGGTAGACCGCGTCGCCGAACTCGGGCTTGATGCAGGGAGCGTCCTGGCAGTGCTGGCACATCACCGTGGTGTAATCTACCTTCACCTTGGTGCCTGTGCCGTGGGTCAGCTCTTCGATGCGCAGCCAGGCCGGGCCTTCGCTCGGCTGGGCCGCGGCCACGGGAAGATAGTCGTTGCCTACGAACTCATCCTTGCAGGCGAGGAAGCAGGCATAACAGCCGGTGCAGCGCGTTACATCAATTGAGATTCCATATCTGGGCATGGTTTACTTCTCCCACTTTCTCAACTCGATGTTGCAGGAGTTGGGGCTCATGCCGGGCACGTTCTTCGACATCATTCGTCCGGAGGTGAGCATATTCACCGCTCCACCCTTGTCCGTCGACTTAAAGTTGCCGGGCTCGATGGGCTCATAGCGGGCCGTGCAGCCGTAGCTGTGAATCACGCCCACCGGCACACGATACGTCACCTCGGCCGAGCACAGCACCGACGCGCGATCGTTGTAGAGCTCAACGATGTCGCCTGTCTTGATGCCGCGTTTTGCCGCATCGTCGGGATGAATGCGGGCGATCCACCAGGCGTGTCCGTCCTTTGTGACGCGGTGCAGCGCAATCTCGTTCAACCAAGATGCGTGCTTGTCGTAGTGTGTGTGGAAGCTGAAACGCGGGTGCGGGAAGACGCCCTGGAGCGGGTACTTGTCGTAGTTGCCCTGCTTGTAGCCCTCCCACGAGGGGATCCAGTGCGGAACCACCGGGCGCTCTGTATCGTCCGGCGCGTTCTTGCGCAGGCTCTCGCTGGCGAACTCGATCTTGCCGGTGTAAGTTCCCAGTTCGTGGGCCCGATCGGTTCCCTTGCGGGGATTGTTCGCATCGGGTGTGTCGTCGGGACGGCCTTCGACAAACCAGCGCAGGCCCGGAGTGGCCTTGTACGGCTCGGGGCTGTCGGGACCGGGCGAGCTGATAACGTGATAGCCCTTCTTGCAAAAGTCTTCCCAGCTAAGCGTCTTGGCGAGATCCGACGAGTTGTAGAACAGCTTCGCCCAGTCGTCTTCCGTGTTGCCTTCGGTGTACTTTTCCCCAAGTCCAAGCTTCTCCGCGATCAAGGAGAAAATTTCGTAGTCGGATTTGGACTCGCCCTGAGGCTCCACGCACTTCTGTTCGCGCACGATGATGCGGTAGTTGTTGCCGATGTGCGCGTTGGTGGTGTAACCGCCGCAGGCAGCCCACTCGCCCAGATCGTTGCGCTCAAGGTTGGTGCAGGCGGGCAGCAGGATGTCCGGGAAGGCAGCCTCGCCGCCGTACCAGATGTCCTGCATCACGACGAACTCAAGCTCCGGGCTCTGATACATCTTGACCCACTTGCTGGTGTCGGTCATGGTGCCCATGAACGAGCCGCCGTAGCGGTAGAAGAGCTTGATCTTCGACTCGCCCGGCAGTGGATACGTGTTCTGTATAAACTGCTGCTCGAGGCTCTGACCGCAGAAGCCCTGTCCGATGAACTGGTCCTTGCCGTTCAGAATCGCGTCGGGCAGCGTCAGCCGGTAGAGCTTCTGCTTGGTCGTGTTCATGTTGCAAAGCTTTTCCTTTGCAACCTGAGACCTGCCCATCTGTCCGTTCGGCTCCGCATAGGCCGGGAACCAGATGCTGGAGTCGGCCGGAGCGCCCATCGTAGTGCCCCATATATTGATGCCCGGCTTGCCCAACCCCTGCATGGCCATCAACAGCACGATCATCCGCGCCCACTCGGTGCCATAGGCGGTGCGGCATGCGCCGCCCTCTCCGCCGCGCGCGCCACAGCTCACCATGGTGCGCTTGCGCGCCCACTCGCGAGCCAGCGAGCGAATCTTGCGTGCCGGAATGCCGGTCTCCTTCTCGGCCCACTCCGGAGTCTTCGCGAACTTATCGTCCACCTCGCCCAGAATGTAGGCCTTGAACTCGTCAAAGCCCACCGTCTTTTCGGCGATGTACTGCTTGTCGTAGGTGCCGTCGGTCAGCCAAACATGCGCAATGGCCATGGCCAGCGCGGTGTCCGAACCCGGACGGATGGGCAGCCACGTGCCGTCCATCGACGCGTTCGTATAGTTATAGAAGGGATCGATGAAGACCGTCTTGACGCCCTTCTCCTTCAGCCACGTCCGCCAGATCGACGACTCCTGCCCGCTGTAGGTGCCGTGCGTCGTGTCCGGGTCGTTCGACCACAGCACGATCATCTCGGCGTTCTTCAGGCCGTCTTCAAGCAGGTCGAACTGCGGCGGCATGCCCAGACGCCAGTGGAAGCCGTAGGTGTGCGTCGCGCCCCAGTGCCAGCCTTCCCAGCTATCCGGGTTGTCGTAGACCGGCGTGAAGTTCAGCATGTGCATGAAGCGGTGGAACGGACCCGCCTTGTAGCCCACGATGCCCCAGTTATGATGCGACGACGTAAGCCCGGTGATAGCCGAGCCGCCGTAGGTCTTGGTGACGCGATCGATCTCGCTGGAAACGATGTCGAGCGCCTCTTCCCAGCTGATGCGCACATAACCGCTCTTGCCGCGGTTCTGCGGATTACGTTCGCCCTTGGGGTCGAAGTCCACGCGCTTCATCGGATGCAGAATGCGGTCCCGCGACTCCAGCCGGTTGCGCTCCGTGTGAACCACCGGCGAGATGCGGCAGGCCGGCGGAGGCGAGTACTTCTTGCCCTCGGCCTCAATGATCCATGGCTTGAACTCTTCCGACGGGATCTGGATGGGGCGGACGCGCACAATTTTGCCGTCCTTGACATATACAGAGATCGGACCGCCGTTGGTCAGATTGGTAAACACCTGCTCCACGCGTGACTCTCCTTTTTTCTTTCGCGGAAGTGCGTGCCTTGTGAGGATTGTTTCGATCCATTGCACCGGAGAAGCCGATAACCGCAAGCATGCAAGCGCTCGCGGACCGTCCCCGATGAACGTATATTTCTCGATCTATTATCCCGCCAAACAGCATACCGCCGACGGAGTCATATTGCATAATTCTTTGTCGGTATGTTTCGATGCTTTATTATTATGGCGTATGGAACTCCGACACCTCCGCTACTTCCTCGCCGTTGCTGAAAACAAAGGGTTTGGCAAGGCCGCCGCCGCACTGCACGTCGCCCAGCCCGCACTCTCCCGCCAGATCCTCGACCTTGAGCGCGAACTGGGCGTCCGCCTCTTCGATCGCTCCCGGCTGGGGGTCACGCTCACCTTCCCCGGCGAGTGCTTCTTTGCCGACGTGCAAAGGATCTTTTCGCACCTCGACGAGGCCCAGTCGCGAGCCCGCAGGGCACAGAGCGGTTACTCCGGGGCGCTCTCGATCGGCGTCGTCGATTCGCTGGCCTGGCACGAGACCATTACTCAGTCCCTCCAGCACTTCCAGCACATGTGCACAGACGTAGCGCTCGATGTCTCGCTGCTCAGCTCGCCCGAGCAGCTAGCCGCCATCCGCGACGGCAAGCTGGCAGCAGGCTTCCTCTTTGACCGCAATCCCGAAGACGAGACCCTGGACGGCATCGAGGTTCTCACCACCCGCGCCCTGCTCGCCGTGCCGGAATCGTCTCCCTACGCAACCCGCCCGCCCGAGCGGCTCGCCGATCTCCAGCAAGACGACTTCATCTTCATCCAGCGCGCGCGCAACCCCGCCTACTACGACCACTTCATCCACGCCTGCCACGTTGCGGGACTCACGCCGCGAATCGTGCAGTCGGGCACCACGGACTCATCGAACCTGTGCCTGGTGGCGGCCGGCCTGGGCCTCACCATCGTCCCGGCAGAGGTTGAGAGCCGCAAGCCGCGCGGTGTGGTGCTGGTTCCCGTGCCCGATCTCAAGCTCGAATCTAGAATGGAACTGGTCTGGCGCAGGGATAACCGGCTGCCGGCTCTCGAAAACTTCGTGCGCATCTTGAAGGAGAAGCTGCTGCTCGGCAGCAACCGGACGCACGCATGACACGGCGCCAGGCCCTTTGCGACCGCCGCGTTCGCGTAAAGTTTTCAGGGGTGGACAGAGAGCCGGGGAGATGAGGATTAGCTACTGGGGGTCAAGCCGGGATCGGGATCTTTGCGAAGCCCGTCCCGCAGAATATCGATCCAGCTGAGAACAATGACGATCGCGCAGCCTGCCAGGCCAAGAAAGAAGATGGTTGCCAGCACAGATATCACACCGACCAGGAAATGAAGCAGCATATTCTCTCTCGATTCGGCAGGTCTTTGCTGAGTGTAGATACCAGGAGCCGCCGAAGTGAGTATAGCAAGTCGCGCGGAACACAAGCGAACAGCGCGATTTGCCTCGTCCGGATGCGGCAGGAGAGCTATTAAACTCCGGCAGGCGGATTATTGAGCCGAGCACTCGCTGTGCTTGCGATACTCTTCGCCCAGCCCCTCCAGATTGAACTCGGCGACAACATTGTCGTCCGACCCATAGGGCTGGAATTCGATTGACAGCTTCTTGCCGGCAAACACGTCCCTGAGAAACTCCGCCTGCGGATAGGCTTTCACCCTCCGCTGCTCGCCCACAAAGCCCGCGCCTATATAGCGATTGTGGTCGCCTTCCTCGCTCCAACTGCGATCCACAGGGCTGGCTCCATCCAGCCACTGGTTGAAGTAGTGATCCCCGGCTTCCGTAGATTCGGTCGATACCCGGAAGATGATCTGACGTAGTGCTTGCCTGCGAGTTGACTGCAACCGATATCGAGCTCCGGGACTTTGTCCAACCCGGCCGCCGATATCTTCGCGGTTATGGCCATAGCCACGACCTTGCCATCGGTCGGACTGTTCGCGCTGGTTACGCGGATACTTTGCGCGTGGATGGCGCAGGCGCATACAGCCAGCAACAGGATCCGAAGAGATAGCTGTTTCATTCGGCGGGCCCCAGTTTTGCCACAGAGGCTACACGGATTTGACTGCATCAGACGCCGGCAGGATTCGAAAATCGATGCTGAGCAAGCGGCAATCGTTGCGGAGCAAGCAGCAGAGCAAGAGTGGGAACCACAACCCTCATACCACCACGATTCCCATAGTCCCTAGTTGTGCAGTGTCAACAGATTGTTCCTATCGAGACCTGCCCTACTGATAGGGGTGTGGTGGTTAATCCCGGCATGAGGTCTGTGCCAGTTGTATTCGTGTATCCAGGGTAGAAGTTGAGCCGAGCGTTCTGCG
>CAIMKZ010000063.1 GCA_903842065.1 uncultured Acidobacteriaceae bacterium | reverse complement strand
GGCTCTGGCCCGACTCAACAAGCCGAACTGCTTCCTGCTTGAACTCAAGCGTGTAACGTCCCCGCTTCGACTTCGTCATCTTCGCTACCCCTTCGCATTAGAACAGCTTGCTAAGGGATACGTTTTGCGCGGGCAAGGTCAAAACCCTCTTATGACAATGCCAACCATCCGTCGCAGAGTGCGGCACAAACCGACTCCGCCATGTCCCCGGATGTGAATTCTTCTAGCACTTCCGAATCATCAGAGAAATCACCACAGTACTTCTCGTTTTCTATAAACGAACTACCAAAGTGGACTACTGTTGCGGTGGTGTTCATATACGCAACAGGCTACTTGATAACATCGCTCAACGACTTTCGCTACGGGTACAGTGACATGAACCCGCTTCGTCCACGGATTATTGCTGCTGGAGCCTGGTTTTCAGTTTTCACATTTGTCCCATTTTTGATTATTTTAGAAGCTAAAAGGCGTTTCACAGATAAAGTAAAGGGTTACAATATTGACAATTTCCTCCAGATATCCCTCTCCTATTTGGTCGTTGCAATTTTTCTAGCGTTTCTTTCTATACCGCTCTTTCAGTTTGATAACGGTATAACTACTTACCGCACTCCTTGGTGGCTAGTTGTCGATATTGTTCTGGTAGTAGTCTCCATCTTAATCTCGACCATATCCTCGATTAAAAAGGATGGCTCCAGGCTGCTCCAATTGATTAACACAGGGACGGTCATTGGAATATTTGTAGTCAACTTAGCCGCTACTTTTCACGACCTGTTTGCCATTAAGACTTTCACGCCAAATGCACCGGGCTTTTGGGTTGTGATGGCAGGCGTGATCATCGGCGCCCATATGTGGAATTATGAGAGTAAACTGCATACTCATAAGTTACGGAATTTGATATTTGCCTACTTTGTATTAATATCGTTTTTCGCAGAGTTCTACTATCCTCATATTCATCGCAAATGGGGTGGCGGGGCGTCAATCCAGATCGAATTGACTCTCTCAAAGGATGCTCCGATACACGCTGGACAGAGTGTGACATGTTTTCTTCTCGATGAGACTGAATTGGGCCTATTCGTACTTGGAAAGGGAGATAAACACGCAACATTTATTCCCCGTTCCGAAGTGTCGCTAGTCTTTTATGGCGAAGGCGCGGAATTGTCAGACTTCAACCGAATAGTTGTTGCGTCGCCGCAATAAAGGAAGTTTTCTGGACAATTGGCCCAATCAAAATTCGCAAAGAGTTTAACTGGTCCGGATACGGCTGCGCCCCGTTCATTGCGTTATTGCGATGAACGGGCGGTCTTTAGGTTCGGGGTCTCCCACTCAAAACGTAAAGAATGCGTTTTGAATGGGGCACGGATGCTTCATGCGATCATGATGCGTGAAAATTGGACGGGCCACCTGCCGTCAGGCTGTATCTTGGCTATTCGTGTCGATTTCTCTCTTGATCTTCAAAATCGCTTATCGCCATCTCAAATGGGACCGCAGTCCTATAAAGCTTGAACCTCCAATAAGACGCGAGGCCTACCTCGAACCCTAGAACCGAAACGATGTAGGCGACATATGCGATCGTCTGGAGCCTCGCTGGGACATATTTCAAAGCCAGAATTGACAAGGCGAGTCCGGCTAAACCAAGCACGAGACTGACATACAATCGACGCATATTGGGCTGCCGGACGTAGTATGAGTGGAGCAGGTCCAAAGCTCCCCCATAGACGTTGCGCCTTCGATCGGATTCATCATTGAGGTGCTTGCGGCTTCCTCGAATCGCCTTGTCTATCTCGGCGAGGCCGTGCTTCCAAAAAATGACACTGAGAAGCATATAAGCCGAATAGCTGGCTCCAAACCACAGAGGCTCTCTGGCTGTGTAAAGAAGGATGGTTAGCGCCAAGGCAGTAGAGATCCCCATCGCAGTCTCGGAGGGCATTAGATATTCGACCGGATCCAGAAACTGGCAAAGAATATCGAGTTCTCTGTTGGTCACAAATATCCATCCATATGTAAGCAGACCTGTCGCCACGAGAAGGACCAGATAGAGTATGTGATTGAGGTTGTACGGATGGGCAAATATCCCGCTGGCTTGCGTTTGAATATATGCCGCCACCACGACGCCCCCGATGATATTTTTGCCATACCCAATCGTGCGGCGCATCTGGACAGCGCGTTCACTGGTCCGCCTGGTCGAATAGGGCATAGCGCACTCCGATCACTTTCCGCTACGGCTAGGCTCAGCCGAGACTCTTTCCAATCCCGATTTCGGACATTGGGGGACACTTACAAAATAGCATTTTTTAGGTAGGTGGGCGGGTGGCCCGCCCTAAGCTTTTTTCCAGCATCCCAGCCACCACCGAGGGTGCCCCGTCCTAGCTCCGCTAGGGCGGGAGGCAATACACTTCCCCCGCCCCGAACCGTATCTCCGTCCTGTCCTAAACGACAAAGAACGTCGTTTAGGACAGGGCACCCAATGCGATAACTCCCCTGAACCCCAAACCGTGTATCCTTCCCTCGTCGAGACACTCGAGCCATGCCCACCGGCCTGCGGCAGGTGGCCCCGATCCCATGACAATTCTTTCTCCACTGAGGGTGCCCCCGGTCCCTTGCATTTGGGGACCGGGGAGTCGTTTACCCCAAACCCTCCCACCGCGCCGTAGGCGCAACGGTAGTTAGCCCCGCGCTTCAACCGGGTCCCAGCGGACAGGTCTTCGTCCGCTGGGTGGTGTAGCGTGGGGTAAGCCACAATAAATCTCCGAAGAGTCCCGTAGGGACGGCGGTAGGGCGGGTGGCCCTGCCCAAGTAATTTCATGCATCCCAGCCACCACCGAGGGCACCCCGTCCAAGCTCCGCTAGGGCGGAAAGCAAGAACCTCCCCCTGAATAACGCATAGCACTCATTCGGAGTAGCACAGTCCCTGGTCCCTGGTCCCTTTTCCCTGATCTGCCGCCCCGACCCGCCCCAAATCCATCCCCCCAATCACCCCGCAAGGGGTGAATCGATAGTAGCCCGGGGTGAAACCCCGGGTAGTGAACCCAACAAGAACCGGCGTCCCGTAGGGCCGCCCGATAATTCCCTTGAAGGAATATCGCCTCTGGTGCATAATACACCTATGTCCTGGGAGATCGAAGTAAGCGACGAGTTCAGGGACTGGTACGATGCGCTCGCCAACGACGAGTGCGCGAGCGTGCACGTCGGCATCGATGCGCTGGAGCAGATTGGGCCTGCGCTGGGCAGGCCGCATGTGGATTCGATCAAGGGATCGCGGTTTGCCAACATGAAGGAGCTGCGGGTGCAGCATCGGGGCAGGCCGTATCGCATCCTGTTCGCGTTCGATCCCCGCCGCTGCGCCTACATGATTCTGGGCGGCGACAAGACCGGCGACGAGCGATGGTACGACGAGGCGATTCCCCGTGCGGAACGAATCTACGCGCGGCACCTTGAAGAGATTGGAGGCCAATAAGATGGCGCACAAATGGCAGGATGTTCGGCGCAAGCTCTCCCCGGAGCTAGAAGAGAAGACCCGGCGCGAGGTCAGCGCGATTGTCGAAGCCGCGACCCTCAATCAGCTTCGCGAGGCGCGCAACCTGACCCAGGCTAACCTGGCAAATATTCTCGGCATCAACCAGGGCTCTGTCTCCAAGCTCGAAAAGCGCGCGGATATGTACGTCTCGACCCTGCGCGGATTTATTCAGGCCATGGGCGGCGAGCTACAGATCAAAGCCGTCTTCCCCGAGGGCGAGGTCGAGATCGAGCAGTTCAAGGACGTAGACCAAACCGGCAGCAAAGCCCGAACCGCCGCCTGATCCGCCAAATCCATCCCCCCAATCACCCCGCAAGGGGTGAATCGATAGTAGCCCGGGGTGGAAACCCCGGGTAGTGAACCCAGCAAGAACCGGCGTCCCGTAGGGCCGCCCCGACCCGCCCCATCACGGAAGGGGCTGGCGGCTGGTTGGCTGGACTGAAGTTGAAGGTCAAACGCAGATCCTTCGACTTCGCGGGCCGCGCCAATGGCGCGGCCCGCTACGCTCAGGATGACAGTGGCTGAATTACGAGTCTACTTGAGCAGCTCGATATCGCCGACGTTCACATCTATGCTGGCGTCGATGGAGTCGATGCGGTGGGGTTGGTAGCCTTGCTTCTCGATCACGAGTGAGTAAGTTCCGGGCGGGTTGCGCTCGAACCAGAAGTCGCCGAAATCGTCGGTCTTGAGCGTGGACTTCACTCCATCCGTAGCGATGAGCGTAACCGTGCAGTCCTCTACACACTCATCGATCACCGGATCGAAGACCGCGCCGGCGATGAAAAATTTATTCAACAATCCCTTGTAGTGCACGCGCGGTTTTGTTTCTGCTTCAGGCTTCAAAATCTCCGCGCCTTCCATGAAAGCCTTCAGCTCTTCTTCCTCGCCAAATCGCAAAGCATCCGTCGGGCAGACGTCTACGCAGCGCGGTTCCTTCCATCCGTCATCGAGCAGATGCGCGCACATCGTACACTTCTGGGCGATGTTCAGCTCGTCGTTGAAATAAATCACACCGTAAGGACAAGCCGCCTGACAGGCGCGCGCGCCGTTGCACTTCGCCGCATCGATCAATACGATTCCATCCTCCCGCTTCGCGATCGCCTGACTGTCGCACGCCTTGATGCACGGCGCGTCGTCGCAGTGCTGGCAAACGTCAAGCATGTAGCGGACGCGCACCTTGGGCACGGAACCCTGGACAACATCGGTGACCTTGATCCAGAACTGGCCGATATCCGGCTGGGGCTTTGCGTAAGGCGACCAGTCGTTGCCGACGTGCTCGTCCTTGCAGGCGATCTGGCAGCAATGGCAGCCGTTGCAGCGGTCGATGTCGATGAGCAGCGTCTTCATTGCTGGTTCTCCTTCTCGGCGAGCACGCGCTCAAACACCAGACCGGAAGCGCGGTCGATCGGCCGGGCGAATGCGTCTGGGTAATCGCGCCGAAGCCCTTCGAGATCGGCAACGGCGACTTCAACCAGGAAGCCGTTGGTGACCATTCCGCCCGAGGCCTTAGTCGAGGTGCGGGCGTGAGGCGTGAGCGTGTTGATGGAGCCGCCGCGGTCGATCTTGCCGACGACGATGGGGTCGTAGCGCGCGCCGTGATCGGCGTAGACGACCCCCGCCATGACGCGCTCGGTGACGTATGCGCCGAAGAGCACCTCCCCCCGCTCGTTGAAGGCGTTGACGATGTCGCCGCTCTTGATGCCGCGCGGGGCGGCGTCGCTGGGATGGATCCACATGGGCTCGTAGTGGTAGCCGTCGGGGCCGATGATCTTCGAGGTGTGAATCTCGTGGAACCAGCTAACGTCATCGAGCTGCGCGTGGATGCGCCACTTGGGATGGTTCGACATGCAGAGCAGCGGGTAGAGCTTGGCGCGCTCGCCGCCGAGACGCTCGTCGTGCAGAGCGGATTTTTCAACCCACTTGGGGATGGGCGGCCGCTCAGGATCGTTGGGAAAGTTCTTGAGCAGCCCAGATGACTCGATCTCGAGCTTGCCTGAGGGCGTCTGGATGGGATGCTTTTCCGGGTCGGCGTAGAACTCGTAGAGGCCGGCGGGCCACTTCTCCCAGTCGGGATCGGTGGGCGAGGGGAAGTACTGTTTCTCGTTGAGCTCTTCCCAGCTAACCATGTCGGCGACGCCGGACTCGCGCCATCCGCGCTCGATCCACTGCTGCTCGTTCATGCCCTGGGTGTACTGCTCTTTGACGCCGAGGCGGTCGGCGATTTCGACGACGATCTCCCAGTCGGTCTTGGTTTCGCCGATGGGCTCGATGCATTTTTTCTCGAGCAGGAGCATGTCGTACTGGAAGCTGATGAAGTCGGTGCCGATGTCGTTCTCTTCGAACTTGGTGTTGACGGGCAGGATGAGATCGGCGAAGAGACAGTCGTTCTCCATCCACGGATGCTGGACGAGGAAGCACTCGATGGATTCGTGGCGGTAGGCTTCGGCGTTTTTGTTCGAGTCGTTCCAGCAGGTCATGAGGCACGGCGTGTCCGACCAGATCATGTGAATGGGCGAGCAGCCGGGCGCGGGATAGACGTACTTCTTGAACTGATCTTCTGTTGGGAACTGCTGGTGCGCGCTGCCGAAGATCTCGAACTTGCCGTCGAGGATGGCGTCGTGGACCAGCGTCTTGGGAATGATCTGCTTCGGAATGGGCAGAAAGAGATTGTAGCCTGTGTAAGATGCACCTACCCAGGGAACCTTTTTTGCTCCGGGCATGGCGGGGCGGCAGACGCGGCCGGTGGAGTGCTCGACGAGAAATGCGCCTGAGGTCATGTTGGCCTGATGGACGCCGGGCTTGCCGAGGCCCTGCATGGCGAGAAGGACAACTTCAAGACGGGCGGGTTCCGTTGAGAAAGCTCCGCGAATCATGGGGCCGCCCTGTACGTGCACGATTGAAGTGACATCGCGAGCGAAGCGGCGGGCGAGAGCCTTGATGGTGCGCGAGGGCACGCCGCATTTTTCCGCGGCCCACTCGGGAGACTTGGCAACGCCATCTTCTTCGCCGAGAACGTAGGACTTGAACTTGTCGAAGCCGATGGAGTGGGTTTCGAGGTACGCCTTGTCGTAGGTGTCGTGCGTGATCCAGTAGTGCGCGATGGCGAGTTGCAGCGCGGCGTCGGTGTTGGGGCGGACGGGAATCCACTTGTCGGCATGGATGGCGGCCGAGTAGTTGAGGTCGGGGCAGATGTAGATCTGCTTGATGCCGAGATCGGTGAGGTGGTAACAGTAGCGGCTCATGAGCACCGAGCCGAAGCCCCAGCTGGTGGTCTCGGGATCGCAGCCCCACATGAGGCAGGTGTCGGTGTTCTTGAGAATGTCAGGGAAGACGTTGCCGTTGTAAGGCCACTGAAGGCCGACGGGGTCCATGCCCCAGATGTGTTTCGCGCCCCAGTACCAGCCTTCCCAACTGTCGGGGTTGCGGACTTGCAGCGTGAAGCCGCCCATCATGTCGAGGAGCATGGCGTGTGCGCCGTGTACGCCGTGAACGATCTTGGTTTCGCCGTGGCCGTCGCACTGGGCGAGGACAGCCTCTTTGCCGTACTTAGCCCACATGCGCTTGAGTTCTTTGGCGGCGATGTCGAGGGCTTCGTCCCAGGAGATGCGCTCGTATTTGCTGATGCCGCGATTCTGTGGATTGCGCTCGCCGTCCGGGTCCCAGTCAACGCGCTTGAGGGGATAGGGGATGCGGTTGGGCGAGTAGATGCGCTTTTTGTAGGCCATGCCGAAGGGCGCAAGCAGCGACTTCGATGTTGGCCCGAAGGATTTGCCGCGGGCGTCGATCTTCCAGGGCTTGTAGTCTTCGGGCGTGTACTGCCAGTCAAAGTGCAGCGGGCGAATGCGAATAAGCTTGCCGTCTTTGACGTCGACGCAGGCAGTGTGCGATCCACAGCCGCAGGCACTGAGGCCGGTTCCTTTTACGAAGGTTTCACCGCGCGTGTCGAGCTTTGGCGTTTGCTTCATCTACTTCTTCACTCCGATAATATGCGGTTGCGGCGGAATCCAGTTGGATCCGACCAGCTTCCCTCAGGGGCTAAAGCCCTCTGCAATTGTCGTTCCTATTCGGCACGCCTAAAGTCGTGCCCTGATCCGAAACCGATTGATGGAACACTCTTAAGTAGTAAGAAATCGTCTGGACAATTGTTCGGAGAGGAGCCGGGGAGGGCTGTGGTCTCCGGGGAGTTTGTGGTTGTTTGGCCCCCACCCTAGCCGCAAATACAAAAACGCGGCGAGGGTGGGGCACCCATATTTATGGGCAGCACTTACTAGATGATGATTCTGCAATCAACGACGAAGAGGTTCGCTTCCTCGCCCTTGACCGGGTTGAAGTCGACTTCTTCAATCTGCGGGAAGTCGGTGACGAGCTTGCCGAGGCGGACGAGGAAGTCAGAGAGGATGGGAATGCTCATTCCCTTCTGACCACGCGCGCCTTCGAGCATCTTCACTGACCGAATGGACCGGACCAGCGCTTCGCTTTCTTCGAGTCCGAGAGGCGCGAGCGCAAACTGGCTGTCCTTGAGCACTTCAGTGAAGATGCCGCCGAGGCCGAAGAGGATGAGGTGGCCGTAGCCCTCTTCCTTCTTTGCGCCGAGGATGACTTCGGTGCCCATGACCATCTGCTGGATGAGGATGCCGTCGAAGAGCGCAATCTTCTCCATCTTGTCCCATGCAGCTTCGAGGCCGGCCTGATCCTTTACGCCGACCAGTACGCCGCCGACGTCGCTCTTGTGCAGGGGTCCGATGATCTTTACGACAACCGGGAACTGTACGGTGGAGGCGATCTTCGCGATCTCTGCCTTGGCTTTGACGACGATGCTCTGCGGACGCTTGAAGCCGGCGGCATCAAGGATCGCATCGGCCGTGTCAGGCGGGACAACGCCGGTGAGGCCGGAGAAGATCTTGTCGAGCGCGGCCTTGTCGTAGTTGGTGAGCTTGGCGTCAGCCTTATAGAGCGGCTTGCGGTTGGCAATCTGGCCAAGTGCCGCGCCGAGCAGAACCTCGTCGATGAAGAAGGTCTTGTCGAAGCTCTTGAAGCGCGAGATCAACTCCCAGCTGGTGGTGATGCCGCTGAGCAGAGGCAGCACGGGAATCGCAGACTCCTTGGCGATTTCGATCAGCGTGCCGTAGCACTCCCACTTATCGGAGAGTCCGGAGTTGCCGGTGAGCACGACGACGGCGTCGATGTCTTCCTTCTCCTCGTTGAGGATGCGGATGACGGCGGCGATCTGCGCGCCTGTCTGCGTGGGCAGGCAATCGACGGGGTTGGTGGCCGAGCCGAAGGCCGGGATGTGCTCGAAGATGCGCTTCTGCGTCTCGGGGCGAAGCGCGGGCAGCGTGAGGCCGTACTTGTTGAGTTCGTCGGTGAGCATGACGCCGGGGCCGCCGGCATCGGTGATGGCGCAGACCTTGCGGACGCTGGTCTTGTTATTGAGTGCGGCAAGCGCAGCTCCGATTTCGACCAGCTCGTACTTCGAGCGCACGCGGATGATGCCGCACTTGTCGAAGAGAGCCTGGACAACTGTGTCGGAAGTAGCGAGCGCGCCGGTGTGGCTGGCGGCGGCGCGGCTTCCCTGCTCGGATACGCCGGACTTGATGCCGACCATGATCGCGCCCTTCTCAGAGAGGCTGCGCGCATGCTTGAGCAGCTTGGACGGCTTCTTGACGCCTTCCATATAGATCATCTTGACCTGGGCAGAGACGCCGGGGACGTACTCGGCGTCGAGCATCTCGACGACATCTTCGACCGAGGTCTGCGCGGAGTTGCCCATGGAGAAGACGGACTGGAGCTTGAGACCGCGGAACTCGGCCTGCTCCATAACATAATCAATAGTCGCGCCCGATGCGCTGACCACGTCGATGGTGCCTTCCTTCAACTGCGGGAGGATGCCGGCGAACTTGCCGTAGAAAACAGGCGAGACCACGCCGACTACGTTGGGGCCGATCATGGTGACGCCTTCGCGGTTGGCCAGCTCGACGAGGCGGGCTTCCTCGGCCTTGCCTCGCTCGTCGGTCTCGCCGAAGCCGGCGGTCATGACGATGACTGTCTTGCAGTTCTTCTTGCTGAGCTTTTCGATCGTTTCGTAGACACCCTTGGCTGGAATGGCGATGAGTGCGAGATCGATGCCGTCGGGCAGATCTTCGACGCTGGCAATCGACTGCTTACCGTCGATGACTTCAGCGTTCTGGTTGACAAGGTAAAGATCGCCTTTATAGGAGCCCATGACGTTGCGGGTGGCGCTGCCGCCGGGCTTGCTCTTGTTGTTGCTGGCGCCGATGATGACGATGGATTTGGGCGCGATGATGCGATTGAAGGTCGTCGCGTTAGCCGATGCCATAAAGTGAAACCTTTCTTAAAACAGCCTGAAAATTCGACAAGGATAGAAGGGGCACGGCAGCCGCCGTGCCCCTTCTATGGTAATGCAACCGACACATCGGGGATGAGGGATCGAGAGGGCGACCCTTCATCGCGCCCCGGGCTAGGCCTGAGGGCTCAGGTAGATATCACCGAGGTGCGCGTCGTTGAAGGTGGTGCAGTTGAGCGACTCTACCTTGTAGCCGGGCACGGTGATCTTGACCGTGACGGGCCGATTGGCGTCAAGGCCCTCGAACTCGAAGTCGCCGAATCCGTTGGTGGTGGTCTTGATGGTTCCCTTCTCATCGACGAGCTCGACCTGCGCGTCGAGGGCGCACTCCTGCTTGTCTTTGAGCACGACGGTGCCGGCGACGAAGCGCTTGGGCAGGCCGATGTAGAGCACGTTCTCCTTGAGGTTGAGCTCGGGCTTCAGGGTCTCGGTCTTGCAGCTCTTGACGATCTGCGCAATCGGGCTGGAAGCGTTGTCGAGGTCGCCGAAGACGATCGCGCCGGTGGGGCACGACTCGACGCAGCGCGGCTCTTTCTCGCCCTTGTCGAGCAAGTGGGCGCACAGGTTGCACTTCTGGGCAAGCTGCTCGGTCTCGTTCCACTCGATGACCCGGTAGGGGCAGGAGTTGATGAGCTGCTTCTGGCCCTTGGCCTTGACGGGATCGATGACAACGATGCCGTCGGGGCGGCGATAAACCGCGCCGTCCTGGGCCGCGGCGATGCAGGGCGCATCTTCGCAGTGCATACAGGTCTTGGGCGTGTAGTGCGCCTTGACCAGCGGATACTGTCCGCGCTCCACATCGAGCACGCGCATCCAGTTGTGGCCTTCGATGGGAGCAGCCGCCGAATAGCCCTCGTAAGCGTTGCCGCAGAACTCATCCTGACAGGTCAGGAAACAGTCGTAGCAGCCAATACATTGTGAGGTGTTGATGACCAATCCGTAGCGCATGGTTATTGCTCCCACTTCGAAATTTCGACCAGGCAAGAGTTGCTGGCCATTCCCGGAACGTTCTTTGAGAGCAACCGTCCGGAAGTAAGCATGTTCATGCAGCCGCCGCGGTCGATGCTCCCCGCCTTGCCCGGCTCGAGAGGATCGTACTTGGCGCCGCTTTCATAGGAGTGCACGGTGCCGGGGCGGATGCGCTCCGTAACCCAGGCGATGCCCAGAACAGCCGCGCGATCGTTGTGCACCTTGACGATATCGAGATGCTTGATACCGCGAGCGGCCGCATCCTGCGGGCTGATGCGAACCGGCCACCAGGCATAGTCGTCCTTGATAATGCGGTGCTGCGAGATGCGGTCGATCCAGCGGGTCTTGTTGTCGTTGTGCGTGTGATAGGAGAACTTGGGGTGCGGCGTGAGCAGTTGCAAAGGATAGGTCTTTGCAAGCTCCACCGTGTGCCCTTCCCACGAGGGGATGTAACGAGGCAGCGGCGGGCGCTCCTGATCGTTGGCGTCGAACGCGGTAAGGCTGCGCGAGACGAACTCGACCTTGCCCGAAGGCGTGCCGAGCAGGTGAGCCTCAGGGGTTCCCAGCCGCGGGTTCAGACGGTCGGGCGTGTCGCACGGACGGCCCTCGTAGAACCAGCGCATGGCCACCGGGCTATCGGTACCGTCGGGCCGTGAAGGCACAACGTAGTAGCCCTTCTTCTTGAACTCCTCGTAGGTCACGTACTTGGGCAGGTCGGAGTAATCGAATACCTTGCGGATCCAATCTTCCTCGGTGTTGCCCTCGGTGTACTCTTCCTTCACGCCGAACTTATCGGCCAGCATGGTGTAGATTTCGAGGTCGGACTTGGAATCCCAGAGCGACTCGATGCACTTGTGCTGGTAGACGACGATGCGGTGGTTGTGGCTCATCTCGTAGTGGCCGTAACCGCCGGCGGAGTTCCACTCGCAGATGTCGGCGCGCTCGAAGTTGGTGTTGGCGGGCAGCAGGATGTCGCCGAACTTTGTTTCGCTCTGCCAATGGCAGTCCTGCATGACCACGAACTCCAGGTTCGGGCTCTGGTACATGCGCACCCACTTGTTGGTGTCGCACATGGAGCTGATGAAGGAACCGCCGTGGCGATACACCATCTTGATGGGCGCGCCGTTGGGGCCTTCTTCAGGACAAGTGAATTTATTGAACTGCTGCTGAATGTTCTCGCCGCAGAAGCCTTCGCCGGTCCACGATGCCGTTCCATTCAGAACAATCTCAGGCAGCAGGATGCGATAGGTGCGCTGCGTGACCGGGTTGCCGTGCGGGAAGTAGGACTTCTTGGCGACGAGACCGAGAGCGTCCCAGCCGTTGGCCGAGTAGCCGGGGAAGTTGAAGCTGAAGTCGAAAGGCGGTCCGCTCGAGGCTCCACCCCAGCAGTTGATGCCCGGCTTGCCCATGCCCTGCATGGACATAAGCAGTACGCAGAGGCGCGCCCACTCGGTGCCGTAAGCGGCGCGGGCCGCTCCGGTGGCGCCGTGAATAGTGCCGACCGAGAGCATGGTCTTCTTCTTCGCCCACTGGCGAGCCAGCGCGACGATGGTGTGCGCCGGGATGTCGCACTCCTTGGCGGCCCACTCGGGCGTGCGCGCTACGCCGTCGATCTCGCCGAGCACCTGCGCCTTGAAGGCCTCAAAGCCCTCGGTGCGGTTCTCGACAAACCACTTGTCGTAGGAGCCTTCCTGAAGCCAGACATAGGCGATGGCCTCGGCGAGCGCGGCATCGGTGCCGGGACGCGGAGCGATCCACTTGTCGGCCCAGATGGCTGCGCCGGCGTTGCAGTAGGGATCGATGAAGACCGACTGAATGCCCAGCTCCTTGAACCAGTACTTCCAGATGGCGACGTCCATGCCGCCATACATATAGGAGGTGGAGTTGGGATCGACGGCCCAGTAGACGATCTGCTCGGTGTTCTTGAGCGCGTCTTCGAGCTGGCCGAAGGGCTCATTGTGGCCCAGACGCCAGTGGAAGCCCCAGGAGTGGATCGAACCCCACTGCCAGCCTTCCCAGCTATCCGGGTTGTCCTGCATGGCGCTGTAGCCGATGAGGTTGAAGAAGCGACCGAAGGGACCCATCTTGTAGTGCACGTACCCGAAGTTGTGGTGCGACGAGGTCATGCCGGTGATGGCGGCCTTGCCGTACTTGTCGCGGATGCGCTTCATCTCGCCGTAGACGATGTCGATAGCCTCGTCCCAGCTGATGCGGACGTACTCGTCCTTGCCGCGGTTCTGGGTGTTGCGCTCGCCGTTCGGATCGAAAGTCTTGCGCTTCATCGGATACTTGATCCGGTTCTCGGAGTAGACGCGCGTACGCTCAGGCACCACATAGGCGTTGAGCGTGGTCTTGCGCGGCGGAGCGAACTCCTTACCCCTGGCCTTTACCGTCCAGGAGGGCGCATCAACCTTGTCGTCGAAGATGATAGGACGCATCTTGGTGATAACGCCGTTCTCGACGTGCACCTTGACCGGGCCGCCTACCGTACAGTTTGTTAAGATCTGTTCACTCATACCGGGAATCACCCTTCGTTGCTTGATCTCGTACTCGTTTGAAAATCTGATAGCCGCTTGCGGCAGCTGTTTGCCAATTACAATTCGTTACCCACGATGGCTACACTCACCACCGCCGCACCGGGCTCTCCACCCTGGTTGTGCGTAAGACCGATGCGCGGATTCACGATCTGCCGCTTCTCAGCCTTGCCCTGCAACTGTTTGTAGACCTCGTACATCATGCGCAGACCGGTTGCGCCGATGGGATGTCCAAAGCATTTGAGTCCGCCGTCAGTATTCACGGGCAAATCGCCCTTGAGCGCATAGCGGCCGGCCGCGATGTCCTCAGGAGCCTTGCCTTCCTTGCTGAACTGGAGGTCTTCCATGATGGTCAGCTCGGTGATGGTGAAGCAGTCGTGCACTTCGGCGCAACTGATTTCCGTGGCAGGGTCCTTGATGCCAGCTTCTGCATAGGCGGCTGCTCCGGCGCGACGCGTCTCTTCCACGTGCGCGTAGTCGTAAGCCTGGCTCATGAAGCCTTCGCGGGGGCCCTGCGATATCTGAAGCGCCTTCACATAGATCGGATCGGGACGGAACTTCTTTGCCCAGTCGGCGCGGACCACGATGGCTGCGGCTGCACCGTCTGAGACCGGGCAGCAGTCAAAGAGCGAGAGCGGCGAGGAGATCATCGGCGCTTTGAGAGCCATCTCCATCGTGATCTCTTTCTGGAACTGGGCCTTGGGGCAGAGCGCGCCGTTGGCGTGGTTCTTCACGGCGATCTGCGCCAGCAGCTTCTTGCCCTCTTCAATGCTGAGGTTGTTCTTTGCAAAGTAGCGTGTGGCCATGAGCGCAAAGCCGGCCGGCGCGGTCATCGACGAGAGGCGATAGCTCCACGTGGCGTTGGGCCGCGTCTGCGGAAGGCCCATGAAGCCGGTGTCCTTGAGCTTTTCGACGCCGATGGCGAGCGCGATGTCGCAGGCTCCGGCGGCAACCGCGTAGCAAGCGCCGCGCAGAGCCTCAGAGCCGGTGGCGCAGGCGTTCTCAGTGTGCGTGACCGGAATGTAAGAGAGCTTCAAGGGCGTGGCCAAAATCTGGCCGGTGTGGCCGGCCCACAGATTGCCGAACCATGCCGCTTGAATATCCTTTGGATCGATGCCGGCGTCCTCGTAGGCCTCGTAGGCAGCATCGATCAACATGTCGTCGATGCTCTTGTCGAAGTTCTCACCGAACCTGACGCAGCCCATTCCGACGATAGCGACTTTATTCTTGATGCTTTCCATGCTCGGGTTCCTACTTTCGCACCGGCGTGCACTTCCACCAGTAGTTGTGGATGCCGCCTACCGTATAGAGCTTGCGGAAGGTCATCTCCAGATCCATGCCGACGACCACTTCCTTGATATCGCGGTCGGTCATATCGCAGATCATGCGACCGCCACCCTCGAAGTCAACAACCGTAGTGGTAACCGGAGAGTCGAGAGTCTCCATGATGTAGTCGTGCGAGAAGGTGGTGACCTTGGCTGGGACCTGGCTGAAGTTGTAGCGGTCCATCTTGTCTTTAACCTTGCACGACATGCAGACGCGCTGGGGCGGATACTGCGCGGTTCCGCACTCCTTGCATTTGGTGCCGTTGAGGACCAGCTCGCCCTTGATCTCGCGCCACTGCGCGGGCGGCGTGGGCTGGCGCTCGACCAGCGGAGGCCGCGGCGTCTGCGCCACTTCAATGAGTCCGCGCCAGATGAGGTACTTGTTGTAGCTCGACACCATGATCTTCTGCGCGACCTGATCGGCGACCTTGCGGATAGCGAGCAGGGATGCGAGCTTGTCGGTCGCGCGAATCGAGATCACATCGCAGCCGTTGCCGTAAGAGGCGACGAGAATCGATTGGCTCGGCGTCACGTTCTCAAGTGCCTGCGCCAGATTCATCAGCGACATGGCCGCGCCGGTGTCTCCGATGCTCTGGTTCAACTCGGCCTGAAGCTGCGTCTCGGGGTTAAAGCCGAGCTTGGCAGAGAGACGACCGATGGACTTGGGATCGGTGAAGTTCGAGCAGAACTTGGCGAAGGTATCAGGAGCCGCCGCGTGCTTCTTGAGGGATTTCGATGCGGCGTTGCGCACGACGCGGGCGTAGCCCAGATCCTGCACAAAACGCTCTTCGGCGGTGCGCAGGAATTTTTCACCTTCGATGCGCCACACATCCTGAATTTCGTCGGAATAGGAATCAAACCATTCGATCTCGGCGATGAGATCCGCTTTACCGATGAGGAATGCAACAGCGCCGTCGCCCGAGGTCATCTCCTGGGCGCTCTTGGGAGCAAAGACGCGCATATCGGCTGCACAAACGAGAACCGTATCGACAGCGCCCGAGTTGACGGCGTTGATGGCCGCGCCCAGCGCGCCGGTGCCGCAACGGAGACTGTTTGTGAAGTCCAGCGTCTGCGTGTCTTCAGCGAGCGAGAGAACGGCCGCGATGAGCGCCGCGCTCTGCTTCTCAAGATATGGAGCAGTAGTGGTGGCAAAGTAAACCGCTCCCACCTTGCTGCCCACCGCGCGCTTGAGGCAATTTCTTGCTGCCGCAACCGCCATCGTGAGCGAGTCTTCGTCGTAGTTGGCAACAGCGCGCTCGCCCTGAGGGCCGCGCGACTCCCAACTCTGACCGATCGCCGCCCTGGTGAGACGGTAAACCGGGATGTGCACGCCGAAAGATACGATGCCGGCCATGTGCGGAGTAACCTTTCTTGCTCAACCGCTCGGGAGCTATGTAATCCGCTCCCCCGGGGGCTAAAGCCCCGATTGTGTTTTCCTGGCTTTGAATGGCACGGCTAAAGCCGTGCCCTTTCAAAGCTGATTGCTTTCACAGCGCCAGTTCGGACTACTTCTCGAGGAACAGGTTCCCGAGGTTGACGTCGGTGTTGGTGCGCACCTTGAGGCTGATCTTCTTGTAGCCGGGCTCAGCGATCTCCACCGTGTAGTCTGCCTTCGACTTCAGCTCTTCAAACCAGAAGTCGCCGAAGATGTCGGTCTTGTAGCTCTGATCTACGCCCTCGCCCTTGATGGTGACGGTGACGTTCTCGGCGCACTGGTCGCTGTCCTTGTAAACAACAGCACCGGCAACAAACTTGCGCGGAATGTTGAGATAGAGGACCTTGTCTCCCAGATCGTACTCGGGAGTACGCGCGTAGGGCTTTTGAGCTGCTACAACCTGCGAGACTGCGCTCTTGGGGTCGTTGAGATCGCCAAAGAGGAGTGCGCTGGTGGGGCACATCTCGACGCAACGCGGCTCTTTGTAGCCCTTGTCGAGCAGGTGCGCGCACCCGTCGCACTTCTGCGCGAGCTGCTTCTCTTCGTTCCAGAAGATGACGCGATAGGGGCAGGAGTTGACAATCTGCTTCTGGCCGACTGCCTTGACGGGATCGATGATGACGATGCCGTCCTCGCGCTTGTAAACCGCGCCGTTCTCCGCGCTGTCGATGCAGGCGGGGTTGTCGCACTGCGCGCAGGTAACGGGAATGTGGTTGTGCTTGACCTTGGGGAACGTGCCCCGCTCCACCTCAATGAGGTTGATCCAGTGCTGGCCGGTCATTGGCGGCGCTGCCGTGTAACCGGGATGCTCTTCGCCGGCGTTCTCGTCCTTGCAGGCGAGGAAGCAGGCGTAGCAGCCCGTACACTTTGCAACATCGATTACCATCCCATAATTCTTCGCCATGTTAGGCCTCCCACCGTTCGATTTCGACACTGACCGAGTTGCAGGCCATTCCAGGCGCGTTCTTTGAAACCATCCGGGCCGGCGTGAGCAGGTTGACGCAGCCGCCGCGATCGATGCTGCCGGCCTTGCCGGGTTCGATCGGATCGTACTTGGCGCTGGCCTGATAGGAGAGGATGTTGCCCGGCTTCATGCGCTCGGTGACCCATGCCACGTGGATCACTCCGCCGCGGTCGTTGTACACCTTGACCAGGTCGCCGTGCTTGATGCCGCGCGGGCGCGCATCCTGCTCGTGGATGCGGACCGGCCAGTAAGCGTAGCCGTCCTTCATGATGCGGTGCGCCGGAATCTCATCGAGCCACGGCGTCTTGTTGTCGTAGTGCGTGTGATAGCTGAAGCGCATGTGCGGCGTCATCATCACCAGCGGATACTTTGCCGCCTCGGGACCGTACTTGCCTTCCCAGGGTTCGATGAAGCCCGGCATGACCGGCCGCTCCTTGTCGTCGGGGAAGTGCTCGGCGAGGAAGGTCGAAACAAACTCGATCTTGCCCGAGGGCGTTCCCATCAACTTGGCCTTCGCGGTTCCCTTGTGCGGGTTCTTGTGATCGGCCACATCGACTTCGCGATCCTCGTAGTACCACTTGTTCGACACGGCGCGCTTGAAGTCCGGCTTCGGAGGAGGCACCACAAAGTAGCCCTTCTCCTTGAACTCCTCGAAGGTGATGTGCTCGGGCATCGAGGACTTGTCGAAGATCTTGCGGATCCAGGTGTGAATGTCGTTGCCCTCGGTAAAGCGGTCGTGGAAGCCGAGGCGCTTGGACAGCTCGCAGTAGATCTCGTAGTCGGTCTTGGATTCGAAGAGGGGCTCGATGCACTTCTTCATGTAGATGATGACGCGGAAGTTTGCGCCCATGTCGTTGGCGCCGTATCCGCCCGGTGCACCCAGCTCGCAGATGTCTTCGCGCTCCAGACCGGTACAGACCGGAAGAACCAGATCGGCGAACTTGGTCTCGGACTGCCAGTGAATGTCGGAGGTGACGAAGAACTCGAGATTCTTGTGCTGGAACATGCGCGGCCAGCGGTTGGTATCGGTCATCGTGGAGATGTACGATCCACCCTGGCGGTAGATCATCTTGATGGGCGCGCCACCCTGTTCCTTGGGCAGCGGACAGACCTGCTGGGTAAGCTGTTGCTCAAGCGAGTTGCCGCAGAAGCCTTCGCCGATCCACTCGGTCTTGTCGTTCATGACGCACTCGGGCAGCAGCAGACGGTAGGTCTTCTGGCGCACCGAGTTCTTGGCCGTCTCCTTGGCAACGAGGCCGAAGGTATCCCAGCCGTTGTCGGAGTAACCGAACATGCGGAAGCTCATGTCCATCGGAGGCGCCATCGAAGCGCCGCCCCAGGTGTTGCAGCCGTCCTTGCCCAGGCCCTTCATGGCCAGCAGCAGAACCATCAGGCGGGCCCACTCCGTGGCGTAGGGCTGGCGGCATGCGCCGGATACGCCGTAGATGGAGGCCGTGGCCAGCATGGTCTTCTTGCGTGCCCACTCGCGTGCCAGCGCGCGAATCTCTCGTGCCGGAACTTCGCAGACCTTCTCGGCCCACTCCGGAGTGTGCGCAAAGCCGTCCTTCTCGTTGCCAAGAATGTGCTGCTTGAACTGCTCAAAGCCCTGCGTCTTGTTCTCGACGAACCAGTGATCGTAGGTGTCTTCGGTGATCCAGACGTAAGCGATGGCTTCGGCCATGGCGCAGTCGGTGGCCGGGCGCGGAGCAATCCACTTGTCCGCCCAGGTGCCGGCCGTGAAGTTGCACCACGGATCGACGAAGATCATCTTCATGCCCAGCTCTTTGCACCACAAGCGCCAGCGAGTGCCGTCCTGGCCGTTGTAGCCGCCGGCTGAAGTGTTGGGGTCGACGCCCCAGAAGAGCACCATCTCGGTGTGCTTCAGCGCCTCTTCGAGCATGTCGAAGTTGTCGCTGATGCCGAGCTTCCAGTAGTAGCCCCAGGTGTGGGTCGCGCCCCAGTGCCAGCCTTCCCAGCTGTCCGGGTTGTCCATCAGCTGCGTGTAGCCAAGCATGTTCCAGAAGCGGCCAAAGGGGCCCATCTTGTACTGGAGCAGGCCGAAGTCGGCGTGCGAGCTGGTCGAAGCCGTGATGGCTGCCTTGCCGTACGTAGTGTGGATGCGCTTGATCTCGCTCTCGAGCAGATCGTAGGCCTCGTCCCAGCTGATGCGCACGTAGCCGCTCTTGCCGCGGTTCTGCTGGTTGCGCTCGCCGTTGGGATCGAAATCGACGCGCTTCATCGGATACTGGATGCGCTTCTCCGAATAGATCCGCGACTTCTGCGTGCAAATGTAGGAACCCATCGAGGTCTGACGGGGCGGGGAAAACTTCTTGCCCCGGGCTTCGATAGTCCAGGCCTGCGCGTCTTTCTCGTCAAATACGATTGGGCGGATCTTGGTGATCCTGTCGTCCTTGACATGCACGCGCACGGCTCCACCAACCGTACAACTGGTCAAAATCTTCTCTTCACTCATCGCGATACCCCGCCTCAGGATTTGCTTCGCTCGAAAGATTACGCAAAGTCAGGCGGCTAAGACGCCGCCTAAGAGTGTTGCGTATTTCTAAATCAAAGTTCCGTATTTCTAAATTTGATTCTCCATTTTTATAACCCATGGCTCTGGCCTTGTCAAGTGTCCAAGACAGTCAAGCGACATTCCTTTTATGTGGGCGCTCTCTCCCTCAGCGCCGCGCCGAATCGGATCACGTAAGTGCGTCTGCGCGGGAGAGGCGTTGAAGGCGATAAGTGCATGCTTGCGGTGCGCGCCAGAAAGCGCACGAGTCCTGCACGTGAGGTGAGCGCTCTTCGTTAGCGCTAAGTTAGGGGAATGTATAATTACGCCATCGACTCAAAAATTACCGGCTCTAACTATATTGCGAAGCTGCGAAATCGAGCCTGTACTGCCTGTGCCGGCGCCTGACAGTTTTGTCCATGGCTAGCTCACCATGCGCACGGGTGCTGAATATTCGAATGGAGATAGCGTTGATGTTCGAGGTGCAGTTGAAAGATGTCTGTGCGATCGACGGTATGATGTTCGGCAATCTCCGCTATGCCTCTTGTTATTGGTAGTACAGAACTAGACTTTTTCGGAATCCGCGCTTTCATGACCGGCGAAAGCGCATTCCTCCAGCGACGGGCTTTGTGAAGTCCGCGCTGGAGAGACAGCCCGAGGCTGTACGAACGGATTCATGAGGCCGCCGGTTTTCTCGAACATCGAATTACGCTTCGAGGAGGAAGCAACAATGGCACTGCAACCATGGGTTCACGTTGAAACATTCGAGGAGTACAAAGAGCGGTTCAAGGATTTTGCCTACATGGAGCGCACCGAGGACGGCATCCTGCTGGTGCGGCTGCACTGGAAGGGCGGGCCGGTGGTGTGGAGCTACCAGACCCAGCACGCCTATGGGCATCTTTGGACGGCTATCGGGCACGACAAACAGAACGAAGTGCTGATCCTGACCTGCCAGAATCCATACTGGCTCTGCCAGCACAGCGATCCCACCTCGTTCGACGAGGTTGAGGACTCGCCCGGCCCGGACCTCAAGTACGACTGCAACGTTCCGGACACGATGAACTTTGTTGAGAACTTCATCAACGACATCGAGATCCCGACCATCGCGGCCATCAACGGCATCGGGCAGCACTACGAGTTCGCGCTGATGAGCGACATCACGCTGACCGTTCCGGAGTTCTTCTTCTCCGACGCGCACTTCTCTCACTCGATCGTACCGGGCGACGGCATGAACTTTGCCTATCGTGTGGCGGTGGGACCGAAGCGCGCGGCCTACATGGCCTACATGGAGCCCAAGATCGACGCCAAGACGGCGCTCGATTGGGGCCTGGTGCACGAGATCGTCGAGCAGGCGAAGATTGTCGAGCGCTCCTACGAGATCGCGCGGCACATCATGAAGACGGAGCGCTCGGTGCGGCGTATGACTCACGAGCTGGCCATCCGGCCGTGGAAGCGCGCTCTTCAGGACGACGAGCGCGTACATGTGCTGGCCGAGATGTACTCGGTGCAGTTGACGGCGCGCCGCCACAACTTCGACAAGATCGCTGCCGACTTCAAGGGCGATCGCGAGCAGCACAAGAAGTAAACCCAACGCGGCCGGCCACGATCACAAATGGCCGGCCGTATTTCTGTCCGGGAGCCGCCACTCGGCTCCGCGTGTACCATGAAGACGATGCCCGCGACAGCCGACGAAGACCGCCAAGGCAAATTGGCCGATAACAAAGCCCTCGAGTACAGCTCTGTGCAGAAGGCTCTCGGCATTCTTCTCTCGTTTATCCCCGACAACAATCCTGCAGGAAACTCCGAGCTGAGCTCGTCGCTCAAGCTGAACAAGTCCACGGTGAGCCGGCTGACGCACGTACTGGAACACTACGGGCTGCTGCAACAGGACGAGAAGACCCAGAAGTACGAGCTGGGCCGGACCGCGGCGCAACTGGGAATGGCCGTCGAAGTTTCGCAGCAGGAGCGCATGGGCCAGATCGGCCAGCCGTATGTGGAATATTTGCGCGATGCGGTCCATGAGAGCGTCTGCCTCGATGTGCTGCTGCCCACAGGCATTGCGCGCGTGGTGTGCGGCGCTGTGGGACCGCCGCCGCTCTCGATCACCTTTCCCGATTCGCTGCCCATGCACGTCTCAGCCGGAGCCAAGGCGATTCTTGCTTACTCCGATCCGGCGTTTACCGAGCACATGCTCAGCGGCAGCTTTTCGCGCATTACCGGAAACACCATCACCACGGCCGAGGCGTTCCGGGCGCAGCTTGAGAACGTGCGGCGCGATGGAGTGGCCTTCGATCGCGGCGAGGCCAACACCGGCGTGCATACGGTTTCCGTGGCGGTATTGAACCACATGAAGAAGCCGGTGGCGGCGTTGACGCTGTGTGTGCCCGCGGGCCGCGCCCACAAGATCACCGATCCGGTGAATATCGCGCTGCTTAGCAAGGCGGCGGCGATGCTGTCGGCGCATCTGTTCTACGAGGCACCGAAGAAGTAATTGCTCGATCCCCTTCCTCTCGCGTGCCGACAAAAAGCTCTAGTAAACTCGTAGCAGTTCAATCCCCGGAGGCCTGTTCAGGTATGCCCACGGTTACGACCCCGCAAACCACGATTCATTATGAGTTCGACGCCACGGCCGGCAAGCCGGTGCTGGTGCTGTCGAACTCGCTGGCTACCAATCTCTCCATGTGGTCGCACCAGGTTCCCGAGTTTTCGGAGCATTTTTCACTCTTGCGCTACGACACGCGCGGGCATGGGCAGTCAGCGGTTCCAAAGGGGCCTTATTCGATCGAACAGCTTGCGCGCGATGTGCTAGCGCTGCTCAATGAACTGAAGATTGAGAATGCGCACTTCTGCGGATTGTCGATGGGCGGCATGGTGGGCCAGTGGCTGGGCGCTCATGCGCCGGAGCGGCTGTTATCGCTGGTTTTGTCCGATAGCGCGGCGGAGATCAGCGCGCCGGATTTCTGGAATCCGCTGATTGCGACCGCGCGCACGAAGGGAATGGACGCGCTCGCCCGGGACTTTATCAAGGGCTGGTTTACCGAGAGCTTCTTCGCGCAGCGTCCGGATGAGACCGAGCGAGTGCTGGGGATGATTCTGGCCACTCCGGCCGAGGGCTATGCCTCCTGCTGCGAGGCCATCCGCGACATGGACCAGCGGGCGACGGCGAAGACGATCACCGCGCCAACGCTGGTGGCCTACGGCCGAAGCGACATGGCGACGCCGCCCGAGCTGTCGAAGTTTCTGCTCGCCGAGATCAAGGGCGCGGAGGAGTTGGTGTTTGACTCGGCGCATGTGTCGAACATCGAGGATGCGGAGGCGTTTACCAAGGGCGTGCTGGAGTTTTTGTTGCGGCAGGATAAGAAGGCGTAGGGAAAGCAGTAACGCGCGACCCGAAACCATTGGGCCGCGCGGTTTTCAGATCGGCTTGGTTTATGTCACTGAGAGTCAAGCTCGTTAGCGCATTCCTTGCGATGCTCGCAATCTCGCGTGTGTGTTCTGGACAAGCACAGCAGATAGTCAATCTCTGGCCTGAAAATATTAAACCCAAAACGGCTACCAAGAGTCTCATATCGACATTGCGATGCATAAAGGGCGATACCTACCAGGTGTTTTCATTGCGCAACAATCAAAAGCATGAAGTCTTCCGCTTGCTTACGGGATATTGCGACAAGGGTAAACCCGACACAAACCCTTCTGCTGGAATTCTTGTTGATGCAGATATGAATCACGATGGCAAGCTTGACTTTATATGGACAGGAACAACCGAGGAGTTTACTCGCTTACTTTGGTTTATGTCGAAGGATGCCCATTACGAGTGCATCGATTTGCTAAAGACCGCAGAGATAGCGTGGCAAAAGAAGTTTGGGGGTGATGCGCCAGACTTCAGCGATGTTGGGCCGGATTACCTGGTCGATGAGGTGCTTTGGGACTGGAGAGCAAAGATTTTAACTTTAATGATCGGGCCAAATGATGAGGACCACAGTAAATCCGATGACGTTATGTTGAAGATTGGACCTTCGGAATTTGTATCCGATACCCGCTATTGAATCGCCGGAAGCGCATTACATTCCCTCAGGGGCTATAGCCCACGTTTCATTGAGCTGCGTATACGTACGGCCTGAAGGCCGTACCCTTCAAGTGTTTGGATTGTTGATGGCGTGTTGAGAGCACGGGCTTCCCAGGTCTCAAAATCGAGACCTGGGGCACCCAGAGTTGTGGACTGTAAGCTGAGAAAAAGTAAAGCGCCGGACCTCTCACGAGGTCCGGCGCTGTTGTTTTACTTCAAAGTTACCGCGGCGTGAAGAGCACGCAATGCGGCTTTGCTTCCATCTTGGCTGCAAGCTCCGGCAGGGTGCCGAAGTACATGCAGGCGGCCTGGCAGTGTTTGACGCAGGCAGGCTGCTCGCCCCTCGTGGTGCGCGTGTAGCACAAGTCGCAGTAGGCCGTGGTGAACGGGATGTAGTCGATGCGGATGCGGTCGTCGGGCAGCGGTGTCATGATCTCGACGAGGTTGATGCCGCCCTTGCCGACGGGGTAGCTGTGCTCCTGCTTGCAGGCCACAACGCACGAGTTGCAGCCGGTGCAGAAGTCGTAATCGATCATCAAGCCGTTTCTAGCTGCCATAATTGACCTCCTCGCCTTCCTTGACCTTCGAGATGCGGCACAGCATGGTCTTGGTAAAGGCGCCGCCGAAGCCCGACTTGCTGTTGTGGCCCATCGGGATGAGCTGGTTCACGTTGATGTCCCAGACCTTGTAGGGGTTTCCGTCGCCGTTGTAGGTGGCCTCGGGAATCCACCATCCATGCTGGGCCATCACGATCTTGGGATGCATGATGGGCGTGATCTTGGCGCGGCGCTTAGCCTTGCCCATGGTGCCCTCGATCAGAACCCAGTCGCCGTCCTTGATGCCGTACTCCTTGGCGGTGTCCGGGTGAAGATCGATGGACGGATGGGGGTTGAGTTCGCGCAGCCATGGAATCTGCCGGTGCTCGGAGTGGAACATGACGCCGACGCGGCGGCCGGTCATCATGATGAGCGGGTAGTCCTTGTAGATCTCCGGCGTCTTGAAGGGGCTCTCGATGGGCTCCTCGTGATAAGGCAAGGGGTTGAGGCCGTACTCTTCGAATTTCTGCGAGTAGAATTCGAACTTGCCCGAAGGAGTGCGGAAGCCCGGCTGACCATCGGGGCGCAACAGGCCTTTCTCATGGCGGTTGTAGGGGGTGGTGGCATCGCCCTTGGGAGCCATCACGTAGCCGGAATCGATCAGCGTTTCAAAGGTTTTTCCGATGACGGCAAGGCGCTGATCGAAGAGGCCGCGGACGTTGGCCCACGGCACTGCCTGCGGGTTGAGCCTCTTGGCCAACTCGAAGTTGATCTCCCAGTCGGGGCGCGCTTCGTCAACCGTCGCAACCTTGTAGATGGGGTTGCAGGGTACGCCGGTGGTGAAGACCGAGTCCTTCTCAGAGAGCGCGGCCGCTGGCAGCACGATGTCTGCAATGAGCTGCGCGGTCGGAGTCATGAAGGTATCGACGACGACGTTGAACTCGAGCTTGCGGACGGCCTCCCAGTGGCGCTTGGGGTCCTGCGCGGTACCGGCGATGAAGTTGTTGGTCTGGCACCAGAGGCCCTTAACCGGATACGGAGTGCCGGTCTCCATCTGCTTGAGCACGTCGTCGGACATGGCCCAGGAGCGGAAGTTCTTCACCAGCGGATACTGGTCCGCGCCGATGCGCTTCAGGTTCATCTTGTTGACGAACTCCTGGCCGTAGAGCTGAATGACCTCTTCGGTGGAGTAGGGATAGAGGGTCACGCCCTTGGGCGGGCGGGTGATGATATTGCCGCCGGGGTTGTCGATGTTGCCGGTGAGCGCCCAGAGGCTGGCCAGGCCGTGAATAGTGGCCACTGCTTCGGCGTTTGAATCGAGCGGCTGTCCGAAACGCATCGAGGCCGGCTTGGCCTTGGCGTACATACGGGCAGCAAGGATGATCTTTTCCTTGGGCACCCAGGTGATCTGCTCGATCTCATCGAGCGTCATCGAGGCCACGTGCGCCTTGAGCTTGTCAAAGCCGAAGGTCCACTTGTCGACGAACTCCTTGTTGTAGAGGTTCTCTTCGATGATGACCTTGATCATGCCCAGCGCCAGAGCGCCGTCCGCGCCGGGACGGATGCGCAGCCAGAGCTCGGCGCGCGATGCCTCCCAGCCGTTGACCGGATCGACGACGATGAGCTTTGCGCCGCGCTTCATCATGTCGGTAACGTAGTGGCCGCTGAAGTAGTGGTCGGCGCACTGCGAGCCCTGAAGGTTGCGTGCCCAGCTCACGATCACCTCGGGGCACTTCCAGTCGGGATCGTCGTAGCGCTCGGGGAAGAACTGCGCCGCGTCGGGGAAGGTCATGTCGCCCATGACCTGGAAGCAGGCAGCCAGCCGCGGCGTGAAGCAGGCGATGCCGGAGAGGCCGAAGAGCGTCCAGTTGGGGCTGCCGTAGGCGTAGGCGAGGAAGAGAATGGGGCCGCCGGAGTCGCGTCCGGTTCCCTGGCCAAAGACCATTGACTCTGCCCCGTACTTGTCGCGGATATCGCGCAGCTTGCTCTCGCAGGTGTCCAGCGCCTCATCCCAGCTGATGCGCGCCCACTTGCCGGAGCCGCGTTCGCCCACGCGCTTCAGCGGCCAGCGAAGGCGGTCGGGGTGATTGATGTACTGGCCGAGAGCCAGCGCACGCGGGCAAAGCCGTCCCTCGTGATAGGGGTGATCCACATCGCCTTCGATTTTGACGAACTTGCCGTCTTTGACGGAGATCTCTACGCCGCAGCCGCCATGACAGCCTGGACCGGGCGACCATGCGCCCATCTTATATACCTTGGTGTTCTCATCAACCTGCATCAGATGCCCTCGTTTCACTAATTGACGACAATCTTATTTGGGATCCACGTTCACTGCCGCCGCGAGACACGGCAAACAGATTCTCACGCACGATCTTTCGCACTCGTTCCGGAATAGTGTAACGCCACCGCGACAGCGATACCAGAACTATAGTCAAAGGGCGGTACGTAATGCCTGAGCGGCATCAGTCAATGCCTTCGCGGCATTGGGCCGCAACTGCCGCGCACGGCTGCAACCGCTCAGCAATCATCGGCTCGATCGCTCCGCGCGGCTAAAATGATGTTGGATTGTGCGAATATCGCGAGGCGACAGGAAGATGCAAACCGGCTCCATTACGCGGCGGAAGTTTGTGGAGCGTTCGGCGCTCATCGGCGGCTTTGCCATCGCCGGATGCCGCAGGCGCAGCTCGGCCAATCGCGTCGTCAAGATCGGATTCATAAGCCCGCAGACCGGAGAGATCGCCGCCTTCGGCGATGCCGATCCCTTTGTTCTCAAGGGCATCCGCAAAATCCTCGCTGGGGGACTCACGATCGCCGGGGAGCACTACCCGGTCGAGATCATCGCCAAGGACTCGCGGTCAGACTCGAATCGCGCCGCCGAAGTTGCCTCTGAGCTGATCAAGCGGTATAACGTGGACCTGCTGCTCACAGCCGACACGCCAGAGACGGTGGTTCCGGTGAGCGACCAGGCCGAGATCAACGAGGTTCCCTGCATCACCACAGACGCGCCCTGGGAGCCGTGCTTCTTTGGCCGCGGCGGAACGAAGGCCGAGCCCTTCGACTGGACCTACCACTTCTTCTGGGGCCTGGACGATCTGATGCGGGTCTACGTCAACTTATGGGAATCGCTGCCGACGAACAAGCTGGTCGGCTTCCTGTGGGCCAACGACTCCAATGGGATCGGGCTGGCCGACGAGAAGACCGGCTTTCCGCCGCTTCTCAAGGCCCGCGGATTCCGCTACATCGATCCCGGACGCTTCGACGGCGCTGCGACCGACTTCTCGGCGCAGATCGGCATCTTCAAGCACACGGGCGTAGAGATTGTGACGGGAGGGTTTCCCATCTCGGGGTTCACTGCGTTCTGGAGCCAGGCTGCGCAGATGGGTTTCCGCCCCATGATCGTAACCGTGGCCAAAGCGCTGGTAATGCCGGCAGCGGTCGAGAGCCTGGGCACGCGCGCCGCCAATCTTACCGTCGAGAGCTGGTGGTCGCCGCGCCGCCCCTACCGCTGCGCCATCACCGGCCTGAACGCCAGTGAGCTGTGCGCGGCATGGGAGCGCGAGACGGGCAGGCAATGGACGCCGATCCTGGGCTTCAAGCACGCGCTGTTCACCGTCGCCGTCGATGTGCTCAAGCGAACGAAGAACATCGACTCGCCGGAGTCGGTGGCGGCGGCAATTCGCGAGTCCGACTGCGAGACGGTCGTAGGCCGCGTGAACTGGAAGAACGGGCCGGTAAAAAACATCTGCACCACGCCGCTGGTGGGCGGGCAGTGGGTTCCGGGAACGAATCACCCGTATACGCAGGTGGTGGTGAATAACAAAGGCGTTCCCGAGATCGAAGTCGAAGCCCCGCTGAAGCCGATTGTGTATTCGGTAGGGTAAGGCACTGCGCTCGACCCTTCTGCATCACGGATGCCGCGCAGGCTCATCGCATACGATGAAAGACCGGAGCGTGTTCGCATGGCGCAGCGCATTCAGCCTGATTTTTTGCAAGCCTTCGACTGCAAGCGCGGAGAATGCCGACGCACCTGCTGCCGCGACTGGGAAGTAGTGCTCACGGCGCAGGAGCTTGAGTCGGCGATGAGCAGCGAGCCCGGTACAGACGCACACACGCTCGCGAACGCAAGCCTGATCGCAAACCCTTGCAGCTCAGGAGAGCACAATAGCAGCCTTGCGAAGATGCGCGAAGACGGCTTCTGCGCGCTGCTTACCGAAGACCGGCTGTGCGGCTGGAAGGTGCTAGGCAGCGATGGTCTGTGCGCCACCTGCAATGACTTTCCTAACATCCGCATCTCATTCCTCGACGACCAGTACATCTTTCCTTCGCTCAGCTGCGAGGCGATTGTCGAGCTGCTGCTCAACAGAAGCGAGCCAGTTCGGATAGCAGAAGAATCAATCACTGAGAAAAGCGGCAGTTCTCACGCAAACATTGCAAGAGAGCACTTTGCGAAAAGACCGCTGCTCGAGCTGTACCCCGATCTCATGCGATGGGGACTTCAACTGTTGCAGGACCGCCACTTCCCTCTTGACGACCGGATGGTATTGCTCGGCAATGCGATGAGTCTGGTTGACTGGCTCGAGCGCAACGGCCGCGTGGGCGAAGTGCGCGCGGCAATGGAAAAGTTCGTAGCGACAGAGAATCTCGAAAAGACTCTCGCGAAGTTTGCCGAGTACTCGTTTGGCCCGAGGGCAGTGCTCACGATCTGCGGAAATACTCTGCTTAGCCTGCTCGATCACGCGGCGTACGGCGCGGATGCAAAGCGGATTCTCCATGGACTTGGCTTTGGCATTGTCGAGGTAGAGCTGGACGGCGAGACGGCGCATAGGCTGGAGCTTGCCGACAGCGAGCGTTATCTCCGGCGTAAAGAGAGCCTCAAAGAATTCCTGTGCGAACGGGAGACGCTGCTCGAACACGCGATGGTGTGCCTCTATCTGCGCGCCATGATGCCGGTGGCGAGAGGCAGCGTGTGGGAGAACTTCATGTTCTTCAACGTCTGCTATGCGCTCATGAAAGGCGTTCTGGTGGGCAGCTTCGATGCGGCGCCCAGCGACGCGGAGCTGGTGGAAGCGATCGTCGTGTTGCACCGCATGTTTATTCACGACTACGATTCGCGCCAGAAGACACTCGAGTCTCTGACAGAGATGAAGCACGTCGACCTGCTTTCGATGGTGGCGCTGGCCAAGGCGTAATGGAGGATACACGGATATGGGCCTTCAGGTAGCGGTAATCGGCGCGGGATTGATGGGGCACGGAATCGCACAGTCGTTCGCGATGGCCGGCCACAACGTGAAGCTCTTCGATGCCAGTGAAGAAACGCTGAAGGCCGCGCCCGAACGCATGGCGGCAAGCCTGGCCGAGTTGGGGCAGGAGGCCGCGCCCGTGCTATCGCGTGTGGAGTTGTGCGCATCGCTCAAAGATGCCGTACGCAACTCGGATGTAGTGATGGAAGCCGCGTCTGAAAATCTTGCGCTGAAGCGGGCGATCTTTGCCGAGGCATCCGAGACCGCGCCCCCGGATGCGCTGCTCGGAAGCAACACATCTTCCATCCCAATAACGGAGATCGGGCGCGAACTGCCTGAGAGCGCGCGGCGGCGGCTGGTTGGGATTCACTGGTGGTTTCCGCCGGTGCTGATTCCGCTGGTCGAAATTGTTTCGACGGAGTTTCTCGATCCCGAGTACTTCGAACGCGCCTTCAAACTCATCGAATCCATCGGCAAAGAGCCGGTGCGAGTCATGAAAGACGTGCCGGGGTTCATCGGCAATCGTCTGCTGCACTCGCTCGTGCGCGAGGCGCTCTCAATGGTTGACGCGGGCATCTGCGACGGAGAAACGATCGACAAGGTAGTGAAGTCGAGCTTCGGCCGGCGCTTCTCTGTTCTCGGCCCCATGGAGGGCGTGGACCTTGTAGACCTGAGCCTGGTCCGCGACGTGCACAGCTATCTCTTCCCTTCCCTTGAGAAATCCGGTGAACCCTCGCCGCTGCTTGACCGGTTGATCGCCGATGGCAAAGTAGGCGTACGCTCGCTCGAAGGCGTGCGGAAGTGGACTCCCGGGCAAGTTACGGAGACAAGGAAGCGCGTATCGGACGGACTGATTGAGTTCGCGCGCAGAGACAGGGCGCAACGCGAGAAGTAGTTTCGATATCTATTTAGAGTTTTCGGGATACGTGAAGAATCCCTTGCCCGTCTTGCGTCCCAGCCATCCCGCGCTCACCATGCGCACCAGCAGCGGGCAGGGGCGGTACTTGGGATCACCGGTCTCTTCAACCAGAACACGCAAAATATCGAGGCAGACATCGAGGCCGATAAAGTCGGCCAGCGCCAGTGGTCCCATCGGATGCGCCATCCCGAGCTTGAACACGGTGTCGATGTTCTCCGCCGTGGCAACGCCTTCCATCAACGCGAACATCGCTTCATTCAAAAACGGCAACAGAATGCGGTTCGACACAAAGCCCGCCGCGTCGTTCACTTCGATCGGAGTCTTTTTGATCTTTTGGACGAGCGCAAGAACGGCTTGAGTAGTTTTGTCCGAAGTCTGCATTCCACGCACCACTTCAACCAGCACCATCACCGGAACGGGATTGAAGAAATGCATTCCGATGACGCGATCGGGACGGGATGTTACAGCCGCAAGCTTCGTGAGCGAAATCGAAGAAGTGTTTGAGGCTAGGATGACCTCACTGGGCAGCATGTCGTCGAGAGCCTTGAGCAGAGCGTGCTTGGCTTCGAAGCGTTCGTGAATGGCTTCGATGATAATGCCGGAGCCGGCTAGCGATTCGAGATACGAGCCGGTGTGGATTCGTGCGAGGGATTGCGCACGGTATTCTTCGGTAATTACGCCTCGGTTCACCTCTCTGCCCAGGTTCTCTGCGATGGAGTCCATGGCCCGGTCCAGCGCGCCCTCGGCCGAGTCGCAAAGCGCGACGGAAAACCCGCTGCGCGCAAAGACGTGGGCGATGCCTGAGCCCATGGTCCCCGCACCAACAACTCCGATACGCATCTGTGAACTGCTGGAATCGAGAATCATGATCATCTCCTGTCCGCAAGTATTGCTCAGCGGCGGTTGAAAGCGAAGCGGTCCTGCACAAAGGTGATTGCAAGCGCCGACATCAGGCACGGCAGCGCGAATGCCATGTAACTGACAAACTGTGTTGCGTGGATGCTGAGCAGCAACCCGCCCGCGATGGGGCCGAGCAGTCCACCGAAGCGGCCAACGGAAAGCCCCCAGCCCATCATGGTGGACTTTACAGCGGGCGGATAAAAGTCCGCGATGTAGGCGTGGGTTACATTCTGCACTCCCTGGGTGCAGACGCCGACCAGAGCCACGGTTAGCAGAGTCAGCGGAAGGCTCATGGGCGCTGCAAGCAGCAGGACGAAGACGAATCCTGAGAGGTAGCAGAGGATCGAGACCCGCTTTGCTCCGAAGCGGTCTCCGTAGTGTCCGAGGACGGGGCTGGCCACCAGCGCGCCTACAAACATGGAGAGATAGATGGTGAGGCTGGCCCGGATCGAGTGGCCGGAGTTCATCATCAGCTTGGGAATCCACGTATTGGTGCCGTAGATGGCGAAGATGTTCATGAAGTAGACGGTCCAGAAGAGCACCGTGCTTAGTGCGCGCCGCTCGGCAAAAACCTCCGTGAGCGTGGGCCGCTCGCTGGACTTGGGATAGGTGAACGCGGTGTCGGCAGCGGCTGCTATCTGGGGCGCAAGTTCGGGCCGCAGTTCGGCGAGCACACTGCGGAGCTGCTTCGTGCGGTTGCGCAGGACGAGGATCCACGGAGCTTCCGGCAGATAGCGGATGAGGACCGGCACCATCAGAATGGGCAGCGAGCCAAAGTAGTAGGCCGAGGTCCATCCGTAGCGCTCAACGAAGACAATAGCAACAAGCGCGGAGAGGATTCCGCCGAACTGCATGCCGGTGGTCACGGCGGCCACTCCGGCCTGACGCGAGCGGGCCGGGAAGTACTCGCTGACCATGCCGACCTCGTTTTGCAGGGTCATGCCCATGCCGATTCCGGCAACGACGCGGAAGGCGGCGAACCACAGCGGCGCGTGGGCCAGCGCGCAGATGAGCGAGCCGAACGAGTAGATGACGACAGAGGTAATAATGGTGCGCTTGCGGCCCCAGATGTCGCCCATGGAACCGCCGGCGATTGCGCCCACTACCGCGGCAGCGAATCCGAAGCTGGCGATGAAGCCGGCATAGGCGGGCGTCATATTCCACTCGCGCATGAGCAGCGGCAGCGTTGCGCCGTACACTACCAGGTCGTAGCCCTCAAAGGTGAGAGAGACCAGGCAGCACAGGAAAATGCGCAGATGTACGGGCCGCAGCCGGCCCTCGTCAACGAGTTGCTTTACGTTAAGGGCGGACGCGGGTTGGGGAGTCTGCGACGAGTCGGTGAGCACAGTTGCAGCGTAAACCACCGGGGCGCGCGTCGCCGAATCGGATTTTCAGCCAGTGAAAAGAGAAAGAGCCGGAACCGCGTCAATCGCGGCCCGGCTCTTCATGTGAAAGGCTCTTACCTGTACTGACCGCGCCACGAGGGAAGAATTCCACCATCGTCGTCCGTGCCACGATCCCAGCGCGGCATATCTTTGCCCCATACATGCTCGTGCCCCTTGTCCTTCTCGGTCACTCTGGGCGGCAGAAACTCGGGAACGGTTGTTACCGTGGGAACTCCGTCTGTGGAGCGCGGTTCAACCTGTGCGGGAGCCATTGGAGGCTGAATTTCCTGGGCAGATTCCTGCCATCTCGGTGCCTGCGGCTCGGGAGCGAACACAACCGGCTCAGGTACTGGAGGCTTGGGAGCAGGCGCCGCGGGAGCAGGTGCTGCCTGCATCTCGCGCGGCTGTTCCTTGGGTGTGGACTCCGCAGGCTGGTTCATGTTTCTCAGGCCACGCGTAAAGTCCAGGCTCCTCAGTCCGCTCAGCCGCGAGTCCATGGGACCGGCAGGTGCGGCAGGTATGAGTGCACTGTGCTCCTCGGCGGCATAGGCAGGCACCTTCGGCTGCGGTTGCGCTGCCTGGGTGCTGAAGTGGCTGAACCCTGGTTCGGGAACAAAAGCCTTAGGCGCCTGTACCGGCAAAGCCTCACGCGATGCCGCGACGGAAGGCATAACGGGCGCGGGCGCAGGCGCGGGCAGGGCCGGTTCTTCGGCGACTGCAATCTCACGCCAGGCAGGTTCCAGTTGGCGAACTTTCACGCTGCCCCTGCGGCGTACATTCTGCTCAGCCTCACGCACAATGTCTTTGAATGCCTGATCGGCACGCATTAGATTTACGCGGTTGAGTACAAAGCCTACTGAAGGCACTCCGAGCCGTTGCAGTGTCTTTGCGGTGGACTGCAACTGGTGGCGAGTAGTTACGCCGGATTCGAGGACCACGATCGTGCAGTCGGCGTACCGGGCGAGATACTCCGCCTCGGCCGAGCTGGTGAGCGGCTCGGTATCGTTCAATACCAGGCAGTCGTCCTGCTGCGACGGCTCGGATGAAGCATCCTGCTGCTCTCCAGAGGAACTCACCAGCCTCGTGTTCCTGCCCATAGCCTCGAGCAGTTGACTGACGCGCACCGCCACCGTGGAAGCGCCGGCGCCGGAAGTGACTCCCGTGATGACGCAGCTCTTCACCGTTCCCAGCTTGCAGCCGTGCTCGATGGGAGCGGCGATTCGCAGCATGAACTCATTGATTGTGTCGGCGGAGATACTCTTGAAGTCCGGAATCACCGCCAGCGGCGCGACACCGAGCGCCTGCTCAACATCGCTTCCCAGATAGATTCTGGGATCGAGGTTCATGGCGATCAGCCCTGCGATCAGTCCCAGCACGAAACCCGCGACTGCGATCGGCAGAGTCACCTTTAGCACCGCGACGATGCTCGGCATCGTAGGCACAATCGCCGCTACCGAAACATGCAGCGCGCCGGGAACGCTGTTCTGAAGCATCAGGTTTTTGAGCTGCTCATCCAGAACGGCAAAACGGGACTGAAGCCGGTTGATGTTTACAGCCAGATCGTTGGCGCGCTGGAGCTTGGGCGTGGCGGTGGCCGCGTTGGACACCATCTGCCGCAACTGCGCGTTCAACCGGCCTTCGACTTCCGATGTCCGATTGAGATCGGCGCGCAACTGCTCCTGAATTCTGGACGAGACCTGCGTGCGCATGTCTCCGGTCATCGATTCCAGACTCTTGTTGGTCTGCGCCAGTTCCTCGGCATCCTGCTTGTACGCCGGGTTGTTCGGAGTCAGGTTAGACATGTGGGCGATCAGCTGCGCGCGGCGCTGAAAAAGCCACGACTTCATGCTGTTCATGCCCTGATCGGCCGCGATCTCGGAGTCGGCCTGAGCGCTTAGCGCTTTGCCATCTCCCCGGCCGCCGCCCAGCGCGTTGTAGCGGGCCTGCGCCTGGTCATGATCGGTCTGAACCTTGATCAGCTCTTCCCGCGTCTGCTCGATTGCGCTGTCGTAAAGGTCGGGGGCAGCCGCGCCCACGGCAGCCATTCCCAGCTGGTTATTCAGCTCGCGCTGCTCCGCGCGATCGTCGTCCAGTTCCTTCTGCACGCGGCCGCGCTCATCGCTCAGAGCCTTGATGCGTTCCGAGTTTCCAGCCGTAGCCTCGCCCGAAGACCACTCCACGAGGCTGCCGGCGATGGCATTGGCCGCGCTGGCCGACAGAGCCGCGTTCTTGGTGCGCGCGGTGATTTCTATCTCGTAAGTTGACCCGATGCGAGCCGCCTTGATCGCCGCACCGAGGCGATCGGTCGCATCCTGTTCGCTCTCTCCACTCTTCTGCCAGCCGTCCATCTTGTGCATCGCACTGATCAGAACCTTGGGATTCGTGATGCTCTGTACCTGCTGCTGAACATACGAGTCGTAGGTATTGGTGTCGAACGGCCACGAATTCCTGTCGCTCTGGTCGCCAATCTTGGGCGAAACCGGCTGAATGTACACCTGGCTGGTAGCGATGTAGAGCGGCCACTTCCTTACGCCCAACGCCACGGCGGCCAGCAGGAAAAAGGCGACGATCGACCAGATCAGCTTGCCGTGCATCTTGAATGCACGCTGGATGTCCATGCTGAACATCGCGCGATCTTCCGCTGGCGGTGCGGCGGCGGCGGCGGCGGGCACGGCGGCCTGCTGCTGCTGCGCCTGACGAAGCTGTAATTGCTGCTGCGGATTGATGCGTTGCAGGTTCATAGTATCCCCGCGTATGCCATCATGGTCATCACGTTCACCATCGGGGTGAGACGTTCGAGCACGTAGGTGGCCTTGAAGAAGCCGCTCCGCGGCACGTAAATGATCTGGCCCGGCTTCAGTTTGATCTCCAGCGACTTGGCGGGGTTCATCAGATCGGCGTATTTAATCTCCTGCGATGTTCCGGATGCGGGGTCCACAACGGTGAGCCGCGGATTGTTGCCCGCGTGGTCCGTGATTCCTCCCACCTCGGCCAGCACGCTGGCCACCGTGGAGTTGTGCATCAGAGAAACCGCTCCGGGATGCTGCACTTCGCCCAGAATCGAAACAAAGCGCTCCTGCGCGCTCGGCACATAGACTATATCGTCGCGCTGCAAACGCATATTGGCCAGAGCGTTACCGGTTTCGATCAGTGAACGTACATCGACCCATGCGACCTTGTCGTTGCCGCGGTAGATGGCGCACTGCTCGGGCAGCTGGCCCGACCGGGTGGTATCTTTCTGCATCATGCCCGCACGGGTGAGGGCTTCAAGCAGCTTCGGCTGGCCTTCAAAGGTCAACACGCCGGGATGCTCGACGGCGCCCAGAACCAGCACCCGATTCGATGTGTACTGAGTCACCGAAACCTGCACGGTCATATTCGAGTAGTAGGCGCTCATTGCGGTTTCAATGGCTTTGCCTGCTTCCGGGCGGGTCAGCCCGTCCAGCAGCACATCGCCTACAAGCGGCAGCGTAATGCGACCGTCGGGACCGACTACCAGCTTTGCCTGCAACTCGGGCCGTCCGCTGAAGTCAATGGTGATGGCGTCTCCGCGGCCCAGGTGATATTCGCTGTCCGCGGCCGGCTCAAACGCGCGAAGAGTATTGAGCGGGTTTTCCTTCAATGCCGGCGAGGGCGGCTCAGCCGTTGGCGCCGCCGGACTCGCAACCGTGGGACTCGGAAGCGGCGCGGAAGGCCGATCCGTGACAAACGAAGGCAGCGGCAACGGAAGCCCGGCTTGGGAATCCGGCTGCTGGCTCTGCGCCGGCAGAACTCCGCCAGCGGCGAAGACGATCATTGCGCAGATAAATTGTGCCGGATTTTTCATTTCCATACCTCTCCGCCGCGATCCTGACCTTACCCTGTATTGACTCAGCGTAACCATCAATTTTGCTAACCGCGGCCACGGCCCCGGTTTTCAGGGGTGTGGATACTGTCAGCATAGGCCCAGACGGAGCAGGGATATATCCCACAAACCGGGAGCATAGACCTCTACAACGGTGGTAACAAGATTAGGTAACCGGTGCAAACGAAAAAAAGCTGGCGGTATCTAAGCGTACACCGCACCTGCCAATTGCCGTTAACGTATTGATTCCTATATATTTTTCTTGCAGTTTGCAGGCACCGCCCAATCGCCGCCGCTCAACCCATTAGAAAGGAACATCGTGCCAGGATAGGGTACTGAAGACTCGAAATTATTCGCAAAGGCATCTGCGGAGTTACGAAAACATGGCGCTGGAACGGTGCAAGTCTCGATAATTGCCTCTGAAAGGCGTGTGCCACACTAAATAACGATGCGGAGAGAAGCCCAGACCTCCGTATCCGACTCCACCCGCCCGCCAATCTGCCCTGCAATGGCAGTACGTTATTGATTTTGGGGCCATTACTGCATTGATTCGCGCTCCGCCCGTGCTGGAGCTTTGCACTCGCTGGAAGTGATAAGAAGGGATAGAGATGGATAGCTTTGGAATTACTCTGATCGTCGGCATGGGCGAGGTGGGCAGGCCCCTGCATTCGATCCTGAACGGCCACGATCCGGCAGTGCTCGGCATCGACATCGATCCGGTTGAGGTCGATCGCCCCGTCGGCATTCTGCACATCTGCTTTCCTTTCATCGATCAAGGGCCATTTGTCGAATCCTCCGTCCACTACGCCGCCCAGTACCGGCCGCGGATCATGGTGATCAACAGCACCGTGGTTCCGGGCACCACCCGAACCATCGAACAGCAAACGGGAGTGCCCTGCGTCTACAGCCCGGTGCGCGGCAAACACACCAAAATGACAGACGACATGCGCTTGTATGTAAAGTTTGTCGCCGGCTCAAACTCGGACGCGACAGCCACGGTGCAGGCGCACTTTCAGGCCGCGGGGCTGAAGTCTGAGATCTTCGCCAACGCCGAGACCCTGGAACTGGCCAAACTGCTTGAGACCACCTACTTCGGCCTGCTCATCGCCTGGGCCCAGGAGATGAACCGGTTTGCCGGCACGGTCAATGCCGATTACGAAGAGATGAGCCGCTTCTTCAGCGAGATCGGTTATCTGCCCCGGGTGATGTTCCAGCCGGGAATCATCGGCGGCCACTGCGTGATGCCGAACATAAGACTGCTCGAACAGCGTTTTGATTCGCCATTTCTCACCGCTATCCGGAACTCAAACGAAGCGCGCAAGGCAGAGGTAGCCGCAACCGCTGCGGATACAGCCGGCCGCCTTCAACCTTTGCCGCATAGAACCACCAAATGACCTCTCTGTTGCGAATGCCCACGCCCGGCCACCGCCTGTCTTGGGCTTCTCAACGGTCCGGTTCACCTGAAGGGAAGTGCCCGGTATGAAGAGAGTCTGTGTGATCTCCTACACGCTGTATATGGCCGACCACCGCGTAGAGCGGGAGGCGGAGACGCTCGCGCGGCGGGGCGACCATGTAGACCTGATCTCGCTGGCAGAGCAGGGACGCCCCAGCGAAGAAACCGTCGAGGGCGTACACGTCCATCGCGTCGGCTTCACTCGCTACCGCGGCAGTTCCAGCCTCAGCTACATCGCCAGCTACTTCCGCTTCCTGTTCGCTACCGCGTTCAAAGTCACGCGGATGCACCTGAAAAATAAATACGACGTCGTCCAGGTGCACACCATGCCGGACTTCATGGTGCTGGCCGGACTCATCCCCAAGCTGCTCGGCGCAAAGCTGGTCATCGACGTCCACGACATGATGCCCGAGGTCTACGCCTCCAAGTTCGGCGTCACCGAGAAGCATCCGCTGATTCGCTTTCTGGCCTTCCAGGAGCGGATCTCCACCAGGATCGCCGACAAGGTGATCTGCGTGCACAAGCCTCACCAGGACGTGCTCTGCCGCCGCGGCGCGCTTGAGAGCAAGATGACCATTCTGCCCAACCTGACCGATCCGCTGATCTTCCGCACTGAACCGGGCGCCAAGGTGGACACAAGCTGCTTCAGAATCGTCTTTCACGGCACCGTCGCCCACCGTCTGGGACCGGATCTGGCCGTAGACGCCTTCGCGAAGATCGCCGAGTCCTGCCCCGGCGCGCGGCTTGAGATCTACGGCAGCGGCGACTCGGCAGACGAGGTCGATGAAGCCATCCGCCGCTCCGGTCTTGCTGACCGCATCGTGTTTCCCAGAAAGATCTTTGGCATCCGCGCCATCGCCCAGATGATCTCCGGAGCCGCGGTAGGCATCGTTCCCAACCGCCGCGACTCGGCCACCGAGTACATGCTGCCCGTCAAGATGCTCGAGTACGCGCACTTCGGCATCCCCGTAATCGCACCGCGCCTGCTGGCCATCCAGTACTACTTCACCGATGAGAACGTGCTCTACTATGAGCCGGGCAACGTGGACGAGCTGGCCGAGGCCATGAAGCGCATGTATAACGAACCCGAACTCCGTGCGCGTCTATCGGCCGGCATCACCAAATTCGCCGAGGACTTCAACTGGGAGCACTTCAAGCTATATCTCTACAAGGTGATCGACGACTGGCCGGCGCGCTGACGCAGAATGGCAGGTAGCCCGGTCAAGAGCCGTGCAGAGTTGGACGGATCGAAAAAAGCTGTGCCCCATCCATCGCGCTTTTGCGAAGAGCGGGCGTTATGCGACTCTGATCGTTCAAGCTCTCCCGGCGGGTGTCTCCAGTCAGGAGAGAACTCCAAATAACCATGAGTGTGCCCCCGGTCCCTCGCATTTGGGGACCGGGGAGACCTAGAACATCAACCGGACCACTCCCAGACTCTGACGGTTCTAGACGAATCACGGCAGAGGCTTTCGGAGTTCTTCCGCAGCCTGTGACCCGCGATCGGGACGCCCCGATCCAGATTGCTACTTGCCCTGCTCGTGTACCGGTTTGATGCCGAGCATGAGGATCACCCGTTGCAATTGCTTGGGAACTCGGTCCCAGGGCAGCAGCCGCACGATGGTGTGAACCGCATAGATGCAACTGGCCGCCGCAACCACCGCGCCCACTCCCGTAGCCGCCAGCCAGGGCAGGAGCCGGAACCCCGCGCATACCGCTGCGATCAGGGTCAGAAACGACGCCCCCTCGCGCAGATTCTCGCGCGACCAGCGGAAGCCGCTCAGATGCCGGATGAGCGGATAGTTGAACAGCCCGTGGAACGCGCAGTAGGCAAAGAACGCGATGCCCGCGCCGTTCAGCCCCCACCTGCCGATAAAGAACCAGCACGCGGCTGCGTAAAAAATGGCCCCGCCAAGCTCGCTCCAGAAGTACAGCACCCGCTGATTCTTGGCCACCAGAATATAGCCCATCGGCCAGGTGACGACTTGCAGCAGGGTTCCCACGCTGATCCAGCGCATCACATCCACCGCCGCCGTAAACTTCGCGGTATAGAACAGCGTCATCACCAGCGGCGTGAAGGTGACCGTGATCAGCACACCCGGCCCGGCGATCAGCATGCCCAGCCGCGCCTGTTCGTTCACCAGCCGGTTGGTCAGCGCATTGTCTTTCGCGGCAGACGTCAGGCGGGGATAAAAGTCGGCGGCCATGGACTGAATGATCAGCCCTGCATATAAACCGCCCATGGCCCATGCGGACTGATACAGGCCGGCCGCATCCAGTCCCGATCTGCGCAGAATCAGCGTCCGAGCTAGATACGCCACTGCCGATTGCAGCATCCAGCCCATCATGAAGATCGAGCCCAGCTTCAGCAGCTCTGAGACTTCTTCAAACACCTGCGCGGGCTTGATGTGCGGTTTGGGAAGCCCGACCTTCCGGCTGTACCACCAGGCCGTGGCCAGCGCCAGAAAGTTGAGCAGCACCAGCGACGGCACTACGCCATCCTGGCCAAACCAGTACACCAGCGGAACGCCCAGCAGGGTTCCGATAACGGTGGCGATCACCGACGCCTTGGCCACATCGGCGATCCGCCGCAGACCCTCAACCAGCGCCAGTTCGCCCCAGGCGATCAGTTGCAGGCACACGCCGATAGACAGATACAGAATTGCCTTGGTGTGGTCCGCGTTGCCGAAGGTGACAATCGAGATGGGCCGAGCCAGCAGAGCCAGAGCCACCGCGCCGATCAGGCCAAGAACCAGCGAGGTGCGCTGAAGCACGGCATCGGCCAGCGCAACTCGTTCCATGTCCCCGGTTGATTTGGCGGCCGCAATCTGCCGGATGCCGCTCGAGCTCACGCCCAGTCCGGCAATGTTCTCAGCCAGCAGCGCCACAGAGTTGTACACGCCGAACAGGCCCACTCCGGCAGGCCCCAGCAGGTAAGCAACAAACTTGACGCGGATGATACGCGAGAAGATGCCGATAACCGACGAGCCCCCGATCAGCACCGACGACTTCAGAATCTGCCCGTAAGTATTGCCGCCCGTTTCGGATTTGCCTGCCTCTTCGCCGCCAGGCTCAGCAGACAAGCCGGCAACAACGCTTGCTGGTTGATCTTCCGGGCGCAGTTGCGGAGGAAGCTCCACTCCATCGACTGGGTGAGACCCATCGAAAATATCTTCAGGCACGCTCATCTATCTAAGAACCTTCATCGAACCAAGAATTGGAGCGGCGGCCGGAGCAGCCAGGGCGGCAGTGCGCTGAACGTCCCATCCGCCGGAGACCGCAAACAGAAGTGCAAACCACACCAGATTCATCATCCGGAATCCGGCCTCTGAAAAATTATGTATCAGTGCCGCCAGAAAGAATCCCAGCACCAGTCTTCCGAACAGAGGGTCGCGCGAAAAGGTCTTCACCGCGTTGCGATACCCGAACAAAATCAATGCCGACAGACAGATTACGCCGATCCAGCCTAGATTAATGTATATCTCCAGATATCCGTTGTGCGCCTGCTGAATATGCTGCCCGCTCACGTCCCACACAAATTGAATCCGCTCGCCCAGCCAGAAACTTTCATACCCCGTGCCAATCAGCGGATTGGTGTGCGCGGCCAGCACCGCGTACCAGATCGCCGTTCTGCCGGTGAACGACGAGGTTCTCCCCAGCATGCTGAGCAGCGGCCCGGCGGCATCCAGCAGAATGGTGCTCGCGGCCAGAGCGATCGTCGAACCCATCAGCATGTGAACCCTGGCAACGCTCGAAACCAGCCATCGCTGCGAGACCAGAACCATCACCCCGCCGGCCAGTACCAGAGCGGTAAACGACGTCATCGAATCGGCCTTCTTGATCAGCCACAGCGCGGTGAGCGTCATAAATGCGTAGATAATCAGTTGTCTGGTCCGCAGCTTCGACCTGGGGGCCTCAAAGGCGGTCAGCAGAAGCCAGAGCGTGCCAAGGCCGGCGATCAGGCACCCCTCGCCGAGCATGTTTTTCTGCATCGTGATTCCGTTGTAATAGACCACACCGGTCCATGCGTCCCTCATGGTTCCAATATCGGGGACAAACAAAATGAAGGTGAGCGAAAACGTCACCAGAACGAATGCCATTCGCGAGAACAGACGCCGAATCGCCAGCATCGGACTCGGATCGGTGAACAGCAGCAGGACCATGACCAGATCCCCGGCCAGCTTCACCCACCGCTTCATTGCGATGTAGGGATAATCGGACCACGAGATGCTGATAACGCAATAGACGTAAAACAGAAGGATGTGCCAGTTTCCCTGAAGAAAGGCCTTCATCTGCCGCGGCCTTCGATTCAGGATCAGCAGGCCGGTCAGGATCATTACACCGTAGAGGCCCGCATCGAGCGGCGTGCCCTCTGAGAACCGGTTCGGGTCATCGTATGGAGCGTTAATCCACTCCGACATCTGTCTCGAGCCGTTGATGACACACCAGACCAGAGGAAGCCACAACGATTTCGGCACGGGCGGACCAGGCTCACGTACCAGGGTAACCATCCACCAGACGATGAGCCACGTGATGACGACGACGATAAGTTCACGCATATACGGGTACCGGATTCCTGTCGCGGCGCCTCGGCGGTGCTGCCGTTGCCAGACGGTTCATACCATCCTTCGGCTCAAATACGCTCATGCGCCGCATCTCCACCCTGAACTCCGCGCCTCCATCAACTCTTGCGTGCGATCGGCCCCTGCCGCCTTCTAACCGTGATCGTCCTCTGACCCTCCATGGACAATTGCCTTGTCGCCATGATCGGCGCTTCTTCTGCGGATCAACCATGTTCTCAACCGGAATGCCAGGCGCCTCAGGTCCCGATACCATCTTCGCAGCATGTAAGCAAAGAGAAGAAGATTGTACAAAAAAATGCCGGGCGCGGCATCAAAAACGCCAAGATAGGTCAGATCGCGACCGTGCTTGCCCGCAAACCCACGCTTGAAGTGATAGGTGCCGAAGTTCGCCTCCGGGTCGATGCCGTTCATATTGAACGCCGACTGGCCCATCCGCTTCATCTCCGCCACCATCTTCCAGCGCAGCAGATAGGAGCTGGAGTTCCTCCGGCCAATATCGTTGGTGGCGGCCCACAACTCCAGGCCCGTATCTCCCATCGTGCTCAGCACCGCACCGGCGCAATACTCGCCGCCATCGAGACACAGAAAAACCCGCAGCTTCTGCCTTTCCGGCAATCGCCTCTGCGCAGACTTCACGGAGTCAGGATTGAAAGACGGCGGAAATCCCTTTCTGGCAACCGTATCGCGGTAGAGTTCCACGAACGCGTCCAGCATCTCATCTCCCGCGCCTTCGTAAATCTCAATCTCGCCCTCTTCTCCGCGGCGCAGGTTCCGCCGGGATTTGTACTCCATCCCAGCGCGCAGGGCGTTAAGATCGGGCGCGATATCCTGCACCAGCGTCCTGCCGCCATAGGTCTCTACCGCCGGAAAAAATTGCTCTTCGGCAAGAATCTTACGGATATGCAAAGGGTCTTCGTCATAGACCAGCGGCTCCATCCTCAAAGTAAAGCCGCGCTTGCAAACATACTCGTTGCGCAGCGCACGAATCGCCTGCCGAAAATCTTCCGTGTCCGGCTCGCGGTCCATCGGCATCCACAGCGGAGCCCAGCTGATGTACCCGCGTCCACCGCCGACGATGGGGAAGTTCTGCGTCTTGACCTGCGCCACAGCGACCACCTCGCCGTCGCGCCTCAGAACCAGACGGCTCATGTTCCGCTCATGAGACAGCGCCGCCCCAAACGCCCACGCCTGCTTGATCGTGCAGTCGCGAAACCGCTCAATCAGCCGGCTCCACTCCTGCTCGCTCACGCAATCTGCTTCGGCGCTGTAACCCATCCCCAGCGGGACGATCTTCCGGTTCTTCATTCCACTCCTTTGGCCCATACTGCCGGCGGATTCTTTCGCTCTTCCGCCGCTTACTCACCAGCCCGATCGCTCTCATTCCCCTTGCGCGCGCCCCTCGACGCCTTCCATCTCTCCAGGCGGAGCTTCTGCCTGTACTCCCAGCCTTGCGCCAGATACCCCAACCGCATCGCCGCGCCAACCAGCGCGCCCGGCGTGGCGTCGAACTTTCCCAGGTAGTGCAGATCGCGGCCACACTTGCCGGTGAATCCCCGCTTGAACTGGTACGTGCCCAGGTTCTCTTCCGGGTTGATTCCGTTGATATTGAAGAACTGCTGCCCCATGCGCTTCATCTGCTCCACCATCTTCCAGCGCAGCAGATACGAACTAGAATTCTTCATCCCCAGATCGTTGGTCGCGGCAGACATTTCAAGCCCCGTGTTTCCCAGCATGCTGACAATGGTGCCGGCGCAAAGCCGCCCTTCGTCGCGGCAGAGATAGACGCCCAGCTTCTGGCCTGCGGGCAGCCTCTCCTGCATCCGCTTCACGACCTCGTGATCGTGCGAAGGAAGAAACCCTTTTCTTGAAACCATCTCGCGGTAGATCTCCATGAAGCTATCCAGCATCTCCTCGCCTTCGCCCATTGCGACATCAAGCCCGGCTTCCTCGGCGCGCCGCAGGTTTCGCCGCGACTTGTACTCCATCCCCTCGCGCAGGGTCTTCAACTCCGGCGCAAGATCCAGCAGAATCGTCCGAGCAGCCGTTTCGCTGGCAGCCGGCCGATACATCTCGCTGTCGACAATCTCCCGCAAGGCAAATACATCGTCGTCAAAGACCAGCGGATACAGCCTCAGGCACAGTCCGCGTTTGGCCACGTATTCGTTGCGCAGCGCCCGGATCGCCTGCCGGAAGTTCTCTGCAATCGGCTCCCAGTCCCGGCGCATCCACATCGGGCCCCAGCTTACGTACGCAACGCCCATGCCCAGCAGCGGAATCGTCCTTACCCTGACCTGTGCCGCGGCGACAATCTCTTCGTGATAGCGCAGAACCAGACGGCTCACATTCCTCTCGCCCGTCTTGACCGCTCCAAAGGCCCACGTCTGGTTCAGGCTCGCGTCGTCAAAAAGCGGAATCAGCTGGTTCCACTCTGCCTCATTTGTCGAATCGACCTCCGCGCAATAACCGTCTGCCAGAGGAACGACCTTTCGCCCCGCTGCCGAATTGTCGGCCGCACGGGTCGTGATAGCGCCGGGATGGATCTCCTGCTGCAACGCTTTCTCCGCTCCCCGCGCATCCGGTGGAACGGTTAACGATTCCTTTCTTGCAGTCTCAGGCACAGGAATTATCTCCGGCTGCGAACGACCCGACGACCACCACACCGTCCTCCACCATCGCGACGGATTCAGCTCGATACGGCCGCTGGACAAACCGGGCATCTCGCTTGTAATCGAATCGAGATGCTCAGCCCGCGTACTGGTGTATGTAATCAGCCCTTCACTGGCTATCGACTGAAGTCTCTCCAGCACCTTGCGCGTCTCCGGCAGATAATAGATCACCTCGCAGGCCACTACCAGATCGACGTGCGACAGCTCGGCGGGAGCGGCTTCGTTGCAAATGTCCCAGTGCCGAAAGGTAGCATCCGGACAGCGCCGCCGGGCCCGTTGCAGCGCGCTCTGGCTTATATCGGTGCCGATCAAACGGTCGCAGTGCTTGCGTAGAAATACAGACTGATGCCCTTCTCCGCAGCCCAGTTCCAGTATCGTGCCTACGTGACCGAACTGCTGCTCGATAACCCGGTTCGTCTCATCGAATCGGAATTGCTGCTCCTCCGACTCCATATCCCAGGGGTCGGGCATCAGATAGAGCCAGTTGAGCTTGTGCTTGCGATTCCTGTAGTGAACGGATTTGATGCAGAACCGCGCCCAGCTCTTCCTGAGCCAGTGCACAACTCCCGAACGGTTTCCACTATTGCCGCTCATACCGCGTTACTCCCAGGATTGAGACTACCGATGTTGTTCTATCGTGTTGCGGACAACATCGGCAAGAACCGTCTGACCGATGGGATTCGGGTGGCCGTCGAAGTCCATAGGGTAGGGCGATCTGCCCGCCCGCAGAGACTCGCTCAGCGAGGGCAGCGGATCGATACAAAGCACGCCCCGCTCGCACACATCCCGTCTGAACTGCTCGCGAAACTGCATCTCCTTGCTCACCAAACCGCTGAGCTGGCCTATGACTGCATCTCCACTGTTTGAGAATGCCTGGTAGAACACTAACTCCTTGGTAGGAATCATCAGCACGGCAAACTTCGCTTGCGCGGCTTGCGCCTCGGTCTGCGCGCGCTGCATCGCCTCGCCGCTGATGCGTGCGCCTTCCGCGATGCGCGGATCGTCCATGCGCAGCGCAAGCTCGCGGTAGCCCGGAACAAAGATGGTTCGCGCGCTGCCGTTCTCAAAGGCCAGCCAGTAGCCCGTGCTGCTCTGCGCCTGCTTCTTCACCGAATCCCACACCATCTTGTCCAACGGCCCAAACTGCGAAGAGACGCCCTTCTCCGCCACGATGCGGCGCATCATGCGGATCAGATTCCACGTCCGGCAGTGGGCCTTGAAGAACCTCACTGCGCGGCTCTTGCGCGAAGGAGTGGATGGCACGGCAGAAACAGCGGCCGGATGAAAGTTGCCGATGGCAATCTCGGAGTACCGGTCCGCAACGTCTTCGATTCGCTCCTCTGCCTGCGCCCGCGCAATCGCGCTAAGAACCGCCGGATCATTCGAAGCCAGATCGGTCATCTGCTTCTGCTCGTAAACCATATCGAACGAGTCGAAGAGATCGTTGCCGTCATAGAGCCCCGTAACCACCCATGCTGGATGCTTGGCCAGAGCGCGCGGCGTGAGCAGCAGATAATGCACGGGTCCGTAGCCGCCCACCGACATGTTGTAAACCGTTTTCCCGCTCAGCGTAGCCAGTTGCTGCGGCCAGGCATACTTGAGCAGATTGTTTGCGCCGTAGGTCTGCGAGTCGCCGATAGCGACAATCTCGGCCTGCTGCAGCACTTCCGCATTGCGAAAGCCGTCCCGGTCGTGGCTCGGATAATCGGGATTCAGACGTCGCCCCAGCACCGCATCCGGCAGCGTCTCTGAGATCACCGAATCGGTCATGAATGCGATGTTCCGGTTGAAAGCGGCCAGCACCCACAGCGCCGCTTCAAGCAGCAGCAGCGTGATCAAGAGGATCAGGCACAGCTCTGCAACCCCCTTTGCCGCGCGCCTCGACAGCGCAAGTGCACTCATACCGACCTCTCACTTTCGTCTTCGGGCGTCGATTGCGCCACGCAAATCAATCGGGGGAAAAGGCGTTTTCGTAGTTGCGTTTCAACTCGGCGGGCTGCTCCTCTTTCCACAGCAGATAGTTGCCCACCGCCAGTAGATCGAGTTCGGTTCCCATGAAGCACGCGTAGGCATCCTCGGGCGTGCACACAATCGGCTCGCCGCGCACGTTGAAGCTGGTGTTCACTACCACCGGGCAGCCGGTCTTCGCTTTGAACGACTCAAGCAGCGCGTGATACAGCGGATTGGTCTCGCGATGTACGGTCTGGATGCGCGCCGAATAGTCCACATGCGTAACGGCGGGAATGTCACCGCGCGGCACATTCAACTTCTCGATGCCAAACAGCTTCTTCTGCTCCTCGGTCATCTCCGTGCAGTGCTTGCGCGTGACGTTGGCCACCTGAAGCATATAGGGGCTGTCCACATCCATCTCAAACCACTCGCTCACATCCTCGCGCAGCACCGAGGGCGCAAAGGGCCGAAAGCTCTCGCGATACTTCACCTTCAAATTCAGAATCGACTGCATCTGCGGCGAGCGGGCGTCGCCCAGGATCGAGCGCGCGCCCAGAGCCCTCGGACCAAACTCCATCCGGCCCTGCGCCCAGCCCACGGCCTTCTCGTTCTTCAGAGCCTCGGCCACTGCCTCGATCATCTCCGGCTGCGTAACCGAATGATAGACCGCTCCAATCTTCTTTAGGCGGACCTCGATCTCTTCATCTGTAAACGCCGGCCCGAGATACGCACCCTTCATGCCGTCGTGTGCCGACTGCTTGCGCGGCTGGCCCAGCGCCATGTGATAAGCAGCAAAAGCCGCTCCCACCGCGCCGCCGGCATCGCCCGCCGCCGGTTGAATCCAGATATTTTCGAAGCACCCCTCGCGCAGAACTCTTCCGTTGGCAACGCAGTTCAGCGCCACGCCGCCGGCCAGGCAAAGATTCTTCGAGCCCGTCTCGGCTGCAAGCCCGCGCGTAAGCTTCAGCACCACTTCCTCAAGCACCACCTGGATCGAAGCGGCCAGATCCATATGATGCTGCGTCAGCAACTCTTCCGGCTTGCGAGGCGGCCCTCCAAACAGCGCGTCGAAGCGCTCGTTCGTCATGGTCAGGCCTGTGCAGTAGTTAAAGTAATCGAGATTCAGCCAGAACGATCCGTCTTCCTTCACATCGATCAGGTTGTCGAAGATCTTCTGCGCGTAGACTGGCTGGCCGTAGGGCGCAAGGCCCATCACCTTGTACTCGCCCGAGTTCACCTTGAAGCCCGTGTAGTAAGTAAACGCCGAGTACAGCAGCCCCAGCGAGTGCGGAAAGTGAATCTCCTTGCGTATATCGAGCGAATTGCCCTTGCCGAAGGCCGCCGAAGTTGTCGCCCACTCGCCCACGCCGTCCATGGTCAGAATCGCCGCCTCGTCATACGGCGACGGAAAAAACGCGCTAGCTGCGTGGCTGATGTGGTGCTCGGTAAACAGCAACTGCTTGTCCCAGTCGAGTTCCACGCCGAAGGCGCCCTTCAACTCCCGGCAAAGCAGATTTTTTTGGAACAGCTTCTCGCGCGCCCACAGCGGAAAAGCCATGCGGAACGACTTCAGCCCGCTCGGCGCCAGTGCCAGATACGTCTCCAGCAGCCGCTCGAACTTGAGCAGCGGCTTGTCGTAGAACACGACAAAGTCCACATCGGCAAGGCCAACGCCCTCCTGCCGCAGACAGTACTCGGTGGCATGAAACGGAAACCGCGCATCGTGTTTGACGCGGGTAAACCGTTCTTCCTGCGCCGCGGCGACAAGTTCTCCGTCGCGCACCAGCGCCGCTGCGCTGTCGTGGTAGTAGGCCGAAATGCCGAGAATTCGCATGGTCCCTGCCTGACTCTAAAACAGCGCGTAGATAAACGGTGCAATCGCCGAAGGCGCCAGCACCAGCGTCAGGCCAACAATCAGCGTCACGATCAGCACCGGCAGCAGCCAGAACTTCTTCCTGATTCGCATGAAGGCCCACAACTCTTTCACTATCGACATTCGTTCTCCCTAAAACTGACGCCGCATCGACTCGGCCGCCGGAAACTGATCCGTCTTCTCGATCCAGTAGCTCTGCTTGACGTTGCCGCGCTTCAGACGCAGCGGGTCCTTGCCGGCGATGCGCATCAGCAACGCCAGCGGCAAAAATCCAATCACATACGTGAGCGTGATCAGTACGGGGTTGGTAACTTTGGCCAGATGCTCGCCCAGAAACGACCAGCCCGCGTTCAACGGCTTCAGCACCCGCGGCAACACCCATGCCACAAGAAGAAATACGGCAGCCAGCACGAACAGCACGATGCAGGCCGTGTGGTGACGGTGCAGCTTGGCTCCTATCAGCGCCAGCACCACTCCGATCACGATGCCGAACTGCCGATCGGTAGCCCGCCTGGCAATCACCGCGCGGCTCAGATCCTCATGAAAGTTCATCCCCTGCGTCTCCTGGCCCCATTGGCGCTACTTTAGTTTGTACTCCACAACGCCGTCTTTACCAGCGCCTTGGTTGCTCGGCGTATACGCCACGGCAACCACAGCCGATGCCCGACGCCGGCCTCATCACTGCAAACCTGGCGGGAACCGGCCTACAGGCCGCCCGAAGCCTTCTGCTGGCTGCCATCGGCGTTCCGCTGCCTCACATCGGTTGCATACACTTCGCGGACCGGGTCAATTCCTGCCGCCATCAAAAGCCTGCCCACGTGGTACGCCAGCTTCTTCACGTTTTCCATAAATCCGTGTCCGCCACGCAGCAGCGAAAACGGCAGCTTGGCAGTGAATACGACGACTGCCGCGGCGCTCCGAACGATCATTCGCGGGCCAAATCCCGGCAGGTAGATATCGCAGGCTCCCTGAAGCAGCGTCCTGCGCACAAAGTACTGCCATTTGCTGCGCGCCGCCGAGTTCACTTCGAATACAACAGCATCCGACGACCAGACGAATCGATACCCTTCCCGCAGCTTCCTGTCAAAGAAGTCCTGGTCCTCGCCGGCCCGCAGTTCCTCCCGGAACGGCGTGGCTTCGCCGGCTACGATACTTCGCTTCAGCAGCACATTGCCGGTGCGTGAAGCGCCTCGCAACACTCGCGATCCGCTCGGATTCACGCGCCGGACCAACAGATTGCTCTTCTCCAGCCAGGCCGGCGGCCGATGATCGAAATGACGCAGCACCGGGCCCAGAACCCCATCCACGCCGTATTCACAGATAGTTGTGTACAGCCTCAGAAGCCAGTCGACTTTGGGGATCTCGTCGTCGTCGATCAGCGCCAGATAATCTCCCTCGGCACTCGTAAATGTCAGGTTGCGCGCCCGCGCGATGCCCTGCCGCGGCTCGACCAGATACCGCGCCGAAAGATTAGCCGCCGCCGCGGCCTCCATCACTGCCGCTTCCGACGATCTTGCTGCATCGTTGTCCACAATCAGCAGAGAAAACGTGAACAACCCACCCGTCCGCTGCCTGCCGATATCCGCCAACAGCCGCCTCAGGCGGTCCGGGCGCTTATAGGTGCATAGGCACACGCAGATATGCGGCACCGGCGACGAAGCAACCTCAATAGGCGTGGCCTGAGCGGCAGCATCGCTTCCCACACCCGCAGTACCGGTAAACACCTTCCTCGGCAGGCCGTCGAAAGAGCGCAGCTTATACCCGCGCGCAACAGTAATGCCGTTCAGTGCGCGCTCAAGGCCGCCTTCCATCAGAAACTTGTACTCCGGATCGAGAGCCGGATGACACTCGCACTCCACGTTGCTGGTGGCGCACAGCGGAAAGATGCGGTCGAAATGAGACTGCGCCAGCGGCAGGATGTCGAAGAAATGATCGCTGACCTGGAATCGCTTCACCAGCCGCCGATACTGCATCTGCCGAAAGGCGCGGACAACCGGCCCCTTCTCGTCGGCAAAGAACGTGAATCCCCGGCGCACAAACAGCTCGCGCGGAATCAACCCCTGGAGCAGGATGTTCTCGCACAGGTGCATGTGGTGATGGCCGTCCACATGGTGGGGCGGGATGCCGTAGATCCGTTCGTATTCATCGAACTGCGCGCGAACCACATAATCGAACGACTTCGCCAGGTCGGGCCTGTACACCATCCGGGCGCGCATATGGCTCAGCAAAAACCGGCCCAGCCGCTGCTGATGCTCCTTCAGTACGGAAGAGCATCCGGGCGCCGAGAAATCCGTGGTCATGTTCAGATGCACGCCGGTGTCCACGCCCTGCTGCATAGCCAGCTCCGCGCCGCGTTCGGAGTCTTCCATGAACACCATCGCGCTCGTCGAGGAGATCGATCCGCGCAGCGCGCAGTCCAGAATCCGGTCCGTGGTCAGTCGGTCGCGGCCCCAGTCGTCGGCGTTAATGATCAACTCGGGGGGCGCTTGAACAAGCGCGGCTCCGTCGCGATTTTTAGCTTCCGTGTCGATGCTGCTCATCTCGTCATCCTAACGGCTTGTCCTGCGGTCCGGGCCCGTTCATCCCCTGCCAGGCGCGGCCCATGAACTTTGCCTTCAGACGCGCCCTCTGCTCGCGGTACACAAACTGCAATAGTTCGGGCGCCAGCGGACGCTCCACATGCCGCAGCACTGACGACAGATACCCCGCGCCGATGGCCAGCCCGCGAAGCATGTACGGTTTCTGGGTCAACTGATAGAGCACGCGGAAGAACTGCCATAGCATGGAGTTGCCCTTCACGTAGTCCATCTTTCCCGTGTGAAAGCGCGCTCCGAGCGGGCCGCGCTGCGCGGTGCCCATCTGACGGTGATGCAGCGTCGTCATGTCTGTAAAGGTGCGCGTCCTCCAGCCCTTCATGCGCGCGGTCAGCTCGGCAATGCAATCGATGGTGCCGCCCTTCACCGGCGAGTAGCCACCGATCTGTTCAATGCACGCCCTTCGGAACATCTGGCACGCGCCGGAGACATGTTCAATGCTGACAAACTCGTAGTCGAAGGTCTCCCCCGACGCCTCCACATACGGCGTGCCCACAAGGCCCAGCCGCGGATCGGCGTCGAGCTTTTCAAGCAGATAGGCGAAGTAGCCGCTCTCAAAAGTGAGATCGGCATCGAGACTGGCAATCGCATCGTAGGAGAGATGGTCGAGCAGCGCCTTGCCTGCATTAAATGCACGGGCCTTGCCGCCAAAGTGCCGCTCCGTGCGCTCGGGCATGCGCAGCAGCTCAATCCATTCGTACTGTGCCGAGTAGCTTCTTACAATCTCGTCGGTGCGGTCCGTCGATCCGTCGCTCACAATCACCCAGCGCAAGGGCAGAACCGTCTGCGCAATCACCGAACGGATCGTCCCCTCGATCATCGCTTCTTCATTGCGCGCCGGAGTCACCAGCACGTATGTCGGAAGATTCGGCATGCTTGCTCCTTGCGGCCTGCTGCCTGGTTGACCGAGGCCAAAACAGACGACTCCCGGCAACTGCGACAGGTGAATCGTAGCGTGTTCAGGCGGGTTATCGAACGAATCGCGGCTTGTTACTTCCCGCCTGCGGCCTTTCCATCTCCGACATAGGCCAGCACCTCCGCGGCAACCCGGGCTGCCTGCTCGGATGTAAGCTGCGGGAACATGGGCAGGGAGAGAATCTCCTTGGCGTACTTCTCTGAGACCGGGAAGGAGCCCTCGCCGTAGCCCTTGTCCAGATAGGCGTTCTGCAGGTGCAGCGGAATCGGATAATGAATACCTGTGCCGATGCCCTTTGTGCCCAGGTACTTCATCAGCCCATCGCGGTCCGCCACGCGAATCACATAAAGGTGATAGACGGCGCGCGACCACTCGTGTTCCTGAATCAGATTGATCCCCGGCTTGCCCCCGAGCAGCCGTGTATATTCAGCGGCCCGGTCGCGGCGGCTGGCGGTCCAGCCCGGCAGATGCGGCAGCTTTACGTGCAGGAAGCCTGCCTGAATCGAATCCAGCCGGCCGTTGTACCCTTCCATGTCGTGGTAGTACTTCTTTACCTGGCCGTGCTCGCGCAGCATCTTCGCTACCGCGGAAATCTTCGCGTCGTTGGTGGTCAGTGCTCCGCCTTCGCCGCAGGCGCCCAGGTTCTTGCCCGGATAAAAACTGAACGCGGCCGCATGCCCCATCGAACCGGCCTTCATCCAGCGATGATTCGCCTTTGAGAAGTACTCGGCGCCATGCGCTTGGCAAGCATCTTCAATCACGATCAGGCCATACTCTTTGGCCAGCCGCAGAATCCCGTCCATATCGGCCATCTGCCCGTAGAGGTGCACGGGGACGACGGCCGTTACCGGCCTGCCGCTGCGCTTGCTGATCGGCCTGCCCGAGGCGTCGCGCTTGCACTGCTTGGTCAGATACTCCTCAAGCCGCGCCACCGACATGTTGCAGGTGCCCTCGTCGATATCGACAAACTCTGGCAGTGCTCCGGCCTGCGTGATCGACTCGCTGGTGGCGATGAACGTATTCGGCACCGTGACGACGACATCGCCTGGCTTGACGCCCGCGGCGACGAAGGCAAAGCGCAGCGCGTCCGTGCCGCTGTTGACGCCAACACAATATTCCGTCTGGCAGTAGGCGGCAAAGTCCTTCTCGAAGTTCTCGACGATCGCGCCGCCCACAAAGCCCGCGGTATGCAGGCTGCGGCGAAAGACTTCTACAAGTTCGTTCTCGAGTTCGACGTGCGGCGTCACCAGATCGAGAAATGGAATCGGACCGTTTTCATTCTTCTTTTCGGGCTGATCTACGTAGCGCAACACCTTTGCTGGATTGCCGGCTACAACTGCGTTTGCGGGAACATCTTTCGTTACCATGCTGCCTGCACCTACCAATGCGTTCTCGCCGATGGTCACATTGGCGAGGATGGTTGCCCCCGAGCCGATCGAGGCGCCCTTGCATACCCGGGTCTTCTCCACCTTCCAGTCGGCCTCGGTCTGAAGGTTGCCCTCGGCGGTTGTCGCACGGGGAAAGCTGTCGTTTGTAAACATGACGCCGTGGCCGATGAAGACGTTATCCTCAATCTCCACGCCTTCACAGATAAACGTGTGGCTGGATATCTTTGAGCGCTTGCCTACGCTCGCGTTCTTCTGTATCTCAACGAACGCGCCGATCTTCGTCTCGTCGCCGATATTGCATCCATATAGATTGATGAACTTGCCCAGGCGGACGTCTTTGCCCAGCTTCACATCCGCGGCGACGCACTGAATCTCGGTCATAGGTATACCTGCGCTCCCCGCTTCCTGAGCGAGTCGGCGGCGGCGCTGAGCATCTTCACCACCCGCAGTCCTGCCCGCCCGTCGTTAAAGGCGTCCTTGCCGCTCTCGATGCACTCCACAAAGTAGCTCAGCTCCCGCTGCAGCGCCTCTCCCGACTCCAGCTTCGGACACCACATGTCGCCCGACCTTGGGACCATCAGCTGCTTGTAGATGCCTTCCTGGCTGGTCACTTCCATGCCCTTGTCGTAGACCCGCAGCTTCTCATCGTTCACCAGGTCGTTCCACACCAGCATCTTCTTCTCGCCTGCGATCAGCGTCATCCGAATCTTCACCGGCGAGAGCCAGTTCACGTTGATGTGCGCGATCAGCTTGTCGGGGAAGTAGAGCGTCAGGTACGCCACATCCTCGTGCTCGCTCAGGTGCTTTTGCCCGGTGGCCACCACGGCCTCCGGCTGCACGCCCAGTACGTAATCCATAATCGCAAGGTCGTGCGGTGCCAGATCCCAAAGCACGTTGATATCGTGCTGGAAAAGCCCAAGGTTCACACGCGTCGAATCGTAGTAGTACAGCTTGCCCACGTCGCCCTTGTCCACTAGTTCGCGAATCTTCTTCACCGCGCCGGTGAACAGGAACGTGTGATCCACCATGATCCTCAGGTTCTTCTTCCAGGCCAGCTCGATCAGTTCCTGCCCCTGTTCGACGGTACTGGTGAAGGGCTTCTCCACAAAGACGTGTTTGCCGTTCTCAAGCGCGGCCTTGGCCAGCTCGTAGTGCGTCCACACCGGCGAGATAATGGCGACGGCGTCGATATCCTTCGACCGAAGCACCTCGTTCGTGTCCGCGGTCACGTTCACTGAGGGGTAGAGCGCCTGGGCGCGCTTGCGGGCAGCCGGGTTCAAGTCGGCGATCGTCAGCACCCGCGCGCCTTCCACCGAGGAGAGATTTCTTACGATATTGGGGCCCCAGTATCCGTATCCGATCACGCCGAAGTTCAACACTCGACTACCCTTCTTTCTTTCAGCAGGGTTACACACTTGTACACGAGTAATATACCCCCGGCATCGCCGGGGGTATAGGACATGGCATCAAACTAGCAACTATACAGGAGATTTGGCTAAGGCATCCGGCAGGGGGGGCCGGAAGGGAAAAACCGTTCTAGTGAGCGCCCGATCCACGAAGTACTGCCATGGGCGTCTGCATCAGAATCTTCAAATCGAGCCAGATCGACCACCGGCGTGTATAGCGAAGGTCCAGACGGACCATTTCGTCGAACTTCACGCGGCTTCTGCCCACCACCTGCCACAGACCGGTGATTCCCGGCTTGGCTTCGAGCAGTCGCCGACGGTGCCAGGCCTCGTATGCCTCCACTTCGTACTGAATCGGAGGACGCGGCCCCACCAGCGACATCTCGCCGATGAATACGTTGAAGAACTGCGGCAGCTCGTCCAGACTCGATGCGCGCAGAAACTTGCCAATGGGCGTGATCCGCTTGTCGTTCCTGATCTTGAACACCGGCGCCTGACCATCAACAGACGTGCCGTCTACCTGGTTCTGGATCAGTTCCTTCACAAACTTCTGGTGCGCGCTGTCGTCGTTGTTCACATACATCGAGCGAAACTTCAGCATACCGAAGCTCTTTCCGAACTGCCCCACGCGCTTCTGGCGGAAGAACACCGGACCCCTTGAGGTCAGCTTGATGGCCAGTGCAACTGCCAGAAACAGCGGAGAGGCCAGAAACAGTGCCAGCATGCTGCCTGCGATATCGATCCCGCGCTTGACGAGCAGCAGGCCGCGCTTCGGCCGCGCTGCAATTTCCAAATCCTTGTACAGCGCCGGATTGTTCGGCTTCCCTGCCGCGCTGTGATCCCAGTCATCCGGGAAGAGGTGGAATGAAAGGCTTACCTGAGAAAAGTGCGGCACAAGCAGCTTTTTCTGAAACACCGCCGTTACCCGGTTCATGAACGTGGACAGAATCGCACTCTTGTCGCCTGCATCCAGACCCGTATACATCACACCGATCGACTTACCGTCCTGGTACCAGCCCACGATGTCGGTCTCGCGGCTGTTCTCAAGCAGCGCCATCGCCATGCGCTCCAGAGTTTCCCGGTTGGCCGCCGAGTCAATGTGCTTGCCCGATTCGAGCAGCATCAGAAGGAACGGCTCCTTAGTGCGCTCCGTCCGCCGGCGCTCGATCGCGATCATGCGCTGAAAGAAAGTCTCGTCCAGCACTTCCCGCAGGTCGGAGACCGGTTGCAGGACCGAAGTATTTGTTTGACGCGTTCTGGGCAGTGCGTGCAGTGTGCTCAAGGGGTACTCCTCTTGTATCGGTGTTGGGGAGATGAACCCCACCGATCTATGAACTACCCCTATCCTCCCTGCATTACTAAGTGCTCACAATCCAACGATCTGGGGGGTCATATACCACCCCACGGGGGGATCTATACCACCTCAGTAACAAGCTCGTCGTTACTTTACGTATGCCGCTTATCCCACAAAAGTGGTACATCGCGAACCTGCACACATACGGCTTCCCTCCGCAGGCGCCGCGAATCTCCTGCAAGATGCTGACAACAAGATGATTCGGGGTTTCTACCCGCTCGCGGCAAGGCACGAGCCGATGAACAGCGCAAAAGCCAAATCCGCGATCGCTACCGCCTCGCCAAGTGCGCGGCCATGCGTGACCTATAAATATATGTTGCGAATTCTCTCCAGAATCGCTGACCGCTCGGCGCTGCTAAAGCAAAACAGCCTCCCCGGGCCGGCCACAAACGTGGCTCAACTCGGAGAGGCTGCTGGTTGTTTCTGGCCGCTGGCTACTTGAAACGCACCAGCGCGCCGGTCTTCTGCGTAACTTCTTCCTTGGTGACGCCGTCGGCGAGCTCGACAACTTCAAAGCCCGTGGGCGTCACATCCAGCACGCACAGCTCGGTGATGATGCGATGCACCACGCCCTTGCCGGTCAGCGGAAGCTTGCACTCGGGCAGCAGCTTGAAGCTGCCACCGGGGCCGTTGTGTTCCATGATCACGATCACGCGGTGAACGCCGTTGACCAGATCCATGGCGCCGCCCATGCCCTTGATGCGCTTGCCGGGGATCATCCAGTTCGCGAGGTCGCCCTTCTCTGAGACTTCCATCGCGCCCAGAATCGCAACGTCCACATGGCCGCCGCGAATCATGGCGAACGAGTCCGCGCTCGAGAAGATTGAGGCGCCGGGGGTGAATGTAACCGTTTCCTTGCCGGCGTTGATCAGATCGGCGTCCACTTCCGCTTCGGTCGGGAAGGGGCCCATGCCGAGCAATCCATTCTCCGACTCAAGAGCAACCGTGATCCCTTCGGGAAGGTAGTTGCTCACCAGCGTCGGAATACCGATGCCGAGATTAACGTAAAAGCCGTCCTCCAACTCCTGGGCGGCCCGTGCTGCCATCTGTTGACGGGTCCATGGCATAATCAAAAGCTCCTAGCTGCTAGCTTCTAGCTTTATGCTCGATCGTTTGCGACCGAAGCGTGTTTGAACTCAATTGCGCCCGATGTCTGCGCTCAGCCTTCGCGAACCGTGCGGCGCTCGATGCGCTTCTCCGGATGCGGGTTGTGCACAAGGCGATGGATGAAGATGCCGGGCGTGTGGATCTCGTCCGGATCGAGTTCGCCCGGCTCCACGATGATCTCGGCCTCGGCGATCGTCACCTTGCCGCATGTTGCCGCCATCGGATTGAAGTTCCGCGCCGTCCGCCGATAGATCAGGTTGCCCTGTGTGTCGGCCTTCCACGCCTTCACCATCGACACATCGGCGAAGATGCCCCGCTCCAACACATAGGGAACTCCGTCGAACTCCTTGATCTCCTTGCCCTCGGCGATCAGCGTGCCCACGCCCGTGCGCGTGTAGAAGCCCGGGATGCCCGCGCCGCCGGCGCGCATGCGTTCGGCCAGCGTGCCCTGCGGAGAGAACTCCACTTCGAGTTCGCCCGTAAGGAACTGGCGCTCGAACTCGGCATTCTCGCCCACATAGCTCGAAATCATCTTCTTGATCTGCCGCGTCTCAAGCAGTTGTCCGAGGCCCCAGCCGTCGATGCCGGCGTTGTTTGAAGCCACAGTAATGTTCTTGACGCCCGTGTCGCGCAGCGCAGCGATCAGCGCCTCGGGAATTCCGCAGATGCCGAACCCGCCGATGGCCATAAGCATTCCGTCGCGCGTAACCCCCTCAAGCGCCGCAGCGGCGCTGGGGTAAAGCTTGTTCAGACCACGTTTGGTAGAAGTGGCATTCGCCATAGGATATTTTCCTCGCTCTCTGTCCTGCATGAATGGTACGGACAGAAGATTTGGCAACCTGCCGCGTCGCCGATGAAACCCTTGTTTGCTGCATGGGCGATCGTGGTTCGATGCCCGGGTGATACGGCCGTCAAACCAGTTCAACTGGAGACTTCCGCACTGCCCAGGTTGCCAAAAAATCCGCTTTGCTAAAGCTGCAAACCAATATACCCGCTGTACATGCCATCGTCCAGATTCGTTTGGTTTCCCTCTCCCGCCTTTCCCGTCTGGTGGGATGAGCTCGACAACCGCACCAAACAAGCGCGGCCAGCAAAGCTCGGACTTACCTGCATCTACTGCTGCTCGGGTGATTGCAGTCACGTTGATCGCGATTCAAGGGTAAATACAATAACGATTAGCCTGCGTTTCCGCGCATCGGCGAGGGAGGGTACATTTATGGACCTCGGAGTTATCGAGAACAAAACTTACGACGAGATTTCGGTAGGCGACACCGCCCGCGCAGATCACGTCCTGACCATGCAGGAGGCGATGGCCTTTGCCTCCATCTCAGGTTTTACCTCGGTTCTGAACTCCGATGGACTTCCCGACCGCGCCGTCAGTTCCATGCCGCCAACCGGCCCCAACATGTGGTGCGCCTCGCTCATCTCCGGCATCTTCGCCACCAATATCCCGGGCCCCGGATGCACGCTCACCAGTGTCTCGCTCACCTTCCATACCCGCATCCGCATCGGTGAGCGCGTCTACGTCAAGGTCGAAGTAACCGCCAAGGACGACGATACTAAAACAGTCACGTTCGACTGCAAGGCGCGGAATTCTGCCAACCTGAATGTATTCTCCGGGACTGCGCAGCTCATCGCGCCCATCGACAAGCTCCGCCTCGCCACGCTTCCCGTGCCCCACCTCACGATCGAGAGCCATCATCGCCATCATATGGAGTGGATCGCGCGCGCCAGCACCAAGCAGCCCGTCAAGACCGCCATCGTCTGGCCCTGCGACGAACTCTCGCTCGGCGGCGCAATCCAGGCTTACAAAGACAAGCTCATCATCCCCATTCTCGTCGGCTCGGAATCGCTTATCCGCTCCATCTCCGCCAAGATGGACCTCAATCTCGAAGGCGCACAGATCGTCGACGCCGAGATCAGCCGCTCGGCCGCCATCAAGGCCGTCGAAATGGCCCGCAAGGGCGAGGTACAGATGCTCATGAAGGGCTCGCTCACTACCGGCGAACTCATGGAGGCTGTCACCAACCGCGATCGCGGACTGCGCGTCGGCCGCCGCATCAGCCACGTCTTCGCGCTCGACGTCCCCGCCTATCACAAGACTCTGTTCGTCACTGATGCGGCAGTCAACATCCAGAACGACCTCGAAACCAAGATCGACATCCTTCAGAACGCCATCGATATGATGGTCAAGCTTGAGGTGGTGAACCCCAAGGTCGCCATCCTCTCCTCCGTCGAGTCGATCAATCCGGCCATTCCCTCCACGCTCGACGCCGCCGCCCTGTGCAAGATGGTCGGTCGCGGACAGATCACCGGCGCAATCGTCGATGGCCCCCTGGCCTTCGACAACGCCATCTCGAGCGAAGCGGCGCGCATCAAGAACATCAAGTCGCCCGTGGCCGGCGATCCCGACCTGCTCATGGTGCCCAACCTCGAAGCCGGCAACATCCTCTTCAAGGAGCTCCAGTACCTGGCCGGAGCACTGGCCGCCGGAGTCGTCGTCGGAGCCAAGGTCCCCGTCGTCCTCACCGGCCGCGCCGACGGCGAGCAGTCGCGCATGGCAAGCTGCGCCCTCGGCGTGCTGCTGGCCAACCCCTCACCCGACCGCGAGGGCTAAAACACTTCAATCCACAAACACCACGGCCGCACTCGACAATCGAGTGCGGCCGTGGTGTTTTGCCTTCAAACGAACCACTAATTCCGGCTGCCCCAGGTGCCTCGCCCTCGGGCACCTGGGAAGTTAAGCCTTCAGCATGCCATATATTTCAAGAATATTCTTGACAGAGAGAGAGAGAGAGAGAGAGAGAGAATCGCGTCACTTTCCATGACAAAGCTTTTGCGCGTCGGACTTGCTATCTGACTTGTCTTACAGGAAGACTCGGGCCCCGATCCGACTCGATTTGAATTTCGCCGCAGGAAAGATACTCATCTAAGGGGACGACGTATGCCTGATGGACAGACCTCTCCAGTAGTTGTTGTTGCCAAACCCAAGAACATGGGAATCGGGATTCTGCTCGCATTTTTATTTGGCCCGTTCGGATTGCTGTATTCCTCGAAACTCGGCGCAATAGTAATGTTTATCGTCAGCATCGTGCCCGTCACCTTACTTTACTTAATGCTGAAAGTGCCTGATAGTGAGCGAACCCTAGACATTGAGCAAAATATTTTCTACGTAGTGGTTATCTACGCAATTTCCTGGTACGTGGCCCCCGCCATTTGGGCTGCAATCGCTGTATCCGCTCGCAATGAAAAACTGCAGGAACGCTCTCGGCTGTCGTAGACACTCTACCGGGATCGCTATCTACGAGAGTGGCTGCTTTCGTCTGTATCTATCTCCACATCTGGTTAGTTTTGGATATCTGTAATTATGGCGGGTACCGGGTGCCCCAGGTCTGGTCCGCCGCAGCGGAGCAGACCTGGGAAGGATCGACACTTGCCTCAACCCACACACACAAAATCCCCGGTCTCGAACGCGAGACCGGGGATCAAAGTATCTATCCAACTAACGCTAGAACGTAAACGTCGGCCCAAACTCCGTGCGCACATCGTTCCACTGCCGCGACGGCACTCCCCGGAAGATAGGCAGCGTCTGCTGGGGATTCGCGTGCGTCGTGTAGAGCGACTGCTCGAACGAGAACGCGAGCCAGCGATTGACCGTGTAGTTCAGCGTGCCCACGGCCATCGTTCCGTAGCGCCGCGTCGCGCCGCCGATCTTGTTCAGGTCCCGAGTCTTGGCCTGATCCACGCCGTACATCGCGTAGAGCGTCCACCCGGTGTTGCGGCCCGTGGGATTCGCCTTGAAGATGCGCGACAGCGGGAAGCCGATCTGCGCCCATCCGCCCTCTGCGCGTACCGGCCGCTGCGGTGCAACCACCTGCTGGCCTTGGGCGTTGGTTCCAAAGATCACCGTTGAAGCGCCGTCAACCGAAGTCACCGACGAAAGGCTGGTCAGACCCGCCGTGTCGTTGTAGTTGCTGTAGAGCTGCCCGCCGAAGAAGAACCGCAGGTCTGAACCGCTATAAAACCTGCCAGTCAGCGTGAAGAAGCGAGTCGGCAGTTGCCACTCCGCAGTCCAGCCCTTGGTGCTGCTGCCGACCGTGGCGCCGGTCGCAAAGGTCTTCTGGTAAGCCGTCGGCACCGCGGAGGCAAGCACTACCGCCTTGCGCGATCCGTTCTCGCCGCTCAGGATGATCTGCGCCGGAGGAACGCCCGGCGCGTGATCGAGCTGCCACTGCCCTACGATGCGGCCTTCGAGTCCAGGCCGGTTCGCATCCGGACCTTGTCGCTCGCCGTAACCCAGTTGCATCGACAGGTTCGCCGCCGAAGGCGTCAGACCGGACGAAGGCATGGTAACCGCGAACTCCGGCATGATCTGGAACTTGTCGAACTTGTGCGTGTAGCCCACACGGAACTGCTGCGTGCGCTCCCACAGAACGCCGAAGGCGATTCCGTAGCCCGTCGCCTCAAGAATGTTGGGCAACGTCGAGGAAGTGAACGGAGTCCAGTCCTGGCCGAAGAGCGCCGAATAAGTGTTCTTCGCGTTCGGCATGTAGTCCATGCGGCCCCAGGCCAGGCGGATCGACGGGTTGCTCGAGCGGATCGACGAAATATTGCGGTTGTCGGACCGGTTGAAGTTGCCCTCGAAGTCGAGCTCGATCTTGCCGGTCAGATTCAGCTTCTGGTTGGTGTCGGCCCAGCCAAGGTTCAGGCCCATGCGCGTGTTGCGAACTTTGAGGTGAACCTCAGGCGCTCCCTCCGGACCCGTATCCGTCAGGAAGCCCGGCATCGGAAAATCGTCGGAACCGGGATCGGAGCTGTCACGAACCAGCGTAGCCCTGACAAAACCATAAGGCGCATAGCTGACGCCGTTGGCCTTGAATGCGGCCACGATCGAGTCGCTCTTCACGCCGCCCACGGGCAGCATGCGGATCGGCGTAATCGCGGCGATCACCGGAGGCGCTGCCGGAGTGGCAGGCTTCGCGGCAGGAACCGGTGCGGCCGAGGCACTTGAAGAAACGGTCGCGGTTGCAGCCGGAGCAGCGGGCTTCGCAGGTGCAGCATTAGCCGGAGCAGCAGTTGCGGTCACAACCATGGTCGTCGGCTGCGCGCCCGATGACGCCGGAGTAGTAGTCGCCTGCACCGTCACATTGATGGTCTGCGGCGCGGCAGCCGGAGCTGCGCCCGCGATCTGTTCGTACTCGGCCTTCGACAGCACACCCTTGTCGAGCAGAATCCGAGCCATCACGCTGTCGGCCTGCTGCGCCGGCGCGCTCTCAATCTGCTTGAGCTCGTCCTGCGTCAGCACGCCCTTCTTCGCCAGGATCTCGGCCAGCGGATTCGGCTTCGAGCCGGATGCACTGCTCTGCGCCTGCGCGGCGGTTACGGCCAGCGCAGCCAGCGCGACCACAAGTAAGACAGATATCAATGCTCTTTGAAATGAGCAGCCCTGTTTCTGCACCATCGTTCTCCCTGCTTGCGGATTGGATTGGGTCGATTCGATTCCTGCCAGCCTGTCCGGGAGAGAAATAGCGCAGGACAACATCTGGCTAGCGCGCCGGAATCAGTCAATCCCCAGTTTTTCCGGATTTCCGGCTCATCGTACCAAAGCAAAATATTGACTGTATGTGACATGCGAACCCGCGTGTTGAAATGCGGGATGACGCGTATACAAGCCACACTGCAAGAGTCATACCCCGACGCCTGCTTAGAAAAATACCCTCAGAGGCTGCAAACCTTCTTTCCCTACAGCATGGATGCGCGTCATAGCCCCCTCCACGCTTACCGCACTGTGGTATCCAACGGCAAAATCCTGCACCTAGCCCCGCCAACCCAGTGGTCAGTCGTACACAGCGGAAGGTACTATGGTGGCGATTTCCTCAAAAAAGGGATCTCCCGCGAGCACTGGAAACAGGCCCTCGCGGCACGGGCGCCTGCGGGTGGATCGAGCGATCCCGCTCTGCGCGCGCGCCGTCTGTCGTAATCAAGGCCGCGATAGGCCCATCTTTATCCAGGAGTAATTTCAATGTCAGATAACGCAAACACCGGCAATCCCGCCCCGCTCGGGCTCCTGGCATTCGGCATGACCACGGTTATGCTGAACTTCCACAACGCTGGCTTCTACCCGCTCGACTCCATGATTCTCTCCATGGGACTGATCTTCGGCGGCATCGCCCAGATGATCGCCGGCACTCAGGAGTGGAAGAAGGGCAACACCTTCGCCGCCACCGCCTTCACCAGCTACGGCGCGTTCTGGATCACGCTCGTCGCGTTCCTCCTCATGCCCAAGACCTCGCTCGGAGTTCCGGGACCCGGTAAAGACTTCGCATTCCCAGCATTCCTCCTCATGTGGGGACTGGTCTCCCTCGTCCTCTTCATAGGAACCTTCAAGCTCAGCCGCGCCCTCCAGTTCGTCTTCGGCACGCTCGTCATCCTCTTCATCCTGCTCGCCGTCGGCGACGCCACCGGCAACGAAACCATCACCCACATCGCCGGATGGGAAGGCCTGGTCTGCGGCTTCTCCGCCATCTACACCGGTCTGGCCCAGGTCATCAACGAGGTCTACGGACGCACCGTCTGCCCGCTCGGACCCATGGCCAAGTAGTTCCGATCCTTCTTCCGGCCCCGGATCCCGCCACGGAATTCGGGGCCTTTGCTTTTGCGGCAATCATTCTGGCTGCCCCAGGTGCCTGGCTTTTGCGCACCTGGGAAAACACACCCCCAACCCGCCACTCTCAACCCACGACAAAGATCGGTGCCCCACCCTCGCCGCGCTATTGTTTTTGCAGCTAGGGTGGGGTAGCACAAACCCCAACCCGTACCAGCCCTCACGGTTCCCCGTCCCACTAGGCGCAACGCGGTGTGCCTATCCGGTATCGGCGTGATAGCGGTCACTGCCAGTCGTATCTTGGCAGTTCGATACATTGCTTAAGTTTTCAGATAGCTGGCCACGATAATCCTTTCTGCTTTCAGCAGAGTTGGCTTGCAACGTGGCGATAGCAGACGTAGGTGGCTGTGCCATCGCTCTCGGCCAACGGATCGGGGATGCTGGTCGTCGTGCTCCGGTTACTAATTTATGCCAGAAGCAACGGCGCATACCACCCATGGCGTGCCCTTGGATCGGCGACGGCTGGCAGTTAGTAATTGCCATCGAACGAGGGGGCTTCAACAGCAGCAGGTGCGTGTAGCTTGCGCACTCAAAGTCAGAACTAAGTCAAACCCCGCGGAAGGTAAGTTCCGAAGGAGCGCATTATGAAGGGTAAAGTTGCAATCGTAACTGGCGGCGCAAGTGGCATCGGCTGGGCATGCGTCGAGGGGCTTGCCAAGGCGGGCGCAAAGTGCGTCATCGCCGACATGGACGTAGCCGGCGGCGAAAAGGCCGAGGCGAATCTGAAAGCGGCCGGCCTTGAAGGCATGTTCGTCAAGACCAGCGTCTCCGATCCCGAACAGGTTAAAGCGCTCACCGAGGCCACCGTCGCCAAGTACGGCCGTCTCGACGTACTCGTCAACAACGCCGGCCTCCAGCACGTCGCACCCATCATCGACTTCCCTGAGGATCGCTGGAACCTGCTCATCGGCGTCATGCTCACCGGCGCTTTCCTGTGCACCAAGTACTCGCTCCCGCACATGATCAAGAACAAGTGGGGACGCGTCATCAACGTCGCCTCCATCCACGCCAAGGTCGCCTCGCCATTCAAGGTCGCCTACATCTCCGCCAAGCACGGCGTCATCGGCCTTACCAAGACCGTCGCCCTCGAGCAGGCTGAGAACGGAATCACCTGCAACGCCATCTGCCCCGCCTACGTCCGCACTCCGCTCGTCGACAAGCAGATCGCCAACCAGGCCATCTCCAACAACATCTCCGAAGAAGATGTGATCAAGAAGATCATGCTCGAGCCGGCCGCCATCAAGCGCCTCCTCGATCCCAGCGAAGTCGCCGGCGTCGTTCAGTTCCTCTGCTCCGACACCGCCTCCGGCATCACCGGCGGCACCATCGACATCGATCTGGGCTGGATGGCCCGCTAATACGAACACCAAAGGGCGTGCCGAAAGGCACGCCCGCAAGATTCGCAAGGGGAACTTATATGCCTACCGATCCTGAGAACTCCACCCCTCACATACACCCAATCGTTAAGCTATCCGCAACGCGTTCTCCTGAGCGGAACAAGGTCGTCACCGCCGCCGAGGCTGTGCGCCTCATTCGCAGCGGAGATACAGTTGCCACCGGTGGCTTCGTCGGCGTCGCCTTCCCTGAAGCCATCGCCGTCGCCATCGAACAGCAGTTCCTCGCCTCGGAAGAAGACGGCGGCCCCGGCGGCGGACGCCCTCGCGACCTCACCCTGGTCTATGCGGCCGGGCAGGGCGACGGCAAAGAGCGCGGACTCAATCATCTCGGTCATCTGGGACTGGTCAAGCGCGTCATCGGCGGCCACTGGGGTCTCGTGCCCAAGCTCGGCGCTCTGGCCGTAAGCAATCAGATCGAGGCATACAATCTGCCCCAGGGCGTCATCTCGGCCATGTATCGTGACATCGCCGCGCATCGCCCCCGCCACATCAGCAAGGTCGGCATCGGAACCTACGTCGATCCCCGCAACGGCGGCGGAAAGATCAACGACCGCACCAAGGAAGACCTCGTCGATCTGATCGAATTCGACGGACAGGAGTACATCTCCTACAAAACCTTCCCCATCAACGTCGGCATCATACGCGGCACTACCGCCGACCCGGAAGGCAACGTCTCCATGGAGCGCGAGGCCCTCACCATCGAGATGCTCTCCATCGCCATGGCCGCGCACAACTCCGGCGGCATCGTCATCGTGCAGGTCGAGCGCATCGCGGAGAAGGGCACCCTCAACCCGCGCAACGTCAAGATCCCCGGCATCCTCGTCGATTGCGTCGTCGTCGCGGAAAAGCCCGATTATCACTGGCAGACATTCGCCACTGTCTACAATCCCGGCTTCAGCGGCGAAGTCCATGCGCGCATGGGCGCAATCGCTCCCATGGAGATGTCGCCCCGCAAGATCATCGCCCGCCGTTCTTCCTTCGAACTCAAAACAAACTCCGTCGTCAACCTCGGTATCGGCATGCCTGAGGGCGTGGCCAACGTGGCCAACGAGGAGAAGGTCACCGACCTCATCACGTTGACCGCAGAGCCCGGCGTCATCGGCGGCGTTCCCGCCGGCGGTCTCGACTTCGGCGCGGCCACCAACGCGCACGCCATCATCGATCAGCCTTACCAGTTCGACTTCTACGACGGCGGCGGACTCGACATCGCCTTCCTCGGTCTCGCGCAGGCCGACCGCGAAGGAAACCTCAACGTAAGCAAGTTCGGTCCCCGACTCGCTGGCATGGGCGGATTCATCAACATCAGCCAGAACGCCAAGCGACTCGTCTTCTGCGGAACCTTTACCGCCGGTGCGCTTGAAATGAGCTTCGACGGCGGAAAGGTGCAGATCATCAAGGAAGGCCGCACCAAAAAGTTCCTCAAGCAGGTCGAACACCTCACCTACAGCGGCAAGCACGCCAGCCTGCGCGGCCAGCCCGTGCTCTACGTTACCGAGCGCGGCGTCTTCCGCCTTGTCGATGGAGGCCTGGAACTCATAGAGATCGCCCCGGGCATCGACCTCGAAAAGGACATCCTCGCCCTGATGGACTTCAAGCCCATCGTCAACAACCCAAAACTGATGGACTCGCGCATCTTTGTGCCCGGCCCCATGGGCCTGCGCAACGACATGCTCGACCTGCCTCTCGAGGAACGGCTCAGCTACGACCGCAAGCAGAACCTCTTCTTCGTCAACTTCGAAGGCTACTCCGTGCGCAGCACAACACAGATCGACAACATCAACCAGGCTGTGCGCGAGTGTCTCAAGCAGGCCCCCGGCAAGGTCTACACCATCGTCAACTACGACAACTTCTCTATCTCGCCCGAGCTGTTGGGATCCTATGCCGACATGGTCAAGAAGCTCATGGACGAGTGTTATACCGACGTCACCCGCTACACCACCAGCGGCTTCGCGCGCATGAAGATCGGCGACGCGCTCACCGAGCGCAACGTCGTCCCTCACATGTACGAGAACGCAGAGGAGGCCAGCCAGCGCCTCATCGAACTCGAGACTGGCGAGAAGAATTAACCGCCCCGGGCCGAGCGAGGCCTGGGAGCATATCCGCTTGCCGGCTCACATCGCCGGCGCTTGTATCGGCAGCTTCAGAACTCAAAGTACGTAAAGGAGTCATCTCATGGCGGAACCGAACTCTCTTAAGGGCAAAGTTGCTATCGTTACCGGCGGATCGCGCGGAATCGGCAAAGCGATCGCCATCGAACTGGCAAAGAACGGCGCCAACGTCGCCGTCACCTACAACAGCAATCTCGCCAAGGCCGAAGAGACCGCGGCTGAGATTCGCGCCCTCGGCGTCGAGTGCCTCATGATGCAGGGCGACGTGGCCAAAAAGGAAGACGCCAGGCGTCTCGTCGCCGCCACCATCGAGAAGTTCGGCCAGATCGACATCCTGATCAACAACGCCGGCATCACCCGCGACAAGACCATGAAGAAAATGACCGACGAGGACTGGGAAGCCGTCATCTCCGTCAACCTCAACGGCACCTACTACTGCGTCCAGGCCGCCATGCCCTCCATGGTCGAGAAGAAGTTCGGCCGCATCGTCAACATCGCCTCCATCGTAGGCGAGACCGGCGCATTCGGCCAGTCCAACTACGCTGCCAGCAAGGGCGGCATCATCGCCTTCACCAAGTCCCTCGCCCTTGAGCTCGCCAAGGACGGCATCACCGCCAACGTCGTTGCCCCCGGCTACACCGGCACCGAGATGGTCGGCGCAATGCCCCAGGAAGTCCTCGACAAGATCTGCGCCAAGATCCCGCTGCGCCGCCTCGCCACCCCGGAAGAGATGGCCAAGGCCGTAGTCTTCCTCGTCCGCGACGCCGACTACATCACCGGCTTCACCCTCGACGTCAACGGCGGCCTCTACATGCCGTAGTCCGCAATCCACCCCGCGCCATTTCTATGGCGTAAACGAAAGCCGCTGCCCTTGGCAGCGGCTTTCGTGCATCAAAACTCCACCTGCAACCCCACCGACGGCAGCACCGGCAGACCGTCTTCGCACGACGGCGAGTACTCGAGCAGCGCCAGCTTCGGGCAGCTCCGGTTCCTCAGGTTGAAAGCGTTCTGCAGCTCGCCGAAAAACGTAACCTTCCGCCGCTGCGTATACACGGCCTTGTCCACGCGCAGATCGACCTTGTTGTAGGCCGCCAGCCGCGCCTGATTCCGCTGCTGCGCCAGAGCGAAAGAAGTGCCCGTACTGGCGCGGTAGAAACCCGCCACCGGAAAGTTGCTACCGAACCGGTACTTGGCGCTTACGTTGAGCGAGTCGGTGATCCGATAGGTGCCGAAGGCGTTCAGTGTGTGCCGCTGATCGTAGTCGCTCACGAACCACAGGTTCTCCGCCGCGTCGTGATCGTTCGTGTAACCCAGGCTGTAGCTGATCCACCCAGAAAGCCGGTTCGCGCTGCGCCGTTGCAGCATGAACTCGACGCCACGCGCGTGGCCGCGCAGGTAGTTGTGCAGGTTAGCGCCTAGCTTCGGCGCAATGGCGCTGTGCAGCAGCGTGTACCCGGTCTCGCCCGTGCGTGGCAGCCGCCACTCCTGGGCCATCGAGTAGATGCCGTCGTGCAGCTCGGTGTCGTAAACCTCAACCCGCGCCCGCACCTTGTCCGTGAAGCGGTGCTCGTAGTTCACGATGTACTGGGTCGTTTTCTCGGCCCCGAGCGCGGGGTTGTTCACCTCGCCCCAAAGCTGCCGGTACAGCGGGAACTGCCCGTACCAGCCCCAGGCCGCTCCCAGCTTGTCTCGGGAGGAGATGCTCCACGCCGCGCTCGCACGCGGCAACACCAGGTTCTCGCCCGTCGCGCTGAAGTGCTCCCAGCGCAGCCCGCCCACCAGCGTGAAGTTGCCCACGCGCCATGCATCCTGCGCAAAGGCGCTGGTGAACTGCGCCGTCTTGTCGTATTTCGCCGTCACCGAAAAATCCGGATACTTCACGTCCGTGTAATGGCTTGAGAGGTTCTGCTCGTAGCTGCGCAGGTTCCATCCCGCCTCTATCAGATGGCTCCCGCCCAGGTTCGCGCTCAGCTCCTGCTGCACCGTCGCCTCGTTCGTGTTCGAGGTGTACGGAGTCGTGCCATCCACGTTGTGATGAGCACCAAAACCCACCCCGTAGGCGGCCTGAGTGTGCAGATAGCCGTCCTTGCGCAGGCTCCAGTTCCACGCGCCCATCACCGTCTCGCTGCTCTGGTCGGCCTTCTTCACGTGGCTGTTCACCGCCGTGTCCTTGCTCGGCCGGAACCACGAGCCGCCGTAGAGTGTGTTCAGCACGAGCTGATGTCTTGGCGCCACCTGCCACGCTACCTTGCCCTCCACGTCCTGGTAGCCGAACTGCAGATTGCTCTCGCCGATGTTGTCCAGCAGATAGCCCAAGTAGCTCTTGCGCGCCGACACCAGCCAGTTCGCCTTGACGCCCCGCCCAATCGGACCCTCGCTCGAGCCCGACACCGCCGCCATGCTCGCCGACACCCGAGACACGTTCTTGTCCCGATTCCCTTCCCGCGTACTGATGTTCAGGATCGAGCCTGTGCGCTCGCCATACCGTGCCGGATAGCCTCCGCTCATCAGCTCAAGCGAGCTGATGGCGTCCGTGTCCACAATGGTCAGCGAAGCCGTCTGGTAGAGATCGCCCACCCCGTGAAAGGGCGACAGCAGCAGCAGCCCATCCAGATACACGCCGATGCTGTTGAACCCCTGCCCGCGCACTGAGAACTCGGCGTTCTCGTCGTTCGACGTGGCCACGCCGGGCAGCGACTGCACAGACCGCAGCGGATCCTCAAGCAGCACGTTCGACAGGCTGTTCATCTCCGTCATCGTCAGCCGGTGTTCGCTGATCACGCTCTCCTGCGCCGGCTCGAAGGGCTCGGCCGTCACCTTCACCTCATCGGTGCGCGCGCCCAGCGGCGGATCGAGAGAGAAGACAACCTCCAGCTGCTCCCTCGGCGCAACGCTGATCTTCCGCTTGATCAGCTCGTAGCCGACCGTGCTGACATAAAGCTCCACCTCGCCCGCCGCCACGCGCTCAAAGGCGAACCTGCCATCGGAGCCGGTAACGGCAGAGAGCGACTGCGCCTTCACAGAGACCAGCGCCTTCGCAATCGGCTCGCCCGTCTTGCCGTCCAGAACCCGCCCGTGAATCGAGCCCGGCTCAGCACTTTGAGCCCACATGACCCGAGGGCCGCCTAGACACACAGCCAACAGAACTACCGAAACAGAGAACCGCGAACCAGGCCTCACGCGCACCTTCCACCAGCTGGATCTCGCGGTCTTCCGGGCGCACTGCTGAGGCTCAATCCCGGACAAGGGGAAACCGCTCCCGGAATTGTAATCCCATCACTCTGCGGCAGTCTCCGCAAACCTCAAAGGCCTGCGGATTCTTTTCTATACTTCACGCTCAATTGAAAGCGGCGGCCTGAAAGCCGCCGTCCAAAATTAAATGGTCGGGGCGGAGGGATTCGAACCCCCGGCCCTCTGCTCCCAAAGCAGATGCGCTACCAGACTGCGCTACGCCCCGATCCTCTATCGATTGTATCGCGAATCGGATTCCTGCCGGCTTAACGCCCAGGGCACGTGGGCTATTTCTTCTCCGCCGCCCAGGTCCACTTCAATCCATTCACATTCCAGGCAATGCCTTCCATATGCATGCCGGTAATGGTTCCCAGACGTTCAGAGAATCTGTTGTTCATCGACATGTAGATCGAATTCCCTGACTGCTTCCATATGCCGTCTGTCATGGAACCATTCTCGTACGTGTAGTGCAGTGTGCCATCCGCCAGAAACTCGTACACATAGTGCCTGCCCATGGTGTCGGGGCCGGCCCAGGAAGTACCGGCCACACTGTCTGCTGCATTGTTCGCCGACGGCGGATTCGGGTTCTGCGCTAGAACAGGAATGGCCAGGCCGATCGCCAGTGCCAGAAGTACCAACCGCATGAAGTTGCTGCGAGGCGATTTCATCTGCTCCTCCTTTGAGGAAACCCGTGCCCTTGCTAATTGCGCAAGTATACGGAGTCCTGCCGGGCGGCGCTACTCGTTTCATCTCCACGGGAGCAGGCTCATGGGACCGTCCCTTTAAGGAATGCCCGCACACCCATACAGAATCCGCAATCCATCCCCACCGGCGGTGACGCCGCCTCCCTGGCGATCGCCCGGGCTGGAATACTTTGTTCGATGCTACAATCAATGTAGATAGATGGCGGCTATAGTTCAGCGGCAGAACGCCTGACTGTGGCTCAGGATGTCGTGGGTTCGATCCCCACTAGCCGCCCCACTTTTTAGAATCAATTATTTACAGAACTGCCCCCCTCCCGCGGTGCAATAGCCTGCAATGAATGTTGTGATTTTTGCTCAATTCTGTGGGCGGGATCATGGCGCTAAAGCTCTTCCGCTGCCCCGCAACGAGTGTGAAGCTGGACGCACGGAGGACTCCAAGACCGGGCAATTGGAAGAAGGCCGCTGGGGGCTGGATGAGCTGCGCCTGCCTGATCCACGTATCCGGCTCCATCGCCGGAAAGTTCAAGCGCCAGTCCGCGCTCGATTCGAGAGAGGCTGGGGCGCGAGATATCGTGAAATGGGCAATCGGTCTATCCGCGGTAGCGCGCAACCCGATACCAAGCTTCTTGTTTTCAAATTTGTTTACATCGACCGCTGGCTGGCCAAACCCGGCCATTTCTCAGGCGGCGCTGCCCTCGGCGCTACGCCTCACACCCATTCATTGGCGATTGGTTTGCGTTCTTTCGATCCGAGCCCTTGGGCTTGCTCGCCGTTCTACAATTACGGCTAAGCCGTATGGGGGGGGTCTGCTCCTCACCTTTACTCAGAGCTCGGACCCGTTTCAACAGGAGATATGAGATGAAGAAGTTTGCAGTCGTTACTGCTTTCGGAATGCTGTTCGTCCTTGGCGTCACGTATTCAAGAGCCCAGCAGGCCACCCCCGCCGCGCCGCAGTCCGCCGCCGCCCCAATACCACCGGCAGCGCCGCAGTATCCGGCTGGCTGGGTCGGCAAGGAGTTCAACGAGGCTATGCCGAATATTGAGGGAGCAGAAGCCCTGATCAATTGGACCTGTCAGCCCAGGAACCTCGACGGAATCGAGATCTTCCCCATGCAGAAGGGGCACAACGAGCCAATCAACCTACACGTCTACTGCCACCAGGACCATGACGCATCCGCGCAATACAAGCTCAACGCGGTTCCCGTTGTCGGACGCAGGCTTGGTGGGGCATTGAATCCTCTGCTCGAAAAGCCGAACAGCCGCATCGTTGGCTTTTTCTTCGGCAAAGACGGGCAGGACGATCTCCTGCTCGCCATCGAAAAAGTGAAGTAGCTTCGGGAATTTCGCTTGGTGATCCGAAGGTCCGGTGTACTAGCCGATGCATGGGGTACACCGGATTTGTAGATCATGGTTGTCTATCGATAAGTACCCGTGAGCAGTATCTTCCCTACTTTCGCATCGGATGTGAGAACTGACCGTCCACAAAGGAATGGCTGCGCAAGGTTGAAGCTGGGCTCAAAGGGCGACATATCCTCATGCCCAACCCCGTAGAGCCGCGTGAACTCCTCCATCGTCAACTTGCGTGCAAAGCGCCCTCACATGGTGCACCCAGCATAGCCGAGCGTAACCACTCGTAGCCACCCAACGCACCCCGGCCTATTCCTTTCAATCGCAATGACTTCCGCGCCGTCCCCTTCCTCCGTAACCGATTCGAACTGGTACGCGGCCCTACTTCTATGTACGCTTGTCGTCGGGAGGATTCAGCTATGGGTCAGTACGCAAGCAACTGCGTGGAGATGCTTCTGCGTGAGGACAATCCCCGCAGGCCGGGCCGCGCGGGCACCTACATCTTCGGGCAGGAGTTCAAGGATCAGCCCTTCTTCGAGCAAACCCCGGTCCTCACTGAGTTCATGCCCATCACCGGCAACTACATGATGATGAACGGCTTCCCTCAGGAGATGGAGCGCAAGGTCTTCACCATGAAGGACGGCCACAAGGGCGGCCCCTTCCCCAAGTACAACAACAACGCCGACAAGATCATGTCGTTCTACGGCACAGACTTTGACAACCTCCGCGACCTCGGCGCGCACATCGAGTTCCACCTCGGCGAAGGCGCCGACGAAGAGGTCTTCCACTTCGACGAGCCGCGCACCATCTTTGTGCCTACCGGCGTCCGCCACGGGCCCATCTACATCACCAAGTTCCGCCGTCCGCTGGTCATGGTCTGCGTCTTCACCCAGAACTCCAAGCAGAAGTGCGACATAACCAACGCCTGGGATTACAAGGGCGACGACGCCAAGATCAAGGAAGTCATTGGGGACGATATGGCGCTCTACAAGTCCTTCTACGCCGAGAACCCCAAGTAAGTCCGCAGGAGCAAACGACCATGGGAAAGTACGCCGAGAACTGCGTCAAAATGCACCTCAAGGAACCGAAGCCTCCCGAGCCGGGCAAGTCCAGCGTCTACATGTTCGGGCAGGACCACTTCAAGGATGCCGGCCACTGGGTCGAGATCTGGACCGTGACCGGACCACACGCCATGATGCAGGGCACGCCTCCGGGCGAGGAGCCGATCATCCACATCGGCCCCGACGGCAACAAGGGCGGCCCGTATCCCAAGTACCACCTCAACGCCGACAACATGATGTTCTTCTCGAGCACGGACCCCGAAAACATGCGGGATCTGGGCGCGCACGTGGAATTCCATCTGGGCGAGGGCGAGGACGAAGAGACCTTTGAGTTCGACGAGCCGCGCGCCATCTTCATCCCGAAGGGCGTGCGCCACGGGCCCCTGTACGTCTCGAAGTTCCGCCGCAACTTTGTGATCGTGGACATTATGACCGCGCCCACACGGCAGCTCGCAGGCACCGCCAACGACTTTGACTACGTTGCCGACGCAGCGAAGCTGGAGCTGACGAGGTAGGTGAGCCACCCTGGTGGTATAAACGAGACGCCGCGAGGGCGGCTCACTCATGTTTAGAGTTCCCGATAGTGGCTTGGTATGCCCCTCGCCTTTAGGCGATGGATGGCTTTCCGTTGGGTCGTACTTCTTTCAACGAATGCCGCTCCTGATGCCCCGGAGGGGTCGGTCGAGAATAGCCCAGGGCGGCAGCCCTGGGTAAAGATGCCTCTCGATGCTTGGCGCCCCGGAGGGGCGCTGCGAACCACAGCAGATTCCTATCGCAAGTGCGGAGTTCGTTATATCGTCCTCAATGCCGATCGATCCGGCTTTCAGCCGTAACCGAAGCCACCGACTGTCAGGCGGTGGAGGATTTGCGGGCTTATGCAGAAACGGGTTCCTGCCTACCGGCGATCGCCGTCTATAAGCCCCTGCATCTCGCTCCACACGCCATCGAGCCCATCAATCACCTTGAGATAGAGTTCATACTTCTTTCTGTACGCCTGCAACGTTGCGGGCCGCGGATGATAGTTCGACTTGATCGACGTCATCTTAGCGGCGGCTTCCTTCAGGCTCGGGTAGAAGCCGGTGGCGACGGCCGCGCAGATGGCGCATCCCAGCGCGCCGGTCTCGCGCACCTGCACCGTCTCAATCGGCAGCTCCATCACGTCGGCAAACATCTGCGACCACACAGCCGAATTTGCCACGCCGCCGGCCAGCCGGATCGACTCCGGCGCAGCGCTGCGCGTCTTCATGAGTTTGTCGAAGTGATAGCGATGCGAGAAGGCGATGCCCTCGTAGACGCCGCGGACCAGATGTTTCCGCGAGTGATATGAAGTAATGCCAACGAAGCTACCCTTGGCGTTGGGGTGGACGTTCGAGGCCATTGTGAAAGGCAGAAAGATGGGGCAGAACTCCTCGGGCGCGATACCTTCAACCCATGCGTTCAGCTCGTTAAAGATGCTTTCTCCCGCTTGCTTTGCCTGCTCGTCAAGCTCGGGCAGCAGCGAGCGGATGAACCACTCGAAGTTACCGGCGCTGGTGGCGCTGCTCTCTTCTATCAGGTAGTACTCGGGGTCGGAGAACAGCGAGTTCATCTGCACAGACCCGTCGCAGATTGCATTGCGGCTTGGGTACTCGTTGATGCTCCACGTACCGGCGATCATGCAGATATGTTTCTCATCGAGCACATTGGCCGCGATGGCGCAGGCGTCGATATCAAACATGCCGCCTGCGACCGGCGTCCCCGGCGCAAGGCCGGTGAGCGAGGCCGCCTCTTCGCTTACCGTGCCGCAGATGTCGGTTGAAAGGCAGAGCGGCGGCAGCGCATCCCACAGCTCTTCGAGCCCGAAGAGCTTCATCAACTCGCGATCATACTTCCTCGTCGACAGGTTGACGAAGTTCGCGCCCGAATAATCCGTAATCTCAGCCATCGCGCGCCCGGTGAGCCGGAAGCGGACGTAGTCCTTGCACTCAAAGATCCAGCGCACGTTGGCCAGTACTTCAGGCATGTTGTCCTTGAGCCAGGCCAGCAGCGCCACGGGCTGGCAGGCCATGATGTGCTGAAACGAGCGGTCGAAGACCTTGCCCTCGGTGCCGTCCTGCTTCCACTTTTCGACGTACTCCCAGGCGCGGCTGTCGGTGGAGATAATGCCGGCGTAAGCGGGCTTGTCGTCTTTGCCCCAGAGATAGAGCCCCTTGCCGTGTCCGCAGACGGCCAAGCCTGCGATCTGCGTTGCATCCACTCCGCTCTGCTCGATCACGCGGCGGATGATGGAGCAGTTGGCCTGCCACATCTCTTCCATATCGCGCTCGGTGAAGCCCGGTCGCGGCGTGACGACAGCGGTATCCTCCGAGGCCTGACAGACCTCTTCGCCGCGTTCGCTGTAGAGAACAGCCTTAGTGTTGGTGCCGCCGTTGTCGAGTCCGAGAAAGTACTTCATGGCCTGTGCTTCCTCCCCAAGTCGAAGTCTACGGTTTGCGGGCCATGAACAGCACCAGGTTGAAGGACTGCCACACAACCTTTGCATCGAGTCCCGCGGCGCGCATTGCGCCAAGCTGTTCGTCTATAGTCGCCAGGCGGATTGTAGAGAACTTGGTCGGTGGTCCTTCAAGCTCCGGGCGGAATCCTTTCGATGCAGCATCGAGGCGATTGTCCCACTCTTTTCCGCCGAAGCCGACATGATCGAGATTCACCAGCCAGCCTCCGTGAGGCAGTTGCGCAGCCGCGAGTTTGTAGATCTTGTACATGCCGTCGAGGCTCTGATTGATCGACATCCAGTCTGTGATGATTACATCGGCGTCGCGGGGCACGCAGCCGTCGGCGATATCGCGCCCGTATCCGCCGATGACGTAGCTGACGCGATTGCCGAAGCGGGCCAGCCTGGCTTTGGCAATATCGATATTGTGGTTGTCGATGCTCTCCTCGGGTTCGGTCCACTGCCCCGGCGTGTTGGGAAATTGGTCGAGAAATATCTCAAGGAACTCGCCTTGTCGCGCGCCAATGTTTACGATGCGCTTGGGCGAGGGCAGCGCAGCGGCAACAATCGCGGCAGCGGTCCGGCGCGGCTCAAGCAGCGACACTTCACCTTTCCCGACGGCGGCTGGAGCAGCCTGTGCGGCGGCATATCCGGTGTGTGTGAAGACGCCGCAAACTGCGACCAGGATCATCGACGCGTTCACGAGTATGTTTGCGGTGGATCGCATCTTATGAATCTCCGTAGCTATATACGGGCCTGCCCATCAGGCAGGCCCGTATATTCCAACTTACTTCGCACTCGAACTAACTATTGCATGTTGATGCTGCAATCCTCTGCGAAGTGGCAGATCGGCGGATGGCTCTCAAGAAACTTCTTGAAGAACTGGAAGCGCGGTTCTGTGGACAGCGGGACGACCTTCATGTCCTCGCCCAGTTGCATCGTGGTGTGGCTGTTCGGATCGACCGACGGCCACACAGCCAGGCCCTTGCCGTTGGGGTCGAGGGTCTTGGCATAGTTGGCCCAGTAGGTCGACATCTGGTCGGCGATATCGAAGTCCAGCTTTACGAACGGCCGCTCGGGCAGCTTCGAGAGGCTGTTGTTCACGTAGGGAATTTCCACGCCGGCGGCCGCGCCGCGATGCTGCGCGTCAGGTGGCTCGGGGTGATTGTAGGTGTAGACCCAGAACTTGTTGGTGCTGCTCTTGGGCTGTGCCTTCTGCCGGGTTGTCGCCCAGAGATACGCCGAGATGCGGTAGGAGTCCTGCGCCGAAAGCTCGGTCATCTCCCAGGCTTCCTGATCGTTTTTCGCCGGATAGAGCTTGAGGAACTCGCCGGCCAGCTTGCCAAAGCGGGCGTTGGCCCACTTCTCATACTCGGCCACGGTGATCTTGAAGCCGGGATAGTAGCTGTTTGTCCAGCCGGCGATCATGGTTACATCGTTCTGCTTGCCCTTGGCATAGACTTCGTCAAAGTCCAGGGGCAGAACCCATCCGTCGATGATGGGGCTGAAGAACGCGGGCGGGAACGGCGGCGCCGGCAGAGCATTGATCTCGGCCGCGGACATCTTCTTCAACTGCGCCATCGACTCGATGCCCGCCTTCTTCAGATACGCAATGTTCTCCTCCTCGGCCGGCTTGATCAGCTTGTAGGCCGAAGGGTTGCGCTCGATGAGATACGGGTCCCACTGATAGAGCAGGCCGTTCTCAGAGACTCCGGCGCGGAACAGTCCCTTGGCCAGCAGCGAAACCGAAAGGAAGTGAACCGAGCCTCCGCCTGCCGATTGTCCGAAGATCATGACCTTTGCCGGGTCGCCGCCGAAGGCCGCGATGTTGCGCTGCACCCATTGGAGCGCGGCGATCTGATCCATCAAGCCGTAGTTGCCTGAAGTGTGGTTCGGCGATTCCTTGTCGAGCTCGGGATGCGCCAAAAATCCGAGGATGCCCAGGCGATAGTTCATCGAGACACGGACTACGCCCTTTGCAGCCAGGCCTTCGCCATCGAACGACGGGTTCGACGCCGAGCCGCCAGAGAATCCGCCGCCATATATCCAAACCATGACCGGCAGCTTCTCATTGGCGCTCTTGGCGGGCGTCCATACGTTCAGATAGAGGCAATCCTCGCTGATGGGAGGATTCTGATTGGCGGCGTTACGGGTGCGCTGCATGCAGGTGTTGCCGTAGTGATCGGCCTTGAGCACGCCATCCCACTTGGCTGCTGCCACTGGCGGCTTCCAGCGCATATCGCCCACCGGAGGCGCGGCAAAGGGTATGCCCTTGAAGGTCATAATGGCGGGATTCGAACCCGGAATGCCGCTCACCACGCCCTTGTCGGTTTTCACTACCTGCGGAAAGCCCTGTGCATGTACCGCTATCGCGCTGGCGGCAATCATCATCGCAACAACCATCTTGGAACGAAGAATCCTGATCATATTGACCAGTCCTTTCTCGAATTGGTTCGTAATAAACTCTGCCGGGGCTCCTCCGTTATTTGCCCGGCTTGAATGATTCCAGGAAGCCCGAACGTACCTCGGGCTTGGTATCGATCACGACGTACTTATCCTGTCCCGCAACCAACTTGAAGGCGGGCCAATCGATAAGGCCTGTAACGCTCGGATTGCCGGTAGTTGCAAAGTTTACCCACATCTGCATGGTGTCTTCTGCAACCGTCTGATCGTCCTTGTTCAGGCCCGGATCGGCTGGCATTCCCGCCGGAGCGTTCCACTTGCCGCCCAGTTCGCCGAACTGATAGCGGACCTCCATGCCGTGCGGCGCAACCAGGCCCGCCTTCTTCCAGTTCGTCGGTACATGCGTGAACTGGTAGACGTAGAGGTTGCTCTTGCGGTGCGAGAGCGCCGGCAGCCAGTCGGCCGTGTAACCGACAAACATGGTGTTCTCGTCCGCATCTCCGCCAACCAGCACCGGCACATCGCTGCCAATCGCCTCATCGAGAATATTCACCGGGTGATCGGTCAGCGACCAGGCATCGATGGCGGGATGCATCCGGTCGTCTTTAACCGGAATCTTCTCAGTCCCGACCGGAGGCGCGGGCATCGCATCCACAATCTGCTGCCAGGTCTTTGCGCGCATCTGCGCCACGGTCCTCGCCCCAAGGCGATCGACGAAGCGATTGCTGACGTTGTACGCCTCCCACTCCGTGTCGATCTTCGTGTTGTTCTCCGTCAGCGTTTGAGTGGCGACGTAGTTGCGGCTGGTACCGGATTCAAGAATCGCGCGCTGAAACAGCCCCTTGGCCAGAGGGCTAGCCAGCAACCAGAGAACCTTCTGGCCTCCACCGCCTTCTCCGAAGATCGTCACGCGCGCCGGATCTCCTCCAAAGGCGGTGATATTCCACTGAACCCACTGCAGGGCCGCGATCAGATCCTGCATCCCGTAGTTGCCCGACGCGCCCGTGGGCGACTCGACCGAGAGCCCCGCATTGGCGAAGAGCGAGAAGGCGCCAAGCCGGTGATTCACCGTCACCACCACCACGCCATGCAGCGGAAGATTCGGCGAGTTGGCAACCTCGGTATTCGCGCTTCCGGTGTCCAGACCGCCCCCGTGCAGCCACACCATCACCGGGAGTTTGTCGCCCGTGGTCTTGGCCGCCGTGTTCACGTTCAGATACAGGCAGTTCTCGTTGATTTTCGCCGCATCCACCTTGGCAAGATCCGGTTTGTAGTACTGCGCGCAGGCAGGCCCGTACTCGGTGGCCTGCCTCACTCCCTGCCACGGCGCATGCTGTATCGGCGGACGCCAGCGCAACTCGCCGATCGGCGGTGCCGCGTAGGGAATGCCGCGATAGACGTGAACCTCTTTGCCGGCACTGCCGATGGTCGTGCCCAAGAGGGTTCCCTGATCGATCTTGATCGTGTCTTTGACGGGTGTTTGCGCAGCTAGCGGTACGTTTGCTGCCGCCATGATGAAGGCGAAAGCCAGGGCCAGCGTAAGCCATGCGCCGCGAGCGTTCTTTCTCAAGCCATATTCGCTGTGCATCTGCCTCTCCTATTTCTTGCGGCCCATGATCAATACCGTGCTGAACGACTGCCATACCACCTGCGCATCGAAGCCGGCAGCGCGCAGCGCCGCCAGTTGCTGGTCTGCCGTAGGCACCTGGAACTGCGGATAGTGAATCGGCGGGCCTTCCTGCGGAGGACGAAAGCCCTTCGATGCCATCTGCATCAGCGGTCCAAACGTGCCGTCGCTGAAGGTCACGTGGTCCAGGTTCACAATCCAGCCCCCTGAAGGCAGACTGTCCGCTCCCGCTTTGTAAACCCTTGCCATTCCGTCGATATTCTGTTGAATCGACAGCCAGTCCATCAGAATCACGTCGGTGCCTTTAGGAAGCACACACCCGCTGCTCAGATCGCGCCGCGCGCAGCTGAACTGAAACTCCACCCGGTCGCCGAACTTGCCCAGCCGCAGCTTGGCGGATGGCAGGTTGTGTTCCGAAGTGATCGCCTCGATCCAGACTCCGTGCGCTGTGGGCAGTCCCTCCATGAAGGTCTCAAGCATCGCGCCTGTTGAGGCGCCCACCTGCACCACCATATGCGGTGCCGGGAACCCGGCTGCGACGATTGCGGCGCCGATGCGGCGAGACTCAATCGTCGCCGATTCCCCCGGCGTCTCATACATTGCGCCCTGAGCGCCCGCCGGGGCAGCAGCATTCTGTGAGCCGCCGGCAGCGGGCGCGTTCTGCGCGCCTGCCGTCTGCAGCAAGGTAAACGCCGCAACCGCGACGGAACGTAATACGAAAGAAGCAACTGACCTGCTCATGAGTTCCCGTTCCTCTCCTGTTGCTGTTAGTAAAGCTCAATCACCTTGCCGGTCTGCTGATCGCGGGCGAATCGGCGCATGAAGGTCCAACCGAGCATAGGCATGGTGGGCTCGGGTGTGTGAATCATGTTATCGACGGCGACGAAGCGCAGATGCTTTTTGCCATCAACATTCTTCACGTCGATGATGTAATGCGGCACGCCGTCGATCACCTGGAGCGAACTGCCATCGTTGGGTAGGCCGTAGAGCCGAGTCACATAGTCGTCGCTCTGCTCCGCGGCCACGATCTGCTCGCGGCTTGGCATGGGCACGCGCGATGCAGTGAGGCGGCGCTGCCAGGCCTCGATGAACAGGTCGTAGTCGTTGAGGATCGACGAGGGCAAGGTGTGCGGGCTCAGCTCCTCGCTGGCCGCGCCGATGGTGACGATGGGCATGTCGATCTTGCTCCAAGCGGCGATGCGCTCATCGTCGGCCACCACTGCCTCATGACTGTAAGCCGGAGCTGCCAGCCCCGACGAGTTGCCGAGCGGTGCGGCGGCGGCCACCATGTCCGGATGGCGGTAGGCGAATTCGCGGGTGAGGTGCCCGTTGTGGCTGTGTCCCGTGACATAAATACGGCTGGGATCGATGGGGTTGCTTTTCTCGGCCTCTTTGACGATGTCGTAGGCCAGGTCCATCGTCTCGGGTGACTCAAGAGCGAAGACCATAATATTGATGTCGCCCTCGGCCGCCAGCTTGAAGTAATCGAGGAGCGACGCGTAGGAGCTGGAGATCGAGTACTCGTTGAAGTCGTAGACCTCTGAGAGGATCAGCACCAGCGGCAGCTTCTTGTTCTCCTCTACAGCCTGCCGCGGAGAAAACAGGAGCCAGCGCTCGCCCTGCGTGTGGTGCTCGCTGAAAACAATACCCATCTGATCGAAGTGGGCCTTGATGGCAGGGTCTGAGTCCTTGCCGTGATCGTGCAGAAAGCGGATGCCCTCCATCCAGTGCTCGCCCAGCTTGCCGTGGACGATGCGCTGGGGATCGAAGTACGCGGTCGCGCGCCCTCGCCCGATACCGCCGCCCGCGGGCTTGCTGTTCCACTTGCCCGTAACATTCAGCACCGGAATTGTGCCCACATGCTCGATTTCGGCATCGGCATTGCGCTTCACTCCGTCGTCGGCAGACCAGTCGAGGCCGGGAACGTCGGCGATCTTCGCGTTATTCTCGGCAAAGACGCTTACGTCGAGCAGCAGCCGCTTGTAGTCGCCGCGATAAACATCCGATGCAGTCTCAATGGCAGTCCCGTTCAGCGCCGAGTTGCGCCCGGCCGCGGACTTCTCCATCACCACATAAACAAGGATGAAATCACCCCGCTTCGCGCACAGCTCGTTGTACTTGCTGAAGTGCACCAGCGTGTTCATCGCCCAGAAGACGTCCATCTTGTCCACGATATGCGGCACCAGCAGCATCGGTACCTTGCGGGTCTTGTCGGACAGAACCTTTTCCGGGGCGACATAGATGGCCAGACCGCCGCCCTCGCGGATATCGACGCGCAGGCCCATCTTCGCAAGCGGCGCGGTAACGTCCGTGTCCGTTATGCTCTCGGTCTTCCAGTTGTAGTCCGGGTTGCCCACCCAGTTCGTAATGCCCTTGTACTTGTCTTTAACCACGTACTCGGCATGGGTGCCTATTTCGTTGGCGGTGATCCAGTTTGCAATGGGTGCGGCCTTGGCTTTGGGCCCGTTCCAAGCGGCAGCATCCCAAAGCTCGAAACCGGGATAGGTGTAGTACTTGTTCCCGCCCGCCAAGTTCACCAGCCCCTTGGGGGCTGTGTTTTGAGGAGGCTGACTCGCGACCGGCTTCGCCGTCTGCGCCGAACCTGCGGTGCATACAAGCCCGGAAATGATCGCCGTGAGGAAAAGCGTGAGCGCCGGGGTCACCGGCCGGAGTGTTGAGATGCCAAGACTACTCATCGGTTTCTCCTCAGGCGTTTGCGGACGCCATTCCTGCTGCATGAAGCCTAATCACCACTCCAGCACACTTGTGCAAACACAAACCACTCTCGCTAACTGCCGGCTGTGCGCTATAAGTCCCTTGGAAAGGTAAAATATACTTAGTACCGGCGTCAGGCGACGACATTGCGGTTCACGGCCTGTGTGTTGATCGATACGCCTTTTTCTTTGCGTCACGAAGCTTATACGTACAGAAAGCGCGAGTCCAGTTCGTTACGGTTATGTACGATGGCAAATTTGAAAAAGGTTCTATGAATCATGCACATAGGGTCTTGCTGTGCCGGGATGTTATGGGAGGCTATGGATGATTCCATCCGGCTCATGTTTCTCGCGGAGGGATTTCGCCTGCGACTCCAGTTCCACGCCATATGCCAACCACCTGCACGATTGGTTCTGAGATGACTCTCGATCCGCTAACCGGAGCCGCCACCCGCCCCCGCCCGGAGGGTGAAGCGGTCCGCGCTCAGTGCGAACGTCTGCTGGCCCATCCTGTCTTCCGCTACTCCCAGCGCGCATGCAATCTGCTGCGGTTCGCCGTCGATCGCACCCTGAACGGCCATACCGACGAGCTCAAAGAGCGGATCATCGGGATCATGGTCTTCGGCCGTGCCCCGGACTACGACACCAGCAACGACTCGACCGTGCGGGTAGTAGCCAACGAGGTTCGCAAGCGGCTGGCCGAGTACTACGCCCACCCCGAACATGCCGAGGAACTCAGGATCGAGCTTCCGATCCGTTCGTATATTGCTGAGTTCCGGCACCCAGAGCCTGCGCAGCCAGAGCCGCCCACCCCAGTTCTACCCGAACCTGAAAAACCGCCGCGCCGGATTCCGCGCCGCGTCCTCTCGGCAGCCGCAGCGGTTATTGTTCTTGCGCTGGCGGTTGTGGCCGTTTTGCGCCTGGCGCTTCCGGCCTCGCAGATCGATCGCTTCTGGGCACCGGTGGTTAAAGACCCCGCTCCGGCTCTGCTATGCGTAGGCTCGCCCTACAACCCTGCGGACTCTACGCAAGGCGGTACGGCAGGCACGGTTGCCTCCAGTTCCACCGCGAAAGCGGTTCCCTTTTACAACGCAGAACAGCGCGTTTATGTACGGATGCTGGACGCGAATGCCGCCGAACAGCTCGCAGCTTTCCTTAGAGGCAAAGGCAAGGAGTCGCAGATCCGCCCCACTCAAGGAAGCCAACTTGCGGACTTCCGCACCGCTCCGCTGGTCCTCTACGGCATGTCGCTCAACGAGTCCGCCGTAAAGCTCGGCGTCGATCTTCACTTCCAGTTTCGCAAGGACTCCGAATCCGGCCAGGGACTTCGCTGGATAGAGGACGTGAGCAAACCCGGCGCCAGAGACTGGCGCGTCGATCTCGCTGCCCCTTCGGAGAAGGTAAGCGCCGACTACGCCCTCATCTCCCGCGTCCGCGACCAGACCAACGGCCGCTGGTGGATCGGCATCGCCGGCCTGACCGGCGTGGGCACTTTGGCTGCCAGCCAGGTCGTCATCGACCCCAAGACCATGGCCAATATCTGCTCGGGGGTGCCTCGCGACTGGGACCGTAAAAACCTCCAGATCGTACTCGAGATCAAAGTCGTCCAAGGCCAGCCGGGAGCTACGCGCGTGCTCACCACCCACTCCTGGTAGCCCTCTCGGGCACTCCATTTGCCGGGAATGCGCCCTGTAACCACACGTAGCCTCTCCGCGGTGCGGGTGTTATCCACCTGATTTCAAATACACTATCCTCCGCCTGGCACCTGTATAACCCATTCGAACTGGACCTCCGATTTGCATACATATATGCTTCGTATGCTCGCGCGGCCAGCAATCCGCCCGAAAGCGAGAGGGAGCCCCGATACCCCCAATGAGCAACGAAATAATCACGGAGCAGACGCAGCCCGGCATCTGGAACTCCATCTTTGTCAAGGTCTTCATCGTCAATATGCTGTCGCAGTACGGCGTCTACTCGATGAACACCCTCAGCGCCCCCTACGCCGACTCGATGGGCGCAAAGGCTGTAGTCGCAGGCATGGCTGCAAGCTTCTTTGGCCTCACAGCCATGATCTTCAAACTGATCTCGGCCCCGGCCATCGACGCCTTTGACCGCAAGAAGGTTCTCGTCCTCTCGCTGGGCATCATGCTGGTCTCCTTCGTCGGTTACACCTTCTCCTACAACATCCCGATGCTGCTTATCTCGCGGCTGCTCACCGGCGTGGGCCTGGCATTTGTGCCCACCTGCTGCATCGCCATCGCCTCCGCCGCGCTGCCCACTGAAAAGATGAGCACTGGAATCGGCTTCTTCGCGCTTGGCACTGTAGTAACGCAGGCCGTGGCGCCGGCCGTGGGACTCTGGCTCGTCGAGATCGTCGGCTACAACATGACCTTCGCCATCTTCGCGGTCCTCATCGTGTTCACCATGATCTTCGCCGCCACTATGAACATCGACTATCATCCCGTCAGAAAGTTCCGCATTAGCACTGAGAGCATCTTCGCAAAGGAAGCGCTCATTCCCACCGTTGTCCTGATGCTCATGAACATGGTCTTCTGCAACGTAAATGCCTTTCTGGTCCTCTTCGGAAAGAGCGAGGGCATGGACCCTAAAAACATCGGCTACTTCTTCACGGTGCTGGCTGCCACCATGGTCTTCAGCCGGCCCACCCTCGGCAAGCTGGCTGATACCTACGGCTCCGGCAAAGTGATCATGGGCTCGATGGTCTGCTTTGCGGCCTCGTTCCTGGTCATCAGCTACTCTCATAACCTGCCCATGTTCCTGTTCTCGGGCTTCCTGTCTGCATTCGGATACGCCGGCTCACAGCCCGCGCTGATGGCCGTCGCGATGAAGAGCGTCCCGGTGGATCGCCGCGGCGCGGCCGGATGCACCTCTTACATCGGCCAGGACATCGGCAACCTGCTGGGGCCGTTACTCGCAGGCACCATCGTCGAGTACATGGGCTACGTAAGCATGTGGCGGCTGATGATCGTCCCCATCGGCGTGGCCATGCTCATCACCGTCTACTTCCGCCGCCAGCTCGACACAGCCGGAAAAAAGCAGACCTCTGCTAGCTGATTCCGCGCGCGGCGCGATATACGCTTCTTATTAGGTGAGAAATGCTTGAACAACTGAAAAACGATGTCTGCAAAGCCAACCTCGATCTCGTCACCCGGGGTCTCGTCATCCAGACCTTCGGCAACGTCAGCGGCATCGACCGCAAACGCGGTCTGGTGGTTATCAAGCCCTCGGGTGTCGATTACGCCGCCATGAAGCCCGCCGACATGGTGGTCGTATCGCTTGAGACCGGCGAAACAGTTGAGGGCGATCTCCGCCCCAGTTCCGACACTCCTACGCATCTCGTCCTCTACCGCGCCTTCCCGTCGCTTGGCGGCATCGTGCACACGCACAGCCTCTACGCCACGTCATGGGCGCAGGCAAAGTGCGAGTTCCCTGCCTACGGCACCACCCACGCCGACTACTGCTACGGTCCCATCCCCTGCACTCGAGTTTTGACCGACGAAGAGATCGCCGGAGACTACGAAGCCAACACCGGCCACGTCATCGTCGAACGGCTTAAAAACATGCCCGCGGACAACACGCCCGGCATTCTGGTGGCGAGCCACGGACCCTTCGCGTGGGGCTCCTCTGCCGCCGACGCCGTCGATCACGCCCAGGTACTCGAGTACCTGGCTCGTCTGGCCAGCGAGACCGCGCGCATCAACCCCGCCATCGGCCCCATGCAGCAAACGCTGCTCGACAAGCACTTCTTCCGCAAGCACGGCAGCACCGCCTACTACGGCCAGAAGAAGCCCGACGGCAAATAACGGCGGGCTTACATGTTGCGGAAAATCATTCGTGCGGTAGGCCGGGGATTTATCCCCGGCAACAATTCGCAACAAGCAACGCGGGGCTTTAGCCCCTGAGGGACGCTTTTCCACTCCGCGAGGAACCCATGAGCCAAATCGAAACAAACTACGTCGTAGCCCAAGACATCTTCGCCGCCAAAGGTATCGACTCCGAGCAGGCGATGGCGACCCTGCGCCAGACCCCCATCTCCGTCCACTGCTGGCAGATCGACGACCTCACCGGCTTCGAAAGCTTCGACTCGGTTCTCACCGGCGGCATTCAGGCCACCGGCAACGCTCCCGGCAAGCCACGCAGCATCGAGGAGTACATCGAGCATCTGCGCGAGGCATTCTCTTACATCCCCGGCGCGCTTAAGCTTGCACTGCACTCCGTCTATCCGGTCACGACGAACAAGGTCGAGCGCAACGCTATTGCGCCAGAGGACTTCAAGTTCTGGGTGGACTTCGCCAAAGAGCAGAAGATCGGTCTGGACTTCAACCCCACCTACTTCTCGCATCCCATGGCCGCCTCCGGCCTTACTCTCACCAGTCCCGAACAAAACATCAGAAATTACTGGATCGAGCACGGCATCGCCAGCCGCCGCATCGGCGAGTACTTCGGACGCGAACTCGGCCAGGTCTGCATCACCAACCACTGGATCGGCGACGGCTCCAAAGACTATCGCATCGATAAAGTCGGACCCCGCAAGCTCCTCATCGAATCGCTCGACCGCATCTTCGCCGACAAGATCGACCCCCGCCACAACCTCGACTCGGTCGAAAGCAAGCTCTTCGGCATCGGCGTCGAAAGCTACACGCCCGGCTCCCACGAGTTCTACACCAACTACGTCATGAGCCGGAACAACTGCATCATCTGCCTCGACACTGGCCACTACCACCCCACCGAGATGGTCTCTGACAAGCTCTCCTCCTATCTCGCCTTCGGAAGCGAGATCATGCTCCACGTCAGCCGCGGCGTGCGCTGGGACTCCGACCACGTGCTCATGTTCGACGACGAAACTCGCGCCATCATGCAGGAGATCGTCCGCGCGAACGCGCTCAGCCGCGTCCACATCGGCACCGACTACTTCGACGCCTCCATCAACCGCATCGCTGCCACTGTCATCGGCACCCGCAACGCCAAAAAGGCCCTGCTCTACGCGCTCCTCCAGCCCAACAAGCAGCTCAGGGATGTCGAAGCCGGCGGCGACTTCACCAAGCGCCTCGCCCTCTACGAAGAAGCGAAGACCCTTCCCGTCGGACTCGTCTGGGATATGTTCTGCGAGCGCGAAGGCGTCCAGGGCAGCGGCTGGGTCGAAGCATTGCAAGCCAAACAGACCGCAAAAGGTTCATGGAGATAAATAGAATGGCAAAGCAAATCGCAATCCCCGATACAGACCTCGCCCTGTGCCCCATCGGCCTCGGAACCGTCGGCGCAGGCGTCCACTGGGACGGAGCCGACGCCGACCGCATCTTCGACACCTACCTCGACCTCGGCGGCAACGTCATCGACAGCGCACGCATCTACTCTGACTGGATTCCCCCCGAGACCGGCCGCAGCGAGCGCGTCCTCGGCGACTGGCTCACCCGCTCTGGCAAGCGCGACAAGGTCGTCATCATCACCAAGGGCGGCCACCCGGTCTTCCTTAAGCCGACCGACGATTTGCACATCTCGCGCATGACCCCGGCCGATATGCGCAACGACATCGAGCTCTCCCTCAAGGCCCTGCGCATCGACACCATCGACATCTACTTCTACCACCGCGATAACAAGGCCCAATCAATCGAAGAAGAAATCGAAACCATGGAGACCTTCCGCCGGGAGGGCAAGGTCCGCTACTACGGCTGCTCCAACTGGGATGCCGCCCGCATCATCGAGGCCGATGCATATTGCAAGCAGAAGGGCTATCGCAGCTTCATCGCCGATGAGGCGCTGCTCAACGTCGGCACAAAGTACATCGATCGCCTGCCCGACGATACGCTGGTCGCCATCACCGGTGACCTCTACAAGTATCACCAGGAGAATCTGCGCAACCTAGCCATGCCTTACATGGGCGTCGCCAGCGGCTTCTTCCACATCTACTCCGCAAAGGGCGAAGAAGGCGTCAAGGGCAACCCCTACTACACGCCCGGCAACATCCGGGTGGCCCAGCGCTGCACCGAGCTGATGAAGAAGTACAACGCCTCGATCTCACAAGTTGTGCTCGGCTTCTTCCAGAACCTGCCCTTCCCTTCCGTGCCCCTCTACGGCCCGGAGAACATCGACCACCTCAAGGACGCAATGGGCGTTCTCAACATCGCATTCGACAAATCCGACTACGACGTCTAATCTGCCTCTCGACCCATACATCCTCGGTGCCCCACCCTCGCGACGCATTTGTCTTTGTCGCTAGGGTGGGGTACACACCCCGCACCCCGCCGTTTCTCAACCACGCGCCGGGGAGAATCCACTTCAGCCGGGTGCCCCAGGTCTCGATTTTGAGACCTGGGAACCACCAACCCATAACCGGCCACTCTTATCCCACCACAAAAAATGGGTGCCCCGTCCAAGCTCCGCTTGGGCGGGATAGATCGACTCCCAACCCGCCCTGAACTTTAGGTGCCCCACCCTCGCGACGTTGTTGTCTTTGTCGTTAGGGTGGGGTCCATCCGGCTCGATACCAGTCAACCCCTCCCCACCGCATCTCTCTCATTCAATAGCACATCATACTTGCATAGGATTTCCCGAATCCCGCCCATACTGGACTCATGACCAGTACTCTAAAAAGACTCCGCTCCTGATCGACGCAAACTGGCGAGATCCGCGCCATAAGTCGTTGATATAGGCTTACTTGTAAGCAACTGTATTTGTTTTCTAGCAGTTACAACGACACCCCGACCGTAAGCCCTTTATTTAGTCTCACTTGCCCCCGAATGAGGGGGCATGGAGGACCTTTGCCGGGGTACGGACCGCGCATGACCCGTATCCTTATCCGGGTTCGGGACCATCACGCAAAAAGGCGGCTCCACCCCCACGGGAAGAACCGCCTTTTCGATCTCTAACGAGTTAGGTGCCTACACCATCGTAGTCATCAACGCCATCGCCGGCTGCGATGTATCCACGCGTGTGTACTGCACTGCGATCTCGTGATCGCACTCGATCAGCATCGCGTAGGGCGTGTCCTGAGGTATCGCCACGCCGTCCTTGCTCACCAGCTTGTCGAGCCGGATGTGCAGCGTGCGCTCTGGTTCAACCACAACACTGTAACCGCCAATCTTGTCGCGATCCTCAAAATAGAGCGTCATATTAACTGTTGCGGCAACACTGTTAGTGTTCAGGACGCAGACCGCCTCGTGGCTCGGAAAGACTCCGCAGCTACGCGAATGCCAGTAACAATCCGGTATGTGCCACTTCATGTGTGAACAACCTCTATCGGAAAATATACCAGCATGTGCCTACGCGAAAATGGAGTGTGAGAACCAAGAGATATTCATCCCTCAAATGCTGGCGAAAGATACTGTACGGCGATCTGCGCTGGCAACTCGGCGGGAGGCCGGATTGGGAAACAACGTCTTCAATCCTGGCTTATGCACAGAGAGATCTCAATCCGCCAGAGTTTTTGTATCGTCGGTAGTGGAGTTCATCAAGGACAAGCGAGTAATACCCCTTGGCCCGAATGTATGGGCAACAGATGCAGAATTACGCCGGCAGGGCTTTTGGCACGCTAACACTTCGTATCGACGGCGGGATGAGACGAAGCTGCGTTCCGCGACTAGAACCGCAACCATGGACAGGTTGTGAAACGGCTAAATCAACTGAACATGTAGCGAAGATCGGTCACAGGCAAGGCTGGCAAAGGAGCCTCTGAATATCCCCCCTTTCCACACTACCTGCTGCAGTTGTGGATTGTGGCGTTCTTCAGAGGCTCCCCAAGCTTGGCCTGCACCATCTCACTTGTATGCAGCCCAAAGTGCTTCTTCTGCACTAATCAGGCGTGACGAGCAGCATTTTTAGTCTGTCCTCTTGTACCGGGCCATCAGCACAGCCTTGCCCAGGATATGGCCTTGCATCGCATTGACCACGTCCGCGCGGAGCGCGTCCACCGGCAGGTCCAGCTTCGTGTCGAGCGCGTACAACTCGAACGTGTAGTGATGGTAGATGCCGCGCGCGCCGGGGCCAAGGTAACTCGGCGTCTTGCGCTGGTTCGGCGCCTGCACGGAACCGTCGGCCAGTTTCGCTCCCGGCTGAATGCCTTCCGCCATGCCCGTGGCCGTTGCGGGAATGTTGTACACCAGCCAGTGCGTGATGTCGTCGGTACGCTTGTTGATTGCGCCTTCGAGATCGTGTAACAGCAACACAAAGCTCACTGTTCCCTCGGGTGTGTTGGTCCACGCCAGCGGCGGCGAGTTCTGGAACTGCGTGGGTGTGGGCGCGGTGAACTTGTCGGGTAGAATTCCGCCGTCTTCAAAGCCAGTGCTGGTCATAGAAAACGGAGGCTTCGGCGGCGTCTGCGGAGCGGCAGGCGGGGCTGCCTGCGGCACCTGCGCCGCAAGACTCACGGCCATAGAAACGGCCGCCGCGGCAAACAGCGTAACAATCGATCTCTTCATGCTTGGTTCCCTCGTACTTTCGCGAGCAAGTGTTCCTTGTTGATAAATCAAAGTTCAGATGTTCCGCGCCAACAGGCGCTACTTCAGGCCCTCAATCAGCTTTTGCAACCGCGCCAGCGAGTCGTTGCGCGCGTACAGATTGGCCGGATTGTTATCCGCCGCCATCTCGGCCAGGCGCACAAACATGTGCTCGGCATCCTTGTAGTCCACGTATTCGTACTTCCTGCCGAGCTTCTCCATCGCGGCCTTAGTTGTTGGAATCGACCGTTCCACGCGCGTGTCCTTGGAGGCGTAGAAGCCATACACGTCGGCGTTCAGTTTGGTCAGATCCAGGCCCGGCGGAACCCAGTCGTAGAAGATGAAGGCGGCGGCGAGGTCCTTGCGATCCGCTGCGAAGGCCCATGCCTTCCCCGCGCCCCAGCCAAAGCCGATGACTGCCAGCTTGCCGTTATATTGCGGCAGCTTCTCGCCCCAGTCGGCCCATGCATTCTGATCGGCCGTCGTCATCTCCTGCGTCACGTCGTAGTTGGCCATCAGCGCGCTCTTCACATCCGGGAAGGAGTCGTGTCCTCCGCCGTTTGGGCCGCGGCCGCTGAGCCAATCGGGGACGATGACAACCGCGCCCATCGCCGCAATCGTGTCTGCCATCTCGCGCGACCAATTGTTAAGGCCCTGATCCTCAGGCATCATCACGATCACCGGTGCCTTCTCGGCCGTCGGATAGACCACGAATGCCGAGCGCGCGCCCACCTTCACCATCTCGTGCTTGCGCGGCGACTGCGCCAGATTATCCGCTCGCCAGCCGTCCTTCGCATAAGGAATGTCGGCCCGGATAATGCCGTCCTGCTGCTTCGACCGCTGTTCCTCTGGCGAAGTAGCCGTGGTGACCTGCTGCGAGATTGCCAGCGGAGCCAATGCCGCTGCCAAGGCCACGGCGACTATCAAGATGCTCTGCTTGTGAATGCCGAATTTAATCTTCATGGTTCTTGCTCCTTTGCTGCTCGATTGGAAAATATCTGTTATTTTCATTTACGACCGCCGCATCGGCTACTCATTGTTTCCGGCCAGCCGCATTGTTGGATTAGATTGAACGAATCAGAAGCGCCCCGCTTTGGCCAGCCATCCATCGACGTAGTCGAACAGGCGCTTCTTGGTGTCGCCGAATTCCGGCTTGCAGGGCGTGAAGAAGTGCTCCGAACCTTCGACTCCCGCGTAAGTCTTGTCTTTCGCCGCGATATGGTCGTAGACGATCTCCGACGGCACTACAAACTGGAAGCAGGTGTTGGTAACGACCAGGGCGGGCACGGTGATGCCCTCTGCGTGACCCGGCTCGCCCGCATTCGACGAATTCCAGTCGATGCCAACCATGTCATCTTCGGTCAGAGCGTAGTCCTTCGTGGGGCGAAGGGCATCGTTGGCTAGAAACTGGCGCAAGGTTTCGTTATCTCGGGGATGCTCGTACTGCGCGAGCAACTTATTGAGCGCGTCCTCACTCTTGGGGCCGCCCGCAGGCCGGAGAGAGTGGATGATTACGCTGGGTGTGGTGCCATCGGCCTTGAGCAAGGGATGCGCCTGTTTGGTGTGAGAGAGGATGGTGAGATCGGTCGAGTGCAGGCTGCCGCCCTGGGAAGCGACCGCGGCAGGAATCGACAGCGGCTCGTCGGCGCCTGCTCCCGCTTGATCGAGGACCTTGAGCCGCGCCACTGCTTGATCGATTGCCTGGTTGTAGCGCGCCGACTGCGCGGCAAAGTACCGCTTGCGGAAAGCGGCTGAGTAGGTCGCGGCGCCGGTGGCTATGTCATATCCATTGGCCGCCGCGAACAGGTCCAGGTCCGCCTTCCTGCTGGAGGCGCTCTCGTAGGCGGGATTGACGTTGGTGATCTTGAGGCCCGCGCCCGATCCCGGATCGAGCAGCACAATGCCGTTGGGCTTGGCCAGGCCGGTGGCCTGCTCGGTAGTGCAGGGATAGATGACGTTCGTTGCCTGACACGCGGCCGGCCCGTGCAGGGCTACGTCCACGTAGAGAATCATGGTGGTGGAGCCGGTGCCCCAGGCCAGCACCGCCACACGCTCAACACCGGCAAGCGTACGCGCATAGGTGATGCCGCGCGAGATCTCTTCGAATCCGTTGAACGGAGTAGAGACTTCGCCTGACTTGTTGAGATGCCGGACCAGAACCACTCGGTAACCGCGGCCAGCCAGTTCGACGGCAGGCGGGCCGTATGTGGTGACGATGGCAATGCGCGGGTTCTGGCTGGGCGTTGACGGTGTGAAGAGCAGGCCGTCAGCGGCTGTGCCGCCCAGTTTGACCAGTTCCGAGTGATAGCGATCAGTCTGCGTGGGCGCAAATTGTACGCCAATGTTCGGCCCGCCTGATGCGCCGCCGGGTCTGGGGTTGGGGGCCCCGCCGGTCTGAGGCTGCTGCGCCTGCGCCGCAACCACTAAAGCCAAGAATAAGACAACGCCCAAAGTTCCACACCGTGCACGCAAGAACATATTTCTTTCCTCCATCTTCTCCGCAACTGTTAAGGGCGACGCGCGAGATGCGAACAATCGCAACTTGGTGCCGCGCGGCCGACATTACTGCAATTCCACTCGGACCTGCCTGACCAGCCAGACTTACTAACGGCGGAGACAGCAATAGTTCCTGCTACCCTCGGCTTATGGTTGTTCAACGCTTCGCTGCGTGCATCATCTCGCCTAGTCCTTGCAAGATGCCGTTCTCCGCGCATCCGCCCTTCATCGGGTCCCCACCGAGAGAATGCGAAGCAGCACTAAAGTCCGCATCGGGAAGAATGTAGCCAACCGAGCCGCTGGTTCCCCCAATCAAGGTTGTCTGCGATAACGGCGAAGAGGCCTTGATCTTCTTTCCCATCTCGGCATATACGTTGCCGCCTACTCCGGCCAGAGCGATATCGTTGATGGTGATGAGATTCAATGGAATCGGCACAGAACCTCTATCCGTGAAAACCGGCTTTCCGGTCTTTGGATCGAAATCGTGGTGCTCGCCGGGGCACATCACGGTCTTGGCGGAAGCACTGATCTTTACTTCAGTAGTGCCCTGAGGCATGGCACCGGTCACGGCAAGCGTCGCGTTGGCGAGATTACGCCCAACAGCATCCAGGATTACCCATTGAGCTTCGCCTGCATTGCCTGCGGGAACGCTTCCGACCTTCGGCAGATTCCCGCTAATGAGTGACCGTTGATCGCCGTCCGACGAGCTGGCAAACAGCACAACCGGACCTTTCGGTGACTGTGCCTCGAGCATGCGGGCGGCTGCTCCGAATAAATCGCCGCTTACTTGCACACCGCCTTCGGTCCTGTAGTTATCCGACACCAGACCGCTTGGAACGCCATAGTCGACCAGTAGCGCAATCGGTGTTCCGTCTGTTCCTTCAACGCGCAGAACGTCCAGACTCTTGTCCGATGGACCCTGCGGATCGCTGGAATTAACATTCAGCCACGCTACTCCGCGACCAAAGGCCACGCGCGCGGGGTGCAGGTCCGCTTTAGCATGGCGGGCAGCTTCAATTGCGCCATCGCGCAGCCGGTCAATCTCATGCGCTTGCTGAGGAGAAGTTGTACCCACCTGGTAGGGGTAGTCGACGTGATAGTTGACCAGAGGCACACTGTGTGTATGTGAGGCTGCCAAGAACACATTGCTTTCCGGAAGCCCAATAGCCTGAGCAATGGCGGGCAGAAACTTGCCGGGACTTGGAATCGCAGTCACATCCACGACCAGAATCGCCACTTGGGTAGATCCATCATCGAGAAACAGAGCGCGTGCATAGACCGGATCATGAACGCCTACATACGGTGCGATCGGCCTTGTGCCCTCGGCGGTAAATGGAAATTCATCGGGCGTAGGAGTGATATCGACTCGCGCAGCTCCGGCACGCAGGCTGCCGGCTTCTGCTGTCACTGCAAGAGTGGCAAAGATCAATCCGAGTAAGATATTGAGGAGAACCTTCGAGCATCTCTGAAACATGATTACTACCCTTTCGCTGAAAGTGCAGTGAGTGGTACTGACTCGTACCCGCGCAGATAACTTTTAAGCGTCCTGACTTACGATGGCATTCATCCAGATCAACATTGGCCCGAGCGCCCAACGACATTCAGATCGAGTTCATAACGGGTGCCTCCGGAGAAGCGATGTTGCCGCGTACTTTCATTGCTACTTTCCGGGAGCAGCGAGCAGTGCTGCTATCCCCTGCGGTATTGCGGTCTCTGCGCATCCGGCCTTCACTGGCGAGCTGCCAAGTCCATGGCCAGGATGCACGTAGCTGGCGTCGGACAGAATATAGCCCACCGCGCCGGCCAGCTGCGAAACCACCATGGTGTCCGGAAGCGGCGAAGACTGCTTGATCTCTTTGCCAATCTGGTTGCCCATATCGGCCGCCACGCCTGCAATCGCAATATCGTTGATCCTGATCGTGGCGAGCGGAATGGTCACCGGCGGCCCATCGGTGCTCGTGATCTGGTGGGTCTGGTTATCCATGCGCGTGCGGCCCCCTGGACAAACAGCCGTGCCGGCCGCCGCCTGCAATGTAACCTTCGAAACGCCCGGCTTCATCGTAACTTCGATCTCAAAGGCCGCGGCCGCGATCCGCCTCGCCATTTCATCCATCAGTGCGTAGCCGGCCGCTCCCTCATCGGCCTGCGGCAGCTTGCCCTGGGCCGGCTGCAGGGACTTGAAGTACCCCAGTTCATCGGCTTCAGCGGGCGCCGTGAACAGCACCACCGGCGCGCCCGTGGGATTTGTCTCCATCATGTCGGAAACCTTCCCGGGAATGTCGCCGGTTACTTCGTAGCCGCCATCCTTCACCACGCTTCGATACATGGTTTCGGCGTGCATTCCGTAGTTGATTACAAGCGCAATGGGCTGTCCGCCTGTGCTCTCCACACGGATCAGATCAAGCGTCTTGTCGGCCGGCCCCTTGGGGTCATACCAATAGTCAATGCCGTTCTGCTCGCCATTGTTGACGTTGACGTAGGCCTCGGTCCGCGCAAATGAAATCTTCGCAGGTTGCAGCTTTGCAGCCGCCTGCTTGGCTGCATCGATTGCTCCTTGACGCGAGTGCTGGATCTCTTCCTGCTGTGTCGGAGTCAGTTGGTTGCCGTGAATGAACACCGTAAGCGACTCGTGAGTGTGCGTGGCGCTCACGATCACGTTGCTCTCCGGCACTCCCAGTGCCTGCGCTATCTGGGAGACGGTCCCCTTGGGATCCTGAATCGATTCCACTTCCTCAACCACCAGGGCGACGCGGGTCTTGCCGTCGTCCAGCACCAGCGCGCGAGCAAATACCTGATCGTGTACACCGACGAAGGGTTTCTCTCGTCCGATCTGATACGGGAACTCATCTGGGGTTGGAGTGATGGACACTTTCGCCGCACCGGCGCGCAACTCACCTGCATGTACTGGAACCACTAAGCTGACTGCCATCGCAATGGCAAGGAAAGCTAGAACAAGCAACTTCGGTTTCATGCCGTTATCTCCTGGAATTCGGAATCTTCCGCTTACACTTCGCCAGCGGGCGAAACCGGCATCCGCGCACTCTTTGTGCTTCAAGACTTTCTTTGGGCCATCGAATAGCGCCGTACTATTGCTGCGCGCGATCCGTGAACCGGCCCTTCTGGCTCAGCCACTTGTCCATGTAATCGAAGAGTGGCTTGATCGTATCGCCGTACTGGCCGGGCGATTTCTCGCAGGGCGTACAGGTGTTGAGCGAGTGAAAAGCGCCCTCCATGAAGGCAAGCGATTTGTCCTTGCTCGCAGCGTACTCGTAAACACTTTCGCCCACCAGGTATTCCCAGTGGCCAGTGTTTCCTACGAACAGCAGCGGAACATGGATACCCTTAGAGTTGCCGACTGTATTGGTGTAGCTTGATGTCCAGTCGACGCCATGGATCGTGGTTTCATCAAAGCCAAAATCATCGCTAACCCGAACTGCGCTGCGCAGAAACGCCCGCACAGTCCCGTTCGACCCGCCTGTGTTCAGGTAGGGGGTTACGGTCTTTGGATTCTCCGGAACACGGACGGTGTGGACAATTTCCGTGGTGACAGATCCATCTGCATGAATAAGAGGCCAGGAACCCTTGGTATGGGACATGAATCTGACGTCCTGCGCAAACAGCTTATTGTTCGGAACGCTGCTACCGCCACTGGCAATCGGGAACGGCTCATCGTCTGCAAAGCGTCCCTGCCCTGCTTCAATCAGAGTCAATCTGTCTTGTGCCGTCTTGACCAGCTGGTTGTATTTCTTGGCAACGGAGCTTTGAAATTTGTGGATGAAATCAGGACTGTAATTTGATCCCGCCGGATTGAATCCGTTCCTGGGATTGAATAGGTCCAGGTCGGGATCGACTTTCATGCCGTTGCTGTAGTCAACCACTGCAGGATCCAGGCTGAGCAAACCCATGATTCCCCAGTTGGCGTCCTCAAGAATTACGCCATCAGCCGGAGGCAGGGCTGCAACGCTATCGGAACATTTGTAGATCTTTTCAGGCCCCTGGCAGGCCTTCAGCCCGTTCTCCGCGATGTTTTGGTAAGTCGACATCAATACACCGCCGCCGCTGTGCCCGAAGAGAACTACCTTTTGAACTCCGGGGTAATGGCGGGCGTAGGCGACGGCCAGCTTGACACTCAACAATGGCCCGTCACCGCTTCCGGTGGGATTGGCGCAGAGCACTCGATACCCTCGCTTTGAAAGCTCCATGCATGTTGGGAAGGTCAGATAATCAGCCCCATGCATGACGACAATGGCAATATGGCTCTTCTCGCCGGAAGAAACCGGCTGGTACATGACTCCAGGAACACCGGGACCCAGTGGAATATAAGTCCTCATGATCGATGGAGCCAACTGCCTGTCACCACCCCATGTGTCATCCAGTTGAACCCGCTGTGCCCAGGATGGAGTGGCGCACAGCACAGTCAATGCGGTGACCATGACCAACATCCAATATGCTTTCATTTGCTTCATTCTTTCTGAAGACTTACAGTGCCAAATCAAACGAACAACGCGGCCCCGGCCGAAGCAGGGGCCGCAATATCTGTTAGCGCGAATCCGTGCAGCTCAAAATAGCGCCATTGCCCGTGCACCACTTTTCATAGTGCGGCGTGTAGAAGTTGGCACCCCACCAATCGAACACGCTTGCCGGAGCCGGGCGCGCCGGACCCTGGACAAAGTTGGCCGCGTCCTTGGGGTCGCCCTTGCCCGTGTATTTGGCGAGGTAGGGATACGGATAGATTGGCCGGGTGAGATCGGGTTTTGCCTGGGCGCCACCCTGCCCCATGATGCCGCCCATGCCCATGCCGCCCATTCCACCCTGACCACCGCCTCCCATGCCCTCGGGTCCGCCCGGCCCACCTTGTGCCATACCTCCAGGACCGCCGGGGCCACCCTGGCCGCCCATACCACCACCTTGGGCGCGAGCCTGCTGGGGTGTGTGCGCACCGGGTAAGGCTCCGGGAGCTATGCCGTGTTCAACCCACACTTGGAGCGGGGTGAGAAAGTCGCGAATGGAAGGTCCGTCGCCGCCGCCGCAGTGGCCAACGCCTGGCAGCACATAGAAGCGCACGAACTGATCGACTATCTTTTCGCCCATGGTCTTCTGCAGCGCCGTGTAGTAGAGGATGGTATGGGCCGGTAGCACGTTGTTATCTGCAAGACCCTGCCAGATGATCAGCTTGTGTCCAGCCTTGTAATAAGCCGACAGATCCGGGTCGGTTGCATCGTAGAGATAATGCAGTTTTGTGAAGTTGTCAAAGTCGGCACGGTCGAACTTCAGTTCGCTCAACTGCCAGTTTGTGCCGAGGGCCGGATAAGAAAATTCGGAACGTAAGGCATACAGTGTGCCTTGCCGGTCGGTAGACATCATCTGACGCCCTGCGGCCGGCGGGTTGGGCGCGATCACGGCCGTCCACTGCATCTCGGAGCCGGGTGTCACGCCGAACGCCTCCAGTTTGCCGCCCTTCTCGTCATGGGCACCCCGATAAAGCTCCAGTGCCACATGGATCTGTTCCGCGGTCAGGCACGAGCTCGGGTCTTGGCCCGGCTTGCATTGGATTTCGGTGAGCTTGGGATGGCAGTTGAGTGGATCGGAAACGATGCCATCCTTTAGGCCGTCTAGGGCATCGCACTCGTCCAGGACGGCTTTGTGCAGGAGAGGCAGCATGTCGGACGTGATGATCAGGCTGCCATCTGCCCTGGTATTTGTACGGATGTTCCACGCCTCAAAGAGGCCATTGTTGATGACGTCGTTAATGGGCGGGCAGCCAGTGACGGCACCGTCGAAGTCATCAGGAAAGCGCTGGACCTCCATCATGCCTTCGCGCCCGGGCTCGGAACAGGCGTTGTAATAGGAGAATTTGGGTGCCTGGTTGTAGTACCTGGCTATCAGCGCCTTGGCAGCCAGAACCTGCAGATGCATCATGCGGTAGGCAAAGTCGACGCGGAGCTGAGCGTTGTTGGCAAAGGCGTCTTCGCGACCGCGCTGGCCGATGTCCTGCCGGGTCATCGTAACGAATCCCTGCGCCGATCCGTTCTGACCGCCCAGGAATCGCTGGTTCCAGCTTGAAACAGGAAGGTGCACATCCGATGTCGAGTAATTGTCGAATAAGAGCTGGACATCGCAGTATGCAGTAGGCTTGCCGTCGTCAACGACTTTGGCGGAGGTGATTTTGACGGGAGTGCCGACGGTCTGGAAATGTTCGACAGCCGCTAGCGCGGTGCAATCCATCACCGGGCTGACCACCGGCAAATCCAATGGCTTCACGCCCGAGGTGCCGGACAGGGACTCGGCGCAAAGAAAAACAGACGATGCCATGGCGAAAAGAAGAACCGGGACGCGTCGAATGAACAATTGAAGAAACATACGAAGTTTGCACCTTTCGAGAATGAGTAGAAGTTTCAGGTATGAAATGCGGTGCCGGTCCTTGTATCGAAGCACTGATTTTGGCTGCTGAAGTACGGATCACTGACTCATTTGGGCATAGTGGTAGGTTGAGCATTTAGGCTTGGGCCATTGGGAGCGGGAGCCTGGGGATTCAATACATCTTTCAGCTTGTCCACTCCGACCTGTGCGCACTTCTCGGCTTCCATCGGATCTCCACCTTCGACGCCGATGCCACCAACCACCTGCGTTCCAGCGCGGATGGGTACTCCCCCGGGCGCCATGAGATAGTCCGCTTGCGGAGGAATTATCAGCGTCGGATTAGCCTGTATGATTTTCTGCTCTACGCTGGTTACCTGCCGAACTCCGGCCGCAGTGTGCCCTTTACGCCGGGCAGCATCAACCAGGCTTGACTTGGCGCCGTCGGCCACCATGATCAACCGCGGATTTCCAGCCGTGTCGACCACAACAACAGCAATGTGGGGATCGGTAGCCGCGCACGCATCGATAGCCGCCTGCGCCGCTTGCAGGGAATACTGATATGTCAAAGCGCGAACGGTTGAAACATCCGTACGTACTATGCCTGGCGGCAAGTTGAGGGCCTGTCCACCGGGACCACCGGGGCCTTGTCCTCCTGGACTTCCCATACCCTGTCCTCCCGGACCTTGCCCAACCGCGGTTTGTATAGCGAGCGCCAAGGCAACCGCCACAGCCATCTTTCCAATCGATGGAATCATGTCTTCTCCTTCCAATCCTCGCTGCGGCCGTTTACTTCAGGTAAGGCCGAATTTTGTCCACGCCTGCCTGCGCGCACTCCGCGTCCTGCGCGGGAGCTCCCCCGCCGGCCGACAGCACACCAATGATCTCGGTGCCGATCTTGATCGGTACCGCTCCACCCAGAAACACCATCTTGGGATCCTTGGGCAGTGTCGGGGGATTGTCGCCACGCCGATTCATCAGATTGATGGTCGGCTCTCCAGTCATTGCTGCTGTATATCCTTTACCGCGTGCGCCGTCTAACGTGTCGTAGTGGGCACCGTCGGGGATCAGCAGCAATCGGACGTTGGCGTCGGGATCCATGACAATCACGTGGACCGCAACCTTCTTGGCCGCGCAGGCGTCGATGGCAGCTTGCGCAGCTTCGATCTCAAGGCGCAGGGAAAGTTCTTTCTTGATAACCAACTTCTCGTCTTGGGCTCTCGCCACAGGAAATGCCCCGAGCAATGCCACTGGCAATACAAGATGTATGAGACGAAGATGCATGCTTTTCTCCTTCTTTCTGTAATCCGGGAGATTTAGCGGGCCAATTCTTATCTGGAACCAGCCGCCTGTTATCGAAGTGGTAGAACTTCAGCGTGATCGGGCCGATGCACTAGTTGACTGAGTCAAATACTTCCGGAATCGGGCCGTGGAATGCACTGGTTCGCACACTTGGCCAAATCTCAATCTCTCTAAGCAGCAGCGTGCCGGGTTTGGCGGGATGATCTGGAAATGATCCGGTCGAGGCTGAAGCGGCCAGGGCCAGTGAAGATCACCGCCAAGTAGCACGCCCAGAACAGCCACACGACCTCAGGATGGCTGTTGTGGCCCGGATCAAGATAGTTCAACGTGAAGAAATGGTCTATGAAGATGCCCGTGCCCGCCAGCGCGATCATTGCGAAGAACGCCGCGTAACGAGTAGCCAGCCCGATAAATACAAGCAGGGGACAGATGCCTAGGGCGAACGCAGCGTACAGCATGACAACAGCACTCAGGCTGCCAAGACCTTCTACATTGGCTTCCATCAAGCTTGAAAGATGGAGCAACTTCGGAAGTCCACTGTTGAGGAACAGGTTGTATCCGATGAGGATCCTTACTATCAGAAGCGCCCAATCGGCGGTCGGCGAGTCTTGATTCACATGAAACAATTTCGGTAATGCCATATTCCAATCCTCTCTTGCCATTGAAGCGGTGAACTTATATCGGTGACCTGCTGCGCCGTTGCGGGCCGCGCGGCACACAAGTGCATGCGCCGGCTCGACGCTAGTCGGCCGAAGCTGCCGCCTTCTTGCGCATCTTCGCTTCCAGCATCTTGTCCAGGCTGTAACGCCCTGGGCCAGCGATGAAAATCACCAGGAACCCGAGAATATATATTGGTACGTTCAGGTAGTTGGGCAGCGAGTGGACGACACGGGCTAATTGCTGCGCGCCCTGGGCCGCCGCCTCCCCCACATGCTGCGCGCCCTGTGCTGCCGCCTGCCCCACATGTAGCGCACCCTGTGCTGCCATGTGACCGGGGCCTCCTGTGCCGCCGCCTGGACCGCCTGGTCCACCTGCTATTTGGCCCATGCGTCCTGCGCCCGCCACACCGCGTGCTCCGGCCGCCGGAATGGGTAGCCACAGCAAGCGCTTCAGGCCATTGTTGATGAGCCACCACACAGTATTGAGGCAGATCAGAGCAAAGAACGCCGCATAGCGCGAAAACAGTCCGAGCAGGACCATCAGCGCGCAGACCCCATCGGCAAAGCCGGCAAAAATGGTGGATGGGACAACGCCGATGCCGATCGGGTTCATAACCGGATGGGTCAATAATTCGTTGAAGGAATAAAGCTTCTCTGCGCCATGGTGGAAGATCAGGCAAACGCCTACCAGAACGCGAAGAATCAACAGACCAATATCGGTGGCCTTGGAGTTTTCATCCACGTGATAGAGCCGCCATACCCAGCGCTGAACTAGCTGTACTGCACTCATATACTTCCCTCTCTTCGCTTACACTTCCGGAACGCACGAATGTGCATTGGTTGCACATTCGCTAGTGGTCATTTGTCAGACGTACATGCCCTGCAGGATGTTTCCATAATTGCGTCAGAAAGTTTTCCGTGCGTAGAGCACGGCCAATGAGGCCACCCTCGACCGAATCACTTCTACTCTTCGGAGAGTGCTGCTGACACGCGGCTACTTCATACAGGCTTACAAGCACGCCGGGGGCTGTTAAATACCGCTGTCGTTGTTGAGCCGGAGGACCCCTGTAGGCGTCCTCCGGCCGGGTTAAGAGAAGTGTGTGATATTCAGTTGCACGGTTAGAACGTGATGCGTCCGCTGAGCTGAATTAAGCGCATGCCGCCGGTTCCGGCATTGGCGATGTTGTTGGGGTTGACGTAGCCGAGGCCATTAGCGGCTCCCGAGTTAAACGCGCCAGTGGCATTGCCGACGGTGGGGTGATTCCACAGGTCGAAGACCTCGGCGCGGAGCAGCAGGTTCACGTGCTCCCAGATCGGGGTCGTCTTCGAAAGCGCGAGATCCCAGTTCTGGTTGATGGGGCCGCGAACCGAATTGACTGCGCGCGGCGCATTGCCGAAGGCGAGCAGGTTGGGGGTTCCCGTTGTAGCAACCGTTAGTCCGCTTCCGGCTGGGTTACCCCCGCTGGTGATCGTGTTAGCGGTGGTCACGCCCGGAGGCACAACACACGATGCGTTGAACCACGACTTGCCTGTGCCCTGCGTCATGAGTTTCTGGTAGACGTTTCCGCCCGAGCCCTTCAGGTCGCATCCGGCCAGCAGATCGGGACGCGAGGTTCCGGCGTTACCCTTGCCCTGCGTGAACAGGAAGCCCGGGTTGGTGTAGGTAAAGGCGAAGGCTGCGCCGCTCTGCATCGAGGCGATGCCGTTCACCTGCCAGCCGCCCGCAATGTAGTTAAGCGCGCCGCCCTGGTTCAGCCACTTCTGATTCTTGCCGAAGGGCAGATCGATCACGTAGCTGACTACCATGCGGTTGGGAATGTCGAAGGACGAAACGCTCTTCTCAGAGGCGCGATCGTAGAAGTTCTGGAAGTTGTTGCCGGTTCCGGGCTGGTCGGTGTCGCCAATGGCCTTGGAGCGGGTGTAGCTGCCGTTGATTACGCCGCCGGAGCGGAAGCGCTTCTGTACGCTGACGTAGACGGCGCTGTAGTGCGTGCTGCCGCCGTTACTGTTGATGTTGATGACATTGGAGAATTGTGGGAACGCCTCCAGGCACTGATAGACCGGAATGACGAGGGGCGTGCCTTTCAGGGTGTTCGTTCCGTTGTAGCGCGGGCAGGAGGTCACTCCCGGCCCGAAGGCGGTCGTGTAATCGGCTGCCTTGTTCGATCCCAGGACACTAGTCCCCAGGTAGTAATACTTCGGGTCGAGCTGGTCAATTCCCAATCCGCTCAGGCCGTTCTGTCCGGAGACAGTGACGCCGGCATCGGGCAGATGGGTTCCCTTGGAGCCCATGTAGGCGACTTCGGTGAGCAGGTCACCCTTCCACTGCTTGCTGAAGGCCACGTTCCACTGCTGCATATAGGGATAGCGCGTGTCCTTCATCGGCACAGCGATCGAGTTACCCAGATACAGGTGGGTTGGATTGGGGTCGGTTCTTCCTGGAGGCTGGGACAAGCCGTTCGGATACGCATTCAGGTATCCGGTCGGCGCAGTCGCGGGCAGCGGGTTCGCCAGGAAGTAGCCCGGCGCGGCCATGGTGTTTCCAGTGTAGCCAACGACGTTATTGGTTTGATAGCCGTTGACCGGCGAGTTGAAGGCCATCAGGCCCACCGGCATATCCGGCGGCAGGTAGCTGATGCCATATCCGCCGCGAATGACCGAATCCCATTTCAGGCGCTCCGCGAAGCTGATGCGCGGCCCAACGAGGTTATTGTGGGCCGGCGAAAGGCCCCGTCCCGGCGATAGGGGCGTGTTCACAAGGGCCAGAGTTCCCGGTACATTCTGCGGGTTTGGATTACCAGCGGGGCTTGAAGCGTTCGTATTCGGATCGGTTACAGCGGGAAGAAATACCGCGTCGCGGTCCTTCTTCTCGTAGATGCCGCCCGGGTACTCCCAGCGCGCGCCCAGATTGACGGTCAGGTTCTGGCCCAAGCGCCATGTATCGGTTACAAACAGCGCGTGCGACCAGTTAATGGCGAAGGCGTTCTTCTGTGTCTGCCAGATCAGGCTGTCGTAGGCGCCGAGCATGAACGAGGCGTACTCGTCGCCTGTCGCGGAAGTCAAACCTCCGCTTCCGTTTGGCGCACCCGTCTCGTGCGGCGAGAACACAAAGTATCCACCGTAGTAGGCGAAGTTGCCGATGCCGCTGTGGTTACGCAGCGTCGTTTCGCCGCCGACCTTGAACGTATGCCTGCCCACGATCTTCACCACGCTGGCATTCAGCGTGAAGTTTTCATAGATGTCGGTCTGGGCGGCCTGCATGGGAACCGTGAGCTGGTAAGAATAATTGTTTCCGGCTCCGAAAGTGATCGTCGGCTGGTTGTGGAAGGTCTCGGTGTTTGCGATGGTGGCATAGGCCGGGCCGAACTTGGACTCATCCATCTTGTTGTGTTCCGGCACGGGAAAGTTAAACTGCGTCATCCGGTCCCAGGAGAGGCGGATGTCGGCGACCGTGTTCTGGTTCACCGTGTAGGTGTCGCCTACCGTAATGCCGTGGTTGAAGAACCGCGTCTGCCCGAAGGTGTGATTGAAGGGCAGGGCCGGGGAGGCGGTGGCATAGTTATCCTGCGGAATGTCCTGGATGCTCCACACCGAGTAGCGGCCGAAGAGGCGCTGCTTGCTGCTGATATTCGCATCCCCGCGCACGCTGTAGTTGAGCGTAGTGTTGCCGACATGGTCTAGCGCCAGCCAGTCGTTCTGGCCGCCCTTGTTGGGGGTGAGGTCGTCCTGGCTGAAGGCCGGGTTGTTGGGCAGCGGATAGAACTGCTTCATGACCTGCGCGGAGGCATCCCAGCAGCTCGACGGCACACCCCAGGTATTTGTGCCCGCGCCCATGGGATCTTTCACGATCGCGCAGCCCTTGGTGGAATTATCGACGATCCGGTGGTTGAAGATGGCCATGTTCGGATAGTTGGTGCTCTGGCCGCGCATGATGGCCGTGGGCACCACGCCGTTGCCGCTGGCCGAGACGTGCTGCACGTAATTCTCGATGCCGAAGAAGCCGAAGATCCTGTTCTTCCAGATCGGCCCGCCGATGGTGCCGCCGTACTGGTTCTGATGGTAGGGCGGAGCGGTCGGATTGACGCCTGAGGCCAATCCCCACTTGGAGTAGAACGGCAATGCATTCAACATGGTGTTGCGCACGTACTCGTACCCCGTGCCGTGGAACTGGTTGGAACCGGATTTGCTGGTCATCTCAACCACGCCGCCGCCAAAGCGCCCAAAGTCCGCGCTGACCGCGTTCATCGAGATCTTGAACTCCTGCACCACGTCCTGGCTCAGGATCAGGCCCACCACGTTGGTGCCCAGCATATTCGCGGGAGCGCCATCCACATAGTTGCCGCTTTCGTTGCCGATGCCGCCGGCGATGGCGTAGTTGCCAAAGCCGTTGATCTGGGTATGCGAGTTGCCGCTGTTGCCGCCCACCGGGCCGGCTGAATTGCTCCCGGCGATGACACCCGGAACCAGCGTGAGCAGGTTCATGGTGTTGCGGCCGTTCAGGGGCATGCCCTGCACGGTCTTGCTCTCAACCTGGGCGCCCACCGAGCCTGACTCGGTCTGAAGCATGGGAGGCTGCGTCGTCACTTCGACGGTCTCGCTCGCCGCGCCGATTTCCAGCTTGGCGTCCACGCGGATCGAGGAATCAACCAGCACTGGAACGCTGGCCTGCACAAACTTCTTGAAGTTCGTCGCTACAATCTCAACCCTGTAGGTTGTGGGTACAAGGTTAACGAAGCGGTATTCGCCCGCCGCGCTCGTCTTCATGGTGCGGGATTCGTTGGTGCCGATATTGATTGCAGTCACGGTAGCGTTGGGAATCACGCCCCCCGACGCATCCATTACCGTTCCTGTGATCGTTCCATAGAAGGTTTGCGCCTGGAGGGGGGAAGGCGAGAGGTTACTCATTACCACGATTAGGATCCCAAGGATCGCCGTGATCATCAGCACCGGGCTCTTCCTAAGGATTCTGGCCTCAGATAATTGAACATTTGTTTTCATGGTTGATCTTGCCTCACGTTTTTGTTACCTGGTTTCATCACGGAGCTGCCCACTGCTGATAGACACGCGAGTGCAGCCCAGGCTCGGACTCGGAGCAGGCCTATCCGCCTGCCTCCCGAAGTGCTATGCAATGCCCCCTGCAAGTACAAGGAACTTATCTAAAATGGGATCAGTTTGCACATATTCTCAAAAGCGGGTTCGCCACAGTAGTCGTAGTTCCTGATCCCGTGAAGAATGCAAGGATGACAAAGCCGTGAAAAAATGCTGCCAATAACTCACGGATTGTAGGTGCGAGAAAAATTGGCTGTCTACGTTCGGTACGGTACTGTGCACAAACACCGACTTCAGCGGCCTGTACAGTACCGCAGTTTTCTGTTTCTTTTGTGCGCTTTATGCTATGAAACGCGAGGCGAGCTGGCGTCCAAATTGTTACCATGCTAGAATTTCGCTTGCGTTCAGACCTACAACACACAGCGTCACATGGCAGTGAATCCCATCCATCACGATCCAAGACCGGTTGAGGAACCGGTGCGCCAGTCGTGGAGCGATAGCGAACGCGCGGCCATCACAGATGAGTTGGATCAGATCCTCGCTGATCATGCATTCAGTAGCAGTAAGCGTTGTCAAGCGCTGTTACGGCGTCTGGTCGAACATGCTCTCGCCGGAGATCACGACGGCATGAAAGAGCGCACGCTGGGCGCAGAGGTCTTCGGCCGGGTCGCCAGTTACGATACAGCAACTGACCCAATAGTCCGGATCACCGCCAATGAGATTCGTAAGCGACTGGGGCAGTGGTATCAGGATCCGAGCCGTCGCCACACGGTCAAAATTCGTCTGGTCGCGGGGAGTTACCTTCCCAAATTCGATTTCGATTCTCTCCCCTCCACACCGGAAACCTCAGAAGTAATACTGACGGCAAAGAACCTTGAATCCCCAGATGGCCGCCCTGGAGTTACTACCAGCACGGGCGAGGCTCCTGCCACACTGCCCAGAGGCCTTTGGCGCAAGCCGATGCTATGGGTCACTGCCGGTGTACTCGCGATTCTTATAGCCGTTGTATTGCTGATCCGCTCTAAATCATCCAATATTGCCGAATTTGCGATTTGGGAACCGCTGACGCGACAGCAGGCGCCTTTGACTTTGTTGATCTCCGGTGATGATTGGCCGACCGAGGCAAGGGCGCAGGGTGTTGAGCCTTTGGATCTGGTCGCCCGAGTGATCGCTTCGCGAGAGATGCCTCAGAAGGATAATTCGCCCATCTTCGCAGCCTATTTCCCCGCAGTTGACGCCTTTCTCGCCAATAAAATCACGGATCGGATCGCTCTCCATGGCAAACAGACGATCCTGAGACGATCCTCCGAGCTGAGTTTCGATGACCTGCGCCACGAACCCGTCGTGATTATCGGCGGGATAAACCCATGGTCCCTGATTCTGCTTTCGAAGCTTCGCTATAGCGAGCGTGTCGATCCTGTCACACGTGCCAGGTGGATACAGGATTCTCAGAATCCATCCAGCCGGAAGTGGACCGTGGCAGACACCCGAGAGCGCGCAGACGTCGATTACGCAATTGTCTCGCGCTATCTTGATGCAGAGACAGGCCACTGGGTTTTGTCTTTGGGTGGGCTATGGCCCTACGGGACCGTTTCCGCATGCAGTTTGCTGACCGACGCAGAATATGCCCGCTTGCTGCCTCCCGCTTTCCGTGCCCAGCAAAACGCGCAGCTTGTGCTGAAGACCAATGTGATTAACGGGAATCCCGGGCCGCCTCAGGTGGTTGCGGTCTACACCTGGTAGGGGCTCTCCAGCCAGATGTGTTTTGCTCATCATAAGAACCCGCCTTTGAAGTGTGCGAGGGCTCTCGAAAGAGAGCCGTTCCGTTGGCTCCGCGTCCAATTCAGGTTGCGCAGCCGGGCACCGAGAATACATTAAACCTATAAAATTCAATCGCATGGCAAGCGTACTGTACAGAAGTTCAAGCTGCCACTTACGCACAGTACCGTACCGAACGTAGACAGAATAAATAAGCCAACTTAGCATTGCGAACTATAGAGAGATTGTGGGTACATAGTCCGTCCGGGCGCACACTGCATTATTGAGATTTTGCCTGCGACAAGCAGGCCGTTTTGCAGGATGGCACTCGAGCACAGATTTATGCCTCGCGGATCAAGTCCGATGCCGAAATCCACTATCGCCGCAAGATGTCCTGGCTATCGCCGGTACAAGGGTAGCGACCTGGACACGTTTGGCGTGTTGATTTTGATATGGCGAGATAAAAGGGTTGAGCGGTCATGAAGGCATGGACAAGGCCGGTCGGCATTACTCCATCGGCTCCAACTTTACAGCCCCTCGCATCAACTACGAAAGCGGTGATTCGTGATCATTCGAAATTTTCTTAGGCAGGGATCGACATTCCTTTTTGTGGCAGTTTCACCCCTGCTTCTCACTGCCCAAACCGCGACGCAGCCGCTCAATCTGCCCGCCGTTGCCCCCGTTGCTGACTGCGCAACATTGACCGCCGCCGATATCTCCAAGACCATTGGTGCCTCCGCGAAGATTCTATCCGCAGAGGTCGTCAGCGACGGGAAGATTCCCGCTTACTGCAAAGTCAAGATCATCATCGAGGACTTCATCGACTTTGAGGTGCATCTGCCCACAACCAACTGGTCGCAGCGGCTTCTCTTCTCTGGAAACGGCTACCGGCCGCCCGCGGGCATGGGCGAGTGGGTCACGACAACATGGAGCGACCTTGGCCACCGCGCACACGAAGAAGTATTCGCCACCGACTATGCGCATCGCGTCGATTACGGCTACCGCTCGATGCACCTTATCGTCCTCAGTTCCAAGGCGCTGATCAATAAGTTTTACAACCAGGGGCCCAAGTACACCTATTTCGCCGCCTGCTCCGAGCCGGCGCGTGAAGGTATGGTTGACCTCGAACGGTATCCGAACGACTACGATGGCGTCGCCGCCGGATGCTCTCCAATGCCCATGACCGTCAACAACGGCATCTACAACACATGGAACATGGTGCTGAACTCCCGGCCTGACGGCAACGCCATCCTCCACAACGACAAGCTACCGCTTATCCACAAGACCGTGCTCGATCAGTGCGACGCCGCAGACGGTCTTAAGGACGGCCTGGTCTCGGATCCCTACAACTGCCACCCAAATTTGAGTGTTATTCAGTGCAAGGCGGGCCAGGACCCATCAACATGTCTGTCTGCCGACGAAACCCGCGTCACGATGGAGGTTTATCGCTCGGCCCACGACGACAAGGGTAACCAACTTGTTCCAACTGGCCCGCTGCCTGGTTCTGAACTGGCCTGGGCCGGTCTCATCGCCAGCGGCTCAGCCATCGCCGCCAACTATCAGGAAGCCCGCGACGGAACCGCCAAAGCCGTACGTAGCCTGTTCTCCGATCCTCCGCTGCCGGAGTCATTCCAGATTTCTGACATTAAGTTCGACAAGAGCACGTTCGACGCGCTCACCAAGCTGCACTACATCTACGACGGCACAGACGCCGATCTGGCCGCCTTCGCCAATGCCGGCCACAAGCTGCTGCTCTGGCACGGTCTGGCCGACGTGATGGTTCCCACTGCCTATAGTCTCAATTACTATGCCGCGCTCGAGAAGACTCTTGGCCAGAAGGCCGTTGACAGCTTCATGCGCTTCTATCTGTTTCCAGGCGTCTATCACTGCGGAGGCGGACAGGGACCTGGCATCCGCGATTTCCTCGCTCCGCTCACGGCCTGGGTCGAACAGGGCATCGCTCCCGGCGCCCTGGTCGCCACTCACATCCCGCAGCGTGCGAACAACCTCGGGCCTGGCTCGGCGGCGCAGACTGTGGCAGAGCCCGACATGACCCGCCCTGTCTACCCCTATCCGTACACGGCGAAGTACACCGGCACAGGATCGATCACCGACGCCGCCAACTTCGTTCAGGGCCCCCCGATGAAGGTTCCTGCGAGCATCTACAACTGGCTCGGCTCCAGCCTCTACACGCCCGATTACGAAAAGGACTGCGTTGGGAAAGGCACCACCTTTGAGTGCAAGAACGCACGTTGACGACTGCTGCCTTGCTCCGAGTGAGGCAGCAGACCAGAACGAAGTCGCTTCTTAGTGCCTTGAGCAGTTTTTATAACCGATCCAAGGCCACCTAAACCGCAGCCACGTTAGCCTGGTTTGTGTTGTTAGGTGACAGTTGAAGGATTGCTATATTACTTTTGCGTCAAAGCCTGCGGCTCTCATCGCGCCCAGTTGCTCGTCGACGGCAGGCACTCTGAGATCGGAGAATTTGATCGGGGGCCGGTCCTGTTTCAGGCGGAACCCAACGGCCGCTGCCTGGAGCTGACGATCCCATGCAGTGCCTCCAAAGCTGACATGATCCAGGCTCACCAGGACGCCTCCCGGTGGCAGGAGCGCACCGGCCGCGCGGTAGATTCTGTACGCTAGCTATCTGCTTCACTCATGTAACCGCAATATCTTGGGTGCGCGACCGGATCACACGCACATCCTGTCGGGCCTGCATGAGTCAAGCAGATAGCTAGCTTCTGTACATTTCCGTCCAGATTCAGGTTGATCGACATCCAGTCAGGGATAATGACGTCGGACCCTGGCGAGAACTTCGTTCTGGTTTCATCCCGCTAGCTTAGCTGTTGCATAAATGATTCAGGTACACCGCGCAGGTATGAGATCTGAAACCCTCCTAACGGGAGGTGATCTCCAATTCATTGCCTTCCGGATCATGCAGGACGAGTGTTCCCAGCTTGCCCTCTCTATTGCGGTTCCCAGTGACATCTGTTCCCGCGGCCTGTAAAAAGCTGTAGGCTGCATCGACGTCCGAAACGGTGAGGGCGAGGTGAATGTATCCCTGCTGGAGGAAACTGGCGAAGAAGCTTTTGCCCGCTGCGAGCCTTCGTACTGAATGAGGTCAAGCTGAAATCCCGGAATGATCAGCCGACCGCCCTTCATCTTCGGATTGATCTTCTGTACGCCCTGCGAGCCGGACGGAAAACTGAAGCCCAGCGTCAGGATGTACCAGTTTGTCTCCGCCTGGATGTCCGCAACCGAGATCGTTGCATGATGCATTTGCAGGTTGAGAACATTTCTTGCCTTCGTACCATCCGGCGCTGTTGTGGCCGTATTCTGACTCAGCGCGGCGACGGAGTCCAACAGTAGTATGGACACGACCCCATGAATTCGCAGGGCGATGGAAAAGATGCCGGTTCTATTCTTCATTGTCTCTACAGTGGGCTATTCACACTAAGAGTGTGGGATTGTCGAGGAATTTCCACTTGTGAAACCGGTGTTGGCCAGTCGTAATTCCCCGAGTAGCCTTAAGCCGAGAGAGCGGGATGCATTACGCACCCCGCTCTCTTGTACATCATTACATTCCGGGATTGCTGCAATTCCCGGGTTGGAACCACGGTTAGAAGTTCAAGCGCAGGCTGAGCTGGGTCAGGCGCTGCTGGTTGTTGGGGCTGGACTGGCCGTATGAGCCGTTGGCGATATCGGTCGTTCCGTTACCAAAGATGGGGTGGTTGAAGAGGTTGAAGAACTCCGCCTTGAAGGCCAGCTTGTACCGCTCCGTGATGGAGACGTTCTTGCCCAGGGTGAAGTCGAAGTTGACTAGCTTCTGTCCGCGGATTGCGTCGGTGTTGCGCGGCGCGTTGCCGAACATCAGCTTCTGGATGTCGTTCTGTGCGGCACCGGGGGCGGAGGTACCCGCCGGCACGAGGCAGGCCTTGTTGAAGAACGAATTCTGGCGATACTTCTCCAGATAGGAGAGGCTGTTGCTGAGGTTGCAACCGGGCAGAATGTCAGGCCGCGCGGAACCCGCGCCCCAGACGTTGGAGAAGTTCTGACCGCTCTGGAAGAGGGTGCCGTCTGCGCCGGTGTTGGCGAAGGAGTAGGGGAATCCCGACTGAAGGGTCGTGATGCCGTTGACCTGCCATCCACCGATGATCGCGTTGGAGACGCCGCCCTGGTTCAGCCACTTCTGTCCCTTGCCGAAGGGCAGGTTGAGGACGTAGTTGATGATGGCGCGGTGCTTGACGTCGTAGGAGCCAATGGACTTCTCGCTTGCCGGATTGGCAAAGTTCTGCCAGTTCGCGCCGCCGCCGAAGCCGGGCTGGTCGGTATCGCCGATGATGTGCGAGAAGGTGTAGTTTGCGTTGATAACGCCACCGGTCTTGAAGCGTTTGCTCGATACGAGCGAGATGGCTTCGTAGCTCTGGCTGCCGTTGTTTGCGCCGGTGTCAAGGACGCCGGAGTACTGCGGGAAGGCCTGGAGGCAGTTGCCGACGGCCATGACGGTGCCGCCCAGCTTAGCGCAGGGAGCGGTAGCGGAGAGAGCAGTTTTTCCCATGTAGTAGTACTTGGGATCGAGCTGATCGATGCTGGTGAAGGAGCCACCGGTTCCGGTTCCGACGCCGGTAGAGGGAAGCTTGGTTCCCTTGGAGCCGACGTACTGGAGTTCGGTGAGGATGTCACCCTTCCACTGCTTGCTCAGCGCGAGGTTCCACTGCTGCATGTAGGGGTACTTGTTGGTGGGAACAGGGGACTGCAACATCTGGTTGTAGAAGACGTGGCTGGGATTCATGTCCGTACGGCCGAGCGGCTGGATGAGGACGTTGTTCCTATCCGTGCAGGGGCTGTCCCAGTTGTTGGTCGGTCCGCCCTGGCAGAGTGTGTCTACGCCGCTGACGGGGGAGTTGAAGGCCATGAGGCCGATGGGCATATCCGGAGGAACGGCCGAGAGGCCGTAGCCGCCGCGGGCCACGAGCGAGTTGCTCAGGCTGTACGCGAAGCTGAAGCGGGGTCCAAGCAGGGTGTACAAGACTGGCGAAACGGTACGGGGCTTATACAGAGGGGAGTTGGCGAGGGCCAGCGCGCCCTGGAGTCCGTTGTTGGTGTCGACGGTGGTGGGAAGGAAGACCGTGATGCGGTCCTTCTTCTCGAAGATGCCGCCGGGGATATCCCAACGGATTCCGAGGTTGAGGGTCAGCTTGGCGTTAACCCGCCAGGTGTCTGCGAGATACACACCATTGGACTTGTTGATGGAGAAGGAGTTCTTGACGGTGTGGAAGTTGTCGGAGCCGAATGCGCCGAGCATGAACGAACCCCACTCGTCGCCGCCGGGGCCAAAGCCGAAGTACATGGTCTGGCCGCCGTCCCAGGCGTAGTTGCCGATGCCGCTGTGGTTGCGGAGCATGGACTCGCCGCCCACCTTGATGGTGTGCTTGCCCATGATCTTGGTGATGCTGTAGTTGAGCGAGAACGACTCGAAGGTGTCGACCTGGTTTGCTCCTACGGGGATGTTCCAGGGTCCGCTGAAGCCGTACGATCCGATGAGGCCGAAGATCGGGGTTTCCTTGAAGGACATCTGGGGGCCGAGCTTGTTCCATGCCGCGGTGCCGAACTTGGTGACATCGAATTTGCCCTGCGCGGAACCGTAGTTCCAGAAATGGTCGCGCATGTAGGCGATGCGAACGTCGGCGATGGTGGTGGGATTGATGGTGATGGTGTCGCCCAGAACGATGTTGCTGGACTGGTTGCCGGTGGCGCCGAAGTCGGCAGCGATGCTGTTGCCGGGCTTGCCGGTGAAGTCATCCTGTCCGATGTCCTGCATGTGCCACTTGGTGTAGCGACCGAATATCCGCTGCTTGTTGCCGAGGTTCTGATCGATGCGGACGTTGTACTGGTAGGCATCGTCGCCGGCGATAGGCTGATCGGCGAAGTTCTTACCCTGAGAGTTGGTGGTCATGTTGGGATAGGCGTAAAAGCCCTTCATGACGTTGGCGACCTTGGAGATGCAGGAAAGCGGGATGCCGGCCGAACCACTAGGAATGCCGTTGCTACCCGTTCCCTTCAGAATCCCCGGGCAGCTGCCGGACGAAAAGTTAGGATTCTTCAGGATTGCGTAGTTGGGGTAGGCGGAATCCTCGCCGCGCATGGCCTTGGTGGGCACAAAGGCAGTGTTGCCCTGGGACTTGTGCATGGAGTAGTTTTCCCAGGAGAACATGAAGAAGGCCTTGTCCTTCTTGATGGGGCCGCTGACGGTAGCGCCGTACTGGTTCTGGTGGAAGGGCGACTTTCCAAGCCCGTTGGCGTTGGAGACGAAGTCGTTGGCGTTCAGGTGGGTGTTGCGGAAGTACTCGTAGAGCGAACCGTGGAACTGGTTGGAACCGCTCTTGGAGGTCATGTTGATGACGCCGCCGCCGAAGTGGCCGTACTCAGCGCTGACCGCACCGGACTCAACCTTGAACTCCTGGACCATGTCCTGGGTCATGACGAGTGCGGGAGAGTTGCCGCCGAGCATGTTGTTACCTGCGCCGTCGATGTACTGGGCGCTCTCATTGGCGATGCCGCCGCCGATGGCATAGTTGCCCCAGCCGTTGACGTAGGTGTGGAAGGGACCGGTGAGCGCGGCGTTGCCGGCGGGTGCGCCGGAGGTGCTCTGCTGGGGAACGACGCCGGGAACCAGCGCGAGCAGGTTCATGACGTTACGGCCGTTGAGGGGCATTTCCTGGACAACCTTGCCCTCGACCTGGGAGCCGACGGAGCCGGACTCGGTCTGGAGCAGGGGGGCCTCGGTGGTGACTTCGACGGTTTCCGTCGCGGAGCCGACCTGGAGGCTGGCGTTCAGGGTGACAGTGGTGCCGACCGGAACGGTGACGATGTCCTGGACGAAGCGCTTGAAGTTGGGAGCGCTGACTTCAACCTTGTACTGTGCGGGCAGAAGGCTCATGAAGCGGAATTCGCCTGCGGCACCGGTTTTTGTGGTGTTCTTCTGGTTGGTGCCGATGTTGGTCGTGGTGACCGTGGCGTTGGGAACGACGCCGCCGGTGGCGTCCGTGACCGTGCCGATGATCGTACCGTTGGAAGTTTGCGCGCTCATTGGTGACGAACACATCGTGAACATCACTGCCAGAGCAGCTACCAACATCAGTGGTACTGATAGCCATTGCAATATTTCGAGCGACCTGGCCTCAGATCTTGGATTTCGTGTCATTTCTCGTTTCCTTTCAATCGGCGTTTCTGCCGTTGGACCCGGACCACTTGCGGCGACCACACTGTCTCCGCATTTTGATCCCGGGGTTTGCATTTGAAGCAGTGTTGAAGAGAAGCTCCTTGTGTCCACTCCCCTGACGTTTGCCTTTCACCGGTTCTGCGAAGCCGCCAGTTCAGCCGGTTCAAACCCCCGAAGGCGGACACCCACATGCGGGTGAACTTCAGTTTTCTCTTAACGGTAGTCATCCTATTTGTGGCTCTACTACCTGTCTACGTTCGGTACGGTACTGTGCATTTAGCTGCTATGGGAACCCTGTACAGTACCTTGGTTATCTCTTGATTTGATGGTTGTTAGCGCTTTAGACTCTCGATCAGAGAGAGCCTGAAGCGCCACTTCTTGAGCTTGTTTCTGTCCGTAATACGCCTTGCTGCTGTGTTTACGAGAAAAGTGCATTTCGAGCAGTACTGACTGCATTGAGTCGGTTTCGGGCCTGATTCGAAAGGTCTCGTTTGCCAGCCTGGCGAGATATTCCAAGACCTCGGTATGATTCACAGCACTCTCGACCGTGTTTCCCCATGCGAAAGGTCCGTGGCTGGCGACCAGCACACCCGGACACGAATGCGGAGCCAAATTGCCGAATCGTTCCACAATAAAATGCCCGGTAGAGCACAAGGTGCGTCGGAGTATCAGAGCTGGGCTTGAGATCGCCTTCGACCACATTCCCTGTTTCCAGACAGACAACCACCATCTGATCCGGAACCATGCAGGCATAGTCAACGCCCGAAGGCTTGATAACAACGAGGCCGCGTTCGCGGTCAATACCGCTCACGTTGCCGAACGTCAGCAACACGAATCTCCTGGCCACAAGGTCAAGATTGGCTTTGCAGACGGTTTCTTTGAGTCTCTCAAGCATCCACATCCGCCCAACAACATCATGCATATTTGTGCGCGTATTGCACAAATACGCAATTCGATCAAGTGAAATCGAATCGGATATTAATCACCTGACCACCACCCAGTCAAGAGATAAATTTCTAGTGATTGCGCATACGTGCAAATATGCCGTATCCTCTTAATAATCCGCAGGTTTGAAACACCTTGGACTTTCCGCCGAACTGGCGTTCAATTACGAATGAGAGGGATGATGCCAATGGGGAAACGAATGCGCCGCTCTCCTGCGAAGGCTATTCCAAATGAATCCGATGATCTTCTCATCGATGTCGCGGTCCTCTATTACGAGGAGCGACTCACTCAGGAGGAGATATCCCAGCGTATCGGCACCTCTCGATCCACGATCTCCCGGATGCTCGACGAGGCCAGGGAACGTGGCATCGTTCACATCACGATCAACTACCCGTGGCGACGCAATCACGATCTCGAGGATCAGCTCGTGGAGTGCTTTGGATTGCACGAGGCGCGAGTGCTGGTTGCCAACGAACGGCCGGAGGAGGAGATTCGCCGGGGAATGGGCGTGCTGGCCGCGCAGTTGATCGATAGCCACGTCCGAGGCGGACAGGTCCTCGGCGTCTCCTATGGGCGCTCACTCTCCAGCACCGTTGAGGCCCTGCATCACAGCCGCAAAGTAGCGCTCACGGTTGTTCCTGTAATCGGCGCGCTCGGCTCCGATAACCCTTCGATCGACGGCACCGATCTGGTCCGCCGCTTTGCCGGAGCATACGGAGCTGAATATCGATACCTGCCGGTACCCCTGCTCGTCGAGGACCCCGCCACTCGCGATTCGCTTCTCAAACTGCCCAAGGTCCAGGAGATCCTCGATCTCGCCCGCAACGCAGAAATCGTTCTAATGGGAATCGGAGCTCTTGCTCCGGAGGTATCAAGCGGCATCTGGATGGGCTATCTCGACGAAGCGCGCCTGACAAAGCTGAGGCAGATCGGCGCTGTGGGGCACATGTGTGGGCAGTTTTATGACGCCGATGGAAAGACACTGGATCTCGAGGTCAACGGTCGGACCATCGGAATCGGAATCGATGCACTGTCCTCCATTCATAACGTGATCGCCGTAGCCAGTGGATTGAGAAAGGCTGAAGCGATTCTTGGCGCGTTGAAGGGTAGGCACCTCAACATTCTGGTAACTGACGACGACACCGCAAAGGCAATCCTGAATACCGATCTGCTCCCGGCCTCCCCGCTTCCTGCCCTGTCGTAGGCAGTTGCTAACGGACTGGTTCTGCCACCTCCACGCGAAGCATGAGTCTGTGCACACATGTGCATTGAAATGGGAATATGCTTGACCGGCCCTCCTTTAGATGGTACAAAGGTTAAGTTTCTAATTTCGTTGATCTGTTGCCTGGAGCCCCTGCGGCTCTCTATGTTTGATGTTTGACTCCCAAGAGGACTGCCTCGAAGCATCCTGAAGCGGAAAGTCCGGCCATGACGAACGCTATTCAAGCTACGAACCATCAAGTCCAGGCTGAAGCTGCACAGCCTGGTCCCAGCTCCACCTTCGAGATCCCCAAGCTCCAGATCGCCCTCGACACCCTCGACCTGATCTCAGCCCTTGGCCCCTTGCAGAAGTCCGCCCCTTACCTCGACGTAATAGAAGTGGGAACGATCCTCTGCCTCGCCGAAGGCATGCGCGCCGTGAAAACCATCCGCACACTCTTCCCGGAGAAGATCATTCTGGCCGACGTGCGCATCGCCGAGGCCGGCGGCCTCATCTCAAAGATGGCCTTCGAGGCCAGCGCAAACTGGGTCTCGGTGGTCAGCGGCGCAACACTCGCCACCATGGAAGCTGTTCAGAAAGAGGCCGACAAGCACAACGGCGAAGTGCAGATCGAGCTCTTCGACGGATGGACCTGGGAAAACGCGCGCAAGTGGCGCGAGCTAGGCATTCGTCAGGTCATCACCCACCGCAGTCGCGACCTCGAAGCCAAGGGCGAGCTCACCTGGAGCCAGCGCGACTTTGACGAAGTCCGTCGCCTCACTAAAATGGGTTTCAAGGTCACCGTCACAGGTGGCATCAACCTCCCCGACATCGCCCTCTTCGCCGGCGTTCCCGTCTTTGTCTTTATCGTGGGCCGCGGCATTTACAAAGCCGAGCAGCCCGGAGAGGCCGCCCGCGCCTTCCGCGAGGCCATCCACTCAACCTTCAGGAGATAGTAACTTTGGCAAAACGGCTGCCAATCGGAATCTACGAAAAAGCACTCCCGAGCTTCAGCTCGTGGCAGAAGTGTCTTGAGATAGCGCGTAGCTCAGGCTTCGACTTCGTAGAAATGTCTGTGGACGAGAGCGACGAGCGCCTTGCCCGCCTCGATTGGACGGCCGCCGAGCGTGCCGCATTCCGCAGCGCAGTCGCCGATACAGCTGTACCAGTCCTGACAATGTGCCTCAGCGGACATCGCAAGTTCGCGCTGGGTTCGGCCTCGACCGCCACCCGCTCGCGTGCTCTCGACATCCTGCGCAATGCCGTCGATCTCGCCTCAGATACCGGCGTCCGCGTCATTCAACTCGCAGGCTACTACGTCTATTACGAGCCGCATACCGCGGACTCCCGACGACTCTACGAAGAGGGCCTTGCGCTGGGACTCGAATGGGCCGCAAACGCCGGAGTCATGCTGGCGCTTGAAAACGTAGACGGCGACGACGTGATGAGCGTCTCAAGCGCCATGCCGTTTGTAGACAAGTTCAATTCGCCATGGTTCCAGATCTACCCCGACATCGGTAACCTCGGCGAACATGGCCTCGACGTATGCGCGGAGCTCGAACGCGGACGCGGACACTTCGTCGGAATGCACGTCAAAGACACCCGCCCCGGCGAACCCCGCCGCGTGCCCTTCGGTCAGGGAGTTGTACCTTTCGTCCCCGCCTTCCGCAAACTGGCCGAGATGAACTTCTCCGGGCCGGTGATGCTTGAGATGTGGAACGACGATTCGCCCGACTCGATGCGCATTGTCAAAGATGCCCGCGTCTGGGTGCTGAACAGGATGGCGGAGGCGGGTCTGATCTCGCTGGACCAGTACTCGCTCAAACCCGATTGATCTCCACCGCTCCGGATTGCCTCCGGAGCAACACTTAGGAGGCAGCGTGCCGCGTTTTGATGTCGTAACTCTCGGAGAAGGACAGTTAAGGTACTGTGTTCCAGCCGGTGCTCGTCTCGAGTCGGCAACGAACTTCACTGTCTACGCCTGCGGCACCGAGGCCAACGTCACCTCGCTGCTCGCCCGCCTGGGATGGAAGTGCGGCTGGTACAGCAGCATGCCCAACTCGCCCCTCGGCAAGCGCGTCGAAAACGAGTTCCGCCTCTCCGGCCTCGACCTCTCCGCCGTTCTCTGGCGCGACTCGGGCCGCCTTGCCACTTACTACGTCGAATACGCAGTCCCGCCTCGCACCACCCAGGTCTACTACGACCGCGCCAATAGCTGTTTTGCGCAGTTGACGCCGGCGGACATCGACTGGGACTACCTCACCGACGCCCGCATCCTGCATCTGTCTGGCATCACGATTGCGCTTACTCCTGGACTGTGCGAGATCGCCCTCGAAGCCATCAAACGCGCCAAGGCGCAGGGCATGAAGATCAGCCTCGACGTCAACTATCGCAGCCGCATCTGGACTCAGGAAGACGCGTGCAAGACGCTCTCGCCGATACTGCGCGACGTAGACATTCTCTTCTGCGGACGCAGCGACTCGAAAGCCGTCTTCGGCATCGAAGGCCCGCCGGCCGCTATCGTTCAGCAACTCGGAGATCTAACCCCGGCCGGCCACATCATCACTTCGCTCTCCGACGAAGGCCTCATCGGATGGGACAGAAACGACGTCTACCGCGAAGAGGCCACCAAAGTCACCATCCTCGATCGTATCGGCGCGGGAGATGCCATGGTCGCAGGCGTTCTCGACGGCATTCTTGCCGGTGATTTCGCCAAAGGCATCCGCCAGGGCTCGGTCACTGCCGCACTTGCACTCAGCCAGTACGGAGACCTCGTCGTCACCAACCGCGCGGAACTCGATCAACTCGTGGGCGCGCTGCCCACCGCAGATATCTGCCGCTAACGCAGCCGCAAGTCAGGATTCAGAACTATGTCCGCAGAACAGGCTGCCACCATCGCACCAGCCGAGCAACCTCACCGTACGCGCCGCATCTTCACCTACTCGGCCGTCATCATGCTCTTCTGGATGTCGCTCTACATTTATGTAGCCTCGTTGCCTACCTACGTGCAGAGCAGGGGAGTGGGCCTGGCCGCCGCGGGCCTCGTGCTCTCGATGTTCGGCCTCTGGCAGGCCCTGGTGCGCGTGCCTGTAGGCATCGCCGCCGACTGGCTGGGCTGGCGCGTGCCCTTCATCATGGGCGGCGTCGTGCTGTGTGCCATCGGCGCATGGGCTATGGTTTCGAGCTCGCATGCCTCGGGCCTTATTGTAGGACGCGCACTCACCGGCATCGCCGCCGGCGCATGGGTGCCGATGGTGGTTGCCTTCAGCAGCCTCTTCCCGCCCAGGGACTCGGTCCGCGCCGCGGGCTTCCTCATCCTCCTCCAGGCGCTCGGCCGCATCGTTGCCTCGGCGGCCAACGGCCCGCTCAACGATCTCGGCGGATATCCACTCGCCTTCTATGCCTCCATCGCCATCTCTGTGCTGGCCTTCGCCATCGCGCTCACCATTCGCGAACCCCGCCGCCCCGCGCAGACACCCTCGATCAGGAAGCTTGTGAACATCGTGCTGCGCAAGGATGTGTTGCTCCCCTCGCTGCTCAGTGCGCTCGGCCAGTACGTCACCTGGGGACTCGCTCTCAGCTTCATCCCCATGTTCACCTCGAAGACTTTAGGGGGCTCGAACAGCACGCTCAGCCTGCTGGCCACGCTTACTGCAATAACGCTGGCCATCGGCAGCTTCTGCACCAGTTCGCTAGCCAATCGCTTCGGCGCAAATCCGCTAGTACTGTGTAGTTTCGTGTTCTACCTCGCCGGTGGACTGGTCGCCGCCTTCACCCACTCCATCGCCGCCATGGTCGTGGCCATCGTGCTGCTCGGACTCGGAACCAGCCTCAACTACCCGACGCTGATGGGACTCAGCATCCGCAAGGTCGCCGAAAGCGAACGCAACTTCGCCATGGGCCTGCACCAGACCGTCTACGCCATCGGTATGTTCGCCGGTCCGGCGTTGAGCGGCGTATTGGCGCAGTACTTCGGCATCCAGCCCATGTTCGCCGCCACCGCAGTAATGGCCATCGCTCTCGGCGGCCTCGGCACGTGGGCGCTCGACAAAGATTTGTAAAGACAGGGACAAGTAACGACAAAAACGAATATCGAAATTGGAGAGACTATGAGCAAAATAGACGAAATCACAAAAGAATCCTGGGTGCTGAGCACCTTCCCGCAGTGGGGCACCTGGCTCAATGAAGAGATTGAAGCCGAAGTCGTCGCCCCCTGTACTTTCGCCATGTGGTGGCTGGCCTGCACCGGCATCTGGATCAAGTCCGAGGGCAACACCAACCTGTGCATCGACCTGTGGTGCGGCACCGGCAAGCAGACTCGCAAGAACCCCCTCATGCTGCCTCATCATCAGATGGCCCGCATGAGCGGATGCAAGGCATTGCAGCCCAATCTGCGCGTCTCGCCCTTCGTCATCGATCCCTTCGCCATCCGCCAGATCGACGCCGTCCTCTCCACCCACGACCACAACGACCACATCGACGTGAACGTGGCCGCTGCCGTGATAAAGAACTGCGGCCCGGAAGTAAAGTTCATCGGCCCCAAAACCTGCGTCGATCTCTGGACCAAGTGGGGCGTGCCCGCCGATCGCTGCGTCATCGTGCGGCCCGGCGACGAGGTCAAGGTCGGCGACACAACCATCGTTGTGCTCGAGTCCTTCGACCGCACCGTACTCATCACTCTGCCCAAGGGCGAGACCGCCGCCGGCAAGCTGCCCGGCGACATGGACGAGCGCGCCGTCAACTATCTCGTCAAGACGCCCGGCGGCTCGCTCTATCACTCCGGCGACTCGCACTACTCGAACTACTACGCCAGGCACGGCAACCAGCACCAGATCGATGTGGCGCTCGGGTCCTACGGCGAGAACCCGCGTGGCATCACCGACAAGATGACCGCCTCCGACATCCTGCGCATGGCTGAGGCCCTCAAGGCCAAGGTAGTCATCCCCTTCCATCACGACATCTGGTCCAACTTCCAGGCCGATCCGGCGGAGATCGTCACTCTCTTCGAGATGAAGAAGCATCGCCTCGGCTACAAGTTCCATCCCTACATCTGGCAGGTCGGCGGCAAGTTCGTCTTCCCGGCAGACAAGGACAAGCGCGAGTATCACTATCCGCGCGGATTCGACGACGCCTTCACCGGCTCACCCGATCTGCCCTTCACTTCGTTCCTGTGATCGATATCTCTCGCCCGCAGCCTGAAGCCTCTAAGGGACACAAGACACGCAGAGAGCAAAGACAGAGACGCGGCAAGAGAAACATGAATCGCCCGCCATGCCCAGAGGCGGCCTCAACCGAACACCGGCCTTCGGTCCCTCGCGATCGAAGACTGTTCAACGAAACAGGAGATAGCTTATGAAATCAGTTCGCATCATCGCAGCCGTATTTACCTGCGCGCTTTTGACAACCGCGCTGTCAGCCCAAGAAGGAAGAAAAGTGGAGCCGCAGCCCGCGCGCTTGAACGCCAGCGACGCCGGCTGGGGACAGATGGGCGGCGCGCCGCCAGCCGCGGCCGCACCAGCCGCAGCACCGGCAGCAGCCGCGGCGCCCAGGCCGGCAGCCGCACCGGGCATGGCGCAAGTGAACCTTATCCCCTACCCAACCGCGCCTTACCAGCCCGTAGGCTACAGCATGGAGCTGCCCTACCAGATCGGCGCCCAGGTTCTGGCGGAAGCATACCCCTCGCCGAAGCATATCGTCGACGTGGGCTCCTACCAGGGCCAGTTCCTTCAGGCTTTCATGGCGAAGTTCCCTGCTGCGCGCGGCCAGTGGACTGAACCCGTGACCGGAAATGAGAACAACGCCAAGAGGAAGCTCGGCCGTTTCGGCGATCGCATCGATTACGTGGTCGGCTGCCCCGGTCGCGACATGGCTATGGGATGCCTCCCCGACGATGTTGACGTGATCATCACCGCCTGGGTCTCCCATCACCAGCCCATCAAGGAGATCACCCGGATCTACGGCGTTGCACACGAGAAGCTTCCTGCCAACGGCTGGTTCATCGTCCTCGACCACATCACCTCCAGTCCCCTCTGGGAGAACCGCTACGGCCAGGCACGCTGGTACTTCGATCCCGAGACGGAAGGCAACCCGATGGAGAAGGACGTCAGGGGCGTTCCCCATCCGACTCTCGACCAGGAACTGGCGGCCTTCAAGACCGCGGGCTTCACTGATGTCGATGTGGTGTGGAAATCGTTCGATACGGTTCTTTACATCGCGCACAAACAGTAAACAGGTAACGTAAGGCCATGTCTTAGCCTGTTTGATTGGTCAGGCACATCACAAACGCAATTCGGGGTCCCATCTCTTCGCAATACAAACAAATGGGATGGGACACTGAATTGCAGCAATCGATAGCCGGACAGGCTAGTGCGAATCTCACGACAACAGTACATCTTGAAGTAGCATCATGGGGTCGAGCTTCCCTCGGCTTGGCCGGCTACTTGGGGTTCCTTCGACGCGTAGCGTCCGACCACTCTACATGATCTCAGCTTCCGCTGACTACTCCGTAACAAAACCACAACTGGACAAAGCGAAAGGCTTCTAAGCTATAGCTCCGAATAATTGGAAAGCAAACCGTCAGATGACTGAATAAAGTCACTGTAGAGGTATTGCGGTAAGCCGGAAACAAAAAGGAGAAGGCAGTCATGTTTAAGATGCAACTAAACAACGTCTATGCGATCGACAGCATGATGTTCGGTTATCCCCACTATGCCTCGTGTTATCTGATCAAAGGCAAGGAACTGGCCATGGTTGACACCGGCATGCCCGAACGTCTTGACGACGTGCTGGCAGGCATCAAGGCCCACGGCTTCAACGTAGAAGACATCTCCAAAATCTTTGTGACGCACTGCGAGCATCCCGACCACTCTGGCAATGTTGCGTCGATCCTCGAACTCGCGCCCGACGCCAGGGTGTACTGCAATCCGATCGGCGAGAAGAACCTGCTCGATCCAGGCATTCAACACCGCGAGCGGATGAAGACGCTGCCGCCGGAGATGTGGTCGCGCTTCGTTCTTCCCAAGCCCACGCCGAAGAAAAAAATCGTTCACGTAAAGGATGGCGACGAGTTCGATCTCGGCGAAGGCACCGTGCTGAAGATCAAAATCATCAACTTTCATCAGCCCTCAGGCCTGGTGGTCTACGACCTGAAGAACAACAGCCTGTTCTGCAACGACCTTACCGGCAACTACTTTGCCGATTGCGGATACCACATCATCCTTCATCCGCCGGACTCGCAGTTCTTTGTCGAGTACGAGTACATCAAGGAACTGCTCAAGAACCCTCCGGCGCATCTCTACCTGGGACACTTCGGCATCATCGAGGACGCTCCGGCGTATTTGAAGGAAACCTTCGAGCACGAGACCTGGATGATCGAAGAGTGCAAAAAGTGCATCGAGTCTGGCCATCCCGAGAAAGTGATGGAAACAATCCGGGACAAGAATCTTGAATCGGCTAAAAACCTGTTCAAGCGGAACGACCAGAAGCTCTACGACTACTGCACAAAGGAGCACATCCCGCCCCAGGCACAGACGTTTGCCGATCTGTTCCTGTCGAGGTACAGCAAGTTGCCTAAATAACCTTCATGCCGCCCTAGATGCGGCTTGCAGGCGCAAGAAGTCGCAGTAGAGATATTTTTGGGAAATCTAAAATCGTAAAATTATTGGACTTAGGATCACAAGAAATCGAGGCTTGGCAAGCAAGCCTCGATTACCCATTCGCCATGTTGATTACCAAGAGTAGAGCGCCACAGGGCGAGTGGCACCCGTACTGCCTCGAATCACCTTGACTTCGAAAACTATCTGAAGATTTTTATGCTGCCAACCTTTGGGCAGGCTCTTGCCGAGTGTTTCCATCATCTGCGGATTGACCAGCGCCTGTTCGGCAGCTTGGGTGGCAAGTCCGGTCATTCCGGCTATCCCAATCCACCACTGACCAGTCCCTAGATCAAGGACTCGACTCACAATCGCGTAATCCATCGCCACCTGATAATTATCCAGAGGGGCGTTCAAGTCTGTCTGCCACGACCGGTCGGATGGATTGGCGGCATCTTCAACCCAGTTGATGTGCGGTCCGGGCGGGGGAACATTCTTCAACTGGTAACGCAAATTAACGCCCAGCCGCATCGCCCAGTCATTGCGGAAACCGCCGATAAGCACGATCGGGCCGCCACGGAGATCGGTCGTAGCAATGACTTCGGCCGTTCGTGTTACAACAGCCTTTCCGCGGAGACCCAAAAAGGACGCAAGTGAATTGGCAGAGGCCACATCGTTCAATGGAAACGACGGCTGCTGTTCGGCGAATCCATAAAGAGAATTAGCAGGGACTTGGTTGGTCGATTGCGGAGAATGCGCACTCGATGAACTAACTGGGACTGTGATCGGCAACGCTCCTAGGGCGATCACAACCGTGCCGCTGGATTCTTCAATCGGCGACCAGAATCGATCGATTGCAGAGGCGGTCGCAAATTGCCGGAGCACTGCCCCGCCGGCCAGCATCAGGAGCAGCACGGCAATTGCAATGCTCCAGATCCTGCGCTTGCTCGTGATCCGGCGATGCGGTTTCTTTTCTGGCTCGCTTGGCTCGGGCTCATTGATCTCCGCAACGTAAGAACGGGGCGGAAGATCGATGCGGATCTCGTGCTTATGTCCCGGATGATTGTAGTAGCTGTGCAGGCGTTTTCGCAGCTCAGTCACCGCCACCCGGACAGTGGCGTCATTGCTAGTGTCGTAGTCGGGGGAGCGGCCGAAGATCTCGATCCCGATAATTCGCTCTTTCAACGAATCGTGCTGCCCCTCTACGGTCCGGTCCACAATGAAGCGCAGAAGGGTTGTAAATCGCTTGCTCGTATTGAACAAAGGGTCGGACGCTATCCTCTCGACCTGCTTCCTAATTGCATCTGCATCAGGCAAGCGCGGGGCGGAGTCGATCGCGATCGTTTGCTCGTTATTGCCCTTTATACTCATGGCCCTGCTTACATTTGATTCGATCTGAACCGGGACTGATTGGCATAATTGTACACGAGGTATTGAGTTCATCGAGCAACCTGCCGGCTAACAAGTTAAAATGCACCATAACATTATTGAATTAAAAGAACTTAACCCTCATCAATGTTCACAGCCTTGTACTGTAACTATTCCGAACTTGCGGGCCCGGCGATCAGCGCGTACAGTCGCTCAGATCGTCAATCTCAAGCACTTGGAATCATGACTGGCGCTGAGCACAGCTCCATAAGCGGAGCCGGTGTGCGGTGGCTGATAGCCCGATGCAGGGGCAGGGCCATTCGCAAGTTCATCGCAGCATGCCGAATTCCGAACCTGTGCATTGGGCTTACAAGACGATTTCGGAGGATATCAATGGGTAAACTTCAGAGGCTAGCTGGATTTTGGACTTTGATTGGAGTGCTGGTGGCTGTCTTCACCCTTTCGCACTCACAAATCAAGGCGCAGAGCACCTATGGCTCGATCGTTGGAACGGTAACAGACGCCTCGGGCGCCGCCGTCCCAAATGCGACCGTAACGGTAACCAACCTGGGGACCAACGAAGCACGGGTGGCCAAATCCGACGGCGCGGGCAACTTCAGCGCCGTCAACCTTCTGCCCGCCACCTACAAGGTTTCGGTGACGGCCGCCAACTTCAAGGGCTTCCTGCGGCAACCCGTTCCTGTGCCTGTCGGCTCGACGGTTCGCATCGATGCCGCCCTCCAGGTCGGCGCTGCGACTGAAACCGTTGAAGTCACCACCCAGGCCCCGCTGCTGCAAACCGACTCGAGTTCGGTAAACCAGCAGATCGAGGGCAAGACCGTGCAGGAGATGCCGCTCAACGGCCGCAACTCCATGAACTTGCTTGCTCTTGCCGCGGGCGTCATCCCCGGCGGATCGACCTCCGGCTCGGCCGGCGGCAACCAGGGCGCCGGCCACACCAACGTGGGCGGATTCGGCAACTACCAGATGGGCGGCGGTTTGTCCGGACAGAGCCAGATGTTCGTAGACGGTGGCCCGGTCAACACCCTGGGCGGCAACCTTACCGGCAACGTCACCGCGCTCATTCCCACCCAGGATGCGATTCAGGAGTTCAACGTTGCGTCGAGCAACGTATCGGCTGAGTACGGCCGGTTCGGAAGCGGCGCCGTCAACATGGCCACCAAAAGCGGCACCAACTCCTTCCATGGTTCGGTCTATGAGTACATCCGCAATCGCGCCTTCAACGCCAACGAGTGGTTCAACAAGCGCAGCCAGTTGCTGGCCGGCAAGCCTAACAAGCCGCTGGCGTGGAATCAGAACCAGTATGGCGTCAACGCTGGCGGCCCGGTCATTAAGGACAAGGCCTTCTTCTACTTCACGTGGGAGAAGTTCCACTCGAACAATGCGAACACTAATCCCTCCAACGTGCCGGATGCAAATATGCAGGCGGGCACCGTTCCCCGCTTCATCAAGGATCCAATCAATTGCCCCGATCCGACCAACGTAACCACCTGTCTGAGCATTACTTACTACAATTCCAGCGGTACGGCAGTTACTCCGAATAGCGCGACAGCTCCGACCAACGTAGCTAAGTCCACCATCAAGTCGGCGTATTTCGACACCATGGCCGCGGTCATGCGGAACTACTATCCGCTGCCCAACAACTCGCTGGCCGTAGGGCAGAACAACTGGTCGGCTAACCCCGCCACTCCTGACTCCCAGCAGCAGTACAACGCGCGCGCGGATTACAATCTCAGCGCCAAACAGCGCCTCTTCGCCCGTTATACCCACTGGACCATCAACGATGAGGGCTATAACGAGCTGGGCAACTATCAGGGCTGGTTAACTGAGAACGCCAAGAGCCTCGATTACGTCGACCATATCGTCCTGGGCGATACCATCACGCTTTCGCAGAAGACCATCCTCGACCTGCGCGTCGCCTATCTTCGCAACGACTCGCCGAACAGCACCGTGGCCAGCCTGGGCCAGAACTACCACACCCGGTATCCGTCCAGCAGCTTCATCAATCAGCTCACCAGTTCGCTGACGGCGGATATGATCGTGCAGTACACGTTCGCCACTGCCCCCGGCGTGACGAACTATAATTTCTACGGTTTTGGCCGCTGCTGCTCCATCGGTCACGACTGGTACAACAACTACACCGTCTCCGGCAGCCTTACCCACATGGCCGGCAACCACACCATCAAGGTTGGCGGCATGATTACCCGGTTTGGCGATCACTCGATCGCCGGCGGCAACTCCGGCTCCTTCCAGTTCAACGGACAGTATACCGGCGACCAGTGGGCCGACTTCCTGCTGGGCTACGAGACCAATGCCTCGTCACTCACCACGCAGGGCCCCGCCTATGGCTACAGCTACTACCAGGGCTACTACATCACCGACACCTGGCAGGCAAGCAAGAAGCTGACCCTGAACCTGGGTCTGCGCTGGGAGCTGCCGGGCGGCATCTACGCCGGGCACGACTACAACACCGTGCTGCTGCCCAATGCCACCGATCCTACCTACAACGTTCAGGGAACCCTGGCCCTGGTTGCTTCGCAGCAATATGCCAGCCAATCGTCCATTAACGTGAAGCACGCCCTGATCGCTCCGCGCATCGGCTTCGCCTACCGGTTCGACAACAACACTGTCATCAGCGGCGGTTACGGCATCTCCTACATGCCGGTCGATATCGCGACTGGCGGAATGCCCGTCAAGTCGCCCAATATCTCCAACCCCAACTCCTGCGGAAGCGTCAGCACGACGACGCCCAATCCCGCGCAGTTACTCTACAACTGCTTCAACTCCGCCAACCCCATCGTCGGGCCTCCGCTACGGCAGGCGAACTACTTCACCATGCTGAAGTACTACGAGAACACCGGCAAGGCGATGAACAACGCCTATCCCTACCAGAAGTACCCCTACGCGCAGCAATGGAACGTCACCGTTGCCCGGCAGTTGCCCAGTAACTCGATGATCCAGCTCAGCTACGTGGGCGCACACGGCCTGCACCTGCCGCTCTCGGGCTGGAACTATAACCAGATTCCGAACAGTGCGTACACCTCCGCGGGTCTGGCTACAACCGGCCCTCAGACCGGTCAGGCTCTTACCGCCAAGACCGGAACCTGCGGAACCACGACCACCCTCACCGTCGGCCAGTGCCTGCGGCCTTACCCGCACTACGGCAACATGAGAGACACGCTGGCCTACAGAGGCCAGACTATCTATCATTCGCTGCAAATCAAGGGTGAGAAGCGCTTCGGCGCAGGCGGCACCCTGATGGGCAACTTTACCTGGGCCAAGATGATCGGCGACACCGACACCCAGCTCAGCTTCCTTGAGAACGGCACCGGTGGCCCGAACTCAGGTGGTGGCGGCGCACCCAGCTACCAGGACTACACCAACCTGAAGGGCGAGCGCTCGGCATTGACATACGATGTGCCTTTCCGTGCCGTGCTCAGCTACATCCTGAACCTGCCCTTCGGCAAGGGTCAACGCTGGGGCGCCAGCTCCGGACCGGCAATGAGCCGCATCATCTCCGGTTGGGGCATCAACGGCATCACCACCCTCCAGCATGGCTTCCGCCTTCCCATGAAGACCGCGGGCAACGCGGCGCTGGCCAGCACCTTCGGCACTGGCACCATCCGGCCGAACTATGTTCCCTCTGGTTCATTGACCGTGAATGGAACTGCATATAGCTGCAACAGCAACAAGCAGAGTCCTCTTTCCGGCAATGCCAAGATCAACCAGTGGTTCAACATGGGCTGCTGGAACGCGGCTCCGGCCTACACCTTCGGCAACGAGCCTCGCGTCGACACATCTGTCTTCGCCGAGGGCATCAAGAACTTTGACCTCTCGTTCCTGAAGTCCACCCAGGTGACAGAACGGATCGCGGTCCAGTTCCGCGCCGAGTTCTTCAACGTCTTCAACCGCAAGCAGTGGGCACAGCCGGACTCCTCGATCGGCGATGCTACCTACGGTCAGGTAACAGCCACCAACAACCAGCCGCGCCTCGGCCAGTTCAGCCTGCGCGTCAGCTTCTAGCCTCACTCTAGACTCTGGGCAGGGCAAACTCTTGCCCTGCCCAGAGTTTTTTCTGCAACATCTACTAGAGTTTTGACGATTCCGGCACTATTCGCATTTTCCAGACCAATAAATGCCTTTCCTCAAGCTGGTAAATTTAATTTTCCCGAAGCATTCCTGAAGAGAGTTGAATGATGAAACTGAGCAGAATTGTTGGAGTCTCATACATGATCGCCGCAGGTGCGCTTCTCTGCGCCACCTCCATTGCACAAGGCCCAGCCCCACTGGGTAGTGTTATGGGTATGGGTCCGATGAACGGGCCAGTCTCTCTCGATCCATCCATCAAGAGAACGGCAGTTCAGGCTGGGCGGGCAACTGGATATCTTTACGAGCCGAAAGATTCCGGCGAAAAAAGTCATATCGGCGTATTTGTCATGCATTATGACGCGGACTACACGAACTTTTCCGCATGCCAGGAGCTTTCCAGGCGCGGCTACACCGTGCTCTGCTCCAAGAATTCCGGCGGAAACCTCAACAATAGACTTCTCGACATCAAGTCGTCGGTGACGTATTTGCGTAAGGTTGCCGGAATTCAGAAAGTCGTTATCTGGGGTCACAGCGGTGGCGCCACGCTCATGACCGCATATCAGATGATTGCAGAAAACGGCGTCAATATTTGCCAGGGGCCGGAGAAGCTCTCCAAGTGCCCCAACAATCTTGCCGATATGCCCGCAGCCGACGGTATGATTCTGGCTGATTCTAACTGGGGCAATGCCGAGATGTCCCTGTTCAGCCTCGATCCTGCGGTGGTCACCGAGGGCGACGGCGTGAATCTGAATCAGGACCTGAACCTGTTCAATCCCAGGAACGGGTACAATCCCAGCGGCAATTCCGACTACAGCCAGGAGTTTATTCACAATTTCCAGACGGCCGTAGGCAAAAGGGAAAACGGGCTGATCAAGTATGCGCTCGACAGGGTGACAGCTATTGATGCCGGCAAAGGGCACTTCACTGACGATGAGCCCATGGTGATCGCCGGAGCCGCCAGCATCGGGCCGTTCAACAAGCTGTTCCCACAAGACACCAAGCTGATGGCACACACCCACAAACCTTGGCCCTTAATCCACGCCGACGGTTCCATTACTACGGAGATCGTCTATTCCGTGCGCAAGGCTGGCGGCATGAGTGGAGGACCCACAGGCGGCCGGCCAGGAACCGGACAGTCAGGCGGACCTGCAACTGGAGCAGGAGCACCAGGTGGCGACCCGACAGGAGGATTTGCTGGACCCGGGGGCGGCTCAGCTACAGGAAAACTGAGCAATGCCGTCAACACCACGGTCCGGGGGTTCCTGATCGACAACGCCGTCCGCGTTAGCGACGACTTCTACTACGATGAGGATTCGATGCATGGCGTGGACTGGACATCGACCTATAGCAGCCCGCCTGGCAACGTTGAGAGCATCCGTGTTCCCTCTCTATTCATGGGCATGACCGGAAATTACGAATACCTGGCGGCTGAGACGATTTACAACAACTCCCCCGCCAAAGACAAATCGCTGGCCTTTGTTGAAGGTGCCAGCCATATGTACAACACCTGCAAGCAGTGCGAAAAGACTCCGGGACAGTTCGGGGACACGATCAAGACGCTCTATGATTACGCCGACAAGTGGCTGAGTCAGAAGGGGCGGTTTTAATCCCGGCAATTCGATTCAAGTGGAATGGAGTAATGCTCATGCGCGGAAGAACGCAAATTGTTCTGGCACTGATCGCAGTGTCATTTTTGTTCGGCAAAGAATATGCCTCGGCACAAACACTTACAGCACTTTTGAAGGATCCAATTAAGACCGACAAGGGACTAGTATCCGGTTCGACGATCGGAGAACCCGGCAAAGAAGTACGCATCTACAGGGGTATTCCTTATACTGCTCCTCCGGTCGGCGACTTTCGCTGGAAACCGCCGCAACCCGTTGCTCAGTGGGATGGCGTGAGAGAAGCAAAAACATTTTCGCCGTGGTGCACTCAGCTGTTTCCTACCATGAAGTGGATGGGCAGCATTCCCGAATCGCAGATGAGCGAAGATTGCCTCTACCTGAATGTGCTCACTCCCGCAAAGTCTGCGAATGAAAAGCTCCCGGTGATGGTGTGGATTCATCCCGGCGGACTCGATGCGGGGTCAGGTAACATGCCGCTCTTTAACATGCCTGCCTTGCCGCAGCACGGTGTCGTGTTGGTTTCCGTCATCTCGCGGCTTGGCGGCATGGGTTACCTGGTGCACCCGGGTTTGATTCAGGAGTCGCCGAATCACGCCGCCGGCAATTACGGCAATCTCGATCTGATCGCCGCTTTGCAATGGGTCAAAGCCAACGCCGCGGCATTCGGCGGCGATCCCCGCTGCGTCACCATCTTCGGTCAATCAGGCGGGGCCGGAAAGATCGTGTGGCTCCTTGCCTCTCCGCTGGCCAAGGGACTCTTCCACCGTGCCATTATCGAAGCGGGCGCCAGCGCTACCGGAGACACGCTTACGGGAACCATGGTTGGCACCGTTCGAAAGCAGGAAACGGCCGCAAAGCTCGGCGAAAAATTCGCCAACATGCTGGGCGCAACAAATCTCTCCGAGTTTCGAGCCGTCCCCTGGCAGCAGATCGTGAAAGCGCTGCCGCCTCCACAGGTATTGAACGACTACAACGTGTACACGACGGTAGATAAATGGTCGATGCCGGATACGCCCTTCAACATGATCATGCAGGGCAAAGGAAACGATGTCCCGGTGATGATCGGTGGCGGTGAAAACGAACGTGAGGTACGGCGCGCCGCCACGCTCTTCGCACCGGGATTTCTAAAGAACAAATCCAACACCTACGCGTATATCTTTACTCATGTGCCGGCCAATTGGAAAAAATCCGGACTGCTCGCCTATCACGGCGAAGAACTGCCCTATGAATTCGGATACCTTCCATTCATATACGGAGACTGGGGCACGAATCTGACGACCATGTATCCAAAGGACCCAGGACTCACTAAGGACGATGACGTCGTTTCAGAAAACTACATGCGGATGTGGGTTCAGTTTGCCAAGACCGGCGATCCCAGCGTTTCAGGATTGATAAAGGCAGAAACCCTCCGGACTGGTCCGGGCGGCGACAAGTACCTCGACATCGGCCTTCATCCGCAGGTTAAGACTGGCTATTATTGGGGCGAGCCAACTCTCCAGACACAGGCAGGCGACTAGATTTGAATCGAATCGCCCCGAGAAAATCCGCGGCGGACGAATGATGTTCTTTGCTGGTCAGCTTTAGCCACACCCACCGTTCAAGATTGTAAGTATCCCCCGGCAGTGCCGGGGGATCTCCCGGCGGGAGCCCAAACGGTCATGCGGGAACTCGTGTCTAAACTGCCTGCTTCGACGAGCCCATCCAGCGGACGGCATTGGCTGGCCGGGCTCCTGAATCAGAGAGCTATCGATCTGAAGGATCATTTTGCCGAATACGAGGCGGCAAGACAGTGTTACGAGCTTTCTCTTGAACTTAGGCCCGGCGATGCAACGACATGTTGTAACCTGGCGTTGTTATTGTGGAGTTGCATCGAAGTCCTCGCCACTGCCGGGGAGCGCTTCGAGGAGGCATCGAAGCTTGACCCTTCGAACGGCCACATACATAGCACGTATGCGCTCTTCCTTACTCATACCAGGCACAAGCCGGACCTGGCCATCCAGCACTTCGAGCTATCCATGGAACTCATGCCGAGTGAAGGCTACGTCTGCGGAAACTTCGCTACATGGCACATCTTGAACGGAAACATGAACAAGGCCTGGGAACTGGCGAAGGAAGCGATGCGGCTCTGTCGGCCCAGGCCCGGCCGGACCATGGTCCGGCCGCTCCTTTGCGCCGCGGCCATTCTGATCCTCGAACACCGGGATCCCAGCGTCCCTCTTGGTCAGTTGAAGACACTCTTCGATCGCGGGATCGATCATGTGGCGTGGATCGTGACGGCGCTGCTGGACGAACTGGATCGCAGGGTAACGCCCGAAGAGTCAAAGCTCTTTCGCGCTATTTCTGCCGCGATTGCAGACGAGGGAAAGATATCTGACCTGGATGCCTTCCCTCTGTGGAAGGAAGCACCACCTGTGCCATTCGATTGCGACTGGCCGAAGACAATCGATTACAGTAGCGCGCGATTCACGACTTAGAGCAGCCAGGCGGGAGTGCCATGACAGGTGCATGTCGCTCCCGGCCCAACTCGCACGGCGCGGAATGTGGGACCGCGTGGAAAGCCGCGAGCCAGATGTGGCATCAGCGCCGCGGAGGAGATGTCAGCCGTCCACTTCCCGCACTTCGAGCCGTTCCTCCGCCTTCAGATACCCCTTGCGCCGGAACCAATCCTCTATCGCCGCCCCCAGCCGGTCCAGCAGTACCCGCGACCCTGCCTCAAGCAGCCCATCGGCCACGGGCAGCGTGTCGTCGAAGACGGCGTCGTTGGTAAAGTTGCGCATGGCGAAGTTGTCGATCCAGCCAAGCGGGCAGGCGTGGCGTTCGCCATCCGGCGCCACGCGCTCCACGGCGATCCGGCGAAGAAACATACCTACACTCTAAGGCATTTGCCGCCCGGCCCTGCAAAATCGGGCAGCTACCTCTTGCTTGTGAGCCCGGGGAGGGCTATCTTATTGAAGTCGCAGCGCGGTCTCCTTCTCAAGCCGCCGCCCGAAGGCCTGCACTATGCAACTCATCGTCCAGTGGATATTGAGCGCCGTTGCTCTGGTGATCGTCTCCCGTATGGTCCCCGGCTTCATCCTCGACGGATTTCTCCCGGCTCTTGTAGCCGCGGTAATCATTGGGTTTCTCAACGCCACCCTCGGCTTCTTCCTCAAGATCATCACCTTTCCGCTCAGCATCCTCACCCTGGGGATATTCCTGCTGGTCGTCAACAGCTTCATGATCATGCTGGCTTCAGGTCTAGTTCCGGGCTTCCGGGTGCGCGGCTTTGTGCCTGCATTTCTGGGCGCTGTGGTGCTGGCGCTGCTCAACCTCGCCATCCGCTGGATCGTCAAAGACGCATAGAAAAGCCGGAGTCGCTTTGACTCCGGCTCAACGATCTCTTGCCAGCGTGGGTCTATCGAACGCCTGCCGTCCTGGCTGGATGCAGCTTCTTCACCGATTTCTTCTCAGGCTTATTCTCTGTTTGCTCTACCGCGGGCGCTCCCACCAACGTCTGCGGAACCCGCTTTGCGCCCGCTGCTGCAAACCCACCAGCCACGGGAGCCGGCGCCGGAGCCGGCGCAACCGAACTCTTCGCCGCCTCCCGCTGAGCACGGTGATACACGCTCCAACCGCCGACCGATACCACAGCCACAATCGCCGCCGCAGCCGCAAAGCGCTGCGCGCTGGCCCACCATGCGGCGGTAGGCCACACCAGCACCCGCTCCCCACGTGGAGCCGCGTGCAAAACCGCGTGAACCCGCGCTTCAAGCCCTGCCGGAGCGGGTCTCTTTGCCAACGCTCTGAGCGTTGCCTCCCACCCGGCCTGGCTGCCTGCTGAAACCTTCTCCGCCGAACTCATCGCAAACTCCTCTTGTGATCGAGTAACTCGGCCATCAGGTTCCGCGCCCGGAAGAGCCTCGACCGCACGCTCGACTCCGTTATCCCCAGTACTGCCGCGATCTCCACGCTTGAAAGTTCCTCGAAGGCCGAGAGCGTAAGCACCTGCCGCTCTTTGTCAGGAAGCCTGTCCACGCAAGCCAGCACATGGGAATGGTGTTGCCGCGCCGCCGCTATCTCTTCGGCCGTCAATCCCGTGGAGGCCAGCACAAACTTGAGTTCGTCAACGTCGTCGGTCTCTGGCCGCGTCTTCGTCCGCCGCTTGCGATCCAGCACCACGTTCCACACAATCCGGATCAGCCACACCCGGTAGTCGCGTATCTCACCCAGCGTTTGCCGGTGGCGCAATACGCGCAGAAAGGCCTCCTGCACCGCATCTTCAGCATCTGTTGAGTTGCGCAGCACCGAAAAGGCCACACGATAGAGGGTTCCCGAGTACTCGTCGACAAGCGCCGCCAGCGCGGCCTCCTCGGCCTGCGCCTCGGCAATTCGGGCCGCCGTCCTGTCGGGAATCTTCATCCAGCCTGCGTTAATGGCCTGGCTTGCGTCCATACTCTAAACGGACGCAACGGCCCTGCAAAGTGCTCATAAAACGGAAACAGGCCGCTCGGGCCTGTTTCCTGGTTTCTGATCTCTGTTGTTCTTACTTCGACTGCTGCAACTTCTGCGCCGCAATCTCGCCGGCAGCACCCTGCTTATCGGCGTCCTGCACCTTGGCCCACAGCGCCCGCGCCTGGTCCATCTTGCCCTGCGCTACGTACAGGTCGGCCAAATTCAGCTGCGCCGCCGCCGCTGTAACAGTAGTCGAGGGCTTGGCGACGATCTGGTTATAGAGAGTTTCGGCCTCGCCGTCGCGGCTGCTCTGGTGATAGATGCCCGCCAGAGCGATCTTGGCCAGATTCGAGAGGTCGCGATTCCAGGCGCCTGCCGCCGGCTTGAGGGCCGTCTCAGCCTGCGCCGTCTGGCCCATCTCCTGATAGGTGATCCCGGCAAAGTACTGCGCTGTCTTGCCCTGCTTCAACCAGCTGTACTTGCTGGCGATGGCCACAAACTGTGTGTTGGCAGCCTTGGCACGGTCAGCCGCGCTCTTGTAAACACCTGCAATATCAGGCGCTTCCGGAGATGCAAGCGCCGTCCCGAAGACGTCCATCGCGGCGCCCAACTCGCGGTCGGCCGCGGACGTGCGAACGGCCCAGAGAATCGCCCCACCAACAATCAGGACAACCACAACCGCGATCGTAATCGTCCAGCGCGCTACGCTGGACTTGTTGTCGCTAAGCCAGCTTGCGCCGCTTGCGGCTGCCTGGGCAAATTTGTCTTGTTTCAGGGCGTGACGGGTCTCGGTTTTCACTGCGTTCGGTGTCCTTCGTGGATAATCTTGCAGGCGTTCGTAGCGCCTGCCCGCCGGTAAAAACGGTTTGCTCAGGCACTGTGTTTCGCTAGGACTGCAACTAGCAGTCTATCAAGCGCCAATCCGCACCGTCCACCAGGGCCGCTGGCCGGTACTAGGCCAGTTTGCCCTTTTTGAGGGCGCGAGCTTTCGTCTCCGCTGAATGAAAGTCCTATCCTGACCCACCGACCACGCCGACTAGCTGACTTGCTACGCCCGCGCAAGCAGGTGCTGACTCGCTGATTTGCCGACTTGCCCCCCTCCAGCCATCAACGGTACCCTGAATGCATGTACGAAGACTTCCACGTCACCGACCGCCTCACCGGAGAAGACCTGCACTGCTCCTGGAGGGCCAATATCGTGGCCATCGCCACCCGCCACGCCGACGCCCTCGATGTCCGCTTCGACATCAACGGCCGCCCCATGTGGATCGCCCTCCCCAACGCCGCCTGGGCCGAGCAGAAAAAGCGCGCAGCCAAGACCATCACCGACCAGCTCGCCGTGCACATCGCCGGCCGCTACCTCAAGCAGCTCATCGAAGAGGGCTTCGACTCACGCCGCGAGGTCTACGCCATGTCGGTCGATGAGGTCCTTGCCCATCTCGACGCCGTAGTAGAAGAAGCACAGGGCCAGGGCGCACTGCCGCGCCTACCCTCCGGCATCGATACCGCCGGCCTGCCCGCCTAAAACTCGGTCTTCTGTTTCTTCTCGACTACCGCCCAGCCCACATCCAGAAATGACGATCCCCGTTGACCCAGGTCAACGGGGATCGTCATTTCAAGCCGGCGTTGAAACCGCCCGATTCGTTTACTTGCTCACACAGGCAAAGTTCGCGGCATCGTTCAGGTCGCCAGTTCCCTTGTAGCTGGCAACCTTCGGATACGCGCACAGCGGATGCGTCCGAACCACCTTGCCGCCCTGCGTCTTCGAGGCCACAATGCGATCCGGAGCTTTGCCGCTCTCAACCCACTTGTCGATCTCGGCAAGCTTGTCGAAGACGTCGCAACCGCTGCCGCCCGAGCAGTGCCCCATGCCGGGCATCGTGAACAGGCGAATATGCTCGTCCGTCACCGCCTCGCCCACCGTCTTCTTCACGGCGCTGATGTAATTCACACTCTCCATCGGATTGGTGCCGTCCACCCACCCGTGATACCAAAGAACCTTGCCTCCGTGATCGAAGAAAGGCTTCAGGTTCGGGTTATCGGCCTCGTTGATCGACCCGAGCACCGTGCGGCCATACTCCACGTCCTTCACCATGTCCAGCGTCTTCCAGTCCCAGTTGGGATTCTGGAAGATCATGTACTTGTACAGAGCCGTCGCCACTCCCATGGGGCCATTGGCGTTGTACCCGCCAAAGTTGTTCTCCGTTCCCGGAGCGGCGCCCGGAAACTGGGTCTTTCCCGTCACCGGTCCCTTGTAGAGCATCTGCACAAACTCAAGCTGCGCCGCGGTCAGGCACTTGTCGTTGTCCTCGCCCTTGCACAACAGCGTCCCTGGGTCGAACTTGCAGGCCATCGGATTTTCGAGTTCGTTATCCTTCGCCCCGTCCAGCGCATCGCAGGCATCCATCACCGCCTGATGCAGCATCGTAGCCTTGGCGCGGCCCAACTGCCGCTCCGGCTTCTGCGCCACCAGCAGCGACGGCCATATCTGTTCTGCATTCAGCTCCACAATCGGATTCGCCGGTGCGCCGATGATTGCGGCATCGTAATCCTCGGGGAAGCGCTGAATCTCTGTCAGCCCCATCTGGCCGCCGAGTGAGCAGCCCCACCAGTACGCCTTGGTCTGCGCCTTGCCGTAGAACGCCTTGATGAACTGCTTGGCGTCTACTGTCATCAGGTGCGCCGCGCGCCATCCGTAGTCGATCATCTTGTCCGGATGCCCCTGCGCGAACTCGCCCATGCCCAGCGAGTTGTCATGCCCGGTATCGGTGCTCACCGTGGCATAGCCGTGCTCAAGGCCGATCAGCAGCCCGCCGTACATGATGGAACCGGCCCAGCCAAAGTCCCCCGCGCCCATCATCTTTCCGTTCCATCCCTCAAGCGGCAGCCAGACCTCGATCTTGATGTTCGAGTCTCCGCTAGGCTTGAGCGTCGCCGTCACCCGGCAGAACGGAACATGGTTCGTCGTGTCCTTCGGATCATACGGCGCAAGCGACATGCCCATGCCGCCCCCGGGAGGAGGTCCAGCCGGACCCGCAGCTCCACCGGGACCAGCAGGTGCTCCCGGAGCACCGGGCCCACCGGCAGGCGCTCCCGGCCCGCCCGGCCCGCCGGGATTCTCCGTCCGTCCAGGCAGTTTGAACTCCATCGGCTGCACTACCTGCGCCAAAGTGATCGTCGCGCCCGGCAGATTCAGCTTGGCCAGCCCAGCGCAGGAGGCGGCAGACGGCGCACCCTGGCTGAAGGCAGCCGCGCTCAACACCAGCGCGCAAAGGCCTGCGGCAGCAAAATACTTTGACATTCGTACTGTTGTGGGAAGTACTCCCGATAATAGCGATTTCATTCCATTCTCCTTGAAGTGTCCACGGCTCGACGGACTCGTCGCTTGCGCAGAAGTCTCGCCCCGCCCGCTCCGCTGCGGCCGATCCTGTAGACCGGCGGTACATGATTTTGGGAACTCTGCATTATTGACGTTTGTGTAGCCCGAAAAGGCCGTCGGTCGCGTGATGAATTCCCCAAAACCGCCCTCCCCGTTCCGGAACTCCGGCCTCTCCGAAGGCGTACCATCCAGGAAGGAGCCCGGATGCCTCGTCTCGTTCTGCTGTTTTCCCTGCTCTGCCTCGCCGCCGTCGCCCAGACGCCGCCACCCGGCACACCTCTGCCCGACCCGAAGGTGCTGCTCCAGCACGCCATTGCCAACCAGCGCAAGCTGGCCGCACAGCGAGAGCGTTACTCCTGCCGGGTCAACAGCCAGTCCACCCAACTCGACAGCCACGGCAACATCAAGAAGAGTGAAAGTAACGTCGCCGAGCGCTTCTTCGTCAACGGCATCCCCATCGAGCACATGCTCCAAAAGGACGGCAAGGACCTCTCGTCCGACGAGTTGAAGAAGGAAGATGACCGGGTGATGAAGGAGACCCTGAAGTACGCAAACGAAGCCACCGCCACCCACCAAAAGGACGAGGCCGTCCAGAAGGTCGATGACTTCCTCACCGCCATGATGCTGCGCAACGGCCGCCGCCAGCTTGAGAGCGGCCGCTCAGTCCTCCACTACGACATCGTTCCCAATCCCGGCTTTCAGGCCCACGACCTCACCCAGAGATTCGCCACCGTCATTCAGGGAACGGTCTCGATCGACGAGGAGACCGGCAACCTCATCGACCTGGACCTCAAATCTGTAGCGGATCTAAAGATTGGCGGGGGACTGCTCGCTAACCTGCACAAGGGCTTCTGGCTCCACATTCACGACCACGCTGAAGCTGACGGCGTCTGGCTCACCGACCTGGCAGAAGGCTCCGGCGACGCTCGCGCGGCCCTCTTCTTCCATCCCTACTTCCGCTTCAAGGAAATCTCAGGCGATTGCCACCTTTACAACGCCACCGCCACCCAGGTCGGCCAGCCCAAACCCGTCAACTAGATCGTCACTAGAAGTAGTAGGTCAACTGAACATTCGCTACCCAGGCATGCGCCACTCGAGGAGTGGGAGCGGGAGCGCTGTTGAACGTCGCGCCCATCGTCGAGTAAAGACCGTCACGAATCGACAGCACATAATTCGTCGAGACTGTCCCGGTCGCTCTCCAGAATGTCTTGCCCGCCGCAGCGAGCGTAGCCGTGTAATCGGGGCTGAAGCCGGTATACGTGCTGACTAGCGAAACCATATCCCGGGGACGCTTCCTGAATGGGCCCTTCTCATAGACTCGCAGCTCTACATACCGCGAATAAATATTCATTGAAGACGGATCGGCCATCACGCTCACCCCCGCGTACAAGCCATCCGCCGGGCCGCCATATTCCGCCTGCGTCAACTGCCTGTCCGCCAGCAGATAGGCGCTGTAATTGCCACCCGTCGTCCCGCCGGTGCGGTAGTTCTTGTACTGAGTTGTGTTGTACAAGAGTCCGCCACGCACCCAGCTCATCTTGAAGTTACTCGCCGGCGCAGTCCGGTATCCGCCCTCGTATAGCTGGAGTACCTTGTCGCCCACGGGATCGAAGCGAAGTCCGATCTGATTGCGCGAAATCGTCGCGTGACCGCCGCCCGCATCGAGCGAGCGCTGCACGCCCACCTTGGCATAAAATCCCTTCGTGATCTGCGTCCGCAGGTTGAACCCCGGCGCTGTCAACGGAAAATGCGTCATGCCCACCTCGTACGGTAGCACCGCATATACGCCCAGATGACCGGCGGTAGTGGTTCCCCCTACGGCCAGACCAACAAACTCCCAGTCATTGTTTACGTAGCCTGCCTTGATCTCAACCCTGCGGTCGGCAAACGCCTTGTAAACGTACATCGAACTCACCATCAACGCATCCGGACCGTTCGGCTCCCAACTCACCCGGTTGATACCGCCGCCCATGAAGAACTGCGCATGGCGAAGCCCGAGAAACTTCAGATCGCTCGCAAACATCCCGTTGAACATCCAGCGCCAGGTGCCGCGCTGGCCCACATAGTTCTGGTTGCTTAGCGCCACCGGAGCCTCAAGCACGTTCTGAAAGTAATTTTGAGAGGCGTTGGCACGCACTACAAAGCCACGCTCGCCCATCCACTTCCTGTAGCGCGATGAGATCGGGATCAGGTTATCGCTCATCCCAGGGAGCGCGGTAGAGCCGCCCTGCATGTTCAGCGAGTCCCAGTCGATGGGCGTCTCCGCCACAGTGACGGACCCGGCTGCCGCCGGACCCGGCACGCCCTGCCCACAGAGCCAGACGGCTCCGGTTGCCAAAATGAAAATGAGTACAATCCAACTGCGCGTCATCGTTTGCGGAAGCCCCTTCGGTCGTAGAAAACAGGCCGGACCTCCAGCGCACTCTTACTTGGCCAGTCCCTCCCGTTTGCCGGATGGGAACCATCACCTGACGCAATATGCGGTCCTGTTCATAGATTAAATGAGCTTGCCCTCAATTTTTCATAAAGCTCAACACAAAAGGCCATCCACTACGACGGATGGCCTTTTGATTAATAATTATGCCGCCGCAGCTTGCCGCGCCACTCTGGTCCGGCGAGTCTCACACCCTCTCAGCGCGCCGCGTTCCAGACTGGGAGATACTCCTTCTCCAGCTCCAAAAAGCCGCTCACGATGGATTGTTCGGCACATCCCGGCTTGATCCGATTAACCACAGCCATCTGCGAGGGCAGCAAATACGAATTCTCCGATGGGATATACCCAATACTCCCTGGGCTCAAAGTCACCATTGCCGTACGGTCAAACAGAGACTCTTTCTTCAACTTCTGAGATATCTCATTGAAGACCTCGCCCCCCACGTTTGCCAGTGCGATGTCGTTGATCATGATCAACTCGAGCGGGATGTTCACCGGATCCCCGTCCACCATCTTTATCGGAGCGCGCCCCGCAGCCGTAGGTGATCCGGTCCCATTGGTGGATGTAGCCGGCGCAGCCGCGGCAACTGCTGCCGGATCAGGCTTCCGCCCCGCACAGGTCTTCACGGCACTGGCGCCCCACAGAATGACATGGTCGGAGGTGTTCTGAATGCTGTTTGCCACCAGGACTACCTCCTCGCCCAGGCGTCGTGCCTGAACATCCAGAATCGCCCAGCCATTCGCACCTTCGTCATGGACATCCGGTGCATCCTGATTGTAGGTGGACATAAAGAGTGGATTCTGATCGCCAGCCGCACCCGGAGTCCAGAGCGCAATCGCGCCCTTCAGCCGGTCTTCCACATACGCCGACGTCGCGCCTCCAATGTCTCCGCTGATCTCCGGATGCCCATCTTTGGTCTTGGACAGAAACATCACCACGCCATGAACTGCATAGTTCGACCACACAGCGATCGGCTCGCCCGTTTCCGATGTCACTTTGATCACAGCCACGGTCTTGTCTGATGGGCCATCCGGAGCATAGCCCATGTGATACAGACCGCCGATCTTCTCATCGCGATTCGTATTGATATACGCTTTCCCCGTTCCGAACCCGATGCGCGCTGGCTGAAGCCGGGCGTTGGCCTGCCTCGCAGCATCAAGGATTCCCTTCCGCATCAGTGCGTTGTAGGGCGCAGGATCGAAGGCGCCCCTGCCTCCCCCCGGACTATTGGGCGTACTGTGGTCATGCGTAGCGCACAGGCTAATGTGACTCACCGGTATCCCCAGCTCCGCAGCGATTGCTTTGACAATCTCGTCTGCGTTCGGAACACCGCCGGCATCCACGCTCATCAGAGCCACCTTCGTTGCACCGTTGTCGAGCACCAGCGCGCGAACATTCAGCGGATCATGTACATCCACAAATGCCCCGAACGGAAGCATCTCGCTGGTCGGTGAAATGTCGACCCGGGCCGCGCCCGCGCGTAACGGTCCCACCTGCTCCGCCGCAAAGGCTTGCGAGACTAGCAAAGTCAGGTCAGCTAGGACCATGAAAACTGACCTCTTCATATCTGAAACCTCTCTTCAATCCCTTTGGGGAGAGCCCGTCTGAAACAAACAAGGCCGCGCCGTAGTGCCAGCCAGCGCGATAACTGATTTCGTAGTCTATACCGACCAGGCAGCAGTTGTAACCGTACGATTTCTGCTCAAAGCCGGCCTGTATTTGGCCTGCTCGTCGAACTGACTCGAAACAGATATTCCCGCCTGCGTGGCATTCCATCCTGAGCATAATTCCCTCAACAATACAAAAGGCCATCCGCAGTAGCGGATGGCCTTTTATTCGATATTATGCCGGCGATCACCTAATCTCCCACACAGTTACCCGTGCAGTACCATCGGCCCAGCGAGGCTTAACTTCCGTGTTCGAGATGGGAACGGGTGATCCCTCGCAGTATTGTCACCGGCAAATTGTCTGAGATGCTTTCACACCCCATCTTTGGATGGCGCTTGGCGGATGGTTGTCCGCAGCTAGTTCCCTCACCTGCTCATCCCGGATTGTTCCTCCCGGGCCTGGCTGCAAGAAAACCTGCAATCTGGCGCCAACAAAATCTTTAACAACGAAATTGATTGATTGATACAAGGCTTCCACAAAGAGTCTCTCGCGCACTGCGCGGAGTTAATTCTATGGTTAAGCCTAACGGGCGATTAGTACTGGTTAGCTTCACGCATCACTGCGCTTTCACACCCAGCCTATCAACCAGGTCGTCTTCCTGGGCCCTTCAGGGAAATCTAATCTTGGAGCGTGCTTCCCGCTTATATGCATTCAGCGGTTATCACAACCGAACTTCGCTACCCAGCCGTGCCCTTGGCAGGACAACTGGAACACAAGAGGTTCGTCCATCCCGGTCCTCTCGTACTAAGGACAGCCCTCCTCAAATTTCCTACGCCCACAGCAGATAGGGACCGAACTGTCTCGCGACGTTCTGAACCCAGCTCACGTACCGCTTTAATAGGCGAACAGCCTAACCCTTGGAACCTTCTACAGCTCCAGGATGCGATGAGCCGACATCGAGGTGCCAAACCAATGCGTCGATATGAACTCTTGGCATTGATCAGCCTGTTATCCCCGGCGTACCTTTTATCCGTTGAGCGATGGCCCTTCCATACAGAACCACCGGATCACTAAAGCCTACTTTCGTACCTGCTCGACTTGTTGGTCTCACAGTCAACCACTCTTATGCTTTTACACTCGACGGCTGATTTCCAAACAGCCTGAGAGTAGCTTCGCGCGCCTCCGTTACAATTTAGGAGGCGACCGCCCCAGTCAAACTACCCGCCTAACTATGTCCCTCTCCCGGATTACGGGAGGAGGTTAG
>CAIMKZ010000062.1 GCA_903842065.1 uncultured Acidobacteriaceae bacterium | reverse complement strand
AGCCAATTTTCCCCGCAACCCGAAGGGCCGGGGCCGATTTTGCCGATCTCCGCGTCGCTCCTCGCTCGGAGACAACCAGTATCCGTCGTTCGTCGCTCCTCGATCTCGACGAAAATCGGCTCCCGGCGCCGCCATCCCTATTATGTCGATACAACCCTGGGGCGCGGCATGGAATGGGGTCAACGCCGGGCGGCCTCGGTGTCGGTGCTGCTGCCGCCGTTTCCGGATGTTACCGCTCCCCCCGTTATCACCTCCCCGGTTGTCGCGCCCCCGGAATTGAATAAGCCAGAGGGGTACTCGTCGGAACTGCCGGGAGTGGTTAGGATCCTGCGGGGAAAGAACTGCTCTTCAGCTTTCCGCTGAACCACATTGGCAGGAAATGGTATATGCAAGTGAAGTTTGCGCTCGATCTGGGTCGTTCATCCATCTCCGTCGGGCCATTTACGTATCTTAAATTTCACTACTGGGACATTCCACGCGAGGTCTGGGATGAACAAGCTTTGGGAGCGGAGCCATAGCGTGGTTAGGCGGTTGAATGCGCAATTGCGCGAATTCTGAGCGTAGTCGCGGCAATCGCGGAGTTTCTCAGCTGAAGCTGGCCAGGGGTTCAGGACAATCGGCGAAGCAGCGCGGAGGGATGAAGGGCTTCAATCTCTGAGAATCGCGTGAAGTCGTTATCGTTGAGCGTGAGAATGCTCGATACTTCGTTCGCCATCATGCAGGCTGCCAGCCGCGCATCGTGTACCTTTGCGCCCGCGACTCGGTACCTGACGATCAGCTCTCTCCAGATGCGATGAACAGCGGGAGTGTCGGGCAGCAGTTCAAGGGTGCGCTCGATGGCGGCAACTCGCGAGTCTGCCTCCTCAATACTCAGGCCAAAGCCATTGAACTCAACCGGTCGCGTGCAGGCATTCCAAAACTCGCCGATGTTCTGGGATGTGTAACAGAGCCTGCACCCGCGTTCGATCAACCGCTCGATCGCGGACTGGATGAGCGGATAATCCCGGTCGTCGGGTTTGACCCAGCGGATGAGAATATTGCTGTCGATCAGGACGGCTGCTTCCGGCATTAGGTGCGGTCCTCATAGAAGCTCTCCCGGGTGAAGGCCTCAGAGGGAACCGCCGGCAACCGCTCCGAACCTTCGGCTAGCGCAGAAAGCATCGATTGGAATTGGTTGCTGCTCAGCCTGCTGGCAGATTGCGTATGTCTTGCCCGGTAGACGCGATATGCCTCCCGGAACAGCTCGCTGATGGTGCGGCTCTCCGCCTTGGCGGTGGCGGAAACCTGCTCGGCAAGGTCGGGGGGAAGGGAGATCGTAAACTGGCGGGTAGTTCTATGCATTACTCTACATTACTAGGTAATGAGAAGTAATGCAAAATGGGTGGCGTAAGGATCACCCCAACCCCGCCACTGAAAAAGCTAGAAGCTAACAGCTAGAAGCTAGAAGCTGCCCTTCCCCTTGCCCTTCTTAACCAGCGGCGCGCCGGCGATCTTCAGCTGCACCCGGTAGAGCTTGTCGCTGGCCGTAATGTAGAGGGTCTTGTTGCCGTCGCCGGCCCAGGTCACGTTCGATATTTTCTCCGGGATCAGCAGCGTTCCCAAAGCCTTGCCGTCGGGCGAGAAGATCCACACGCCTGCCGGACCGGCAGAGTAGAGGTTGCCTTCTACGTCCACCTTCATGCCATCGGGGTTGCCGATGCGCTGGTCGGCTGAGTCGTCGTAGAAGAGCTTTGGCTCGCCAACCGTCCCGTCCGGCATCACCGTGTAGCGCATCCAGAACATTTTGGGCTCGGAGTTGCTCACGTAGAGGTACTTCTCGTCGGGCGAGAACGCTATCCCATTTGGCCGGGGCAGATCGCTTACCACCAGTTGCAACTCGCCCCGCGCCGGAGGCGCTCCCGGCCTCTGTTGAAAGGCGTGCGGAATCCGGTAGACGCCATTCACCTTCAGCTCTTTTTCGGGGTCGGTGTCGCTCTGGGTGCGCAGGCCATAGGGCGGATCGGTAAAGTACGCCGAGCCATCGGACCGGTACACCACGTCGTTGGGGCTGTTGAGCTTCTTGCCCTGGTAGGTGTCGGCCAGCACAGTCACAATCCCACGCGGATCGAGCGGCTCAAAGCGGAAGACGTTGCGCGCGGCGTGGCCGGCGATGGTGAGCCGCTGGTGGGCGTCGAGAGTCATGCCGTTGGTGCCCGGCTCCGGTCCGCCGTAGGGCGCTGTGCCCTTGTAGCCGGCGGGGTCGAGAAACGTCGTCACGCCGCGGCCCGGCACCCAGCGCAGGATCTCGTTGGCGGGAATGTCGGCGAAGAACAAGCTGGCCTCGTCCCACACCGGCCCTTCGAGCCAGGTGAACCCGCTGGCCACTTGCTCAAGCCTTGCGTTGGCGGGAACGATGCGGTCCAGCCCCGCGTCCAGCCGGTCGAAGCTCAGCGCTGTCACGCCCTCCTGCGCCGTTGCCGGCCAGGCCGATAGCGCGCCCGCCAGCGCCAATATTGCTGCCGCCATGGCAGTCTTCCGCAGCCCGATACCGCTCATCTTCCGCTCCCTGTGTGCCGTGAGATCATCCCCATCTTCGTTTGCAAAGCAGGGCCTGTCAAGAAAGCCCGCCTTGCGCCCGGCAGCTATCGGAGCTATCGTCAATCTGCGCGGCCTGCGGCCTTTGCTTGGTCCGCGAGGAAAGAGGCTCACGATGCGGTCTGCAATCGCCAGCCAGGCGCTCCCGCTGCTGCTCGTACTGATGGCTGCTTTCGTACCGGCCCATTCCGACGCTGCGCCACGAACCTTTGCCGACTCCGACAAGGGCGCACAGGCGAGGCTCAAGGTGGGCGAGACGTTCGTAATCCGCCTGCGCTCCAACCCTTCTACCGGTTACATGTGGAGCGTGGCGCCGGAGTCCGCCGATCTCGTCAGCCTCACCGGCACATCCAGCACCGAGCCCCCCAAGAACGGCATGGTGGGCCAGCCCATCTTTCAGATCTTCGACTTCAAGGCGGTGAAGCGTGGCAGCGGAGTGCTGGCTCTGCACTACGTCCGCTCCTGGGAGAAGCCCGCCGCCGACGAGACCCGGTTCACGCTGCGAATCACGGTGCGCTGACACACAGTATGCTCCGGTGCTTACAACCTCCGGCCCGAGGTCATAAAATAGCCGTCTATGGCCAGCAAGAAGGAAAAAATCTTTGAAGTTGCCTGTCCCGACTGCGCGGCGATGCTCCGAATCGACGCCTCGACCGGCCTTGTCATCAGCCACACACCGGCGCCGCGCAAGCGCATGTTCGAGGATATGGAAGCCGCGGCCCAGGCCATGCGCGAGCGCGAGGACCGCAAGGAGTCCATCTTCCGCCAGTCGATCGACGCCGAAAAGAACAAGGCCGACCTGCTCGAAAAGAAGTTTGCCGAGGCACTGCGCAAGGCCAAGGACGCGCCCGATGTAAAGCCCCTGCGCGAGTTCGATCTGGACTGAGCGCGAGGGGCGATTGGCGCTCACGACCGCTTTCGAGCGATACTAGCTCTTGCACTGCCGCGCGATCTAAAGGAGAAGCCATGGCGACCGTTCCGATTTCAGCTTCGAAAGCTCCCTCTCCCGCCCGGCGCATCTCGGCCCGCGAGGCGGATGCCAGGTTCTGGGCCCGCATAGGGGCCGCCGCGTCGCTTGCCGGAGCAGGCGTACTGCTGATGACCGGCAAATCCCGCTCCGGGCTGGCGCTGGCCGCCGCCGGTACCGTGCTGGCCGCATGGGATCAGCAGGAGGCGGTGAGCGAGTGCTGGCGTCGCCTGCCCGCCGTCCTCGATGAAGTGCAGGGAATTCTAGGCAAGGCCCAGAGGGCCGTAGACGAGTTCTCGACCCAGGGCGATAAGCTGCGCCAGGCTCTGAAAAAGTAGGGCAGGGAACTGTGGCAAGAGAAGCCACAACCGCTTACCAGCCACTCCAAAATCACCAACAAAGATGGGTGCCCCAGGTCTCGATTCTGAGACCTGGGAAGCCACAATCGTCAACGTGCCACGTCCAAACTACTCCGCTAACACCGCGAACTCCGCTAGCCCCGCTACGGATCAGATGTGCAGTTGTTCCCGTCCCGCCGCGCTGATCCGGTGCGGAGTCCACTTCGGTTCCCACACCAGTTCCACATCCACCTTGCTCAGGTCGGGGATTCCCAGCAGCCGGTTTCTTACCTGCTCCAGAATCATGCCGCTCATGGGGCACTGCGGAGTGGTGAGCGTCATCTTCACGCGCGCCCACTGCCGGGGCCACGCGGGTGTCGAGTCAGGGTCGGGACCGGTCTCGACAGCATAGATCAGCCCCAGATCGACGAGGTTCAGCTTCACCTCGGGATCGAAGCAGTCGCGCAGCGCGGTCATGATGTCGGATTCAGAGAGCATGATTAAGCTACTAGCTCCTAGCCTCTAGCTCCACGAGCTTGCGCACGTTGGCGTCAGGAAACAATTTCCCGGGGCGACGATACAGAACCCCACTAGTTCGCTACAGCTTAGTCGCGCACAGAACAGCTAATAGCTAGAAGCTAGCAGCTGATTTTTTAGTTCTTCCGCTCCACCAGAAACCGCGCCAGCGCCTTCAGCGCATCGGCCCGCTCGCCAAACGGTTCCAACGCCGCAAAGGCCTCATCGATCAGTCTTGCCGCGTCCTTCTTGCTCTGCTCGATGCCGTATACAGCGGGCCATGTGGCTTTTTCAACCGCCAGGTCTTTGCCCGCAGTCTTGCCCAGCGTGGCCGAGTCGGCGGTCATGTCAAGAATGTCGTCGGCGATCTGAAACGCCAGCCCCGCCTTGCGGCCGAAGAGGTCGAGCCGCTTCACGTCGTCGCCCTTTGCGCCCGCGTACACTCCACCCGCAACCACGCTCACCCGAATCAGCGCGCCCGTCTTGGCGCGGTGAATGGCGTCCACCAGCTCCGGCGTCGGCTTCTTGTGTTCGCTCTCGATGTCCAGCACCTGTCCGCCGATCATGCCTTCCACGGTTCCCACGGCGTTGGCAACGAGGCCGATGATCTCGACCGTCGCTGCAGGCGGACACTCAAGCCCGGCCAGCACCTCGAAGGCGCGTGTCTGCAATGCGTCCCCGGCCAGAATCGCGATGGCTTCGCCGAAGGCCACATGACACGTCGGCTTGCCCCGGCGCAGATCGTCGTTGTCGAGCGCGGGCAGGTCGTCGTGGATCAGCGAGTAGGTGTGCAGCATCTCGATAGCCGCGCCCAGCCTCTCAATCCCGGCAGGAATGGAGCCGGAGACCGCCACGGCCGCCTGCATCACCAGCACCGGACGCAACCGCTTGCCCCCCGCAAACACTGAGTGGCGCATGGCGCCGTGAATCGAAGCCGGCACGGTGTCTACCGAGGGAATCAGCGCATCGAGCGCGTGATCGGTCCTCTCGGCGCCCTCGTTGATCAGCGATTTTACGTCCACATTCATCGTATTCATGATAATTCAGCGCGTCCGCGCCCCTCGTCTACCCGTCGGTTTATGATGGTGGTCGCTTGAAGTCCATCGGAGAAATGCCATTATGCCAAAGCTTCCCAATCTGTTGCGGAAATTCGCAGTGATCCTGTTCGCCGTTCTCATCGGCATGGCAATCGGCCGCGCGCGCCAGCTGCAGCCGGTGGTTCACGCGCAGGTCATCGACAATACCGTCACGCCCTGCGTCGCCGTGGTGCCTCAGACCTGGGGCGAGTACAAAGGCGGCTCCGCCTACGGACTCGCGTTTCAGGACCATGAGGGTGTGCTGCGCTTTGTGCCGCATCCGCCCTGCGGCGGCTCGCTCACCAGAGAGAAGCCGATTCCCGCAATCGCCGAGCTTGAGATTCAGCGCAACTAGCCACTCTCAACTAACCACAACTTTGGGTGCCCCAGGTCTGGATTTTCAGACCTGGGAAAGATTGAATCTTAATTTGCCACATCTCAACCCGCCTCAAATATTGGTTCCCCACCCTCATTCGAAAGGAATGTCGGTGCCCCACCCTCGCGGCGTCTTTGTTTTTGCCGCTAGGGTGGGGTGCACAGTTAGATCCACTGCGCGCTGAGCGGTTTGCGCGGAGGAATCCGGCGATAGCGGTACTTGCTTTCGCCCAGCATCAGCGCGCCGCGCACCACAAAGCCCTCGGGAACCTTCAGCAACTCCTGCATCGGTTTGTGCGTGGCCGCGACGAGTTTCAGGTAGCCCGCCCAGCACGCGCCCAGCCCGTCGGCTGCCGCAGCCAGTTCGAGATAACTGAGCGCGATAATGGCGTCGTCCGCGCCCCACGAAAAGCTTGCCGGAGCGCAGGCCAGCACCACGGCCGGCGCGCCGCGCAGCATCCGGTCCACGCCCTTCTCCCACATCTCTACCAGCGCCGGCCTCGCCGACTCCGGCCGCAGCCCTTCGATCGTCTCGCGTGCAACGGCGCGCACCTTCTCCTTGCCGTTCACCACGATCCAGTGCAGCAGCTGCGAGTTCTTTGCCGTCGGCGCGTGGCGCGCAATCTCGAGCAGTGCCTCGATCCGCTCCGCGCTCACCGGCTTGTCGCGGAAGGCGCGAATCGAGCGGCGGCTGCGCATCAAAGCGTCGAGTTCCTTCACGCCTGCAATCGCAGCGGGAATCGGCTCAAAATCCTCAATCGGCAGCCCTTCAATCGCAATCGCATGAGTCGAGCAGACCGCCATGCAATGCCCGCAGGAGATACAGGTCCCCTCGCTCGCCTCTTCCGGGAATCCCCGCTCGTTGATGCGAAGCGTGAGCGTGGGGCAGACCGCCACGCAACAGTAGTCTTTGTTGCAAGTGCTTTCGTTGACGGTCGTTCGGCTCATTCGCTTCTGCTCTCCGGTCTCTTCAGGGAATTGCTTTTTTTCAAGTTTACCGGCGTGTTCTTGCTTTACGGCATGAGCGCGATCACATGCGAGGTATTGCTTTTCACGGCCCCATCGCTGAACGGCAGCGCGAAGGTCGAGCCCTCGTACCACGCCTTCCACTGGTCGCGATAGTACGGGCTCAGCGGATCGGAGCTTTCGCCCAGCGTAATGTTCTCCGTCGCCGCGTCAATGTCGCTCCAGTCGATGGTGAACCGCTGCGAGGGGCCGAAGGCCCGGCCGGTCTGCTTCACCGTCGTCGTGTCTCCGCTCTGCGGAAGCGCGCCCGAGCCGGCCGCTCGTCCAATCAGCGGCAGGAACCCTGCCAGAGGATGCTCGACGTCCACCACATGCCAGCCGCCATACTTCCAGTTGGCAAGATCGCCGGGCGCGTTGCCGTTCTTCAGCCCCTGGCGAACGGCATCGGTCAGCAGCGCATTCCAGTCCTTGTATCCGGCGGGCAGCCACGCCGCCTTGCCGTGCATCAGAATCTCTTCTTCGGCAAAGCTCCGCGCCGCCCACTGGTAGCGCTTCGACTCCGCGCCCAGTTTTGGTTTCAGAATCAGCGGCCACAAAGCCGACCGCGCATAGACGACGATCGATGACGCTGCCGAGTCCGTCGTCACCTTGCCGTCCCAACTGCGCATCAGGTCCGCGGCCTTGTGCAGCCGCTCATCGGTTCCTGCGGTCTGATCGATCGCATACGCCAGCCGATGGCCGATCTCCTGATCCACTTCGCTGTACACGTCTGTTTGCACGGCCAGCATGTCGGCAGCCTTCAATCCATTGCGTCCCGAAAGCGCCTTGTAGACGCGCTCGGTGCGGTAGGGCGAGGGCCACTCGTCGGTGAGCGGATAGAGGGAGTTCTCAGTCGTCACGCGCGAGTTCGCCGTGGCCAGAATCCCAGACGGCGGATCGAATGCGCCCGGCATGTCGTCAAAGGGGATGTAGGTCGGCATCTCGCCGTGTTTGCCCGGTGCCCAGCCCCACTCGAGACGCATATCGTTCACGTCATGAGGCAGCGGAAAATCTGAGATACCGACGCTGCGTACAGGCACCTTCCCAATCGCGTGATACGCAATATGTCCCTGATCGTCGGAGTAAACCACATTCTGCGCGGGCCAGCTCCACTCCGCGAGCGCGCCGGAGAACTCCTTCCAGTTCGAGGCCTTGTTCATCGCGTAGATCGGAATCCCGTTCAGCGCCGGATCGTAGAGGTTCCACTTGAGCGCAATGGGCCTAGGCTCTTTGAGAATCGAGTTCACCAGCGGCCCGTGCTCAGTCGATTGCACATCGACCGCTACATCCTTGCTGAAGCGCACATGAATCGTCTCGTGATCCACCTCAAGCGGATGCAACTGCCCGTCGAGCCCCTCGAAGTTGCCCCTGCCGTCGAGCTTCTCAAAGTACAAATCCTGCACATCGGCATAAAGCGCGGTGAATCCCCAGGCCACATGCTCGTTGTGTCCGGCCACGATGTACGGCATCCCGGGCAGCGTCACTCCCGCCGCATGAAATCCCGGCGCCTTCAGGTCCGCAATGTACCAGACGTTTGGCTCGGTAAGCGCCAGGTGCATGTCGTTTGCCAGCAGAGGTTTTCCACTGGCCGTGCGCGCTCCCGCAATCACCCACTGGTTCGACCCCGGAGTGCAATCCGCGCACGCAGGCCGCCCCAGCGCCCGCCACACATCGTCAGCCACTCTATCTCCGCCACCAACCCTGGGTGCCCCAGGTCTCGCTTTTGAGACCTGGGAAAGACCGACATTCTCTCCGCCAGCTCTCGCTCTGGCGTTGCCTTCTTCGTCTTCCTGATCTTCCTCGTCGCCGCTTGAGTGTTTGGGAGGAGCAACGCCGGCCTTGGGCTCATTCCATTCCGTCTCTGTTCCCGTGGGCGGGTGATCCCGCCACGATCCCGTCGGATACAGATCCCGCTCCAGCTCCTCGTTGTTCAGCTTCTCGCGCACGTACAACCGGTCCAGCTTGGTTGCCGCGTGCATGTCGAGCTCCTGCACCTCCATCAGCCCTACGCTCACGCTGTCCGCGCCGGTCCACGGCCTCGGCTTGTAGCGCAGCAGCCGAAACTCGGCCGGCCAGTTACCCGTCTGTTCGCAGAGGGCGATAAAGGCATTCACTCCGCGCGCGTAGGCTTCAAAGCGCCTGCGCTCGTCCGCTGCGGATTTCTCCCAGATGCGCTCGGCAGTCCTGCGAATTTGCAGAACCCGCTGCGCCCGGTCGTGCGCAACCAGCGACGAGCCCATCACCTCGGCCAGTTCGCCGTTCGAGTAGCGCCGGTTGGCGTCCATCTGCCACAGCCGGTCTTGTGCGGTCACAAATCCTTGCGCGAAGAAAAGATCGTCTTCGCTCGCGGCATCAATGTGCGGAACCCCGTGGTTGTCGCGGCGCACGCTCACCGGCGCGCTCAGCCCGGCCACACGCAGTTGACCGTCGATCTGCGGCATCGCCGCACGCTCCGCCAGATAGAGCCACAGCACGATACTCGCCGCCGCAAGCAGCGCCACCGAGGCCAGCGTGCCCGCAATCCAGAGCAGAACCTTGACGCGCACAAACCGCTTCCAGCGCGCAGCCCAGCCCGTTCGCGTTACAGGTGTGAAATCTTCAGTGTCCATTGATCCGCTACAGAATACCGTGCGCGGCCTCTCACACCACGTGCGAGATCGACCCTTAACCCGCCACTCTCAACCAACCACAGAATCTGGGTGCCCCGGGTCTCGATTTTGAGACCCGGGAGAGATCGACCTTCACCCGCCACCAGCTAGAAGCTAGCAGCTAGAAGCTGGAAGCTGCCTTTTGCTTCTCCCGTACCTCACCACCAGCCACCCGATCGAAAGCAGCAGCACAACCGATGTCAGAACGCTGCCCTCCGGCCCGCTGGCGCCGCCGCTCCACAGCGGATTGCCCGCCGCCGTGGTGTTCAGCAGATGTCCCTGGCCCACCATGCCGCTATCTGGCGTGCCATAGAAGTAGGTCTCCGCCCAGTCCCACGCGGCGTGAAAGCCGATGGCCCACCACGCCGAGCCAGTTACGCGGATACTGGTGCAGAAGACCACGCCCACGAACGCAGCCTGAAAGATGCCGATCCAGTTCTCGCCGCCGTTGCCTGTATGCACTAAGCCGAACAGCGTAGAAGTAACCCACGTCGCATACCAGAAGGCACTGCCTTCGACGCGCTTCACAAAGAGCCACACGCAGGGGAGAAGCCCGGCGATCGCCATCGCATACACGCCCCACGCGGCGTGGCCCTTCACGGTCAGCATCGGAATCAGGCACAGCACGGCGTTGATAACGAGCGCCTGCCAGAAGTCGATGCCGCGCGTCATCGTCGCTTGCAGATAGCAGCGGAAGAGGCCTTCCTCCATTGCGCCCACCAGAAAAAAGCAGATGCCCCACATCGCCGCGTTAGTCGCAATGGCCGCGCCAGAGAGCGCCACGCCGCCGAAGTGGATCCAACCGCCCAGCGAGAGCAGACCCACCAGCGCCGAGAGCGCGGCAAAGCCAGCCCTCAGCCCCGCGAAGAAGTGACTCGCCCCGCGAGGTCCGCCCAGATTGAAGTCCTTGAGCCGCCGCCTCTCCACCACAGCCACCACAACTCCCGCGACGGCAAGCGCCAGCACCATCACGGCCTCTGAGACCGCCAGTCTGAGCGCCGAGAAACTGCCCGCCTGAGCATGGACTGCGCCGACAAAGTATTTTGCAATCGCGCCGATCACACCCGCTGCAAGAAATGTGACCGATAGAAACAGTGCCACCGACCAGCCCCAGCGCAGTCCTCGCGGGCCGATCAGAACCCACTGGATGCCGTCGCCCATCTCCAGCGGCGCTGGCGCTATACTTTCGCTGCCTCGATCGTCAGCCGTAGCAAGTCCCTGTTCCGCCTCCCGCTCCTCGATCGGGTGTTGCACATCCGGTTCCATGCCGCTCCTTACGAGTCTGCGAGTTGATCGGAAACACTGACTGCGATCGAAAGTGTCCGTGGAAGCATTGTATCGAAGCGGGAATGCGCTGGATGCATGACAGCAGTTCTGCGACTGCTGAAAACGCGAAAGGCTCCGGGAGTCTTCGCCCCCGGAGCCTGAGTTCGGCGCTGCGCCGAAGTTACTTCTTCTGCTTCTCGCTTGGCTGGCCGGCCACTTCAATGTAGTTCTTCACGTCGAAGACGCCGGACACGGTTTTGGCCTGCATATACGCGATGTTCTTGTCCGCCTCGCGATCCACGGTTCCGTACAACTCCACGTTGCCGTTCTGCACGCTGATGCGGATTGGCTGGATCGGATCGATCGCGTAGTGGTTGAGCGCCGGCGCGCCGTAGACCGCCCGCGCCACATCCATGCGAATGCGATCGTCCATCGGGCTCAGCGGATCGACCGCCATCTCATCTGTCACATCCTTTACGCCCGGCATCGTGGAAGCTATGCCCACCGCCGCGTCGCGCGCCGGATAGTCGTGCACATGACCGCCCAGCGTAACCGCGCCGTTGTCTACCTTCAACTGGATCGCGTCAAAGACGTGGCCGTAGCCCACGCGGCTGAAGGCCAGCTGCGGAGCAAGCTTCTTCGCAATCGCCTCGTCGGAGAGGCTCGGCCCGCCCACTTCGATCCCGTTGCGAACCGCCGCAACGCCCTTCACCTTATGCGCCGCGCGGTCGGCGTCGCTCTTGTACTCGAACAGATCCACCTTGCCCGTCAGTGTCGCAATGCCGTTTGCGTCCACGCTTGCATGAACGTCCTTGAACTGCTGCGCGTGCAGCTTTGCCTGAATGGCGGCTGCGATCTCGTCGGGCGTCTGAGCTTGGATGGCCTGCGTGCCCGCAACAGCCGCACCGGCCAGAACCAGCGCCATCGCAACCCAACGCACACTTCTTCCCATAGTTTTCATTGCTCTCAACCCTCCTTGCCGGGGACGGAGTTCAACTTCCGGCATCGACGGCATTTCCGGTCGACCGATGCCGTCCGTCCTTGCATCTCGATAGATGCACGAACACGAAAAAGGTCACATCGGCTCGCAAAAAATTGTTTGAAGATGTCAAACTCAGATGAGTGGTCAAAGTAGATACAACAGGGAAGAAATACGAGTGATATCATGCATCCGCAAAGCGCGTCTCATGCAACAACTGACAACTGAAGACAAAAACTACTTATATCTCCGCGTAGCTTTAATCACCATCGAAAACACGCCCGACTCGTCGCGCGAAACCACCAGCGAGACGTGGCGGTTGATGGCCACATCGGCTTCGAGCAGTTGCTGGCCGGTTGTGTTCACGTCGGTGGCATAAGTCAGCGTCAGCACGCGGCCCAGCTGCTCTTCCACCGTCACCCGCGAGGTGGAGTTGCCGAAGGCGCCAAGATAATGCGGGTCTACCTTCACGGATCCCGCGCCGAAGAGCTTCTGCATGCGGCTGCTCATGGTGGCGTTCAGCGCGCCGCCCAGCAGCTTGTCGGTCGACGGAGAGAAGGCCTCCTGCTCCTGCTGCTGCGTGTAGAGCCGCTGCTGGTTGCCGGTGTGGCCCAGCGCCAGCAGGCTCACCACGTCGGTCTCTGGCAGCGGCGGATCGCTGCGGTAGCTCACCGTCAGTTTTTCCGGCGGCCCGTGCAGTCCCAGCGTGATGTCGTAGTCCTGCACGTGCGCCGTTGCGGTCAGGTCGATGACCGGCTGGATGCGCACGGGATTGGTCAGCGTGATATCGCCGCGCTCCAGATCGTAGCGCGTGCCGGCGATGGTGGCAGTGCCCTCGGTGACCGAGATGCGGCCCAGAACCGATGGCGAAGCGACCGTCCCGCGGATGCGCAGGTCCACGTTGCCTGCCAGTTTGGCGAGTGAGTTCTGAAAGTTGAGCTGCGGCGATGAGGCCAGATGAATGTCCAGCCGCACGCGGTTCGATGGTGCGCTGGCCGGAGCGATCGCTGCCGATTGCTGGCCCGAACGCGTTGCCAGCGCGGCCAGATCCAGTTCCGGGCTGACGGCGAAGCGCGTAACCAGCACGTCGCCGCTGAGCAATAGATTCGCCTGCGGCCCCTGAAGCCGCAACGAGGCGTCGGCCAGGGAACTCACGCCCTCCGGATAACGGATGCGTACGCCCTTGCCGGTCACGGTGAGATCGGCGTAGAGCCCGTGCTGGTAGGTCAGCGAGCCGCCCACGCTCAGGCTGCCGCCGCCGGTCATCGCGGTCAGGCTGCGCACCTCCAGCCGGTCGTGGTTGAATTCGAGCGTGCCATTCATCTGGCTCAGCCCGTTGGGCAGGTCGCCGAGCGCCATGGCCGCGTTCGCCACCTCGATGCGGCCGCGCAGGCCGGGGTGCTCGAAGGTGCCGTGCGCTTCCACGTTGAATGTCGTAGCGCCGCTCGCCGTCACGTCGGGGTCGATGGTCTCAGCCACCTTCAGGTCGATTGTGCCGCTGGCCGCCGCGTCTACCCGGTGCTCCCCGGTCAGTGCAACCGTGGCGGAGGCGTGCAGATCGGTGTTTTGCCCAGTGATGTGCACCGGGTCGAGCCGCAGCACACCGCTTGCCAGCGCCGCATGTGCGCCGCCCTCGCCGCCCATGCGCACGCCGGCCAGGGTCATCGCCAACTGATCGATGCGTGCCTCGCCGCGCAGATTTTCAGGATGAGCCAGCGGTCCGCTGAGCGTTGCCGTGCCGGCCAGCGCGCTTTCGCCGCCGATGACATCCACGTGCATCACCTTGAGCAGCTTGCCCACATCCAGGCGCGTAAACACGATCCGGTTCTGCGTTTCGTTGTCGCCATCCAGGCTCGTCTGGCCGTCGAGCTTCAGCTCCGCTCCTTCAAGCGCGGTGGCTACCGTGTAAGCCGCGGCGCGATTAGCCGTGTGCGCTGTTGCGGTAAGGCTCCCCAGCGGCTCGCTGTTCACTACCAGCCCGCTCACCGTCGCGCGGCCGTCCAGGCGCGGATCGCCTGAGCTTCCCGTTCCACTCACGCTCGCGCTGAGTTTGCCGCTCAGCGCCACGCCGCGCTGCCGTACCCAGTCCAGCCGGGCCAGCTCCACGTTGCGGCCTTCGCCGTTCAGTTCGTAGCGCCCGGTCGAGAAGTCGTATTTGCCTCTGCCCGCGATCGTACCTCCGGCCAGGCTCGAATTCACGTCGGCCAGCTCCAGCATCGATCCGGTCAGCGTTCCCTGCGCATGCAGGCGGTCGATCGCCTGCCCCAGAATGCTCCCATGATCGAGCTCCGCCCACCCCGAGCCGCTTGGCGCTGCGAGCTGCCCGTGTGCCTCAAAACCGGCGTCGATCGTTCCGGTCGCGGGCAGAGTTGAACTGGTGAATGTGTTGATGTCCGCGATGCCGACCTTGGAAGCAGTCACCTTCACGTGCAGCACCGAGTTGCGATTGTAAAGATGCACGGGAACGCTGCTGCCGTGAGCTGCTTCGGTAGATGCGTCCAGCGCGCCGCTCACCGTGAACCGCGCCGCTCCGTGTACCAGCGTCGCGTGATCGAGGGCGATCCGCTCGCCGGAGTAGCTTCCCGCTGCCTCAGCGGAGTCCAGATCCAGGAAGCGATGCGCACTCCCGTTGCCCGGCATCTCGATCGCCAGGGCGGTCGCCTTCGCCGTGCCCGCAATCCGAGGCTTCAGCAGCGATCCGGTCCAGGTTCCGGTGAAATCCGTCTGGCCGCTCAGCCGCAGCGGCAGAGCCGATGCGCCGGTGCGGGCCTCGCGCTCAAGGCCTAGATCGCGCAGCACCGTGTCGAACTCCTCTATCCGCCGCGAGTGCAGGCTCACATTCAACGAGGTCGCGCCGGTCATCGGATAGGCGCCGAGCCTGCCGCTTGCCTCAAACGTGCTCGACGGCATCGCCAACGAAAGCTTGCGCACCTCCACCGAGCCATCCCGATGGGTGTAAGTCGCATCTACCGCGCCGCCGGCCGGAGCCTCGTCCGGCATCCCGGTCCAGGGACTCAGCGCCAGGTTTGTGCTCACCACTACTGTATTGTTTTCGCCGTTAGACCAGTCCGCCCTCGCCGGCCCGTTAAGCAGCGCGCCGATCCCCAGCCGCGTAAACGGCGGATCGCTCACCATGTCGAGCAGCGTATCCAGCGAAACATTCCTGAACTCGGCCGTCACCTTGCCGTCAACGGGGATAGTTTCGTCGGCTGCGTTCACGCTCAGTCCGGCGCTCACGCGCGCCAATCGCAGCGCCGCCGGCACCACTCTCGCAGCGGTTTCAGAGGGCAGCAGCCAGTGGCGCAGATCGACCGTTCCCGCGATCTCTCCGCCGGGCTTCAGCTTTACCGCAATATCTTCGATCAGCAGACGGTCCTCGTCGGCGTGTACCCGGCAGTCCAGCGTTATGCCGCGCGCAATTACGCCTGTTCCAATGTATGCGCCGCCATCCACATGTACGCTGCCGTCGATCTTGAACCTGGAGCCCGTTCCCTGGTCGGCCAGATCCAGATGCGCGATGCCCTCGGGCGCGAACGGGTAGCCCAACGCCGGCTCCAGCACGCCCATATCGAGTTCGCCCTGCTGCTTCGCCTGCCAGCGCGGATGCGCGAAGTCATCCAGCGTTCCGCTCGCCACCAGCGTGTGCCTGCCCGCGTTGCTCCAGCTGGTCAGCTTCAACTCGCGCAGTTGCGCCGACGAACTGGTCAGATCGAGAGTGAAATCCACACTGCCATGCGCCGCGGGCTCGCGTTCGCGACCAGATCCCCGAGCCATAGTCAGGTCGGTCGCCGCCACCTCAATGCGATAGCTCTCTGGCGCATGAGCTGCCGCCGCAACGTAGCTCAGCCTAACCTTAACTTTTTCGGCGGCAAAGTCCAGCGGAATGCGCCGGCTCTGAAAGTCGAACTCCGCGGCGCGGTTGTCGATCTGGATCGACCCGTTCTCCACCGCCACTCGCCCGGCTTTCATGTCGAAGAGTCTTTCGATCGGCGACTTCTTGCTCTGGACCTTGATCCGGGGCTGAGGCTGGTTTGTCTCCCCGTTCGCATACACGATCAGGTGCAGCGCGGGCTTGGTGACTTCCAGTTCGCTCAGCCGCACGCTCGGGCTCAGGATGCCGAGGATGCTCGCCTTCACGCGCAGATGTTCGATGCGTGCGTAGGGGGCCTCGTTGGCCGCCTCGCGCCCGTGGATCACGATGCCGCCTGCCTCGGCCTCAAGCGCGAGAAGACGCCAGTGGAACGTGCCGATCTCAACCCGTCCGCCGAAGGCGGTTTCAATGGTGACGGCAAGCCGATGCCGCACCTTGTTCTGAAAGGATTCCGAGCTCGCGTAGAAGTAAAGCTCTAGCCCCAGCAGCACCGACAGCACCACAATCGAACCGATCGCCAGAGGCACATGGCGGCGGAAGAACCGGTGTACCCGGCTGCCGGCTCGCAGCACCGCCTCTTCCATATGTTCGATCGGCTCAATCTTCATCGTGCGCGCTCCGCCTCAGCCTTCAGTTCGGAGTCAATAATCTCCACATCGCCCTGGCGGCGCAGGCTCTCCAGCCACTGATCGAACAGCGCGCTCACCTGCTGCTCAAGCAGAATCTCCTCGATCCGCGGCGCCACTGTTTCGAGCGGCGGCGGCGTCTCTCCGCGTCCGTATTGCGGAACCAGCTTGGTCTTGTAGTACTCCGCGGTCTGCTCGGCTGAGATGCTGATGCCGCTGCGGAAGCGCAGCTCGATCAAGCCCAGAATCTCCAGCCGATACCGCATATAGGCTTCAACGCGCTCCTCACTGAGCCCATGCTCGGAAAGAAACGCCCGCCACTCCGCGTCCACGGAGCATTGGCGGCGGACGCAGATCGGCAGCTCGGTGCGTACTTCGCGGATGCGCGCCGCAACCTCGGAATCCGGCGGCGCGATCGCTGCCGACTCTTCGGCGCGAATCTGCTGCTCGACGAGTATGCGGCCGATCAACTGGTCCAGCAAGTGAGCCCGCGAAAGCTCACCCCCTTCTGGCTGCGACGGGTCCAGTACCGACAGCCGCATCTCCTCGTCCAGGTCGCTCGCCAGGATCGCATCCCGGTTCACCACCGCCACCACTCTGTCCAGCACCACCGGCGCGCCGCTCTGCGACTGAACCGCAGCAGGCACAAGCAACAATGCAAGCGCCAACCACCCCCAAACCATGGGTGCCCCCGGTCCCTCGCCTTTGGGGACCGGGGAGACCACACCCCTCGACCTGTTCCTCATGTTTCCACTCATCAGAACGTCTGTCCCAGGCTGAAGAAGAAGTTGAAGTGCCCCCCCTGGCCCACGTGCGGCGCCGAGTAGGGATTGGAGAGCGAGTAGTTGATATTGACCGGATAGATCGGCGGATTCAGGTTATAGCTGAAGTCGAACCGGATCGGACCCACCGGCGTATGGTAGCGCAGCCCGATGCCCGGCGTGTGCGAGAAGTAGTTGAAGCTGCACGCGCCCTGCTGGCCGGTCGAGGTCTTCTGCCCACTGGGTACATACGTCGAAGCCTGTCCCACCGTCGCCAGCTGCCTGCATGCGTTGCGGTCGGGCTGGCTCACGCGCAAAATGCTCGCCCAGGCGTCGCCGGCATTCGCAAACACGTTGCCCATGTCGTGGAACAGCACCACGCTCATCGAGTTGCCCAGCCACGGCAGCGTCGGCGGCGGCAGGCGCAGCTCGGTGGAGTTGATCAGCGTTCCCGCTCCGCCCACCGGATAGCCCGTCTCCGGATCGCGCGGCCCGGCGGCGTTCTGGCTGAAGCCGCGCAGCGACGTAGCCCCGCCCGCGTACAGCCGCTCCGGTAGCGGTATCAGCGAGCTGAAACCCGCGCCGTACGCTCGCACCTGTCCGTAGCGCGTGTTCCGCGCCAGCACCACCTTGCTCCGGCCCAGCTCGTAGTAGCTCGAATTCGACAGGTCGATGCGGTTGAACTGCGCCTCGGCGCCCGTCTTGCGCGACGAGAAAAACTCCTGAAAGCTGGTGTACGTTCCCCGGTGCGCCTCAAGCGGAGAGTCGCGCGTGTCGCGGATCCAGGTAAACGCCGGGCCGCTCACACGAACCGCCGTCGATAGCTCGGCAATCTCGCCCGGATACACCTGCAAGCTGCTCGCCGCCACCTTCACGCGGCGGAAGTCCAGCTCGTAGACCAGCGTGTTGGCCTTCGACAGAATCGCTCCCGAGCTGCGGAAGCTCTGCGTCCAGCGCATCGCCCCGTCCAGCCGCGACGCCACGTAGGTCGTTACGTCCTTGCTGTTGGCGTAGCCCACTGAGAACGTAAACCCGACGTTGCGGTAACCCACAAAGTGAGGAATCTGGTAGAGCAGCGCGACGTGCTGCTCGAGCAATCCATAGGTGCCTTCGAGCGAAGCCGACTGCTCGCGGCCCATCACGTTGCTGCGCGTCAGCGACGCTATCACGCGCGGACTCACGCCCGTCTTGCCGTTTGGATTGCAGGCCACTCCGCCCAGTGTCGCGCCCTTGCAGTTGTTCTCTGGCTGTCCGGTCTGCGCCTCAAAACCAAAGCCGTAGGTCAGCGTCCACCGCCGCGCCTCAATCGCCTGCAACAGCACCGTCTTGTACGCCTCGTCGCCATCGGGATTCTGTACCGCGATTCTGACCTCGTTGAACAGCGCGAACTCGTACAGGTTCCTTTGCGTCTCCTGGAGCGCCGTCTGGTTCAGCGGATCGCCGGGATGCACCTCCATGGCTCCGGCAATCGTCGAGGCCCGCGTGTAGTGCACCCCGGTCACATGCACGTCGCGCACAAAGGTCTGCTTTCCCTCATGCACCGCAAAGACCACGTCTACCGTGTTAGCCTGCTCAGCCGAAGATTTCTCGCTCACCTCCACCGAAACCTGCTCGAACCCCCGGCTCAGGTAAAAAGTCAGCAGCGCATCCCGGTCTCCGGCCAGATACTCGGGCGACAGCATCTGGCCCGGCTGCGAGTTGAGCAGCGGCGCAAGCATCCCGGCGGCAATGTGCTCGTTGCCTTCGATCCTGAGCTGCCCCACACGGGTCTGCGCGCCCTCTTCAACATGGAAGACCACCGTCAGCGGAGCGGTCCCGCGCTTCGGCGCAACCTCCGGGACTTTTGTCTCCACCGTCACTTTCGCCTGCGTGAATCCGTTGTTGCGATACTCCTTCTCGATCGCCGCCGTATCCGCGGCCGCCAGCTCCTGGCTGTACACTCCGTGTCGGTCGAGCGTGTTGGCCGCATGAACTCCAACCAGACCGCGCAGCGTCTCCTCGCGGAAGAACCGGTTGCCGGCGACGCTTACCTGCTCCACCCGCCGTCGCTCGCCCAGGTCCACGTTGAAGTGGATCGTCACCGCGCCTTCCGTGCCCGTACCCTGCTCGTGCGACACCCGGGCGTCGAAGTAGCCCAGCCGCTGGAAGTAGTCGCGCAGCCTGCGGTTGCCCTCGTTCAGCAGGTCCTCGTCCACGCTGCCTTCCTCGTAGATCGGCACCAGCCGCTTCACCCGCGCCGGATCGATACTTGCCCCCGAGACCGTCACCTCGACCTTCGGCCCCCGGTTGGCCGTGAACAGATAGTCCGTCCGATGGTCGCTGGGCGTGTACTGCTGCGCCTGGAGCTTCACATCCGCCTCCAGACGCTCCTGTTTTTCGTAGCGCTTCAGAACCCCATCCACCGCGCGGTTCACCGTGTCGTGGCTGACCCCCGAGCCGGCCCGCAATCCCGCCGCCCGACGGAACTGACCCGTCGTCATGCCCACATCGCCCGTAACCGCCACGCCGCCTACCCGCGCCCGCGGTCCCGATGTCACGCGGAAGTCAACGTCCACCAGCTGGCTCTCCGGATGCGGAGTCACTTTCTCGACGATCGCAGGCTCCCGGTAGCCGTTGTCGGCCAGCATCTGGCGCATCTGTACAATCGCCGCATCGACCCGCGTCCGGCTGTAGCGCGCACCCGGCTCCAGCCTCGCCGCCCGCTCCAGTTGCGTGTTCATCGTGGCCCCCTTGGCCCCGTCCACGCTCACCGTGCCGATAAACATCCGCGGCGCTCCGCGAAACACCAGCGTCACACCGCCGGCATCGGTCTCCGCCGCCGCCTCCACCGTCTCGTAAAGCCCGGTCGCATACAGACTCCGCAGAGCCAGCTTCAGCTTCTGCGCGCTCAGCGGCTTGCCCACGTCGTCCCGCAACTCGGCGGCCAGCGGATTCAGGCGATCCTCATTTACGCCCTCAAAGCGAACGGCGGTAATCGACCGGCCGGCAAACGATCTCGGGTCGGAGCCCCCCGGCGTCTGAGCCGCCAGCGAAAACGACAGGCACAGCAGCCACGCCGCCGCCAGCCACACGCCCGCAGGCGCAAAACCGCGCCCGGCCCTATAGCCAGCCAGATCCATGCCCGTTCTCGCCCTCTGCTCCGCCATCGCTCCCGGCAACACTCGCAACAATAGATGATTTCTCCACCTATACTACCGACTATCGCTGCAAGATGTTGTCATCTCCGCCACTGCCGCGCTCTCTCCCGGCTCACACTCGCCCCCGTTCCGCCGATACACACTCGGAAAGCGCTTTGCGGCGGGCTCGCAAGGAAGGGAAGTCGCCCTCCCTCCAAAAAGCAAGAAATCCCGGGCAACCGTATGCCAGTCAGCAACGTATCAACCGAAGTGGGGTCTAAATCAGAAGAAATTGAGCCAAAGTCCGTGCTAAAATCTGAAACTTGACGACACTTGCGTGCTCTAATATGAAAGAAGCTGATAACAGGAGACTCAATGTTTAGCCGCCCCGCTTCTCCCGTACCGCCCGCCTCTGCCCCAGCAGAGCGTCGCCGTATCCCCGTTCTCCCCGTCCGCGACACCGTACTCTTCCCCCACGCCGTTCTGCCACTCACCGTCGGACGGGAAAGCTCTATTCAGCTCATCGAGTCCCTCGGCGAAGAGCGCACCATCATCGTCGCCGCCCAAATCGATCCCCGGCTCGACTCCCCGACCCCAGCCGACCTGCACACCATCGGCACCCTGGCCACGGTCCACAAAGTGGTCCGCATGCCCAACCAGAGCCGTTTCGTCTTCACCGAAGGCGTCACGCGCGTCCGTCTCACCAACTTCGTCCAGACCGATCCCTTCATGGTCGCCGAGATCGAAGCCATCGAGGACGTCACGCCCGGCGAAAACCCGGCCTACGAGGCTCTGGTCCGCAACGTCATCGACCAGTTCCGCCAGATCGTCACCGAGTCGCCCACCCTCTCCGACGAGCTCTCTACCATCGCCGCCAACATCGAAGAGCCTTCGCGGCTGGTTGACTTCGTCGCCTCCTCGCTCCCCTTTCTCACCACCGCCGACAAGCAGACACTGCTTGAGACCGCCTCCATCGATCAGCGCCTCGAACTGCTCAACAAGCTCCTCGTCAAAGAGATTGAGGTGCAGCAGCTCCGCGCCAAGATTCAGAACGATGTGCAGGACCAGGTCCAGCAGTCGCAGCGCGACTACTACCTCCGCGAGCAGCTCAAGGCCATCCAGAAGGAGCTTGGCGAGCAGGACGAAGGCCAGCGCGAGATCGACGATCTGCGCAAGAAGATCGATGCCGCCGGCATGCCTGAGGACGTCAAAAAAGAGGCCATGAAGGAGCTCTCGCGGCTCTCCCGCATGTCGCCCATGGCTGCCGACTACTCGCTCACCCGCAACTACATCGAGTGGCTCGCCGTCCTGCCCTGGCAAAAATCCTCGGCCGCCAAGGTGGACATCTCGAAGGCCCGCGAGACCCTCGACGAAGACCACTATGAACTGAAGAAGGTCAAGGACCGCATCCTCGACTACCTCTCCGTGCTCGAACTCAAGCCCGACATGAAGGGCCCCATCCTCTGTTTCGTCGGACCTCCCGGCGTCGGCAAAACCTCGCTCGGCCGCTCCATCGCCCGCGCCACCGGCCGCAAGTTCCAGCGCATCTCCCTCGGCGGCATGCACGACGAGGCGGAGATTCGCGGCCACCGCCGCACCTATATCGGAGCTTTGCCCGGCCAGATCATTCAGTGCATCAAGCGGGCCGAGACCAACGACCCCGTCATCATGCTCGACGAGGTCGACAAGCTGGGCCGCGACTTCCGCGGAGACCCCGCAGCCGCGCTGCTTGAAACGCTCGACCCCGAGCAGAACTCCACCTTCCGCGACAACTACCTCGACGTGCCCTTCGACCTCTCGAAGGTTCTCTTCATCTGCACGGCCAACATGCTCGACACCGTTCCGCCGCCGCTGATCGACCGCATGGAGATCATTCCCCTCCAGGGCTACAGCGAAGAGGAGAAGCTGCACATCGCCAACCGCTACCTTGTGCCCCGCCAGATCAAGGAAAACGGTATCACTCCGGAACAGATCGAGTTTCCGGCTGAGGCTATCGGCCACATCGTTCGCCACTACACCCGCGAGGCCGGCGTCCGCAAGCTCGAGCAGACCATCGGCACCATCTGCCGCAAACAGGCACGCCGTATCGTCGAAGGCAACAAGGAGAAGCTCATCGTCACTCCCTCCGTCGTTCGCGACTTCCTTGGCGGCATTCAGGTCCGCGTCGATACCGAGGTCGCCGAGCGCGTCAAGCGTCCCGGCGTCGTAGTCGGTCTCGCATGGACCCCGGCCGGCGGCGACATTCTCTTCATTGAGGCCAACAAGATGAAGGGCAAGGGCGGCTTCACCATGACCGGCCAGATCGGCGAGGTCATGCAGGAGTCCATGCAGGCCGCGCTCACCTGGGTCCGCTCGAACGCCTCCCAGCTTGGCCTCGCCGAGGACTTTAACAAGGAGATCGACCTCCACATCCACGTCCCCGCCGGCGCCATCCCCAAGGACGGCCCCTCGGCCGGCGTCACCATGGCCACGGTCCTCGTCTCCCTGCTCACCGACATCCCGGTACGCCCGCTCACCGCCATGACCGGCGAAATCACCCTCTCGGGCAACGTCCTGCCCGTCGGCGGAATTAAAGAGAAATTTTTGGCCGCCCGCCGCGCCGGAGTCACCACCATCATCCTCCCGGCTGAAAACAAGCAGAACGTAGAGGAAGACCTCACGCCAGAGCTGACCGAAGGCGTAGAAATCCACTACGCCTCACGCATCGAAGATGTACTGGCCGTGGCTCTGCCACAACTCAAGGATCGCGTGGAAGCCAAGCCGGAACCCGCAACCGCAACCGCCTGAGCACAACCCAATCTCATCTCACCCATCCACAAAAATGGGTGCCCTCGGTCCCTCGCATTTGGGGACCGGGGAGAGATCAACCTTTAACACGCCACATCTAAACCACCCACAAAAATCGGTGCCCCACCCTCGCCGCGTTTTTTGTTTTTTGCGGCTAGGGTGGGAAACACCAATCCTCCCCCTTCAAAATCCCGCCACCTCCCGGACCAAGAAAAACTGCCCCCGCCTTCAGAAGGTGCATAATGGTAGGCCGACCCATCCGGGGTCAGGTCAGGAGGGCTATATGTCCGACATGCCTGCTTCGAACTCAGTACCCACGAAAATTCTGGTGCCGATCGACTTCAGCGATTCGTCTCATGCCGCGCTTGAGATGGCAGCCAACCTCGCGCAACATCTCCAGGCCAAACTCTTTCTCGTGCACGTCATTCTGAGTTTTCCCCGGTCATCCTTCGCCGACTTTGTTCCTGAAGCCTTGTTCCTTGAGAACTTGAGAGAGGGCGCGGACAAGCAGCTTGCATCCCTCCACGAGTCTCTATGCGCAAGGGGGATCAAAGTAGGCTTCTCTGTCGAGGAAGGGAACGACATTGCGGGGAAGATTGTGGAAGCGATCCATCGCGAGAAGGCCGATCTGGTAGTGGTATCGACACACGGCATTACCGGATGGCATCCAATCGCCTTCGGCTCCATCGCGGAAAAGCTGGTCAAGCTGGTGCAATGCCCGCTTCTGCTTCTTCGCTCACCCAGACCCGAATCCGGCACGTGGTTGCCGTAGCCATGTTGAAGGAATGTTTGCTGCACTGACGGGTGGTCCACGAACCTCACACGGCCCCTCTAAACCAACCACCAGCTATGGGTGCCCCAGGTCTCGTCCGCCGCGGCGGATGAGACCTGGGAGACCACGGACCTTAACCATCCGTTTTCCGACCCACCCAGTAGTCCTCGTGTATCCTTGACCCCATGACGCGCGGACTCGTCCGTTATCAGCAGACCGGGAACTTCCACTTCCTCACCTTCAGTTGTTATCACCGGCTCCCGTACCTGGCCTCATCCTCAGCATGTGAGCTGTTCGAATCCGCTCTTGAAACTACGCGTCAGCGCTATCGATTCGTAGTCGCCGGATACCATCATGCCTGAGCACGTTCATATGTTGGTTAGTGAACCGCAGGAAGGCACACTCGCGCGCGCCATTCAGGCACTCAAGATTTCAGTCTCGCGCCGCAGCACGCAGCGCCCCTTCTGGCAGGCCCGTTACTACGACTTCAACGTACACAACGAAGAGAAGCGCGTCGAAAAGCTGCGTTACATGCACCGCAACCCGGTAGTTCGCGGGCTATGTTCGAAGCCTGAAGAGTGGCTTTGTTCGAGCTTCCGTCACTACGCCACCGGAGTGGAAGGCGTCGTCGAGATCGAGTCCCATTGGACCGCCGCCAAGCGAGGCCATCGGTTGCCCGAACATCTTCGATTCAATCCCCGGGAAGGTTGAGATTCGATCTCTCCCAGGTCTCGTCCGCCGCGGCGGACGAGACCTGGGGCACCCAGTTTTCGTGCCGCGCTGGGTATGAAAAACCTTGCCATGAAGTAGCCAATATCAGGGTGACATGTATTCGTACTTCTCGATGGATAACCCTTGTGAATCGAAGAAAATTGCCCAAGTCGAAATAGTTGGTAGCACTGGTTGGTATAGAAACTCTTTGTAGCAGCCATCGGGAACGCCGCCTAATTTGCCGCATCTTCCAATCGAATCAGGCTTGCCCATAAGAGAAAGAACTTGCTGCTCATTCATTCCGTTCTTGACGCGATCAAAGTTCCTTTCGCGTATCTGGTCAAAGCAATATCCATACACGATGTATGCGAACATCGCTGCTGCGATGCCAATAGCCAGACCAAACATCCATCGCATGAATCGGAACTTCATTCCATTCACTCAATAAAACGCGTAGAGCAGATGAAACCTGGGAGAGGTCGAATCTCGAAGCCCCCTATTCTCTGTTCTTCCGCTTCTCCGCATACTCCCGCGGAGTCGGAATCGGCTCCAGGTTCCTTCCCGCAAACATATCCGCGAAAAGCGCCACAAATTCCTCATGTACGAGGCCGTTCGAAGCCAGCACCTCGCGGCTGTCGAGCAGAAACTTGCCATCGGAGAAGTTCGTGATCTTCCCGCCCGCCTCTTCCACCAGCAGCGCACCCGCCGATGTATCCCACGGGTTCAGAGTGAACTCCCAGAAGGCGTCCAGCCGCCCGCAGGCCACGTAAGCCAGATCGAGCGCCGCCGACCCCGCCCGCCGCACCCCGTGCGACCGCAGCGTGAACTCATGATAAAAATGCGCGTTGGGATTGTCGTGGCGTTTGCGGCTCGGGAAGCCGGTCGCGATCAGACACTCAGCCATATCGCGCGTTTTAGAAACGTGCATCGGCCGGCCGTTCAACCACGCCCCGCGCCCGCGCTCGGCCGTATACATCTCATCGCGCAGTGGATCGTAGATCACCGCCGCCACAATCGTTCCATCTGCGTTCTCTTCCGTTCCCTCAGGCCGGTGCTCCAACCCCATCGACACGCAAAACTGCGGATGTCCATGCGCAAAGTTCGTCGTGCCGTCCAGCGGATCGACGTACCAGCGGTACTCGCCCGTCATGCGATCGCGCGTGCCCTCTTCGCCGTAGATGCCGTGGGCAGGGAAGACCTCGCCTAGCCGCTGCCGGATCAGTTTCTCGGCAGTGCGATCGGCCACTGTAACCAGGTCTACGTCGCCCTTGTACTCGGTCTCAACGCCCTCGGCGTAGAACTTGCGCAGGCAGGCGCCGGCTTCGCGCGCAATCCCAACCGCGCCGGGAACGAACTCCATTCCAGCGTGCGGATCGGCAGCGCTCATACCCGTCCCTCGCGCGCGGCGGCAGACGCCACCATCGCGGCCCGCTGCCGAACCTCGGTGATCGAGCGGATCTGGCTCTTGTAGATGAACAGGTTCGGCTGGCCCTCGCGCGTCAGCCGGATCATCGTGTCGTCGAAGTATTCGATCCAGCCGCGCGCGGTCTCGCCGTCGCGCAGCTTCACGCTTACCACTACCTGACGTTCGCTCAGCGAGCGCAGATACAGCGCCTCCTGTCCGGTATCTCCGGGAGGAGGAATCTTTGTGCGGCGGCGGATAGTAGTTGGCGCAGTCATGGCTTCATTGTAGCGGCAGGGGAGCCCCGGCGGCATTTGCGAATTCGGTGTCTAAATAAGATAGGATGGCTGAATCATGAAAAAGCTTCTCGGCGCTCTCGCATTCCTCCTTGCCTTGGGAACTGCGCTGCCTTTGCAGGCGGCCGAATCCGATTATGCAAAGCTGCTGGCGGTGCTCAAGTCCGGCAACACCCGCATCGACTACCAGCAACTGCGCTACGACTTCATGGAGTCGCCCGAGTACAAGCTGGCTAAAGACACCACCAAGGCCGAAGACGCCATGAACGCGGCCATGAACGCCAAAGACTTCGCCAAGGCGATCAAGTCCGCAGAAGAAGTGCTCGGCAACGAATACGTAAACATCGACGCCCACTATTCGGCCTACATCGCCAACCGCGAACTCGGCCAGACCGACAAAGCGGAGTTTCATCGCTCCATCTTTCGCGGCCTGGTGCAGTCCATCCTGGCCTCGGGCGACGGCCTCAAGACCGACTCGGCCTGGGTAGTCATCACCGTGCACGAGGAGTACGTGGTGCTGAGCGTGCTGGGAATGCGACCCGGCTCGCAGGCCGTCATCCACAAAGACGGCCACAGCTACGACGAGATGAAAGTGAAAGACGCCGACGGCAAAGACCACACCTTCTACTTCAACGTAGACATTCCCTTCAAGCACTACATGTAGCCGGCCACTTCCAACCAACCACAAAAATGGGTGCCCCAGATCCCTCGCATTTGGGGACCTGGGAGAGATCGACTCTCAACCCGCCACTGCGAACAAACCACAAACCTGGGTGCCCCAGATCTCGATTTTGAGACCTGGGAAGGCACGAAACTATCGCGAGTCCGCGTAGTACCCCGTCCGGTGCCGAATATCGAACGCCCCCTGCGCCGCCCGGGGAATCTCCACCTCAATGCGATGAAACGTCCTGCCCGGCTCCTGATTCTTCGGGTAGTAGGCCAGCAGATACTCGGTGCGCAGGTCTTCCGACACCTTCTCGAAGGCCTTGTCGAGTCCGCCGTCCTTCACGTAGTAGCTCTTGCCGCCGGTCTGCTCTGAGAGCGTAATCATCGCGTGTTCGCCGCCCGTGGCGCGCCCCGCCGAGGCCGAAATCGGCACGTCGATCAGCGAGTAAACCATCACCTCGCTGCGCAGCGCCGCTTCAAGCGCCTGTGCGTAGGTCGAGCCGGCGGCCGTGTCGTCGCCGTCAGAGACGATCACCAGCACCTTGCGCCCCTGGCGCCGCCCCAGCGACTCCGATGCCTGGCAAACTGCGTCGTAGAAGGCCGTGGCAAAGTCCGTGCGCAGCCGCCCCAGTCCGCGATCGATCTCAGACACCTTGTTGGTGAACGGCGTAAGCGTGTGAACCTCGGTGGCAAACTCGATCAGGCTCATCTGGTCCTGAGTGCGAAGCAGTGCATGAGCAAATCGCCTGGCCGCGTTCGACTCATCGTTCAGGTCCTTCTTCACGCTGCCGCTGGTGTCGATGGCCAGCGCGATGTTGAGCGGCATCTCGCTCTGGCGCTCGAAGATCGCGATCGTCTGCGGCCGTCCGTCCTCGTGGATGGCGAAGTTTTCCTTTTCGAGCCCCCCCACAATCGCGCCGTTCGCATCCGTCACGTTCACAAACACGTTCACCAGCTTTACATCCACGCGAATCGTCGCGGAGGGGTCCTCCTCCGCGCGCACGGCAACCGTTGCCGCCAGCACTCCTGCAAGCAGCACCGCACCCACGCGGAGTATGCGCATTACTGCTTCGTCTCCGGAGGCGCTATGGCGATCTCGGCAGGGAAGGGTTCGCCGTCGGCCCACACCGCGCCGTCCACAAAGGTCTCCTTCTTCCAGATCGGCACCGTCTTCTTGAGCGTGTCGATAATCCAGCGGCTGGCCTCGTAGGCTGCGCCGCGATGCGCGCTCGCCACCACAATCAGAACGCTCGACTCGCCAATCTCCATATGTCCCAGCCGGTGCACAAGCGTTACATGCCGCACCGCGAACTTCTCCAGCGACTGCATGGCCAGCTCGCGCATCTGCTTCAGCGCCATCTCCTCATACCCCTCGTAGTCGAGATACAGCGTCTGCCTGTCCCGCGAGTGGTTGCGCACAATGCCGTCGAAGGTAACAACCGCGCCGTCTTCCGGCGCCTTGGCCGCCGCAATCAGCTCATCGGACGGAATCGGATCGCGCGTCAGGTAAACGGTAATCTGCTCATCATCCGCGCCGCCTGAGACCGGAGGCAGCAGCGCCACCTCGTCGCCGTTGTTCAGCACCTGCTCGGCCGAGGCGAACTCGGCGTTCACGCCTACGGCGATCGAGCTCAGCTCCGGCACCGTTTTGCCTGCCGGTGGATTCGCGCGCAGAGAATCGAGCAGCGTCGCGACCGTCGTGCCCTCGGGCAGTTCCAATGTGGTCAGGGAGCCCAGCGACTCCTTCAGAATTCCGAATGTGAGAATGCGTATTTGCATGACTCTTTCAGGATACCGTCTCTGGAGCCTGGTATGCCCTTTCCCGCGGATCACAGGAAAGGGAATAACAGGCTCTTGGGTTAGACGCCGGTGACATCAAAGCGGAATCGCGCAAACGAAACAGCCGCCGGCGCCCGTATCTTGGTATCTTGAGTTCGGGTCCCGCTTTTGCGGCCAATCCAGAAGCCCCGAGGTACTTTATGCCCTGCGCTCCGGAAGAACTCCGTCACGTTCCGCTCTTCGCGCTTCTCGACGACGATGAAGCCGGCATCCTTGCCGCTCAGATCGAGGTCCGCCGCTTCGCCACCCGCCAGCAGATCTACCGCGCCGGCGAGCCTTCGATACACGCCTACATCCTCATGACGGGCAAGGTGCTGGTCTCCACCACCGACGAGGACCAGCAGGAGGTGCTGGTCGACGAGCCCCAGCACGGCGACTTCTTCGGCTTCGCCTCTATGCTCGCCGAGACCAGCCACATGACCTCCGCCATGGCAACAGAAGACACCGAGTGCCTGGAAGTTGGCCGCGACGACCTGGCCGAGCTGCTCCGCGCCAGGCCCCTGGCCGGCATGGACATGCTCACCGTGCAGGCCCGCCAGTTCCAATGCTCGCAAGCCATAGTCCGCCGCCGCGTTGCCCGCAATCCCAACGAGATCATCGAGTCCCGCACCACCTTCGGCCAGGACATCGCCGACCACGTCGCCCGCTTCGGCGGCTCCTGGACCTTCATCATCCTCTTCGGCATTACGCTGGCCATTTATTCTGCCATCAATGTGATGCTCAAGGGCAGCGCCTGGGATCCCTATCCCTTCATCCTGCTCAATCTCTTCCTGTCGATGCTGGCTTCGATTCAGGCGCCGGTCATCATGATGAGCCAGAACCGCCAGGACGAGAAGGACCGTCTCCGCGGCGAACTCGACTTCGAGGTAAACCGCCGCGCCGAGGCGGAGATACAGTCTCTCTCCGGCAAACTGGTTCTGATCACCGACAAGATTGAAGATTTGGAAGAGATGTTGCGCGAGCGATTGGCAAGGCTCGATCCGGCCAGCGAGTGAACCGCCGCCTCAGCCGAACTTGTACGTGAACCCCGTCGGCGTGCCCCACAGGTTGCGCGCCCGGTCGTGATAAAAAATCGAGAACTCGATCCCGCCCATGTCGAAGTCGAACAGTGGCACGCGGTCGAACGTGAGATCGCCGCGCACAGAGTACTCGTCGCCCCCGCAGTCCACCATCAGCGTGTCCTGATTCGAGAGCCGCTCGGGATGCGTCAGCAGCATCGCCGCGAATTCGAACACACCCAGCGCGAATTCGTTCGGCGCAAGGATGGTCCGCGTCCGCCGGGCCGACATGCCCCGGTGCAGCATTCCCGCCTGCGCCGCAACTACAAAAATGTCGTTGCCCTGCTGCTGATCGGCCAGGATCGACTCGGCCAGGATCGTGCGTTCCGTCTGCCGCAGGTATTGTTCGTTCAGCTTGCCGATCAGCCGGTTTGAGAACCGCCGACGCTTGCACAGCGCATCGATGATCGTTTCCACCGCCTCGCCGTACGTCGTCGAAATCGCCTGCCAGCGGGGAATCGCGAACCACGCCTCGGCGCCTTCCAGCAGCGGCTGACGCGCCAGCTTCTCATGGCAGCTGACAAGGCTCGGGAAGATCTTTCTCAGCTCTGTCACCTGCGCCTCGATCGGCCGTACCCGGTAGTTCAGCGGATACACCCGCTCCGAGCCCACCTCTTCGTCACGGTAGCTGTTGCTGGTCGTGTACCGCTGGATCGCAGACAGCACCGCCTCGGATATCTCATCCTTCAGCTTGCGGCTGGACTCGATCACCGAATCCGCAGCCTGCCGGTCAAGCTGCTCGATGGCCCTCGCATAGGCCTCTTTCGCCGCCGCCCCAAGAAACTCCTGGAGAAGGCGGTTCTGCTCGGCTGTCGTGTTGCCCGCAAGCGGGAGCGGTAGGACAAAGTGCGTACTCGACATAGACAGTGGCCCTGCGCGCAGCGGCGCTTACCGCCTCATCGGCGGTTAGCGCGTTTTCTTCAATAAAACAGGGACGGAGGGGCTAAAAGACAGGGACTAGGGAATAGGGAATAGGGGACAGGCGAGTCTTAGCAAATTTCAATCCACTCGTAATCAAAAAAGTAAGGCCCCACTCGCTCACAAAAGCAGTGGGGCCTCGTATGGCTTCTAGTCCCTAGTCCCTGTCTTTTATCACCCCAGCGAGAACCCCTCGCCCAGGTACACACGCCGCACGTCTACGTCGTTGCCCAGCTCCTGCGGTGTGCCCGAGCGGAAGATACGCCCCTCGGCGATGATGTAGGCACGGTCGGTGACCGACAGTGTCTCGCGCACGTTGTGATCGGTGATCAGCACGCCGATCCCCTGCGCTTTGAGGTCGAAGATGATCTTCTGCAACTCCAGCACGGCGATAGGGTCGATGCCGCTGAAGGGTTCGTCGAGGAGGATGAAGTTGGGCTGGATCGACAGCGCCCGCGCAATCTCCACGCGCCGCCGCTCGCCCCCGGAGAGCGCATAGCCCCGCGTGTTCCGGATGTGTCCCAGGTTGAGCTGGCTGATCAGACGTTCGGTCATCGACCGGCGGCGCGTGTTGTCCAGCGACTGCGCCTCCAGAACCGCCAGAATATTTTCCTCGACCGTCAGCTTACGGAAGACCGATGGCTCCTGGGGCAGATAGCTGATTCCGTAGTTGCGTGCCCGCAGGTACATCGGCACCCGAGTGATATCGGTATCGTCCAGCATCACCCGCCCGCTCTCCGGCGAGATCAGGCCAACAATAATGTAGAAGCTCGTCGTCTTGCCCGCGCCGTTCGGGCCAAGCAGGCCCACTACTTCGCCGCGGCTGATCTTGAGGTTGACGCCACGAACCACCTGGCGGCCCTTGTAGCTCTTGCCGATTCCCTCGGTGATGAGTGTTTCCATGCGTTCTCTCTGAGCTTGAGGCTGCAACATTTTCATCGCGGCGCGGTCGTCTCTGTTCTTGTTCTGCTGCTGCCGCCTTCGACTCTGACGCTATCATCGCGGCCGTTGAAAAGCAAAGCTTCGCCGGTCACCGTGCCCCGCTCCGGATCGACGATCCGCGGGGGCGAAGCGGCCGTTCCTGTCAGCACGTACAGTCCCGTCTCTGCCGTGTACACAAGCTCGTTGCCTGTGCCCCGTCTGCCCAGCGTGCTTAGGCTTACATGTCCGCTCGACACGATCCGCTCCACCTGCCCGCCCGGCTGTGCCGGCGCGCCGCGCGGGTTGCCGGCGGCAAGATACACCTCAAGCTGGTCCGACGACGATTCCACCGCTCCCGTCTCTGCCGTCACGCTCGCCAGTGGCGCGGATCGCACCGTCACCCTGCGCTCGTTTGACGAGTAGATCAGGCTGCCGCCGCGCACGCGGATCAGAGAAGCCGCACCTGCCGGTTTGCCGCCCGTCTGCTGGGTGGAGGCATTCTGAAGGTTTGCCGCCACGGGCTCGCCCGCGTTCGCGGTCTGCGCCGTCAGTGTCTGCTTCTGGTGGTCCAGCACGATCGTCGGCGCGGAGATTGAGTTCTGATCCTGCCACAGCCGCGCCTTGCCAGTGAAACGAGCCTCGCCAGTGGCCCGGTGGATCTCGGCCTCCGATGCCACGATGTGCGTCGGCGCGCTGCCCCCCAGTGAGGCCTGCGTCTGCCCGCCCGGCACACTCGTCCACGTACCCTTCACATTCCCGTGCGCAAAGGCATCGCCCGTGCGCTGATCCACGTCCACCCGGTCCGCTGTCACGTCCATCCCGCCGTCGCTCACATGCGGACTCACGCTCAGATGCACTGCCGCGCCAGCATCGTAGGTGGCGTGTCCCGCCGTGGCCCGCATCGGAGCTGCCGCGGCCGTTCCCGGCTTCGCCGCAGGCTGGTCCACAAGCACCACTCGGCCATCGAGAATCGCGTTCTCGATACCGGCAAACTGTGCCGTTGCCGGTGCGGCGCTTCTGGCCGTGCGCGTCTCGGCAAAGCGCGCCTCCAGCCGTTCCGCCGTCGCCGTCTCGTGCGAGCCGGTTGCTGTCGTCTCATCCAGCGTCGCGTGGCCCTTGCCGGTAACTGAAGTCAGCGCCGAGCGTGCTCCAAACTGCGCGGTCAGATCGTCGGCCGCCATCCGGAACGGCGCCGGAGCCGCTCCGGGACGCCGCGTCTCTCCAGTCACCTCCACGCCCTCAGAACCATGCAGAGCAGCCGGTTCCACCCGGCCCCGGCCCGTGCTGCGGAACTCGATCTCCGCCACCGGTGAACGCCATCTCCGCGCGATCTCGACTGGAACGCTGCGGCCGCCATCGGAACTCTGTATCTGCTCACTCGTGTCGAATACCACGCCCCGCTCAAGATGCGCGTGGCTCAGGTTGCCGCCCGTGGCAAAATCCAGATCCATCCGCGGAGCGCCGCCATGCAGGGTGCGGCCGGCAGAGACCGACTCGATCGCCACCCCGCCCTCCAGATGAGCCTTGCCCGGCTGATTGCTCGTGTTGAACGCAATCGTGCCGCTGGGAGCGGACAGCCGGCTGCCGCTTGCGGTTGCGATCGTGAGCCCATCCCATGCGTCCAGCCGTTCCACCGTGCCGTCCTGACGCAGAACGATCCGCGCCTTGGCCGCTGTTGTCTTGCCGCCGCCGCTCTCTGCCGTTGCGTTGCGCAGTGTGCACTTGCCCGCGGTCCGGTCCAGCTCGCCCTGGTCGGCGGTGATGTTTACCGTGTTTGCGCCGCGCCGGGCCTCGAGCCGCACCGCGCTGCGCAACTCCAGCAGCCCCGACTCCGAGTTGTAACTTGCCCCCACCGCCGAGCCGCTGTTCTCGGCAGAGGTAAACTTCACCCGCGCGTTCGTCGTCACCATCCCGCTTGACTGGTCGAACGTGATCCCGCTGGTCTCTACCTGGATCTGGCCCTTCTTCGCGCCGTCGCCCGAGCCGCCCGGCCTGTCCAGCACGATGTTCACCGCGCCCGCCGCCGTCGCAATCGACTTCGACTGGTCGTACTCGAACTCCGAGCCCTCGATCCGGTCCGTCCGCTTCCCGCCGTCCCCGTAGATCTCAATCGTCACGTCTTTCAGCGAAGACAGGCTGTTGCGCAGTTGAACCACCTGCGAGGCATGTATCTTGAAGATCGTCCGGCCGCCGTGGTTCTGCGTATACGTAACCCCGCTGGCCTCCTGCTGAATGTTGATTCCCAGACGCTGGGGTATATCCCGCTTGCTCACCGCCCGGCGAAAGTGCGACACGGCAAGAAACACTCCGATCGCTGCCACCAGCACCACCGCGGCCACAACCACCAGAGTTCGGATTCGCTCGATCGAAAGCCGCACCGTTTTAGTTCCCCAACCCCAGCCGTTCGGCCAGCCGCGCGGCCAGGCTCTCGCCCAACTCGCTCCACAACAGCTTCGCCGTTGCGCCGGAGTTCTTCTCCACCGCGTGCGTCAGCGCCAAAAGCTGCCGGATGTTCTCTTCGATGTGCCGCGCCGTCTGCGCGTCCAGATCGGCCTGCTCTTCAAGAAACGCCCCGTCCGGGCCGAACTCGATGCGGATGTGCCCGTCCTGCTCGTACGCCCCCTCGTCGAACAGCGCCCCGTAGCCGGTAACGCGCACCAATCGCGGCGCTCGCACCCAGCGCGGATCAAGCCCCGGAGCCTCTTCAAGCTCCCACAAACTCCACCCGATCTGAAACTCGTAGGCGTAGTCCTCGTGCAGCATATCCAGAGCATCTTCAACCGCCGCCGCCGGATCGATACCCTCGCCGCCGCGGCCCCACACCCGTTGATGCAACGGCGTCTCGCTCCAGCCCACCGGCCACACCGTAGCGGAGTACACACCGGCCTCGCCGCCGTGCGCGGCAAAGCTCTTCAACACGTGCGTGAGCTTCTCACCCAGCGCCTCAAGGCGCAGATTCGGGTACCAAAGACTGAGGTAAAGTGTGTCGGACATGGACTCTAACAGTGTAGACGGGCAATCCCACCCCGCCACCCTCAACCAACCACAACAATGGATGCCCCGGGTCTCGATTCTGAGACCCGGGAAAGGTCGACCCTCAACCGTCGGGCTTTGGAAAGCAAACCCACCCCAACTCCGGGTGCCCCAGGTCCCTCGCATTTGGGGACCTGGGAAAGAACAACCTCAACTAACCCGCCTACCCCCCCAGCCGCCCCAGCGCCTCCGCGCTTTTGAGCCGCCGCTCCAGATGCCGCTCCAGAGTTCCCACTGCGAACCGGCGCAGATCCTGCCCCCGCTTTCGCGCCCACGGCTCCTCGGCAAACGCCGCCACCGGCTCGCGCAACATCCGCTGTGCAACCTGCCAGCTGTCGGCGCTCAACGCGCTGGCGCTCCCCGGCCTGTGCAACTCGCAATACACCCCATCTGAGAATGGACTAAACCAAAGCTCTCCGGCCTGCAATGCCTCGGCGCACACCGAGCAGCGGCCCAGGTCCGGCATCAGCCCCATCAGCCGCACCATCCACAGCGAGAAGTACGTCAGCGCCATCCACGGCCCGCTCGACGCCGTCTCCGACCCACCGGCCCCAACTGCCGTCGTATGCTCCAGCACCGACACCAGCAGTCGAAACACCGTATCCTGAGGATCGTGCTCCGGCAGAGCCTCGTCGAGCAGCTCGGCATAAAAGCTCAGCGCCGCCAGCCTTGGGGAATCCACCCTCCCGGCCAGCGGCGACCGCACCACCTCAAGCTGATCCAGCCGTACCAGTTCCTGGCGCGGACGGTCGGCAAAGTAGGCGCGAACCATCGTCATCGGCTCCAGCGCTCCGCCAAACCGCTTGCGGCTCTTCAACGCAGACTTCGCAATGCCCTTCAGCCGCCCGAAATCGCGCGTATAGAAGCTCACCACCAGGTCGGCTTCATGGACCGGCCAGGTGCGCAGAATCACGGCTTCAGACGTGTGTACGGGCATCGGTTTCCATCATCGCACCGCCGGCCGCCAACCGCGCGCAGACGCACAAACGCGCCCGCATGGACCTCTCCCGCGGGCGCGCTGGCGCCAAACCTGTCTTGCTCTCTTCCGGACTTATGCGCCGAAGTGAGCTGCGTTTTTTTCCGTAAAGCCGGCCCACTTCTCCGGCAGGTCGTCAAGCGCGAAGATTGCCGATACCGGGCATGCCGGCACGCACGCGCCGCAGTCGATGCACTCGTTCGGATTGATGAAAAGCTGATCGGCCTCGGCGTGGCCGTCTTCGTCCTTCTTCGGGTGGATCGCGTCGACCGGGCAAGCATCTACGCAGGCGGTGTCCTTCGTGCCGATGCAGGGTTCTGCAATTACATATGCCATGATTCGTTTCTCCGGGGATGGGACTCAGTTCGATGGTGATGGTAGCACACAAGACCGGGTCAAAGTCTCGGTCCACTCCAGCCTGAGTTTTGACATGCGGGAAACCCCCTCAGCCCCTTCGTCTCTCCGTCCCTCAGTCCCTGGTCCTAAAACGAAACCAGCCTCACTCCCCATCCCACTCCGGAACCGCTGCCTCAAGATGAGACAATTTCACCATCAAGCAATTTCTTAGCTACGGCTAAACTTTCATCGAGATTGCGAGCTAATTCGGGAACGGAACTCCATTCATGGCGTCGTTGCAGACCAAACTGAACCTCAAAGTTGCGCAACGCCAGATCCTCACCCCTGGCCTCATGCAGATGGTCAGTGTCCTTGCCCTCAACAAGCTCGAGCTCAAGGAGATGATCGATGCCGAGATGGTTGAGAACCCCGTCCTTGAGGAGATCGACGAGTCCGTGCCCATGCTCGACGATGTCTCCGGACGCGAGGAGATGCTTGAGCGAAGCGCCGAGGAGGCTGTCTCCCCGACCAAGGACATCTTCAGCGAGATCGATTTCGGCTCGTACTTTCAGGAGTACCTCGACCCGGGCTATCGAACGCAGCCGGAGTATGAGGAGAGCGATAAGCCGTCGTTCGAGCACTTCCTCTCTTCTCCCACCACGCTCACCGATCATCTGGCGTGGCAGTTGGGCTCTCTCACCCTCGCTCCCGATCTGATGGCTGCGGCCGAGTTCGTAGTCGGCAACCTCGACAGCGACGGCTACCTGACCGCCCCCACCGAAGAGCTCGCCCTGGCCTACAGCCAAGCCCCCGGCGCAGCCAACGGCAACGGCCACACGGCCCCCGCCGAGCTGCCCCCGGCCGCGCTCGATCTCCTTCGCCGCGCCGTCGATCTCGTCCAGCATCTCGATCCCGCGGGCATCGCCGCCCACGACCTCAGCGAGTGCCTCCTGCTTCAGATCGCCGCCCAGAAAGACGAGTTCCAGCACCTCTACGGCGCGCCCATCGATGTCGCCTCCAGCCCCCACGGCTCCTTCAAGGAGGAGGCCGAGCGCAAGATCGAGGAGCGCCGCCGCTCCATCGATGTCGCGGCCATTCTCGTCACCCGCTGCCTCCGCCTGCTCCAGAAGCGCGACTTCAAGGAGCTGGCCCGCGCCGCCGGAGTCACTCTTGAAGAGGCCCACCACGGCCTCGAGTTCATCCGCACCCTCGACCCCCGCCCCGGGCGCATCCACAACCGCGAGCAGGCACGTCTCATCGAGCCGGATGTCTACTTCGTCAAGCGCGGCGCAGAGTGGGTCGTCAGCATGAACGAGGAGGACCTGCCCAGCCTCCGCCTCAGCCGCCAGTACCGCCATCTGCTCACCGCTAAAAACACAGACAAAGACGTCAAGGATTACGTAAAAGAACGCTTCCGCTCCGCGCTCCAGCTCATGCGCAACATCGCCCAGCGCAAAAGCACCATCCTGCACACCTGCGAGATCATCGTCCGCCGCCAGCAGGAGTTCCTCGAGCACGGCGTCGAATCTCTCCGCCCCATGATGATCAAAGAGGTCGCCGAAGAGATCGGCGTTCATCCCTCCACCGTCTCCCGCGCCGTCTCCAACAAGTACGCCCATACCCCCCAGGGCGTCCTCGAGCTGCGCTTCTTCTTCTCAGAGGGCTCGGCAGGCCCCGAGGGCGCGGACACTCCGCTGCTCGTCCTCAAGCGCAAGGTCAAAAAGTTTATCGAAGACGAAAATCCTGCCAAGCCTCTCACCGACGATCACCTCGCCGACATGCTCAAGGAGCAAGGCATCGAGATCACCCGCCGCACAGTGGCAAAGTACCGCGAAGACATGAACATCCCCTCCACCCACCAGCGCCGCCGCCGGGGATAAAGCAAGCTACTAGCTTTTAGCTCCTAGCTTCTAGCCCCCCGCCACTCTCAACCATTCAGCAAACATCTGTCATCCTGAGCGAATCGTCCGCCGTTGCGGACGACGAGTCGAAGGACCTGCGGTTGTTCTTTGCCAACTCACCACAAAAAATTGGCGCCCCATCCATCGCGCGTTATTTGCGCGATGGGTGGGAACCACCACCCCCAACCCGCCCAAACCTATCAACCTAAAGACCTAAAAACCTATCGACCTAACCAGTCAACCCCTCCGCCCCATAAAATCCTCTAAACCGCTCATTCCAATACGAATATTCCTCCATCCCCGCTGCCGATAATTACCTCGCTCCGTCCTATCCTGATCTCGTAGTCCAGCTTCACCACGGAATCGTGCACCACCTAACCACCTAACCACCTAACCACTAACCCCTTTCTTTTCAAGACCGTCATATCCTAACTCCTTGAAAAGAAAGATAATAGCTGGCGGTATCACCCTCTAACCCCTTGAAAACGAAGATCTAAAGGGCTTCTGGTAGGGGGTGGGGGCCCCCTGTGGGGGGGGCTCTACGCCCTGCAATCGACAAGGAGGAACCGTGAAGTACAACTCAAAACTATGTCGCCACCTCATGCCCGCCGGACGCAACTGCAAGGCGTCCGCCATGCGCAACTCGGCCTACTGCTACCACCACAGGCTGGATAAGGCCCGCCGCCGCCCCTTGAGGTCTCGCGATATCCCATTTGAGATCGAACCGATCGTCGATGCCTCGTCGATTCAGTGCATCGGAACCCAGATCCTTCAGGCCATGGCCGCCAATCGCCTCTCAAAAGACAAGGCCGCCGTTATGATCCAGGCTCTCCAGACCGTTGTGGCCGGATTCAAGCTGCCCCCAAACCCCGATTACGATCCGACCTGCGACCCCGAACTCGATCCCACCACCTCGCCCTTCGTCCCTGGTCCCTAAGTGTGCAGTGTCAACAGATTGTTCCTATCGAGACCTGCCCTACTGATAGGGGTGTGGTGGTTAATCCCGGCATGAGGTCTGTGCCAGTTGTATTCGTGTATCCAGGGTAGAAGTTGAGCCGAGCGTTCTGCGGAGTTCTGGT
>CAIMKZ010000061.1 GCA_903842065.1 uncultured Acidobacteriaceae bacterium | reverse complement strand
TGGCGGTCGGCACCATCAAGAATCGAATGGCCGAGCTTCGCTGGTGGGCCGAGAAAATCGGCAAGCAGAACGTCATGGCCCGCGACAACGACCACTATGGCATCGGCAACCGGACCTACGTCACCAACGTCAGCAAGGCCCGCGAGCTGTCCGGCAGCGACCTCTCCCGGATCACGGACCCCTACACAAGGATGTCGCTGCGGCTGCAGGCCGCATTCGGCCTGCGGCGCGGGGAGTCGATCAAGATCCGGCCGGAGTGGGCGGACCGCGGCGACAAACTCGCCCTCAAGGACACCTGGACCAAGGGTGGCCGCCCGCGCGAGATTCCGATCCGCAATGACGAGCAGCGCCAGGTGCTCGATGAAGCCAAGGCACTGGCCGGCAGGGGCAGCCTCATTCCGGCCGAGCGAAGCTATGTCGATCAACTGCGTCGCTTCGAGCACCAATGCGCGGCAGCGGGCGTGCACCGTATCCATGGCCACCGCCACCAGTACGCGCAGACTCGCTACCGGGAACTCACCGGGTGGGCGGCACCGGCGGCCGGTGGGCCGCGGTCGAAAGACCTGACGCCCTCGCAGCGCGAGGCCGACCGCGAAGCGCGTCTCACGATCAGCCAAGAGCTGGGGCATGAGCGCGAGCAGATTACCGCCGTGTATCTCGGCCGGTAGACCACCGACCCGACTCCACCGATCGGCCGGCGCCCAGGGGCAACCGTCAGCACTGCGGACAGACAAAAAAAGGGGTATATCGAAGCCAGTGTGGGCTTCCGAAATCAAGGCGCCGGATCAATTCACCTGGAACCGCTGTTTGGTGTGACGGCTACGTCCGTATCGTCGATGCTAGAAAACTCGAACATGGTGTGGTCCGCAGGGCGATTCGAGTAGGTCAGCTTCGAAGGCGACAGCGGACGTTGGCCGCCGCTGCCGTCCAATGCAGGCATACGACCCAAAGCGGACCTCACTGAAGAGCTGGCCACTTTGACCTAGAATCCTTGGCTGCATATGCGTGGGATTTAAGTCTCTCTCGGCATGCACCAAACTACTTAGGAGCACGTGCGATGGCAATCGCCCAAGAGGTCCTTGAGACTGGACGCCAGGTCGCCGCCGTCAGCGCTGGGACACTTTCAGCCGCCTTACGAGCGGGAATCGAACGGTACGTCGGCTGGCCGTACAAGGTAGCGTCTGCCAGGGTTGTCGATGCCGACGGCGAGGTGTCGGATACCTTTGTAGCCGTCGTGTTCGCGGCGAAGGAAGAGTCGCTGGCTGCGGCTCCTGCGCAAATACCGGCGGATTCCGCCGCAGTTGTTGTTGACGCGGCCGACAGCCTGACGATCGACAACTTCCGGGCAGCTTACGCCCGCGTTGCACGCGCGAAGCGGCTGAAGAAATCGCCAGCACCGAAGCTGGATACGCCGACGACGACCGTAACACTCGGCGTGATCTACGCTCAGAGGTCGGATTTGCCGCTGGAGGCTTTTGCCGAAGAGCTTGAGCGGCTCAACGCCGCGACTCCGAGCAGGGAATGGCCCGACATGATCGTTGTTGCCTCGATGGGCGCGATCCAGTATGCGGCGCAGTTCCCTGGAGAGTCACTGAGCGGCGACTATCTGCCGCCGGCAGAAGGTGCGCTCAACAACTACATACCGGCGGTCTACGTCGTGATTGTCCTGAGGCCGACGGGTACGTTCACCTTTAACAAGATGATGTCTTTTGTTGTCGCGCACCTTGGCATCTTCTCGCCAGGCGCGAAGCTTTCCAACTTCACCGACTTTCTGGACGGCGTACCGAAGACGGCTGTGGTGATGTCTGGCTATCAGTACGACCTCAAGGGCAACCTAAATCCCGTTCCAAGCAATCAGTACCAAGACCGCTTTGTGCCGGCTCCTCCGTTCCAGATCACGGACCGGCGCGGGCAGCACTTGGCCACGATTCAACTTATCCCGTGGCAGGACGGAGGCACGATCCTTCTCAAGGGTAAGTTGCCACTGCTCGGCCTACTGCCGTTCTTCGGGAGGCAGGACATACTGAAGGCCGGCGTTGTTTATTGTGGACCCCGATTTTGAGACAGCGGTTTAAGCTTGGCTCAGTCATAAGGAATGAGAAGCGATGAGCGAAGCGAAGAAGCGGAAGGTACATGCCCCTGAGTTCAAGGCGAAGGTGGGGCTGGAGGCTTTGCGAGGGGT
>CAIMKZ010000060.1 GCA_903842065.1 uncultured Acidobacteriaceae bacterium | reverse complement strand
CAACGACGGCAACGCTGTGGCCGCCGCGACCGCGAACGTCACAACCGCGCAGACGACTCTCGCCGCGGCCCAAGCCGCGCAGGCGGCCGCAGAAGCACAACAGGATACGGATAACGCCGCTCTTTTGCCCGACGCGCTGCAGCTGCAGGCCGACGTGAACGCGCTCGTGACGTTCCTGCAGCCTCCGGCGTCTCAAGCCTCCTGAAAGTACCAGGCGTATCGAGGAAGAGGAGTATTTCTCCGAAAGGAGGATCGATGGACCGCGATGGACCGCGAAGCGCTGATCGGCGAACTGACCCGCGATGAAGGGCAGAAGCTATTCGTTTACGACGACGCCACCGGTTTGCCGTTGAAGCCGGGTATGGTTTGCGAGGGATGGCCCACGATCGGCATAGGACGCAATCTCGCGGGTCGCGGCATCACAGCGATCGAGGCACGGCTTCTGGTAAACGACGACATCGATGCAGTGTTGACGGAACTGGAGTCCGCTTTCCCCTGGTTCTCGCGGCTGGATGACGTGCGGCAGCGCGTGCTGGTCAATATGGGATTCGCCGGCGTCGCCACGCTGAAGGGCTTCCACGACATGCTGGGATGTATCGCCGACGGTGACTACGCAGGCGCCGCCGATGCGCTGCTGGACTCTGCCTATGCGCGGCAAGTGGGAGCGCGGGCAGTGCGGCTGGCCCAGATGATGCGGAGCGGGCAGGGGCATTCGATTGACCGGTTCGAGAAATAGGTAACACGATTGGTCATTGGTGGGCCCTGCAGGATTTGAACCTGCAACCAACGGATTATGAGTCCGCTGCTCTAACCATTGAGCTAAGGGCCCGTTGTTCGACCGGGGTCGGGGCGATCTCATCGGCGTCCGTAATCTCCAAAGCGACAAAGCGCCCGTCGTCGGAGAGGCCCACCCGCTCATCCATCGAAATGAAGCCGCTCTGGCGCCGTTCCAGAACCCCTCGCAACTCGACGGTCATGTGATTTCCGGTGGGCGCGACCGCAACGAAGGGGGTGGTGCAGGTGAGAGCCAGCTCGCAAACGGCGGAACGGAAGTCCTCGGGCCTTGTAAAGACCATAAGAAATACCGGGTGGTTCCGCGTCGTTCGGCTCGTCGAGAGACCCAGTTCCCAAACGCCATGCGCCCTGACTTGCAGAGCCTGACTGCGAAGGCAAAGAACCTCCGCTATCCCGCGGACAACCGCGTCTATTTCCAGACGGTAGACAAGTGCTGCCTTCGGTGCAAGCGGCAAATCGTCGCAGAGCTTATGAGGGTGCCGGCAGATTGCGGCGAAACTGCGGTCGCCATAATCGACGATCCTGCGGGGGCAGTCTCCGTCTCTTGGATGCGGACACGGATACCTGGCTCCGTAATCGTCAGTCAGCCGGAGGTGAGGCTGGATCAGCGGGTAGTCCGCGCCGCAGTGATGCTCCCAATAAGCGGGGATATCGCAGAGTCCCGGAACTCGCTCAAGCGCCTGCCAAAGCTGCGTTAACTTCCGCATCGCCGGCCGTCTCCTGAGTGAGAGTAACATACAGGCTTAGTCTTTGCCTCCGGCGTCCCGCTGCAGCGGGCCTTGGGCCAGAGAGCTGGTAGATAAGGGCTGTAGGTTCGTCAGGAAACCGATCGAAAAGTTGGAATGTGCTAATGGTGGATTTCGACATGATCTAACCTTCGTGGGCCATCTGATCGTAACCGGCGCATCCTTTCAATTTGTGATAGTTT
>CAIMKZ010000059.1 GCA_903842065.1 uncultured Acidobacteriaceae bacterium | reverse complement strand
GTCCCTGGGGGACGCGCGCCGACCTTTCTTTATTAGTTAAGGCTGCGATTCAGGGGCATGAATGCCCCTGCTCCCTCCTAGTTTTTTGATTACGGATCGGCCGGCGAGCATGCCGGAGACGAAGCACTCGGTCAGGTGTCCGCCGGGGAAGAGGAGGCTGAACATGGAGCCGAACTCTCCCGCGCCATAGAGGCCGGGGATGACTTCTCCGAAGGGGTTGAGGATCTGGCCGTTGATGTTGCGGCGGGGTCCGCCTTCTGTGTTGATGATGCTGACGGCCAGCTCCATTCCGTAGAAGGGGCCCTGGTCGAGAGCGGCGAGGGGAGCGGTGCGCTGGAAGGCCTCGTCCTTGCCTGAATTTACGGACTGGTTGTATGTGTCGATCTGTTTGCGGAGGCCGGCGGGGTCGATAGCGAGGGCTTTGGCCAGGTCTTCGATGGTGTCGCCTTTCTTGATCCAGCCAAGCTCGATCTCTTTGCTGTTGTCGGCGCTCCATGCATGGAGGGCGTGGGAGAGGTTCCAGGTGGAGAAGGGAGCGGTGACGGCTCCGCGGTTGACCATGATGACCGGGCCTGCCTTGCGCGCTTTCTCGTCGAAGACGAGGAACCATGGGTTGTTGGGGAAGCGGTTCTTCTTCTCGTCGAAGAGGAAGACTTCAAGGGGTTTTTTGGCGTGGTTGTAGGTGGTGGATTCGTCGAGGAAGCGGCTGCCGTCTTTGTTGACGACGATGTGGGAGCGGCCGCGGGGGTCGATCCAGAAGGCGGCGGGCAGTTCGGCGGGCTTGAATTCGAACATGCCCCACTCGACGTTTTCCATGTGCCAGAGGTCTGCGCCGACTTCCAGAGCCATCTTGATGCCGTCGCCGGTGTTGTGAGGAGTGCCGGCGGGGACGATGCGGCAAGGCGCCTGCTGGACGTGGTCGGCCATCATCTGTCGGTTGGCCTGAAATCCGCCGAGAGAGAGGACGACGCCCTTGCGGGCGCGGATGCGGAGTTCCTTACCGCCGTTTTTGGCGCGGACGCCGAGGATGTGCTTCGAGACGGGGTCCTGGATGAGGCGGTAGGCGGGTGTCTCAAGCATGACTTCGACGTTGCGGCATTTTTTGACCGCGGCGGAGAGGAATTCAAAGAGGTCCTTGCCGGAGCCCAGCTGCTTGTCATCGCGAGCCATAGTGATATTGAGGTCGGTGGTTTCAGCGTTGGGGAAGGTGTCTTTGAATGCTCCCTTGAAGCGGGCGTTGACTTTGTTGACGACGAACTTTGCGCCGTGGCTGCGCATCCAGGGTTCGACCTGGGCAGCGGTATCGGCCCAGGTGTGGGCCATCTCCGGGGAGGTCTCGCCGAGGCCGATGGCCATGAGGAAGTCGGCGTGCTGGGCGGGGTTGGTGTGGGCGCGAACGTTGCCGGTGGAGCATCCGGTGTTGCCGCCCGGCTCGGAGTGCTTTTCAAGGATGATGACGGAAGCGCCAGCCTCGCTGGCGGTGATGGCAGTGACCGCTCCCGCACCTCCGTAACCGACGACAACGACGTCGGCTTCCTTGTCCCAGTGCTGGGCGGGCTTGGCGATGGTGGCGGCTTCGGCAGCGATGGCTCCGGCGGCGACGGTTCCACCGATGGCGAGAGAGTTGCGGACGAAGTTTCTGCGCGAAACAGAGCTGCTGCTCATGCCGGTCTCCTTGACACAGGAAGGATACATGGTTGGCGGGAAGAGGGCTGTGCCAGGTGAGGTTCGATGTTTCCGGGGTAATTTGTAAGAGTCTCCCCGGTCCCCAAAGGCGAGTGAGCGGGGGCCCCCGGCGGGTATGGGTCTATCGTAAATAGATGAGTCAGGCCTCGTCTTTGACGGGGGCTGGGTCGTCTGACAATAGGACCGCTTTGAGCACTACAATGTTGGGCGGAATGAGTTCAAGGAATTTTGGGGGGAATAGATGAAGATGAGTTCAAAGATTCTTGCACTGGCAGCGATGGCAGCGATGAGCGTGGTTTGCGGGACGGCGATTGCACAGAACGAGGGTCAGGATATGCGGGTTGCGCCGCCGCTGGATCCTTCGATCAAGACGACGTTTGTGCATCTGGGAAATGGCGTGCCGGGAGTGCTGTATGAGCCGGTGAATCCGGGGCCGAAGGCGCAGATTGCGGTGTTTGCGATGCACTCGGCGAATGACTTTTTGACCCACTCGGCTTGTACGGAGCTGAGCAAGCGGGGCTACCGGGTGTTGTGCGCCAACGACAGCAACGACAAGAATCAACTGTTCAACGACGGGATTCTGGACACGGTGCTGTTGCAGGCCAAGGCGGGGATTAACTATCTGCGCAAAGTTCCGGGGGTGAAGAAGGTTGTGCTCTGGGGCCACTCGGGCGGCGGAACGGTGATGGCGGCGTATCAGAACATCGCCGAGAACGGGGTGAAGATCTGCCAGGACGATCACAAGCTGTACAAGTGTCCGAACACGCTGGCCAACCTGCCTCCGGCCGATGGGGTGATTATGGGCGACTCGAACTGGGGGTTGCCGCTGATTACTCTGCTGGGCATGAATCCGGCGGTGGGGATGGACAATGCGATGAAGATCGATCCCGAGCTGGACATGTTTAATCCGAAGAATGGATTCGATCCGGCGGGCGCGCACTATAGCGCGGAGTTTGTGAAGAAGTTCGAGGCCGGCCAGGTGAAGAAGTACAACGCGATGGTGAAGCTGGCATTGGAACGCAAGGCGCTGATCGATGCCGGCAAGGGCAACTATGCCGACGACGAGCCGTTCTTTATCGCGGGCGCGAACTTCAACACGCATACGCTGTTTGGGCAGGACATGAGTTTGATGTCGCACACGGTGAAGCCGCAGCAACTGGTGCATCCGGATGGATCGATTACGACGGAGATTGTGCACACGGTTCGTCAGCCGGAGTTCAAGGACGACAGGAATCAGCACCTGTACCGGTCGATTCTGAAGACGACGGTGAAGGGCTTCCTGAGCACGTACGCTACACGTGTGACGGACGACTTTGGCTACGGCGAGGACGACACGCTGAAGGGGATCGACTGGACTTCGAGCTGGTCGAACATCGAAGGGAATGCGGAGACGATTACGGTTCCCTTCCTGACAATCGGCATGACAGGTAGTTACGAGCACTCGATGGCAGAGACGCTGTATAACCATGTGAAAAGTGCCGACAACACGCTGGTGTTTATCGAAGGCGCAACGCATGGATACGGAACCTGCACGCGGTGTGAGAAGACGAAGGGGCAGTTTGGGGACGGAATCAAGACGACTTATGACTACGCGGATAAGTGGCTGAGCAAGCCGGGGCGGTTTATGTAGGAGCGGGCCAGCGCGAGTCTGATATGGCGAGCGCCGGGAGACCGGCGGTACTGTAAATAGGCGGACGTAGCAAAAGTAAGCAGCCCCCGGTACGGATACCCCTAATGGGGATTCGGGCCGGGGGCTGATTCTATTGATGAGTGCGATAGATAGTTGTTTACCCACTTATAGTTGGGCAATTTAGGCAAGAGCTGTCCATAAAGAATATATAGACAGTGGACAAAAAACAGGTGTATATTTTCGCCCAACAAATAAAACAATGAGGATAACCTCGCTTCTTTACTCCGCGGCCAGGAGATGGTCTGGGCTGGCGGAGGGGCGATAGGTTACGAGATGGTGTATCAGGAGAGAAAACAGATAAGAGAAACTAATTCAAGTGAGGACATACGATGAATAACATCCAAAAGTATCTGCCGGCATGTCTGCTGGTAGTTCTTGCTCTCTTGGTGGGGATGTTCGGGGCAACATCTTCACTCTATGCACAGAACGCCTTTGGCGCTCTGGTAGGCACAGTGACCGACTCGTCCGGAGCCGTAGTGCCGGGCGCAACTGTCTCGCTGACCAACCTTGGAACCAGCGAAAAGAAAGTGACGCAGAGCGACGCCTCCGGCAACTACCGGTTTATGTCTCTGCAACCCACGCAGTACAAGGTTGAATACGAAAAGACCAGTTACAAGCGCGTGGTGCAGTCGCCAATCACGATTCAAGTGGATGCGACGGCCCGCCTCGACGTGTCTCTGCAGGTAGGCGCGGCGAGCGAGACGATCGAAGTTACGACGCAGGCTCCGTTGCTGCAGACCGAGTCCGGCACGCTTGGCTCCCAGGTTGAGGGCAAGACGGTTGAGCAGATGCCGTTGAACGGGCGCAACGTGACCAACCTGATAGCGCTGGTTCCAGGCGTGGTGCCGCAGGGCGCCTCGATGGGCAACACCACGATGAACCAGACCGGCACGCACACGAACAACGCCGGCTGGGGCAACTTCCAGATTGGTGGCGCGATCGGCGGGCAGGGTTCCATGTACATGGACGGCGCACCGCTCAATACACTGTTCGCGCATGACATCGCGCTGATTCCGACCCAGGACGCCATCCAGGAGTTCAAGGTGGGCACCAACTCAGTGAGCGCCGAGTTTGGACGCTACGGCGGCGGCGTGGTGGAGATGGCCACCAAGCAGGGCAGCAACTCCTTCCATGGCACGGCCTACGAGTACCTGCGCAATACGGTACTGAACGCCAACGTCTGGCAGCCCCCGGTGAGCGTCCTGACGGGCAAAGTTCTCAAGCAGAAATGGCTCCAGAACCAGTACGGCGTGGCCGTGGGTGGACCGATCCTCAAAAACAAGGCCTTCATCTTCTTCTCGTGGGAGAAGTTCGCCTCCAGGGCGACGGCAAGCGTGAACACGAACGTGCCGGACGCGGGCATGATCGCGGCGGCCAATCCCAGTGTCCCCGGAAATATCACGGGAAACAAAGCGAATCTCCCTACGGCACAGCAGACCCTGGGCTGCCTCGATTCCAGCAACTACAACATCTTGACGAACCGGACGACTATTCCTACGGCTTGTCTTGACGCGACCGCACAGATCGTGAAGAACTACTTTGCACCGCCGACCAATGCTACTGTTCCGGGCGCCACTCCGAATGGCAACTACAACGTGCTGGTGCCCTTCGGCGACAACAACCAGCAGTACACGGTCCGCGGCGATGTGAACCTGAGCAAGCACGCGATCTTCGCCAGGTATACGCACTGGAACACGGACGATACACCGGAAGCCGACATGTTCAACCATGCCGGATTCAAGACGAGCGGCTCGATCAGCGTGTACCCGAGCACCCAGGGGGTTCTTGGCGACACGATCACCATCAACCAGTCAACCATTGCCGATGTTCGGCTCTCATATACGCGCGCGTACTCGAACGATGGTCCCCCATCGGCGGGTACGAATCTAGCCTCTCTAGGCTTCAACAGCAACTGGGCGGCGATCAACGCACAGCAGACGATTCCCCTGCTGCCACCGTTTTCCTGGAGCGGCCTGTACAGCTTCTGGTCCTTCCGCGGATTTATCGTCGTGGATGAGCGCTGGACCAACACCTATGCTCTGAACGCCAGCATCACCAAGATGAAGGGCGCGCACACGTTTAAGGCCGGCGGCCAGATCATGCTTGAGGACATCAACGGGCTTCCGCAGTTCAACCCCGGCACGATGACCTTCAACGCCAACTGGTACGCCAAGGACGAGTGGGCCAACTTTCTGCTCGGCGATCCGGTGAGCTTCACCTTCTCGAAGGCGATCCGGGTGAGCCCGTACAACTGGTATCAGGGCTACTACGTGACCGATACCTGGAACGCGACCCGCAAGCTGACTGTGACGGCCGGCCTGCGCTGGGAGCTGCCCGGGGTTGTGGCCGAGAGGAAGAACCGCGCCACCGTGTCCCTTCCCGAAACGTCGGCGACGGTCAACGGCATCAACACCTACGGCATCCTGGCGCTGACCAACAGCACCGCGTATGCCCCTCGGGGAGTCAATCCAGCCAAGAACAATCTTCTCTCTCCGCGCCTCGGCATTGCATACCGGTTGAGCAACAACACGGTTCTCCGCGCGGGCTATTCTCTGGCCTATCTGCCGCTGGAGATCAACGGCGGCATGATGTCGACGGGCAGCCCGGTGAACCTGGCGACGACGGGAGTCAACAATACCGCAACAACGCTCACCTCCACAGCCGCGAACCCATTGGGCGGCGTCTCCATCATCCAGCCGTACGGCAACACCAATCCGAACTTCCTGGCCAGCTATGCCAACACCACGCCATTGCAGTCGGTATCTTCGCCGGTTCCGAGCAACTTGTACCCATACATGCAGCAGTGGAACGTGACGGCGGGTCAGCAGTTCAAGGGCCAGCAGTCTCTTGAAGCGGGCTACGCCGGTCTGACGGGCATTCACCTGCCCGCTTCGGGCAACTGGAACCTGAACATGCTGGATCAGACCAATGCGCTGAAGCTTGCGCAGGGAACCATCACCAGCAGCCAGGCACAGGCACTTCGGCCTCACCCCGGCTATCTGAACTTTACCAACGGCAACACCTGGAACAGCACCATGACCTACAACGCGCTCCAGGCCAAGTACACCAAGCGCATGGGCTCCGGAATGATCAGCAGCAGCTATACCTGGTCGAAGCTGATTGGCGATACGGATACCAACATGGGCTTCCTGGAGAGCGGCAGCGCGGGCAGCGGCATGCAGAACTACAACAACCACAGGGCCGATCGGTCAGTGCTGAGCTTTAACATCTCTCAACGCTGGGTTACCGCATATATTGTCAACCTGCCCATCGGCAAGGGCCAGAAGTGGCTGAACAACCTGAACCCGGTGGTCGACAGGCTGATCGGCGGATGGGCGGTGAACGGCATCACTACGTTACAGGTGGGCCAGCAGGTGGCGATCACCCAGCAGGGCGGCAACAACTACTCCACACCGAACGCGGGCGCGGGCACCATCCGCCCCGATGTCACGTCGGGCTGCGTCAAACCGACCAGCGGTTCGGCACAGTCTCGACTGGGCAAGTGGTTCGAAACATCGTGCTTCCAGAAGGCCGGCGCAATCCAGTATGGAACGGTCACGGACCCGCGGGTTAACTACGCGCTGGGCACCGAGTCGCGCGTCGACTCAAAGCTCCGCGGTCCCGGCACCGCCAACTGGGACTTCACGGTGCAGAAGCAGACGAGGATCACCGAGGGGACCAACCTTCAGTTCCGCGTTGAGTTCTTCAACATCTTCAACCGCCGCCAGTTCAACATGCCGACGGCAGCCGCCGGCTTCAACGGCTCTACCGGAGCAATCAACAATGCATTTGGTACTGTCGCCGGTCAGAAGAACAATCCTCGTCAGATCCAGGCCAACCTGCGGTTCAACTTCTAGGCTGTTCTCAACCTAACGAAAAAATCCGGGGCAGGACGCATCAGCGTCCTGCCCCGGATACTTTTTGAACCACACAGATTGAATACTGAAAGGAACGCCGGAAGCGGACCACGTTGGCGGCTGAAGCTTCTTCCTTACGCTTGCGGATTCATGAAGTCGAGTGCGCGGATGAGGTAAGCCTTGAGGTCCTTGCGGGGGACAACGGCGTCGAGGAATCCTTTTTCGAGCAGGAACTCGGAGCGCTGGAAGCCCTCGGGGAGTTTTTGGCGGATGGTCTGCTCGATGACGCGGGGACCGGCGAATCCGATGAGCGCGCCGGGCTCGGCGATGTTCAGGTCGCCCAGCATGGCGAAGCTGGCGGTAACGCCTCCGGTGGTGGGGTCGGTGAGGACGCAGATGTAAGGCACGCCTTCGTCGTCGAGCTGGCCGAGCGTGGTGGAGATCTTCGCCATCTGCATGAGGCTGACGACGCCTTCCATCATGCGCGCGCCGCCGCTGGAGGCGACAACGATAAGAGGCTTGCGGTCGAGACGGGCGCGATCGGCTGCGCGGGCGATGGTCTCACCGACGACAGCGCCCATGGAGCCGCCGATGAATCCGTACTCCATGACACTGAGGACGACGGCGTGGGGGCCGAGATTGCCGAGCGCGTTCAGGATGGCGTCGTTGAGGCCGGTCTCTTCCTGGGCCTTGCTGAGCCGCTGCTTGTAGGGCTTCTGGTCAGAGAAGCTGAGCGGGTCAGTGGACTTGAGGCCAGTATCGACTAGAACGTATCCAGGCTCAAGCAACATCTCGATGCGGGCCCGGGCATCCATCTTGAAGTGGTGCTGGCATGTCGGGCAGACGTTCAGGCTGGTCTCGAGCTCAGCCTTGAAGATGGCGTTGCGGCATCCGCCGCACTTGATCCAGAGTCCTTCGGTGCGCACCGTGCGCTCACCGTTCTCATCCGGTCTGATTGGAGCTGGAGAATCGCCCACGTGCCTCCCCCTGTCTTCGCGCCTGAACCACGACATAGATCACTAATTGTAAATGCCTGCAAGCAGGGTGGTCGCCTTCATTTCCGGTTACGAACGAGTCTAAAATTCGATCCCTTTTTGGGCCAGAATGCCCTTCTGGTAGGCATGCTTGACCTCTTTCATCTCGGTGACGGTGTCGGCCATCTCGACGAGAAGTGGGTGGGCGTTGCGGCCGGTGAGGATGACGTGGACCATCTCGGGACGGTTGCGGAGGGCGTCGGCCACTTTTACGGGATCGAGCATCTTGTAGCCGATGGCGTAGTTAATCTCGTCGAGTATGACCATGTCCCATTCGCCTGAGTCGATGGCCGCGTGTGCCTCTTCCCATGCGTGCTCGACCATGCGGACGTCTTCGGGATCGGTCTCAGCGCCTCCGACTTTGACGAAGCCGCGGCCCATTTGGCGGATGACGAGGTTGCCGCCGAAGAACTCGGCCGCGTCAAGCTCGCCGTAATGCCATGAGCCCTTGAGGAACTGGAGGACCAGCACCTTCATGCCGTTGCCGGCGGCGCGCATGGCAGTGCCGAGGGCAGCAGTGGTCTTGCCTTTGCCGGAGCCGGTATTGATGAGGAGAAGTCCGCGTCGAGATTCAACCATAAAATACAAAGCCTCAATACGTTAGTCAGTTCAATGCCCAGAGTGATACGGGTGCCCAGTCAGAATTGTATAAGCCCGGTAGATCTGCTCGGCGATTACGACGCGGGCGAGGCCGTGGGCCAGGGTCATGGGGCCAAAGGAGAGCAGGAGATGGGCTCGTTTGCGTGCCGCGTCTGACCAGCCGCTTGCAGGCCCGATGGCGAAGACCAGGTGCTGTGCGCCTTCGTCGCGGCGGGCGCCGAGCCAGGAGGCGAAGGCTTCAGAGGAGATGGTTCGACCGCGGCTGTCGAGCAGGACACTGACGGCGGGCGTTCTGCCGGATTGCTTTTCGATCCAGGCGAGGAGGGCGTCCTCGGAACGGAATGCCGGAGCGTCGCAGCGGGCAAATGGCGAGCAGCGGCCAAGGTACATCTCGACCAGAGAATGGGCAGGATCCCGGGCTGAACCTGCGGGTCCGACATGGGCCAGAGAGATCTGCATCTAGTTAGGAGGATAGCGCAGGATTGCTGAAGTTGTGGAGTGGGCGGAATCCTGGCTAAGTGCCCGCGATTCAATCGTGAGTAGTGATTGGCGGGGAAAACTACAGAAAATCATATACGGTTCTATCGAGTTTAGTAAAAATGGGGCGGAAATCCGGAATTCTGAGCTGACCGATAAGTGTGTCTATCATTGTATTTTGTTTATTACAAACGACATAACTTGATCTATAGGGCGTAAAGAACAGCAATGTGGGGTGGATGGTTCCATTTTGGTATTTCAATTGCAAGTAGGAGGACGACGGAATCTGTGTACCCTAGTTCTGTCTGTACGACTGCACTATAAATAACTGGCCGCATCGAGTGGGGATGCAACCGCTCCGCAGAGTTTAACCGAGAGAAAAACCTCAGGCCCACTAACCACCAGGGAGGACGAGACAAAATGATCTTCCGGACTAAGAATAATGTTGCACTGTTCGCCGTTTTGGCGCTGTGCATGGGACTTGCAATCGCGATCTTTGCTCCGATGGCAGCAAATGCTCAGCTGAACACGGGCTCGATCGGCGGCGTCATCACCGATAACAGCGGCGCAGTGATCGCCAACGCAGCCATCAAGATCAAGAACGATTCGACTGGCGCGATCCGCGAAATCACGACGAACGGCAAGGGCGAGTACACGGTTTCTCAGCTTCTGCCCGCCATTTACACGCTGACCATCACCGCCACGGGCTTTGAGCCGGTTAGCAAGAATGTGCCGGTTGCGGTTGGTTCGACGAACACGGTGAGCCTGAAGCTGTCCGTTGCGGGCACCAAGACGACCGTTATCGTGGCCGCCGACAGCACGGTTGGCGTTCAGCTTGAGAAGGCTGAGATCTCCGACGTCATTGGCAGCCAGCAGATCGAGAATCTGCCCACGGTTGACCGTAACCCTTACGGCCTCGTTTCACTGGCTGGTAACATGACGACCGACGACTCGCCGGGCTCCAACCGCGGCGTGGGCTTCAACATCGGCGGATCGCGCTCGGCCGACGTCGATATCCTTCTGGACGGCGCTGAGAACACCAACCTCTATACAGTTTCGATCGGCCAGTCGGTTCCCATGGACGCGATGCAGGAATTCCGCGTTGTGGCAGCCGGCGCAGGCGCCGAGTACGGCCGCGGCGGCGGCGCAGTGAACGTGGCCACCAAGTCGGGCACCAACCAGTGGCATGGCTCGGTCTACGAGTTCAACCGCATCTCGACGCTGGCTTCTGACGGCTTCAACAACAACGCCGTTCACGCTGCGTACCCGACCGTTACCGCCAAGCCCCGCTACACGCACAACCAGTACGGCTACTCGGTTGGCGGCCCGATCAAGAAGGACAAGATGTTCTTCTTCTCGTCGACGGAGTGGACCAAGATCCGCAGCGCGGCTCTGGATGTCGCGGTAGTTCCGACGACGGCATTCATCGCGATGACCAACGCCAACACGCAGGCATTCTTTGCGAAGTATGGCGCACTGGATCACCCGATCAACGGCCAGACGTTCAAGGGCTCCGATGCCGCAGTCAAGGGTATCTGGAACACCGACATCAACAGCGTCACCACGGGAATCGCAGCGACCAACCCGTCGCTGGCTGCCTCCATCAACAGCACCGCGATCTTCGGGCAGTCGATCTTCAACATTCCCGCGAACTCGGGCGGCGGCGACCCGGTTGACCAGTGGGTCACCTTCAACCGCTTTGACTGGACGATCAGCCCGACGCTTTCGATGTACGCCCGCTACATCCAGCAGAGCAGCATCTATCCTACGGGCTACGTGAATGCCAGCCCCTACAAGGGCTTCAACACCAGCGAGAAGGTTGCGAACCACAACCTCATGGTTAGTGTCAGCAAGGCGTTCTCGCCTCGTCTGGCTCTGACCACCAAGCTGCTGCTCACTCGTAACAACGACTCACAGCCTCTTGGCACTCAGCCGGTTAGCCCGACGCTTTACATCAACTCCTCGGCGGCAGTATCGCTTGGCGGCGGCACCATCAACCTGCCGGGCTATTCGCAGACCAGCCCCGGCAACGCGATCCCGTTTGGCGGTCCGCAAAACGAGATCGAGTTTGCGGAAGACGGCGCCTGGACTCTGGGCAAGAACCAGATCACCTTCGGCGGCGAGTATCTGTACATTCGCGACAACCGTATGTTTGGCGCGTATGAGAACGCCGTCGACGCCCTGGTTCAGTCTGGAACCACTGGCGCCCTCAAGAACTTTGTGAACGGCAACTTTGCCTATCTGAACGTCGCCATCAACCCGCAGGGCAAGTACCCCTGCGCGAAGAGCGCGACCAGCGGCGCGACCCTCTCGGTCGTAGGCTGCCAGATCACGATGCCTGTCGGCGCACCGAACTTCTCGCGCTCGAACCGCTATCACGACTTCGCGTTCTACGTGCAGGACAGCTACAAGCTCAACTCGCGGTTGACGGTTAACGCCGGCGTCCGCTGGGAGATCTACGGCACGCAGCACTCGCAGCAGGCCGGCTACGACGCGAACTTTTATCCCGCCACCTCGGGCAATGTCTGGCAGCAGTTCGCAAACGGCCAGATCCTGACTCGCGACAAGGCTCCGAACGGCCGCCTGTGGGCGCTCAACCTGAAGCAGTTCGCTCCCAAGCTCGGCCTGGCGTTCGATCCGGTTGGCGACGGCAAGACCTCGATCCGCGCCGGCTTTGGCTTGAACTACGAGCGCAACTTCGGAAACGTCACCTACAACATCATCCAGAACCCGCCGAACTATGGTGTAGTATCCTTCACGAGCGCTGACAACGGCGGCGCGCTGCTGCCCATCAGCACCAACAACTTCAGCACGATGGGAACGCAAACGGGAACGAAGAACATGCCGCAGGTTACACTGCGCGCTGTTAACCCGAACATCAAGCCTGCGTACAACGTGAACTACACGGTAGCGATCCAGCGTCAGATCGGTAACTCCACGCTGGGTCTGGAGTACATCGGCTCGCGCGGCATCCACAACTACACGATCGCCAACTACAACCGCGCGTATGTGGGCGGCAACTATCTTGGTTATGGGTATACTGCCGGCCGCGACAACCTTCAGTACTCGAGCATCAACTACCGCGGCGCGGACGGCGACAGCTACCACAACGGTCTGAACTTCTCGCTGCGCACCAACAACCTGCACAACACGGGCCTGAGCGGCACCACGAACTTCACGTGGGGCCACTCGATCGACAACACCAGCTCGACCTTCACCGACGGCTCATCGAACACGATGAACGGCATTGCTTATCTTGACCCGTACAACCACGGTCTCGACCGCGGCGCATCGGACTTCGACAAGCGGCTCCGCATTACCACGGGCCTGATGTGGAAGGTACCGACTGTGAAGAGCCTGACCGGCGTAGCCAAGGCGATTACCAGCGGCTGGACCATGGGCACGACGTTCTCGGCTTCGACCGGCAACCCGTTCTCAATGTTCGACTGCTCTTACGCGGCTCAGGTCTGCCCGCGCGCGGCGTTCGTGAGCGATCCTTCGTACAAGAAGGGCCGCAACATGATCGACATCAGCGGCGACTACGGCCCGAACACCTACTCGTACATCAAGCTGCCTGATTTCTGGGATACGACCGGCTACTTTGCCAGCGGCGTAAACGAAGCCAACTACAACGAGCAGATTCATCCGGTCTATGGCGTATCTGATACGCCGATCTGCTCCGGTCTGAACGGCGTGGGCTGCCACTGGGTCAAGAATATGTCTCAGCGCAACGCCTTCCGCGGACCCGGAAACTGGGGCCAGGATCTGGCCGTGCTGAAGGACTTCAAGGTTCACGAGCGTTACGGAGTACAGTTCAAGGCTGAGTTCATCAACCTGTACAACCACGCCAACACCTACCTGAACCTGGGCGGCGCCAGCGACGTGTCGAGCTACACCGACGTTCTGGCCTACAAGAGCGGCAACCGTAACACCGAACTCTCGGTGCACGTTTCGTTCTAAGTCCAACCTGCAACAATCAAAAAAGGGCCGTGGCGTAAGCCACGGCCCTTTTTTCTTGTGCGGCGCAAGGCCGATGAAGGGGCAAGAGAAGAGGGGCGCCCGGATGGGCGCCCCTCGCTGAATCGATGGATTGAAGCGGCTACTTTTTGGTCTTCTTTGCTGTCTTCTTGACGGGCTTCTTCGCAACCGTCTTCGCGGTCTTCTTAGCGGGGACGGCTTTCTTCTTAGGCGTAACTTTGCGTACGGGAGCAGCCTTCTTCTTCGGCGCGCTGTTCTTGACGGCGGGAGCAGTCTTCTTTACAGCTTTCTTGACGGTCTTTTTCACTGCGGTCTTAACTACTTTTGGAGCGACCTTCTTTACGGCTTTCTTGACTGCCTTTTTCGGAGCCGGAGGGCTCTTTTTGGCGGGTGCGGGCTTACTTACAGACTTTGTAGCGGCCTTCTTTGGGGCCGGAGCCGACTTCTTCGCCGACTTCTTCTTTGCTGCGGTCTTCTTCCTTGCCGCCTGGGTCTTCCTGGTGAGGTCGTTGGTGAGTTCGGCGTCAAACTCGGCGGGTGTGAGCGGGCGGGCCGATTTGCGCAGCCGTTCAATGTCGTAGAAGGCACGGCGCTCGGCGAGGAAGACGTGAACGACGAAGTCCACGTAGTCGAGCAGAATCCACTCGCCGACTTTGCGGCCCTCGACGGAGTGAACCATCTGGCCATGGTCGTGCTTGAGGCGATATTCGATCTCGTCGGCGATGGCAACGGCCTGTCGGTCGTTTAGCGCGGAGGTGATGAGGAAGAAGTCGGCCAGGCCGGAGTCGACCGGGTCGAGCTCCAAAATCCGTGTGTCTACGCCTTTTTTGTCTTCACATGCCGCGGCCGCGGCCTGCACCAGAATGCGCGTCTGTTCGTGCGCTGCGTTGATTCCCATGATTTCTCCCAAGTGGTGCTACTGCCTCATCCTAAGCGCAATGTGGCTGCGACGCAAAGTGCCAGCCTGGATTCCCCACCGGTTTAAGCTGTGGCTCCATATAATCCGCGCGCCTGAATGTAGTCTGCGACTGCTGCCGGCAACAGCTTTCGGGCCGTCTCCCATTCACTGCGGATGGCGGTGGCGCTGATCTCCACATGGAGGCCAAGGAGCAGGAAAAACGGTACTGTTCGGCCTGATCTGTCGGAGAGAGTAAAGCGGCGCACGGCGCCTGCGAGGAGGTCTACAGGGACGCTGTGGACGATTCCATCGGGCAGCAGGGCGGCAAGGTCATCGAGCTGCTCACCGGGGCGGGAGGCGACGATCAACTGCGCGGCAAAAGGGATCTCGGCAGCTTGCTGCCAGAGGCGCAGGCTTCGGAAGGAGTCCGCGCCCATGAACTGGAAGAGTTCGGAGTTGCGGGGTAGCTCGGAGCGCAGGCGGCTCAGGGCGTCAATGGTGTAGTTGGCGCGCCAGCCGCCGTGGCCGTCCGGCAGTGGAGCATCGATGAGCGAGACCTGAAAAGAAGGTTCTTCAGCAACTGCCAGCCGAGTCATGGCGACGCGGTCGTCAAAGCTGACCGTAGCTCCAATCGGCTTGAGAGGCTGTGCGCCGACAGGGGCAAACAAGATGCGGTCGAGGGCGAGCAGGTCACGTGCGGCGCGGGCCACAGCGAGGTGGCCGAGGTGGGGCGGATCGAAGCTGCCACCGTAGAACGCGACGCGTTGAACTGCCATGGATTCATCCTAATCCGAGGGAGCCAGGGAGGAGCTCCACGCGGGTTCGTTAAAATATAGATATCACGATGCGAATTCTTCTTATCATTCTTGCAATTGCCGGGATAGTGGTTTCGTCGCTGGCTCTCAATGTCCACTTCCAGACCGGAACGCAACCCTGCGACATCAACGAGCGCTGGGACTGCGGCGTAGTGAATCACAGCTCGTACTCGATGCTGCTGGGCGTACCGGTAGCGGCGATCGGCATAGCTGGATACGTGGCTCTGGGGCTGCTGGCCTTCACGAGGCACCGGTTCTTCCTTATGGTGGCCTGTTTGGTGGGATTTCTCTTTGCCCTGCACCTGACAAACATTGAGAAGAATGTGCTGATGGTGTGGTGTCTGTACTGCGTGATCTCGCAGTGCATTATTGCGCTGGCTCTGCTGCTGAGCATTGGGTGGCTGATTGCTGGGATTCTTGCCCGGCGCCGCGAAGAACAGCTCGCGCAGAAACACATATAGGCCGCCGCCGATCATGTTCAGGAAGCTATACGCGCGGTGGATGTACGACTGGGAGTGGCGGCTTACGACGCGCGACGAGAACCGCATCGTGCGGCCGCTCGAGTGGGGTTTTGAGTGGGTTACGCCGTTCCTGAAGAGCCACGGGTTTGAGAGCGTAATTCCAGGCCCCGAGGTTGAGCTCGATCCGGCGGCGGCTGAGGCCGCGATGCTGTCGATCAATGAGCTGCTTGTCGCCAACAGCGAGGTTTTCTACGGGTACGAGCGGCCAACGGACTTCCGGCTCGAAGAGCGGCATCCGCTGCTCTACCCGACGAATGTGCGGCCGGAGACGCTGGCCCGCGACGCAGAGCTGAAGGAGAAGGCGAAGAACGGCACGCTGCCCAAGGCGCAGTTTCTACGCTTTACTTCGCCGGAGCGGACGCCGTATCCAGAGAACGACCAGGTGAACGCGCGGTGGTATCCGGCACCGGAGCACAAGGATCCGAAGCGGCCCAAGCAGGCGATTGTGGTGATGCCGCAGTGGAACGCCGACGGCTTCAGTCACAATGCGCTGTGCGCGCTGTTCAACAAGATGGGCGTCTCGGCGCTGCGGCTTTCGAAGCCTTACCACGACATTCGCCGGCCGGTTGAGCTGGAGCGGTCGGATTATGCGGTGAGCGCAAATATCGGCCGGACAATTTCTGCGTGCAGGCAGGCGGTGGTGGATATCCGCTGCTGCCTGGACTGGCTTGAGGAGCAGGGCTACGAGCACTTTGGCGTGCTGGGCACCAGCCTCGGCTCCTGCTATGCGTTTCTGGCCAGCGCGCACGATCCGCGGCTGCGGGTGAATGCCTTCAACCATGCTTCGACGGCGTTTGGCGACGTGGTGTGGGCCGGGCAGAGCACACGGCACATCCGGCAGGGGCTGGAAGAGGACGGGTTGACCCAGGAGCGTCTGCGCGCGTTGTGGGGGTCGATCAGCCCCGTCTACTACTACGACAAGTTCTCAGGGGCGATGGGCGACGGGCCTGCAAAGAAGGTATTGGTGGTCTACGCCAACTACGACCTGACATTCCCGCGCGAGTACTCGCTGCAGGTGGTGGAGGCGTTTGAGAAGTACGGCGTGAACTACGAAAAACGCTTGCTGCCCTGCGGCCACTACACGACAGGCGAGACGCCGTACCAGTACATCGATGGCTGGTATATGGGATCGTTTGTGTACCGCGCATTCAGGGCGTTGCGGGCGGAGAAGGCTGCGAAACGAACAGGCCTGGCCAGTTAGCGCACTCGCGAGAGATCTAACTTGAGCAGCTTGGCGGGATCGAGGTAGGCTCCCTCCCAGCGGACGGCCCAGTGCAGGTGCGGGCCGGTGACGCGGCCTGTAGCGCCGCTGAGGCCCAGCAACTGGTCTTTCTCGACCTGCTGGCCTTCTTTCACGTCGATGCGGCTCAGGTGCATGGAGAGCGTGTAGAGGCCGAGGCCGTGGTCGACGACGACGCAATTTCCCTCGTAGTAGAGCTTGCGGGCCAGCACGATTGTTCCGCTGTTGCCGGCGTGGATCACGGTGCCGGTGGCAGCGCGGAAGTCCATTCCCTGGTGGATGCTGGCGAGTTTGCCGTTGAAGGTGCGGCGGGTGCCGAAGCTATCAGTCGGCTCGGCAGTGACAGGTACGCGGAAGTTGCCGGACCATAAGGGATCTTCTGCGCTTGATGCGAAGATGCGCTTCTTGAGTTCAACTTCGGCTTTGATCTCGGCCATTGCCTCGGGCGGTGGCTCGACGAACTTTGGCGCTACGCTCAGCCTGCCGGATTTGTAGTGGCCTGCGAGAATCTTGACTCTGGTAGATAGATCGCGAGTTGCGCCGCTGTGGAGCTTTGCGCCGATGCGAAGTTCGGTTTCGCCGGGCTTTGCCGAGACGTCGACTCCCGCGAGCGCGAACCAGCGTTTGCCGTCGGTGGCGGGGAAGAAGTGCAGCGGGCGGTCGAGCCAGTCGCCGGTGAGCACGGCATCGGCCGGGGCGATGACTTCGATCAGCTCGGGAGAACCGGCGACGACTTCTGATGGGGTCAGGCGGACGGAGTTGTTCTGCGCCTGTGCAGACAACGCGCAGAGCGCGAATGCAAAAGAACTAGCGAGAAGAAGATATTTGAGAGCGGACATGCAGGATCAGGATAGTGGATGAAGACGGATATGGAATGCGAATGATACTGAAAGTGGAATGGTGCGGATATATAAAACAAACAGATTGCGTGGGGGGAGTGGAGTGGATACGAAAGCCAACCGCAGATCCTTCGACTGCGTCCGCCACGGCGGACTTCGCTCAGGATGACAAATTCATGTTTAGGTTGTGATTAAGCGACCACCGCTCAGTTCGCGGGAGGCCTGGGCGCGTGCGCCGACTTCCACTTCATGGCGCGATAGTGAATGTCGTCCACTTCGGTGGTGGTGAGGCGGGTGCCGACGTTCTGGCGGTTGGCGATGTACTGGGACTGGCTCGGCCCCGGAGTGCTGGCCGCGATATCGAGCCAGTAATAGGCTTCGGCGTCGCTGCGCGGGAGTCCCCTGCCCAGCAGATAGAGCATGCCGACAGTTCCCTGCGCGCCCACGTCACCCTGTTCGGCGGCCTTCTTGTAGAGTCCGGCGGCCCTTTCGGGGTTGCGTTGGATGGTGTTGCCGCCGCCGTCGCGATAGAGCGCGGCCAGGTGCAGCACGCCGGGCAGATAGTTCTGTGCAGCGGATTTCGTGTACCAGGCCTCGACCAGCTTCCAGTCCTCGGGGACGAGGTCGCGATCCGGCTCGGCGGAGGCGGCTTTGGCGTAGAGTTCGCCTGCCTGGACCTGGGCGGCTGGGTCGTCGGCGCCGGCTTTGGTCAGAACTGCCGGGTCGATGGGCGTACCCTGCGCCCAGACGGTGGAAAGGCCAAATACGGCAAATGCCGCTGCAACGATTCCCATTCGAAAAACCCGCATCTGCCAGCTCCCGAGAGGGCGGATACCGCGCCCGCATTCAGTCTACGAGACGCGGCTGCACCCAGAAACGCGACAACCGCGCCTGTTGCCGTAAAATTTTCTTATGACAGCCGCTATGCCTCTTCCGCTTGCCCAGGTTGACCCCGAGGTCGCCGCCGCTATCCACAACGAAACCCTGCGCCAGCACGAAGGCCTGGAGATGATTGCCAGCGAGAACTTTGTCTCCGAGGCAGTGCTCGAGGCAGCAGGATCGGTCTTCACCAACAAATACGCCGAGGGCTACCCCGGCCGGCGCTACTATGGCGGCTGCGAATTTGCCGACGTGGTGGAGAATCTGGCGCGGGACCGCGCCAAGCAGATATTTGGCGCCGAGCACGCCAACGTGCAGCCGCATTCGGGCTCACAGGCCAATGCCGCAGCTTATGCCGCGATTATTGCGCCCGGAGACACGATTCTAGGCCTCGATCTGGCGCATGGCGGCCATCTTACGCACGGCCACAAGCTCAGCTTTGCGGGCAGGCTCTATAAGACGACCTTCTATCACGTCCGCAAAGATACCGAGACGATCGACTACGACGAGATGGAAGCGGTGGCGGTGAAAGAACAGCCGAAGATGATCATCGGCGGCGCGAGCGCCTATCCGCGGCTGTGGGACTTTGAGCGCATGCGCGCGATTGCCGACAAGGTGGGTGCGAAGTATGTCTTCGACATGGCGCACATAGCCGGTCTTGTAGCAGGTGGGGCGCACTCTTCGCCGGTGCCTCATGCGCACATTACAACAACCACGACACACAAGACGCTGCGCGGGCCGCGCTCAGGACTGATTCTGTCGAGCAAGGAGTTAGCGCAGGCCATTGATCGCGCGGTCTTCCCCGGCGAGCAGGGCGGTCCGCTGGTGCATATTGTGGCGGCAAAGGCTGTGGCATTCGGCGAAGTAATGAAGCCGGACTTCCGCGAGTACGCGGCACAAATTGTAGCTAACGCGAAGGTACTTGCCGAAGCGCTGCAAGCGGCGGGATATCGTCTTGTCTCCGGCGGCACAGATAACCACCTTATGCTGGTCGATGTATTCGAGAAAGGGATCCTGGGCTCCGAGGCTGAGGCCGCACTTGGAAAAGCCGGCATAACAGTGAATAAGAACTCGATTCCATGGGACACTAACCCTCCGATGAAGCCATCGGGCATTCGCGTGGGTACTCCGGCACTAACCACTCGCGGCATGAAAGAGTCTGAGATGCGGCAGATCGGCGCCTGGATTGCGCAGGCGCTGGAGCAGCGCGGCGACGATGCGGCATTGGCGCGCATACGCGGAGAAGTAGCAGAACTGTGCGAGCATTTCCCGCTGTATGCGTGGCGCAGGCAGTCCGCTTAGGCGAGATAAAGAACGGAAGTAAGTCAAGAGGAACGGGCTTCGGCCCGTTCTTCTTGTTTAGGGGGTATCACTGCTGTCCGGTTAAAAGTCGAATAGATTCAGTTGGTTGGCGGTAGTTAGTAGGTCGGCTTGGGAGTGAATCTGCTGAAGTGCGCGTAAAATCGGGGTTTTCTCAAACAGAGTAAGACTGAGAATCTGTAGAAGTTG
>CAIMKZ010000058.1 GCA_903842065.1 uncultured Acidobacteriaceae bacterium | reverse complement strand
CTCGCGGATGGCCCGCAGCTCTGCTGTGTGGCTGGATGTTTCCCCTTTCAAGTCCAGGACGGCGGCGAGTATCTGATCGGCTTTTGAGTCCATCTTTGGTTCTTTCCGGCCGCCGAAATGGGCAGCCTCTTGTCGGTTGTCTATTTCTCGGGCGTGGGCGCGTCTTTGGGCGGTGCGGGCGGAGCGGGCGGCATGTGCGTGAAGAACGACCCAGAGGCCGCTGTAACGAGCCCCGAGATCGCCATAAATAGCATCGTATTTGTTGGCAGCAGCCACGCGCAGATGACCAGCGCGAAGACCAGGAAGGCCATCAGCGCCGCCAACAACAAAAGCAGCGGATCAACTCGCCAGTCCTGCTTCATGGGAGCGTCGCCTCGATCTCTTCTGTGACGATCGGCTCCGGCCGCGCCGGCTCGGAGATCAGGATTACCGGCGTATCGAATACCGGATCAACGAGGGTTTCGGCGAAGCGCCGTACCTGGTTGACAACTTCTTTTGTGGTGGTTGTGACTGTGATGGAGTAGAGCATGGTTACCTCCCGGCCAACGCTTTCAGTTGTTCGTCCATCCGCCCAGCTCGCAGCATCAGTGTTGACATGCGCGTCGGGTCAAGATCCACGCGCGCGGCGGACCCGGAAGCCGTCAACCCTTGTGTGGGGTAGAACGCCAGGAACGCACGGATGCCGGCCGAGATTGCGGTCACCCAGATCTGCGCGGTGGGTGGTAGGGCCCCCAATGACACAAGGATCGGCGCGTAGAGCGCCTGGATCTTGAGCGCCTTCGCCGCGGCGCTGTCGGACGAAGCCAGTTCAACCGCCGTCTGGCTGTAGATCGACGGCAGGGGCGCGATGGCGTTCTCGATGCCGAGCGCGATGTTCGCCGGGATCGTGCCGGTCGCCGACAGGGTTGCAACTGTAACCTCAGAGGCCGCCACGAGCGCTTCCAGCGCCGTCAGCGGGTCGCTCGGCGCCGGAGGCGTAGGCGGCATCGGTGGACTCTTCACGCAGCCTCCAATGGCGAGGCAGAAAATAAGGAGAGCGGTCAATGCGAGTTTCATTATTCAGTCCTTGGTTGTGTGTCAAGGGTCACGGATTCATCCCCACCATCGCGCTGAAGATGTATTGGTTTCCGCTGTTCTGGTTCACGCTTGACCGGATCACGCGAGCAGCCGGCCCCCACCACCATTTATTTTTCAGCGGGCGCGTCGCCATGAAGCCTCCGTTCCAGTTCCAGCCGGTATTGGCGCCGGACCACGACGGACCAGCCGCTGCGGTGGCGTATGGAGTAAACCCGAGGATCGTGAATGGCAACTTCTGTCCAATGCCGACGCCCATATTCGTCACCGTGGTGAATGGCTTAAAGCTCGTGGGCACAGCGTCGATCACCGTAAATGCGTATGTGCCCGCGGTGTTCTGTTCGCGCGCGTACATGGCTGTCCCTGCGAACTGCTGGGACATGCTCGCCGAAGCCGACTGGTTCCACGATAGGCCGAGCGCCCAGATGTTAAGCGGGTCGGTAACGGAGAGCGCGGGAGTTGTGGTTTGCGCAAAGCCCGCGATGGCCGTGAGCAGGAGAAGTGGGAGAAGTTTGAGTCTCATGGGGTTCGATGGGGGCTCGAGGGGCGCGACATCGCCGCGCCCCGGGTGTTTGCTACTGGACTGCCGGTACCTGCGCAACCGGCAACATCGCGGCCTGCGCGGCGGCAACGAGAGCCGTCAGCGCATCGTTCTGAGCCTGTGCGGCGGTTGCCTGCGCGGTGGTGTCGCCAGCGACAACGGCGGCAGCAGCATCGGCCTTTGCTTGCGCGGCGGCCGCGGCAGTCTGGTCGTTGGCGGTTTGCGTGGTTGCGTTCGTGTAGGCGCTGATCGCGCCTTCAACGGCGGTGATCGCATCAGAGAGGTTCATGGGATTCTTTCTCGCCCTTTCGCAAGGCGTGCGGTTATTTCGCGAACATTGACCAAAGCGGGAAGGCTGTCTGCGCCGCCGATGGCGCGACCGCGAGCCCGATACGGAGCCAGGTCGGAAGCGGCTTCGTCGCCTTCGCGAGATGCTCGGCAAGGATGGCCGATTGCTTCGAAGCCTCTGCGCTGTTCTTCGCCGCTTGGTCCAGCGAGAGCGATGTCGCTTCGAATGTGCGCCCCGCCTTCGCGACATCACCCATCGCAACCTTTGCCGCCGCGATGGTTCCGAGCGAGTTGCGGAGAATAGGCCCGCTCAATTCGTTCACGTTGTCGATGGTCGGCCGGACCGCGGCAATCGTGCCGGCCGTTTGCCACTCGACGTCTTGCGCCCCAAGCAGCACCGGCTTCACCATACCCAGCGCCTCGCCTGTCCGCTGGTCCACGATGTCCAGCGCGGTCTGGAGATCGTTGTGCGCAAGTACGACGGTTCCTGCCATGAGGCTGAGTGTTTCCTTGCGAGTCATGTCGAGTTCGCGGTGGACGTTCTGGTTCAGCGTAGTAAGCTGCGCGTCGGTCTTGATTTCCATGGACGCGAGTCGATTATCCAGCGCTGGCACGATCTGTTGAGCCGCGCGGT
>CAIMKZ010000057.1 GCA_903842065.1 uncultured Acidobacteriaceae bacterium | reverse complement strand
AGCAACTGAGCGGGCTGACCGGCGAGCAACTGCGCGGGCTGACCGGCTCGCAACTGCGCTGGCTGACCGGCGAGCAACTGCGCTGGCTGACCGGCTCGCAACTGCGCTGGCTGACCGGCTCGCAACTGCGCTGGCTGACCGGCGAGCAACTGAGCGGGCTGACCGGCTCGCAACTGAGCGGGCTGACCGGCGAGCAACTGCGCGGGCTGACCGGCGAGCAACTGCGCGGGCTGACCGGCTCGCAACTGCGCTGGCTGACCGGCGAGCAACACAAAATCAAAGTAAAGAATCTCTACTCGAAAATTGCCGAGGACATCGCTGCGAGGCGGCGCATCTTGAGGCAATCGACCTTTTGCCCGGGGAAAGAAGAGATCAACGTTTGCGACACACCCATGTGCATCGCAGGCCACACCGTGCACTTGGCCGGGCACGAAGGCTTTTTGCTGGCTCGAAAGTTTGGCTGGCGTCTGGGCGCGGCCCTTATTCATAAAGCCTCTCGCCCTGACGTCTCAGCCCCGCGCTACGACTCCTACCCTGACGAGTGGGCTCTGGCCTATATCAACGCGCGCGCCGCTGAAGAAGGTAAGGGGTGAGGCCGCGGCCGACACAGCCAAAGTGGCCGCCAGCATGCTCCAACAAGCGAACAACGGAGGAAAAGATGAATCCAGATCCGCCTGATCTCGTTCCCTTGATCGTCTTCATCCTGCTCGCGCTCGTCACGGTCGTTCTGATCGCCGTCAAACCCAGGGGCAAGCTGTGAGCCAGAACGGCGTCCTTGCGAGCGTAGAGGCCTTCCGCGCGTATCTTCGCGGCCTGGTCGAGGCTTCGACCCTCACCGTCGTCGCCGAGGCCTACGGCGTCTCCGCCAGCTATCTCTGCGACCTGATGCAGGGCCGCGGCTCGATCGGCCCGGAGGCCGCCAAGCGCTTCGGCTACCGGCGCGAAACCACCCACATCTTCATTCCGCTCGACGAGCCTCTCCAGGCAGCGTTGCGCAAACAGAAAGGAAAGTGACTATGCCTGTCATGCAAAGGCCGCGCCGCCGACGCGGAGAAGAGGAAGAGGGGCGCTACCCGGACGCGCTGGCAGCTGCCGCTCTCCGGTTTTTTGGCGGTTTTGTTTTGCTGTTGTTTTTTTTCTTCACGCTGGTGGGCTGGTATGCCTATCTGGCGCAGTGATTTGCAGCGGTCTTCGTAAAATCGCGCGCAAATTATTCTGTTTTTTATTCGGAGGCATCGCTATGGGGTTTGAGAAGTGGTGGGCGGAAGAAGGCAGGTCGCTCGACCCGGATACAGAAGACGTTCCGTGGTTTGACAAGCGCAAGGGCCTAGCAGAGTTGGCTTTTGAGGCTGGAATCAAATGCGGAGAAGCCCGGTCACGGAACTACACCGCCGAGGACGAAGAGTGCCGCGAGGCCGCTGGATGACGCTGCCCTGGTACCAGCAGCACCGCATGGAGTGGATCGCCGAGACTCTGCGGGTCTTCGGCTTCATCAACCGCGAACACCTGAAGCGGAAATTCGGTCTTTCGACTCCGCAGGCCTCGATCGACCTCAACGCCTTCGCCAAGCGCTATCCTGATGCCATGGTCTACGACCTTCATGGGAAGCGCTACGTCGCCGCCTGGGCGCTCCGGAAGGTGCCGCGGTGAGAGCCGCGCCCCGGCCTCGGACCTGCTTCATCCCGAAGCGTCCGTGCCCGCTCTGTCCGCGGGCGATCTCGGTCAGCGGCAGGGCGTGGGTTGCGCACCAGCGGATGCACCAGAGGACGGAAGCGCCGGCGCAGTTGAACCTGTTTCGTCAGTCTTCCGTTTCGAGATAGGCTTCGATGAAAGCCTGCGCCGTCGGGACACAGATAGCATCGCCGTACATGCGAAGTCGTCCCACGCGGGCGGGACTCCCATGAGCCAGCGGCTGTAGGCCGGGTCCAATTGGCCGGTACTTTTCGTCTCTTCCGTACCACCAGTCGCAGTCGGCCCAGAATCCGCGAGTTGCGCCTGCCTCGGCAACTGATCGAGCCGTGTGCGGATCGAGCCATCCGGGTCCACGCCAGTCTCGGACATCCCCGAAGTGTCTTTCCAGTCGCGTGCGCTCGGACTGCACACCGAAGAGAGTGCGGCTTCGGTT
>CAIMKZ010000056.1 GCA_903842065.1 uncultured Acidobacteriaceae bacterium | reverse complement strand
GATCGGCAAAATCGGCCCCGGCCCTTCGGGTTGCGGGGAAAATTGGCTCATGCGTGTCGCCGCGGCGACTCGTCCTCGACCTTGGAGCCACCAAAGCCTTCGGACTCCGCCTAGCTTGAACCAATTTTCCCTCGCAACGCCGTCCACCCCTATATGGCGATACAACCCTGGGTTGGGCGGAATCGGAACGCTGTTTGTCGGGCAAGAAATCATGTTACCAGTACCTTTGGGGTAACCTCTTGTGATCGACATTGTCCAACCAGTATCTGGAACGGATTTGATAAATCCAGGTAAACCGTTCTATTGTTTACGCATTGCAGGGACTTTCAGCTCCGGCTGTTGCGGAGGCGGTCCCGATGTTTGTTTCTCCACGAATTTCAGTGGAGGAGAGTTCCGCCGGAGCGGAGATGTACCCCCAACCACACGCAGAGATGCAGGAGATCGGCATATGGAAAGCAAGCCGGCACAAAACATTCAAGATACTTTTTTGAATACTGCTCGCAAGGATAAGACACCGATCACAATCTACCTGGTGAGCGGCGTCAAACTGACCGGCAAGATCCGGTCCTTCGACAAGTATTCGGTGCTGCTGGAAAACAACGCTCAGGAGCAGTTGATCTTCAAGCACGCGATTTCGACGGTGGTTAGCAACCGCTCGGTGATGCACGGCGAGCACCGCCCGCCGACCGCCATGGGCGCACCCGGACCAGCCGTAGTACCTGCCGCGGGCACGCCGCCGGTGGCAGAGCGCTGACGCTCCAGAAGCGATTGGCGATGAAAAAAGGAATCTCCCAGGAGACGGCCGGCCAGCCGAAGAGCGAGCGGGCCGTCCTGGTGGGCGTTGACCTCAGTTCCAGCGGAGCCCGCGGCGGATCGCAGCGTGCCTTGTCGCGCCCGGACGGCGATGAGGCGGAGACGGCTGCCGTTACTTCTGCGCGCATCGCGCGAGGCGGACCCGACCTCAACGCTGAAGAGTCTCTCGAAGAGTTCAAGGAACTGGTGCTGAGCGCCGGCGGCGAAGTAGTTGCCGAGCTGATGCAGCGCCGTGCGCGGCCCGATCCGGCCACGCTGGTGGGCTCCGGCAAGGTGGAGGAGATCGCCGGCGTGGCGGCCTCGGTCGAGGCCGACCTGATCCTCTTCGACCACAACCTGACGCCCACGCAGCTCCGCAATCTCGAAGCAGCGCTTCCCTGCCGCGTGCTCGACCGGACGCAGCTCATCCTCGACATCTTTGCGCGCCACGCGCGAACACGCGAGGGCCAGTTGCAGGTGGAGCTGGCGCAGCTTGAGTACATGCTGCCGCGGCTGACGGGGCGCGGCAAGAGCATGTCGCAGCTGGGCGGAGGCATCGGCACGCGCGGACCGGGAGAGACCAAGCTCGAAACCGACCGCAGACGAATTCAAAGCCGCATCGACCACGTGAAGGAAGAGCTCGAAGCGGTGCGCCGCGTCCGCAAGCAGCAGCGCCAGCGCCGCGAGGCCGTTCCGGTGCCGACGGTGGCGCTGGTGGGCTACACCAACGCCGGCAAGAGCACACTGTTCAACGCCGTCACCGGAGCGCAGGTGTTGCAGTCGTCGCGGATGTTCGCCACGCTGGACCCCAAGCTTCGCGCCATCGAGCTGCCCAGCCGGCGCAAGGTGCTGCTCTCTGACACGGTAGGCTTCATCCGCAATCTGCCGCATACGCTGGTGACCAGCTTCCGGGCCACGCTTGAAGAGGTGGCACAGGCCGAGGTGCTGCTGCACGTGCGCGACGCCGCTAACCTCTACACCGAGGAGCAGAAGACGCAGGTGGAGAAGGTTCTGGGCGAGCTTGAAGTGCTCTCGAAGCCTCGCATCGAAGTGCTGAACAAGATCGATCTGCTTTCGGAGCATGAGCGCGAAAAGCTGGTGGAACACGCCCCGTCGCGTGGCGAGGTGGCGCTCTCGGCCCGCACCGGCGAGGGACTGGACCGTCTGTACGAAGCTATCGACAAGGCGCTGCACACCGACGCGGTCGTGAAAGCCGAGATGCTGGTGCCGCAGCACGAGGGCGCGGTGCTGGCGGCGATAGAGGCGGGAATGGTCGTACACATGCGAGCCTACGAGGGCAACGACGTGCGGCTGCGGGTGAGCGGACCGGCTTCGTTGATGGGCAGGTTGAGAAGGTTCCGAGTGAAGGAGTTGTAACGGCTTGTCCGGTTGAGGGTTGGTGGTTCCCAGGTCTCAACATCGAGACCTGGGGCACCCGGGCTCTGTTGTTGGTTTTATCAAGGGAGAGGCGATGAATCCGGAAGACGCAGGCCCTACCATCACCACGCTCGCCCGCCGCGAGGTCTACCGCAACAAGTGGATGCGCGTGTATGAGGACGAGATTCTGCGCTCGAACGGCGAAAAGGGCATCTACGGCGTGTGCGAAAAAGACGCCTCGGCGCTGATCATTCCCATTGAGGACGGCAAGGTCTGGCTGGTCGAGCAGTTTCGTTACGCCATCGGCGAGCGCGCGCTAGAGCTGCCGCAGGGCGGCTGGGAGATGGAAGTCGAGCAGCCCGAAGAGCTGGCTCGCGGCGAGCTGCGCGAGGAACTGGGTCTCGAAGCCGCCGAGATGACCTTCCTCGGCCAGCAGTGGATCGCCTACGGCTTCACGAAGCAGCCGCAGTACATCTTTTTGGCGACTGGACTCACCGAAGCCGCCAAAGACCCCGACCCAGAGGAGCACGATCTGGTGCCGCGCCCGGTCGCAATCGCAGAATTTGAGCGGATGATCATGGATGGAACCATTCGTGACCAGTGCACGGCGGCGGCGTGGTGCCTTTATAAGTTGTGGCGGGAGCAGCGTGAGGATCGGCCGGCAAATCGAAAGACGGCGCGATTTTGACATAATTATGTCACTGGCGACATAATTATGTCATGGCAGTCCGAACCACCGTCGATATCCCCGAGCCGCTGCACGACCGTCTGCGATCCCGCGCCGAACTCACCGGCACATCCATGCGCAGCCTGATCGTACAAGCCATCGAACAGACGTACGCGGAAAAAGGCAAAACGGGCGTCAAGGTTACTGGGCCGATGGTGCGCGGAAAAGGCAAAAGGGGTCCGCTGTTCCCAACCGACGAAAATCCTTATGACCTTATTTTTTCCTGATCTGAACGTCTGGCTGGCGCTTTCCGATACCACTCACGTGCATGGCGACGATGCATGGAAGTGGTACCACCGTCTGGACGCAAACGCGAAGATCGCCTTCTCCCGCTTTACGCAGATCGGGTTGCTTCGCCTGCTCGCTACCCCGTCGGTAATGGGAAGCGCGGTGTTGACCCTGGCGCAGGCATGGGATGTCTACGACCGATGGCTTAACGATCCGAACGTGGAATTCTTCCCCGAGCCGCGCGGCGTGGATGCGGCTTTTCGCCATTTCACGGCACCGTTGGCTTCCCAAGCCGCATCCAAGGCGGTTGGCGATTGCTGGCTGCTGGCGCATGCGAGCGGAATCGGAGCTACGCTGGTAACATTCGATCGCGCTCTGCACACGCTTGCCCGCAAGCACGGGCAGGCCGCAGTGATCCCATCCGGCTCATCCCGAACTCATTAATCCATGCGTTGTGAGCAGCCTTACGGCCGCTCGTCGATAGGAATGTACGGTGCCGGATACACGGGGCCGATGTAATTGGCGCGGGGACGGATCAGCCGGTTGTCGTCGAGTTGCTCGATGACGTGCGCGGCCCAGCCGGTGATGCGGCTGACGGCGAAGATAGGCGTATAGAGGTCGATGTCGATGCCCAGCGTGGCGTAGGTTGAGGCCGAGTAGAAGTCCACGTTGGCGTTGAGCTTCTTGTCCTCGTTGATGAACAGCTCGATGGCGCGCGACATGTTGTACCACTTGGGATTTCCCGAGTCGCGGCCCAGTTTTTCGCTCATCGCGCGCAGGTGGGTGGCGCGCGGGTCTTCGGTCTTGTAGACGCGGTGTCCGAAGCCTGAGATCTTCTGCTTGGCGGCCATCATGTTGCGGACGTACTCGACCGGATCGGCGCCGGCCTTGTCGATGGTGTGCAGCAGGCGCATGACGCCCTCGTTGGCGCCGCCGTGCAGCGGGCCCTTGAGCGCGCCGATGGCGCCGGTCATGGCCGAGTGGATGTCGGCCAGCGTGGCGGCGATGACGCGCGCAGCGAAGGTGGAGGCGTTCAACTCGTGCTCGGCGTGCAGCACCAGGCACATGTCCATGGTCTTGACGGCCGTCTCTGAGGGCTTTTCGCCGCTCATCATCCACAGGAAGTTGGCCGCATGCGACAGGTTGCGGTCAGGCGGCACAATCTCAAGCCCCTTGCGGATGCGGTCGTAGATGGCCACGATCATGGCGAACTGCGCGGTCAGGTTGAAGCTCTTGCGGACGTTGGCTTCGTGGGCGTTATCTTTCTCGTCGGCGTCGTAGAAGCTGAGCGCCGAGACCGCGGTGCGCAGCACCTCCATGGGGGTGGCGGTGCGGGGAATGGCGCGCAGCAGATCGATAATGCCCTGATCGATGTTGCGGGCCGCGGTGAGCTTGGCGGTGAAATCGCGCAGCTGGAGTCGGTTGGGCAGTAGCCCGTTCCACAGCAGGTAGGTGGTCTCTTCGAAGGTGGACAGCTCGGCCAGCTCGTGGATGTCGATGCCGCGGTAAGAGAGCACACCGGCGTCGCCGTCGATCCAGCAGACGCCGGAATTGGCGGCAACTATGCCCTCCAGACCCTTTCCTGCTGGCGCATTCGACATCGGAATATAGCTCCCCCTCAGGCTTTCGTGCACAAACCTGGCAGATAAGTTGGCGTTCGGCTGGAAAAGGACTCAGCAAGCCGAAAAGGCCTGAAAGTTTCAAAGGCGTGAAAGTTATTTATAACGCGATGGATGGCCAGCTGTCACGGTTGCGCGTCACCGGCGTTCCGCTTCCCGGGAAGACGTACGGCCCCGGATTGGAGTCCGGCCTGAGGAGCTGGCGAGTGGTGATGGGAAACGCCGGAATCCGCCCGCTGGGGCAATTATAGTAATAAGACAGGAAACGACGCGACAGACACGAGGGCTGAGAGTGGCCTTTTCTCTGGATGCGCGTCCATAACCGTGAGCGGCACGGATGTTTCCCTGCCTCAGGTCCGCAATTCGCGGGCCGAAGCAGCCGCATAGGGCCTGAAATCTTTAGCGGGCTCGGAAGAGAAGGAAGGAGCAAGCGGAGATGAGCGAATTCGACGGCAACACCAGGAACTACTCCGGAGCATTGCTGGCAACCATAGCAATCGCACTGGCGGCGGGCATCGGCGGACTGATCTGGTGCGCGACGATTAGCAGCCACCTGAACACGGCGCAGATCCAGCTGGCCAACGCCCTGCAACAGGACACCGACCTGGCCGCCAAGTTGCGCGAGACCAACGCGCGCCTTACGGTAGCCACCGACGAGCTGGGCAAGAGCCTGGGGCTGACCCAGAAGCAGCTTGACGAGCGCGCCGCCGAACTGGTGCGCCGCGAACAGGCCCAGGAAGCCAACACCAAGCAGCTTCAGGCCGGGCTCCAGCAGACGGCGCAGCAGGTGAACGCTGTATCCACCGAGGTCGGTAACGTAAAGACAGATGTGGGCGGCGTACGCACCGACCTGGGCAAGACCCAGTCCGATCTGGCCGCCACCATCAGCCAGTTGGCCAGCGTGCGCGGCGACCTGAGCAGCACCAACAGCGTCATCGCCCGCAACCACGATGAGCTGGTACTGCTCGAGCACAAGGGCGACCGCAACTACTACGAGTTCACCCTGAACAAGGGCGAGCGCAAGCCGGTAGGCACGGTATCTCTGGAACTGAAGAAGACCGACGCCAAGAAGAGCAAGTTCACCATCAACGTCTACGCCGACGACAAGACCTACGAGAAGAAGGACCGCAACGTCAACGAGCCGATGCAGTTCTACAGCGGCAAGACGCCGGCGCTCTACGAAGTGGTCGTGAACTCGATCAACAACAAGAACCAGATCAGCGGCTATCTGTCGACGCCCAAGTAGGGCGTTACTGACTGGTTAGCTGTTTGACCTCAAGCACCAGGTTGGGAAGGTAGCGGAACGAGATCGTCAGGTTCAAGTCCTTGCGCGACTCCCACTGCTGCTTGCTCACCTTGAAGGCTGATACAAACGAGCCCTCCTCGTTCTGCCCGGGATCTATCTCGGAGCCGAGCAGGAGGGCTTTGCCATGGGGTACGGTGAGGTCGGGATAGGCGAGGAATATCTGATCGTACTTGCCCGAGGTGGCCGCATAGCTGGTGTGGATGCCGTCGTCTAAGGTGGCGTTGACCACGATGTTGGTGAGCGCGACCTGTTGCTGGCTCTGGTTGTGCATCCGCACCTGCGCAAAGACCAGAATCTGATCGGACTCCTCGACCGGCATGGGCTGGCCGGCAGCGTCAAACGCCGCGGTCTGCATGTGCCGCGGAACCGCCCAGGCGCCGACTACTTCGCCGGTAACAGCGGGCGGCTTCTGGTTGCCGATGACGTACCAGGCGATCAGCGCGCTGACCAGAACGAAAGCGACAACAAAGGCTATGATCACATGGCTGGTGCCCCTGGTTAGCTCCTCACCCTTCGCGGCATCGTCCAGCTCTTCCTGATGAAGCAGGCTCATCGGCTCTCTCCTCGCAGCGAAACCATCTTACGCCAACTTCACTGGCGCGAGCTACGGAAATCCCGGCGCAAACCGTGTGCGGGAATTACTTTTGGTGACACCTCGCCCGGCGATGCCCGGTTGCGTTATGCTCTGTGGCTGAAACTTCCGCATGCCATTTGCCGTCCGCAAAGCAGCGCACAAGGAGTACAACCATGTCTCGATTCCGCTGGATTTCCCTGTTTGCCTTCGGCGTTTTTGTTGCCGCCCAGGGCGTTGCCTACGCCGCCGTCTCCTGTGACAAGCTGGCCTCGGCCACGATCAAAGGCGGCACCATCACCTCGGCTCAGGTAGTTGCTGCCGGCCAGTTCACCGCGCCGCAGGGAGGGGGGCCCGAGGGCCGCGATATCTACGCCAAGCTACCGGCCTTCTGCCGCGTTGCAGCCACGCTCAAGCCCAGCGCCGACTCTGACATCCGCATCGAGGTCTGGCTGCCCGAGGCTGGCTGGAACGGCAAGCTGACCGAGTTCGGCAATGGCGGCTTTGGCTCGAACCTGAGCTTCGGCAACATGGCGCAGGCGCTGATGCAGGGTTACGCCTCGACCAGCAGCAACACCGGCCACGAAGGCGGCTCGGCTTCCTTCGTCCCCGATCACCCCGAGAAGCTCATCGACTGGGCGTATCGGGCCGTGCATGAAAACGCCGTCGCCGCCAAAGAGATCGTGGATGCACGCTACGGCAGCGCGGCAAAGCGTGCGTATTTTCAAGGCTGCTCCACCGGCGGCCGCCAGGCCTACGGAGAGCTTCAGCGCTTCCCGGCCGACTTTGACGGCATCGTAGCAGGCGATCCGGGCAAGAACCTCACCCACCAGACCGCGGCGCAGACCTGGATGAGCGTCGAGGTCACCAAGTACCCGGACGAGTTCATCACACCTGAGAAGTACGCCATGATGCACAAGGCCGTCATCGCCGCCTGCGACGAGATCGACGGCGTCAAAGACGGCGTCCTCGAAAATCCCTACGCCTGCAAGTTTGACCCCGCCACCATCCAGTGCAAGGGCGCAGACTCCGCCGACTGCCTCACCGCCCCGCAGGTCGCCTTCGCCCGCAAGGTCGGCGCCGGGTTCACCGACTCCACCGGCAAGAAGATCTTCGGCGGACTGGCGCCGGGCAGCGAAGGCGCCTGGGGCGGCCTCGCCAGCCAGAAGCCGATGGGCTACGCCATGGAGTCCTATCGCTACATCGTGATGAAGAACCCCAGCTGGGACCCCATGACGCTCGATCTCGACAAGGACATTGCCTACGCCGACAAGACCGTGGCTTCGCTCGTAAACAACAACGACCCCAACATCAAGCCGTTCCTGGCGCGCGGCGGCAAGCTGCTGGCCTATCACGGCTGGGCCGACCCCGGCATCTCGCCCCATAACTCCATCGACTACTACAACGAAGTCGCGAAGCTCAACGGCGGAGTAGCGAAGATCGACAATCAGTACCGGCTCTTCATGATCCCCGGCATGGCCCACTGCGGCGGCGGCGACGGCACCAGCATCTTTGACATGATCCCGGCAATCGACGCCTGGGTAGAGTCCGGGAAGCCTCCGGCCAGCATCCCCGCCTCCCGCACCCGCAACGGCCAGGTGGACCGCACAAGGCCCCTCTGCCCCTATCCGCAGCAGGCAGTCTACAAGGGAACGGGAAGCACGGATGAAGCGGCGAACTTCAGTTGCGCCGTGAAGAAATAACTCTGCGCCCCAGGTCTTCCTCCGTGGCGGAAGAGGCCTGGGGCGCGCGGCACGAAGCTGCGCGTCAAGAGATGAGTGTCCCCCGCTCCATTAGGAGGGAACATGAGAGCATGAAGCCAGAGCAGCAGCTCAGAGAGGAGCGAGACGAAGATGGATTGGGATGATGGGCCGACAATCGAGGACCTAATTCAAGACAATGATGAATTAAGCTCTGAGCAGAAGAAGTTATTCCTGCAGCAAGAGAAACTCGATTCTTTTCGCATGATCTTCGGCGCTGCGCTATATCTTTTGTTTGCAGGGTTCGTAGGGATGCTGTTTAAAGGATGGCTTCGTCCAATTGTAATGTTTGCAGTAACATGGGCAGGCGTTATCGGACATACTTTCCTGGAGCAAAAAGAGCAAGGCATAAAAGCAGCATTGGAAGTTGAATATAGAAAACAGCAGGAAATCAAAAGGGATAGAAGCAGAAAGAAAACACCCCGTATATCGGGCTAAATTTACGACTTACCCAATCTCAGGGAAGCAAACTCATCACAATGAATGGGTGCCCCGGGTCACTCGCTTTTGGGGGCCCGGGAAACTACGCCTCCCATCCTGCTGTATTTCATTCTTTGGCGTGTGGTGCAGTTCTAATCATCTACAAATAAATTAGAGTGAACCATCCGATGTATCAGAATCAAGACATGGAGAACTCGGTTCCAAGGCTAATGCTGCTCACTCTACCTCCAGCATCTTTGCCGAGTATGTGATCCCTTGACGTTCCAATGTGAACTTTCTATGCGCGAATGTTTCGCCCAGCGTCGTGCCTCGGTCATTGGACACGATTTTCACGTCCACAATGTACGAGGAACCGTTACCCCAATTGATGGTCCGCTTCTCCAGCTCGTTGGGAGCATCCCAATGTTCCCGTGCACGTAAGCTCACTCGATTAGGATTGTTGTAAGTTATCCACTCATCGCCCGTGGTGGGCAGTCCGACCAGAATATGCTCAGATTCGCCCACGTCGATCGCGATCTCGTTTGTATCTTTGCCCAACCAGCAAGCTCTGTTTACAAGCGACGACCTTGAACTCGATGCAGCGGTGAATTCGAGTATAGCGAAGACGCAATGGGCACGCGTCGCTTTTTTGCCCTCCTGTGCTGGCTTATTCAGAACCGTGAGCACTAGGCAATGCTCACCACCTGAATCCGCGAATCGCACCCAAGTTTCTCCCACCTCCATCAGACCCCGAGTAAGTCTGATATCGAATTGAGGGCGTGTCAGAACCCTATTCGTTGGTAACGGCGGTCGCAGTTCAGTGGAAGATGACTGTGGCGGGTGCACGTTCACAGTTACTTGATTTCCCGTAGCGTTTGCTTGCGCATGGGGAGTTGCGGGCGCAGACCTCTTCTCTGAACGATCCATAGCCCTCACTATCCCCTCAAAGAGAAACAGCACGCATCCGGCGATCAAACTGCCAACAACGATCCAAGGGTGATCGGAGATTTGATTTGGATAGAGGGATGGCAATGCAGAAAGTGCCCCGCTTATAAGCAAGGCTCCTGATCCGCCGAATAGCGTGATCCACTTGCGAATGGCTGTACCTTTCACTAACACTTCCATTCTGCCGAGCTGCCTCCTGCCAGTCAAGCGCATCTGGGAAACTACAACCTCAACTCCGCGCCCGCATCGGATTAATGAACTTCAATCCGGCAAAGTGCTTCTCGTTGTCTGAAACGAGGATGCAGTCATTGGCTTCGGCAATGGCGGCGAGGATCATATCGAGCGCGCTGCGCGGGCGGCCGGCTCTCGATCCCGCCGCCATGATGCGCCCCCAGATGACGCCTGCCTTTTCATCAAATGGCAGAATGCGCCCGGCGAAGAGCTTCGGCGGACCCTCGGGGCCGGCAAACCACTTTTCCAGTTCCCTGCGCTTCCTGCCTGCCGGGCTCTCCTCAATGCCGCGCCAAACTTCAGCGATGGTCAATGAAGAGATGAACAGAGCCTCGTCTTCCTGCTCCGCCAGCCATCGAACCAGTGAAGCGGAGGGACGAGGCTTCAGCACGTTGCTGATTATGTTGGTGTCGAGCAGGTAGCGGCTCACAGTTCAATCTTCCGGCCTTCAAGAAACTCGCGCTCCAGCCCCAGATCCACGCCCACGAGCGGAGAGCGGCGCAGCGCTACGAGGATACCGCCTTTCTTTCGGGTGTCAGGCGCAACTTTCTCCTGAACGGTAGTGCGAATTTCAGCGGCTAAGGGGCCGTTTTCAGAGAGCTTGCGCGCGACCGCGCGAATGAGTTCCCGGTCAGAGTTGAGCCCCAGAACTTCAAAACGCGCCAGGCCTCGCGTGCTGAGGCGCTTGCGGTAATTCTCTAATGCTCGTGCCTGTGCAGCGGTGCCCATGTCGTTCTCCCTGTATATCCTGTAATATATCCTGAATATACTTGGAACGCAAACGAAACCTCCCGGTTCTCCGGCTCTTTGGAAATCAAACTCACCACTGAAAATGGGTGCCGCAGGTCTCGCTTCTGAGACCTGGGAAAGCACGAAACTCACGCCCTACGCCGCAACCCCGCCACAAACCCCTCGGCCTCTCGCGTATTCAGCACGTCGCCCGCACTTAACCACGCCCGCCGCAACTGGCTCACGCCGTACTCCATCCGCCCCACGCCAGCAATCGAGTGCGCATCGGTCGAGATCACAACCTTCGCGCCCAGTTCTTTGGCCAGCCGCAGATCGCGGTCACACAAATCCAACCGCTCCGGGGCAGCATTCATTTCGAGAGCCACGCCAAGCTCCGCCGCACGGCGTATCACCGCGCCCATGTCGAGGTCGTAAGGCTCGCGGCGCAACAGCAGCCGCCCCGTCGGATGGCCCAGGATGTCCACGTTGGGATTCTCAATCGCACGGATCACCCGCGCCGTCATCTCCTCGCGCGGCTGCTCGAAACGCGAGTGCACGCTGGCGATCACCACATCCAACTGCGCAAGAACCTCGTCGTCGAGATCGAGCGAACCGTCACCCATGATATCGACCTCGATCCCGGCAAAGACACGGATGCGGCCCTCCATCTCGCTGTCCACCTCGCGGATGCGCGCCATGTGCTCAAGCGCGCGCTTCTCATCAAGGCCGTTCGCCATCGCGAGAGCCTTCGTATGATCGGTGATCGCGATGTAGCCCAGGCCCCGCGCCACAGCCGCCTCCGCCATCTCGCGAATCGAGTTGCGGCCGTCGCTCGCCGTGGTGTGCATGTGCAGATCGCCACGCAGGTCGTTCAGCCCGATAAGCAAAGGCAGTTCGCCGCGCGCGGCCAGTTCAATCTCGCCCAGGCTCTCACGCATCTCCGGCGGAATCCACTTGAGATCGAGTGCCGCGTAGATCTCCTCCTCGGTCGCAGCGGCCACAACCGACTCATCGTCGAGCCGGGCCAGCGACCACTCGCTCAGCGTGAGGCCCATCTTGAGCGCGCGCTGGCGCAGAGCCACGTTGTGCGCCTTCGATCCGGTGAAGTACTGGAGCGCCGCTCCATACGAAGAGCCGGGCAGCAGCCGCACATCCACTTGAAGTCCTTCGCGGGTATGAAAGCTGATCTTGTTCTCGCCCTTGGCGATGATGTCGCGAATGTCGGCGTATGCCGCCACGTGCTCGACAGCCGCTTCCGTCGATCCGGGTTCGCACGCAGGTCCTGTTGCCAGCAGGTCGAGATCGCCAACCGTCTCACGGCCACGGCGCAACGATCCGGCCGGAGTCACGCGATCGATCCCGTCAAAGGAACTGAGATAAGCAACCAGCCGCGCTGCCTCTTGCTCCGCAGCATCGATGCGGAAACGCCCGGCGCCGCGGCGGTAGTCTTCGATGCCCTTGCTGAGTTTTGCAATCTGCTTTTCGCCCATGCGCGGCAGGCCGTTGAGACGGCCCTCGGCGATGGCCGCTGCCAACTGGTCGATGGTTGCAACCTTTGCCGCGTCCCACAACAGAGCCACGGTCTTCGGACCCATGCCGGGCAGTTTGAGCAGTTCCAGCAGCCCCGCGCCGTAGCGCGCCAGCAACTCTTCGCGCTGGGGAAACGTGCCCGTCTCCGTGATGGCGCGAATGTTTGCCGCCATGCCCTTGCCGATGCCGGGGATCGCGAGCAGCTCGGCAGTCTCTGTCGCCGCGAGTTCCACTGTGGTCTGCTGAGCGGTCTCGGCGGCGCGCCTGTAGCTTCGCACACGAAAGCTGTCTGCGCCGTCGATCTCCATCAGGTCGGCTGTCTCTTCAAGCAGCCGCGCCACTTGCCGGTTGTCAATTGTATTCTTCAACGGGCCTCCGCGAACGCGAGGGATCGGGATCCCTTCCAGACCAGTATCCCGCATCGCGCAGGCAAGCATCTATCCAGTTGCACATATAGGAGCGCAAGAGACACAAGGGCGTCTGCTATCGCAAATACGCGACAGAGCATGTGATAAGAAAGAGCTTTTTAAGCACACTTCAGAACAGTCGCCGGGAGGCGGCTTTCAGATAGATAGTGCCAATGCCTGCTCAGCTGCTTCAGGCTGCGTTGGTGGCGTCGGTTGCGGTGGCGGCACTGGCGCGAAAACGAACTACCGCATCCGCCTGCGGGCCTTTCTGCCCTTCTACGACGTCGAACTCAACCTCATCGCCCTCTTTCAGCGTCTTATATCCATCCAACTGAATTGCCGAGTAATGAACGAACACATCCGGCCCATCTTCCCGCCCGATGAATCCGTAGCCCTTGGCATTGTTGAACCACTTGACCTTTCCTTTGTACTGGGCCACTGGCTCTTGCCTTCTTTCCGTACGTGGGGGTTCCAGCCACCATGGCGGCCGGAGATTCGTACTACAAGATATGACGAATTTCCGCGGCGCCGGTTGTAATTTATTGCATATAGTTGTCGCGATATGAGACGACCGCGCCGCCTCCAACAGGAACCGGCGCGGCCATCATTAAAAATAAGCTATTTTATTTCTTTGATTTACGCCCGTGGAGGGACGCGTAGAGCAGCGCCGCAATCATTGTCTTGCCGTCGTGGATGGCGCCCTTTCCGATCAACTTCACAATCTCCGACAGTTTGATCAGCCGGAGCTCGATCTTCTCGTCTTCTTCTGGGCTGGCGTCGCCTGCGTAGAGGTCCTCAGCCAGGTAGAGCATCATGGCCTCGCCCACAAAGCCGGGGCTGGCGTAGTAGGTGGCCAGCGTCTTCCACTTCCTGGCGCGGTAGCCGGTCTCTTCGGCCAGTTCGCGCTGAGCGGCGGCCAGCGGCTCCTCGCCCAGATCGATCTTGCCTGCGGGAACCTCCCACAGATACTGCCCGGCGGCGTGACGGTACTGGCGCTCCATCACGATCCAGGGGTCGTGCTTGCTCTTTGAGCTATCGACGGCCAGAATCACCACGCTGCCGTTGTGGCGCACGATGTCGCGGCTGACGCGTACGCCGGCCGGCTCCACTACTTCGTCGCGGAAGACCCGGAAGAGCGGCCCGTCGAAGACCAGCTCGGAGCTGAGGATCTGGGCGTTCTGGGTGACCTCGGCAGCAGCCCGCGCGGCCTTCTTCTGGCTGGAGGCGCTGGCCTTCAGGGCCTTCTCTTTCGCGGATGTGCGGGGTTTCTTCACCGGAGCGGCTGCGCTCTTGCTGCCGGTCTTCTTTTCCTTTACTTCTTTCTTCTTTGCCATTGGAAAACCCCTTTCGTGCTCGATCAATCTATCAAAGCCCGTTCGTAGTCGAGTATACGCAGCCCCGCTCGTGTCTTTCTGACGCGCCCTGCCCTCCGTTCGGACGAGTACGCATTTCTGCACCGGCGCTGCCCGCCGTGGCATCCTAAAGAGAGACTTCCCTTCTCATCCCGCGAGCCGAAGTCGAACCCTTTGCAGACCCCATGAGGCGCACGTGACCGAACCCCTTGCCGACGACTGTTATCCCCTCACGCTGACGCCGGGGCTGAGCTGCCTCTACCGCGAGTTTTCCGCCAACGGACTGCCCGGCTTTCTGCCCTCCGCACTTGGCTGGGACCAGCGGCCCGCGGTGCCCGCGCACTGGCCGGAGGTCGTCAAGCTCATCGCCGCGCAGAACCCGGGCGAAGCAACGCGGGAGTCTCTTCAGGCGCTGGCCGCAGGAGCAGGAACCGTGCTCACCGGCCAGCAGGTCACGCTCTTCGGCGGGCCGCTCTACACGCCCTTCAAGATGGCGACAGCGATCGCGCGGGCGCGCACTGCCTCTCGGGCTGGCCAGCCGCATGTGGCAATCTTCTGGCTTGCCACAGAGGATCACGACTTCGCAGAGATCGCCCACGTCGAGTTCCCGCTGCGCAAAGAGATGGAGCGGCTGGTCTACGCATCGACGCCCGAAGCCACGCGGCCCGTGGGAAACCTCGTCATCGACGAGTCGATTCTGCCGCTGGTGGAACGCGCGACGAAACTGATGGGCGAGTCAGAGGCAACTGACGCGCTCGTGCAGGCATGGCAGCCGGGCAAGACCCTGGCCCAGGCCTTCGCCGAATACTACTCGCGCATCTTTGCCGCACAGGGCTTGCTGGTGCTCGATGCAAGCGGCCGCGACTTCCATCGCCTTGGCAGTCCGGTGCTTCGCGCGGGCATCGAGCGGGCCGACGAGTTCCACGCCGCATTGGTCGAGCGCAACCACGCCCTCGAAGCCGCCGGCTATCACGCCCAGGTCGCGGTCATGGAGCACTCTTCCCTGCTCTTCCTCATCGACGAACAGACCGGCGCGCGCACCGCACTCAAGCGCACCCCCTACTCCGCAGCCGAACCCAACGGCCTCTGGCACGCAGGCAGTCGCGCATACTCGACCGCCGACCTCGTCGCTATTCTCAACGCCGAGCCCGAGCGCATCTCCCCCTCGGCCCTGCTCCGGCCCATCTTTCAGGACTACCTGCTATCCACCTCTCTCGTCGTCGGCGGCCCGGCGGAGATCGCCTACTTCGCGCAGTCGGCCGTGCTCTACGAAAAGATCCTCGGTCGCCAGACTCCCTGCGCCGGCCGCCTCTCCGCCACGCTCATCGAACCAGCAGTCGCTGAACTCCTCCGCAAACACAACCTGCCCTTCGAGAGCCTCTACAAAGAGACCGCCGACTCGCTCGCCAAACTGCTGGCCGAGCGCGCCATGCCCGCCGAAGGCCGCCAGCGCCTGACCGAAGCCGGAAAAGCTCTCGACGCCGAACTCACCGCACTCGTCGACTGGCTCAAGTCGCAGGACGAAGGCCTCGGCAAGAGCGCCGAAGCGTCGGCCAGCAAGATGCAGTACCAGATGGGCCGCATGCGAGCGATGGCCGAGACCTTCCAGTTGCAAAAGGAAAGCTCGCTCGCCAAGCAGGCCCAGGCCATCTCGCTCGCCCTCTATCCCGGCGGCACCATGCAGGAGCGCGTCCACGCCGCGGCCTTCTACTTCGCCCGCTACGGCTTCGGATTAGCCGAGACTCTGTGCGCGCAGGCCGAGAAAGCTTGCGACGGGCACACCGTGCTCTGGCTGTAAGAAGCAGGGGGCAGGAGTCAGGGACTGAGGGACTGATCCCTGACACCTGAAACCTGACACCTATATCCTGCCTTTATGACCCAACCCACCGCCCAGCCCCTCGAACCCGATCTCTCCCTTCTCGGCATCCAGACGATGCGTCTATGGGAGGCCGATGCCCCCGGTGCCAAAGGCACGGCGCGCGAAGACACGCCCACCCTCACCGTCTTCACCCCCGGCCACGGCAGCGGAAACGGCTCGGCAGTCATCGTTGTACCCGGCGGAGGCTACCGCATCGTCGCCGGAACCCTTGAAGGCCGGGAGATCGCCAGTTGGTTTGCGGCCCGCGGAGTCAAAGCCTTCCTGCTCACCTACCGGCTGCCAGCCAACGGATATCTGTTTCCTGCGCCGCTCGACGACGCCCGCCGGGCAATGCAACTCGTGCGCGCCCGAGCGGCTGAGTTCGAGGTCATTCCCGACCGCATCGGCATGATCGGCTTCTCGGCCGGCGGACATCTGGCCGCGCTCGCCAGCACAATGCCCCTGCCCGGCGACCCAGCCGCAGCTGATCCCGTCGAGCAGCTCTCCAGCCGCCCCGACTTCCTCGTCCTCGGCTACCCCTGGCTCGACGCCATGAAGGCCGCCAACAGCCCGTCGAACTATGCGACCTTCTTCAACCAGACCGACCAGGCCGCTGAACTCGAAGCCCAGTACTCGCCATCCAACTTCGTCTCCGTAGACTCTCCGCCCACTTTCCTCTACCACACCTACAACGATCAGAGTGTGCCGGTAGAGCAGAGCCTGGGCTTCTTCGAGGCGCTGCGCAAAGCAGGAGTCCCCGCCGAGATGCACATCTTCGCTGACGGCCCACACGCCACCGGACTGGGCAAAGGCAACGCAGCTCTGGGTCAATGGCCGGGGCTGATGGAAACCTGGCTCCGCGCGATGGGGCTGTTCCAGAAAGAATAGCGGACAAATTAAGAGCGGGCAACCGCGCCCGGGAGTGGAAGGATTCCCGTAGCTGGCTGCCCGCTGGACCCTGGACCGGGTCTAGGTGTAGGTACAGTGTAGGCCCGTTCTGTTGAAAAGCAAGTTCTATTTGCGGGTTTATTTGGGTTAACGGTGAGTCGGCTCACATTCACCCGCGCGTGTGTCGCCAAACATTGACCTTGCCAGCCCCACCTTGATAGAAAAAAGATGTCCGAGCAGGCGGAAATCAAGATTCCGCGGATAGAACTTCCTTCTAAATCATGGATGCGATTGTGCAACAAATCGGTGCGCTGGTCTTCAGCGCCGTAGTTGGTGAGAGTGCGCAGCCGAGCATTCTCGACCAGGTTGGTGGCCTTCTCAAGGGCGCCGTTCCCACCTCGCTGCTGTTTCTGGTGCTGGTGGTTGCCTACCAGCTGCTGGTTCACAAGCCGCTCTCCGCAGCCCTGGCCCGCCGTAAAGAATTGACAGAAGGCGCGATGGACGATGCCCGCAAGGCTGTGGCCGAGGCGGAAGCCAAGACCGCCGAGTACGCCGAGAAGCTGCGACTGGCCCGCACCGAGGCCTACAAGGTCCGCGAGCAGCGCTCCAAGCAGTGGAACGCCGAGCGCGATGCCACCCTCGACGAGGCCCGCAAGAGCGCTCACAAGCGCGTCGGCCAGGCCATGGTAGAGCTCGACTCCGAAGCCGCCGCGGCACGTAAAACCATCGAAGCCTCAAGCGCAGAACTGGCCGCGCAGGCCGTTCTAGCGGTGATGCCCGCCGCCGCGGGGGGTGCGCGTTGAAATATATCTCTCGCAAGGCCCGTTTTTGCGCTCCGTTCTCTTTTGGCATCCTTCTGGCCGCTCTGGCCTTTGCCCCGCTGATCGTTCCGGTCCGCGCCGACGCCCAGGAAAACGCAGTCCAGCAGCATGAAGGCGCGCAGACCGCCGCCGCAGCCCCTGAAAAATCCTCCGCGGCCAAGCCCTCGCAGGAGGAGCAGGAAGAGGCCATGCTGAACGCGCCCATCGTGCACAAGATCGCTGGCCTGCTGCACGTCTCCGAACCCGTGGCGCGCGTAGGCCTGCTGCTGTTCAACTTTGCCATCATCTTCTTCGTGGTCGCGATTCCGCTCAGCAAGATGATGCCCAAGGTCTTCCGCCGCCGCTCGCAGAACATCTCGCACGATCTGGACGAAGCCCGCAAGGCCAGCGAAGAGGCCCGCCAGCGCATGGCCGCCGTCGAAGCCAAGCTCGCAGGTCTGGCCAGTGAGGTTGAAGCCTTCCGCGCACAGATCGAGCAGGAGAGCGTAGAAGACCAGAAGCGCATCAAGGCATCGATCGAAGAAGAGCGCGCCCGCATCGTGGCCTCGGCCGAGCAGGAGATCGCCGCCGCCGCCGCCCACGCCCGCCGTTCGCTCAAGAGCTTCGCCGCCGACCTGGCTATCGAAAACGCAACACGGCAGCTCAAGCTTACCCCCGAGGCCGACCGCGCTCTCATCGGCGAGTTCATTGGACAGGTTCAAAAGGGAGGCACGAAGTAGATGGCGGCCTTTGTTTCGCGCTATGCAAGCGCCTTCCTCGATGTAGTCGTAAGTGCCAAGCTCGATACGGCGGCGATCGACGCCCAGTGGAATGACTTTCTCTCCACATGGGAAGCCAGCCCCGAGCTGCGCGACTTCTTCTCCAATCCATCCGTCCCCGCAATCCAGAAGGTCGGCATCCTCGACAAGCTCAACGTGAAGCTCGGGCTGATGAAGGAACTGCGTAACCTGGTAGCGGTTCTGATCAATAACAATCGCGTCGCCAATGTGGCGGAAGTTGCCACAACCTACCGCAGGCTGCTCAAGGAGTCTCAGGGCATCCGCGCGGCAGAGATCGTCACCAGCCGCGTGCTGGGCGAAGCAGAGCGCGAAGAGTTGCTGGCCGAGGTGGCCAAGCTGGCCGGCGGCAAGGTGGATGCAAAGTTCAAGCAGGACCCGGCGATCCTGGGCGGCACAGTTGTCCGCGTAGGTTCGACGGTCTACGACGGCTCGCTCCGCGGAAGGCTCGATAGACTCCGCGAAGAATTGGCTAGCTCCTAGCTGCTAGCTTCTAGCCGCTAGCTTGTCGTTTTCGGCTTTTTTGTTTTTTGTGCAAACGGTTTGTTGCAGCAAGGATTGAGCTAGAAGCTAGGAGCTAGAAGCTAGCAGCTAGTCATCACGAATCGGAATCAAGAACAGGACTTTCAGAAATGGCTCAGATCAAGGCAGACGAGATTACACAGTTGCTGCGCGAGCAGATCGCGAACTACGACGCCAAGGTGCAGGTCGACGAGGTCGGCACCATCACCTCGCTCGGTGACGGCATCGCCCGCATTCACGGCCTCGACAAGGTCATGGCCGGCGAGTTGCTCGCCTTCCCGCACGGCATCGCGGGCCTGGCGCTCTCTCTCGAAGAGGATTCGGTAGGCGCAGTCGTACTCGGCGATTACACCGAGCTCAAGGAAGGCCAGGAGGTCAAGCGCACCGGCAAGATCCTCTCTGTGCCCGTCGGCCCGGCCATGATCGGCCGCGTCGTGGACGCGCTGGGCAATCCCATCGACGACAAGGGTCCCATCGCCACCACCGAGTTTCTGCCTGTCGAGCGTCTGGCGCCTGGAATCATCGATCGCCAGGGCGTCCGCGAGCCCATGGCCACAGGCCTCAAGGCCATCGACGCCATGATCCCAATCGGCCGCGGCCAGCGCGAACTGATCATCGGCGATCGACAGACCGGCAAGACCGCCGTCCTGCTTGACACCATCATCAACAACGCCAAGAACGACCTGATCTGCATCTACTGCGCCATCGGCCAGAAGCGCAGCTCGATCGCTCAGGTTGTGCAGACGCTCACCGAAGCCGGCGCCATGGGTCACACCATCATCGTCGCCGCCTCGGCCTCCGAGCCCGCGCCCATGCTGTATCTCGCGCCCTACGCGGCCACCGCGCTCGGCGAGTACTTCCGCGACAACGGCAAGCACGCGCTGGTCATGTACGACGATCTCTCCAAGCACGCCATGGCCTATCGCGAGATCTCGCTCCTGCTCCGCCGTCCGCCGGGCCGCGAAGCCTATCCGGGCGATGTCTTCTATCTCCACTCCCGACTCCTCGAGCGCAGCTCGAAGATGTCGAAGGCCAAGGGCGGCGGTTCGCTCACCGCGCTCCCCGTCATTGAGACCCAGGCCGGCGACGTCTCGGCTTACATTCCGACCAACGTCATCTCCATCACCGACGGCCAGATCTTCCTTGAAACCGATCTGTTCAACTCCGGCGTCCGTCCGGCCGTAAACGTCGGCCTCTCGGTCTCGCGCGTCGGCTTCTCGGCAGCCATCAAGGCCACCAAGCAGGTGGGCGCAACCCTCAAGCTCGATCTGGCCCAGTATCGCGAGCTGGCCGCCTTCGCGCAGTTCGGTTCCGATCTTGACCCGCTCACCCAGAAGCAGCTGGCCCGCGGCCAGCGGTTGACTGAGCTGCTCAAGCAGCCCCAGTTCAATCCGCTCACCTGGCAGCAGCAGGTAGTGATTCTGTTCGCCGGCACGCAGGGTTATCTCGACGAGTTCCAGATCCCCGACATCCGTGCCTTTGAAGACGGCCTGTACAAGTACCTTGCTGCTGCGCAGGGCCCACTTATGGACGAACTCGGGGCTAAAAAACAGATCGACGACGACCTGCGCGCCAAGCTGCACGCGGCCCTCAAGGAGTACGCGGCCAACTTCAAGGCTGATCTGGGAGCTAGAGCATAACTGTGATTTTTGGGCCCCATTTCAAACAAGGAGCGGCCAAAGATGAGAATTCATCACATCTCTATCGGTTTAGTTCTTGTATTTCTGGGTGCCACCTTCACCGAATTTGCACACGGTGAGAAAGTGCACGTGAAGATTGTTCAGCGGCAGAATAATGAGACAGGGTATAGCGGCTTTGTTCCAAGTCATAACTATTCCACCGCGAATGCAAACGTCAACTGCAACAGCTACGGAAACAATGTGAGTTGCACAGGAAACGGGAATTCAAGCGGCTATACGACGCCTTCCAGAGTCATTTCCTACAACGTGACCGGTGCAACATTTTCACTATTGCTCCCTGATGGAAGAATTGCAGTAGTGAATTGCGTAAGCAAATATGCTCCGAGAGGCGACTATGTTAACCGTCGAAGCTGCAGAATGCCGATCGTCGACGAGATTGACGTAGAGTTTAAGGGAGACAAAGCAAAGCTCTTCTGGCCAGTAAGTCTGGACGGGAAAAAGCTCGAGTCGGAGACCTACAAAGTCTTGGGAATTTTGGACAACAAGTAGCACCCTATTTGTTGAGAGTTTCGGCTATTAGCCTTCGGAAAAAAGCATGGCAAATGTACTTGACTTAAGACGGCGAATTCGAAGCGTGAAGAACACGCGGCAGATCACCAAGGCCATGAAGATGGTCTCGGCGGCCAAGCTGCGCCGCGCTCAGGAGCGGGCCCTTGCCGCCCGGCCTTACGCCCGGATGATCACCAGCGTGCTTCAGTCGCTCAAGCGCCGCGTGGACATCTTCGACGAGAAGACCGGCAACCTGGCCCATCCCCTCTTTTTGACGCGTCCGGAAAAGCGCATCCTGCTCATCGTCGTCTCTGGCGACAAGGGATTTGCCGGCGCATTCAACTCGAACATTGCCAAGATCGCCTTCCAGTTCATCGCCGGCAACGGCGACAAGCAGATCGACATCGAGGCTGTCGGCAAGAAGAGCCGCGACGCCTTCCGCCGCCGCTACGCCGAGGCCGTCTACACGGAGAAGGCCGACGAGCACGGGACAGTCAGAAATATTCGCGACCCCCGCAAGAGCGAAGTCGAGCTCACCGGCGATCATCCCGGCATGTTGCTCAACCTCCAGGCCCGGCGCGTTGAAGAACTTGCTGAAAGCATCATCTCCCGCTACGTGCATGAGGAGATCGATGCCGCCTATATCGTCTACAACGAGTTCAAGTCCGTCATCTCCCAGCGCCTGGTTGTCGAAAAGATCCTGCCGCTGATCGAAGTCGGCAAGCAGCAGATCACCGGCGCAGTTGAGCCCACAGAGGCCGAGAAAGAACGGACAGCCGAAGCCGCACTCAGCGCGGGCATTCAGCTTGAGGCCGCAGACTCGACCGAGGAAGAAGCCAAGAAGTTCGGCACCGCCCAGGTGGATTACCTCTACGAGCAGAAGCCCGAGGAACTCTATGCGGGCCTGCTGCCCAAGTACATTTTTTCGATGCTCTACCACGCCATGACGGAATCCGTAGCCGCGGAGCATGCGGCCCGCATGACCGCCATGGACTCGGCATCGAACAACGCCTCGGACATGATCGACTCGCTGACGCTGGTAATGAACCGCGTCCGCCAGGCCAAGATCACCACCGAGATCATCGAGATCGTAAGCGGAGCAGCTGCTTTGTAAGGTAAGAAGTTGACCAAGCGTGAAGTCAGAACACTGAGGGACAAGCAGCGTAAAAGCATTGGAAGTGGACGGTAGCGCCAATGAGTAGCCCAACTCTCAAAGAAGCAGCGGAATATGGGAGGAAGCACGCTTTTGACCCTGAGTTTGCCGCGCAACTCGAAGAGGACATAGATAACGGCGGTCTGGATTGGGACGAAGACGAGAACGAAGAGGACATCGAGGAAGACAAGGAGCGAGGTAAAGACATGGCCGAACATTCTTTGGAATTCAAGGTTAGCCAATGGGTGGAAATCGGACGTAAAGACCTGTTCTTGAAGGTGTACAGCGATGGCGGACTGCTCGGTACTCTCAAGATGAGTCAAGGTTCGATTGATTGGAGTCCTGGTGGATTCAAAAAAGAGAAACCTCATGTAATTTCTTGGGAAGATTTTGATAAGTTTGCCCGCTCACAAAAGCGAAGCGTCAAAAAGCTTAGCGGCAAGACAAAATAACTCTACAAGTAATCTGTAGAAACTTTGTAGAGGTAATAGGTTCGACAAGTGGTTGGTCTGGGTGCGTGCCCAGTCAGCAGCAGTGATTTTCGGGGCTTTTGCCCCTACAAAGGCAAGGAGGATCAAAGGTTTTGAGAGCAAGGCAGCTTCACGGCTGATCCCTGATCCACGATCCCTGATCCCTAACCAAGCCCCCGAGGCAAAGAACAATGGCAGAGAACATCGGCAAAGTAATTCAGGTCTCCGGCCCGGCCGTAGACGTCCAGTTTGAAGAAGCGACCATGCCGCCCATCTATCAGGCGCTGCGCGTCGTCAGCGACGGCTTCACCGTCCCCACGCCCATCGACGTGATCCTCGAAGTGCAGCAGCACCTCGGCGAGGGCCGCGTCCGCACCGTCGCCATGGAAGCTACCGACGGCATGGTCCGCGGCATGAAAGCCATCGACCAGGGCGGCCCCATCCGCGTTCCCGTGGGCAAACAGACCCTGGGCCGCGTCATCAACGTCATCGGTGAGCCGGTCGATCTGCTCGGCCCCATCGGCGAGAAGATGCGCATGCCCATCCACCGCCCCGCCCCGCTCTTTGACGAGCAGTCCACCTCCGAGGAGATGTTCGAGACCGGCATCAAGGTCATCGATCTCATCCAGCCCTTCCTCAAGGGCGGCAAGATCGGCCTCTTCGGCGGCGCAGGCGTCGGCAAGACCGTCGTCATTATGGAATTGATCAATAACGTCGCCAAGAACCACGGCGGCTTCTCGGTCTTCGCCGGCGTCGGCGAGCGGACACGTGAGGGCAACGACCTCTGGGTCGAAATGACCGAGTCCGGCGTCATCAACCCCGGCAAGTTCGAGGAGTCGAAGTGCGCCCTCGTCTATGGCCAGATGACCGAGCCCCCCGGAGCCCGTCTCCGCGTCGCGCTCACCGGCCTGACTGTCGCCGAGTACTTCCGCGACGTCGAAGGCGCTGACACGCTGCTGTTCATCGACAACATCTTCCGCTTCACCCAGGCCGGGTCAGAAGTATCCACGTTGTTGGGCCGTATGCCCTCGGCCGTGGGCTACCAGCCCAACCTGGCCACCGAGATGGGCGAGCTTCAGGAGCGCATCACCTCAACCAACAAGGGGTCAGTTACGTCAGTACAGGCCGTCTACGTGCCCGCCGACGATCTTACCGATCCCGCGCCTGCGACGACCTTCGCTCACCTCGATGCGACGACCGTTCTCTCTCGTCCGCTGTCGGAACTCGGCATCTACCCGGCCGTCGATCCCCTTGCCTCCACCTCGCGCATCCTCTCCGCGCGCACAGTGGGTCAAGAACATTACGATGTCGCCCAGGGCGTCAAGAAGATCCTGCAGCGGTACAAGGATCTTCAGGACATCATCGCCATCCTCGGCATCGACGAGCTGTCTGAGGAAGACAAACTGACTGTGGCTCGTGCCCGAAAAGTCCAGAAATTCCTCTCGCAGCCCTTCCACGTCGCCGAGCAGTTCACCGGCATCCCGGGGCGCTACGTCAAGGTTGCCGAGACGGTGCGCAGCTTCAAAGAGATCATCGAAGGCAAGCACGACGACGTCCCCGAGCAGGCCTTCTACATGAAGGGCACCATCGAAGAAGTGCTCGAGACGGCAGAGAAGCTCAAGGCGAGCGTGTAAGAACAGGGATCAGGTTTCAGGATTCAGGGGTCAGCCACATCGGCAATTGCGCCACGTAGTTTTTCTGATCCCTGATCCCTGACCCCTGATCCCTAGGCGACTGAAAGGAGCCTATGTCCAACCAACTCCGCGTCCGCCTCGTCACCCCCGAGCGCACGCTCTTCGACCACGCCGCGGACTCCGTGCTGCTGCCGGCGAAGAACGGATTCATGGAAGTGCTCTACGGCCACACGCCCCTGCTCGCCGAGCTCGGCGCCGGCGACGTAACCGTGCACACCGCAGACGGCGACACCCGCCTGAACGTCAACTGGGGATTCGTCGAGGTCCTGCCCGACCGCGTCACCATCCTGGCCAACGATGCTTTGAAGCCTGAGGAGATCGACATCCCCCGCGCCGAAAAGCAGCTCGATCGCGGCCTCGAAGACTGGAAGAAGGCCGGCGAAAGCGAAGAAGCCTTCAACGAAGCCCTGAGAGTCATCTCCGAAGCCGAAGCCAAGATCGCATCCGCCGGCGGGACGATCAAGTCGCACTAAACCTAAATCATCCGCTCAACAGAAAAGCCCTGCTCATAAGAGCAGGGCTTTTGTGTTCTCCCCAAACAATCGGGACACATTCAGAGCGCACTACATAGAGGATTTGCGCTTACTTGCTGAGGGTTTGCGAACCGCATCTATCGTTATCACTTCAATTGGGAGGACCTTTTGCTTAATCGCATTGCTCAGCGAGTCCAAGTGCTTGTTGTCATCAGAAACACGGATGATGACTAACAGTAGTCGTTTTATTCTATCTGCCTTCCCATAAGCCGGTAATTGCTCATAATAGCCGTCTTTCAAACGCTCATGAGTTGATAGCTTGGTTTCGACAATGACCCGGGCCTTTTCGCCTACACTGAAACGAAAATCTACAGGTCCCGGCCCTGAATTGCTTTCGCGTGTTACATCCACATCACAGAGCTTGCCGAATATCTTCCCAATCGAGAAAATCAGCCTTTGTGCGATCAGTTCGTTGCGTGGCTTGCCATTGTCGTCGTAGAGAACATCAGAAAGCCTGTTTTCTTCGATGGAGTGCTTGAAGTGCGATAGCGTCTCGGCCAAGCACAGCTCTACCCGGCCCCATCGGTCAAGGCCATTAAGGTCCAAAGTCGGTTTGCCTACTAATTCTTCCGCTATCGGGTCGTAGTCTGAAATCTTTCGAGGGTCAACATCAAAATCGTAAGGCGTCACTTGGGCGCGCTTGTACCCCTCAAGAATTTCGCGATAGATGCTAGGCCGGGCATGAATGAATGAGCGCATTTCATTTGCACCGGGAGTCACAGAGCCTCGTTCTCTTGCATCTGCAAACATTTTGTTTGCTGCTCGGCGCACCTGGTCGTTCAGATAGGCGTTATCGAGAGCCTGTTCTATGTCCGCTGCCACTGGTAACGGCTTCAGGATCGAACGCGGAACCAGGAGAATCGGTGCTTCGCCCTTTGAGGTGGTCCCGGTAGTTCGGACAGTTTTTGCCTTTTCCTTAAGTGGAAGTTCTTGTTTTTGTTTTTAGGCTGCCATTGATTCTGGCAGGCGGTTGAAGTATACCTGATCGGGCGTTGGCGCTTTCAAGCTGGAGTGGGGACGGATGGCGTTGTAGAACTCCAGGTAGTCACCGATGGAAGTTCTGGCCT
>CAIMKZ010000055.1 GCA_903842065.1 uncultured Acidobacteriaceae bacterium | reverse complement strand
CGTGCCTCCGCCATCGCAGCGACCACGGCCAGTATGCCGCCGATCCCAGGCATCAGGCTTTCAAACTCGCCGCGCGGCATCTCGGCCAGCTTCTCAAGCGCCATCAGCACATCTTCAAGCCGTTCCTTTGCCAATCGCGTGGAGTAGAGGCGCAAGGCTTCCCGATCCATCACCCCTCCCCGCATCGTGGCCGTTGCTATCAGCGCGTCTTTGATCTTCTTCGGCCCACTCACGGTCAAGCTCTTCTCCGTCGAGTCGCATCTGCTCGAACTTGGTGAGTCTTCGTACCCCGCCATTCGCGCTCTGTCCATTCGATTTCTCCTTCAACGGGAATACTCCCCGGTAACTGTTCTGGGTGCTTTGATCTAAGATCGCCGCGGCGTTGTCGCCTGGCGAACAAAGTTTCTCTAACTCCTTTACAATCCCTCGTCGACCACGGTCTGTCAGTGGGGCCCGTATCTTCCGGCGCATTTCCTCGAATCCAACCCAAGCATCTTTGTCAATCCATGCGGGAATTAGGAACGACGAAGGCGAAGCCTTTGGCGAAGGCTTTTGTTCTTTCTTTGTATCTGCCTCTGCCTCTGCCTCTGCATTATGTGCACGCGGGTCCACGCCGTTCAACACTTGTCCACTTTTGTCTACATTGTCCACAGATTTGTCCACAGAGCGATACTCTCTCTGCTTCTCGGTCTTGTAGGCTCTGCGCTCCTCTTCGTCTCTAATGGAGCGGTATTTGGCGTGATTTATCAGCTTCCATCCCCCATCAATAGGCTCAATTCTGCGGCCCTCAGCGACCTTGGTTCGGCTGTCGGGATCGGGAGAAAGAAACTTGTGGACGGCTTCACGACATGCGTCTACACTGACGGCGGCTTCCTTTGCGAGTCCAGGTATCGAGGCCCACACCCGACCGTAGCGGTCAGACATCGCCAGCATGGTTATCCAGACGACCCGTGTGTCGCTCGATTCACACCAGACGGTAGACGCCGTAATCGAAGAAAACAGCTTCGTAAATGTGACCGACATATAGAGCACATCATACTCGCGTGGACAAAAATGTCCACAATAAAATACGCCCAATTTGTCTTATGGTGTCAAAGACAGTTACGCGCTCTTCGCGTGCTTCTCCATCCACTCATTCATCACTCGCTGACGGCGCAACCGGCAAAGATGCACATGGTTCTGCGCGTTCACGATGCGCCAGCCGGACTTGGTAAGCGCCCAGCGCAGGCCGGTAGCCTTGCATAGCGGATTGTTGCAAACGCTCATGCATAACAGGTTACCTCAAGGTGTCAATTCCATGCGATCTATGAATTCCTCGGCGGCTGCGCGCGCGTCCTCGGCGCTAAGGGTTTCGTTCGACTGGCGCAACTGTTGGTGAAGTTTCGATTCCTGTGCCGCGGGAAGCTTAAAGTCGCCGCAGTTATTGCGCAGCCGGTCGATGGTCGCCTCAACCTCTTCATTGAACTGAATCGCCGCCGCTTCTATTTCCTTGATGCGCTGCTCGTCCCGGTAGAGGCGCTTGATGAATCCGCCCAGGCGACCCGGAAGATCCGGTCTGTAGCTGAAGAAGTCCCACCAGTCCCGCTCCCAGCACACCATGTTGGTGAACATTTGCGGCTGATACTCGATAGGGACGATATCGGCGAAGATGTATTCAATGTGCGTCTCCGCCTTGGGGACCTTGATCTCAACCCCGCCGCCTGGCAGAAGTCCGTCCGGCGAACTGCCGACGAAATCAAGCGTGGGATGCAGGGCAAAGCCGCTCTGGTCTACCATCTGCTCTGTGCCTAGTTCGTAGGCTCTCCGCGCCTCAGACTCGTATTCCTCGCCGAAGTCCATATATTTCGTGACGTAGTGCTCGGCGGGGATGGATGTCAGCCGTTCGGCTACCAACTCGGTGCGGTAATTACGCCGATCCGCGCCCTCGCGCCGAATGCCGGCCGCTTTATCCTCTTTTGTTTCCTTGAGGAAGTTGAGCACGTCAGCCATGCGGGAAGCAGTTATGACGCCAGTACGCGCCGCAAACCAATCAGCCGTCTTTTGCTCGGTGCAAATGATTCTCACTTGAGTTCTCCCTTCCGCTTGTTGGCAAACTTCTCAAACTTGCCAATCGCGTCTTTGTCGCCCACAAGCCCAGCAGCTTTGATGGCCGCAAGGTAACAACGCGTCAGTTCCGAGACGTTGCGCGCTCCCTCGATATTATCTCTCAGCACCACAAATTCCTCATCGCCTAGAGAGCCGTGACCCGCAGAGTTGCCGTCGTCGTCCTTTTCCTTGAACGTTAAATCAAAGATCATGTTCTTGAGGTAGCGCTTGCCGTAGGTGATGGCGCTGCCTGTGGCATGGGTCCGAGACATCACCCCGCCACCCTTCGCGCCCTTGCCGTCTGCTGGCATCTCCAAGGGGTATTCCTTGGAGTATGCGCCTAAAGACAAAATGCCGACGATCATGACCATATCGGGCTTATCGGAGGGCCTAGGCTCAAAAGAAAGCGTCATCCTCTCTTTCTTGATTAGCATCTGAATGGCCGCGTCCACGTCG
>CAIMKZ010000054.1 GCA_903842065.1 uncultured Acidobacteriaceae bacterium | reverse complement strand
TTCTTTGGCAGCCTCTTTGTTTTTGCCTCCAGTTCGCGCAGGGCCTTTTCTCCCTCGGCTTCGGCCAATGCCCGCCGGCGGGCTGCGAAGCGTTCGTATTCCTCCAAGGCTCTTCGGTTGGCATCTTCCCGCGACACGCTGCCGGCATCCGGCAACACACCCCGGTCGTTGAACCGCAGGAAGTCGTCAATCTTCTGACGCCAGTCCCGCAGGAAAACCTGCTTTCGCCTCCGGGTCTGGTCCTCTGCATAGTCAAGGAACATCGTCACGACCCGGTTCAGTTCCGCAATCTCGTGCTCGTTGAGGTAGTTTTTTGCCACCGTGACATCCACACGGCGCACCAAGCCGCTCTTCCACGTGGTCAACCCCATGTTCGGTTTGCCGGCGTCGGCCCGTCCCGCGACCAGTTCAGGCGCGGTCTTTCCACTCACGGCAAAATGGAGCTTGTTCTGTGCGGCCTGGAAGAACTTCTGCACCTCCTCGTCGTTGGCTTTGTAATCAGCCGCCAGCGCGAAGATTTCCCGCACGCGCAGATACATCCGCCGCTCGCTGGCCCGGATGTCCCGTATCCGTTCCAGCAACTCGTCAAAATAATCCGGCACGCCCGGCCCCGGTGGATTCTTCAGCCGCTCGTCATCCAGCACGAACCCCTTCCGCAGGTATTCCTCCAGCCGCGCCGTGGCCCACTGGCGGAACTGCGTGCCACGGTCTGAACGAATGCGATAGCCCACCGCCAGAATGACGGGCAGACTGTAGTGGAAGACGGGGCGGGAAACCTGCCGGGCACCCTCGGATCGAACTATTAAGTAAGACTTAATAGTTGCCTCCGCCGCCATCTCGCCCTCGGCGTAAATCGCTTTCAGGTGCAGATTGATGTTTGGCACCGTCGTTTGGAAAAGCCCGGCAATCTGCGCCTGGGTCAGCCAGATTGTGCCCTCGTCAAACCTGCATTCTACGCGAATTTTGCCATCCTCTGTCTGGTAGAGCAGCAACTCTCCACCCGGCGGCAAAGCTTCGATTTCGTCGCTCATCACTCCACCTCCTCGCCAAATTGAGCCATGAGATAAGGGGTCAATCCCGAAATCTTTGCCCTTCAGCGAGCGGCACTGCAAGCCTTCTTGCTTCTTCTCTACGCCCACTCGCCTTCGCAGCACTCGTGCGGATGATGCGGATAGGGCGAGTGGAAAGCCACCGAATCTTCCTCGCGTTTGAAGATCGAGCCGCAGCCTTGCGCCATGGCCTCCAGCTTCTTCGCGTCGGCCTCGGTGGCGGGGCGATACGCGATGCCCGCCGTGATCGCCCTGTCCTGCAAATCCATCCACGACGGCGGGAAACCGAGGACCACGCCCGGCAGCGACAGCGTCCAGCGGTAGGCGAGGCTGATGTCGTCCTGCTCTTCCAGCGAACGATACCACCACTTGCGCGTGCGCTCGGCGCCCGGCGGCCACGCGCCGGCGTTCATCGTCTTGATCGAGAGCACCGCCGCGCCCTTTTCCTTCGCGAGCGCGAGCACGTCCTTGCCGAAGCC
>CAIMKZ010000053.1 GCA_903842065.1 uncultured Acidobacteriaceae bacterium | reverse complement strand
GTCGGCGTGGCCCGGGCAGTCCACGTGCGCGTAGTGGCGGTTCGCCGTCTCGTACTCGACGTGCGCCGTCGCGATCGTGATGCCGCGCTCGCGCTCTTCCGGAGCGTTGTCGATCGAGTCAAACGACCGGAACTGGATCTTCGGGTTGTGCTTCGACAACACCTTCGTGATCGCCGCCGTCAACGTCGTCTTGCCGTGATCGATGTGTCCGATCGTTCCCACGTTCACGTGCGGCTTTGTACGATCAAATTTCTCCTTACCCATGGCGCCTCGTCCTTCAATTCAAATTTTGCGCGTACCTTCCGGCACGTCTTATCTTGCCGCCGCCTAAGTCCTCACGGCGATATAACACTTGGTCAACCCCAGAAACCGCTCTTTCAAAATACGGCAGTCCGGGAACAGCTTTCTAAACTCGCTCAGGCTCAGCAGTCGAATCTCCTCGACCTTGGCCTGCAACTGGCTCAACTTGATCTCAGGCGACAGGATCGCACGCGGCGTCCAGCCCACCAGCCGGAGCTGCCAGCTCTTCGGCAGAAAATGAAACAGCGGAGCTACCAGGTGCGGCTCCACCGGAAACGATCTCGCCGGGGTCTGAATCCACAGCTTCGGAGCTACCCGGCGCGCCTCGCGCGCGAACTGCTCCTGCTGCTCCCAGCCGCCCACGTGCTCGATCACCGAGTTCGAGAACGCGATGTCGAACGAGTTGTCCGCAAACGGCAGAGCCGTCGCGTCTCCCTGCACGGATGTAATTCTTCCTGCCGCAGACTCCGGAACCGGCTTCAGATCCATATTGATCTGTGTCACGTGGAAGTTCAGGCCCTGGCCGATCTCTCGCGTCCAGGTTCCCGGCTCGCCGCCGATGTCGAGCAGCCGCGTATCGGAAGAGGGAGAGAGAAGGGCATAGAACTTCTTCATCCGCCGGCGGCGGAGAATCACGAACACGTTGTCGGCAAGAATCCTGTACATCGACTTCGCCATCCTTCTTCCTCCTTTCCTCTCGCGGTCACCCGCTTGATAGCTCTTCCTGCGTCTTACTTGCCCTGCGAACGGCCGATAATCTCCTCGGCGATCATGCGCGGAGCCTCTTCATACCTTGCGAACTGCATCGAATACGATGCGCGTCCCTGCGTCGAGGAGCGGATGTCGTTCACGTATCCGAACATCTCCTTGAGAGGAACGATAGCCTTGATTACCTGCGAGCCGGCTACGTGCTCCATGCCCTCAATCCGTCCGCGGCGCGAGTTGATGTCGCCGATAATCACGCCCATGAACTCCTCGGGTACCGTGACTTCGACCGCCATGACCGGCTCAAGCAGAACCGGGCTGGCCTTTCTCGCTGCTTCCTTGAACGCGATGGAACCCGCAAACTTGAAAGCCATTTCGTTCGAATCGACGTCGTGGTAGCTGCCGTCAAACAGAATCACCTTCACATCGACCACCGGGAAGCCGGCCAGAATGCCCAGCTCAAGTGCTCCGCGCACGCCCTGGTCGATAGGCTTGATGTACTCCTTGGGAATCAGGCCGCCCTTGATGTCGTTGATAAACTCGTAGCCCTTGCCCGCCTCGTTGGGTTCGATGCGCAACCAGCAGTGGCCATAGTTGCCCGAGCCGCCGGTCTGGCGGATGTACCTGCCCTCGGCCTCGGCCGTCTTGCGGATGGTCTCGCGGAAGGCAACCTTGGGCTCGCCTACATTGGCCTCAACCTTGTGCTCGCGCTTCATGCGGTCGACGAGAATCTCAAGGTGCAGTTCGCCCATGCCGCTGATAATCGTCTGACCGGAATCTTCGTCGGTCCTAACCTTGAACGTGGGGTCTTCGTCGGCCAGCCGCGAGAGAGCTACGCCCATCTTCTCCTGATCGGCCTTGGTCTTGGGCTCGATGGCCACAGAGATCACGGTTTCCGGGAAGGTGATCGCGCCCAGCGCAATCTGATGGTTCGGCGGGCAGAGCGTATCGCCGGTCTTCAATTCCTTCAGACCCACCACCGCGCAGATATCGCCGGCCAGAATCTCGGTGATGTCTTCCCGCTTGTTGGCGTGCATCTTCACAAGACGGCCAACGCGGTCGGTCTTGCCGGTGCGCGGGTTGACGATCGTATCGCCGGTCTTCAGCGAACCCGAGTACACGCGGATAAAGCACAGCTTGCCGAAGGGATCGTTGATGATCTTGAAGCCCAGAGCCGCCAGCGGCTCGCTGTCGTCGGCCTTGCGGGTCAGAATATGGGTAATATTGTGCGGATCGATGCCTTCCACGGGAGGCTTGTCCAGCGGGCTGGGGAGGTAGTCCACCACAGCATCCAGCAGCGTCTGAATGCCCTTGTTCTTGAAGGCGGTGCCACAGAGCGCCGGGAAGATCTTCATGTCGATGGTGGCCTGACGAACTCCCGCCTTGATCTCGGCAACCGTCAACGCCTCGCCTTCCAGGTATTTCTCCATCAGCACATCGTCGGTCTCTGAGATCACCTCCACCAGCTGATTGCGGAAGGCCTCGGCCTTCTTCAACAGGTTGGCGGGAATCTCTTCGACCGTGTATTCGGCGCCCATCGTCTCGTCGTGCCAGACAATGGCCTTCATCTCGATCAGATCGATGACGCCCTTGAAGTTCGCTTCCGCGCCAATGGGAATCTGAAGGGCCAGTGGTCGCGCTCCGAGCCGCTTGCGGATGGTCTCCAGAACGAACTCGAAGTCCGCTCCGTTCTTGTCCATCTTGTTCACAAAGCAGATGCGGGGAACCTTGTACTTGTCGCCCTGGCGCCACACCGTCTCCGACTGAGGCTGCACGCCGCTCACGGAGTCAAACAGAGCGACCGCTCCGTCCAGCACGCGCAGGCTGCGCTCGACCTCGGCCGTAAAGTCCACGTGACCGGGCGTGTCGATGATATTGATGCGGTAGTCGCGCCACATGCAGGTTGTGGCCGCCGAAGTGATCGTGATGCCGCGTTCCTGCTCCTGCTCCATGTAGTCCATGGTCGCAGTGCCTTCATGCACTTCACCGATACGGTGGGTGATGCCGGTGTAAAACAGGATGCGCTCTGTCGCTGTCGTCTTTCCGGCGTCGATGTGCGCCATGATTCCGATGTTCCGGCAACGATTCAGAGGGATATTACGCGCCACAATCCATTCCTTTTGGGGCCTGAAGCCCGCGGTTAAAATCTAGCCGCTAGCTTCCAGTTCCTAGCATCTAGTTTGATTTCTCTCCGGAGCAGCTTATTGCGGCCCCGGATTTCAAATTGCCAGCACGTTAGCTAGTAGCTAAAAGCTAAAAGCCGCTTCCCTACCACCGATAGTGCGCGAACGCCTTGTTGGCCTCGGCCATGCGATGAACATCTTCCTTCTTCTTCATCGCCGCACCGCGTCCGTTGGCGGCATCCAGAAGCTCGTTCGAAAGCTTCTCGATCATGCCCTTCTCGCCGCGGGCGCGCCCATAAGTGATCAGCCAGCGAATAGCCAGCGACGTTCTGCGGTCGGGGCTGACTTCGATCGGCACCTGATAGTTGGCGCCGCCCACGCGGCGGGTCTTGACTTCGAGCAGGGGCTTGCAGTTCTCCACAGCCTTCTTGAACAGCTTCAGCGCGTCGTCGCCGCCGCCGCGAGCTTCAAGATTCTTCATCGCCTGGTAGAAGATGGTCTGCGCGGTCGACTTCTTGCCGCCCCACATCATCGAGTTCACAAACTTCGTTACCAGCGTCGACCCGTAGATCGGATCCGGTATCGGCTCCCGCTTCGCAATGTGCCCTTTTCTCGGCATCGCTTCTTTACCTTTCAGCGCCCTGGGCGCTGGCTTCTACTGCCCCAGTCCGGGTACCATCACTTCGCCCCGGAACCGTAATGACTGATCTCAAACAACTGATCACCGACAACTGCTCTTACTTTTTGCCCTTTGGCGCCGGACCACCCTTGGCCCGCTTGGTGCCATACTTCGAGCGGCTCTGGTTCCGGCCGGCAACGCCCACCGAATCCAGCGTCCCGCGCACTACGTGATAGCGCACGCCGGGCAGATCCTTCACACGGCCGCCGCGGATGAGCACAATCGAGTGCTCCTGCAGGTTGTGGCCGATGCCGGGAATGTACGTGGTCACTTCGATGCCGTTGGTCAACCGCACACGGGCCACCTTGCGCAGCGCCGAGTTCGGCTTCTTGGGCGTCTGGGTGTATACACGGGTGCACACACCGCGCCGCTGCGGCGAAGCCTGCAGTGCAGGCGAGGCCGTCTTGTAACGGGGGGCCGTACGGCCCTTGCGAACAAGCTGATTAAACGTAGGCAAAGCCAAACTCCTTCAATATCCCAGCAACTTCACACAGCCGCGAGCACCTCGTGCCGTTCTGCTGCCGGACCAGCCCAGAGGCTGATAAACACACAGAAGCCCGATACCTGCTTCGCGTCTGCCTTCGATCCAATCTCAGACAAAAACCGGGACGGTGGCCGAGTGTTTCACCCGTTAAGGGAAAGCCGGCTCCGTTTCGCCGATTCCGGCTCGCATAGCCCTCCAAGGCGGAGAACGCGCGAGCACCGATGCGACTTGTGTCCCTGCCCTCCGCAAGAAGAGAGCCAAATCTGGAACTTGTCTGGTCCGGCAATCTTCGCCGGATCCTTAGGAATCTACCCGTGCGGCTCAGCCGCCCGGACCGTTCCTCCGCGACCACCTACAGACACACGTAAGGACGCGTTCTTGCGAACCTTCTTACAGTAGCAAAAAACAGCGGGTGGGGTCAATTGGTTTCTCCCCCGCCCGCCTGTTTCTTTCAAAAAACACCTTCAAAGCTAGTCGATCTTCTGCACTGCCCACGCACCATTGACCAGAGCGAAGGTAGCTGTCTTCTTGTCGATCAGCTTGTTGCCGGGGTTGCGCGCCATCTCCTGAAGGGGAGCCGGCAGCGCGCTCAGATTCACATCCTCGGTATAGCTGACTGTCTTGTTGTCGCCCGCAGCCGCAATCTCGCCAAGGTCCCGCGCCTTCAGCTTGGTCGTGGCTACCGAAGTGACTGTGATCGCATAGTGCGGATCGTTCGGCTGCAGGGGACGCCACTGAATCACGTCGCTGCCGGCGATCGTAATCGCCTTGGCGCCGGCCGGAGTCAGCTTGAAATCGGCCCAGTACCCGTTCGGATATCTCTTCAATCCAGTCACATAGCCGGCCGTTACCGCCTGCTGCATGCCGCGATCACCCACTGCAACATCGAGCTTGGCGCCCGGCATTGCATCATACTTGGCCTGAATCAGCGCCAGAGCCTGTTCCTTGGTCAACTCCGGCCCAGACTTGCAGCCTGCCAGCACCAATCCAACACCCAGCAGCGCCACCGCCACCAAAGCTTGCATCCTCACCGCGATTTTCACATTTCCTCCATAGACCGTGTATTCCGGTCGAATACCTTCGACAGGCCATTTTTCCTCTTACTCTCACATGCTGTCAATGGATTCGCCCGTGACTGTGCTCACAATTCACAAATCTACACGTTAAAATTCGACAATCCCAGCCTTTTCTATTCCTTATATCTACGGTTCTGTGCCCGGAACCTCATTCTTCACCGCTCTGCGGGCTCGTTTCAGGCTCCGCCCGGCCTGTCGAATAGAAGCTCAACCCCGCGTCTCCCTGTTCAAGCAGCCGGGTCCGCCTCAGCGCTCCATACTGCTCCGCCAGCCGGTCTCTGCGCCGGTGTTCGGCCACCACCAGCGCCCCGTCGGCCAGAATCCCCGCTGCCTCTCCGCCCAGTAGACCCAGAGCCGCCGCATACTCCCCTGCCTCCTCGTACGGCGGGTCCAGAAACACCAGGTCGAATCGTCCCATCCGCGACCGCAGAAAGCTCCCCACGCCGGCCGACTGCACGCGCGACCGCGGCCCCAAGTCCAGCGCGTCGATATTTCCCTTCAGCACCTTCAGCGCCCCGGCCGCCTTCTCCACAAACACAGCCTCCCGCGCGCCCCGGCTCAGCGCCTCAATCCCCACCGCGCCCGACCCGGCATAAAGATCCAGAAACCGCAGCCCATCCAGTCCAACACCTTCACGCCTCGCCGCCAGCACGTTGAACAGCGTCTCCCGCAGCCGGTCGCTCGTCGGCCGCGTCGCCATACCCTCGGGAGCCTTCAGCACCCGCCTCCGCAACTCGCCACCAATCACCCGCATAGTTACAGCCTAGTCCAACCCCCGTAAGTCACCGAACCCTGCTCCCTGGTCCCTGGTCCCTATTCCCTGCTCTTCACCCCTCAACCACTACAATCTACTTATGCGAGGCTGGTCCATTCCGCTGGGGCGTTGGGCAGGCGTGGAGTTGCGCGTCCACGCATTCTTTCCTCTGCTCGCCTTTGTGCTCATCGGAATCTCGGGATCGGACCACTGGCCCCGAGGCATCGCTCTCTTCCTGCTTCTAGCGGCTGCCGTCGCCACTCGCGAAGCCGCGCGCCTCATCGTCGCCGCATGGTACGGTCTCCGCATTCGCGCCTTCCTGCTGCTTCCCTTCGGCGGACTCTTCGCATGGGCCACTCCCGACAGCCAGAACGCGGCCAACTCCGGCACGGCGCAGTACGCTCTGGCCCTTGCCGGACCCATCGCCAACCTCGGCACAGCACTCATCCTTGGCGCGGCCATTCGCGGAGCAGCGGCCGGCGTCCAGCTCTTTGCCCTACCCCTGCTTGCGCCCGACGCCCTGCTGCGTTCCATCGTCTGGATGCAGGCCCTGCTCGGACTGCTCCATCTCGTGCCCGCCTACCCGCTTGACTGCGGCAGGCTCGTCCGCACACACTTCGCCAGAACTCACGGACTCTCGCCCGCCTCCCGCGCCGCCGCAGGCCTCGGACAAGCCTTGGCACTGGCCGCCATGCTCGGCGGAATGCTCCTGCACAACCCCTGGCTCGTACTCGCCGGCTTCTTCATCATGATCGGAGCGCAGGTCGAAGATCAGGGCGTCTTCTTCCAGTCCGTCGTCGATACCGTCCGCATGAGCGAGGTCATGCTCACCGACTTCGCCACCCTCAGCCCCTCCGACACCCTAACCGACGCCCTCGCCCGCTGCGTTCATTCGCTTCAGGACGAGTTCCCCGTCGTCCGCGGTCCCCAGCTCGTCGGCATCGTCAGCCGCCAGCGCATCGTCGAGGCACTGCGCAACGACGGCAACGGCTACATCCAGTCCGTCATGAGCCGCGCCTTCCAGATCGCCCGCCCAGACGACACCCTCGGACTCACCATTCGCCGCCTCTCCGGCGGCCACGGACTCAACCTCATCCCCATAACCGACTCCGGCCGCGTCGTCGGCATCGTCAGCGTGCAGAACCTCATGACTTCGATGTCCCTGCTCGCCGAAAAACGCCGCTTCGACCGCCAGGAATCCGGAGACTGACTCCGGCCATGCCCGCCCCCTCCACAAACGAAATCTCTGCAAATTCATCCACAACATGGGGTGCCCCCGGTCCCTCGCACCTGGGGACCGGGGAAGCCACAGATCCCAACCAGCCCGCATCCAACGAGCCACAATCCATGGGTGCCCCAGGTCTCTCCGCCGCGGCGGATGAGACCTGGGAGACCACAAAACTCATACCCAGCAAAGACAAACCCCTCCAGCCCGGCCTCTATCTCGTCTCCACCCCCATCGGAAACCTCGGCGACATAACCCTCCGCGCCCTCTCCGTACTCCGAAACGCGAAAAAGATAGCCTGCGAAGACACCCGCCAGACCCAGAAGCTCCTCAACCACTACGACATCAAAACCCCCACCATCAGCTGCCACGAGCACAACGAACGCGACCGCGTCGCAAATCTCATCCACGAGATAAAAGGCGGCAGCGCCGTTGCCCTCGTCTCCGACGCCGGCACCCCGCTTCTCTCCGACCCCGGCCAGTGGCTCGTCCGCGCCGCCATTGAGGCGCAGGTCCCCGTCATCCCCATCCCCGGCGCCAGCGCTCTTTTGTCAGCCTTGGTAGGCTCCGGTCTCCCGGCAGACACCTTCCACTTCCTCGGCTTCCTCCCCGAAAAAGCCGGGGCGCGCCGCACCCTCCTCGAAGACCTCGCCGCCCAGCCCCGCACCGCGCCCGCGACGCTCATCTTCTACGAGGCCCCTCACCGCATCCTGGCCACCCTTGCCGACCTCGAATCCGTCTTCGGACCCAACCTCCGCATCGCCCTCGCCCGCGAGCTAACCAAGCTCCACGAGGAGTTCCTCCGCGGATCGGTCTCCGAGGTACGCACCCAGTCCGAAACCAAAGAAAGAATCCGCGGCGAAATCGTGCTCCTCGTCGAAGCCCCCGCCCACTCCGAGGCGCAAACCCCCGTAGCCGGCGAAAATCTAGCCGCCCGCGTAGCCCGCATGATTTCAGAAGAAAAGATCGACGAGAAGGAAGCCCTCAAGCGTCTGGCCCGCGAGAGCGGACAATCCAAGTCCGAACTCTACCGCGAACTCCAGCGCCAGCGCGCCCGCCGATAAACATCGCAATCCCGATTTTGCCAGCGCTCGATCAGCCGCCGCGCGCACTTCGCCAAACCCGCCGCTGCGCTATACTGACCCCGCCCTGCCATTCCTCATGACGGCCCGGATCAAACTCGCCTCTGCTGCTTTGCTCTGCACAGCTGCCCTCGCCTCTGCCCAGTCGCCGCCCCTCAACACCTCGGGCCAGATCGACATCGGCGGCCACACCGTCAACTACATCATCCGCCGCCTGCCGCCCAGCTCTTTTCCCAAGCTGCCTGCGCCCATCCGCGGCGCGCTTGAAGCCCGCTCCTGCCTCATCCCCCAGTCCTATCAGGCCCACAAGCCGGAGAACGTCGTCCGCGCCTCGCTCTCCGCTCCCAACTCCGCCGACTGGGCCGTCCTCTGCTCCACCAACGGAACCACGTCGCTACTGGTCTTCTTCGCCACAACCCCGCAGGAGCCCACCGTTCTCGCCACCACCCCCGAGACCGAACGCCTCGCCTTGAACCTCTCAACAGGCGTCTACGGCTTCAATTGGGTCATCGATCCCGCCTCGCCAGAGCGCGTCCACGAGGCCCAGCTCAACATGCGCACCCACATCCCGGCCATCGACCACGACGCCCTCGCCGACTCGGTCATCGACCACCGCACCGTCTACCACTTCTTAGTGAACGGCACCTGGACCCTCCTCGAGCTCCCCGAGCGATAGCGCCCTCATCGAGCAGCCTCAGTGCGCGCATCAGCTAACGACCACAAACAGAAATCCCCCGGCCTCATGTATGAGACCCGGGGATTTCCTAACCTCTATCCGCTCTAGAACCGCCCCGGCTTGCTCAGCCACCCATCCATGTAATCGAAGGCCCGCTTGTAAGTATCGCCATACTCCGGCTTGCACGGCCCCATGTTGTGATTCGCGCCCTCGACCGCCACATAGTCCTTGTCCTTGGCGGCAGTCAGGTCGTAGGTAATCTCGAGCAGCACCAGATCGGCTCCGCAGCCGGCCGCCACCACCAGCGTGGGAACATGGATGCCCTCCACGTTGCCCTCCATGCTGTCGCCCGAACTCGTCCAGTCGATGCCGGTAATGTTGTCGGCGGTCAGGTGAAAGTCCGGCTTCACGCGAATGGCATCGAACGACAGATAGTGCTTCACCGTCACGTTCACGGTTGTCTGAGCCAGCAATCCCTGTTGATCCGGCCTCTGCGACGGCCCGCCAACGCCTGTGACGATCTGTGTGGACTGCGTTCCGTCGGCCTTCAAAAGCAAGTGCGGCGCATGAGTCTGCGCCAGCAGCCGCAGATCTGTCCCTGAAGGATTGGCCCCGTTTGCCGCTCTGCCCGCGCCGCTCGATCCGGCCACAACGAACGGCTCATCGTCCTTGAACTGCCCCTCGCCCTTCAGAATCTTGTCCAGCCGCGCCGCGGCTTCGTCGTCCATCTGATTGGCGCGTGCGGCCTGCGCGGCAAAGTACTTCTTCAGAAAATCCGGGCTGTAGTTGGCCTTGCCGGTTGCCGGATCGTACCCGTTCTTCGCGTCGAACATATCGAGCGACGGGTCGATCTGCCGGGCATTATGAGGATTCATCGCCGGGTTCAGCGCCAGCACCCGAGACACCGCGCCGGAGTTGGCGTCGAGAATAATCACACCATCGGCCTTGGGCAGGTTCTGCGCGTCTTTCGTCTGGCACTTGTAGATCCGCTCCGGCTGCTGGCAGGCCGCCGGCCCGTTCTCGGCCACATCCTGGTAAAACGTCAGCTCTGTACCGCCAGAGCTGTGCCCGGCCAGCACCACTTTCTCCACGCCGCGCGTATGCAGTTCCTTGATGCCTGCCGCTATTGGCGCCAGATACTCTTCGTACGTCTCCTCGGGCCCGTAGTTGTTCACGAGCAGGATCGTATATCCGTACTTGGCCAGCTCCAGGCCGTGAAAGTAATTGAAGTTGTTTGCATGCTCGGGATGGGTAACCAGAATCGCAATTTTGCTCTTCACCGGATCGGGCGTCATCCGCTCGATGATGATTCCGTTGCCTCGGCCTCCAAGCCTTACAAAGGTAGTCTTGGTGGGCGGCCCGCCGTCTCGTGCCGGGGCATTCTGAGCCAATGCGCACATGGGCACGATGGCAAGGATCGCAACTACGAATCGCAACATGCTTTTCATTTTTCTTCAGACCTCGCTTTTACTTCTTTGTGCACGGCATCATGCGCTCGATTTGGGGATCGGGGAGAGAACCAACCCAAACCAACAAGCTCTCAATTAGCCACCAAAAATGGCTGCCCCAGGTGCCTCGCCTTTGGGCACCTGGGAAACCACAGACTCAACTCCTCTACATGAACCGGCCCGGCTGGCTCAGCCACTTGTCGGCATAGTCGTAGATCGTCTTGATTGAGTCGCCGTACTCGCCAGGCGTCTTTTCGCAAGCCTTGCAGGTCGGATACCCGTGCGACGCGCCTTCGATATAAACCAGCGTCTTGTCGGCGCTCTTGGCGTGGTTATGGATAAACTCCGCCGCGCCCATCTCGAAGCTGCCGGTCATGCCCATGGTCAGCAGCGGAACCGTGACGCCTTCCACGTTGCCGGGGATGCTGCCGCGGCTTGAGCGCCAGATGACGCCGGTCTCGGCGGTCAGTTCACCGTAGCCGTATTTGTCCGGGTCGGCACGGATGGCGTAGGTGCTCAGGAAGCCGATCACCGAAGTCTTGAGCGCCGCGCTATAAAACGAATGAGACGGATTCGCCCGCGTTGTCGGCACACGAACCGAGTGCACAATCTCCGTGGTGATCGACCCGTCCGGGTGGACCAGCGGCCATGCCTTCTCCGTGTGGTTCAGCAGGCTCATGTCTGTGGTGTAGAGCTTGTTCTGCGTGAACAGCGAGCCGGGGATGAAGAACGGCGCGTCGTCGTCGTAGGCAGCCTTGCCGGCCTTGATGTCGGCATACATCTTGAGCGCCATATCGATCATCTCGTTGTTCTTCTTGGCCTGCGCCACAAGAAACTTCTTGATGAACTCGGGGCTGTAGTGCGTCCCGGCGGCGTTAAAGCCATTGGCCGGATTAAACATGTCCAGTTCCGGATGCGTGATCTTGATGCCGCTTTCAAAATCGACGGCAGGATCGGTGGCGGTCAGCACGTCGTTGGCAATGCCCCAGTTGGCGTCGCCCAGAATAATGCCGTCGGCCGGAGGCAGGTTGGCAAGCCGGTTCGTGCACTTCCAGATATGCACGTCGTCCTGGCAAGACTTCACGCCGTTCTCGGCCACGTCCTGATAGGAGGTCGAGACGGTCGAGCCGCCTGAGTGTCCCCACAGAACGATCTTCTTCACGCCGGGATATTTACGCAGCCAGGCAACGGCCTTGCCGGTCTCAATATTTACCTGTTCCAGCATGCCGTCGTTAAAGTTGCGGCTCTTGTCGTTCGAGTTGTTCACGCAGAAGACGCGATAGCCGCGCTTGGAAAGCTCCGCGCAGGTCGAAGTGGTCAGTTCGTCGCCGGCCGAGTGCATGGTAAAGATGGCAATCTGCGCCTTCGGACCGGGATTGATCGGCTCATAAAGCACGGCGGGCTCGCCCTGGCCGAGATGCACAAAGGTGGTCTTGATGCCCGGGGGAAGCGGCGCTTCCTGCGGAGCATTCGGATTCAGTGCACTGGTGCGCTGCGGTGCGCCTTGCGTAGCGGTCATTGGATCCACCGCCGCATCCGGATTCGGGTTATTGTTCCCGCCGGCGCGCTGGGCGGCGGCTGCCGCTGCCCCCATCAAGCTCAGCGCCGCGATGGCTGCGAGCGTCAAAAATAGATTCTTCCGTGTCGTCATTAGCTTCTCCTGGGTCAGAGGTGCGGGTTGAGCCTGAAGTGCGAACGCCTGCGCGGGGCACTCCTGCGGAGCGCAGCGTTGCTGCTCCCATAACGTAATACGAGCCGAGAAGTACTATTGTCTTAAATTTGATTTGGAATAGGTCCCCACGGTCCCTCGTCCGCCGCGGACGAGTACTCCCGGTCTCGATTTTAAGATCGACCCCTCAACCCGAGGTCCGCTTCCGCGCGGCCGAACAGACGCACCCAACGCAGCTGATCGCCGACGCCGTCAGAAACGCTGCCCGGATTCCCGCGTAGAACGACGCCTCGGTTCCGGCGCGCAGGTACGTCGTAAAGATCGCCCCCGCGATCCCCACGCCCAGCACCATGCCCGAGTAGCGCGCCGTGGCCAGCACACCGCCTGCGATCCCCTGCCGGTGGCGTGGCGCGGCGCCCATCAGCGTGCTGTTGTTTGGTGCAACAAATAACCCAATTCCCAGCCCGGCAATGCCCACCGAAACGCCAAGAAAGACCTCCGACGTCACCGGCCCCGCCTGCGCCAGCAGGAAGGTAGCAACGGCGATCAACCCCATGCCCACCATCGCCGGCAGCCGCGTCCCGATGCGGTCAGACAAGGAGCCCGCAAACGGCGCAGTAGCCACCATCAACACCGGCTGCACCGTCATCAGCAGCCCGGCGTGGCTCGAGCTGAAGCCGTGCCCCTGGATCAGGTAGAAGGGCAACAAAAAGCCCACCGAGAACATCGCAATGTAGTTACAGATGGCGCTTATGGCGCTCAGCGAGAATGCTGCCACGCGAAACATCCCCAGATCGAGCAGCGGATAATGGACCCGGCTCTCGGTCCACACAAAGGCAATGAACAGCACCACGGCCGCCGCGAACATCCTCAAAATATAAGACGACATCCAGCCGTCGTCGTGGCCCTGGTTCAGCGCCGTGGTCAAAATCGCCATGGCCGCCATAAACAGCCCTGCTCCGGCAAAGTCGAAGCTCTCCCCAACCCTCGCCGGCGGGACGCGGGGAATGAATCGCGCGCTCAGATAGAGAGCCGTAAGCCCGATCGGCACGTTGATGTAAAAGATGAAGCGCCAGCTGAAGGTATCGGTTAGCCAGCCGCCTAGCGTCGGCCCAATCATCCCTCCCAGATACACCATCAACACCTGCAACCCCAGCACCCGCCCCCTCTGCGAGCCGGGAAAGTTCATCGTCAGAATCGCCGGCGAACTCGACAGCAGCATGGAGACGCCAAAGCCCTGCACTGCCCGAAAGAAGATCAGCAGATGAATGCTGGGAGCGATCCCGCACAGCGCCGAGGCAACAACAAACGTGGCGAACCCCGACATGTAGATCGACTTCTGCCCGCGCATGTCGCCCAGCCGCCCAAAGGTGAGCAGAAAGCTGCACGCGGCCAGCAGATAGATGGTGACAACCCACTCGGCCGTAGCCACCTCGGCGTTGAACAGAGTGCGGATGGTGGGCAGCGCTATGGCCACTACGTTCGAGTCGATGCTGCTCAGCAAACTGCCCACACCCACCGCCGACATCACCAGCCAGCGATGCGGATTGAGCGCGGGCTCTGCGCCAGAATGCGCGAACTCAGGCTGACCGGATGCTGTGCCGGAAGTGGATTCGCTCGTCTGCATTGTGCTCTCAGGGTGAAAAGGAGATGGCGCTAGCCTTCGAGCCGATTGTAAATCGTCACACGAAATCCGCGAACGCGCCGCTTCCCCGCCGCAGCCAAAGTATCGGCTCAACTGTAAATCGGCCACAGATATTGGTTGCCCCAGGTGCCTCGCATTTGGGCACCTGGGAGATCACGAACTTCAACCAGCCGCTATGAGACCGATCCTTGCCCTTCTCGCCATTCATTCTTGCCGCAACAGCGGGTACCTCATCCGTGACGCTGTTGTATCGCGTCAAGGATGGGACACTCAGCTAAAGCCCAACCTCTTTCAGCGACAGGCGATCGATCTTCGTCGGGTCGGATTCTACCTTGAATTCGTCATCGAGAATCATCGTGGGGCGGTCCTTCGCGTTGTACGCCGGCCAGTTCGGCAACCCCGCGTGATTCGGATTGCCGGTCCTGGCAAAGGCCACCCATGAGCTGCTGATCGCCTTGGTCATCTGCTCCACTTCCGGGCTGCCGTTGGAGCGACGCTTCACCAAGTGGGCATTGTCGAAGACAAACGGGATTTCGATGGTGTGGAACGCCTTGCGCACTTCGTCCTCCCAGGTAAAGAGGTACAGGTAAGCCGGAGCCTTGCCCTGCGCGGCCTTGCGCTCTGCCTGGGTAATACCGTCGAAGCGGAAGCTCTCTGAAGACAGCAGCCCGTAGAGTTCGCTGTTGGTGGCGGTCGGGTGGTTTTTGCGCGCCAGCGCCAGCAGCTTGTCGGTGTTCTGGGGGCCGGCCAGCGGATCGATGCGCCGATGCAGTTCGGCTTCGTCCATCTGCGGCGCCACAGGCGACATCATTGTCTCGTCGTGCACGCTGCCGACGATCAAAGGAATGTTGGCGCTGATCTCCGGAGCCTTCGGGTCGCAGGGGTGCGTGGGCAGCGACTTTCCATCAACTACCGGCCGCAGATAGAGCGGCATGTGGCCGCCCATCGGGTACGGCATATGGTCGACCGTTTTGATCACCTCGTACAGGCGCTGCGGAGGAACCTGTTGCAACTGCTCCACCTGGTTCGGTTTCAGGCCCAGCGTCGTCATCACCTCGCGCGCGGTCTGGTATGCCGGCTCGCGTTCGACGGCGCGGATCGCCGATCCGCTTTCCGCAATACCGCGGTGAAAGAGCCCCTTGGCGGGCGGCATGGCCAGCAGTGTGCCCACCTTCATGCCGCCGCCGGATTGCCCGAAGATGGTGACGTTGCCGGGGTCGCCGCCCATGTTGCCGATGTTGTCGCGCACCCATTCGAGCGCCAGAACGAGATCGAGCATGCCTGCGTTGCCCGATTCGGCGAAGCGATTGCCGCCGAGCTCGGCAAGATCGAGGTATCCGAAGATGTTGAGGCGGTGATTGACCGTAACCACCACCACGTCATGATTGCGTGCCAGGTTGGTGCCGTCGGTCTGCGCGCCCGCGCCCGAACCGCCGCTGAAACCGCCGCCATGTAACCAGACCATTACCGGACGTTTGCGGTTGTCGTGCAGAGCCGGTGTCCACACGTTCAGCACCAGGCAATCCTCGCTCATCGGCTGTGTCGGCTGGTTGGATCCGTTCTGCGGGGAGTTCTGCCAGGCACGCGCTCCGTATTCGAGCGCGTCTTTCACGCCGACCCACGGCTTGGGCTTCAGCGGGGGCAGAAAGCGGTTGACGCCTTCGGTGGAGGCGCCATAGGGGACGCCCTTGAATATGTTGACCCCGTTTATCACCGTGCCGCGCACCTTGCCGCTGGTGGTTTCGAACACAGCTTCGGTCTCGGCGGCGAAAGCACGCGGCAGACGCAAACCGCTGATCGCGAGCACCGCGGCCGCGGCTCCGCCGCTCAGCACAGTGCGGCGCGTGAGAATCATCTTCGAGTTTTCCAGCGTGAAGAGGTGCTCGTTCATACGTGGTCTCCAATCCTCGGTGTCGATACGTTGCGGACCGGCAAGCGCCTAATGCCCGTCCCTGCTTTGCTCACTGTCCGTTCTACCACAACTGCGCGTGCCCCTCGATAAGGATGAAGTCGGTATCAGTGGACGCCCGCACCGGCAAACCCCGCACAGCCCAACCACCCTCTCACCACCCAAAACAAAACCCCAACCCAAACGCTAAAGAGCGCCCGCAAACGCGGGCGCTCTTTTAAGTCTTGCGCAAAGCCGAAAGTTACACTGGCCCCGGCCTATTGTCTTCCTAAGGATTTCGGGCCCCCTAGCCCCTTAGCCCCTCAGTCCCTTAGCCCCTTAAACGGGCTGAGGCATCGAGTCGTCCTCGTCGTCCAGACCATACCGGCGCAGCAGGTTCGGCAGGCTCTGCGAGAACGCCGAGCGCGGCATCACCGTGTCGCAGCCAACTTCCGTCGCCTTGATCTTCAGGTCGCCCTGGATGTGGCTCAGGAAACCGATGATCGAGACCGACCGCTTGAACTTGGTCTTGAACTTCGGAATCAGCGTCATCGGCTTGGCGTTGGCATTGTTCAAGTCGAACACCACCAGCGCGGGCCGTTCGCCTTCCGGCGATTCCAGAACGCGCGTAACCGCTTCCTTGTCGCCGCCCTTCACAAACTCCACCTTCACGCCCAGTTTCTTGGCTGTGTCCTGAATCTTGGCCAAAAAGAACAGATCCTCGATGAAGCAGAAGATGCGCGCCGGAGCGTCTGCGCGAGCTGCCGCGGAAGCCTGCTGGCCGGCATCCGAATAGTAGTTGCCCGGATTCTCCTGCCTGCCGTAGTTGCTGTGCATCTGAATCGTGGACGGCGGACCGTCTGCCACGTTGCCGTTCACCACCCGATAGCTGTGGTCCATCGGCCCCACAAACTCGCGTGGACCCTTCTGGCGGCTGGTGCGGCGCTGTTTTTGTGGCGCGGTGCTGTTGCCCGGCGAAGCCTGAGGCTGAGACCGCTTCTCGAAGAACTTCTTCTTCTTCCGGCCCTGACCCTGACCCTGGCCCTGTTGCTGCTGCTTCTGCGGCTTGGGACTTGGAGGCGGTGGTGGCGGTGGTGGCGGAGCCTGCGCCTGTGGCTGTTGCTGCGCTCCAGCCGGGGCCGCGCCCTGCTGCGACTTGTTCTTGCGGCGGCGCCGCCGGCGGCGGTGTCCTTGCGACTGCCCACCGGCAGTCTCCGGTGCCTGGCCCATGTCCTGCTGAGGGGCCGATTCTTCTGTCATCATGCGAAAGTTTCCTAAAGCGGAGTCCGTAACGTGACCCATTTACTGACCGAGATCATGAAACCGATCCCTTAAGAATCAGATCCCGGCGGGAAGCGGATTCTCTCCGCACACCGCGCCGACCTTGGTTTCAGTGTTGCGATTCAACTTACTCTCTGAAATCGCGAAGCCTGCAAACTGACAGAGACCCGGTTCCGGGTCGATGCGGCGCAGACAGCGCTTTTCTCAGACGGTGCCCTTTCTCTTAAGAGCTGCTTCCACAGGCGTTCCCTATACGGGACCAACGTGCGGCCATTGCTTGCTCTGCGGCGAGTCTGCACGCATCGTAACCGGTGCGCGCGCTTCAGCCGCCTGATAGGCAACTCCGATACTACAGCGAAGGGGCTTTGCTGGCAAGTCAAGCTAACCCTGCCAATCACTAGGGAAACTCGAGCATAAACGCTAAAAAGCCACTCCATGAGTGGAGTGGCTCCTTATGAACGGGTCACTGGCCTCCCGTTTGCATCCTTGGACGCGGTCTTTGCCGCATCTCTTTCAGAGGGTTCCGGCTGGCCTTTTTTTATCCGCTCTTGGCGGTTGGCTCTTGCCGGTAACCTTCCGATATCTGCGCTGCCCCTGGCCTCCAGACGGCAGCTGAATATCACTGGCACTTTTCTTTATGCAATTCTCATACCAAACTAATTACCATGTGTTATCTACTACTTAGCCCATGCTAGGAAGTGCTTGGCTTTGTTTTCGCGTAGAAAATTCTGCCATTTATTACTAAAAACCATAGAGACAACCCCAACTCCTCCTCTTTAACCCTGGCACTTCCCGCAGAAATGCGTCCCCCGGCCGCCAATCACAATCCGCCGAATCGCGCTTCCGCACACCAGACACGGCTCTCCCGTGCGCAGGTACACCCGGTGCTCAAGTTGGAAGAACCCCCGCTCCCCGTCCGCATCCACATAGTCCGAAACGGACGACCCGCCCAAACGGATAGCATGCCGCAGAATCTTCACCAGCTCCCGGCGCAGCCGCTCCAACTCCGCCCGGCTCAGCCGTCCTGCCGCCCGGCGCGGCCGGATCCCCGCCCGGAAAAGGCTCTCGTCGGCGTAGATGTTCCCCACTCCCGCCAGCAGTGTCTGGTTCAGCAGCGCGGCCTTGATCGAGAGGCTCCGGCCCCGAAACAGCGCCGCGAAATCCTCAGCCCCGATGGTGAGCGGTTCAGCGCCCGGCGCGGCAAATCCAGAATCCCGGTGCAGATCCCGAAACTCCAGCCGGCCGAACCGCCGCGGATCAACAAACCGCAGCTCCCGGCCGCTTGAAAGTGTGATTCGCGCATGGGTGTGGGGCTCGACAGGAGCATCCGCCCGGCTCACCAGCAATCGCCCCGTCATGCCCAGATGCACAATCCACTGCGCCTCGGCGGCAGTGTCCTCGGCACACTTTGCTGCCCTCACACCCGGCGCTCCAAGTTCGCAAACGATATGCTTGCCGATGCGATGCACTTCGAGAAAGACGCGGTCTTCCAGACCCCGGGCCTGCCGAGCCGCTGCCGTCTTGAACGGCTGGCGATGCGAGCAGAACCAGGCGGATACGACGCGCTCTCCACGAACGCGCTTATCCACACCGCATGCAACTGTTTCAACTTCGGGAAGTTCGGGCACAAAAACAGTGTAGGCGACACGCCCGCCGACAAAACTTACTTCGTTTCGTGGGCCAGATAGGTATCTTCCTCGGATGCTTCGCTAGCCCTGGCTTTTCCCCACCGCTCCAGATAGAAGATTCCCAGCACAAGACCGATACTGAAGATGCCGACTGAAGAGTACTCAATGATGTTGAGCTGACGATCTTCCTGGGCCGTCTGGTATACCGTGACGCCGTGGATCCAGCGCGGCACTACGCGGTACTCGCTGGGCACAGGGGTCTGGGGCATCACGTCCAGATAATGCTCTGAGATCGAGGCGGAAACAATAAGTCCTGCAAGCCCTGGAATTAGGAATAACAGAGCGAAGGCCTTCAGCAATCCCAATCTTGATCGAGTCAAGCCATATACCTCTCGGCCGCATGGAGAAAAACGCTCATGGCGGCTTATCAAGAAACACTTGAAAGTTGAGGGCCCGGACTTCGGGATACGGCGGGGGCCGAAAAACTATGGCCGTGTTCCGAAGACGTACTCATGTACACCCTCAGTAACACTTAATCATCTACCGCACATCAGCGACAGATGGGAAGAGATACTCCATTGTAGCACTCCTCTTCTTTTCTACTTGCATTCCGATGCTGTGCGGGGGCAGGGGGATTCAAAACGGCAACCGCGGCGGCTGGACCTATTACTGAATTTAAGTTTGCGAACACTCTGCCGGCAAAGCTAAGTGCCTTTCCCATCAACAATGAGGCACCCCGCACAAGGCACGGTGGGCCAGAGAGTAACCCGGGGGTTGCTTCTGGTCTGTCACAGGGATTTCATCGGAATTTGTTGAGGAATGCTACTTCTTATCTACGGTGTCTTCGGGCCGTCCATCGGCGCTTTTCAGCCGCGTGGCCTCGAAGTTCACAATCTTCCATGCTCCGCGGGCATCGCGAGCATACACCCGGGTAAACCGGAACGTACCGGACCGCTCATCCTCGGTACTGCTGCTCTCAATCACAACCATGGATGTTACAAGCGCGGTCGAGCCATAAAACCGAACCTTGCGCTCCGCGACCTGGAAGCTTTTCAGCCGAGGACTTCCGGAGCGGGTTCTCGCCAGCGTCTGCTCCTTGGTCTCAAGGGTCCCGTTCGGACGGATGCCTACGTAATCCTCTGACAGAAGTACTTCCATCGCCGCGGCATCGTTCTTCAGCATCGCGTCGCGCCACTTTTCCTCAAGGCCCTCGATCTCGTGGCGGCCATCGTGCTTTACGGCCTTCGGAGGAGTGGTCGGCTTGCTCTGGCCGGGAAAGGCCCATACGCCTGGCACAAGAAAAGCCACCAATGCCGCGGCCGCAACTACGCCGCGCGCAAATCTAGCCGATTTTGCTCCGGAATCCACCATAAGCAGAACAGATGTTAGTCCGAATTCGCGTGGCTGGTCAACGCAAATCGAATCGGGATGCGGAAAAATGTCCGAAAATTTATAGGGAAACGGGACGCCTGGAATCGGGCCGGAAAACACGATCAGACGATCGGATCAAGATGCTCGAATCGCACCGTTACCGCCCGCGCCATCACTCCGCCAAGCGCGTACCGATTGTAGTGTTCTGACGCACAGTGGGCCTCAACCGCCTCTGGCCCCGTGTACTGCTCGTAGAACAGGATCGAAGCCGGGTCCTCCTCGACTTGGTAGGGGATATATGTGATGCAGCCGGGCTCTTTGCGGCTCTCTTCGGCCAGAATCCTGGCCGCCTCGGTAGCAGCGGCGCGGTCTTCGGGGGCAAACGTCGAGCGGGCGGTAAACGTCACCATTGGCGTATAGCCTTTCTCGGGGCCGGAAGAACCGGCGTCTACTTGCGCAGTTCGTCCAGAACCCGCGCAAACTCCGGCATCACAATCGTCTGGCTGCGGTCGGGTCCGGTCGAAACCATCGCGATCTTCGCGCCGGACTCCCGCTCCTGGAAGCGCAGATACTCCTTCGCTGCCGCCGGAAGTTTCTCGAAATCCGTGATCCCCTCGGTCGACTCTCGCCACCCCTTCAGCGTGATGTAGTGCGGCTTGATGGCCTCAAGGCCGCGCACATCGGCAGGCATCTCGTCCGTCACCTTGCCGTCGATTTCGTAGCCCACGCACACCTTGATCTCTTCCAGCTCGTCCAGAACGTCCAGCTTGGTTATCACCAGCCAGTCCGTGCCGTTCACCTCGTTCGAGTAGCGAAGCTGCGGAATGTCCAGCCAGCCGCAACGCCGCGTGCGGCCCGTCACCGCGCCGAACTCGTTACCCCGCCGCTGAATGTGCTCGCCCACCGCATCGAAGATCTCCGTCGGGAACGGCCCCTGGCCAACACGCGTCACATAAGCCTTGGTCACCGAAATAACCGTGCCGATCCGCGAAGGGCCAATGCCCGTACCAGTCGCCGCGCCGCCCGCCGTCGACGAAGACGACGTCACAAACGGATAGGTCCCGTGGTCGATGTCCAGCATCGTGCCCTGCGCGCCCTCGAACATGATGCTGCCGCCATCGCGCAGGATGTTGTTCAGCAGCCGGCCCGTGTCGGCGGCAAACGGCGCAATGCGCTCGGCCGCCGCGGCATACTCGTCGTAGATCTGCGCCGGATTCAGAGGATCGGTCCCAAACAGCGCATGAGCGATCGCGTTCTTCTGCGCGCATGCCGTCTCAATGTGTTCCCGCAGCAGCTTTGGATTCAGCAGGTCCACTACCCGCAGTCCGCTGCGAGCCATCTTGTCCTCGTACGCCGGCCCGATGCCGCGGCTCGTCGTCCCGATCTTCCGCCGCCCCGGCGCGCTTTCGGCCGCAAGCTCGATCATCCGGTGATAGGGAAGGATCACCTGCGTCCGCGTCGAGACGAACAGCGAGCTGTCCACCTCCAAGCCCAGCTTGCGCAACCCGTCAACCTCTTTCAAAAAGTGGATCGGATCCAGCACCACGCCATTGCCGATGATGCCCTTGCAGCCCTTGCGCAGTACCCCGCAAGGGATCAGTTGCAGCACGAACTTCTGGCCGCCGATGATGACCGTGTGTCCGGCGTTGTGTCCGCCGGCATAGCGCGCCACCGCGCTAAAGCCATCGCTGAGCACGTCCACAATCTTGCCCTTGCCCTCGTCGCCCCACTGGGCGCCCAGAACTACCGCCGTCTTCGCTCTCATGGTCTTACGATTCCCGTCTGAATTGCCGCGCGCTGAGGTTGGAACTTCTCCAAGATCGGACCACGCGACCTTTATGATGATAACCCCCAAGGGTTGTTACCCGGGCGCAGAGAAGGTGTGCAGGTACCCCCGATCTCAGCAAAGCAAACTCACCACCTCGAATGGGTGGCCCACATCTCGATATTGAGAGGTGTACCTTGGGCGGCGGGTTTCACACCCCGGCCCGGCTCAGCCGCACCACTTCGACCGACGACGACGTCACCAGCCCTTCAACGATCATCTCGTCCAGATGGGGCACAAGCCGCGCAATCTGCTCTTCCGTGTCGATGACCGTCAGAAGAATGGGCGCGTCCTTTGAGAACTTCCAGTGGCTCGTGTGCCGCAGACGCGCCGAGGCCCCGTACCCCTCAATACCCCGGTAAACCACGGCGCTGGCTATTCCAAGCTCCTGGCACTTCGCCAGAATCGCTTCATGCAGCGGTCTCCCCTGCCACTTGTCGTCTTCACCAAAGTGGATGCGCAGCATGCGAGCCTGGGTGCGTTCTCTCATCGCCAGCGGGCGCGCCTTCGCGGAGCCGCGCCGAATGAACCCATGGTAGACCCATAACTCTGCATTTGCGAGTGGAAGACGCAATGAAAATGGCTCGGACATGCCGAGCCACTGTCGAGAGTCATGTTTATGGGTGGTGCAGCGCCGCGCCCCCGTGCAGCGTGCGCGCGGCGCAAATCGAGTGCCCTAGATCGCGCGGTTGCGCAGCCACGTCAAGCAGCGCTCGCCAAAAGTCGGCACTGACCGGCCCTCGAGATACACCTCGCGATTCAGAGCCATCAGAATCTGGACCGCCTGAAGACGCGCATCGCGCTCCGCGGGGCTTTCCCGTATGTCGGCCATCGAGCCGGTTAGGTGTTCGATCGCATGGCTCAGTATCCGCCGGCCGCGATTCACCCGTTGCGAGACCTTCAGGTCTTCGAACAGGTTGACATTTGCAACCACGATATCCGTTGCCAATACCGACGAATGCTTCCGGGTGTTAAATCCTGCTGCGTTGAATTCTGGCATTTACCCGTCCTCAAGCAAATCCTCGTACACTTTGTCGGCAGAACAGAGAAAAAATATCGCGTGACCATGGTTAGAGCTGGCTCAGCAAATTCGGACAGGGGCATAAGTGGTGGTTCTGTTCTTCGGCAGCCTAAGATGGCTGAGAAGAGGAGAGCAGATGAGCAGGCGTCCGCGCAGGAACCACTCAGCAGCGTTCAAGGCGAAGGTGG
>CAIMKZ010000052.1 GCA_903842065.1 uncultured Acidobacteriaceae bacterium | reverse complement strand
GTCGGCGTGGCCCGGGCAGTCCACGTGCGCGTAGTGGCGGTTCGCCGTCTCGTACTCGACGTGCGCCGTCGCGATCGTGATGCCGCGCTCGCGCTCTTCCGGAGCGTTGTCGATCGAGTCAAACGACCGGAACTGGATCTTGGGGTTGTGCTTCGACAACACCTTCGTGATCGCCGCCGTCAACGTCGTCTTGCCGTGATCGATGTGTCCGATCGTTCCCACGTTCACGTGCGGCTTTGTGCGATCAAACTTCTCCTTACCCATGGCGCCTCGTCCTTCCCTTTTATTCAGTATTCCTCCGCCCATAGGCGGCTTTCAAAAATCAACTCATCCGTCGCGTTCCGCTTCGGCCTCAGTAGAGCGCGTAGGCCTTGAAGTAGCGCTCGCGCAGCTCCCGCGAAACCGTCTCTACCCGAGTAAGGTAGCGCTCGCGCGTCAACCCCTGATCGGAAGCCGGCAGCGATGCATAGATACCCGCCGCTTCCCTGCCCAGCAGCCCCTGCCGCAGGATCCCTTCGAGGTCGCGGATGCGGATCTTCTTTCGCACCGCACGGCTCAGGAAAACATCCACATCCTGAGCGCTGAACGCGGCATCGATCTTTGCGCTCAGTTCGGCAAAACCCTTCTCGTCCCGAACCGCGATCGCTGCCTGCTCAAACATCCGTATCCTCAATTCGCTTCCGCTCACAAACAAAAAAACCGAGCTCAAACTCTGGAGCGGGAGACGGGGATCGAACCCGCGACCAACAGCTTGGAAGGCTGTGACTCTACCACTGAGTTACTCCCGCCGAAAAACAGCCTTCAGCTTCTAGCTACTAGCCTCTAGCTTCTTGCTCCCGACGCCAGCCACTTCGGCTCATCCTATCGGCGTACTAGCTAGTAGCCAGGAGCTAACAGCTAGAAACTGCAAATCTGGAGCTGATGACCAGGATTGAACTGGTGACCTCTCCCTTACCAAGGGAGTGCTCTACCAACTGAGCTACATCAGCCTTAAACCCTAAAACCAGCTATTAGCTAAGAGCTAAAAGCTTTACTTCCCGCGGCGAATCCGTTCTGCCTGCCGCGCCAAAATCGTTCTCAAAGCCATCCCGCCGATGATGATCAGCGGAAGCAGCCTCAACTCTACCGGCTTGCCCATCACCATCACCTTACCGGCATCCATGGTGACAAAGACCAGCACAGCCAGAGTTGCGTACAAGACCAGAGCCAGCGGAAAACGCTTTTCCAGATCGTTTCCCGTTCTTTGAACGGGCTTCTGGTCCGGCACTGTACTCATACAGCAAACCTCAAAAAAACCAGCTACCAGCTTCTAGCTCCTAGCTCTTAGCTTCATCGTTCTCGCGCGAGCTGCAACCGCTCGCCCCACCACAATCGAAGCTAACAGCTAAAGGCTAACAGCTGTATTTATGGTGCACAGGGGAGGATTCGAACCTCCGTAACTCGAATGAGTGGCAGATTTACAGTCTGCTGCCATTAACCGCTCGGCCACCTGTGCCCAAACACCCGGCAACTCTACCGCTCCGCCGGGAACAAACCTCTCAAAAAACCGCCTCTACCAGTGTAAGCTCCAAGACCGGTTCCGCCTGAGCCGAACCACCTTGCTTTCCCACACACACTTGAGGCACCTCACTCCGCCCGGAGCCATCCGGACATCGTGGAGTATGCACCTCGGTGGGGTCACCGCAGAGGACAAACCCGGCCTTGAGCCAACCGGCTCGCCGGACCACTTTCTGCCGCTTCCAATCCGCCCACCCGATCGGTTCCTCGAGTTGGAGCTGGCGAAGGGATTTGAACCCCCGACCCTCTGATTACAAATCAGATGCTCTACCAGCTGAGCTACGCCAGCCCTACAGCCCCTCTAAGAAAAGCAGGAACCGAACCACCCGGAAAACCTCTCCGGCGCGACGCAAATTTCCTCGCGGACACACTCCAGCTCCGCGCGTATCACGGCACAGAACATAAGGTTAGCATACGCGGGCGCGGCGAGCAAACCGAGGAGAAACAAGGAGCAGCAATCAGGGAAAAGGGTCCAGAAAAACGCATCCCTGTAAGGAAAAATAGAACTTGAAATCCCGGTTCTCCGCCTAAGCGGCCCTCGGAGTCAGATTCTTGAACTCTGGACGTGTGGCCGCGCGGCGAAGATCGTATTCGTTTTGCAGATTGAGCCAGAACTGCGCCGGCAACCCGAAGTAGATACCCAAACGTATGGCCGTATCGGCGGAGATCGCGCGCTTGCCGCGCACAATGTCGCCCACGCGCGGCGCGGGTACCTGTATATCCTTCGCCAGCCGGTAAGCCGTGAGCTCCAGCGGCTGCATGAACTCGGTGAGCAGAATCTCTCCAGGGTGAATCAGGGCGGCATCCGCGGGCATCTTCAACTCCTTCCAGTCAGGCCTCAGTGATAGTCCACAATCTCCACATCGTGCGCATTTCCGTCGCGCCAGGAAAAACAGATCCGGAACTGATCGTTGATGCGGATGCTGTGCAGGCCTTCGCGGTCACCGCGCAGCTTCTCCAATCGATTGCCCGGCGGAACATTCAGGTTCTCCAGAGCCAGCGCTGCATTCAGGATGTACAGTTTCTTCAATGCCTGCCGGTCGAGCTTCGCGGGCAACCGCCTGCATCTGCCTGAAGTCCAGAGCTTCTCGGTATCCGCATCACGGAACCCAGCGATCATGCAGAAATAGTAACACGAGGCGTATAGAAACGCGAGGCGTACATAATCGGAGATGGAAAGAATCCGCTTGCGCCGTCGGCTCACCTGATAGATGATTACTCTACTTTCCAAGGGCCCCCTGATTCGAGTTCAAAATTAGAAGGAGAAGCTCATGCGTAAATATTTGCTGGCCATCATGTTTGTAGCTGTTTGTTCTCTTACCGTCGCTCAGCAAGCACCGCAATCGTCCAACACACCCCCTGCCGCGATGCCACCAGTTGCAGCGGCGCAGTCAACCCCACCGCCGCTTCACACACTACTCGATGGCACAGCCGTGAAACTCCGTCTCAGCCAAACCATCTCTTCCGCAGACGCCAAGGTAGGTCAAGAGGTTCCGTTTGAGGTAATGGAAGACGTTAAGGTCGATGACATCGTAGTCCTTCCAAAAGGCTTCACTGCGATTGCAACCGTTACCGAGGCCGAGACAAAGAAGAGCATGGGGCGAGGAGGCAAGTTAAATATCGCCGTCAGTTATGCCAGACTCACCGACCAAGAGAAAGTGCCTCTACGAGCAGTAAAGGAGACTAAGGGAGGCGGGCACACAGCCGCGATGACAACTGGAATCGTTGCGACCGCCATTGTGTTTTTCCCTGCCGCACCTCTTTTCCTTTTTGTGCACGGCAAGGACATAACAATCCCGCAAGGCACCGAAATTACGGCATTTGTCGATGGAGACATGCATCTGGATATGGCAAAGTTTGCTCCATCACCTGCTGCATTTGCAAGCGCAGCCCCGGTAGCTCAGACTCAAGCCAATTTGATCGTCGAATCCAGCCCAGGCGGTGCGGATATAGAGGTGGATGGCGGATTTGCTGGCAACACTCCGTCAACCATTACCGTCACAACAGGACCGCACGAGATCACTGTAAAGAAGCAGGGATTCGCTGACTGGAGCCGTAAACTCAACGTAACTGGCGGTACTGTTCACCTGACTGCAACTCTCGACGCAAGACCAGCAGCGGTACCTAACGCTCCACCCGTTCCTGCGTCTGCCACAACACCGCCGCCGCAGTAGGTTCCAGAGTTATAGGTCCCACTGCCGTCAACTCATGTTACGAATTCCACTCTTGCGCGTTCACTCCTATTATCGCTTTTGCCCTTTCCGGCCGCCTTTCTTAGGCTGCCGGAAAAGATTATGGTAAGGCCACTCTTTTAGGCCTTAAAATTTCTAGGATTCATTTTGGTAACTTGCGATCAACCGATTCTCAAATCTCATCCTGGAGCAATCAATGAAACGGTTTTTCATGGTCCTTCTGTTGCTGGCCGCTGTACCGCTTTATCGGGTGGCGGCTCAAGTTCCCAGCGCGCCGCCTCCTCTGGGGCAGCCACCGGCCGCGGCTCCCAACCTTCAGGCCGCGCAAGCCGACGAGGGCAAGATGCTGACCTCGTCGAAGATCAAAGCAGGCTCGAGAATCTTCATCAGCCCCATGGAAGGCGGCTTTGAGAACTTCATCGCCGCGGGCATGCAGAAGAAGCAGGTGCCGCTGATCCTGGTTATCGACCGCAGCAAGGCCGACTATGAAATGAGCGGCATCTCCGATACCGAGAAGGCCGGTTGGGCAAAGATGCTCATCCTCGGTTCGCAGCAGTCCAACGAGGAAGCCAGCATCAAGGTTTCAGACGTCAAAACAGGCGCCGTGGTTTTCGCGTATTCGGTCCACAAGACGAATTCCTATAAGGGCAAGCAGAGCGCGGGAGAGGCCTGCGCAAAGCACATGAAGGATGTCATCGAATAAGGAGAGTGTCCGATGAAAATGCGTTATTGTGCAATGATCGTCATTCTGATGTCGGCCTTTGCCGTCTTTGCTCAGAGTCCGGCAGTCCAGATTCCCAGCGGCTCCAAGGTGTTTATCGCTCCCATGCCGAACGACTTCGATACCTACCTGAAGGCCGCGCTCGATAAGAAGAAGGTGCCGCTTGTGGTCGTGGCCGACAAGGCGCAGGCGCAATTCGTGATCAGCGGCGCTTCCGAAAGCCAGAAGGCCAGCGCAGCCAAGATCATCATCATGGGAAACTGGCACTCAGTCGAGGATGCCAGTATCCAGGTCGCCAATCTGGCTACCGGTGAGGTCGTTTTTGCCTATTCGGTACACGAACAGAGCTCTACCCACGGCAGGCAGAGCGCGGCCGAGTCCTGCGCCAAGCACCTGAAGGAAAAGATGGGGCAATAGCCGACGCGCGAAATGGCGGCACACGGCCATTCCGTGCCGCCATTTCGCGCTCCAGCCGGAGGTGTTAGCCTTTCTCTGATGTCTCCTCTCAGCTTCGGCATGAGCCGACGTACTCGCAGAACGCTATTGATCGTCGCCGCAGTGCTGCTGCTGGTGGTACTGGCTGTCTTTCTGCGCTCGAAGGCTCCGCCGGAGGCCGCGCGGCTGCTGCCCGAGTCCGACGGCATCTTTTACGTCAACCTGTCGCCCTTCCGCGCGCTACTGCACAAGGACATCAAGCCCCCGGCCTACGAACCCGAGTACAAGGCCTTTGTCGACGCCACGGGCATCGACTGGGAGCGGGATCTGGATCAGGCGGCTATCGCGCTGCACCGGCAGCCCGACCCCAACGGCCCCAACGGCCCGGTGGCCTATTCGATGGTGCTGGTAGGCAGGCTGACCGGACAGAGGCTCAACACCTGGCTGGCGGCCCAGGCCACTTCCACAGAGAGCTACGCCGCCCGGACTATCTACAACATCCCCTCGGATGGGCGCACGGTTCGCGTCTGCCAGATCGGCTACGACACGGTAGCCATCTCAAATACGCCCACGGCCGAACAGATCCACTCGATCATCGACCGCCATCGGGCCGGCGGACTGCCCTTTTCCGGCTCGTCGCTGCTCGACCAGCACTACCACGAGGTTCCGCTGCTGGCCATCGCCTGGGGCGTGGGGCAGATCGGCCTGCCCTTCTCAGAGCGGGGCGCCATCTCCGTGCTTGGCCTCTCGCTTCCGCTGCCCGCCGACTCGACCATCGTGGCCAGCGCCGCGCCGAGCATCCCGCTGAGCGGAACGCTGCACCTGGAGGGCGCTCTCAAGCTGCGCGTTGAGGAGATCGCCCGCAACGAGGCGACGGCGCAGAGCCAGGCCTCGGGCCTGAGCACACTCCTCTCGCTCTTCCGCGATATCTCCGGCCCTCTCGGCGAGAACCCGTCAAACAACGCGCTCAAAGAGGTACTTCGCACCGCAGAGGTCACGCATCGCGGCGAGCGGGTTGTGCTCACTGCTACGGTCTCGCCCTCGGCGTTTGCCGCGCAGGATGCGGAAAAATTGCTCTCAGGACCTGCATCGTCGGCCGAACCCGGCGCATCGAAGTAATACACGCGCTTCCCCGCCGTTAGCAATACACTGCTGCATAAGGAAAGCGGGAGCACAGGGCCAACCAGCCTACGCTCCCCCGAGTCCTTCCTTCGAAGCTTTGCGCACGCCGGAAATCCTCTCAAAAATTCAATACTCCAAAATGCAACGGCCGGGCTGCGTTAGCCCGGCCTGATGCTGATTTGATATGAGGCTATTGTGCGGATGCACCGCTGCCGCCCAGATTCACCGCCAGGCTCTGTGCGTAGGCTTCGCGCATGTACTTGTGCGGGTTGACAGGCACATTGTGCACGCGCACTTCGTAGTGCAGATGCGGGCCGGTAGCGCGGCCGGACTGGCCGACGTAGCCGATGACCTGTCCGCGGGCAACACGCTGGCCGGGAAAGACACCGATAGCGGAGAGATGCCCGTAGATGGTGGCGATGTCGTGGCCGTGATCGAGCACAATCTCTCGCCCATAGCCGCCCACTACGGCGGCAGTTCTCACATCGCCGTCGGCGGTGGCGCGCACCGGAGTGCCGATCGGCGCATCGATGTCGATGCCGGAGTGGAAGGTGCCTTCCCCGTTAAACGGATCCTGCCGCTCGCCGAAGCTCGACCCTACGCGGCCTTCAATGGGCCACAGCGAGGGAGCATCAGCCAGCGCGGTCCAGTCGCCGGCAAAGCTCGGCGAGAGGCCTCCGGCGAGTGCCCGGGCGATACGTCCCGACATGGCCTCGCTGCGCAGCGCGTAGAACTCATCGACCGAGTGCGCAACCTGTTGCTGGCTCAAATCGTCGGTCTGCGCCAGCGGCATCGCGGCTGGAGCAGCGGCGGCATCGGCGCCCTTCATCTTGTTTTGCCTGAGGCCGTAGAGCGCGGTTACTTCGTTAGCCAGCGCGCCCAGAGAGGCAACCTGCACGGTGCGATCGTGAGCGATCTGCGCCATCTGCTGGTAGTCCTTGCGCAGTGTCTCGCGCTCCTGGCGTACCTGGTTGTAGCTCTCGGTCTTGAGCAGCATGCGCGTGTAAGAGCCGGCAAGGCCGACGATGGTGAACGCGCCGACGAGGGCCGCGGCCACAAAACCATACGCGTAATGCAGAGGGACCGGGATCTTGCGCACACGCCCGTCGCCATCGCGGGCGACAAAGAGAATGTAATAGCGCTTGCGAAGCATCACGACCTCATGGACTGCACAAAAACAAAATCACGCGTCGCGCCGATCGATGAACCGGAGCGAAGCAGAACTCAGTGCCGTACAACTTGACACCAAAGGCAAGCGCCAGCGGATGGCTAACGCCTGTCAAGCATAGCAAAAACCCACCTTCCGGTCAATGGCAAACTGAACACATCTTAAAGAAAATCAATAACTTGGACATTAGCGGAGCCTAAGAAATTCTCCTGGTCGAGCCGGTCAGGTGCCGAAGTGACGCCCGGTATCCTATCCTCGAATCGTGCCTGTTCGCAGCTCCAGAACCGTTCCATTCCAGCCCGCCGCGGGTGAACTCGACCTTATCGGCCGGATTCGCGCCCGCGCTAGCCGGGCCGCCGCCCCCGGCCTGCGCCTCGGCATCGGCGACGACTGCGCGCTGCTAAGCCCCCGCGCCGGCGAGGAGATCGCCGTTACAACCGATCTGACGGTCTCCGGACGCCACTTTGAGCCGGCATGGCACCCGGCCGAGGCTGTGGGCCACAGAACTCTGGCCCGGGGCCTGAGCGATCTGGCCGCGATGGGCGCGCGGCCGCTGGCGGCTTTTCTGTCGCTCGCACTTCCTCTAAAACTAGTCCAAAACGCAAAAACGCGAAGCGCGGCCGCGTGGATCGACAGATTTCTCGACGGATTTATCGCATTGGCAGAAGCGACGGGTACGCCTCTTGCCGGCGGCGATCTGGCTGAGTCCCCACTTTTCACCGCGGATGTGGTGCTGGTTGGAGCGGTCCGGCGCGGCAGGGCTCTGCTGCGGTCGGGCGCGCGGGCAGGCGATCTGCTCTACGTGACCGGCAGCATCGGCGGATCGGCTACCGGACTTGCCCGGCTGCGCGCACTGGCTGAAGAAAAGCCCACCAACTCGCCGCCCCGAATTCCCGCGCGCCTGGCTGCGATGCTTGCACCGCACCTGGCGCCGCAGCCGCGGCTGGCCGTGGGACAGGCTCTTGTGCGGCGCAGGCTTGCAAGCGCGGCTATCGACCTGAGCGACGGTCTGTCGAGCGACCTGGCGCACATCTGCGATGAGTCGGGAGTGTGCGCGGAGATTGACGCCGCTGCGCTGCCCGTACACCCGGCAGCAACACTGAAGCAGGCGTTGAACGGCGGCGAGGATTATGAGTTACTGTTCACGGCTCCGGCTGTGACGCGCGTGCCGCGCTCGATCGCAGGCGTTCCTGTTACCTGCATCGGCCGGATTCTGCGCACTCGCGCGGGACGTCCGCAGATGGCTTTGAAGACTGCTTCCGGCACCGAGCCTCTCGTGCCACGGGGATGGCAGCACTTCGCTCCGGGTAAGAGTTGAGTCCTTCTACACTTGCAAAACACCCCGGCCCATTCCTGATGCGGAATGGGCCGGAGTGTTTTGCGGGGATTGGTTGGAGTCGGAAGAGTCGTTGCGCTACTAACTGCGGTCAAGCACCGCATCCAGACTGTACTTGCCTGCGCCCAGGAAGAACAGCGCCACGCAGCCGCCCAGATAGAGCACGATCAGCTCGCCGTGGTCGTTACCTTTGCCAAGCAGCGCGAAGTGATGCACAAGCGCCCAGGCTACAAACACGTTGACAAACAGGATGAACGACGCCCAGCGGGTAAACAGGCCCAGAATGAGCAGCAGCGTGCAGATGCCGTCTGCCAGCGCCGCAAACAGCAGGCTGGGAACGACGCCGATGCCCAGCGGATCTGGGAAGTGCTGGGTCATCTGGCCGAAGGTGAAGAGCTTTTCCGTGCCGTGCTTGAGGAAGAGAGGCAGGTAGAGGATGACGCGCAGAGCTAGCTGGCCGAAGTCCGGGCACAGAGGGATCTGCTTGAGAAACAGGATGCGCTTGATCATGAAACCTCCAGGGATTGCTGCCGGGGAAGCAGTTACTGGCAAGCTACAGGCTGGCTGCTGGAGGTGTCAAAAGGATTTTCAATAGGCCTCAGCTTTCGCTTTCGCCCAGCGCCAGCCGGAGCTGGTTGGAATCGCTCCAGGCAAAGCGCAGGCCGCCCGAAACCGGGTTGCGGCCCATCAGCTGCACCATGCCGATGAGAGCGGCAAAGGCTCGCGGGGCGCGGCCACTGGGCCAGATCTCGTTCAGCGGACGGATGACGCCGTTTGCGTCGGGGTGGTAGGCGCGCTCATCCCAATGGCGCGAGCCGGCGGGAAACTCCGGGAAGTAGCGGACGGCATCGAGTGTGGAGAGCAGCATGCGGTGCTTCCATGGCTCGGCGTACTGGGGCATGAAGAGCATGTTGCTGCGCTGCTCGCGGCGGATCTCGTGGACGAACTCAGTGAAGGAGGCGGCGTTGGTGAGCTGGATGTTGGCGTTGGGCTCGACGCCGTGACGGTCGCCGCCGGAGACGAGCAGCATGTTCCACTGTTCGGCAAGGTGCCTGACCGCGCGGTTCTCTTCCCAGTGGCGCAGGCCGTTCAGTTCCAGCGCGTGGAGATAGTTGCCGCTCTTCTGGAGAAACTCATTGACCAGGAACTGATGCTGCTCCTTGCCTATCATGTAGAGATCCCACATGGGGTGGTTGAAGACCACCAGCACATCGGGCTCTTCGTTGAGCGCCGCCAGAATCTCAGTGAGCCGTTCGTTGGCCGGGTTCGCGGTGTACTCCTCGAGGATCCGCATCCAACCGGCGGCCTTCGCGGCGGGCAGGTTGTGAATGCCGAGGTGGAAGGACTGTTCGCCGCCGTAGGGCGCGCTCCACTCCACGCTGATGGGCGTCTCACGGGAGCTTTCGAGGGAACGCAGCATCATGGGCGCGCTGATGGTGTCGTGGTCGCTGATGGAGACCATGGCATCGAGGCCCAACTTCTCAATCTGCCGGGATTCCAGATCGAAGGCCTGTTTGGGAGTCATGGGAGGAGTCCAGTAGGCGGCCTCGAAGTTCACGCGGATGCCGTGCCTCTGCTGGGAGCGCTGCTCGATAAGCCCAACCAGCTTGCGAGCCATGGAGTGCTCCGAGCAGATCTTGACCACAAAATCGAGGGTCTCTTTGGACTGGTTGGTGTGACTGTGCAGCGAGATCCCGGTGTGGAATCCATCGGTTGCGCCCTTGTCGCGCCAGAGGTAAGAGATAGTCGAGTTCGGCATGGCCTGCCCTCCGGAGCGGACAGACTTTGTCCACTCTCAACTCGACTCTCTCATCGGGCTATTAACAGGCTATGAACGGGCGGAGAATATCCGTTCAATCCAGCTGTGCCGGAAAGCGCATTGGATTACAAACAAAGGGCTTAGATCTTGCCAGAAGCTACTCAGTTACCTGCCGCGGGTCTTAGCCAGCTCTGGCCCGAGGAAGTCCTCGACTGTCCAGCCGGCCAGCAGATCCTCACCGCTCTTAGTGATCTGAGCGACGTCGGCGGCGGCGATCTCGTCGGCCAGGTAGTTCTCGGTCAGTCCTCGGCGGAGTATCTCGAAGGCCTCTTCGGGGGTGTCTGCCGGCTGAAAGAGATCGAAGTCCTTTGGCGAGATGGCGCCGGTATCGACCAGCGCATCGAGGTTGATCACGCGCTCCCAGTAGTTGCTTCCGTAGAGGACGACGGTGATCTTCTTGGCCAGCTTTTTGGTCTGCACTAGGGTGAGGATCTCGAACATCTCGTCGAGGGTTCCGAAGCCGCCTGGGAAGACGACAAGCGCCTTGGCCATATACGCGAACCAGAGTTTGCGCATGAAGAAGTAGTGGAACTCGAAGTTGAGCGCGGGTGTGATGTATCGGTTTGGGGCCTGCTCGAAGGGGAGACGGATGTTGAGTCCGATGGTCTTGCCGCCGGCCTCGTGGGCGCCTCGGTTGGCTGCCTCCATGATGCCGGGTCCTCCTCCAGAGGTGACGACGAAGCGGTGCTTGTTGGAGGGAATGGCGAGGGACCAGCGGGTGAGCATGTGGGCCAGTTTGCGGGCGTCCTCGTAGTAGCGGGCCATCTCGATGGCGGCGGCGGCGCGCTTGCGCTGGAGCGTGGAAGCCTGTCCGTGGGCGATCTCGTCAGGCCGTGCCGGCTGCTCTTCGTGTGGAGCGGGCTTCGTGGAGCCGGTGTTATCGAGCAGTTCGAGGGCGTGATCGGCCTCTTCGCGGCCGCGGAAGCGGGCCGAGCCGAAGAAGACAACCGTGTCCAGTATCTGCTCACGGCGGAAGCGTGCCAACGGCTCAAGGTACTCGCTGACGATGCGGATCGGCCGGCCGTCGGAGGAGTCGAGGAAGGCTGGATTCTCGTAGGCCAGCGGCGCGGATTCTAGTGGCGGAGGGGGCGCGCTGTTAGGCGCGATGGCGGCCTTTATGGTTGGCTTTGCCTGCTTCGCCGCCGGCTTTTTCTTTGCCGGGGCGTTCTTTGCCGGAGTGGATATATTGCTCATGGTTCACCGATCGCGGTGGTGGAGGGCATCCTGGATGGCGTACCACAGGTTCAGCAGGCCCAGGCCTGAGACGACGCCGCGCACAGCGCCAAGCGAGGCCCAGACGCCGAGCGTTGGGAACTGCGCGAAGAGCCAGTTGTGGTCCCAGAAAGAGTGGGACCAGGGAATGTAGCAGACGGCTATGCCGACGTACATGCGGAGCATGACGCGGAGCAGAAGCTCAATGCGTACGAGCCAGCGGGGAATGCGATGGCGGGGAGGCTCGTGGGCGGCAAGATCAGGCAGGTCAGGCGGTGCGGCAGGCTCGATCCTGGGTAGCAGAGCTGACATACAGAAACGGTACCACATGGGCAGGGTCCGGAGACGAGGGACTGAGGGACTATGGGACTAAGGAACTTTGGGTCAGGAGGTGAATTTGAAGTTGTCTTCGCGGAAGACGGCAATGCAGGCGTCAACAACGGCGGGGTCGTAGAGGGTGCCTCGGTCGTGGAGCAGTTCGTCGAGGGCGAAGTCGATGCCTCGGGCTGCGCGGTAGGGGCGGTGGGTGGCCATGGCTTCGACGACATCGGCTACGGCGAGGATGCGGGACTCGATGAGGATGGCATCGCCGGAGAGGCCCTTGGGATAGCCCGAGCCGTCGATGCGCTCGTGATGCTGGAGGATCATATCGGCGATGGGCCAGGGGAAGGAGACGTTCTTGACGATGTCGTAGCCGATCTGGACGTGTTCCTTGATGAGGGCGAACTCGGCTCGGCTGAGGACGGCGGGCTTGGCGAGTATCTCCGCGGGGATGCCGATCTTACCGAGGTCGTGTATGGTGGCTGCGAGGCGAAGGCCGCGGATCTTTTCTTCTTTGATGGCGAGCTTTTTGGCGATGCGGACGGAGAGGTCGGCGACGCGGCGCTGGTGTCCTGCGGTGTATGGATCGCGGCGTTCAACGGTTTCGGCGATGAGCAGGACGGTGTGTTCGAGCGAGTCGCGGAGATCGTTGAGGTACTGCTCTTTGGCGATGTTGCCGCGAATTGTGCGGATGCCGTAGCCGAGGGCGTGTGCGATCTGCTGCATGCGGTGCTGCTCGGCTGCGGACCACTCGATCGGCACGGCCGAGTAGACGGTGCAGCAGGCCATGGAGCCGGGGTCGGTCTCAAAGGGGATGGCGATGACAGCCGCATAGCCGCGCTTTTTGGCTTCTGGCTGAGCGAGGACCAAGCCGTGGTCGGCGGCAATGTCGGCAGAAAATACGACTTGACCGGAGAGGATGGCACGACCGATGGGCCCGCGCGAGTGCTCTCCGCCGTCCCACATGACTTTTACCGCGGAGAGGTAACCGTCTTCGTGTCCTGCCCAGGCGACGGGAACGACGACCTTTTCAGGGTTTTCGACGGCAAATCCGACCCAGGCCATGCGGTAGGCGGAGGTTTCGACGGCGATGCGGCAGTAGGCTTCGAGGAGTTCCTTCTCGGAGTCCGCAGCGAGCAGGGCCTTGTTCATCTCGTTGAGAATCTGTAGCTCGCGGAGGTGGGCGGCGGTATCAGTTTCGAGGAGGAGGCGCTTCTGCTCGAGGAGGTTGACTTCGAGAGCGAAGGAGATGTCCATGGCCATCTCGTCGAGGAGGCGGAGCTCGTCGGAGTCGAAGAAGCCGACCTCGCCGGCGTAGAGGCAGAAGACGCCTACGGACCGGCCTTCGATGGTGAGGGGAAAATCTGCCGCGGAGCGATAGCCGAGGTCCATGCCCACCGTTCTGCGCCGGGCAGTGGGTGGCAGGTCCTCGAAGTTATTGCAGACATGGCGCCGTGCGCTAAGGAAGGTGCGCGCAATGGATTTGGCGGCGATGACCGGATCGTGGATATCGATCTTACGGCCGTCGAGGAAGCCTTCGACGCGGCCTGCGGTTGCGACAGGCTCAATTATCCCGGTCTCGGGGTTCAAGAGACCGACCCAGGCCATGAGGAACTTGCCTTTTTCGACGGCGAGGTTGCAGGTGGCCTGGAGCATGGCCTGCTGATCCTTAACACGGACGATGGGCTGGGTGACGTCGCTGAGGACGGCATTGGTGCGGAAGAGCTTGGCGACATTGGCTTCGGCGAGGCTGCGCTGCTTCTCGTGGAGACTGACCTCGATGCCGAAGGAGAGGTCCATGGCCATCTCGTCGAGGAGCGCGATCTCCCCCTCGATTAAGAAATCGGGTTCGCCGGCGTAGAGGCTGAGGACACCCGCGGGGCGACCGTCGATGACGAGGGGGAAGGAGGCCACGGAGCGGTAGCCGAGTTCCATGGCGACGTGCTTCCAGGGCGTCAGGAGCTCGTGCTCGATGCTGTTGCAGACGATGTGGTGCCCGGAGTGAAAGGCGCGTGCGGCAGGCCCGACGCCGGCGGCTGGATCGCGGAGATCGATGCTGACGTGGTCGAGATAGTCGTTGGCGCGGCCGTAGGAGGCGACCGGGGCGAGGAGTTTGGTCTCCGAGTCGATCATGCCGATCCATGCCATGCGGAACCCGCCCCTTTCAACGGCGATGCGGCAGGCGGCGTTGAGCATGTCAATGGAGTCCCTGGTGCGGACCATGGTCTGGTTGATGCCGCTGAGGACAGAGGCAACTCGGTTGAGGCGCGTGATGTTCTCTTCGGACCGGATGCGCTCGGTGATGTTGTTGAAGAGGACCGCAACCCGGCGCAGCTCCGGATCGCCGACGCGATAGGCATGAACGTCGAATGTGCCGCCGGTCTCTTTGACGTGGCTGACCAGATGCGCCGACTCTCCGGTGAGCGCGACTTTGGCATAGGCTTCGAGCCAGAAATCTTCGATGTTAGGCAGGATCTCGCGTACGCGCTGGCCGACCTCAAGGTGCAGGCCGGTCTGCTTCTCATAGGCGGGGTTGACTTCCAAATGGAGATAGTCGACGGGCTTGCCGTCGGCGTCGTAGATCATCTCGATGACGCAGGCGCCTTCATCGAGGGCATCGAAGAGGTTGTGATAGTGCTGCTCGCTCTTACGGAGCTTTTCCTCGGCCTGCCGGGCTTCGGTGATGTCTCGGCCGACGACGACCGCGCCTACGATGCGGCCGTTGTCGTCGCGGATGGGAGCGTAGTTGTAGCTGCCGAGCCAGGAAACACCCAAATCTTTGCGGCGGAGGCGGCACTCGACATCGGTTCCTATCTCTCCGCGCAGAGCACAGGGGACGGGCCAGTTTTCAAGCGGGACCGCTTCCCCGCTGAGCAGACAGACTTCAAGGATGTCGGGGTAGTCGACGAGACGTTCAAGGCAATCGGACTTGGACCTGAACTTGTGAAAGGTGGCGAATGCGTCGTTGGCGTGGTCTAAATTGCCCTTTTCGTCGGATATGTAGACGGACTCGGTCATGCTGGCGAGGGCCAAGTCGAGCTTGGCGGTCAACAGGCTCAGTGCCTGCTTTGCCTTGAATTCGTCGATAGTGCGCTGGGCTTTGCGGTAGTACTCGGCGAGGATGCTGATGAAGACGCCGATGAGAACGAAGAGGAAGATCGCTACCAAATCGGCGAAGTTAGCGATTTTGAAACTATAGGCAGGGGGGAAGATGAGCAGGTCAATGGTGAGGACGGAGAGGGCGGTGGCGAAGAGCCCCGGGCGGAGGCCGCCGAGCACGGCAGCGAACATGATGGCGGGATAAAAAGTGAAATAGGGAGGCAGAACAACGCCCAGGCCGTTGTCGATGCCGACTCGCAGAAGATAAGCCGCAACTACGACGGCCAGCGCGACGAGGTAACGCAGAAGAGGCTTGTCGAATGTGGCCCGGTGGTAGCGGAGCATTAGCGCCTCTCTGGAAGTTCAGACGCACTTCTCCGAACAGGAGAATTATCGCACGATTAAGTTACTGTTGGGATAATTTTGATATTACCAAAATGATGTTTGGACGGCTATTGGAGCGGGGAGAGGGGTCGGGGGGCAGGAACTGAGGGACGAAAGACTAAGGGACTGAGGGGGTCTGGGCGCGGCGGGTAGCGGCGATCTCGCGGCAGACGACGACGGAGCCGGTGATTTCGCCAGAGCGATCGCGCAGGGGGGCGTAGTTGTAGGTTGCGAGCCAGGACTCGCCTGTGTCTTTGCGTCGCACGCGAAACTCGGCGTTGGTAGCGGATTGTCCGCGCAGGGCACGGGCGTCGGGCCAGTCATTGAGAGGTACCGGCTCGCCGCTGAGGGATGCGAGTTCGAAGACGTCAGGGTAGGCGTTTGGCGGGGTGAAGCAATCGGATCTTTCAGGGAACCTGTAAAAGGCCGCGAAGGCGTCATTTGAGTGGATGAACTGGCGTTTTTCGTCGGAGATGTAGACGGCGTCGGACATGCTTGCGAGGACCAGTTCGAGTTCGTCGTTAATGATTCGGAGTTGCTCCTGATGGCGCAGATCGGCGATGGTTTGGCGACCGTGGCGGTAGCGGTCGGCGAGCAGGCTAATGAGTACGCCGACGACCGCGAAGATGGCCATCGCGACCGTGTCAGAGGGATTGGAGAATTTGAAAGTGTTGGCGGGGAGGAAGGCGAAAAAATCGGCGCCGAGGACACAGAGGGCGGTGGCGAAGATGCCGGGCCAGAGGCCGCCGATCACGGCAGCTATAAGGATGGCGGGAAAGAGGATGGTAAACGTGGGCAGACGCATATCCAGCCCCTCAGACAGGCCGTAGCGTAGGACGAAGGCGAGAGCGACTATGCCAAGCGCCAAGGCATAGCGCGCGAGGGATTCGGTGAGACGGGCCTTGGAGTTGTGGCCCATGAGACTCTCTTCCGGCGAAGCGAGAGACAAGTTCGCTGTTACCATCATGTACCTGAACAGGCGCGGATGCGGGGCGGCGGGGAATATATTCCCGGCCCAGGTTCAGGATCCTGAAGGTGTCTGTTCCCTCAGAGTGGCGAGCGGGTGACTTGAATCACCCGCGCGCAGGGTGTACCGCGCTATAAGGGAGTTGCTATGTGCCTTGCGATACCGGGAAGAGTGGAAGAGATCGGCGAAGAGAACGGCCTGCGTATGGGCCGGGTGAACTTTGGCGGCGTGGTGAAGAAGGTCTGCCTGGAGTATGTGCCCGAGGTAGAAGTGGGCGACTACACGGTGGTGCACGTGGGGTTCGGGATCTCCAAGGTGGATGAGGAGACGGCGAAACAGACGCTGGAGGACTTTCGGGCGATGGGGATTTTGGAGGAGGAGCTGGGGGAGACGTAAGGCCAACGCATGGCGGGTTGGGGGTTGTGGTTTCCCACCCTAGCGACAAAAACAAAGACGTCGCGAGGGTGGGGCACCCATTTTTATGGTGGGTTGAGATTGACAGGCTGAGAGTGGCGGGTTGAGGGCAGGTAGCTGCTGAGTGAAGTATCTGGCCGAGTTTCGGGATGGGGATGTGGCGCGGAAGATGGCGCGGGAGATCCATGCCATTACTACGCGGCCGTGGCGGATCATGGAGGTCTGCGGGGGCCAGACGCACTCGATTATCAAAAATGGTATCGATCAGATGCTGCCGACTGGAATCGAGATGGTGCACGGGCCGGGGTGCCCGGTGTGCGTGACTCCGCTGGAGCTGATTGATAAGGCGCTGGCGATTGCTTCGCGGCCTGAGGTTATTTTTTGCTCCTTTGGCGATATGCTGCGCGTGCCGGGGAGCGAGGGCGACCTGTTTCAAGTAAAGGGCCGGGGCGGGGATATAAGGATCGTATATTCTCCTCTCGACGCAGTGGAGCTGGCGGCGAAGAATCCCGAGAAGCAGGTGGTGTTCTTCGGGGTGGGGTTTGAGACGACTGCGCCGGCGAATGCGATGGCTGTGGCTTCTGCGAAGCGACGGGGGTTGAAAAACTTTTCGCTGCTGGTGAGCCATGTGCTGGTGCCGCCGGCGATTGAGGCGCTGATGAGTACGCCGGGGAACAAGATCGACGGGTTTCTGGCGGCAGGGCACGTTTGCAGCGTGATGGGGTACTGGGAGTATCCGGCGCTGGCTGAGAAGTACAAGGTGCCGATTGTGGTGACGGGGTTTGAGCCGCTTGATCTGCTGGAGGGGATTCGGCGGGCCGTGGTGCAGCTCGAACGCGGCGAGGCACGGGCGGAGAATGCTTACGAGCGGATTGTTTCGTTCGAGGGAAACAAGGGCGCACAGAAGCTGCTGGGCGAGGTCTTTGAGGTGACGGACCGGGCGTGGCGGGGGATCGGGGTGATTCCCAAGAGCGGGTGGCGGCTGAGCGAGGCGTATAGGGAGTTCGACGCGGAGATTCGATTTGATACTTCGGGGATACGGACCGTGGAGTCGGCGCTGTGCCATGCGGGAGAGGTTTTGCGGGGGGCGTTGAAGCCGTCAGATTGTCCGGCGTTTGGCAAAGAGTGCACGCCGAGACGGCCGCTGGGGGCGACGATGGTTTCGAGCGAGGGGGCCTGCGCGGCGTATTACAACTACGGAAAGTTTGAGGGTGGTGGTTCCCACCCTAACGACAGAGAACGTCGTTAGGGTGGGGCACCCGCTTTTTGTGGTGAGTTGAGAGGGGCTGGTTGAGAGTTGGTCTCTCCCAGGTCCCCAAATGCGAGGGACCTGGGGCACCCATTGTTGAGGCGGGGATAGTGACAGAAAAAGCTAAGACGACGATCGACTTCTCCAACTGGAGCTGCCCGCTGGAGCTGCGCGATTATCCGACCATTGTGATGGGGCACGGGGGCGGAGGCAGGCTGGGCAATGAGCTTGTGGAGCTCCTGTTTGTGCCGGCGTTTCGGAATGCGGAGCTGGAGAATCTGGGCGATGCGGCGGTGCTGGAGTTGGGCGGCGGGCGGATTGCGATGAGCACCGACTCCTTTGTCGTCCAGCCGCTGTTCTTTCCGGGCGGGTCGATTGGGGAGCTGGCCGTGAATGGGACGGTGAACGATCTGGCTGTCTCCGGGGCGGTGCCGAAGTTTCTGAGCGCCAGCTTCATTCTGGAAGAGGGGTTTGAGATTGCCCGGCTGGGCGCGATTGTGGATGCGATGGCGCGGGCGGCGCGCGAGGCAGGAGTGCGCATCGTTACCGGCGATACGAAGGTTGTGGAGCGCGGGCACGGAGACGGCTGCTACATTACGACGGCGGGCGTGGGCGTGGTGCGGGCAGGAATCGACGTGGGGCCGCGGCGGGTGCAGGTTGGCGATGCGGTGATTGTGTCGGGAACGATGGGCGATCACGGCATGGCGATTATGAGCGTTCGCGAGGGACTTGAATTTGAGAGCCAGATACGGTCGGACTGCGCGGCGCTGAACGGGATGATTGCGGAAGTACTCGACGCGGTTGGTCCGGCGGTTCATGCGATGCGCGACCCGACCCGGGGTGGATTGTCATCGACGTTGAATGAGATTGCGGCGGCTTCGGATGTGGGGATTGCAATCGACGAGGCGCGGGTGCCGGTGCGGCCGCAGGTGCAGGCGGCGTGCGAGTTGCTGGGGCTGGACCCGGTGTATGTGGCCAACGAAGGCAAGGCCGTGTTCTTTGTGGCGGCGGAGGCGGCGGACCGGGTGGTTGAGGTGCTGCGCGCACATGCGCTGGGCCGCGATGCGGCGCGGATCGGGACGGCGACGGCGGAACACAGAAAGATGTTGATTGCGCGGACGGCGATGGGATCGAGCCGGGTGATTGCGCCGATGGTGGGGGAGCAGTTGCCGAGAATTTGTTAAAGGCGGGGAATAGGGACTAAGGGACTAGCTGTGATGTTTCAATAGATTGTCCATCTGATCGAGACCTGTAAAGCTGTGTTTGCGAAGACTCAGCGAAGCAGGAGACCAGATGGACTATCACAAGAATGCACGAACCACGGTTTGGAGTCGAG
>CAIMKZ010000051.1 GCA_903842065.1 uncultured Acidobacteriaceae bacterium | reverse complement strand
GCTCTGGCCCGACTCAACAAGCCGAACTGCTTCCTGCTTGAACTCAAGCGTGTAACGTCCCCGCTTCGACTTCGTCATCTTCGCTACCCCTTCGCATTAGAACAGCTTGCTAAGGGATACGTTTTGCGCGGGCAAGGTCAGTTCCCTTGGTGCCTCCGATAGCCGCTGTGCAGCTTGAGATGCCACATACGGCGACCAGAGCGAGCAGCACGACGAGCAGCAGCCTGCGCCGCTTCAGGAGCGCGAAAGGCAACGCCAGCAGCGCCAGCGCAATCGGCCAGCGCGAGCCGAATAGCACCGGCTCGCCGCGCATCGCCAGGCTCGAACCCGTGTATACCTGCACAAGTACGTTGCCCTGCACTCCGGCAGACAGGGTTGTCGTCGCCGGGTTGAAGATGCAGATGGAATTGGCAGGCAGCGTTCCGCAGGCAAAGGTGAAGCTGCCCTGCGCGCCGATGGGCGTGAGCGTCAAGCGGTAGTTGGCTGCCTGACCGCTCGATACTGTTGAGCTCGACGAACCGGACGGCGCGACAGTAAAGTCATAGCCTGCTCCGGTCAGAGTCGCGGTCGCCGGAGTCGTTACTACGGACGAGGTAACGGTCAGCGTTCCATTCGCCGAACCACTCGCCGTCGGCTGGAAGACGATTCCAAGGGTGCATGAAGCCCCGGCAGACAACTGTCCTGTGCAGCCGTTAGTCGAGATGCTGAACGGCGCGGCAGTTGCCACCGAAACCGTGCCGATTGCGAATCCGGTTGAGTTGGTTACCGTTGCCATCTGCGCGCTGCTGGCCTGCCCGACGGCGATTGCCGTAGCGAATGTAAGCAGTGACGGCGACAGAGTAAGTCCCGTAACCAGATTGCCGGAGCCGTTCAGCTGCACCTGCACAGCGGAGACACCGGCCGTAGCCGAGGAGATGTTCAACGCCGCCGAAATCGTACCTGTACCCGCCGGAGTAAAGCTCACCTGCACGGTGCAGCTGGCGCCAGCGTTCAACTGCGCGCCGCAGGTGGTTGCGCCCACGGAGTACTGGGCCGCCGCCGCGCCGGAGAGCTGGAAGCCGATCGACGCGATCGAGCTTCCGCCGGAGTTCGTAATCGTAACCGTCTGCGGCGCAGATGCAACGCCTGCCTGCTGATTCGTGAAGGTGAGGCTGGATGGAATCACGGTCAACGTGCCGGGCTGGAGCCCTGTGCCGTTGAGAGAGACAGTTTTTGTCCCCACTGCATCAACGATGGTAAGCGTTCCCGTGAGCACTCCGGCAGCTGTGGGCGCAAAGGCGACCCAGACAGAGCACGCTGTTCCAGCGGCAACTCCGCTTAGGCAGTTGCTTGACTGCTGGAAGTTCGCGCTCGCCGTAATGGAGGAAACAGTAAGCGGCAGATCGCCCACGTTGGTGATGGTCATCGCCTGCGCCGACGATACCTGGCCGACGGAGGTCGAAGCAAAGGTAAGCGATGACTCACTCAGCGTATCGGTCGGTCCCGCCGCGCCGGTTCCGTTCAACTGCACCGCCTGCGTACCGGCCGAGCTGGTAAAGGTCAGCAATCCGCTCACTTGTCCGGCCTGCACGGGCGCAAAAGCGACTGTCACCTGGCAGGCCGAGTTGGTTGCCAGGGTCGCTGCGCAACTGTTCGAGGCCAGCACAAAGGGTTGCGTCACCGAGACGTTCGAGATCGTCACCACTGCCGCGCCGAGGTTGGTGAGCTGGGCCGGCTGAGTTGCCGAGGTTGCGCCGTTCTGTACGGAACCAAACGACAGGCTCGAAGGCGTGAGCGATACGCTGCCGCCCGCCAGACCCGTTCCGTTCAGGTCTACGATGAGCTGGCCGCCGTAGACGTTGGCGAAGATGGTCATGACGGCCGTGCGCGAGCCTGTAGCGGCAGGCGTAAACGTCACCTGGATCGTGCAGCTCGCACCTGCGGCAACCGTCTGGCCCGTGCAGCCCGCCGCGTTAAAGTCCTGCGCGTTGCCGCTCATCGAGATCGATGTGGGCGTGAGCGCGACCTGACTGGTGTTGGTGAGCGTAACCGAGAGCGCCGCGCTGGTTGTGCCGTAGGTCGTGGAGGGGAAGCTGAGCGACGAAGGACTCACCGATGCCGCGCTCTGGGCCGAGCCCGACGACACCAGCGCTGTCTGCCAGATGCCGCGGCCGTAAGTGGCAGCCACCAGCACCTTCGACGAGGCCGTCTGCGGAGCGGCGCTGAGCGCAACCACAGGCGCCTGCGGCATCCCGCTGCCAAAGGCCGACCAGCACTTGGACTGCGCCGTCGCGCACGTTGCAACAGCCGTTGTGTAGTAGACACCCTGGTCGGTGGCCACATAGACCGTGTTCGCATTGCCCGGATCGACTACCAGCGTACTCACCGGCGAGTTGGGCAGGTTGGCCATGATCGAGTTCCACGTGGCCCCGCTGTCGGTCGAGCGGTAGACGGTCTGCACGCTCGCCGCCGCGGTCTGCTGAGCAGCCTCCACAGTCACGTAGATCGTGCCGGAGCTATGCGCATCGATTGAGATGCTCGATATGTCGAAGCCGTAGTAGTTGAGCCTGTGGCTGTTGTTTCCTACCGGATTCAGGGTCAGATCGTGCCACGTGGGCATGGTTCCGGTTGAGGAATCGTAAGTCGCCGAAAGAATGTGTCCGGGCAGCAGTCCGCCGCCGTTCGCCGAGCCGTAGGTGCCGGCGTAGAGTACCTCCGTCGTGGCGGTGAGCTGCGCGGCCGCGAGCGTCCGGATCAATGTGTCACCAGCGCAGGCGCCGGTGGTTGCGCCGGTGTCGAGGATCGGACTAACGGCATTTGTAGAGGCCCAGCCCTGGCCCGAAGCCGCGCCGCGCCACACCCGGCAGGTGCCGACGATGAGCTGCGACGAGTCGAGCGGGTCCAGCAGGAACGGCGCAGGCTCTGACATGGCTGCTCCATCGCCGCCAACACTCGTGCTGCCGACGACTGGAGAAGTACCGAAATCGGCCGGCGTACATGCTGCCGACTGCGTGCACTGGTAGATGGCCACGCCGGACTGATCGTTCACATACCAGTTCGAGCTTATGTTCGGATCAACCCCAACCGGTCCGCCGTATCCGCCCAGCACCTGCGGCCAGTTGGCGGTTACTGCGTTCGCCTTGACCCCGGCCGCACCGTTGACGCCGAAGCCTGCCAGCAGCGTATAAGGCGTATTAAGGACCGCCGAGATGCTGGTCGGCTCGGCCAGCGAGCCCGCGCTGCCGTCCTTGTTTTGCAGCTGCCCGTTTAGGTTCTGAAAGTGGGTCGCGTCCGTGGCGGCGCAAACCGATCCGGTCTCGGCGATCAAATCCATCGAGCGCCAAAGGCCGCTGTCGTTGCCGACAAAGAGCTCGTTTGCGTTTGACGAGTGAAAGGCCAGCGCATGTTGAAACGGACCGACCGCCGCGCTGTGGCAGGTGTTCGCGTTGGTGGTATTGCGCCAGGTGCAGCCCAGCGAGACCGGGCAGGCCGTCTGCCAAAGATCGGTTGCGCCGGCAAAGACCTCTACCGCCTGCTGATTCGGCACCGGCACGGCCGCCAGCGCCAGTGTATAGACGCCGTTAGCGATCGTCGCCGAGCCCTGCATGGTGCTGGTCTCAAGCGCGGCCGTCGGCCACTGCTGGCCGAAGGAGATTGTCTGGTTGGTGCAGACTCCGCCTGTGAGCGCGCAGAGATCCTGCCAGAGGCCCTGATCCTGGTTGTTCGCATCCACGGTCCAGGCAAACATGTCCCCAGTGACCGGATTGACTGCCAGAGCGCCGCGATAGATAGGGCAGGCGATGGAGCCGGTCGAGCCTGAGTTGGTGGGGCACTTGGACGCCGCCAAACCTGCGCCCGGCTGATTGGCAAGCCGGGTCCAGGTAATGCCGTCCGTTGACTTGTAGTAGCCGTGATAGCGCACTGCGGCAAAGAACAGCTTGCGAACAGGATTCCATACCACCGCCGTTGCGGCGTTACCGTCGGGCGATGGAAAGCGGTCGAGCGGTCCCTGCACGTTCGCGCCACTGTCGGAGATCGTGGCCAGATGCCAGCTCAATCCGCTGTCGGTCGAGTAGTAGAGCCCCTGCGTACTCGACTGCGCCGTCACCGCATTTACCAGAGTGCCTTCGTAAGCCTGCGATACCGCCGCCACCACCACCTGAGGATTCACCGTGCTCCAGGCGAACCCCGCGAAGCCCTCGCCGGCAAAGCTGAAGTTCTGCAAGCTCAGACTTGACTCCATATCGGTGGTGCGTGCGATCAGGCTCCAGGTTGAGCCGCTGTCGGTCGAGCGCAGAACGCCCGCGCCGTAGTAGGAGTCAGTGGCATCGTTAGGGTCGCCGGTGCCGGCCAGCACCACACCCGTGCCCCCCGGCTGCGCCGTGAGAGCGCCGATGCTGATCGAGGCATCCCAGGCACCGCCCAGCGCCGACAGGTTGTCGGTAAGCGGCTGAAAGACGATCTGCGAGACGGTAGAGGATGCCGCGTTTTGCGCTGCCCACACTCCCCCGCCGGTGGTGCCAATGTAGACATGGTTGCCGGTTGCGTCGGCGGGATCGATCGCGATCGACGTAACGCGCCCGGAGACAAGGCCGTAGTGGGGCGTCACAATCGCCGCGGGGCCAAGCGCCGTCCAGGTAGCTGTCGAGTTGCCGCCGGCCAGGGGCAAGACCGCCTCAGCCGGCGACGCACTGATGCGGCGGTCGAGCATGCCGCCCGGCTGCCAGCTCCGCCGTGCAAGGAATCGGCCCTGAGAGAGAGCCGCAGCAAAGATGCCTCCAGGCACCGCTTCAGGCTGCGCGGCAGGAGCCTGCGCAACACCGTCGGCAACAAAGAGTAAGAGAGAAATGACTAGTGCGGGTACAAGCCGCGCAAGAACGCCGCGGACAGGCAGGACGATGTTCGTCGCGCGGATGTGCGCCTGAACGGGCAGCTCTAAGCGATTCCAAATCATCCCGCGTCTCCGGAGAAACTCCGGCCCCCTGATGCAAAGTCTCTATTGGGGACAACGCGGAATCCAATGGATTACGCAAAGTGTGACAAGTAAATTCCTATGCTGGAATTCTGGCCCATTATAGGACAACTACAACTCACAAGATACGTGACAGAACGCACGCAGGAATCCTGCCCGTCACCAGCGGAGGATAGAATGTCTAGCTTTGCTGCTGCCGGATGTAGGCAGCAGCGTCGAATTTGCGGGCGAGCGAGGCTCCGCTCATGGCGCGCACCAGGCCGAAGAGGGGCCGGTTGAACCAGGGGCGGTCGTGGCGGCCCACAATGGCCCAGGCGATGCCTGCGTAGCCATTCGGGTCGCGGCCGTCGAGCTGGTAGCGGTCGTTCAAAATCACCGCCCACTCGAACGCCTTGGCCGGATCGGGAGCCCAGCAGAGGATCATCTTGGCCCAATACATGCGCATGTAGTTGTGCATCCAGCCGGTCGTCGTCATCTGGCACTGGGCGGCGTTCCAGAGCTCGTCGTGCGTCTCAGCGCGTTCGAGTTGGACGAAACTGTAGCGGTGAATGCGCGGGTCGGCTGTGTGTTCGACGAGCGATTTGCGCGCCCAGGGGGCGGCGCACTCCCAGTTGTCGTAGTTCGGCTCGTGACGGACGAAGAGGACCGACAGCTCCCGCCAGCCGATCACCTGCTCCAGATATTTTTTCTTTGTCTCGGAGGAGAGCGGTGATGCTTCGACTGTAAGCGCAATGCGCAGCGGGCTGATGTTGCCAAAGTGGAGATAAGGCGACAGGCGGCTGGTGCCTGCGGTCTCGGGGTGGTTGTGCTTTTCGTCGTAGCCGGCTAAACCGGACTTCAGAAATTCACCAAGACGCCGAACCGCGGAGCGGGCGCCGCCAGTGAAAGTGTCTACGGGCTGGACGGAGCGGTCGAGCTTCGTAAACCCAGCCGTAATGTCTTCCGAAAGATCAAAGCCTGGAAGGCCTTTGGGTGGTGTCCAGCGATGAAGCGGGTTGATCTTCTTCGGCTCGACGAGGTACTTCGGAAGCTCGCGGTTGAGATGGGGCCGGAAGTGATGCAACAGCACGTAGCTTCGGTTGAAGATATTGGACGGGACAACCACATCGGCATCGACGGTCCAGAAGGGGATCTTTAATCTTTTGGACAAGACCTGCCGCCACCGCTCGGGCTCGCGGCATGGATTTTCGTCGCCCACGACCATCGCCGCCTCGACCTCTTCAAGAAAGGCTTCGAGCTTGTTGCCGGGCGGGCGTCGCACGACGAACCCCACTCCGCGCTCAGCCGCATCTTCGGCTACGTCGCGCAGGCCTTGTTTCAAAAAGTGATAATGGCGCAGATTGGCGTTGGGGTAGTTGGGTATGACCGAGAAGAAGACGACGACCGGCAGGCCTAATGAGTTGCCTACTTCAATGGCGACGTCAAGAGCCGGGTTATCCACGATGCGAAGAGCGCGCTGCATCCAGTAAACGACGCACTTGGCGGGCAGGCAAGGCGCGCCGCTGCGACGCACTGTCACACGAGGATCGGCGGCCAGCTTAGCAAGGCTCTCGGGAAGATTCGACTTGAAATCTGCTTCGGCCATCATTACTTTCCACTCCGCTCTATCTACCACGCTCTGCGTCCTGTGTCTGCTCATAGGTGGTCGGCGCAGACCCGTTGGTCAACGGAGCCGTCACCACCGGCTTTCTATCGCCGGTCATCGGCGGCGGTGTGGCGGCTGGCGGCAGCACCTCGATGGTCTTACCCTGGGCCACGATCTCCATCGCCCGCTCGATGGGAATTCGCACCGTACCTTGTTCGCTATTGACCCAGCTATAGTGTTCGAGCAGCAGACTCTCGCGACGGTGCAGGTCGGCAACTTCCTGACTGCCGTCGTCGGTCTGCGCTGTGGGCGTGTGCCTGTTCGTATTCGGCGTTGCCGTCTGGTTTGCCGGTTGCGCGACTGCGGCCTGGTTCGCGGTCGCGTGGTTCGACTTGCACCCGGCGATGCAGAACACGACGGCAGCCACGACAAAAGCCGCGATCCGGAGTAGTCCGCTCTTTGCGTTCGGTCTAAACAGCCCCATCTTCTGCCTCCAGAATCTCACTGAGCAGCGGATCGTTGATCGCAACCAGCGGACGCGCCATCAGTTGCTTCGAGTAGTAAGCCGCCCAGAACGAGATCAGCGCCACAGGCACGGCGATGTATTCGAGGATTCCCCAACTCAAGTGCAGGTTGCGCGCGGCGTCGGGGAAGTTCGGCTCGATGAGCCAGAACATATCCCAGCAGCGCGCGAAGATCATCCACAGGCAGACGGCCGCGAGCCGCTTCTTGTTGCGCTTGAGATTGCGCGAGAGCAGCAGCACGAAGGGCACGAGCCAGTGGAAGACGAAGTCGAGCGTCATTACAGCGCCCCATCCGCCGCGGGTGCGATCGAGGTACCAGCCTGTCTCATCCGGCAGATTACCCGACCATACAATAAGAAACTGCGAGAAGGCCAGGTAGACGTTCAGCATGACGAAGGCGAAGGCCAGCTTGCCGAGGTCGTGCTGCTCGCTCTGGCGCAGGAGAGTCTTGAAAGGCTCGGCCCGTGAAAGCACGACGACCGTAACGATGCCCAGCGCCAGCACCGAGTAGCCTTGACCAACAAGAAAGAGCAGACCGTAGACCGCCGAAGCCCAGGTCACGTCCATCGACATGACCCAGTAGATGGCGGCGGCCGTCATGGTGAGCGCGTAGAGCACAAGGCCCGGCCCGCCGATGTTCTCGAACTTCGCGGTCCAGTTGGGCACGGCCTCTGGACTCTGGCCGTCGCGGACCAGTGACAACTTGCTCAACCGCTGGGCAAAGAGGAACCAGATAGCGAAGCATACAAGACTTACAACAACGTAGGCCACAGGGTTCAGCATGGCGCGCTTGAAGTCGAGGCAGTGCTGTTGGAACTCGGTGATGAGTCCGGCACTGAGCGCGGCGGCTGTCGATTCGATGCTGGTGTACTTTGCCCACAGGTAGAGATGCCTGCCAAAGACAGCCATCGCCAGCCAATAGATGAAGACTAGTGGCAGTGTGCTGCTCATGGCCTCAAGCGGTCGGCGCAGCACCAGACCCCATCTGCCTCCCGAACAGTACTGAAGCATGAGCAGAGCCAGCCCCCCGACAGCGAATCCCCACACCACGACCGTTCCCAGCGTCCATGCGCGCAGCAGATGGCCCCAGCCGAGGCCATCTTGAAACTGACCGACGAATCCGAGTGCGACGGCGAGCACGGAGGCGACGCCTCCGATGACGAGCGCGCGCCGCTGCCATACGCCCACAAACGGCGGCGCGCCGAGATCGGCGGGAAGCTTCGAGTTCGGCGTGTGATCCATCGCTTCCCTCACCTCGGCGCCCCCTCGGCTGGCTGGTAGGACTTAACTGCGTTGGTTGGCGCTGTCCATGGTTCTGCTGCGCTTGCCGGCAGGCCCTCTTCGCGCGCGATGTCTTTGAGGTCACGAACAGTGACGCTCTTCGGCACGTCGCTGAGCTTTGCCGCCTGACTCAACTGCAATGCACGGACGTAGGCTGCGACAGCCCAACGGTCTTCCGGCGCAATCTGCGTCGCATACTCCGGCATGGCGTTGTAGCCGTAAGTCATCACGTAGAAGTAGCGCGAGACGGGCTGTGCCAGCCGCACCTGATCGAGAAGGTTGGCGGCCGGCTTGAATCCGCGCTGCACAATCTCGCCCAGCCCGTTGCCGACGCGGGAGTGGCAGGGCGCGCAGTAGAGGTTGAACTGCTCCTGCCCGCGGCGCAGAACCTCCATCGTTACCGGAAACGGCATCGCGTTCGGCTCCTGCCGGTATCCGTCAGCGCCGGGCACGGTGCCGGTCAGGAAGAAGCTGTCGCCGCGCAGTTGTCCGCGAGCCACGGTATTAGCTGGCTGCGGACGCGCGCCGCGTTGATCGGCGAATATCGACGAGCCGCGATTCGGATACATCTTCGGCTGGTTCTGCATGTCCGCGCGGCAGCCGGAGAGAAGCGCCAGCGCGAAGAACCCTGCTGAAGCCAGCATGTGGCACGTAAACCGTGTACCTTTCCCGGGACTCAGAATCGAGACCCGGGGCACCCAGTCACCGGGAGCGAAAAGCTGAGAGCTAATAGCTAATAGCTGCTTTCGCATCATCGCTCCACCTCCACAACAGAGATGGGCTTAAAGGATTCGAGATAGGTTCGCGCCTCGACAGCGTCGAACTTTGGGTCATAGGCTTCGAGGCAGAGGGAAAACTTGTCCACCGATGCGCCCGCGCGAAAGTTGGGCGCGTTGAAGAGCGGATGGTAGAGCGCGGGCAGCCCGTTGAGTGCGATCATGCCGATGGCCGCAGACAAGCCAGCCCACAGAATCGTGAACTCGAATGCAGGCACAACGAACGCAGGCCAGGAGTTGAGCGGACGTCCAGCGATGTTGAGCGGATAGGCCACGGTCGAGATCCATTCCTCTAGTGCGAACATCACCGTACCGCCAAGAAGGCCGCCAACGAGCGTGAGCAGAGGCACCGTGTTGCCACGAACGCCGATGGCCTCGATTGCCTCCTCGACCGGGTAGGGCGTGTAGCAGTCCATGCGCCGCCAGCCGTCGCTGTAGGCCTGGCGCGCGGCGCGCACCAGTTCCTCCGGCGTGTCGAACTCGGCCAGCAGGCCGTAGATCTCCTCGCGCATCATCCGCTTGCCTCCTCGGTCTGCGAATTCTTCGCACGCGGCAGCATGGCGCGAATTTCGTGCATGGGAATCATGGGCAGCAGACGCACGAAGAGCAGAAACAACAGCGTGAACAACGCCAAGGTGCCGAGCAGCGTGAGGTAATCCCAGCGCGTGGCGCGATAGGTTCCCCACGAGGAGGGCAGAAAGTCGCGATAGAGGCTCGTCACCACAATCACGAACCGCTCAAACCACATACCGACGTTGACGACGAGCGAGAGCACGAACATAAAGGCGAGATTTGTGCGCAGCTTGCGCGACCAGAGCGTGGTGAGCGGAATCGCAAGGTTCGTCACGATCAGAATCCAATACGCCCAGCCCATCGGCCCGAAGGCTCGGTTCCAGAAGGCGAAGGACTCCAGGTGATTGGCCGAGTACCAGCTCATAAACGCTTCCATCGCGTAGCCGTAAGCAACGATGCAACCGGCGGCCAGCATCACCTTACCCATGTTGTCGATGTGGCGCAGCGTTACCAGGTCATCGAGATGAAAGAACTTGCGCAGCGGTATGGCCAGCGTGAGTACCATCGCCATTCCCGAATAAATTGCGCCGGCCACGAAGTAGGGCGGGAAGATGGTGGAGTGCCAGCCGGGCAGCAGGGCCACCGCAAAGTCGAAGCTGATGACAGTGTGCACTGAAAGCACGAGCGGCGTGGCCAGGCCAGCCAGCAGCAGCGATGCGGTCTCGTAGCGATTCCAGTGGCGTGCCGACCCGCGCCAGCCAAGAGCAGCAAGACCGTACGCGTAGCGAGCAAACTTCGACTGTGTGCGGTCTCGGAGCGTGCCAAAATCCGGCAGCATGCCGACGTACCAGAAGACCACAGAGATGATGGCGTAGGTGAGGACGGCGAAGACATCCCATGTGAGCGGCGAGCGGAACTGCGGCCACACCGTCATGGTCAGCGGAATCGGAAAGAGCCAGTAGGCCAGCCACGGACGCCCGAGGTGAATGACCGGGAAGATGGCGGCGCAGGCCACGGCGAAGATGGTCATGGCTTCGGCGAAGCGCCCGATGGCGGTGCGCCAGCGCTGCCGGAACAGCAGCAGTATGGCCGAGATCAACGTGCCCGCGTGGCCGATGCCGATCCACCATACGAAGTTGATGATGGCGAAGCCCCAGGCCACCGGCATGGAGACGCCCCAGATGCCGACGCCGCGCAGGAAGAGCCAGAGCATCGCTACCAGCAGGATTACGACTCCACCACCGGCCACTGCGAGCAGAGCGAACCAGCCGAGCGGAGTCTGCGGCGTGAGCACGATGCGCGAGATCTTCTCAGTGACCGAGAGAAGGCTCAGGCCCGGCTCGATCAACTGATTTTGATCAGCGCTATGTACCGCGAATTTGTCTTCAACCGCCATTGATTTCCTGTTCGCCACTAACTCGGTCCCTAGTCCCTAGTCCCTTAGTCCCTGCTTCTATCTCTGCATTCGGATTCATCACTTCAGCCACATAGGTAGTGCGGGGGCGCGTGTTCAGATTGGCCAGCACCCCGTAGCTGCGCTTATCCATGCGCTGCTTTGCCACGCGGCTAGTCTTGTCGTTCAGATTGCCGAAGACGATGGCCTTTGAAGGACAGGCCTGCTGGCATGCGGTCTCGATCTCGCCGTCGGCGATTGGACGATTCTCCTTGTCGGCAGCAATCTTCGCCTGCTGGATGCGCTGCACACAGTAGCTGCATTTCTCCATCACTCCGCGCGAGCGCACGGTGACGTCGGGATTGCGCAGCAGTTTCAGGCTCTCAGTCTCGTAGTCGGAGTAGAGCAGATAGTTGAACCGCCGCACCTTATAGGGGCAGTTGATGGAGCAATAGCGAGCGCCCACGCAGCGGTTGTAAGTCATCGTGTTCAGGCCCTCGGGCGAGTGCACAGTCGCGCCCACCGGGCAGACCTGCTCGCACGGAGCGGTCTCGCAGTGCTGGCAGAGCATAGGCTGAAAATGCGCTCGTGGCGCGATCAGATTGCCCTCAAAATATGTATCGACGCGAATCCACTGCATGTTGCGGCCGAGCTTGACCTGTTGTTTGCCGACGACCGGGATGTTGTTCTCCGCATAGCAGCCCACTACGCAGGCGTTGCAGCCCGTGCAGTAGTTCATGTCGATGGACATGCCCCAGGCGTTGCCCTGGCTCGAATTCCAATCGGGAAATAACGAGGCGTCAGCGGCGGGCGTACCTCGGCCCTCGCCCTCGTGAGCAAAGTCAGGGTTGGACTTGAACTCGGCGAGCGTCGCCGCGCGAACGATGCCGCGTGCGCCAAGTGCCTCATCGGCTTCAAGTGAGTGGTTGCTGTTGCCGCTGGAAGCCTGGGCGCGATGGTCCACATAGTGGCTCTTGGTGACAGCCAGCCCCCACTTGCCCTCGACCTTGCGAACGGAACCCGTAGTGTGGAACATACCCCGCGAGTTGCGGATGGCGTAAGCGTTGAAGCCCGCGCCACTGGCCACGCGACCCACACGGCGGCCGTAACCGAGATGCACCGTCACGGAATTATCAGGATGGCCGGGCGCAACAAGTACCGGAGCCTTAACGCGACCGTTGCCAACTGCGATCTCTACGATGTCCTGCTCGGCGAGGCCGAGTTTGGTCAGCGTTGCGCCGCTCATGAGCGCGGCGTTGTCCCAGCTGAGATTCGTGACCGGCTTGGGCAGTTCCTGCAACCAGCCGTTGTTGGCGTAGCGACCATCGTAGACGCAGGGATCGGGCCGGAAGATGATTTCAAACGAGTCCTTCGGCGTGGGCGTTGGAATGGCTGCAACTGGAGTACCTGCGCCTGCCTTGGTTGTCTTGTCGAAAGCCGTGCCTTCAATCCACCCATCGTGCAGCACCTTGCGCCAGTTCTTTTCGAAGTCGCCTTTCTTTGAGAGCGTTTCGCGCCATGTCTCGCGCACTGCGTCATAAGGACTCAGCCCGGGCTGTTCAAGCAGCGCCTGAAAAAACTGGTGCGCCGTCTTGCCGCCATAGAGTGGTTCGATCAGCGGCTGCACAATCGATACCGTGCCGTCGTAGGCACGCGCATCCGACCACGACTCAAGATAGTGCGCCGCTGGAATGTGCCAATGAGCCCGTTGCGCGGTTTCATCGACGTGCGAGCCCAAGTGCACGACGGTTTTCGCTTTCTTGATTGCTTCGGTGAAGTTCAGATCGGCCGGGGCGTCGTAAACGGGATTGGCGTTAATGACGATGAGCCAATTCACCTTGCCCGCGTTCAGATCGGCAATTAAACCAGTTATGCCTGCAAGTTGATCCGACGAAAGCGGCACCAAAGGACTGGGAGGGTAGTTGATCTTCGGCGGCAACGGCGGAAGAAAGACGGTCTTACCCGCATTCCCGAGCGCAACATTGATCGCAAAGGCCAAAGCTGCCACTAAGGGATCCTGGTATAGCCCCGGCATGACAGCACTCCTGCCCGCGTGCGCTTTCAAATCCCTGGCGACTGCAGCAGCAAACTTCTTCTGTTCATCGGACCATGCGTAGGCGGCAGGGTTAACTCCAGCGACGCCTACTTCTTTCGCCAATGCCGCTGCAAACGCAGGAACTTCGCTCGCTCGCAGCCCCAACCGGTGATCGGCCTTGAGGCCCGTCGTCGTCGGCGTACTCTCGATGGAGTAGAGCCGGTTCATGCCCTTCTCTGGCTGTTTGCGCAGTGCGGCGAATTCGCGGGCCAGCTTGTGGTGACCGGGATAGGCCGCACCGGAGAGAAAATCTGCATCGAGCGAGACGATGACATCTGCCTGAGACAGGTCATATTGAATGCTGCTGCCGTACTCGAGCGCCGTTCCTGCAATCGCCGGATCGTATTGCACAAGCCTCGCCTTGGGCAGCGCCTTCTCGACTTCGCGCCACTGCCGCGCCAGCGTCGGCGAAGTGATGGTCGAGCTGAGGAAGTAGACTCCCGTACCGTCACCGGTTGCAAGCACCTTGTCGCGGTAGCCGATGGCGAACTCGTTCCACTCGCGCTTCTCGCCGCGATAGAGAACGTGCTGCGAGCGGTCGGGGTCGTAGAGATCGAGCAATGAGCCCTGCGAGAAGACATCCGACGAGCCGAGGTTGTAGGGGTGTTCGGGGTTGCCGTCGATCTTGATCGGCCGGAACTGGTCGCTCTTCACCAGCAGCGGCACCGCGCCCGTAGGCAGCGGATGGGCCGTGGCAAAGTACATCGGCTTGCCGGGGATCAGCTCCTCGGGGGCCTTTACATATGGATAGGTGGGATCGGCAGGCTGGCGAGTACAGCCAGCCATTCCGGCCATCGCCATCGACGCGCCCATTACTTTGAGGAATCCCCTGCGCGAGACCGGGTCCAGCTCCTCGTCCGCTTCTAAGGGAAACTCGCGCCCGATCTCCGACTGAAACCCAGCCGTGTTCTCAAGCTCGTCGATCGAGCGCCAGCACTTTCTGCGAGGCTTGCTCATCGGTGGCACACCTCGCAGCTCATCAGGTCCTGGGTGTTGCGGATCTTGTAATGGTTGACGAGGAAGCGCCCAAGTTCATCTTGGCTGGTGAACTTCTCATAAGTTGGAACCGCGACCAACACGCGCCCGCCATTCATGCTGCTAGGCGTCGTTAACGTGGCATTCAGCACAGCCCTAGCCAGCGGATCACTCACCGTACAGTTGACACTCTCAGCCGTCGGCATGCCGCTCATCTCGTCGCCCACTGCGCACCACACCGGCCGGCTCTCGCTCGGCCCCCGCCAGGCCATGTTGTAAACCTCGCTCGCGGGCCGCAGGTTCTTCGCCGGGTTGCGGTGGCAGTCCAAACACCACTCCATTTGCAGACTATATTGAGCAGAGGTCGCGTTCATCTGGTCCACCTGCCCGTGGCACGTAACGCAGCCCACGCCCTTGTTCACATGGACTGAGTGGTCGAAGGAGACGAAGTCCGGCAGGTCGTTGACGCGGACCCAGGGGATGGATTTGCCGCTCATCCAGCTCTGGCGGACCGGCTCAAGCTGCGCGGCGTTGGGCCACATCTGCAAGTGGCAGTTCATGCAGATGCGCGTCGAGGGGATGCCGGCGTAGCTGGATTTCTCAACAGACACGTGGCAGTACTGGCACTGCACGCCCATTCCCTGCACATGATGCCGGTGGCTGAAGGAAACCGGCTGGGCAGGCTGCTCGCCCTGCCGCGTTACCCAGGGCGCGCGCTGTAGCCGGTCGAGCGCAACTCCGGTTGCGACCGCGACCAGCACAGCCAGCACCAGACCCATGCGGACCAGTGTGTTCGATCGGCGGTGAAAGAGCTGCGGCATGGGCTCCCTGTCTGATTCCAGTGTTTTCTTGAGGCCGCTCGAGCGGCTCAACTCGTCAATATAGAAAGCAATTCGATTCCGGGTTGGAAGCCCCCGTGGTCAGAGACGCCGAAGACCTGACAACTGGCGCCCTATATATGATGACGGCTGCTCCCCCGCGAAGAAAAGCCACCGTTCGGCCTGAGAAGACAAAGGAGACTAGAAACAGTCTGTAATCTTCATGGGCTTATTATTTCCCTTCGGATAGAATTCATTTGCGCGAACTCCCTCTGCTCGCTGTCGCGTGTTGCGGGCGCAACAGGTTCACTGCCCGGTTTCAGCAGTTTCCAGTTCCTACTTGGAAAGGAAGACCATGAAATACGCCGGACTGCTGGTAATGCCTGCCGGTCTCTTTCTCGTGCTTGCCGCCCTGGTGCTCTTTCCTGACGGCCCGGCGCGCGGTGGTTTTGCCGCCTGCGGTCTGGCGGTTGAAGTGCTGGGCCTCGTCGTGACGATCCGCGGCAATATGCCTGCAAGGGAGGCACACCGATGATCGAAGGCCTGGCAACAGACAACCAAGTGACTCTGGGGCTGGTCATGATCCTGCTGGCTCCGCTGGCGATCGCCGGCGTGGCTTTGGTGAATACCGGACTGGGGCGCTCCCGTTCCGCCGCGCAGGCACTGCTCGGAAATGCCGTTCTTATCGCGGTGGCAGTGATTGTGTTCGCTCTAGTGGGCGCATCGTTTTCTGGTGCGCTTGGCGGCGGCCATGTCGCCTTGAATGTGGCAGGAAAGAGCTGGAACCTGCTTGGGCTGGGCCCCGTGGCCTTGTCAGGATTTGGCAAGTCAGAAGTACCGGCGCAACTGAGGCTGCTGCTGGAGATATTTGCGGTTGCCTTTGCGGTCATCATCCCCTGGGGTTCGGGAGCCGATCGCTTGCGGCTTGCAGCGGGATGCGCGGCGGCGGCGGTAATGGCGGCTCTCATCTTTCCGCTGGCGGCCTACTGGATATGGAGCGACGGCTGGTTGGCGACGCTCGGAAAGAACTTCGGTCTCGGCACGGGCTTTCTTGACCCCGGCGGTGCGGCCACCATCCACGCCCTGGGAGGAATCACCGCCCTGGTTACCGTTTGGATCGTGGGACCACGGCGCGGCAAGTTCCCCAGAGAAGGCCTTTCGACCGCGATGCCCGGACACAACGCCGTGTACGTGGTGTTTGGCAGCTTTCTGGCGCTGGTCGGGTGGATGGCTTGGAACGTTGCCGGAGCAGTCACGTGGATGGGCACAGGCTACGTGCTGATTCAGACCGCATTGAACACGCTGCTTTCAGCCTCGGGAGCACTGGCGGCAACGGTCGCGTTGACCAGCGTACGCTTCGGCAAGCCCGACGCCAGCCTGTGCTCGAACGGGTGGCTTGCAGGACTGGTAGCATCGAGCGCCAGCGCGGCCCTGGTGGGTCCACTCGGCGCACTCTTCATCGGCATCGTGGCGGGAGCCATTACACCGCTGGTCGTGGAGTTGCTGGAGCTGGCGCTAGCCATCGACGACCCCTCGGGCGCCATCACTTCGCATGCAGCCGGGGCGCTGTGGGGACTGTTCGCAGCAGGCATCTTTGCGCCCGGACACAATCAGTTGCTGGCCCAGGTTGTAGGCATCGCGGCTCTGCTCGGCGTCTTCCTGCCGCTGGTCTACCTGCTCTTCGCGATCCTCAATAAGATCGTTCCCTTCCGGGTCGATCCGGACGGCGAGCGGATGGGCATGGACCTGCACGAGCTGGGCGGCGGAGCCTATCCGGAGTTCGTCATCCACCGCGACGAGTCGTACCGGTAGAGGCAAGGAGAAGGGATCAGGGGTTGATGGCTGACCAAAGCAGGGGTTGCAAAAGGATGGAACTGCCCTGGGTCGCCCGGCGTATCCTTGCTGACAACGCGAGATTCGCGCTGGAGGAGGTTTCATGTTCTGCAGTAGCTGTGGCACAACGATTTCTGGCGGGCAGACGGTTTGCCCGCAATGCGGTCAGCCCGCGGTTCCCCCGGTTATGCCTGTACCGGGCTTCGAGTTTGAGCTGGAGCGCTATCGCGGCCAAATCCGGGCCCTTGCCATCTGCTGGTTTGTCTATGCCGGGCTGGTGCTGATCACTGGCTTCATAGGCATCTCCTTCGCCAAGGTCTTTTTCAGCGGCGGCTTCGCCCCGTTGCTGAACAACAGCCAGATTCCTCCGGGCCTGATCAGCGCCGCGCTGAACGTCGGATGGACCTTTCTACTGATTCGCGCCGCGCTGGCCGCCATCGCCGGCTGGGGCCTGATGGAGCGCACCCAGTGGGGCAGAATCGTCGCCATCGTCGCCGCCATTCTGTGTCTGATCAAGATCCCGCTCGGAACAGCGATCGGCATCTGGACGCTCATCGCGCTGCTTGGCTGCCGCAAGACGATGCTGTACGAGAGGCTGTGAAAGCAGCTTCTAGCTCCTAGCTTCATTTGTGGCAAATCCACCTCCGTGGACTTCCCGCAGGTGGATCTGCGATTGATCAAATCCATGGTCTGGACTCAAAGGCCGGTTCTCCCAAAACCGTAGCTAATAGCTAGAAGCTAGTAGCTAGAAGCTGTTTTTGACTACAATCGTCGCATGAGCTTCCCACAGAACCGCATGCGCCGCATGCGCCAGAGCGATGCCCTGCGCGCCCTTGTCCGCGAGACCACCCTCGAACCCGGCGATCTGATCTATCCCCTCTTCATCTGCCCCGGTTCGGGTGTGCGCAACCCCATCTCTTCAATGCCCGGCGTCTTCAACCTCTCCGTCGATGAGGCGGTGAAGGAAGCCGAAGAGGCCGCCTCGCTCGGAATCGGCGGACTGCTGCTCTTTGGCCTGCCCGCGGAAAAAGACGAGACCGGCACCGGTGCGTGGATCGACGACGGCATCGTGCAACAAGCCCTGCGAGCGCTGCGCCAGACCCCGGCGGCGAAGAAGCTCGTGATGATCACCGACGTCTGCCTCTGCGAGTACACCAGCCACGGCCACTGCGGCATTGTGAACAAGAGCGGGTCCGACTTTGCCATCGACAACGATCCGACGGTTGAGATTCTGGCCAAGACCGCCGTGAGCCACGCCCGCGCCGGCGCCGACGTTGTAGCTCCGAGCGACATGATGGACGGTCGTGTGGCCGCCATCCGCTCAGCTCTCGACGCGGCCGGGTTTGGCATGACGCCGATCCTCAGCTATGCGTCCAAGTTCTTCTCCGCGTTCTACGGGCCCTTCCGCGAGGCGGCAGACTCGGCTCCTCAGTTCGGCGACCGCAGGGGCTACCAGATGGACGGGGCCAATCTGAGAGAGGCTATGCGCGAGATCGAGCTCGACCTTGAGGAAGGCGCGGACATGATCCTGATGAAGCCGTCGATGCCCTACCTCGACGTGATCCGCTCGGCCCGGGACCGGTTCGATGTACCCATGGGCGCCTACCAGGTGAGCGGCGAGTACTCGATGCTGCAAGCGGCCTTTGAGCGCGGCTGGCTGGACCGCGACCGCGCGACCCTTGAGTCGCTGATTGGAATCCGCAGAGCGGGAGCAGAGTTTATCGTGACCTACTTTGCCAAGGCGGCGGCCAAGCTGCTGGGGTAGAGGTTGCAGATGCCGGAATCGCAATAGTCTTTGGCAATTTGCCTCCCCGTTTTGGCTTCTTGCCCTTTCTATTCTGGTTCTATTACTTTATTGCAATTGGCCTCTTTAAGCTGTTTCCATGCCCTCGTTGCGGCAAGTATTTCGAAAGAAGATGGCCTAGCCAGAAGAAATTTCCCAGGGGTTCATGCCCGCACTGCGGCCTTGAACAATTCAGTGGCGGTAATTGATTTCATTTCATTCGGTCAATGCTGTGGCCCGAATAGCAACCGACTCTTATAAGCTCATTACGCCGCAAAGCTCTTATCCGTCTGCAGATCACCGAGGCCGGCGAGCAAGCCGGCTATCGAGACATCCTCATCAAGCGAGTCCCAGTGCAAGCCACGGGACGTGATGCGCACCGACTCAAGCTGGGCCTGAGTGGCGGAGAGCAGGCGCGGGAACCAGGCCAGCGGAACGCCCAGCGTCCGGCCGTCGCTCAGGTCAACCCACATGGAGTCGGAATCGAACCGCACCGCAGTCGCGCTAACCGAAGTACTCATTCCGCGCCCTCTCAATCCGCGCCCGGTGGGTCTGGGTCATGGCAACCATCCGCCTCAGCGTCCGCGCATCGTATCCATCGTTGTAAGCCACAGTCACTTCCGGCCTGAGCCAGAACTTGGCCTCCAGCCCACTCTTTTCCACGTAGAGGTGAACAGGCTCTCGCGGAAATCCCTCATTCGAATAGAAGAAGAAGAATCGGAAGCCCTCTTCAATCAAGACTGTCGGCATGGCGAAATTGTATCGCGGTGGATGCCCCGGGGCATCCGCTTCTGGGGTGGCCCCACCAGATTCTCCTTGACACGCGCCGATGCGCAGGTCAGAATCCCATCGATCCCCAAAGCAGGAAACACTGCTTAGTACGTCCCGCTGCCGAACCCCAAAGTTGGTTCCCCGATCTGACCTCAAAACCTCTCACGGCAGCCTGGCACCGCGATCTTCCGATGGCCACAGCCAATCACGGCCGGCGGTCAGATTCTGCTACTCCTGACTTCCGGGGTCACCGGGCCACGCACAAAATCCAACAAGGAGCAAATCCATGACTGTGAAATCAGGCAAGACTTCGCTGGCGGCAAAGCCGGCGCGCTCGACCGGGAAATCCGATCCTCTCGCCGGACTTCTCATCCGCAGGGCTTCCGTGCACGGCGGTTACGGCTGGACTCGGGACACACCCGACGCACGCGATGTGCTCTACTGTGCAGCTCTGCTGGCCATGCCCAAAGGAATGCCGAATTCGGTCGATCTTCGCAGCAAATGCCCGCCCGTATACGACCAGGGACAACTGGGCAGTTGCACGGCAAACGGCATCGGAGCCGCCATCGAGTTCGATCAGATGAAGCTCAACCAGAAGACCTTCGTCCCTTCCCGCCTCTTCATCTACTACAACGAGCGCGCGATCGAGGGCACCATCGCCTCCGACGCCGGCGCACAGGTTCGCGACGGCATCAAGGCCGTGGCCAAGCTGGGCGCTCCACCTGAGACCGACTGGCCCTACGACATCGCCAAGTTTGCCAGGAAGCCCCCAGCCAAGGCGTACGCCGACGCCAAGCAGGACCTTGTCTCTTCGTATACGCGCGTGGTGCAACAGCTTCCGCAGATGCAGGGCTGCCTGGCCGAAGGCTTTCCGTTCGTCTTCGGCTTTACGGTGTATGAAAACTTTGAGTCGGCGGCCGTAGCAAAGTCGGGGATTCTGCCTATGCCCGGCCCCAAGGAGAAGTCCCTGGGCGGCCACTGTGTGCTCGCGGTCGGCTACGACAACACCAAGCGCGTCTTCATCGTCCGCAACTCGTGGGGAGCGGGCTGGGGAATGAAGGGCTACTTCACCATGCCGTACGAGTACATGCTGAGTCCGCAACTGGCCAGCGACTTCTGGACTATCCGCTCAGTCACCGGATAAGCCGGATTCGCACAGCATCTCACCGATGTTTGCGGCGGATAAACCTCAGGCCCTCGGCCCTTCAGGAGTTCTATGTTCGAAGGATCGAGGGCCTGTCCGCACTGCGCCGGCGACAACCTCCCCGGCGCGGCGTTACCATCGGAACGGTCGGAGAACAGCTTTAGAACAGACCTATAAAAGAGCTCACGGCGTCGATGCCGCGACCGGCCTGCATTTGATTTCGAGAACCCAGGAGATTCCGTTCATGACCGAGAAGTCATTCACCTCTGCACACGCAGGCAGCCGCCGTCGGCTTGCCGGTTTTACTCAACGGTTCCTTCACATCGCTCCGGCGTTTCTGGGGCTGGCCGTTGTGCTGGCCTCGGCTCACGGGCAGACCGGCGCGCTGCGGGCCGGAGCGGCCAAGGCCGAGATCACCCCGCCGCTGGCCGCCACCATGCAGGGCCCCACCGGCAAGTACGGCAACGAACATCTCTACGCGCGGGCCATCGTGCTCGATAACGGAGTGGCGCGGGCGGCGCTGATCGGCGTCGACAGGCCCAATCTTCCCGACGGCATCTGGCGCTCGGCCTCCGAACGCATCGCCAAGGACCTCGACTGCCCGGTGGCCAACATCATCATGTCGGCCACGCACACGCACAGCGCTGTCGATCCCATGGCGCCCATGGCGCCGGCAAGCGCCAGCCTCACCCTCAGCAGCGACGAGCAGCGGATCGCCGACGGCATCGTAAATGCGGTACACGATGCCAAGGGCAAGCTCGAGCTTGCCGAGATGTCGTTTGGAACCGGTTCCATCGACCTGAACTCGAACCGCGACGCCATCGACCCGGTGACGCATCTGTGGACCCAGGCCCCGAATACTTCGGCTCCCTCTGACAAGACCGTCTCCGTGGTCAGCTTTGCGCGGCTCTCGGGAGAGCCCATCGGCGTCTACGTCAACTACCCGATGCACGCCATCAACGGATACCTCTCGAACTTCTACAGCGGAGATTTTCCCGGCGCAATGAGCCGCTGGGTCGAAGAGGCCTTCACCGACAAGGCGATTGCCGTCTTTACCCAAGGCGCCTCGGGCGACCAGAATCCCCTGTATCTGCGTCCTTCGACCAACGCGATGGCTTCTCGAACCGGCGTACCGATTACCGGATACGAGGCCGTGCGCGAGGACGTGGAAGAGCCGCTACGCGACGTCAAAGTTCCTGGCAGGCCCATGGACCCCGAGGTGCGCGACCGGCTGCAACGCTGGATGGAGGCCGAGGGCGCGGTGCTGGGCGAGGTGGTGATTCGCACCATGACCCACGCCACGCGCAAGGAGCGCAACGTGCGAATCGTGGGTTCGCAGAAGGAGATCAGCTGCCCGGGCCGGCTGCGCTCCGATGGCGGCGACCATGCCTTCAGCGGCCCGACTCCTTATGTGATCGGAATGCCGGCCACGTACATGGATGGCCCTGCGGTTCCCATCCGCATCGGCGTACTGGGCATCGGAGATGTGGCGCTTACCTCGACCAACGCCGAGTTGTATTCGCTCATCGGGCAGCGGATCAAGCGGCAGTCGCCGATGGCTAACACCGTGGTAGTCACCATTGCCAACGGGCGGTCCACCTCCGGCTACATCCCCGACGACGCATCGTTCTCGCACCTGACATTTCAGGTTCTGGCGTCGCATCTGAAGGTGGGCTGTGCTGAGGCTTCGATTGCCGACGGCCTCACCGGAATGATCGCCAATTACCAGCAGCAGTAGGGATGAGGGCCGGTGGTACTGTGCTCCCCCGGCCCCGCCCTGTTCCCTTCTTGCGCCGTCTCGGCTAACATATTCGAGTTATGGTCATTTTCCCTATCAAGACATGTGTTTTTTGCGGCGACGAGTTTGAGCTGAAACCAGACAAGCCTGGCTTCGCCAACCGCTGCCCCGATTGCAGCCAGCCCGAAGAGGCCGGCGGGGCCCCTGCGCACAAAGACGCCATCCAGATCCGCACCGAGCACGAGTTGAACGCCGAGCGGCGGCGGGTGATGCGCGACATGCTTTACCGCAAGGAGGAGTAGCGGAAAGCACACAACCTGCGCGACATTTCTCCCGGGATGGTGTCAAATGGATCGACGGACCGATCGCGGGCTTGGCCTGCGATCAGGAAGGCACGACGCCATGATCTCGAATCGCATCCTCTATCGCTGGGCCGGAGCTATACCGGCCCTAATTCTTTTTGCGCTCGCTTTTGTGCCGCTCGGCGCGGTTTCCGGGGCGCAGACACCCGGCTCCGATCGCGCTCTCCGGTTGAGCTTCGTGGAAGGCACGATAAATATCGCTCAGAACGGCGAGCCGATCACCGAGCAGGCCGTGGCGAATATGCCGCTGGTCGAGGGCATGACGCTCAGCTCCGGCGACGACGGCAAGGCCGAGATTCAGTTTGAAGATGGCAGCGTTGCTCGCATGACGCCAGACAGCTCGCTGACGCTCACCTTGCTCCGCGGCACAGGGGTCTCGGGCGAAGCTGAGGTAAGCGTCGATCGCGGGCTGGCATACTTTGAGCTTCAGGGCACAGGACAGAGCGGCCCCATCCGTGTGCGCTTTGGCGGCATGGTGGCCACCAGCTCCGGATTCACCATCCTGCGCGTGGAGAACGACACGCCCCCGGGCGCGGTGGGTGTGCTCACGGGCAATGCCCGCGTTGAGGGCAGCCGGGGCTTTGCGGACCTGCGCAGCGGCCAGTGGGCGGACTTTTCCGCCGACGGCCCCAACGGCTACTCGCTCGCCCAATCTATTCCCGCCGACTCCTGGGACCGCTGGAACTCCGACCGGGACGAGGTGCTGAACGAGGCGGTTGCCAACCAGACGACAGCGGTTGCCGACGTTGCCCCCGGGCAGCAGACCAACCCGGCCTGGAGCGATCTGGACGCGCATGGCTCCTGGTACAACGTGCCGGGCGAGGGCTACGTGTGGTCGCCCTACGAGGCCTCCTACTCGAACTTTGACCCCTACGGCTACGGCAACTGGATGTGGACGCCGCGCTGGGGCTACGTGTGGGTCTCAGGCTACTCCTGGGGCTACATGCCCTATAGCTGCGGCATGTGGAACTACTACGACAGCTTCGGCTGGGGCTGGGCGCCGGGGTTTGGCGGATGCAGCCCGTGGTGGTACACGGGATCCTACTACGGCCCGCGATTCGGCAGAACGCCGATCTGGTACAACCCAGTACACAGGCCGGAGCCGCCGAGGCCCGTTCGCGGCCGTCCGATGCCGGTGGTTCCGGTTCGGCCCGGCAACCGGCAGGACGATGGCCCAAGGCTGCCCTCGCGCGACCGCAACACGCCGGTCAGAATCGGCGGGGCAACGGTAACCGGCCTGAAACCCTTCCCCGGCTCAACCGCGCCCCGGCATGGGGTTGTGGAGCGGGGCAACCAGCCCGGTCAGGGGCAGGGACCGGGAGACAACCGAGGCACAATCAGCCGCCCGGGCAACCTGAATCCGCGCCCAATCTACAGCCAGCCACCGTCAGACCGGGGCAATGGTCAATCGCCTTCAGACCGGGGCAACGGCCAGCAACCGACGAATCGTGGGAACGGACCTACACAGCAGCCAGGCGGATCGGGTCCGGGACAGAGGACAGGAGGCTCCACCACGGGCCAACCGCCGTCTGATCGTGGCACTGGAACTACACAACAGCCCGGAAACTCCTCTCCGGGACAGAGGACCGGTGGCTCTACTACTGGCCAGCCGCCGTCGAATGGCGGCTCTACGCCCACCCAGCAGCCCGGCGGGTCAGGTCCGGGACAACGGACAGGAGGCTCAACCACTGGCCAGCCGCCGTCGAATGGTGGCTCTACGCCCACCCAGCAGCCCGGCGGGTCAGGTCCGGGACAGCGGACAGGAGGCTCAACTACAGGCCAACCGCCTTCGGATCGCGGCACCACACCCACGCAACAACCCGGTGGGTCGGGTCCAGGACAGGGGACGGGTGGCTCTACCTCGGGCCAGCAGCCTGGAAGCTCCTCGCCGGGGCAGCAACCGGTAACGACGCCTCCAACGGGAGGCCGCGGGAACAATCCTTCTCCGTCGCCGACACCTAATCCCACGCCGTCTGCGCCCAGCCAGGAACCGGGAACCGCGCGGCCATGGACGAACACGCCTCGGCCTTACTATCCGCCGTCGAGAACCGAGCCGACTGCACCTTCGGCTCCAACCGCGCCGTCTCAGCCTGCTCCGCGCACCTACACGCCGCCTGTATCGGCTCCGCCTGCCCCAGAGCAGCCCAGGACCTATACTCCGCCCGTGTCAGCGCCTTCGCAGCCTCGAACCTACACTCCTCCGGTGTCGGCGCCGTCTGCCCCCTCGCAACCCAGAACCTATACGCCGCCTGTGTCAGCGCCTTCACAGCCTCGAACCTACACTCCTCCGGTGTCGGCGCCGTCTGCCCCCTCGCAACCCAGAGTCTACACACCACCGCCGTCGGCTCCTCCTTCGCAGCCAAGGATGTACAGCCCTCCACCCAGTTCCGAGCCCAGCCGGCCATCTGGCGGCAGCTTCGGCGGCGGCAACTCCGGGGGAGGATCCCGAGTGCCTGAATCCCGTCCCTCGGGGGGCGGTGCGGAGCGCGGCGGAAACCACAATCCCAAATAGCTACAAAGACAGGCGGGGCCAACAGCGCCCCGCCTGTCTCTTTTCCAGCCACTTCCCCGCTTCTCCACACTTCCACATGGTTTCCACGCAATCTGCACCGTTCCTGCGTCTTGTGCACGCCCCTGCCTGGCAGTAGCCTCGAGTACAAGCTGTTTTACGGGGTCAGAGTCCGCAACCTGCGCGGGTTCTCTGAACTTTCCACAGCCGAATGGCAGGTATTGCGCATGTGGATACCGTTTTCGCTAGGCGAATACTAGATATTGTGGTTTCTTGTTGACATGTACCACAGACAGCGGTATTTTTTCATCTGCGGCTGTTAACAAGCTTTAATGATTGCCGGCACCAGGGGTCGGCAGGGTAATTCTTGGTCTTTTTTTTGGGCAGTTCTGTTCCAGTCCCGTATCAGGTTGTTGTTGTTTGATTTGTCTTATTCTCTTCCGGCCGGGTCCAGCGCCGGGGGTTGCCATGTTCCGTCACTAGTTTTAAGTATCGAGAGGATTCCATGAACGACATCCAGTTCCAGATTTCGGCCGGCGTAGCCGCTAGCTCACAGAGCAGGGGCCTGGCTTTCACACGGCGCTTTTCCGTTGACGGCGTCTCGCCTTATGACCAGGTGCAGTGGGAGAAGCGCACGGCGTCGATCACCGACACCAAGGGCAACTCGATCTTCGAGCAGCTGGATGTTGAGGTTCCTGTGGACTGGTCGATGACGGCCACCAACATCATCGCCTCGAAGTACCTGCACGGGTTGATGGGTACGCAGGAGCGTGAGGCGGGGGTCCGGCATCTGGTGTCGCGTGTGGTGGAGACGGTTCGGGACTGGGGTCTGGCTGGCGGCTACTTCGCCACGCCCGAGGATGCGAGCATCTTCCACGACGAACTGGTATCGATCGTCCTCTCGCAGCGTGCCTCGTTCAACTCGCCGGTCTGGTTCAACGTGGGCTGCGACCGTCTGGAGCCCAAGGCCGACGGGCAGAACTGGCACTGGGATGCAGCCACGGGCGGTGTGCGCTACGCGCCGACCGGCTACAAGACCCCCCAATGCTCGGCCTGCTTCATCAACGCCGTAGACGATTCCCTGGACTCGATCCTGACCCTGGCCAAGACCGAGGGGATGCTCTTCAAGTGGGGATCGGGCACGGGCACCAACCTGTCGTCGATCCGCGGATCGAAGGAACTGCTCTCTGGCGGCGGCGAGGCCTCTGGTCCGCTGAGCTTCATGCGCGGTTTTGACGCATTCGCCGGTGTGATCAAGTCCGGAGGCAAGACCCGGCGCGCGGCCAAGATGGTCATCCTCAACGTGGACCATCCGGACATCGTGGACTTTATCGAGTGCAAGGCCAAGGAAGAGGCCAAGGCCTTCGCACTGGTTCGCGCCGGATACGACGGAAGCGGCCCGGACTCCGAGGCGTATTCATCGATCTTCTTCCAGAACGCAAACAACTCCGTCCGCGTCTCCGACCAGTTCATGCATGCTTACGAGGCGGATGGCGAGTTCACGACCCATTCCGTGAAGGACGGCAGGCCGGTTGAGACCCTGAAGGCCCGCGACATCATGCAAAAGATCGCCAAGTCGACCTGGGAGTGCGGGGATCCCGGCATGCAGTTCGACACCACGATCAACAAGTGGCACACCAGCAAGAACACGGCGCGGATCAACGCCTCGAATCCCTGCTCGGAGTACATGTTCCTCGACAACTCGGCCTGCAATCTGTCCAGCTTCAACCTGATGAAGTTTGTGACGCCTTCGGGTGGCTTCGACGTTCCCGCCTACCGTCACGCCATCTCGGTAATGATCACGGCGATGGAGATCCTGGTGGACAACTCTGGGTATCCCACCGAGGCCATCGCGCGGAACTCGCACGACTACCGCCCGCTGGGACTGGGCTACGCGAATCTGGGCGCTCTGCTCATGGCCTTCGGCCTGCCCTACGATTCCGACGCAGGCCGCGATCTGGCGGCTTCAATCACGGCGGTCATGACCGGCCAGGCCTATCTCCAGTCGGCGATGATTGCAGCGCACTGCCCGCCGCTTGGTTCGGCCACGCCTCTGACGGCGCAGGTGGAGCGCGAGGGCGGGGCCTGCCCCGGCTTCTACGTCAACCGCGAGCCCTTCCTCGACGTGATCCGCATGCACCGGGCCGAGGTAAACAAGATCGGCAAGTCGCGGTTTAGCTCCGAACCCTTTGCGGTTCCACAACTCGACGACCTGATCGACGCCAGCCGCGAGTGCTGGGACATGGCGCTCCAGCACGGCGAGAAGTATGGCTACCGCAACTCGCAGACCACGGTGCTGGCGCCTACGGGCACCATCGGCTTCATGATGGACTGCGACACCACGGGCATTGAGCCCGATCTGGCGCTGGTGAAGTACAAGAAGCTGGTGGGCGGCGGCATGATCAAGATCGTGAACAACACGGTTCCCGCCGCGCTCTTCAAGCTAGGCTACTCGGCCGACGAGGTGAACGGCATCGTCAGCTACATCGACGCGACCGGAACCATCGAAGGCGCGCCGGGCATCAAGCCCGAGCATCTGGCGGTCTTCGACTGCTCGCTGAAGCCGGCCAAGGGCACGCGCTCGATCCAATACATGGGCCACGTCAAGATGATGGCGGCGGCGCAGCCGTTCCTCTCCGGCGCAATCTCGAAGACGGTGAACATGCCCAACGAGGCCACGATCGAAGAGATCGCAGGAGCGTACGCCGAGTCGTGGCGTCTCGGCATCAAGGCCGTGGCCATCTACCGCGACGGCTCCAAGGGCACTCAGCCCTTGAACACCAGCTTGAACGAGACCAAGCACGAGCCTTCCGCCGCCGACACCGCCGCAGCGCGCGTGCTGGCACAGATATCCGCGGCGCAGCCTGCTGCGGAGGCCGACCTGAAGACGCTTGCGGGCGCGGAAAAGATTGAGGTTCCGGCAAAGCAGCTACAAGCAGCGGCACAGACCTTCGCAAACGCGCTCGAAGAGATTGCGAAGGCGGCGGCGATTCCGGTGCTCAACGCGACGCCCGCGCCGATGGCTTCCTCGCCGGAGACGCAGGACCTGAACGCTCCGCCGCGCGCCATCCGTCACCGGCTCACGGAAGAGCGGGCCTCGATCACGCACAAGTTTTCCATCGGCGGCCACGAGGGCTACATCACCGTAGGACTGTATCCGAACGGTCAGCCGGGTGAGATCTTCATCCGTATGGCCAAGGAAGGCTCGACGGTCTCGGGCCTGATGGATGCCTTTGCCACTTCGATCTCGCTCGCCTTGCAGCACGGCGTGCCGCTCAAGATTCTGTGCGAGAAGTTCGCGCACACACGCTTTGAGCCCTCAGGATGGACAGGCAACGAGCAGATCGGCTACGCCAAGAGCCTCATGGACTACATGTTCCGGTGGCTGCATCTGCGCTTCCTGAGCGGCCAGCAGTTGACGCTGTTCGCGGGCCTCGCGCCTTCAGCTCCGCAACTGCCCTCAACGCCAACCATCCTCGAAGAAAGCAACATGGAAGACGATGAGTCGCCCGAAGCCCGTGGTCACCTGGCCAAGCTTGCCGAAGAGGTAGCAAAGCGGCTCAATCAAGTGAGCAACCACGCGCCCAGCGGCGGCGGCATTGCCCCAGAGACCAAACCCTGGAACACGACAGCGGAGACGCACGAAGTTCCCCAGCTGAAGGACCGCGGCGTCTACAACGAGACAGAAGCCATGCGCAGCATGTACGAGATGGGCGACGCGCCAAGCTGCTCGACATGCGGAGCCATCATGGTGCGCAGCGGAAGCTGCTACCGGTGCATGAGCTGCGGATCGACGAGCGGGTGCAGCTAAGTCCGGGGCCTCGTTACTGTAGGTTTTTGTAGGTTGCAGCTTGAAATGCAAGTTTGGTCCCCATTCTTGCAAGTTCATCTACTGAAAACGGGGTTACAGCCGCTCAAAAGCGGACTGTAACCCCTTCATTTTTCCTTGATGCTTATTAGTCGTTTGTAATGAGAAGCTTACCCGTCATTTTAGGCCATATAACGCTTTCCGCAAAACAGCTCGAAAAACTATCCCCGCTCTCCTCTGAAAACGCCTAGGCACATCGAATGCCTTGTTTGCATCCTTACTCCATGCAATGAAAAGCCACGACAGTTGTTTCGAGATTGGGAGTGCTTGGCACTAGCCTGCCCGAAGTTTTGTACCAGTGAGATTGTGCGTGTAGCGCGGCGGGTGAGGTAGATCACTGCCCGGTACAGACATCATCAATATCACTTCACGGACAATTACTCCTCAGGAAAATACATGCAGGAACTTCTGTCTGATTGAGGTGGACAAGTGAGACCGCCATCACAATACCCGATGAAGTTGGCGTGTAATCTTGTTTGACCAACCAACCATGTGTCTTTCCTGTGGGCGCTCTTCCTTGGGTCCGCGATAGACCTTGAGAAAGAGTACGACCAATGGGCTTGTGCGAACGTGCTCCCCGTCGCTCCCTGTCTTCTTGCATTCACGATCTAACAGATAAGATTCAGCCGGTCTTCTGGAGCGGATGGCAGATCGTCATCCTGCTTTGCCTGCTGGCATTTCTGCCGGTGAGCGCTCTGGCGGTCACGGTGACTGCTCATGCAGGCGGGAGTTTGAACTTTGGCGCTGTGAATGTGGGCGTGGCGCCTGCGCCAACCGCGACTATGATCTTTACCTTTGATACCGGTGGCTCGGTCACAGGCAGTACTCTGTTCACCCAGGGCGCCTACGCCTCAGACTATACGGATGCTGGCACGGGCACCTGCGGCAACCCGGCCTCGACGGTCTACAGCGCTGGCGACAGTTGCACCGTGGTGGTCAAGTTTAACCCCCAGGGCGCAGGTGTGCGGCCGGGCGCGGTGCAGTTGCTGAAAGCCGGGGGCACGGTGGTCGCCACCGGGTATGTGACGGGCATGGGCCTGGCGCCGGTGCTTGGCTACCCATCCTCCTACCAGTATTTTGGCTCTCCCAATGAAAAGAAGTCCGCATTTGGTCTGGGAACCTATCAGAACGCGCGCGGCGTGGCTGTGGACGCGGCAGGCAACATCTTTGTCAGCAATACCGATGAGCACGTGGTGAGGCAGGTACCCGCAAACGGAGGCACCATCGGTTGGGTCCCCTCAGGTGTTGTGGTGGGCAGCGGGTTTGTGGCGCCGGAAGGCCTGGCCATCGATGGCTCAGGAAACGTCTATGTGGCCGATCCAGGCCGATCGACGACCCAGATATTCAAGATCGTCGCCGTCAACGGAGTGGTCAACAGCTTGTCGAGCGTGATCGCCATCGGCAGCGGCTTCAACACCGTGCATCACATTGCGATGGATGTCAACGGCAGTGTCGTTGTGGCCGACACAGGCAACAATGCGGTAAAGGAGATCGTGGCCAGGGCCAACGGTGAGGTCAATGCCAGCTCGGCGGTCGTCACCCTGGGCAGTGGCTTCAACGCACCCTGGGGCATCACCACCGACATGGCCGGAAACATATATGTCGGCGATAACGGCAACGGACTCCTCAAGAAGATCGTAGCCGGGACGGGCGGCGCGACAATCAACACGGTTCATAACGGCCTCGGCAGCACTTCTGGCGGCCTGGCCATCGACTTCAACGGGAACTTCCTGATCGCCACCATGGGCAATTCCGGAACAATCCTGAGTGAGATCGTGGCAGGAACCGGCGGTGCGGCTCCCGGCGCCATCAATGCCAGCTCAACGATGACATCGCTCTACGCCAATGGCTTTGTCCCGGCCTGGGACATAGCACCAAACCACAGCGGGCAGATCATCATCCTCGATCAGCTGGAAATCGCCGGCCCCGGCGCAGAATACAACATTAACGCCCAGATGGAGTCCATCTCGTACTATGGGGCTCCAACGCTGAACTTTGACTCGACCTACGACGGCGCGGTCAGCTCCGCCAAGTCCGCGACCATCGTCAACGGCGGCAACGCGCCGTTGCTGTTCACAATTCCTGGAACAGGCACCAATCCAAAGGCCTCGTACCAGTTCCTGTTGGACACCAGCGCGGCCACCACCTGCCCGGTGTTGACGCCGGCCAGCGGTACGCCGGGCTCGCTGGCAGTGGACGCCACCTGCGTAGTTTCCGCAAAGTTCGCTCCGCTGGCGCCGAATCAGGGCACGCAGTACGGAACGCTGACCTTCACGGACAACGTGGCCGGACCGGCGCAGACGATCTCGCTCAACGGCGCGGCACTGATTCCCGATGCGCAAATCCTGAAGTTTGACACGCCGCCGCCGGCGGTATTGGCGCAGGGCGGAAATGCCGGATCGGCGATCAAGGTGATTGTGGCGAACTACGCCGGCAATCTGGCCTTCAACGCACCATTCGGCCTTATCACCCTCAAAGTCTTCGGGCCGACGGGTACCACCAGCTATACACAGTACGCCTCCGGCGGTGTGGCCACCTTCGATTTGAGCAGCGTTCCGTTGAATGCGGTGGGCAGCTACACCTACGTGGCTTACGCCTGGGACTACAGCGGCAACTCCTGCACCATACACGTCACCAACAGCAGTGCGTGTCTTGACAACGCTACGGCCTACGAAAACGTCATCGGAACCTCGTACACCGCGCCCACCACCGGCACTGGGTCATCCAGCAGTTCGCAGTCGGCGACGATCATCTTCAATTCCTCGACGACCTTGAACTCGGACCCCACCAAGGCCTTTCAGGTCCTGACCATGGGCGCGCCGAACCTCGACTTTACCTATGCGGCGGGCGGCACCTGCGTGGCGGGCACAACGTATGCGGCCGGACAGACCTGCACCGTCAACTATACCTTCACCCCGAAGTATCCGGGGCTGCGGATGGGCGCAATCGTGATCTACGATAACTCCGCGCCGCCGATAGCCATTTCTACGATTCACCTGAGCGGCATCGGCACCGGGCCAATGGTCACCTTCCCCAGCAATACAACGGCTGCCGCGGTTGGCAGCGGGTTAGGCAGACCTATCGGTATGGCGGTCGATGGGAACGGCAATCTCTTTGTCACGGACTATAGCGCCGGCTTGATAAAGGAGATTCTGGCCGGCACAGGCGGTGCAGCCAGCGGCAAGGTCAACGCTAGTTCGACGGTCAGCACTGTAGGCACCGGATTCTCCGGTCCCTCGGGTGTGGCCGTCGATGGAGCGGGAAATCTCTTCATAGCGGAATACGACGGCCACTCGGTCAAAGAGATCTTTGCGGGCACAGGTGGCGCGGCAGCCGGCACCGTCAACACCAGCTCTACGGTGATTCCGCTGGGCAGTGGATTCAGCGCTCCTGCGGATGTAACTGTGGACGCAAACGGGAATGTCTTTGTTGCCGATTCAGCAAACAGCGCAGTGAAGGAGATCGTGGCCGGCGGTGACGGCAAAGTCAGCGCCAGCTCGACAGTCAATATTGTGGGCCATGGCTTCGGCACTCCATACGGTGTGGCTGTGGACGCCAGCGGGAACGTCTTCGTCGCCGATTTCACCGGCCCAGTTAAGGAGATTGTGGCGGGTACGGGCGGCGCAGGCAGCGGCAAAGTCAACTCCAGTTCCACGGTGATTGCGGTGGGCAGCGGATTCAATCAGCCCTTTGGCCTGGCGGTTGACGTGAACGGGAATATGTACGTCGCTGATTTTAGCGGCAATGCGGTAAAGGAGATCGTGGCCGGTACGGGCGGAGCTGGCAGCGGAATTGTCAACGCCAACTCGACAGTGGTCACTGTAAGCAGCGGGATTTCATCTCCCGCACACGTGATGCTGGATCCGGCCGGCGATATCTTCGTATCGAATTATTCCGGCGGTATGGTGCAGGAACTCGACCAGAGCGATCCACCTTCTCTGAGCTACCCCGCAACGCTTGTGGGCGCAACCAGCGCACCACAGACCGTGACCGTGGCCAACAGCGGCAACGCAACCCTGAACTTCGCCATTCCAAACACCGGCAAAAACCCGAGCATCTCAACCTACTACACGCTCGATAGCAGCGACCTCGACGCGGATTGTCCGCTGGTGGTCGCCGGCGCACTCTCGACCGGACCGCTTCCGGCAAATGCGACCTGCGCTCTGCCTGTCACCTTCGCTCCGGTAAGCCCGGCAAGCGGCGCGGTGAGCGGTTCGTTGATCCTGACCGACAACAGCCTCAACGTTGCCGGCGCAACGCAGACTGTCCCGCTGAGCGGCTCGGTCTATGTCCCTATCACCGCTTTCACCATTACGGCCTATCCCTCCACCGTACAGGCAGGTTATGTCGCCGGTTTCACAATAACGGCCATGAACGGAGCCAGCGTCTCCACCAACTACACCGGCGCCGTTACGTTCACCACCAGCGACGCGAAGGCTAACTTCGGCTTCAGCCCGGCGACGTACACCTTCACGAATGCCGATCATGGCGCACACACCTTTACCAACGGCGTCTACCTGCACAGCGTGGGCAACCAGACGATAACGGTCACCGATCAATCGTCAAGCATCTCGCAGACCAGCGGGAATATTGCGGTCTCCGTCGGAACTCCGGCCCTTATCTCGGCGACCGGCGGCAGTGGGCAGAGTGCGGTGATCGGAGCGGGTTTCACGAATCCTCTCGGCGTCCGAGTTACCGACTCGTGGGGCAACGTGGAAAGCGGCGTAACGGTTAGCTTCGCCGCGCCTGCCAGCGGCGCCAGCGCCACACTCTCCTCCAGCGGGACCGTGGTTACGGCCAGCGACGGCACGGCTTCAGTCACCGCCACTGCCAACACCACGACAGGCAATTACTCGGTTGTAGCCACCTACCCAAGAAACAACCCGGATGTCGCTATGGGCAGGGCTGTGGCAACTCCGCAAGCGCCGGGTAATTCCAACGTCAACTTCAACCTGACCAACACGATGGCCCAGCCCACCATTACCGTCGTGCCGTCTCCCGCTTCGCCTATTACTTACGGGCAGGCGCCGACCTCGCTCAAAGCAACGGTCAGCTACAGCGCAGGCACGCCCACGGGCAGCGCGACCTTCAGCGATTCGTCCTCCCAGCTGGGTTCGGCGGTGACGCTGAGCGCCGGCGCCGGTACTCTCGCAGCGCAGTACTACGCGGCGGGCGCGCATAGCTTCTCGGCTGTCTACAGTGGCGACTCGAATTACCACACGGCTGCTTCATCGCTCGCCGTCTACACGGTCAACAAGGCCAGCTCCACACTTGCCGGTCCGGCCACGCAGCCCGTATTTGTTCTCTATCAAACTGCGGGCGCGGTCCCGGTATCTATCGCCGGCCAGTACAGCGGAGCGGGCATTACTCCGCCGTCGGGCAGCATCGCCTACAGCATCTACCTTGGCGCCACGCTGATCTCAAGCGATCTGCTGACCATCGCCAACGGAGCCATCACCGTGCCGGTTGCCGCTACTCTCGCTCCGGGCACCTACCGTGTCGCACTCAGCTACGGCGGCGATTCCAACTACCAGGCTGCCAGCCCGATCGATGTAGGCTTGCAGGTTGACCGTATCCAGCCGACGATCAGTTGGACCCAGCCATCGCCGATCGTCTACGGAACCACGCTCAATGGCCGGCTTAACGCCGCTGCGTTGAATGTCCAGGCCAGCGTCGCCGGCAGCTATGCTTACACGGCCACTCCAGCAGGCGGCGCTGCCGTCGCGGTTAGCAACTCGACTGTGCTTGCGGCCGGAGCCTACACGCTGTCTGTGCTCTTTACTCCCACCGACTTGCAAACCTACAAGACAGCCACTGCAAGCGTAGCCCTGGTGGTCAGCAAGGCCACGCCGGGCGATTCGTTGACCTCTAACTCCAACCCGGTCCTGGTGCAGAACTCCATTACCCTGACCGCAACCATCAGTTCCGCTGTAAGCACTCCGACCGGTTCGGTGACCTTCCTTGACGGAGCAACGTCAATAGGCACCGGCACGCTGAACGCGAGCGGTGTGGCGTCGCTTGCCATCTCGACGCTCGCCGTAGGCACGCACTCGATCACCGCTGTTTACTCGGGCGATGCAAACTTTACGGCAGCAACCAGCAGCGCGCTTTCGGAGCAGGTTCAGGACTTCAACCTGAGCATTTCAATCTCCGGCAGCGGCGGCGCAACGGGCGTCACCTCGGTGACGGCTCTGCCCGGCGGGACTGCTGTCTACACGTTCACTCTCAGCCCGGTCGGCTCAGCTACATTCCCGGCCGTCGTCACCTTGTCGGCGAGCGGCCTGCCCACGGGCGCAACCTACAGCTTCTCGCCGGCTACTTTGCCTGCCGGTTCGGGCGCTACGCAGGTAACGCTTACGGTGCAACTGCCGCAAGTGTCGGCGATGCATGTGCCCCCCGTGGCTGGACAAGCAGGAGCGACAACGGAACTGGCCCAGAATAAACCCGCGTCGAAGCTGCCCTTGCTGGCTTTGGCGTTATTACTGCTGCCCTTCGGCAGAAAGCTCCGTCGCGCCTCTCGCTTACTTGGCCGCACTCTGACGGTGTTGTTGCTGTTCATTGCAGGCCTTGCAGCACTCGCGGGCCTCAGTGGCTGCAGCTTGGCCTCGGGGTACTTCGGCCAGGCGCCCAAGACCTATACCGTTACGGTTACGGGAACCTCGGGCGTACTTGTTCATTCCACCAGCGTCACGCTGACCGTCGAGTAACAGGGAGAAGAGACAATGAAGAATACTTTACGTTTCAGTGCGATGTTGGCAATCCTCTTCGGGCTTGGCGCGTTGTCCAGCGCCGGCCAGGCAACCGGTGGCGGCGTCAGTGTTAAGGCGCCGAAGGCCGAAAACATTGAACTTGGCCTGACTTACACCTACAAAGTGGCCAAGATCAGCAAAATGAGCGGTTCTGCCTTTGGTCTCAAGGGCGCGTCAATTGATGGCGTCTATTGGCTGGGCCCCAGGGCCAAAAACATCGGCGTGGCCTTCGACATCAGCGGAGAAGCGGCTTCGGATATTAAGCCCGGCGTTAATCTGAGCCAGTTCACCATGGCTGTCGGACCGCGTTACACGCTATGGAAGGACAAATCGAAGAGTCGCGGCGCCAATCTCTTCAGCGAAGTCCTGATCGGCTACGTCCATGCCTTCAACAGCGTCTTTCCCGCTCCCACAGCGGCCGTCGCCAGCGCCAACAGCTTCTCTCTTCAGGCCGGTGGCGGCTATAACTACCCCATCACCAAGTCCATCGATCTGCGCGTGATCGATGCCAACTACTTTCTAACCAAACTGCCCAACGCAAGCAACGACTTTCAGGGCGACCTGCGTTTATCGGCAGGCGTTGTATATAGGCTCGGCGTCCCCAAACAGACGCCATAACTTCGAACTGCGCGCTTTGACCAGCACGGAAGGGCTGTGTCTTCACAGCTCGGGCTTGCATGGCCGCGGGCTGACAAGACTCCTGGTGAACTTGCAGAGGTGAAGTCCAGCAACGATTCTGTTGCGCAGGACATGCGCGATATGGCGGACACGCAGTAGGGGACGTCGAGATATCTGGAGTTGGGAGGAAGAAGCAGCCGCACTTTGCGCCGGCAAAGTTGCGGCTGCTTCTTCACAGTCTTTGGCGAGTGTCTTGACCGCGTACACAAGTCTGAAAAAATAGATCCTGAAGATTCAAGCCGAAGCGCCGCAGTCAGCCTCGCACTCAGGCTAGATCGAAGAGGAGGAGTTCTGTTTTCTCCTGCCCTGCTCCGACCAGCTCAAGCAATGCTTCTTCCTCTACCGCTGCCCCATCGCCGGTGCGGAGAAGCCGACCGTTGAGTGTGATCTCTCCACCGACGATCTGTACCCATGCCGCTCGCCCCGCTTGCAACGTGTGCGTCAGGGATACGCCGCGAGTCACCTCGGCGGCGTAGATAAACACATCCTGGTCGATCTGCACGGCCCCCGGCGCTCGTTCCGGAGCAGCCAGCAGCTTGAAGCAGTTTTGTTTCTCTTCTGGGGAGTAACTCCGCTGCTCATAGTTCGGCTTGGTACCGGTTGTCCGGGGCAGTATCCAGATCTGAAGCAAATGAACCAGCTCGGAGTCCGACGCGTTGTATTCGCTGTGCCGGATGCCGGTGCCTGCGGACATCTTCTGGATTTCGTTGGTACCAAGAACTTCTACATGGCCCATACTGTCTTTGTGCGCCAGCTTGCCCGTAACGACGTAGGTGACGATCTCCATGTCGCGATGGGGATGCGTGCCGAAGCCCTGCCCCGGCGTGACGCGGTCATCGTTGATGACGCGCAGCGAGCGGAAGCCCATATGTTTCGGATCGTAGTAGTTCGCGAACGAAAATGTGTGGTACGTGTCAAGCCATCCATGGTCGGCATGGCCGCGTTCTTCACTTTTGCGCAGGGTAATCATTTCAATCTCCTTTCCTGCTGTCGCGGATTCCTTTAGCGGCTTTTCTCTCCGCTGCCGCTAAACCCAGTTTTCTTGCCAGCCGATGAAACGTGTCCTTTTCCTCGGCTGAGAGAACCGACATGACATCCGCGAGGTCGGCAGCGTGTTGCACATACGCCGCCTCGATCAGGTTGCGCCCGGATTCTGTGAGCGCAAGAACTTTGGCCCGGCGGTCGTTCGGGGTGGTTGTGCGCACCACCAGGCCCTTTCGTTCGACTCGGTCAACGGCGGCCGTCATGGATCCCGTCGCCAGCAGAACCCTGCTCTGAATCTCTGAGATGCTCTGCGGCCCCTTGTGCAACAGCGTTTCGAGCACCATGAAGTCGCTCAACACCATTCCGGTGCCGCCGATGCTGCATTCGACAACCTGCCGCAGTGCGCGATGGCACTTGGCAAGAACTATCCAGAGCCGCGGTGAAGTGAACTCGGATCCGTTATCCATGTTTGGTCGCTCCATTGGGTTATGCAGACTTGTTGGTCTTGGCGGCGGTCACGATGCCATCGAGCGAGAATGCGCCTGAGCCCTTTGTGGCTAGAAACACTGCAATGGCGATGGCAAGGAGATGGTACTCATAGCCCTCACCCTTTTGCGCGCCAAACCAGTTCATGAAGAATCCGAATTGCAGGTGCACCATAACGACGGCGACGAGCATATCGACGGCGATGCCGATGGCCGCGAGGCGGGTGAAGAAGCCGGCAATCAGGGCCAGTCCGCCGAAGAACTCGGTAACGATGGCAAGAAAGGCCAACGGGGCGGGAATGTGCAACATGCCGGTGAAGAACTGCATGCTGCCAGTGAATCCGTAGCCTCAGAACCAGCCGAGGAGCAGTTGCGCGCCGTGCGCGAAGAATGCGACTCCGAGTGCGAGGCGAAGCAGGACCGTGGCGGAGTTGTTGTCGGTAGCGAGGATCTTCCGAATCATGTGTGAATTCCTTTACGGGAGAATTTCTGACTCGGCGCATGCGACGGAGGTCAGTTAATAATGAGATGAACTATCTTCATATAAGGATTCATTGTATAAGTGTATTTGACTGACTGCCGCCAGGTGAAGTTCTGGGCATTCCAATGCGCAGGAAAATGCGTTGCATGGGTCTAGAGACTCAGACCGGAGAGCACCATAACCCTGCGCTGGCAGTCAGAACGAGTACCTGAAGTCGCCAAGGCTCCGCTGATCAGCCTGCGCGGGGTCTTCGGTTGTCGGTAACAGCCAAGTGACTCACGAAGAACGGGTTGCACGGAATTATGAGGATGCATCCCCGAAATCCGCCCAGGGTCTGGTAGCAGTAAACCCTCAGCTGAAGCCGATACGGGAAGATGACATGCAAGTCATTGATTCTAGAAGCAATCGTCTTGCATTTTATACGTCAACCTACAGTTTGCCAGAAATCGACTCGAATGATCTTTGCTGTTGTGGCTGCGGATTCCTGTTCGCTCTCCGTGCGCAGACATGATCATTCCCGCACCGGGTCATCTATACGACAAGCCACAAGGCAGCCATGGTCGAGAGCAGGAACACCTCGCCGCTTCGTTCTGCCTTCCAACATTGTGCAATACGCTGCCCGGATCGGACGCGCGTCTCTCCAACCGGTGAACAGGAAATGGCAAAGCGCGGGAACTCTTTAGATTGAGTATCCCGCGCGGCTAAACGGCATGGTTCGAACCCGCGTGCCTGTGGCTGCAAAGATTGCATTGCCCAAGGCGGCAGCCAGCGGCAGCACACTTGGTTCACCCAAACCCGCCGGCCGGAAGTCCGACTGGATGAAATAGGGCTCTACCGGTGGAGCGCTGCGCATCCGCAGAATCGGATACTGATGGAAGTTGGTCTGTTGAACGCGGCCCTGCTCCACACCGATCCCCTCAAACATGGCCGCCGACAACGCAAAGAGCACGCCGCATTGAAGCTGGTTATCTGCGCCGCCGATGTTGATAATCGGGCCGATGTCAGCCACCGCCGTAATTTTGTGAATGGTGATGTGCTTCTTCGCGTCCACGCTCAATTCCACCGCCTCGGCAACGTGGCCGCCGTACCCGAAGGCAAATGAGATACCCAGCCCGCTGCCAGCCGGCAGCTTCTTGCCCCAGCCCGACTTCTCCGCCGCCATCTTTACCACGCCCGTGGCTCGGCCGGCATTGAAGATTCGGCTGGTATCGGGTGCTGGAGCCGGCCTGCCGTCCGCTCCCTGCCCCTGTTGGGGGCCTGCGGCCCGCGGCCTGTTAACCCACTCCAGAAGGAACTCCACGTGGTCCCGTCCCGCCGCCACGGAGAGTTCATGCAGGAAGCTTCCTGACGCAAACCACTGCACGTTGTCTGTAGGCCCGCGCCAGGCCCCGCAGGGCGTGAGCAGGGGCAACAAGGTAATTGCATGGCGCGTGTTGGGCGCCATGTCGGTTGGGAAGCTGTTGTTGCTGCGCCCGCTGCCCGTCACCGCATGGGTGCCATCGGCGGAGAACCCAACGGAATGGGTTTGGATCGCCGACAGCTTTCCATCCGTCCCGACTGCGCCCTTCAAGTAGTGAAAGCCTCCGGCGCGGAAGAAGTCCTGGGCAAAATCGTCCTCGCGCTTCCATTGCAGCTTGACCGGCGCACTCACCTTCATGGCGATCGCCGCGGCCTGGAACATATAGTCATTCATCAGCCTGCGGCCAAAGCCGCCGCCAGCGCGCGTCTGATGGACAATCATCTTGTCTTCAGACAGCTTGAGCATCTTGGCCACACCCGCCAGCCCACGGTCCGAGCCCTGCGAGGGAGACCAGATCTCCATTACGCCGTCATGCCACCATGCCGTGGCGTTCTGCGGCTCCAGATGCTGGTGCGCCACCATGGCGTAGTCGTACTCCGCCTCAACAACCTTTCCCGCGCTCGCAAAGGCTTTGTCCACATCGCCAATATTGGACGCAGGAGCGGGCAACTTACGCGCGAGATCTTTTGCTTTCGCCGCAAGCTGAGTCAGTGAGTCCTTTGAGGCGTTGCTCTCATCCCACTCCATTTTCAGCGCCGCTTTGGCTTTGAACGCCTCCCAGGTCGATTTGGCAACGATCGCCACACACGGCTTCACTTCCGTCAGGTCGTCGGTGCCTTCTAGTACAAATGCGTCCACCACGCCCGGCATCTTCTTGATCTCGTCAAGATTCGCGCTCTTCACCTTGCCGCCGGGAGCCGGACACATCACCAAATTGGCTATCAGCATCCCCGGCAACTCGACGTCAACACCGAACAGAGGCTGCCCGGTAACAATCTTCCTATTGTCGACACCGGTATAGCGCTTGCCGATCAGCTTGTAATCGGCGCGGTTCTTCAGCGGCAGAGTCGCCACGTCGGGCACCGGCAAAGAAGCCGCGGCCTGCGCCAGCTCTCCATAAGTCGCCTTGCGTCCGGAGGCTTTGTGTGTCACCACGCTCGCGCTGGCGCTCAATTCGCTCGTCGGCACGTTCCATTGTTTGGCAGCCGCCGCCACCAGCATGGCGCGCGCCGCGGCCCCGGCCTGGCGCAACTGGTCCCAGCCGCGCGGAATTGACGTGGAACCACCGGCGCCCATGTAGCCATAGATCTTGGGCTTGACCGGTGCCTGCTCCACCTTCACCTTTTTCCAATCCGCATCCAGTTCCTCGGCGATGATCAGCCCGAACGCGGTCTTGATCCCCTGCCCAATCTCCGGGCACTTTGAAAACAGCGTTACCGTATCGTCCGGCGCAATGCGAACAAACGCATTAAGATCCGGAGTGCCGGCCCCATCGGCTTGCGCGCCGGAGGCCTGCGCCTCGAGCTTGAAGGCCAGGACAAGGCCGCCACCGGTCATGCCTGCCAGCTTCAGGAAGGATCTGCGTCCGAAGGTCTCCACCTGGCGCACGAGCGTCTCGAACTCCGCATACAGCGCCCGCATCTTGGCTTCATGACGTGCTAGTTGCTCACTCAGCTGCATGGATAGCTCCTTCCGTCCTGGTTTGAGGCTCGGCCACATGGTGGATCGCCGCACGGATGCGCTTGTACGCGCCACAGCGGCAGAGAAGGCCGTTCATCGCCTCGTCAATCTGCGCATCGGTTGGCTTGGGATGCTCCTTAAGCAGTGCCGTCGCGCCCAGAATCTGCCCGCCCTGGCAATACCCGCACTGGGCGACATCCAGGTCGATCCACGCCTGCTGTACCGGGTGCAGTTCGCCATCTTCGGCCAGTCCTTCAATGGTGACGATCTTCCCTGTCGCCTTTGAAACCGGAGTGACGCAGGAGCGCACCGGGTGGCCGTCCATCAGCACTGTGCACGAGCCGCAAATTCCGACTCCGCAGCCATACTTTGAGCCCTTCATGTTCAGCACGTCGCGCAACACCCAAAGCAGCGGCATGTCACCCGGTACGTCCACCGTTGTGGCCTTCCGATTGATATTGAGCACAAATGCCATACGATTCACCTCAAAGTAAGTCTTCGCCGAAACAGAGATCGAACGAGCTTTGAAACCATCACCTCGGAGCCTGGAGCCCCAGAGCTGGACTCATACTTGCAGAATCACTGTTTAGCGTTGGTGGTGCGTTGAACAGTCCTGCCGGAAGCCACAACCGACGGCAAACCAGGGAATGAATCACCGTTGATTGTCGCGGAGTGTGAAAGTCCCTTGAACGCAGTACTTTTCTGCACGAGCTAGATTCCGCTGCACTGCGACGTTGTGGAGTATCGTGGAGCGGTCCCCTGGATTGACAGTGTGCTGCGTCACAAGTACCGACTCTATCAAGCCCTGCGAGCACATATCTCCATAAACGTTAGGTTCAAACGCTGATGCCGGTTCGACTGCACTCCTGCGCCAGGCAAGCGAAGGCGCAACCCCGGCGCGGCGCCCGCGACTCCGGCTAACGAGAGGGCTATGCCTCCACAGCTTCCTCCAGCCCTTTATGCCGCAAGTCGGTCTTGATAAAGATCACGACCACGACGGCAGCAACAACCAGCGGCAGCGCGAAGT
>CAIMKZ010000050.1 GCA_903842065.1 uncultured Acidobacteriaceae bacterium | reverse complement strand
CCCCCCCCCCCCCCCCCCCCCCCCCCCCCCCCCCCCCCCCCCCCCAGGACATCTCGGATGGTTTCAGATCCTTCTCTAAAACTTATTGCACTTGTGGGTGATTCGATAGTCGAGGGGCACCCATGGAGCCACGGGAGGCTTCACTTATCGGGGAAATACCCCAACGTGAGATTTGATCTTAGGAAGCCGAACATCGAGGGGCAGCCTGGGTTTGTTCTTGAGGAATCAGGCTTGGCAGCCTTGAACAATGGGATCGGTTCAACGACTTGCGGCGAAACAAAGGGGCGATGGTATCGCGATGCGTTAGGCATTACCGGGGGCGCAGTCGATAGCATCGGCGCATCAACTACTCTTGAGCGCAAGCCGAAAGTGATCTGGCTTCATTGTGGGATCAACGATGTAGTTCTTGGGCGTAGCGCACGCGATGTGGAGTTAGATATTAAAGAAATGATCGAAAGCGCCCAAGCGAGGCAAATTGGCATAGTTGTAGACACTGTAGGCGCGGCCTCTGACTGGAAAAGCGACAAGGATGCAAAATACCTAGAGCAGCAAGAGATTAACTCATGGCTTAAGGCTAGCGAGCGAGGCCATGGAGTTGTAGTCCTAGACTACGCAGAGTGGGCGACGGACCCTTGGTGTCCCTGGCTTCCTAATATGGCGGTAATTTCAAAGGACCGGATACACCCAAGCTTGTACGGGTATCGGGAGTGGGCGTTACGGGTGCGTGATGCTGTTGCGTCGCTTCAGTAGTTCCGCAGAGGGAAAGGCGGTGCGTTCCTGCAATTGAACGATCACGGCCGGGCTGCAGTGTTTTTGGAATATTCGCAACAATTATCGGTTCCGCGAGAGTGAGTCTCGTGGAACCGAGTTGCCGTCGTGATGGCGGATTTCATTTTCTGTGCACGCCGAAATATATACAGGAATGCTATACAGCAGCGGAAGGGCGAGCCTCAGCGGCAGGCGCGGCAGCCTGGGCCGGTGAAAGCATGTATCAGGCGCGAAGGGATACATACCGGCAGGGTCAGGGAACGATTCAAGCGGTTTATATGAGATAGCTGAGAGGCAGATACCTTTCCGCGAAGCGGCTGGGAAGGAGCCGATTATTCGTGGAGCTAGATAGAAGAGAGAGCACAGGGTCAGCTGCATCCGGTGAGGACCGGGGGTGGCTGGACATAGAGACTATAGAAGATCTCGTTGAGGCCGGACGGAGAATGGACGGGTTCCATGCGGATTCCGACGGGCGGACGGTGGCAATTGAGGTGGCCGGGAAGTTTCTACGCGTAAGGACGAGAGAGGGAGGCGTAGGAGCGCTGGTTGCGAACCCGGTGCAGCGGAAGTTCGAGGCGACGCGCGGGGAGCGGAACATTGTGCTGAAGGCGCGGCAGATGGGACTGACGACGTGGGTGGCGGCGCGATTCTTTCTGCGCACGATCACGCATCCCGGGACGCTGACGCTGGAGGTGGCGCATACACAGGAAGCGGCCGAAGAGATCTTTCGTATTGTTCACAGGTTTTATCAACATCTGCCAGAGAAGCTGCGGCAGGGGCCGCTGAAGACATCGCGGGCGAACTCGCGGCAACTGGTGTTTCCGCAGTTGGACTCGCAGTACCGGGTGGTGAGCGCGGGGGATCGCAATGCCGGGCGCGGCATGACGGTGCAGAACCTGCACTGTTCGGAGCTGGCGCGGTGGCCGAGAAATCCAGGCGAGACGCTGGCCGGACTGCGCGCTTCGATGACGCCTGGTGCCGAACTGGTGATTGAGTCGACGCCGTGGGGTGTAGGCGGCTGCTTCTTCGACGAGTGGCAGCGGGCGGCGGAGAAGGGAACTGTGACACACTTCTTTCCCTGGTGGATGGAGGACCGGTACGCGGCTGTGGCCATCGATTCGGCGAGCTATACGGAAGAGGAGCAGGAAATTGTGGAGCGCGCGCGGCTAAGCGCGGAGCAGCTCGGCTATCGCCGGCAGTTGCGGGCGAACTATGGAAAGCTGGCGCGTCAGGAGTATGCCGAAGATCCGGATGAATGCTTCAGCATGAGCGGGGAGTGCTACTTTGAGGCGGACGTGATCGAGCGGCGGCTCAAGGAGTTGACGCAGGGCGGAGCGGCGGAGGCTGGCGGTGAGTATCAGGAGTGGCTGCCTGCTGTTTGTGGCAGGAAGTATGTTGTATCGGTGGATCCCGCGGGAGGCGGCACTGGGGGCGACTATTCGGCGATCGAAGTGATCGACGTGGAGACCGGAGCGCAGTGCGCTGAGTATGCGGCGCATGTGGCCGGCTTGGAGCTGGCGCGCAAGGCAGCAGAACTGGCTCAAAGATACAACTATGCCTGTCTGGTGGTGGAACGTAACAACCACGGCTGTGGTGTGCTGGCGTATCTGCATTCGGACTGCAAGTACGAGCATCTTTTTGAGCAGAGCGGACAGGTGGGGTGGCTGACGACATCGCTGAGCAAGCCGCTGGTACTGGCGGCGCTGGGATCGGCGCTGGTGGAGGCGCCGGGGAACTTTCTGAGCACGCGGTTTCTGGGAGAGTGCTGGACCTTTGTGCGCCATCCGAATGGATCAGCGGGGGCGCAGTCAGGGACGCACGACGACCGGGTAATGGCGATGGCGATCGCGCTGGGGGCGCGGAAGGATCTGCTGGCCAGAAGGTAGGAGACAGCAAGAGGAGAGGCGGGCGGTTTCGGATACTGAGCGCAGTGCCGGAGCCGTTCGCGTAGAATTCGGACAAGACTCAGATACGACGGGAGACGGCGTTTGGCGGTTCTTGCGGTTCAGCAGATCCGGAGGATGCGGGGCGGCGCGCAGGGGCAGTTGATGCTCGGCGCAGACGGGCATGTCTACGTCGTCAAGTTCCAGAACAATCCGCAACATATGAGGGTACTGGCCAACGAGTGGCTGGGGATCCGACTTGCGGCGGCGGTAGGGCTGAGCGTGCCCGAGATCGACCTGGTGGAGGTATCGAGCTGGCTGATTGACAATACGCCGGAGCTGGAGATCGACCTGGGAAAGCGGAAAGAGCGCTGCAGCGCCGGATTGCAGTTCGGCACGCGGTTCGCCGGCGGGATGATGCCTGGGCAGGTGGTGGATTACCTGGCCGAGGAACAGCTGGGCGAGGTGAAGAACCTGAACGAGTTTGCGGGAATCCTGGCGATCGACAAGTGGACGGGGAACGCCAATGGGCGACAGGCGGTGTTTGTCCGCAGGCAGCGCGAGCGGCGTTACCGGGCTGTGTTTATCGACTTCGGTTACTGCTTTCATGCCGGGGAGTGGCGGTTCGAGGATGCGCCTCTGCGCGGGATCTACCACCGTAACGACGTATACCGGGAAGTAAGAGGGTGGGAGGATTTTGAGCCATGGCTCGGCAGGATCCAGAAGATGCCGGAAGAGACGGTATGGCAGGCAGCGAATGAGGTTCCTCCAGAGTGGTACGGCGGCGATCAAGGGGAGATGGAAGCGCTGGTGGAGAAACTGCTGCGGCGGCGGGAGCGGGTTCGGGAACAGATTGAGATGTTCCGGAACTCGGATAGAAGGCCATTTCCGAAATGGGGATGGGCGGAGGGGAAAATTGAAGAAGTGGATTGGAAAGAGGGAAGGTGGGGGACTAGGATGGGGGTGAATTGAAAGGCGGAGCTACTAGCTTCTAGCTACTAGCTTCTAGCCGGTTTGTGGCAGTGCGTAAGAGAGAGCGGGTCGTTGTAAGCGTGCTTTCTTTTAGGCTGCAACTGAAGATCCCAAAGGCGGGAATCAGAATTCACAAGCCAGAAGCTAGAAGCTAGAAGCTGGCAGCTCGATGCGCAGCATCGTTATGACCAGTGAATTTGAGCGCCGTGCGTGTGAGTTTCGGCTGCTCCGGTATGTTCCGGATGCGGTGCGGAACGAGTACGTGCATATCGGGGTGATTCTGCGCGAGCGAGCCGAAGATGGCGGCGCGGGACGCATCGAGGTGCGCTTTACAAGGGACTGGCGGCGGGTGCGGTGCCTCGACCCGGATGCGGATACGGCGCTACTGGAGGCTATGGAGAGCGAGCTGAAGCAGCGGCTCGCCGTGGAGCCCGAGGGGAAGCTGATGCGGATCCTGGAGGAGTCGCTGAGCTTGAATGTGCAGATGACAGAGACCAAGGCTTACCTGGCTGAGAGTGTGCCTGCGGGGGTCGAAGAGCTGATGCGGCTCTATATCGATCCACCGGCGCGGGAGCGGATTCAGAGGTTAAGCGGACGTGCCGGGATTCTGTCGCGGATGCGGAGCGAGTTTGAGCGCGCAGGCGTATGGGAATTGATGCGCAGGCGCATTGCGGCCAGCGACTATACGCGTGCCGGAGATCCGTTGCGCATCGACTGCGGCTATCGGCCGAACGGCGTAGTGAAGATGTTTCACGCTGTGAGCCTTGATCCGGGCCTTGAGATGGCGAAGGTGCTGGCGTTTTCCGCCGAGGGGTTGCGCGCCGGCGTGGAGCGAGTAGAGAAGGCGGGACTTGAACTGACGGCGATCATTGATCCTGCCGCGAAGGTGGGTGCGACCGAAGAGGAGCCGGAGAGGCTGGCGATGTACCGCTTTGGCGTAGAGACGATGGAGGAGCACCGGATACGAGTGCTGACGACGTCGGATCTGGGACGAGTTGCCGATACGGCGCGGCGAGAACTGGTGGGTTAAAGACAGGGACTAGGGAATAGGGAAAGACTTCTGGATTGTGTTGACTGAAACGTGTGAAAAGCAGGGCGCAAAAAAGTTTGCGGGAAGTTGCCGATAATTATTTGGGTTTCAGGTAGGATGGATTTTGTAATGAGTTGAACGGGAGCGCGGAGCAGCAAGGGTTGCCTACCGTGCTTTTTGACGCGGGAGAAATCAAACCACTCACACAAGGCATGGCCGCTGGCCATGCCTTTTTGCGTTCGGGAAGGAAGGTAACAAGTGAGCGTAGGAGAGCAGTTGCGGCAGGTATGGCGATTTGGCCGCCGCGGCGCGCAGGCGCGGCGCACGGAGATGGAGGCTGCGGCGGAGACCGAGCGTAAGACACTGGCCCTGCCGGCGATCCTGAGCCCGGTGCAGTATCCAGGCAGGCATCTTCCCAAGCCGACGCCGGCCAATCTGCGGAGGTTTGCCGAGACTCCGGTTGTGCGGCGCGCGATTAATGTGATCAAGGATCGCATTGCGGCGATGGATTGGCAGATCAGGGTCCGGCGCGGCTTTGCTGAATGCGATGTATCGCTTCGCGACGGCAGGCGGGAGGCGCTGCGGCGGGTTCTCGAAGAGCCGAACGATGTGGACAGCTTTCGGACGCTTCTGGAGCAAGCGATCGAGGATGCGCTTACGGGGGGATTCGGAGCGATCGAGATGGAGGCGACGGGAGACGCCGAGCGGCCGGCGATGCTGTGGCCGGTGGACGGGGCCTCGATCCGGATCAACGGCCGGTGGGATGGCCAGACGGATGCGCCGCGCTATGCGCAGGCGGTTCCGGGGCAGCTCGAGTCGAGCGCCGTGGAGTTGCGCGACGATCAGCTGATGTATATCCGGATGAATCCGCGCAGCTTTACGCCGTTCGGTCTGGGGCCACTGGAAGTGGCTTTTGAGAGTGTAAACGAGTTTCTGAGCGCGCACCGGTTTGCGGGCAAGCTGGCAGCGAACTCGGTGGCTCAGTACGCGCTGTGGTTGAACGAGGCGACACCGGTGCAGCACGACCGGCTGATTCGCTGGTGGCAGGACGAGATCGAGGGCACGGGCAGGGTTCCACTGCTGTCGAGCACTCAAAAGCCGGAGGTACTGCGGTTTGCACAGGGGACCGATGCGGACCTGCGGCTGGCCTGGCAGGAGTTTTTGATCCGGATGATTGCGAATGCATTCGGGCTGCCGCCGATGCTGTTGGGCCTGGAGAGCGACGTGAACCGCTCGACGGCAGCGGAGATGGCCGATGAGGCGTTTCGCGGCGCGATCTCGCCACTGGCGATGCTGATAGCCGGGCACATTACGCGGGATCTGTTCGGCAAGTGCATCGGCTGGCGGGAGTTCGAGTTTGTGTTCAACGACCTGAGCGCGCGGGACGAACAGACGGAACTGGATGTGCAGGTAAAGCTGTTGGCAGCCGGTGTTCTCACGGTCAATGAGGTGCGGGCTATGCGGGGGTTGGGACCGCTGGAATCAGGGATAAGGGATCAAGGTTAGTTCAACTTGTAGCGGGGCGGAGCGGGCAGATGAGATTGGAAGCGATGGCGGTAACGATACCTCATGTGGAGGGGCATCCGAATCGGGTGCCGTTCGAGGGCGTTTTGACGTTGGTGAACACTGCGAGCGACAAGGCGCCGTCGGGAGCGCGCGGGCATCGCGTGCTGTTAACTCGGGAGGCGGCGGAACTGGCGCTGCCCTCATTGCTGGGCATGGCTGTGGACTATCGGCCAGGCTGGGACGGGCACGACGCACGGCGCAAGATTGGGCTGTTGACCGAGGCGAATCTAGCCGGACAGAAGCTGATGGTGAAGGGCTATCTGTATGGGCGGGACTTTCCCGAGGCGGCGCGGGAGATTGCGGCGTCCAGCCCGAACGCGCTGGGCATGAGCTACGAACTGGCCGATGCACGGGTGGAAGACATGCGTGCCGAGGTGTGGAAGCTGACACGGGTTACGTTCACCGGCGCGGCCATTTTACTGCGCGACAAGGCGGCGTACCGCACAACGAGCTTCCGGATGGCGAGTTGAGAGCCTGAAGGAAGATGGGCTGAAGCGGCTCCGCGATGCGGAGCCGCTTTTGTTTGACGGCAAACCCGCCGGAGGGAAGAGAGTTCGGCGAATCGTATGAAGATCTCTGCTCAAGCGGCAGTGATTGCAGACCACTGAAGAAAGGAAAGAGAGGCACATGGAGGAAAGAGAAGTAGTGGAGCGGCTGGAAGCCGCGGCCTGCCTGCTCGAAAAGGCACTGCACTGGCTCGATGAGAGACAGGGCGCGCTTTCGGGCGAGGTGGAGAGGATCTCGGCAACCGTGGAGCAGAGCCGCCGCGAGGCGGAACTGAGCGAGAAGCTTGAGGCTGTCGAACAGGAGCTGACAGAGCTGAAGGCAGCGGGGCAGCCAGCCGTAACCTCGGCTCGGCGAACTTTGCCGGCGGCGACATCCGAGCTGCTGGCCAAGCGCGGCATCGGCGACGGACCGGTGGATGTGCGCGCGCTGGACGCAGCCCTGAACGGGCTGAGTCTGGAGCAGCGCATCGCCGTGAAGACGCAACTGCAGCGAGCGGGAGCATTGGCGTAAATGCGGGGAGCAGGTTTCAGGGCAGGGATCCGGGATAGGAAACAACAATCCAAATTCCAATCTCGACCACTGAAACCTGAAACCTGAAACCTGGAACCTGAAACCTGAATACGGCCCCTTGGGAGGGGGCGGAAAGAGCATATGAACGCAACCTTTGCAGACATCCATGCAGCAGCGGACTTTATCGGGCCGGGCGCTATCGAAGTGCCGCTGTATCAGACTGAAATCTTCGACATCTGCCGGCGGTCTAGCCCGTTCGGGCAGCGCATCAAGCAGATTCCGGCGACGGGCCATCCGTCTCGGTTCTTCGAGCAGACGGCGCTTCCGAATCCGGGTACCGCGGGCTTCGTGAATCCGCGCAGCATCAATCCGGCGGTGGTTTCACCGACGCGGATCGAGCTGAGCGTCCCATTGAAGGCGATTGTGTCGCAGATCAACTACAACCTGTTCGACATCGAGCTGGGCGAGCAACAGAAGCAGTTCGCATTCTTGCAAGCCAAAGACCTGGTAGATACGGTGAGCGGCGTGATGGTGGCGCACGACGTGGCCCTGTGGCAGGGCAACGACACCAGCCTGAGCGCTCCGACGACCACGCAGTATATGGGATGCGCCGCGCAGATCGCAGCCGGCGGCAACTCGGTGACTGTGACCGCTTCGATGAAGATCGTGGACACGATCAAGACCACGATCGCGCAGATGGTTGCCAGTGCCGGCTACTACGTGCGTCCGACGGCGATCTACGCGAATCCGGTTTTGCTGGACCTGATCGACCAGGAGATGAAGTCCGAGTACAACGTGGTGTTGAGCACGGACCAGATCACAGGCGGCTTCCGAGTGAAGACGCTGTCGACACAGGCTGGTGAGCTGCCGCTGATTCCTGACTGGAGCCTGCCTTACACGGGTACTCCGGGCAGCGGAACTGCGACATTGCCAGCTTACATTGTGACCGAGGATCTGATCGAGTACCACTGGCTGGGCGATCCGGCTCCTCGCATCTTCCAGCTGGGGCTTCCGAACTCGCTCGCTCATCAGTACGTGGCGGTGAAGTTCGGCGCACCGGTTGTCAAGGGCGCCAACTTTGCTCACTATCAGGTGCTGGTGCAGCGGTAACGACGGGGAAAACAGGGGACAGGGTCAGGTTTCAGGTTTCAGGGGTCGGGTTGCGCGAACCAGCGGAACCGCTCTGCGCCTGAAGCCTGGCATCTGAGCCCGGGGAGAGATTCATGGCCTATCTTGAGCCAGCCGAATACCCGAACTATGGATTGCCGGTGGGAACGACGGCGGACTGGGTCACGGCGGCGTCGGCGCTGATCAATACCTACTGCCGGCGGCCGGATCTGAACATTATCGAATACACGGAGCGTATACGCGTCGTACGCGAAGCGCGGACCGTGCTGCTGACGTATCTGCCTCTCGCACCGCTGGCTGCTGCGGTATCTCCGCTAGTGAGTCTCGAAGGCCGGTATATCAAGTCGAGACGGGGCGAACTTCCTGTCGAACCACTAACAGAGATCGCGGGGCTATTCGGGCTGCCAGGAAATTGGGCGCCGATCGATCCGGCACAGGCTGATGTAGATCCAGCCACGGGCGAGTTAACGCTGCCATGGAATATCTACGGACTGCCATACGACGAAGTGAAGGTAACGTATACGGCAGGTCTGGCGACGATAGGCGACGACGTGAAGTGTGCCTGCGCTCAGATTGTACGTAACGCGCAGGCAACGCCGGCGCTGAACGCGAGCCGCGCCAAGATGGACACGATGTGGATTGAGTACTTCTCAAGTTCGCTGATTGACGATACGGTGCGCGCCTGGCTGCGTCCGTACGTTGCGAACAGGCTGGGGTGAGCGATGAGCGATACGGCGCCGCGTAATTCGACGGCCGCACCGCGCATGCTGGCCGACGCATTGTTGCGCACGGCGGCGGGAAGCGAAGCACGGCTTCGCATGACGCCCCCGGGCATCGGCGGCAGCATGAGCGAGGTGGGCCTGGTTGCCACGACGTTCGCGGAAGTTGCGCTTAGCCCGGTTGTGATGCGAAAGATGAGGCCTGGCTGGCAGCAGGGCGGCGACTCGAAGTGGGAGCTACTGGTTTCAGCCACAAGTGTGGACGAACGTGTGCAGGCATTGGATATCGCCGACGCCCGTTCAATGTTCGCCATGACCCTGGCAGTAATTGTGGCCGGGCAGGAGTACCTGATCGAATCGATTGCAGCCAACGAGGCTTTTGGGCAGATCTATCTCTATCGGCTGTTGTTACGCGAGGCGCAGCAGCAGGCGATGTAGGGCGGAGCAACCGGGGTGGAAGGGCCGCGAGATCAAATCCGAGGTCCGAATCCAGAGAACAAGGCTTTATCTTACTGCGGAGCAAACGATGCAGAACGCGAAAGACTCCTTTTACATGGCGCTGCGGACGCGGCTTGCGGCGATTAATCCCGAGCGGACGGTGCTGTTACGGGGCACAATACGACCGGGAATTCTGGTGGAAGAGGCGGAGGCGCACTTTGCGCAGCCGCCGTCCGATGCATATGTACTGCGTTGGCTGGCGCTGGGAATGGATCTGGATCTGCCGGCAACCATGACAGCCGCGCAGTGCGAGATTCAGTACACGACGTGCGGCACACAGAGCTATGGCGGGCTGGACCGCGGGCGGGCGCTTAGCCGTATGGACGAAGAGGTTCTGGCAATTTTACAGCCGTTCTTTGCTCCCAAGATGAACTATCAGGTGACACCGCCGACGCAGTTTCTGACAAGGGTGTTCTGGGATGAGCCGGCGTTTTCTCCGGCGGTGGCACAGAGGGACCGGCTGAGCCGCACGGCAACTGTGATGGTCTACAGCTACGAAGAGCAAGGGGAGTAGCCTGCCGGACGATTGCGGTCGGCAGGCATCGGATCGAGAGGAAGGAAAATGACATCGACATGGTATTCAGCTCCGGCGCCAGTGGCGCGGCGAGTACGAGCGTATTTTGCGCCGGTAAACCGGCCGGCGCAAACGCCCGTACTCTTCGATCCCGCAGAGGAAGGCCGCTTCAATCTGGATGCGCCGCCGACGCCTTGGATAAGCCTGGGGTGGATTCAAAACTTTGCGCGCAAGTCTGCGAGTAAAACGTCGGCGCTGATGACCGGCATTCCGGCGAGTCCGCTCGCGCAGGTGCGCGAGACGCTTGAAGCGCAGGTGAGCTTCGAGTTCCAAAACTGGACAAAGTTAACGATGGCGCTGGCTACGGGGTCTCAGCACATGAATGTGCTGGTTTCGGCCAGCGGCGCAGGCTCGGCCGTCGTTGGGGGGCAGGGAGCGCCAGCCGTGACGCCGCAGGCGGGCTCGACGGCTACCTCAATATTGCTCGATGCACAAGATCTGGCGCAGTTCAACACCGGTGCGTTGATTGTGGTGGATACGGACTATACCGGCCAGACAGGTTTTGTAGGATCGCCCGTCTCAGGTGCTTATGTTCGACAGGTGATTACCGACGTTGACTACATTCGCCGTGTGACTTTCAACGTGGGCCTGGTAGCTGATGTTAGTGCCGTGGGGCTTACCCTGGCAGAGCCATTGCCTGGCGGAGCGCCTGCTGTGGGAGACAAGGTACAAGCTGTAGCAGGGTTCGTAGACCGCGAGGGTGGGAGTTTCTATCAGGAATGGTCGGGGCTGTTCATCATGGAAGGCGTGCAGGGCGAGCGGATTTTCTACTACTATCCGCGGCTGCAGACGATGTGCGGATCCGAAGAGACGATGTTGCCGCTTGACCAGAAGCATAAGAACGGCCAGTCGCGTGTACTGCTCAAGGGACAGTTCCTGGCATTGCCGGTTACGGACGCTTTGGATGGTGAGCGGGTGGTTTGTTATCGCAGCTTCATGCCGGCGGCCAAGGCCCTTATCTAAAACGGCGAGTCATTCGATCAGAGAGCGAAGATGAAGATCAAAATTCAAGGTCGTGACTACACGCCAGCGCTTGATATGGTGCATCCGCTGACGATAGAGCGGAAACTAAATGCGCCATCTGTCTGCGAGCTGTGGTTGAGCCTGCCCGTGGACGGAAGCCTGCCTGCACCGACGCGCTTTCAAGCGCTTGCCGTGACGGGCGATGACGGGACGCGCTATTTCACCGGATACATCGCTGTAAGTCCGCTGCCTGAGTACGCGGGCGAGGGAATGGAAGGGCCGCGCTACCGCACTGCGATTCAGGCGGTGAGCGATGAGATCCTGCTCGACCAGATGCTCATGCCGCAGGGCACGGGCATAAGCAGTGGAACCGCTGGTCAGATGCTGGGAACGCTAGTGGGGCAGTCCGGTTCGAGTACGATTTCCGCGCAGGGAGTCTCACTTGCGGCGGCGGTAAGCAACTATTCTGCGCAAGCGGGATCGAACTGGAGCCAACGAGCCGGACAGATCGCTGACATGGCGCGAGCGGCTTACCGAGTGACAAACGGCGCTCTGACTGCTTCAAATGTGCCTTGTGTTGTGCATCCGTTGAACGAGATCGACGGCAGCCTGACATTGTCAAGCCTTACCTTCTCATCGAGCGTGAAGCGCGGCCTTGCAAACGATATTACGGTTTGTGGCGAGACTGAGCCCGCTGCGTATGTAACCGAGTACTTTCTCGGCGACGGGACTACAGCGCAGTTTGACCTGTCGGCCAATCCATGGTTCCCATCGACGGGCAGTTCTGCGGTCATTCGTGAACAGTTCAATGAGCCACAGATCAATTCGATGGTGTGGTCGGCCACCGGCGGTGCGGGCTATCTGGCGCTGGGAGGCGGCGGGCTGGCAATGAACGGTGGCAACGGTCTCGACGGCCAGACGGTGCTGAGTTGGCTCGACCCGATCGAGATGGGCGGTACGCTGCTGATGGAAGCTCTGGGTGTCACGCTTTCTCCGGGCTCCGCGGGTATCGTGTCTGGTATCTTTATTCAGCCAATGACAGTGAGCGGCTGTATCGCGGGTTTCCAGGCTACTGCGCAACCGGGTACAGGCGCGGTCTCGCTCCAGCCGCTGGTATTGGGTAATGCGACAGGCATCTCGTTTCCAATCGATCCGACAAGACAATACGCATTGCGGATTCGGGTCAACTGTCCAGAGCTTGAGCGCTCGCATTCGATGTACTACTCGTTCGGCGACGATGGCCCGATATCGGCCGGCGGTCAGAGCATTCTTGCGCCAGCGCGAATTCAGATGGAGATTCAGCAGTTCGTGAACGGCGTGGCCGCCATGCCCGTGACGCTTTACGACGGAGGCATACCCAATCTGCCCGGCTTCTGTCTGGCAGTACCGGCTAGCAGCATCAATCTGATCGGAACGATACGCGAATTCAACATGCGCCGCTTCGGCTCCGGCTGGGTGGAGAGCGTACCTGCCAGCGGCGGCTCGTTCACGCGGCGCACAGGTACCGCTGAAGAGTCCGCTGAGTGCCGCGTGGACCGTTCAGGTAAGGTGACTTTCTATGCGGGTTCGGTTCCGACGTTAGGCGAGAAGATTGCCGTGAGTTATCGGACGATGCAGCGTGCTGTTGGCCGCTCGGTGAATACGGCGAGTCAGCAGGCGCTGGCTGCGGCAGGTTCGCCCGCTACGGCGACATGGATCGGAACCGTGACGAGGCCGGCGGCGCGCAGTTCGGCAGACTGCCGCAATGCCGCGCATGTGATTGAGCAAGCAGCGGCCAGTGTGAGCGCGCTGTGGAGCGGGACATACAAGGGTACTCGAATGAGTTTCACAACGGATGTATGGCCTGGCGACGCACTCGAACTGAACGCACCCTCGACGAATCTAGACGCGCAGGTCGTGGTGCGGAGTGTGAAGGTGAGCTATCGGGCGAGCCTTCCGGATGTCATGCTCTACGAAATTTCCTTTGCGAATGACTGGGCCGACGATCTGGCGATCCGGACCAACAACAGCGTTCCTGCCGACGCATGGCTGCCTGCGCCGGTGGCGCCGACAGTTCTTGCAAACCTGCAATCCGTAACAGTGGCCGCACTGAGTAATTCCACCGTTACGATTGACACAAAAAAAGCGCCGCCCAGCGGAGGAGGCTTCGAGATTCGCTTGCGCGACAACGGTTTCATGGCGGGCAGTGATTCAACATTGGTCATGAGAAGCGCCGCCCAGAACCTGACGTTTTCACGCAGATCGTTTACAGACAGGTTCTATATCAGGATGTACGATGGCGCGACGCCGCCCAACTATTCGGAGTTTTCGGCGGCGCTGTTTTTCAATCTGCCTCTGTGAGGCATGGAGTCGGCGCGGATGCGGATGATGAATGAATTCGAGGCCCAGGTGCTGAGCGATCTGAGCGTGTTGAAGACGCAGATGACCGGCCTGATGGGTGACGGCAATGGCGGGCGGCTCGCGGAACTGGAGCGGCGCATGGACCGGCATGAGCAGAACTGGCAGCGTGCCAAAGGGTTCGCGGCAGCTCTCAGCGTTGTGCTCGCGGTAGTGGAAGTTGCCGTGGAGGCGTGGCGGCATCATTGATGCACAGACAGCAATGCCTCTGAACTTCGTATAATCTCACTATGAATGAGCTACCATTGGTCGGCGTGATTATGGGCAGCAAGAGCGACTACGACGTGATGTCAGCGGCCGTGGACATGCTGCATGAGCTTGGGATTTCCTGCGAGGCGAGGGTGCTGAGCGCGCACCGGACTCCCGATCAACTCTTCGACTACATTGAGAAAGCTACTGCCGCTGGTATGCGCGTAGTGATCGCGGGGGCTGGAGGAGCAGCACATCTGGCTGGCGTTATCGCCGCCAAGACGCTGGTCCCGGTGCTTGCGGTTCCCATCGCTTCAACCCCGCTCAACGGGCTAGACTCGCTGCTGGCGATGGTGCAGATGCCCAAGGGAATTCCCGTGGCGACGCTAGCGATCGGAAAGCCGGGCGCAGCCAACGCGGCTCTGTTTGCGGCTGAGATTCTGGCGCTGAACGATGCTGCTCTCAGTAGCAAACTGGTGGCGTGGCGTGCGGCGCGGGCAAAGGAAGTGCTCGAACAGACGCTGCCGTAGAGAATCGCTGAGCTGAAACACTTTGAGGGGCTGCAAGTAGCCCCTCAAAGTGTTTCAGCTCAAGAGACGGTTGCTAACTGAGCTGCGCGTCCTTCTCCCAACGCTTTGGCCGCCGATTCTGCTGCAAGACCTTCTTGCGCAGCCGGAGCGACTTGGGCGTAACCTCGACAAACTCATCGTCGGCGATGAATTCGATGGCCTGTTCGAGATTGAGCGTCTTGTAGGGAACGAGCCGGATAGCATCGTCGGCCGTCGAGGCGCGCATGTTGGTAAGCTTCTTTTCGCGCACCACGTTCACGTCGAGGTCCTTATCGCGCGAGTGCTCGCCTATTACCATGCCCTCATAGACCTCAACACCTGCGCCGACAAAGAGAATGCCGCGTTCCTGCAATCCGTTGAGTGCATAGGTCGTGGTGAGGCCCTGCCGGTCTGCGATCAGCGCGCCAGTAGGACGCTGCGAAATCTCGCCCTGGTAAGGCATGTAACCGTCGAAGAGCGAGTTCATCACAATTGTCCCGCGTGTCTCGGTCAGCATCTCGCTGCGCAGCCCGATCAGTCCGCGGCTGGGCACACGGAACTCGAGACGTACACGTCCAGATCCGTGGTTGTGCATCTTGGTCATCTCGCCTTTGCGCGGTCCGAGCTTTTCGATCACTACGCCGGTGAACTGCTCGGGTACGTCGATGGTCAGATGCTCGACCGGCTCCATGCGCACACCGTCCACCACGCGGGTCACGATCTCCGGCCTTCCGGCCATCAGCTCGAAGCCCTCGCGACGCATCATCTCGATGAGAATGGCGAGTTGCAACTCGCCACGGCCCAGGACCTTGAAGGCATCCGGCGAGCCTGTCTCCTCGACGCGAATCGAGACGTTGGTGAGCAGTTCCTTCTCAAGACGTTCGCGCAGGTTGCGGCTGGTCACGTACTGGCCCTCTCGTCCTGCGAACGGCGAAGTATTCACGTTGAACTGAATCGCGATAGTCGGCTCGTCGATAATGATCAGCGGCAGAGGCGAGGGATTTTCAACGCTGGTGATGGTCTCGCCGATGGTGATGCCCTCGATGCCGGCAACAGCCACGATGTCTCCCATCGTTGTTTCCGTGATCTCGGTTCGCTTCAGACCGGAGAAAGTGAACAGCTTGGTGATCTTCGTTTTATACAGCGATCCGTCGCGGCGCGAGATGTTTACCTCGTCGCCCACATGCAGCGTGCCCTGGAAGACGCGGCAGATGGCGATGCGCCCGAAGTAGTCTGAGTAGTCGAGGTTTGTCACCAGAATCTGCAGAGGCGCTTCGGCGTCGCCCGTGGCTTCGGGGATCGTGTTGATGATTGCTTCGAAGAGCGGCACGAGGTCCGTTCCCGGCTTATCGGGATCGGTCGTGGCCGTACCAGCCTTGGCCACTGCATAAAGCACTGGAAAATCCAGCAGCGACTCGTCTGCATCGAGGTCGATGAATAGATCGTAGATCTCGTCCAGTACTTCCTTGGGGCGCGCGTCGGGCCTGTCGATCTTGTTAATGACGACGATCGGCTTCAGCTTGGCCTCAAGCGCCTTCGACAGCACGTAGCGGGTCTGGGGCAGCGGGCCTTCGGCCGCGTCCACCAGCAGCATTACGCCATCCACCATCTTGAGGGCGCGTTCCACCTCGCCGCCAAAGTCGGCGTGGCCGGGCGTGTCGACGATGTTGATCTTGCCGCCACCGTAGTTGATGGCGGTGTTCTTGGCCAGGATGGTAATGCCGCGCTCGCGCTCGAGCTCGTTCGAGTCCATCACGCGCTCGGCGACCTGCTCATTGGCGCGGAAAGTTCCGGCCTGACGCAGCAGTGCGTCGACGAGTGTAGTTTTGCCGTGGTCTACATGGGCAATGATGGCGATATTGCGTATCGTCTGGGTCAAAGCGAATTCTCTCTTTTCGGGGTCCGGCCCATCTGGGCTTCGGGGGGCGGCCAGCAGCATGAGCAAGGGCCGCGTGGAGGCGCGGCTCCAACTCTTATTCTAGCAGTTCGACTACTGCCCAATCAGGCAGCGGCCCCCAATCGAGTGAATGCGAGGCTTAAGAAGCTGCCGCCAGCGCCATATCGGAGGAGACGCGATGCGTACCCTTCTTCGGTCCACGCTTGCGCGCGCTCATTACCTTGATCCGCTCCAGAAGCTCCTGCGCAGAGCAGTTTTTCTTTGCCAGCATCGCGTCTGCCATGTGGATATCGCCGGCAGTTGCCTGCGTGTCACCCAGCAGAATCATCGGTACATGCGACGCCATCTTCTTCAGCCGTTCCACGAGCTGCCGCCCGTTCATCTGAGGCATCGAAGCATCAACCAATACCAGGTCGATTTGCAGCGTACCGGAAAACTGCGCAATTGCGTCCTGCCCGTTGGTCGATGCCAGCACGCGGTAGCCGTTGGTGGATAGCATGAACTTCATTACCGAGAGTTCCTGTTCATTGTCGTCTACAATCAAAATCACTTTTTTAGGGCGCATGGCTTTCTTTCTGACTCCTGAAAATGGTGCAGCGTCATCACCGGGAAAACTCGAGAAATCTCTCACAGCCTGCCCCGGTGGCAGGTTGTAGCACTCTCAACCACATAGCTTTGCGCCGTTGATCCGCGTATCCAGTCAACAGGCGCGTATCCGACTTGCGCCAGCGCGAAAGCCGCCGACAGCGTCAAACGGTACAAATTTCGAAGCCATGCAGGGGGCGAAGGATACCCCCTACAGTCGGACCTTCGATCACCTCCGGGCACTCGCGGGAACTACGCTGGAGCTCCGGTTAGATTGCTTCAATGTGAGGGAAGCATAAGGAGAAAAGCCTCGCGCGAAAAGAGGGAAAGAGTAGCGAAAGCGCAGCGAGAATGTGGCGTAGAACTCCACCGTTTAGCTTAGAACCAAATCCTGCTTCAACTTACGCTGTTGAATCCCTGTTGAAAGCGTGTGTATCCGGGCAGGAAAAGCCTTCCATTTGCAACTAAAACGGTGCGCGATTCGGACCCGGTTCGTTCGCGCATCCGTCAACCATGCAAGGACGTTTTCTGATTCTGTAACCCAGAGCCGTGCCAGGCCAGCCGTTTGGCCGCAGCAGGGAGAGTTGATATACTTATCGAGTTAGTTGCAGAGAGCCGTTCGTAGAGTCATTCTCTAGCCGGCCACCCCAGCCGGACCCCCGCGCAGGAGTTTGCAACTGAAAGTCTGCACTGAGGCCAGGTAGCTCAGTGGTAGAGCGCGGCCCTGAAAAGGCCGGCGTCGGCGGTTCAATCCCGTCCCTGGCCACCATACTTTCAATAAGCTACAAGCCTTCTAGTCAACACTTATGTCCCAAAACGTTCCAACTGCCCGGCGGAGTCGGTCTACCCGGTTTGAATGTGATATCCATACCCGGAATTCAAAGTTGCTGCCGAGCGGCGCAGTTGCGCACGATTGCAAGCTAGATTCGCCAGGGAGATCGATTGTGGATTGTCGCTCTTGATGGAGAGTCGGTCATCGATGCGGGAAAGTTCCTTTGCACCCATCGCGGAGGGCGATCACTGATCTCGGAGTGAAACGCTTGTATTTTTATTGAGCTATCGAGGGAAGAGGTGTCTGCGACCGATCTGTGTCACGAGCATGGCATCTCGCGTCCAACCGCATACAAGGGGATCAAGTACTACGGCTGGCAACTGCACCTGCATCCGGCGCGACCTCTTGTCGGATGCCACCAGGGCTGCAATTAAAAAGCCTCCCTATCGCTTTCGGCGATAGGGAGGCTGTGTGTTTCCCTGCAGGTTCTTCCATTAGAAGGTGAAGTTGGCCTGCACTGTCAGTTGGCGCGGCTCCAGGGCGGACATTCCGTATGAGCCAAACTGGGGGTTGCCGTTCTTCCCAGCGGTTGTGCCAGCCGTAGTGATTGCATTCACCTGGTTGGTGTTATCGGTGGCGATGGTGATCTGGTGGTTGGTGTGGTTCAAAGCATTGGTGGCATTCACATGCAGTTCGAATCCCATCCCCTCACGGACCGAGAACTTTTTGACCACTGAAAGGTTCACGTTCTGGATCCCGGGCGTACGCAAATAGCCGATCGCCAGGGGAGTGGAGCCCAAAGTGTATTGGTCTACGAAGACTTTGCCGTTTGACATGGTAACGATCGGCTCAGCCCACGCATCCGGATTCCACTTCATAAAGGTGTTGACCGCCGGGGTGACGACTCGGCCATTCGGAAGAGTGAGAGTCTGCTTGCCGTCGTAGTAATGCTGATCTGCCTTGTTAATCTCGATCGGCTCGCCGGCCACTCGGTTGCAGCGTCCATTCAGGGTGCCGGCGGGATTGAGGGAAGTAGTCGTGGCGGCGCAGGTGGGAGCCCAAGGCATACCTCCTTGCAGGTTTACGACTCCCGAGACTTCCCAACCACCAATGATCTCGTTAACGAGCCTGTTATTCGTGTTGAGCAACTTCCCCTTACCCATGGGCAGAGCATACGTCCAATTCACGACAACACGATGCGTAATGTCATAGTCCATGATGGAGTGGTTGTTTTTAAGGTTCACGTAGTCCACTCCACCGGTGGGAGCTGAGCTGTTATTCTGCTGCGATTCCGCGAACGTTTGGGTTGATTGGTTGCCCACGTTGCCGGTCCCTTTGGACCACGTGTAGTTGGCTCCGAGCATCAGGCCGTGAGACATGGAGTGCTGTACTTTGGCTACGAAGGCATGGTACGCGGAGGAGCCAATGGATACATATTGGATTACTCCGAGCGAACCCACGTAAGGCTCCGCCGCCTGCATTGCTGTGATCGTCTTGCCGCCGCTGCCAGAGCTGCCGGTGGTGGCGGAGGGTGCTTTGCCGATCAAAGCCGGCATCGGATTGGGTACCTGCACCTGGGCGGGATCGGTGACGCCATTGGAGGCCACCCAGGCACTGCGCCACGTTTGGAGCTGTCCGGGGTCAACAGCAAAGGGGCCGTTGAGTGGGTACGAACGCCACGGAAGAGTTCCGCCCATCGATCCAACATAACCTACATTGACGAGCCATGTCGGACTCAACTCGCGTTCTATGATGAAGTTCCACTGATCCGTGTGGCCAGTCTTATATTCCTTCCTGTTGAAGATGGTTACGCCGCTGGGCTGCCCATAATTGGCAGCCGAGTCGACAGCCCCGGCTCCCGCGACAACCTGCGTATTCTGAGTCTGCGAAAAGGTTCCGACCGCAACACCGGCTGGCGCCAATCCGAAGGGGGTGGGGGTTACTGCAGTATCCCACGGGGTGGGGTTGTAGATGGTAGTGTTGGCGTTGTAGCCGGTATTGGAAGGCAGAAAGTTCCTGCCGTATCCGCCGCGCAGCACGGTCTTGGGGGTCAGTTGATAGGTAGCACCGATGCGGGGAGCGACGTCGTGCCAGCTTGTTTCGTAGAGATTGCGGCTATATCCGCCGACACCGGGATATGTCAGATAGCCCATAGCCGCCTTCGGGCTGGCAGTGATGCCGGCGGGGGCGGTATACGGGAAGGGGTTTGCTGTATCCAGCACATAGCTGGACATATGGTTGTGCCGTTCCGTTGGTCCCGGCTGTATGTCGTATCGGATTCCGACGGTAAGCAGCAAGTTTTTGTTGACACGCCACGAGTCCTGGCCGTACATGGCTAAATACTTCGAAGCCACGGCAAGTTTCGGCGCGGTTCCGGCGTTCATCAACCAACCCTGGGCACCAACGGCAAGTCCGGCAGGGAGGAAGCCCTGGTCCTGAACAGTGGCGATGGTAGTGGAATTAGCACCGGTTGCCGCAGCAATCGACCCCGTGACGGCGGTGGCGGATAGAGTGGGAGCCTGAAGCTGATAATCCGTAAAGTTCTGCAGATAGACGCGATATTCCGCGCCAAACTTCAGGGAATGACTTCCAAACTGCTTGTTGATGCTGCCAACCACGAACTGATTGGTCTGGTTTTCTTTTTTGTTAGTGTAGTTGGTGTTATTCAAGGCTCCATAAGGAGCGAGGGCAGCCATGGAAGGCAGACTCCCCGGGAGAGGAGATGTGGCGGACACGATGGCAGGCATGCCGTAATCGGCTGGGTTGCCCGCTGCCTGGTTGATCTGCGACTGAGTGTGAATGCGGGTTAGGCCCCAACGCACGTCTAGCACAGTGGTGGGGTTCAGCACGATAGTGTCACCGACCGCGCCGTAGGGGTTGAGATCTTTCGTGTCACCAATTTGGGCGGTCTGATATTTCCACGGGCCGTTGGCTGCTGACCCCCACTGGTTCGGACTGATAATGGAGCCCTTTGAGAAGCCGCCCGTAAAGTAGATGGACTGGTTGTCAGACGGCTTGAAGTCGACTCTGGCGTTGAGACTGTTGCGACTCTCGGGCTGGTTGCCTCTGTAGTAATAGTTGTTGGTGTGATAGGCATCCTGACCACCACCACCCGCCAGCGGGTACAGGGATTCATCTTTGGTGTAGTTGGGCTTTGGGTAGCCCTGCAGTAACTTGAGGCCATACGGATCGGGATTCGTGATGATGGCGTTCGTATACTGCGTGCGGAGATAGTTGCTGCCCGAAGGCGTCACCGAATAAGGGTTGTAGACGTGCACGGGAACGGCTGACCCGGTCTTTTCCTTGACCATGGTCTGACTGAAGTCCCCCTGACGCTCCAGGAGGGTAGGCACGGTGGTCTGAAGGGTAACGGCGTCTGAGTGGACAAGCCGCAGGAACGATGCGAAGAAGAACAGCTTATTCTTGCCGTTATACAGCCTCGGGATGATGATTGGACCGCCGACGCTGCCGCCACCCTGGAGCAACCGGTACCTCGGCCTGGCAATGCCCTGGTGGTTGTTGCTGAAGCTGTTGGCGTTCAGATCTTCATTGCGCATCATGAAGTTGAGATCGCCATGGAACTTGTTTGTGCCCCCCTTGGTGGTCTGCGAGACGATGCCCTGGGCCAGGCCGATATCTGCTGTGAAGTTGTTGGTCGTAACCCGGACTTCAGAAAGCGCATCTGGATTAGGAAGCACCGCAGTCTCATGCCATGCGGCGCCCTGGACCGAGATACCATCGAGCAGCACGTCGTTGCTGCCGATCTGTCCGCCATTGATACGCATACCAGACATGTCTCGCCGGTCGCGATATCCAACGCCCAAATTCGTGCTTGTAAGCTGTTGCGGAGTGCCCACGACACCGGACTCCAACGTCGCATAGTACAAGGAATTGCCGTTGATGTTGGGGAGATTGGCGATTGATTGCTCGCTTATCGCGTTCGAGACGGTAGCGTTTTCCGTCTGAATGGCAAGCGCATTTGCCTGGACCTCAACCGTCGCGGTCGTGTTGCCGATCGCCATAGGGACATCGGCTCTCATTGTGGCACCGCCGGCAAGGTTGATATCGGTCTTGCGGTAGGTACTGAACCCGGGGGCAGTGACCGTAAGCGTGTAGTGGCCGATCGGAAGGTAGGGTACCGTGTATCCGCCTTTACTGTCGGATTCGGTTTTCGTGATCGTGTTCGTCTCTTGCTGCGTCACGGTTACCGTCACGTTCGGCATAACCGCACCGCTCTGGTCGGTAACAGTGCCCGTGATCGCGCTGGACTTTACTTGTGCGAATAAAGGATTACCCAGAGCCGCAAGGGTAATCGATATCGCTAGCAGGATTCGTAAACCAAAACGTGCTGTCATTCGTACGCCTCCAAAGTTGATGGATAATGCCAAATGGATGGCACTTCTCAAGGGTGGTTGAGCACAGAAATTCACACTGGCGATTTCCATGGCCGACGAGAAGCATTTTTCGGAATGATGAATATAAAGCTGGGGGAAAAATGAGCTGACCTTTACAGAAGAACCTGTAGGACAGCCGCCTCACTATGATTGGGGAAATATAAGCCACTTAAGACGGACATGTCTATCAAAAAGTTTTCAATTCTCTAATTAAAAAATGTGGAGGCTCCCGAATCTGCCGGGTGGCAGTGGAAATTCAAGAAGCCAATACCCAACCAACACGGAATTCATGCGACCGGGACTCATGTGATCCAGATCTCATTTTCACGGTGAAGAGAAAGACTACCGTCCAAAGAGCTGATGTAGGCAGGTAGGAGGGCTCCATCGGGAAGTCCACCCAAACCTCGATTCTCGCGGCTTGTTGGAAGCAAGCCGCGAGCCTAACGACCGGAGCAGCTCTATTTGGTATTGCCCGGGCGCTGAGTCAGTGGGAAGGGCTTTCAACTGTTTCGGCCCGTTTACTATCCATCCTGTTTCGCGCCTGCTTGACTTCTGTTCGACCTGTCGGTCACAATTCAACCTGTCGGGTGCCTGCTTGACTCTTCCTCTACCTGTCGTTCACAATTCAACCTATCTCGCGCCTGCTTGACTCCCCCCATCAGCGGAGTTAACTCAGCCGCCAGGACCACCGACTCGACCAACCCGTTCGATCTCAAGCTGGCCAAGAAGTCACTACGTGCTTCGGCCCCGGCGAAACCTGGTGGAATACTTCACGATAAGGATAGCGATCCCTATGTCAAAAGAATTCACACGTCGCCAGATGTTGTTCGCCAGCGCCGGCGCGCTGGCCTTCACGCGCGCGGGGCAGCTCCTGGCCCAGCATGCCCCTAAGCCGACGCTCGATCTTCCGATGCCTGCTATTGTCCCCGCGGCCAATCGCTCGGCGGTGAGCGTGGTTCGGGCGGTAAGCCGGAGACAAGGCACCCACGATGCGCTGGTCGGTATCGATCGGGAGATGATCCTGGGACTGAAGCGCAAGAAGTCCGTGGTCATCAAGGTGAATTTCACCTCCACAACCAACCAGATAGCTTCCACGCACCGCGATGCGGTGGCCGGAATTCTCGATTACCTTGGTCCCCGCTTCAAGGGGCCGGTGTACATCGGTGAGGCGGCGTCGAACTATACTCCAGCCGCTTTCGAAAACTTCGAGTACAGCGAACTGGAGAAGGACTTCAAGTCTCAAAAAGTGAGCTTGATCGACTTCAACGGGGAGAAGCCGGCGTTGATGCAGACGATCGACGTAAATCTACATCCCACGCCGTGCAGGATTGCTTCGCGGCTCGTCGATCCGGATGCTTTCGTTATTAACTGCTGCATTCCCAAGACACACAATGCAGTGATTTACACCGGCGCCATCAAGAATATGTCGATGGGCGCGCCGGTGCGCAGCCTCCTCAAGGACGCAACGCCCTGGAGCGACAAACGGAAAGTTCACGTCGGCGGCCACTGGCAGCACCAGTACAACCTGTTCCTGGTGTCTCAGCACCTGGCGCCCTATTGGGGAGCGACCGTTCTGGATGGCTTTGAAGCCATGGAAGGCGATGGTCCGATCAATGGCCCCAAGGTGGATTGGAAGATCGCAATGGCGTCCACCGATTACGTCGCCGCCGACCGCGTCGCTATTGAGGCGATGGGGATGGATCCGAGCTGGATTGGCTACGTCCAGTACCTGGGACAGATGGGCGTCGGAAACTACGATCTGGCCAGTATCGATGTTCGGGGCGAGAAGCTGGAGTCGTTCAAGAAAGCCTTCAAACTTCCTGGTTCGGTTGACGACCAGTTGAAGTGGATGGGTCCACTGGAAATCACCCCCGAGCGGGCGGCGCAAAACAGAACAGGAGGCGCATCAGCTCCCAGACCAGGCAACGTACCAGCTCCCAGGCCAGGCGGCGTAACTGATGCCTGGCCGAGTGGCGACGCAGCTCCCAAGCAATGAGTATCGTCAGGGTTCTATAGTGAAGCAGATGGGCAGGGGAAATCGGAACCCGATTTCCCCTCTCCCAAAGTGAATTTTGGGAAGGCGCTCGAAGCCCTTCCGGGGAGCGAAGTGACAAGATGCGAAAATCCGTGATGTGCCTTCTGGCATTCTCTCTGCTGGCCTGTTTTTCATCGATGTCGGCCTACGCGGCCAATCCGGCGGGCCGAATCGAGGTGCAATTCGTGTACCTCGATCCGGGGACAGTTGATCCTACCTATCACACCGCGATATGGCTTGAGGACAGCAAGGGCAATATAGCCCAGACGCTCTTCGTCAGCAACGACCTTTCGACGACCTATTACGAATCGGGAAAGGTTTGCCCGGAGTGGGTCAAGCTGGCTGGATGGGCCAAGGCTCCGCAATCGTTAATCAATGCCGTAACCGGCCCCACGCCCAACGTGAGCGAGGGAACGATGCCCTTCGATCTGGGGAAATTCAAGGTCGCGCCCGGAAAGTACAAGTTCCGCTTCGAGGTCAATATCGACGACCAGAACAATGTCCTGTTTCAGGGCGATCTGGAAGTGGGCGACTCTGCACAGGAACTGTCGATCGAAACGCTTTACCTGCCGTCGAAGCCCGATATCGGAACGGATGTTGTGAAGGATGTGAAGGTCCATTATTATCCGGCCTCAAAATGAACAGCGCGTCATGCGGCGGATATTCAAAAGCCTTTTGAAAGCCTCTCCTGCCATTCTGGCTCTGACGCTGATGCTTGCGTGGGCGGTCCCGTGCCTGGCGGCGAAAGCCACCTTGTATCGCGACTCCCGCGTGATCATGGGAACCCTTTTTGAGGTTCAGGTCTACGATGCGAACCCGGAACGGGCCAGGGGCGCGATCGCCTCGGCGCTGGACGAAATGGCGCGCGTCGACCGGCTGCTCAGCAACTACAATCCCGCGAGCGAACTGAGCCGGATGAACCAGAAGGCTCCCGAACAGCCTTTTCACGCGTCGGCCGAGTTGTTCAATTTCGTCGCCGTCAGCCGCAAGTTCTACGACGACACCGAAGGGACCTTCGATCCGACAGTGGGAGCCCTGGTGCGGGCGTGGGGCTTCTTTTCTCGGCACCCAGGCCTGCCGACTGCCGAACAGATCGCAGCCGCGAGGCTCGCCACTGGATTCGACAAGGTCCGGATCGACCCCCGGGAAAGAACCATCCGATATGCGGTACCGGGCCTCGAAATGGATCCGGGCGGAATAGGGAAAGGGTTCGCCGCCGATCAAGCGACGAAAGTCATGAAGCGGCTCGGGATTCACGCGGCACTGGTGAGTGCGGGCGGAAGCAGCATAAGCGCGATTGGGCATCCGCCGGGGCAGCGCGCGTGGCGCATCGCGATATCCAATCCGGCAAATCAATCGAAGGCCCTGGCGGTAGTCGATCTCCGCGACACATCGCTATCCACTTCAGGTGTCACGCGGCAATCTCTGGAGTCCGGGTCTCACACATACAGTCATATCTTCGACCCGCGCACCGGAGAGCCGGTAGAGAACATGTGCCAGGTCACTGTCGTCACGCGGAGTGGAACGGCTGCGGAGGCCTTGTCGAAAGCCGCCTTCATTCTGTCACGAGAGAACCTGACCGTCGTTCTTAAACGCTATCCCGGTTCCCATGTTTTGCGTCTGGAGGGCTCTTGTGCCTCTAGCTCGGTCTGGGTGACGCCACGATCGGAATCCGTGATTCACCCGAGCAACTGACCCTTCCACAATAATGCGTGGTCAAGCCGGCAGCCAGGGAATACACAAATTGGCATCCTGATTTCAGATCATGCAAGAAACCCGCACCGTTTCGCGGGTGCGGGTTTCTTGAAATATATCTGCTGCCTGTGTGAGACAGCGGCCAGAAATTACTTGGCCGCCACTGGGCTTATTTTGGAACCACGCATCCGGCTGAGCAGATGGCGCCGGAGGCGGATTGTGTCCGGGTGTATTCCTGCTTGAAGGACTGGTGCCTTGCCGGTACGTCGCGGGTTGTGGTGACGGTCAAGGTTTTGCCGTCAGCAGAGAGGGACCACACTTCCTTGATCTTGAGCGTGGCATTCCCCGGCATCCCGCCAAACGGCTGGGAGGTCTCAATCACCAGGGTATCTCCCTCGAAACTTGCAGTTACCGTGGCTTTCTCAAGTCCGGTGTCGGTGGCCCTGGTATGCGGCTTACCGTCCAGCGTGTAACTGCGCACCCGGCTTTGTGAGTCGGGTGCCTGCATGCTCGTGGCGTCCTGATGGACATTCAGGATCACCTCGGAAGGGGCTCGCCCGCCCCCCATGGCTGTGCTTACCCGCGTGGTCCACATTAGATTCGGCGCGGGGTCGCTGTGGGCGTTGTTCCGGACCCACGCCCCGCTGAAGTCGGTGGCTGCCAACGCCATCGCTGGCAGACAGATCATCCCAAGGGCTATCCCAAGCATTCCGAGTTGTCTTTTCATAAGGCTAACCTCATTCTCATCGGCAAATACATCGCGATTTCATCCTGCTCTTCGAGCAGTAGTGAGTGCCAGATTCTGAATCGAATCAGGCTTGCGTGCCGTAGATTTTGACTCCAATTTTGTTGGCAATCGACCGGATATTGCGCTGCGCCTGCTGGTACTCCTCGGCAGAACTGAGGAACTCCACGTACACGATGGGATCCTTGATTCTGCTGATATGGGCCAGGAAGACTTCATAGTCCATATTGCCAGTGCCATTCATCGCCCAGTCGAGGCCAGGAAGCATGCCGTCCCACACAAAATCCTTTGCGTGAATGTAACCGATCATGCCCTCGAGCAGCTCGAAGGTAGTGTTCAGCAGCTCAGTCATACGGAATGCCACGCCGGCGTAGGCCATATTGGTGATATCGAGCCCGCACATGATCCGCTCATCCCCAACATCCTCGCGCAGACGCTTCATGGCCCAGGGATTATTGATGGCTTCCGTGTTTACCGGTTCAATGGCAACCTTGATCTTGCTGCCCGCTGTTGCCTTGCAGATATTCTTGAGGGCCTTGACCGATCTCTCCCAGCCTTGGCGGCTCCAGTTCAGAGGATGCGCTGTGTTTCGATTGGGATACATGCTGCCAGTGTGGGTCAGTACCATCCGGAGGTCCATCTCCTCGGCAGCATGAATGGCATCGATGATGTGTCTTTGCCACTGCTCGGCCTCCGGGTCGGGGGCAATAATGTTGCCTGCGCAATGGATGTTGTAGAAGACCACATCATGGGCCTTCAGTTGTGCTTTGATCTCCCGGACTTCGGAGTCGGGCATCTTCCTGCTGAGCCATGCTGCGGATGCCGCCTCGCACGCGGTCCAGCCGCCATCGCGCATGGACTTGAAGAGGCTGGCGTAGTCCGTCCCCTCCTTGTTGGTGATGTCCTGGCTATTGCTTAACCGGATGACCCCTGGACCCGGAGTAAGGTCTCTTTTGACGTTCTCCGGTGGACACCACTGATACAGAAAATCCTGACCCCAGACATCAGGCAATCCTACTGCCTTCGGTTTTTGGGGAGTCTGGGCGGCAATCGTGGACACTGAAGCGGCAGCTAGTCCGCTTGCCGCAGCGCCCGTAAAGAACTTGCGCCGAGAAATATTCTTAGCCATGGCTAAACCTCCAGATGAATGAGCTGATGTTGACGCAAGGGGCGACTACTTCTTGGCTCCCTGTTGCTTCTTGTTCAAATCCGCCATAACCTGCAACATCTTTAACAGGTAGTCTGCGCGCGGGCTGCCGAATACGTCGATCACCTGAACGTCCTCATCGCCAATGTATGCGCCATGCACTATGTTGGACGGCAGAACAACGACATCGCCGGCCTTTACCCTGTAGAGCTTGCCTTCGATGATCTCGTCGCACCAGCCCGACAATACGATCATGATCTGTTCCTGCGCGTGTTGATGCGGCGCGAAATAGGAGTGAGCGTCCATCGTCAGAAAGCTGATCATGGATTGTTCGCCGACGACAAGCCGGGAGTTGGAGCCTTTGACCAGCTCCGTCTCGGGCAGGTCAACCTGACGAATCACGTGCGCTTTATATTCATCGGGGGTTGCGACCGGCTCTTTTGGAGTCACCTTCGCAGCAGGTGCGGTTGTTGCCTGCGCTGCAACGGAATGACCTGAAAGCAGCAGCACCGCGGCAAAACCGGCTGCCAGTAGATTCTTGCCTGCAAGCGTCATTGATGTGTCCCTCTTCATGGAAAATCCGACCTCCTGTGGTTTCAAGTAAATTGTCAAAGCGAGAAGCAAAGGGGAATGCTGCCGCGAATTCTATCATCCTGTGCGGTGCTGTGACATTCAAATTGCAAAATGCGGCGACGAAAATATTCCGCGGGAAACCATGTCAGCCGATGCGCTCAATGCCGCAAGAGGAGGCGGCGAGATTCATGTACATGTCTTTTCTTTGATCGCGAGATCGACAAAGGGACCGGCGGATTGGCCAACCTTGCTGAAATTGGCGCTGGACAGCCTTTCCGTGCTCGTTGTAAATTCGTCTTGCCCGGCTCACAGACCTTTTGATCTACGACAACCACTGCATTCGCAACAGGCAAGGCGAGGTCGCCTGCCAGTCTCCTGCCATATTCCCTTTATGTAATTAGGAGGTCGTTTTGGTTAATCGTTTGAGGGTGGTGGGAGTGCTGTTGTTCGCAATGACGTGCGCGGCGCAATCGGCACCGCCGGCAGCAGACAACTGGTATTCCTATGGAGGCGATCCGGGCGGAACGCACTACTCGTCGCTCCGGCAGATCACGAAGGCCAATGTCGGCCGCCTGAAAGAAGTCTGGCGGTTTGAGACGCCCGACGACGGCTCACTGGAGACCACGCCGCTCATAGTGAATGGCACGATGTACGTTGTGACGCCGCGCCAGAAGGTGATCGCTCTCGATGCGACGACGGGCAAACAGAAATGGATATTTGACTCGGGCGTGGGCAACAACAGCGCCACCCGCGGGCTGACCTGGTGGAGCGACGGCAAGGATAGCCGGGTTTTCTGTGCAATGGGAAGCTATATCTATGCCATCCATGCCTCCGATGGAACCGGGATCAAAGATTTCGGCAGCAACGGCCGTATCGACCTGCGAGAGAATCTGGACGGTGCCCGGCCCGGCCTCGCCTACAGCGCGACTTCGCCGGCGGTGGTATACAAGGATCTCCTGATCCTCGGCGGCCGAGTGTCGGAAACCACGCCGGCAGCGCCGGGCGATGAGCGGGCTTTCGATGTTCGCACCGGGCAGCTGCGCTGGACCTTTCATACAGTTCCTGCGGCGGGAGAGCCGGGTTCCGAGACGTGGCCGCCCAACCCGCGGGAATGGATGGGCGGCGCCAACGCATGGGCCGGCTCAATCGTCGATACCGATCGCGGCATTGTGTTCATCGCCACGGGCTCGGCGGGAGACGACTTCTATGGCGTACACCGTCCGGGCAACAATCTGTTCTCCAACTGCGTGATCGCTCTGAACGCCAGTACCGGCAAGATGCTGTGGTATTTTCAGGCAACCCATCACGACCTGTGGGACTCGGATTTTGCCGCTCCGCCCGTGCTGCTCACTGTCAACAGTAAGGGCAAGCGGGTGGACGCGGTGGCAGCCACTAACAAGTTTGGCTTCCTCTATATCTTTGATCGTGTCACCGGAGAGTCGCTGTTTCCGATTGTCGAGACGAAAGTGCCTGCGAGCACTGTGCCCGGCGAGATGGCTTCCCCAACGCAGCCCGTACCAACTTTGCCGAAGCCGTTGAACAAAGTGACGCTGGGCCGCGACGAAGTTACCAACCGCACACCTGCGATGCGCAAATGGGCACAGCAACAATGGGATACATTTCTGGGTACTATGCAGCCGTTCACGCCGCTGAGCATTGACAGAGAGACGCTAATTTCTCCCGGCTGGAAGGGCGGCGTCGAATGGGGCGGTATGTCTGTAGATCCTGAGAAGGGGATCCTGTTCGCCAATGTAAACAACGTCTACTCGCTGGGCCTTCTCACCGATGCAGCCGCCTATCGTCTGGCCGGACAGGGAGAGAAGATATACCGGCAGCAATGCCAGGTCTGCCACGGTGCTGAGAGGCTGGGAGCGCCGCCGGCTATTCCGTCGCTTGTCGGTTTGAGCCAGCGGTTGTCGAACGAGGATGTCTCGAAGGTGATTCAGAACGGTCGCGGTGTCATGCCAGGGTTCACAGGATTGCAGAATGCCGCGATTGAAAACCTGGTCTCGTACCTCAGAACCGGCAAGGACTCGCCCAATGCGCCTCCACAGCGCGGTGGTGGCGGTGGACAGAACGCGAGCCCCAACCAGTACACGTTCACCGGCTATCGCTACTTCACCGATCCAGAAGGATATAACGCGGGTGGATATCCCTGGGGTACGCTCAGCGCCGTCGACATGAATACCGGCCAGTACCTGTGGACGGTGCCTTACGGTGAGCATACGGAACTAGCGGAGAAGGGACTCACCAGGACCGGAGCCGGTAGCCATGGCGGAACGGTTCTCACCGCTACAGGTGTGCTGTTCGGCGGTGGCACGGAGTACGACCTCAAGTTCCGCGCATTCGACAGCGCCACGGGTAAGATACTGTGGACCGGACACCTGCCGGGTCACGGCGCAGCCACGCCGGCGGTTTACGCCGTCAATGGCAAGCAGTATGTTGTGATTGCAACCAGTCCGGCGCGCGGCGGTGCTACGGCCAAGCCAGGCACTGCTGCGGCAGCTTCCGTGACCGCCGGCACCTATGTCGTCTTCGCATTGCCTTAGTCATTCTGGAGAATCAGCAGGGAGATCTACTCATATGAAGTTGAATGCAAGGAACACTGTTGTTGAACTGGCGAGCGTACTATTTTTCGCAACAGCCGCCATCGCTTCAGGGCAGACGGCCGTTCACGAGGCCGTGCCAACAGCCAAGGTCGTCCGTAACTCGCCGGCGCTCGATGCCGTGATTGCATTGGATGCGAAGCTCGAGAAGGTCGCCACCGGTTTCGTGTGGACCGAGGGCCCCATGTGGCACAAGGGCGCCTTGTGGTTCAGCGATCTGAGCGGCAACAAGGTCTACAGCCTTACGCCCGATGGCAAGCTGAAGGTCCTGCTCGAAAAGGCTGGCGGCCTGGAGAGTTTCCCTGCCGGTGGTTACGGCGGCTCGAATGCAATGGCTGTCAACAAGGATGGTTCGGTGCTGTTGATGCAGCACGGCATGCGGCGCATTGCGCAGGTGGACGACAAGCTGAACGTGAAGGCGTTTCTGGACAAATATCAGGGCCAGCAATTCAACAGCCCGAATGATCTGGTCTTCGCCGCGGACGGCGCGCTCTACTTTACAGACCCGCCATATGGCTTCTTCGATCCTGCTGCACCCAGCAAGGACCTAGACAAAGATCCCCGCCACGCAATCAAGTTCAACGGCGTGTACCGCTACAAGGACGGCAACCTGACTGCGGTAATCACCGACCTGCCTCGCCCCAACGGACTGGCTTTCTCGCTCGATGGCAATACCTTCTACGTCGCGAATTCGCAGAATCCTGCAATCGTCTACAAATACGATGTGAAGCCCGATGGGACACTGGCCAACCGGCAGGTTTTTGCAGATATGAGCAAAGAGCCGGGTGATGGAGTTCCGGACGGCATGAAGGTGGATTCCCAGGGAAACCTCTGGGCTTCGGGGCCGGGCGGCTTCTTCATCTACTCACCCAAGGGCCAGTTGCTGGGCAAGATTCTCTTCCCCGAAGTCGCGGCCAATCTGGCGTGGGGCGGTGCGGATGGCAAGACGGCCTACTTCACGGCTGCCACCAGCATCTACAAGATTGTGCTGAAGATTCCTGGTCAGTTGCCGGTCTATCGCTGACAGTGTCTGCTCCCGACAGCGCAGCTCCGAGTTGTACCAACACCGGCGCTGACTCTTCGGGCTCGCAAAACCAATTGGCATGCAGTGCAGAGTTCAGAGTATCTGGAGTCAACATGAAAAGATTCATTGCACTTTCTATCCTTGCAATTTGCTTTGTTGCTACAACCGATTATGCGCAGCCAGCACCGCGTGGTGGTCAGCAGCAGCCAACCTTCCGGGAAGATGCGCTGGACCCGTCGCCTGTTAACCCTTCTGTCGATCCGAATGTCGATATGTTCGTCAACGACTACAGGAACTCAAAGCCCCGCACGGCGTATGGCAGCCTTGTCTTGCGCGATATTCTGACCCGGGTGCAGGGGCCCGACGCGGTTCACCCCACCCGTAAGGGCGCCGTCCTCACCGACATCTCGACAGTCAGCTATGCGACGCTGGCTCCCGGCGCCTCAGCCAGCGGGAGAGTCCCCAAGGGTGATGTGCAGATCTTTCTGGCCACCGCGGGCAAAGGCAAGATCACGGTCAATTCCAAGTCTTACGATGTCAAAGACGGCGTAGGATTCACGCTCACGCCGGACTTCGATTTCAAGCTGACCAGTACCGGCAAGGAGCCTCTGGCCTTCTACGTCAGAGCGCAGCCGCTGCCCGACAACTCGAAGTCCAGCCCTGACATCGTGGTCGTGAACCGCTTCGACCTTGACAGAAGGGTTGGCGCGCACTGGGTCCATACCTGTAACGGCGGTCCCAGCGGCCTGACGCTCTGCACCATTCCACCGCATTCGATACCTCAGCCTCACAGCCATGCTGGTGAAGAGGCGTGGATCATGGTCAAAGGCGAGACGATTCTCTCGCTAGGCAAGAAAATCAGCCGCATGGTCCCAGGTCAGGCGTACAGAATTCCTCCTACGGGGCTCGCCGCGCACAGCAATCTCAACATGGGCGATGAACCGGTCGAGATGATCTACATGGGACCACTCGTGCGGGCGACAACCGGCCCCGGTGCGCAGGGTGGAGCACTCGGCTCATTGGATTACTCGAGGCTTGATAACAGCCCGATCAACCCGGCGACCGAGCAGGACGTCGACATGTTCATGGGCAACTGGCGCGACTCATTCCCCAGAATGGTGCACGGCAATCTCTATGTTCGCGACATGCTCACCGCGCTCCAGGGCTCTGACCCCCTGCATCCCACGCACAAAGGCGCGGTTCTCACCAATGCCGAAGCGGTCAGCTACGCCATGCTCGAGCCTGGCTCCTCTGCCCACCCGATCAATGGCGAGCTGAAAGGCATCCAGGAGAGCTTCGTGGTGAACTCCGGCACCGGAGTCATTACGTCCGGCTCCAAAACATTCGAGCTGTCGAAGGGTAAGGCCTTCATCATTTCGCCCGGACTCGACTTCCGCATGACCGCAACCGGCGATCGCTACATGACGTTCTACGTCGTCAGTCAGAAGCTGCCTGAGGGGTTCACGCCGAAGGCCACGCTTGAGGTCGTCGACAACAGTCAAAAGGCGCAGGTGACGAACGCCTGGCACGACAAGGAACGCGCGCTCATCACCAAGGACGACGGCCTGATCCAGTACAACGCCTTGACGCAGGTCGATTTGCCGTCCATGACCATGTCGCGGCCATACAGCGATGCCCACGGCGTCGAGGAGATATGGATCGCGACCGAAGGCAATACCGACATGCTCTTCGGAAAGGAACTGAGGAAGCTGACTCCCGGCACGGCCTATCGCGTGCCTTCAACAGGGAAGACCGCTCACGCGAACATCAACACTTCCACCTCGACGGCACAATTTCTTTACATGGTGAAGTAGTCGCTGGTATTACAACGTCTGGACACTGAGGATTAGAGACCACGTAGGAACTAGCACCGGTCAGGGGCGGAGTTGGCGGTTCAATCCCGCCCCTGGCCATCATTCCTTCCCAAGTCAAGCTCGTTTGTGATGTCGAGTTAACTATGCGGAAGTACGCGACATGTTGCTTCTATGCCTCGCAATAAACTAAAAACGCCCAGCGCTTCTCACGGGGCGCTGGGCGTTTTTGTGTTTGATGAGGGTGCGAAGCCAAAGGTAGCTCGCCCGCGATCGCCTACTCTTCCACCGGCTCCTCGTCGGTCGTGTCTCCTTCGCCGGGGGCGAGGAAGAGGTTCTGCTCCAGCCCGTGCTGACGGGTGTAGAGGTCGTAGTAGCGTCCGCCTTTTGCGAGCAATTCCTGGTGGTTTCCGTGTTCGACGATGCGTCCTTCTTCGATCACCAGAATCTGGTCGGCGCGGCGAATCGTCGAAAGCCTGTGCGCGATCACGAAGGTCGTACGTCCCTGCATCAGCTTGGCAAGTCCGGCCTGAATCAGGGCTTCGGACTCGGAGTCGAGTGAGCTGGTCGCTTCGTCGAGGATCAGGATGCGCGGCTCGGCCAGCAGCGCTCTTGCTATCGAGAGCCTCTGGCGCTGTCCGCCCGAGAGCTTGACGCCGCGCTCGCCAACGATCGTCTCGTAGCCTTCCGGAAAGCGCTCGGCAAACTCGTCGACGCGCGCCGTGCGGCAGGCATACTGGAACTCCTCTTCGGTGGCTTCGGGGCGTGAGAACAGAATGTTCTCGCGGATGGTGCCGTCGAAGAGAAACGACTCCTGCAAGACCACGCCGAGCTGCGAGCGGAAGGTGTCGAGATCTACGCGCGCCAGATCGTAGCCGTCAACCGTTATGCTGCCTGAGGTCGGTGTATGGAAGCCGCAGACCAGGCTGATAATGGTGGACTTGCCCGAACCCGACGAGCCGACCAACGCAGTAACCGTGCCCGGCTGAGCGTCGAAGGTGATGCCGTGCAACACGGGTTTGTCCTTCTCGTATGCAAAGCGCACGTCTTCGAACTTCACGGTGCCGCTGATGGGCGGAATCGAGAGGGTGCGGCCCGGCGTCTGATTCTCTTCGATCTCAGACATGATCTCGTTGGTGCGATCGAGGCCTGCGAGCGCTTCCATCAACTGCGTGCCGATGTTGGTCATCTGAAAGACCGGTGAGATCATGAAGGCGAGAAACAGGTTGTAGCTGACGTAGTCGCCGACCGACCAGTTCTGCAACAGCACGTTGTTACTGCCCATCCACATAACCAGTGCGGAGACAAGCCCAAGCACGCCGGCCGAAGCCGTGCTGAGCATGCTGGTCATGGAGACTGACTTCATGGCGTTGGCCAGCATCCGGTCGATGCCCGCCGAGAAGGTCCGGTGCTCGCGATCTTCTGCATGATAGCCCTTGACGACGCGGACGCCGCCGATCGATTCGGTGAGGCGGCCGGTGACTTCAGCGTTGATTCTGTTCCGTTCGCGGAAGACAGGCCTGATCCTGCGCATGGCGCGCTGAATGCCGATGATGAAGACGCCCAGCACGGCAAAGACGACCAGAGTGACGCTGACACTGCGGCTCAACAGATATCCGAAGGCCAGCACCGCAGTTACGATGCCGCCGAGAAACTCCACCAATCCCGTGCCGACCAGATTGCGCACGCCTTCGACGTCGCTCATGATGCGCGCAACCAGCACGCCAGTGCGATTCTCGTCGTAGTAGGAGACGGACAGCAGGCTCACGTGCCGCTGCACCTTGAGGCGCATCTCGGCAATGAGGCGCTGCCCGGCTTTGGCCAGCAACTGCGTGAGCCAGAACGAAGTGAAGGCCTGCAAAATCATAGCCGCGAATACGATCGCCACGATACGCGGCAGCAACTCGTGGTGCATTGGCGAAAGTACCTTGTCCACCAGCATTTTGCTGATGTAAGGCACAACCATGCCTGAGAAGCGGTTGATAAACATCAGACACATGGCAAAGAGCAGCAGCCATTTGCGCGGCCCTACCAGCGCCCATATCTGCTGGCGAACTTTCTTGAAATGCAGTTTGGGCTTGGGCAGCTCGACTCCATTCTTCGAGCCTCGACCGCCTCCGCCCCCGCCCTTATCGGCGTTGAATCCAATTCCCGATCCCAAAGCACGCATCGTTTAATATCCCTTTCTCTCACTGGCGGGCCGACAATGCGGCGCGCGCAAAGCGCAAATATCCTTGCGCTCTTATAGTTCGTCTATGGTTCTGGCCGCGGCGTGAATCGCCTCTGCCATCTTCCGAATCTGTTCTGGCGGCGCATTGCCGCGCGCAACACGGGCCGATACGGCTCCGCGCAGATTTTCGATGGCGCGTATCAACTCCGGCGAGCGCCCGCGGGCAAAGACTCGCCCGGCTTCTTCCATCTGCGCAAAGACCGCCTGAACCCGCGCCTTGTTCTGCTCAAGGAAGAGGCTGCCCTCGGCGGTAATCGAGTACATCTTCCGGTTCTCCTGCTTCGTGGCCTCGATCAGCCCTTCATCCTCCAGCAGGTTCAGCGTCGGATAGATCGCGCCGGCGCTCGGCGAATATCCGCCCGCCAGTCTCTCTTCCATCTTCTTGATCAGGTGGTAGCCGTGTGCCGGCTCCTCGCTCAACAATTTCAGAACAGCCAGCTTCACGCCGCCCGAGCCGAACATGCGGCGGCCACCGGGGCCAAAGCCGCCACCACCGCGGATATCATGCCCCCCACCAAACTCCTGGATCACGCCGATGGTTCCGGGCGCAGGTTGGCCGCGAAGCGGTTTTGCCTTTCTATCCCGAACGCTGGAATCGGTGAGGATCCCTTCCCTGACGGCGTGACGTGATCCGCGTTGGTCGCCACTCCCGTTGCCTTGAGCCCGTTCCGGATGGCTCGATGGACCCGTTCTCATGCCAATCTCCAATACTAGTTAGATATATCATACGATATATCGTATGATAATCAAAAATGCGGCGGAAGATGGAATCTGATCGACAAAGCGTTACCGGCAGAGCTTCCACAGACAGCTCTCTCCAGGATTCTGTGGCTAAATGCCGCCGGATGTAACAAAATCCCGTCGAACCGGCGACTAATCCATTTGCGGGGATCTCCGGACGCGGCCCCCAGATCATTTGTCCGGAGATCTCCCCGCAGGGAGAAACCGGATGGGAACCCTGGCACTGAGCGCGAACGAGTTGGCCTTTCCAGCCGCTTCTCCAGTAGAATCGATGCCGGCGAGATGGCCTCGTTTATCCCCTCCGGCTCCACCACGCCGGAGCAGATTCAGAAGCTGGAAAGCCTGAAGTAGCCCCCGAGGCGGGGACCCGAGGCTCCGCGCCGCGTTGAGCGGCGCAGAGCCTTTTTGCGGGCCAGAATAGGCTGGGGTGGACGGGAGCTATTCGTACCGCATTGCGACATCTGAATTACAAGTGCATGATTGCAAGCTGGTTATAAAATATTTGTGTTTGTATACGTAAGATTATGAAAATAAAGGGCTTTGCATTTTGTGATTCGTAAGTGCCGAATCTAAAGGACTTACGGATTTCCTGTTTTGCGGCCCCGGTGAAGTGAAATCGGGGTTAGTTTCAGGATACGCGGGAGCGGGAATTAATCGGCAAATGGGGGTGGGTTTGGGTACGGTCGCGTCCCAACGGGACGCGGCCGTACCCAACATACTTTTGGGGGCATGGTTCCCCGGGTTTCACCCGGGGCTATTTTCATGCGACCCCTCCGGGGTCTGCTTGCGCAGGCGCGATTGGTTGGATGTGCTTGGTGGAGGTTCGTGGTTTCCCGGGTCCCCAAATGCGAGGGACCCGGGGCGCCCATTTTTAGTGGCGCGAAACAGGTCCCTGGGACAGGAGCCACCTGCCCGGCCGCGATGCAGGGAGAGCGGAATCCGCCGCAGACGCCGGGAAGCGGCTCGTAGCAGCAAGGGAAAAAGGCAACGCCGGAGCGCGATGACCTCTAAGGGTGAAGTCGCGCGTCCGGCGTCTGAAGTGGAATTCGTCTTGCGAGCGCGCTGCCGGCTGTTAACCAGCAGCGAATTCCCAGAGGCTCCTCATTTGCGTCCCCGCTCTACGACAACGCCCAAATTGGAGCATTGCCGAGCAGGGCAGCGCCCGAGAACTCGATAGGTCCGTTCCATGACGGGACCAGAAAGCCATTGCGCGGATGCGCGTGGTTGGAAGCCGGGCCATGATGGTGGCTGTGAATCGTCTGTCGGGCGGTCTCGATTGCTGTGGCGAGATCGTCGTCTGTTCTGCGCTCGCAGAAAAAGGCGAAGCCTTCGCCGCAGACTTCGCAGCGGAGGTCGGGCGCCTGATCAGAGCTCTTCAACAGTAGTTGCATGGGAAGCATCCTGTTCCCCGGGTCTAATCACCGGACTATAGCTACAGTAGCCTGGGTTCTGAATCGGGAACATTCCTCGATGGCATGAAGTGTCGGGTCTTTTGTGCCAGCGCGTATCCCCCGTTTGAGCGGTAGTCCCGGGGTGGTGTGAGGCTGCGCAGACGTTATGCCGGAAAAAGTAACGCCGGAAGGCGAGAGTCCCATGGGGATGAGATCTCGATTCCGGCGTAAGGAGTTGGGCGGGTGTTTCTTTGTTGCCAGGACTGCGAATCGTGCACAAGGGCGGAGAAGCGACCTGGAGTTGGTTGTGGTGGTAACAGCGATCAGGAAGTTAAAACTCCCAGGCAGGCACCATCTTGGTTGGAAAGGGGCAAAGTCCCCATAGAGTTCCGCTGGAGTCCGGCAAGGGAAAACCCTCTTCGGGGTGAGTGGGACGTTTTTTTCGGTTATGGCCACGATCGCGCTGCGAATCGGTCATTTCGCTTTGCGCCGCCGCCTCGTTTTTGTCGGCTTTGTTCCAATGGAAAAAGGCACTATATCGACTACGGGCCGGGAATTGAGTGTTCTCATGACCGAGGGCCCTTGTACAGCAGTGGTTCATTCTCATTCCTCCCGAGCCGGCAGCTACACCGGCCATGAAGAGACTGTAACCTGTTCCAAAATAGGCCAAAATTGCACGTTTGGGCATGTGTTCGATCTATTGGCGCAAAGGATGACCCCCGATAGTAATTTTTTGTGGTTACCAGACGCGGGTACTGCAATGAAGCAGGTTGGTTTGAAGAGGGAGGGAGCAAGCTGCCGGCTTCCGGCTCGACTCATCGCGGTTCGGGCCACTATCCTCAAAGAGATGGCCGTTTTTTCATCAATCCGCGGCCGGCTGGGACTTTTGTAATCATGAGCGCAAATACTATCGCCATCCATCTGCCTGACGGCACGGTCCGTGAAGTGCTTTCGGGTACGACGCCCCTCGACATTGCCAACTCGATCTCTCCGCGTCTGGCCGCGGCTTCGGTGGCCGCGCGCATCTCGCCTGTGGATGCACTGCCGACGTCGTGCGCATGCGGCGGACACACGCAGGAGAGCGGAGAGGCCGACATGTATGCGGCTCACGACGCGTCTGCCACGAGGCTTGTGGATCTGACTACGCCGCTGACCGTCTCGGCGCGCATTGAGCTGGTGACGGAGAAAGATCCCGATGCGATCCGCGTGCTGCGGCATACGGCGGCGCATGTGATGGCGACGGCGGTTCTGGAGCTGTTCCCCGGCACCAAGCTCGGGCACGGACCAGCGACGGACTCGGGCTTTTTCTACGACTTCCACAGCGAGAAGCCCTTCACGCCCGAGGACCTGGTTGCTATCGAGGCGAAGATGGCGGAAGTGGTGGCGCGCGACGAAAAGCTCGTGCACGAGTTTGCTCAGCGCGAAGAGAGCCTGAAGGCCTTTGAGGCGGACGGCGACTTCATGAAGGTGCACTTCCTGACGAAGTTCACCGTGCCGGGCGACGAGATCAGCTTCTATCGCAATGGCAAGTTTGTGGACTTTTGCCGCGGGCCGCACCTGCCTTCGACGGGTCGCGTGAAGGCCTTCAAGGTGACGAACCTGGCCGGCGCGTACTGGCTGGGCGACGAGAAGAATCCGCAGTTGCAGCGTGTGTATGGCACGGCGTTCTTCTCGAAGAAAGAGATGGACGAGCACTTTATGCGGCTCGAAGAGGCGGCCAAGCGCGACCATCGCGTGCTGGGCAAGCAGTTGGACCTCTTCAGCATTCAGGAGCTGGCCGGACCGGGGCTGATCTTCTTCCATCCCAAGGGCGCCATGGTGCGCAAGATCATGGAGGACTGGATGCGCGAGGAGTGCATCCGGCGCGGCTACGACCTGGTGTATACGCCGCACGTGGCCCGCATCAACCTGTGGCAGACCTCGGGCCACGAGGGCTTCTACGCCGGCAACATGTTCACGCCGATGGAACTGGACGATGCGCTGTATCGCATGAAGCCGATGAACTGTCCGTTCCACATCCTTATCTATAAGAACTCGCCCAAGAGCTACCGCGACCTGCCGGCCCGCTATGCCGAGTTGGGCAACGTGTATCGCTACGAGCGCTCGGGAACCATGCACGGCCTGCTGCGCGTGCGCGGCTTTACGCAGGACGACGCGCACATCTTCTGCACGCCGGGGCAGATTGAAGACGAGGTTGTGGCTTGCATCGACTTTGCAGAGGCGGTGCTGACGACCTTCGGCTTCAAGGAGTTCAAGGTCGAGCTTTCGACTTGGGATCCTGGCGATCGCGCGCACTACGCTGGGTCGGACGAGAACTGGAATCTTGCCGTGGGCAGCCTGGAACGGGCGCTGACTCGGAAGGGAATCCAGTACAAGACGATTCCGGGCGAGGCTGCGTTCTACGGGCCGAAGATCGACGTGAAACTGGTCGATGTGCTGGGGCGGCTGTGGCAGTTATCGACTGTTCAATTCGACTTCAACCTGCCTGCGCGCTTCGAGCTGGAGTACGTAGGCGAAGACGGCGAACGGCATCAGCCGGTGATGGTGCACCGCGCGCTGTTCGGTTCGGTGGAGCGGTTCTTCGGGGTGCTGATTGAGCACTACGCCGGAGCGTTTCCGCTGTGGCTTGCGCCGGTGCAGGTGGGTCTGGTTCCGATCAGCGAGCGCCACGCCGAGTATGCGGCGAAGGTCGAGGCCGAGTTGAAGGCCGCGGGGCTGCGCGTCCAGTCCGACCTGCGCAACGAGAAGATGAACTCCAAGATCCGCGACTTTGCCAACCAGAAGACTCCGTACATTTTGGTCTTCGGTGACAAGGAAGCGGCGGCGAATGCGGTAAGCGTTCGCGTTCGTGGCGCAGGCGACAAGGGCTCTGTGCCGCTGGCCGAGTTCATTGCGAAGTGCAAGGAGCTGGTAGCGGGGCAGTCGATGGAGCTGTAACCGCCAATCCAGCTTGGAAAAACAAGCCCTCCGGTCGCATTGGCCGGAGGGCTTTCTTCTGAAACTCGATGCTACTTCTTCGCGCCCGTCTCCTGCTCCGCGACTGGGTCGGCAAAGAATATGCGCCAGGCAAAGGCTAGCGCCAGTATCGCCGATACTGCTGCGGCAACGAGCAGGACTGTGGAGCCGTGCGCGCCGCGTCCCAGCACAATTGCCGAGATGGCGAACAACAGTAGATTGCCGAGCGCAAGCGGGCGGCCGTAGATACCGCCCATGATGTTGGCGCGGGAGAAGTAGTTCAGGAAGCCCATGCCGAGCAGTGACGCCGCCAGCACCTGGAGAATCGTGGAGACGACCGGGGAAGGAGGCGCGCCCAGCCACACGGCAGTTTCGTCGGGTGCAAAGTTCAGCACGAGACCTGCGGCGAGGAGAACAACAGCGCTTGTTACCAGCACTACCTTTGAGTTCATCATCGACCTCGACAGCGGGGGATTGCTGTTGTTGGAATTGCGGATTATGCGTTGATCGCCATGCCCATCACTGCGCCGTACGCATCGAGCAGGGACTCACTCAGCGTGGGGTGGGCGTGGACGGTGAACATCATCTCTTCGACTGTGCCTTCGAGTTCGAGCACGGCTACGGCTTCGGCGACGATCTCCGTGGCTTGTGGCCCGAGGATGTGTACGCCGAGGATCTCGCCGTACTGGGCGTCTGAGACGATTTTGACGAAGCCGTCGTGCGAGCCTACGATGGTGGCCTTGGAGTTACCGGCCATGGGGAACTTGCCGACCTTGATGTCGTAGCCCTTTTCTTTGGCCTGGGCTTCCGTGAGTCCCACGCTTCCGATCTGCGGCTCCGTGTAGGTGCAGCCGGGGATGCGGTCGCGGCGGAGCGGGCGGTAGGGTTTGCCGGCGATCTTCGCCATCGCGATCATGCCGGCCATCGCGCCTGAGTGGGCCAGTTGCGGGAGTCCGGCGACGATGTCTCCCACAGCGTAGATGCCCGGCTCGGCGGTCTGCTGGGCTTCGTTGGTCTTGATGAAGCCGCGCTCGACTTCGATCTTTGTCTTTTCGATGCCAAGGCCTTCAGTGCGGGGCGCGCGGCCTACGGCGACGAGGACCTTCTCGGCATCTTTCGACTGCTGCTTGCCGTTTGCGTCGGTGAAGGTGACGCGGACGCCGTCGGCGGTGCGCTCGACGGACTCGACCTTTGCACCGGTGTTGGTATCGATGCCGCGCTTGCGGAAGAGGCGGGCGAGTTCCTTGGAGATGTCTTCGTCTTCGACGGGGACGAGGCGGGGCAGAAATTCGACGATGGAGACCTCTGCGCCGAAGCTGCGGAAGATGGATGCGAACTCGACGCCTACCGCGCCTGCGCCGATGACGATGAGGGACCTGGGGGGCTGGGGCAACGAGAGAATTTCGATGTTGCTGAGGATGCGGTCGTCGGCCTTGAGGCCGGGGAGGAGCTTGGCTTCGGAACCGGTGGCGAGGATGATGTTTTTGGCTTTGATCTCGCTCTTTGCGCCGGCGGATTCGACTTCTACGGTGTGGATGCCGTTGTTGGCCGGCCCAGTGACTCTTCCAAAACCTGAAAGGGTGGAAACCCTGTGCTTCTTCATCAGGAAGTCGAGGCCCTTGGCGTGCTTGACGATGATGTCGTTCTTGCGCTTGAGAACGGCTGCCCAGTCGAGCTGCGGGGTGCCGATGTTTGCGATGCCGTACTCGGCGGCGTGCTTGAGCTGGTCCCAGAGCTCGGCGTTGAAGAGCAGGGCCTTGGTGGGGATGCAGCCCACGTGCAGGCAGGTTCCGCCGAGCTTGGGGCTGGCGTCGATGAGCGCAACCTTGAGCCCGTACTCCGCGCCGCGAATGGCCGCCGTGTATCCGGCCGGGCCGCCGCCGATTACCGCTACATCAAAGATGGCCGCTGGGTTTGTCTCTGCCAAGGGAAGCTCCTGTCTGGCGCGTGAGGGGAATCGCGCGCTCAATGTTCAGTTTAATTGGTTGCTGTTCGCAGGTTCTCTACCAGTACTGATGCGCGGCGCAGGGTCTCGGGTTCATCTCCGAAGGCTTCGATCGATTCGACGTCGGGTTCGCGGCGGAACCAGGTCAACTGGCGCTTGGAGTAGTTGCGGTGGCCCTGCTGGGCTGCTGCCACTGCTTCGGGTTCGCTCATCTCGCCACGGATTGCGGCCAGCGCCTGCCTGTAGCCCAGAGAGTCGAGAGCTTTGACAGGGCCGTATTCGGCGAGCAGGCCGCGGGTCTCTTCGACGAGGCCGTCGGCGAACATCTGAGCGCAGCGGCTGTTGAGGCGGTCATAGAGGGAGGTGCGGGGCGGGTTGAGGCCTATGCGGAGGAGGCGGAAGCCGGTGAGGGGGTCGCGGGCCATCAGCTGGGACATGGGTTTGCGGCCTGCGAGGCAGACCTCGATGGCACGGATGAGTTTTGGGGTGTCGTTGGCGTGGATGCGTGCTGCGGTTGCGGGATCGAGGCGAGTTAGGACGCGATGCAGCCACCCGGCGCTGCCGCGCTCTTGAGCTTTGGATTGGAGACGTGCTCGCAAAGGCTCCTGCCGCTCGGGACCGGCGAAGAGTCCATCGGTGAGCGCGCGGAGGTAGAGGCCGGTTCCGCCGGTGACGATGGGGAGGTGCTTGCGCACGGCGATTTCTTGGAGAATAGTACGGGCCAATCTGGAGTAGTCGCCCGCCGTGAAGGCGCGGTCGGGAGTGGCGACGTCGATGAGGTGGTGTGGGACACGCGCGCGTTCTTCGTGTGTGGGCTTGGCGGTTCCGAGTTCCATGCCGCGGTAGACGGCTACCGAGTCGCAGCTCACGATCTCGCCACCGAAGCGTTCGGCGAGGGCGAGCGAGAGCGCGGTCTTGCCACTGCCGGTGGGGCCGAGGAGGATGACGGCGAGGGGAAGGCGAGTGCCCTCAACCAAAGGGCTGCTCGATGCAATCGTCATGGACGCCACCAGCCGGGGGGGAAGATCCACTTTGGGTTGGTGTGGAAGAGCCACCAGACGCAGATGACGGCGGCGACGATGAGGAGGCCGAAGACCTGGTTGCGGCGAAAGACGCGACGCTGCTCAGCGCGGCTCGCGTCCTCGGCCTGCTGTTGGAGATACGGTTTGATTCGCCGCTGCACCACGCCTCAGTATATGACTGCGCAGTTTGACTCCTCACGCTTCGATTTCCGATATCCTTAAAGTCTCGGAAGATATTTTGCGGAGGCACGCATCATGAAAGTCCTTATACTCGGCTCTGGCGGTCGCGAGCACGCTCTGGCATGGGCGGTTGCCCGCAGTCCCCGTGTTACAGAAGTGGTTTGCGCGCCCGGCAACGGCGGCATCGCGCAGATTGCGCGGTGCGTGCCAGTTGATCTGAAGAGCCTCGACGCCATGGTTGCGCTGGCTGAGGCCGAACGGCCGGAGCTGACGATTGTCGGCCCTGAGCTGCCGCTTTCGCTGGGGATTGTAGATGCTTTACAGGAGCGTGGGCTGCGGGCCTTTGGGCCGACCAAGGCAGCGGCAATGCTTGAATCCTCCAAGAGCTTTGCCAAGCGGTTTCTTGAGCGGCATCACATTCCTACGGCAAAGTACGCCATCTGTACTACGGCCGCCGAAGCTGAGAAGGCCATCGGCGTCTTCCATCTGCCGCTGGTCGTCAAGGCCGATGGGCTGGCTGCGGGCAAGGGCGTTTTGATCTGCCAGAACCGCACCGAGGCCGTTGATTCAGTTCGGGGGCTGTTCGATGGATCGCTGCTGGGCGTGGTGGAGCAGCAGATCGTGATCGAGGAGTTTCTGGAGGGCGAGGAGATCAGCTTCCTTTGCCTGAGCGATGGCAAATGCGCGGTTCCGCTGGCCGCGGCGCAGGACCATAAGCGCATCGGCGAGGGCGACACCGGCCCGAATACCGGAGGAATGGGCGTCTACTCGACCGATGATTTGCTTGAGCCGGGAATGCGGGAGTGGGTTCTGAAGCACATTGCCGAGGCCACGATTCGCGGGATGGCCGAAGAGGGTGCGCCGTTTACCGGGGTTCTCTACTGCGGGCTGATGATGACGGCGCGCGGACCGCAGGTTCTGGAGTTTAACGCGCGGTTCGGCGATCCGGAGACGCAGGCTATTCTGGTGCGGATGGAGTCGGACCTGGTGGAAGCTTTGGAGGCCGCGATCGACGGGCGGCTCGACCAGACCGAGTTGCGCTGGAAGCCCGGCGCGGCGGTCTGCGTGGTGGCGAGTTCGGCCGGTTATCCGGGCAGCTACAAGACGGGCCTGCCGATGACGGGACTGGATGCGGCGGCAAAGGTTCCGGGAGTGCAGGTCTTTCATGCGGGATCGAGTTTGGTCGAAGGCCAGATCGTAACCGCGGGCGGACGGGTTCTGGGCGTGACCGCAGCGGACGACAGTCTTGAGGGAGCGCTGGCCCGCGCCTATCAGGCGTTAGGCGAGATCCATTTTGATGGAATCTATTTTCGGCGCGACATAGCGCATCGCGCGCTTAAGAAGAAGTGAGGTGGTCCCGGTAGTTCGGACAGTTTTTGCCTTTTCCTTAAGTGGAAGTTCTTGTTTTTGTTTTTAGGCTGCCATTGATTCTGGCAGGCGGTTGAAGTATACCTGATCGGGCGTTTGCGCTTTCAAGCTGGAGTGGGG
>CAIMKZ010000049.1 GCA_903842065.1 uncultured Acidobacteriaceae bacterium | reverse complement strand
TCGCCGAGCGTGACACGGCCGTCTTCCGGTAGCACGGTGATGATGTTCGTGGTCACTGCATCGTAGGCCACGCGCACCATCTTCCCGCAGAGCCGCACCCGCCAGTGCTCGGCGCCGAGCGGCGCCGTCCATAGGAACGTCGCCGCTGCCGTACCGGCAGATTTCGCGTTGGCAATGTCCAGCGCCGCCTGCACGAAGTCCGCCACCGTCGGCTCCAAGCCGTGGCGCTCGGCGGCTCGTTGCGCAGCGTGGCCTGGGGCGATCATTCACTCAATCCGCGCGGCGGCGCGCTCTATCGTGAACGTTATGCCGCGAAGGAAGTTGTCTTTCCGCCGACGGATCGAAGACCGTGGAATCGAACGGTCCGATTTGTTGATGTCATCCAGTCTGTATCCCCGGCCCTCTAGCCGTTTCGCCACTTTCACCAGCGCATAAGGCAGGCACACGCGCCGATATATAGCGGACAGAAGCGTGAAATTGTTCTCGTGTTCAGGATGTTGCTCCAACCAGTTTTGGAGTTTGTACCACGCGACGCCTCGCGCGATGTGGTCCACGTCGCTCATATACACCTCCATCACGGCTTGGTATGCGCGATGGACCGGATCAGGGGAATCGACCCAGCCCGTATCGTGTCCCAGTCGTTCGCCCCGATCAGTGTCGCCAGGAAGGACTTGTCTTCCGAAGACAACGGCGGCGTGTTCGGGGCGCCGAGAACCAGCGCGGCGACGATCAGCAAAAGTCGGCGTTCATCTACACTCAAGTTGTGTCTCCTGCTTTTTTGCCTTGTATTTTGCCTGCGCGATCTTAGTGCAAGCGCGACACACCCTAGCACCCGATGGTGGCACATAGAGGTTGCCGCCTGAGTACGGGTGTCCGCTCGGGCAATTTGGATTCAAATTTGCCCGCTTCCCTATCGCTCTCCGAAAGACCCCGCCGTCTCGCTCCAAGTGCGGCCATATCTTGCCACTCTTAATGTCCCTGATCGTGGTTCTACCAACTTGATACGAGCGAGCGATCTCATCCATACCCCTTGTGTCGCTGAGAATTTCAATCGCCTGCACTTCTGTCAGTTTGTTGCGGCCATTTTGTTCCCCCGGGAGTTTGCTCTGCCTCCCTTTGCGTACCATGTCAGCCATATTGTCAGTGTGCGTCCCGACAAACAGATGCGATGGGCGGATGCAGACCCGATTGTCGCATCTATGGCAGACATACATTACCCTATCCAATCCACCGGCTACCAACTGATACGCATACCGATGTGCCAATCGGTTAATGCCTCGTCGGCCGACGCGACCGTACCCCCTATCGCTTTTCGACCCCGTCCATTCCCAACAATCCCACTTACCGCTTTGATTGGTATGCTGAACGTAACTGACGAAGCGGACCAAGCGCTCCCACTCGGGATGCGTGACGAGCGCGTCATCTGAGCCGACTGGCCTCACTGTCTGAACGCTCCACCCTGCGCACCCTGCTGCAACTGCGACCGAACAACAGCCGCCTTCACCTTCGGGTCGCTCTCGATCTCATTCTGCGTCCGCATCTGCGTCAGCGCCTGAATGATATTGTTCTTCACCATCGACGCGAC
>CAIMKZ010000048.1 GCA_903842065.1 uncultured Acidobacteriaceae bacterium | reverse complement strand
GCCACGATTTCGGGTGGCATCGACATTTCTCCTATACAGGTATCTTTGCGATTCCGATACCGTCTTTGATCTCGATCTTCGTCCCGTAGTTCGCTGAGATCTTCTGGATGCGCTCCAAAATTACCTGCGCGTCGTAGCCGGTGGCCAGGAACGGCCGACCGTCTGCCTTGGGGTGCTCTCCCGTGCCGATCATCCGCGTGGGCTGGCTCTTCGCGTAGTCCCAGCCAAGATTCACAGGCGTCAGCCGGATCTCGGTGACCTTCTTGTTTTCGAACTTGCACTGATAGATCGCCGAGCCCCACCACGGCGGAGCCATCGTGGGATGCAGCGGCCAGGCAGCGGTATTGATCGTTGCCAGCTTGTCCAATCCAAACCGCTCGTACTCGTCGGCCGGTATCCGTGTCACATACGGGCTCTGCGCAAAGAAGTTGCCCGTGCCGTAGATGATCGGCTTGTTCTTGTAGATCTCGATGCCCAGCGTGGTGTGCCATCCGTGGCCGACGAAGACGTCGGCGCCGGCATCGATCGCCTGTTTGGCAAATGTGCGGTGCAGCTTGGTCGGCGTTTCGCTGCGCCCGGCCGCGCTGGCACCGTCGGTCAGTTCCACGTGATGGGCGACGATGACGATGTCGGCGTACTGTTTGGCTTCGTTGATCGAGCTCAGATTTCTCCGCACGTCTTCTTCGTTGCCGAGGGTCGAAACTTCAAACTTGTCGCTATCGACGTAGTAGAAGTCGCTGTCAGAGTGTGTGGGCAGCACGGCAAACTCGTTGGGCTTGGCTGCGGTGGCTTCGAGCAGTCCCAGTTTCTTCCCAATGGCTCTCAGTTGCTCGGCAGCCTCGTGGTCCACCTCGGCCTTAAAGATCATGCGGATGCAGTTGACGCCCGGCCGAGCCGGGATGTCGCCCTTGGGCAGGCCCGCGCGTTCCGAAGCCGCATTGGGCGAACTGATCGAGACGAGCGCCGCCCGGCAGTTCTCTTTCTCGCAATATTCGGGCGCGCTGGCTTCGTCCAGGCTCATGCCCGTACCGGCTCCAACCAGGCCCGCCTTGCGTATCGCCTTGATCGTGGACCGCATCCCCTCCGCGCCCCAGTCCATGGCGTGGTTGTAGGCCAGCGAAAGCATGTCGAAGCCGGCCCACTTCAGATCCTTCGCCACGTCGGACGGAGCCATCAGCCAGCTTGCCCCGCCGCTCGAGCCCGGACGTCCCGTTCCGTGGGCGGCCCAACTCAGATCCTCGTCGTCGCCATAACTCATCTCCAGATGGCCGTATACGACATCGGACTCGCGAAGCAGCTTTACGACGCCCAGGAACTCCGGCTCCTTGTGCATCGAAAACGGCCGCACAGCCATGGTCTCTCCGACCACGGTAATGTTCAGCGTGTCACTGGCGCCCACACTCGGCGACGTTGGCTTGGGTGGCGCGGCGGGTTTCGCCTGCGCCTGCCCGAGTGCCTTGTTGGGGCCGAGGGAGAGTCCGGCCAGCAGACCACCCATCAACGCGGTACCTTTGCCCAACAGCGTGCGCCGATCCATGTCATTCAAGAGTCTGGAAAACAGTTTATTGTTATCGTCCTGCATCACTTGTCCCTCGTGTAGGTTTGTGACTTCCTCGTTGAATGGGCTTGCTTACTTGAACAGCAACTGCGCCATGTCTACCAGCGAATGACGCCAGACCTTCCACTCGTGCTCGCCGGGGTAGGTCTTGGCGACGAAGTCGAGGTTGCGGCTCTTCAACTCGTCCCACGTTGACTTCAGGCCCGCGAGGCGAGGATCTTCCGTGCCGCAGGTAAACATCAGCAGCTTGATCTTCTTGTTGGTGGCTGCCGAGTCCTTGAGAAAGTCGGGATTGATCTGGTCGAAGACCTTGGTTCCGCCCACAGAGGTATTGGAGGAGGTGAAGATGCCCGCGCTGAGAATGCCGATGGAGGCAAAGACGTCCGTGCGCTTGACGGCCACGTTGGTGGTGATGGCCGAGCCCATCGAAAGTCCGGCCAGCGCGCGATTCTCACGATCGGCAATGGTGCGATAGTACTTGTCGACGAAGGGAATGATGTCGCCGACGATCTGCTGCTCGTTTTTCTCGTACGTTGTTACAGGCCGCGGCGCCGTCGGGTTGGCTGCGGCGGTTGCCGTGCCTCCGCCCACTCCCGGAGGCGGAGTGGTGCGCGGTCCTGCCAGATCAAGCGAGGCCGCCTGGTTCCAGTAGGCATCCGGCATCACTACGATCATCGGCTTGGCTTTGCCCTGCGCAATGAGGTTGTCCATGATGACGTTGGCGATGCCCATGGTGGGCCATGCATCTTCGTCGCCGCCGCTGCCGTGCAGCAGATACAGCACGGGATACTTGGCCGAGCTGCCCTCATAGCCGGGAGGCGTGTAAATAAACGCGCGCTGCGGCGTCTTGAGGGGCGTGGAGGAAATCCACACGGTGTTTACCGATCCGTGCGGCACCTGCTGCGGCTGAAAGACCTTGGTTTCGTCGCTGAGGATGAGCAGCGTGTTCATGAAGCCGACACCGTCGCGGGCCACGTTGTAGTTATTGGGATCGACTGTGCGGACGCCATCGACCTCGAAGGTGTAAGCCCAAAGCTCGGGCGCAAGGGGTGCTGTAGTAACAGACCAAATGTCTTTGTCGCCCCTGGTCATGGCCAGACCGCGGCCTCCGGGGAAGTTGCCATAAACGGCCACCGTGGCTGCCTTCGGCGCCCAGAGGCGGAAGGTAACGCGGTTGTCGGCGGCGACTTCAGGTGATTTGACCCTGGAAGCAGCGGGCATTCCGCCGGTGGTTCCGGGCGAGGTAGTGCCGGCTTCCTGTGCGACAAGCGTGGTGCTGAGCAGGGCAATTGCTGCTAATACGGGAAAGAACTTCATCATCTTCTCCTTGGCAATGCAAGAGCTGTGAGGCTTACTGTTTGGTGCTGGACTGAAGGTCCTGACGGAGCAGGTTGTCGATGCCGTTGACGATACCCATCTCCGCGCAGCCGGGCTTGACGCGCGTGCCGACGGCCTGGAAGGTGTAGTGGCCGTAGGCGTCGTCGGTGGGCATGTAGCCGCCGCTCGATCCGCCGCTGACAATCGCGACGATCATGGTGTTGCGGAAGGGAGAACCCTGCTTGGCCTCCTGGCCGATCCTGTTGTATGGCTCGCCGTTGATGCGGCCGATGGCGACGTCGCCCAGGCGCAGTGCGCCGATGGTGATGGCTACGGGCGGGCCGTCTTCATAGACGCCGGCGAATCCTTCGCGTTCGTGATTGACGCGCTTGCGACCGGGGCAGCTGATGTCGGCGGTCGCTCCCTGGATGATGGCGGAGTTCGAGAACGTGGGAATCTCGTTCATGACCCGGAGGGCTTCCTCGGCCATCAATGTGCCCTGGGCCTCGACGACGCGCCAGGCCTGCTTGAAGACCTTGGGATCCATTGGCGCCAGGGGACGCTTTGCGCCGCCCTGAAAGAGATGCATGATGGCGTCGTTGTATTCGCCCATGTCGTTGGGTTTGGCCGGGTCCATCTCCGCGTGGATGCGCGGCTCGTTGATGGCCAGAATGGCGCGCATATAGAGCGGGTTCTGGTCGCCCTCCGGCGCCTCAGTGAAGACGGCCACGACCTTGTTATCGTAGACGTCTTCAAGATAGCTCTGCGCCACTTCGGGGTAATCGCCGGAGATCAGTTCGGTAAGAAACATGGTTACCGCGTGCATGGGGTAGTTCATGTAAACGGCGATGGGGTCGCCGCCGCCGGGCTTGCGGAATTCGAGCACCGCAAGCGTCTTGTCGGAAGGGGCGTTGACGTCAGGCTCCTGGGCCCAGAGGCGGGTCTTGGGGTCGATGGCGTCGCGGTTCACGTTCAGGTAGAGTTTGCCTTCGCCAAAGCCCATCTCGGCGGGCTGGAGGGAGTCGTGGGCTTGCTTCACGGCGTCGAGCATGGCCTTGTAGGTCTTGTCGGTAAAGGCCTTCTTGTTGGACGTCGTGTTGGGACCGGGTGCCTGTGCGGGGTCAAGAATCGAGCCGCTCGAGTGAATATGGGCAGCGGAGATGATCATGTTCTCGCGCGGAATGCCATAGCGCGTGGTGATCTCGGTGGCCAGCTTCTCATAGAAGCCCACTGGCAGACCTCCCAACTCTACGTTCATCAGCAGAGCCAAACGGCCGCCGTTTTCAACAATAATGGCGCGGGTGAAGATGTGATCGTGGATGGCCTGAAGCGGCTCAGGCACTTTGTCCGCATCGGGTGTAATGTCGGCCTTGCCAGCTCCGACGCGAAGCTGGGCTGAAGCCGATGGGGCGAGGGCCAGCAGAAAAGTGGCTGCCAGGCAGGAGAGCAGGAGATAAAATCGCAGTCGGTTCATGTACGCATTGCTCCTATGAAAGGAAACATCGTGAGTTGTATCTGTTTGACGATTAGAACAACGCCAAGGCCGCATTGGAATATATTGACGATCTGATACCCGTCGCTACCTTGCTTGATGCCGTTGTGCACCGCCTGCATCTCGCTTCGGACAATGCGAAATGGCCTGAACACGAAAGAGCGATAACTTCTTCATTCTCAAAACCTGATAGGCAAATTTCGTGCATGTTGGAGTGGAACGGCCTGTTTTCGTCTTAGCTCTTGATCAGAGCATCAAGACTGTAGCGGCCCGGCCCGGTGATGAAGATGGCAATCAGAGCGGCCATATAGAGGACCATCAGCTCGCCATGATCTCCGCCGCGGCCCAGGTAGAAAAAGTGATCGCGGACCGACCAGGCAACGAAGATGACAGCAAAGGACCATGCGCAGGCCCAGCGGGTCGCGAGTCCGAAGATGATGAGGAACGCGCAGAGCACATCGCCGAGCGCGGCCAGAAAGATGGTGGGAGCGACACCGATGTGCAGAATGTCGGGCACACGTGAGACCACGTTGGAAAATGTGAAGACCTTCTCCCATCCGTGCTTGATAAAGAGGCTCAGTAAGACCAAAATACGCAGGACGAGCAGGCCCGCGTCGGTATTTGCAGGGATAGCGCTGAGTTTCACAATTCTGCCAAGCATGTGGTTTTCCCTTCAGAGGCTGGAATCTATTTGGGACTCTGGCTGAGATTCCGCCAGTTACGATTCGTTCATAGTGTGCCGGGTGGTTCTATCTATATCTATGTTTATGCTGAGCTTTGCTTTGCTGTGGATTGTATGGGCAAGGCGCGTTGCCGCGCCTTGCCCACAGGTTAGAAGGGTTGATGGTTAGAAGTTAAGCCGCAGGCTGAGCTGATCCAAACGCGGTGTCGCGGAGGAACCAGTGGCGGTGATCATGCCAAACGTGGGGCTACCCGAGCTCGCGCCTGGCGCGCCAAAGCGCTCATGATTGAACGCGTTGAACATTTCCAGACGGAACTCGAGATTGATCCTCTCGGTGATGGCGGTCTTCTTTTGCAGGGTCAGGTCCCAGTTGTTGTAGCCTGGTCCCTTCACCACCGGATCCCAGCGCGGCTCGCTGCCGACGGTCGTCTCGTAGTTAGTGCCGCTAATCGCGTAGGAGACCGGAGGAGCGGACCAGCAGGATGCGTTGAGCGCCGGTGTAGCTCCGGCAACGCCATTGACGTGCGACTTCCACGTTCCGCCGGCCAGCTTGTTGCATCCCAGAGTGTAATTCGGCCGGAGAGTTGCGCCGAAGGTTGCCGGAATGTTGCTGGTCTTGGCGGGCAGAGAGATGCCCATTGTTACAGGGAATCCGTCCTGGAACGTTGCGATTCCGTTCACCGTCCAGCCGCCAACGATGCGATTGACCACAGCATTCCCAGTGTTCAGGAACTTCTGCCCCTTGCCCATGGGAAGGTTGTAGACAAAGCTGACCACCAGACGCCGCGGAACCGTGAAGCTGGTAATCGACTTCTCCGCTTTCAGGTTGTACCAGTCCTGAGGAGTTACTTTGCCGCCCGTGCCGCCGCCGCCAATGCCGGTGTCGGTGTTGCCCAGCGCCTTGGCCCACGTATAGGACGCGTTGATCAGTCCGCCGTTCTTGAACCGCTTCTGGATTCTGGCCGGCAGAGAATGATAGCTGATATAGCCGATCGGTCCGATGCCGTCCGTGTAGTTCTGGTATGCCGTGTACGGCCGGGCGCACTGTCCGAACTTGGCATTTGCGCCGTTGATGGCCTGGCACATTGCCACCTGGCCTGCGGTCACCGAAGTGACGGTGCCCGCGGTATTGCTGGCTACAGTCATCGACGGATCGGCCCAGTACATGGGGTTCAGCTCGTTCATCGCCTGGGTCATCGGCAGGCCCTTGGCGCTGGATCCCGCATAGCTGGCTTCAAAGAGCATGTCGCCCGGGAACTGGTGGCTGACGGTGAGGTTCCACTGCTGGGTGCTCGGGACTATCTTGGTCGGCACCGGAGCGGTTACGTTGTTTTTGAAGAAGACGCTAGGCGTAACCTGCGCGCGTGTGAGCGGTGAGTTCAGGGTCGACCATACCGATGTCGGGAAGGGATCGCTGGTCTTGTAGTTGACGCCCTGCGTGGCATAGTTCCACGAGGTCGTGTTGGCGTTCATGGAGAAGTTCTCAGGGAACAGGCCGCTGGCCATATCGATGCCCATGTAGCTCAACGCGTAACCCGCGCGCACCACATCGTTGTCGGTGACACGATAGGCAACGCCGATGTTCGGGGCAAACAGCATGTGCCGTGCCGGCGAAGCACCACGATCCTTGTACACCGTACCGTTCACCAAAGCTACAGCTCCCGGAACCGTGTAAGTGGGATAGGAAGTAGTGTCGGTGAGACCCGGCTCAAGCACGATCGCGTTGTCATGCTTTTCCTTGAGGTTGCCGGGCAGTTCCCAGCGCAAACCCGCGTTAACGGTAATTTTGTGGGAAGCTTGCCACGTATCGTTGACGTAGAAGCCCTGATACCAGTTGTAGGAAGTTACCGTGCGGACCTTGGAGATGGTGGCCGACTCGGGCATACCGAGCAGGAAGTTGCCCCAGTAGCTCTGCGCGAAGTAGCTGTTACCAAATACGAGTTGGCCGCCCGCCGCGTTACCGCCGCCCATCGAGAGCACGGAGCGGTCCATCCAGCGGACTTCGCCACCCACCTTGATGTTGTGCTGTCCCATGATCTTGGTCAGGCTGAAGACCGCCGCCGCGCCATCATTGAGGCTCCATGAATACTGGCCGGCATTGGCAAAGGCCGCGGGATAGCAAACCGCAACGCCGGTCGGGCAGGAGGCGTTACCTAGATTGCTCGCGCCGAACTGCGTCGTCGGGATGTTGAAGGCCGTCTGTTCGCCGGCCAGGGTGCCCCAGCTGCCGCCGAATAGAGAGGCTAGTGACATATCGCCGACGGTCGGTGGCTTCTGATCGTTGTAAACCCTGTAACCGGAGATGCGCACGTCCGCGATGGTAGTGGGGTTAATGGTGTAGGTGTCGCCGAAGACACCCGACCAGACGAAGTTGTGCGTGGTGCCGCCGCCGATATGCCAGGTCTTTCCGTCGGCCCGCTTGCCGCCCGGAATCCATTCCTGGGGCAGATCGGACATCATCGCTCTGTCAATGCGGCCAAAGATGCGCTGCTTTGAGCTGACGTTGTAGTCGATGCGGCCGATATAGTTCTCGTTATCGGAGCCGTAACCGGACAGTTGCTGGAAGTTGTTGGTGGCATTTTCAAAGCCAGGCGTAGGGCTGGGCCATTCTGTAATGATGGCCAGCGCAGTAACGTCGAAGCAGCCCGACGCTGTAGTCATCACGCCGTTGTTGAGTTTCGTGCTGTTGGAGACCGCGTCGTACACGGCGGCGCAGGCCGACTTGCCGGGTATGGCATTCACCTGGCTGGCAATGTTCGCGCCTTGAATGATGCCGCTGCTCATGGCCGCAGTTGGCACCGTTCTCGTCTGCAACGAAGACTCGCGAGCGATGAATTTTTCCCAGGACAACTGAAAGAACAGCTTGTCCTTCATGATCGGGCCGCCGATCGAGGCTCCATACTGGTTCTGGTTCCACTGCGGCCGCTTGTTCCATTTGGTCGACGCCAGGGTTCCGGCGGCGTTGGCTTTGGTGTATTGAGTCTGCTTATTGAACCAGTCGTTGGCGTTCAGGATATTGTTTCGGACGTACTCGTAGGCCGATCCGTGGAAGGTGTTCGAGCCGCTCTTGGTGGCCATGTTGACGACGCCGCCCGAGTAGCGCCCGAACTCCGAGGTCGAGGCGTTGGTGGAAACGTGGAACTCCTGCATCGCATCCTGAGTAGGCACGAACAGGACCGCGCCGGTTCCGCCGCCGCCGAGGACGTTCATCGGCATTCCGTCAAGGTACATGGCGCTCTGGCCGACCAGGCCGCCGCCGACGGAGTATGCGCTCCAGTTCGAGTTCATGGTATGGCCGCCCGAGCCGAGGGCAGCGCCGCCGCCGGTGCCAGCCATGGGAATGATGCCGGGAGCCAGCGCCAGCAGGTTCAAGGTATTGCGGCCGTTGAGAGGCATTTCATTGATGGTCTTGCCTTCAATGACGGAACCCGCCGTGGCGGAGTCGGTCTGAAGAAGAGGCGTCTCGGTGGTCACTTCCACCGTCTCGGTGGCCGCGCCGATCTGCATCGCCGCTTCCAGGCGCACAGTCTGGTTGACCTGTACGGTGATCTGTTCGCGCACGAAACGCTTGAATGTGGCCTTCTGCACTTCGATCGTATAGACAGAAGGCAAAAGACTAACGAAGCTGAAGTCGCCCGCCGCATTCGATTGCGCGGTGCGCTTGTCATTGGTGGCCGTGTTGGTGATGGTAACCGTCGCGCCGGGAAGGATGGCTCCCGTAGCGTCGGTCACGGTTCCAACGATGGACCCGTAGAAAGTTTGCGCCTGGAGAGGTGCGGGCAGCAGGGTGGCGACAGCCACCAGAGCCGCGAGCACGATCCAAAGCCCCGCTTGCATGTGGAACTTTTTCATCATTTCCTCCATAAGTTGTTGATTCTGTCGAGCCTGATGCATTAGTCGGCGATTATGCGGAATCGGCCCAGACGAAGACGCGCTTACGGCTTTCTCAAAACACGCACCATTAGGGCGCAACCAATCTGTACTGGGCGAATTCGAAGCATAGTATCCAGTAGATGGATGCAACTTCAAGGTAGTTGCAGCACTGAGTACGGTACTCAATACGGTAGCGCGATGTATAAATCATGAAACCAAACAGCGACAGCCTTCGGCGCGACCGTCGGCGCAGTGAAGCCCCAGAGGGGAATATTATTGTCTCTAAATTGTTGATTCAGAACAGCTTTCTTTTGCCTGTCGGTCATCCTGACAACGTGATAGAATTCACCCACATCTGCCGTGTTAGCTGCGAAGGTGATTGAGTAGGTAGGTATGCGATCCAACGCTCTGGAAGACGCTCTTGTGGCCAAACAAGCCAATTGGACGGATGCTGAGAAGGCGTTTATCGCCGATGAACTGCAAACCATCCTCGCCAACCCGCGGTTCTCTTCCAGCCAACGCTGCGCAAAGTTGTTGCATCATCTTGTCCGCCATATGCTGGACGGTGATTGCGAACGCCTGAAGGAAAGAACCCTGGGGATCGAGGTATTCGGGCGCGACGCGAACTACGACACCAGCACCGACCCGGTAGTGCGCATTACGGCCAGCGAGATTCGCAAACGCCTGGCGCTCTACTATCAGGAGCCCGCCCATACTCGCTCTGTCCGGATTCAGCTTGCACCGGGGGGATACCTGCCCACGTTTGAATTTGGCCTTCGAGAGCAATTGGTGGAGGGTGATGAGGCAGCGGCTGTCGAGGCGCTCTCGCCACAGGGAACCGAGACAGAAGCGCGCCCGAAGACGGGGCGGCTGGCGAACTTGATTCGGAACAAGCGCATCCTGTTGTGGGTAGGCGCGGTGATCGTGGTCGCAGCCGGAGCTTTCGCAGCCTATCGCGCGGATACCTTCCAAAGCACGGGGTATCTGGTCTGGAAGCCCCTCGTCTATGTAAATCGCGACATCGCCGTGTGTATCTCCGATTCCCCGCCGCCAATGTTCCCGCCAAGACTGGGTCCGTTCCCGATGGTTACCCTCGAAGACGCGCGTACCACTTTCAAGCTCTCTAGCCTGCTGCAGCAACTCGGCCGGAGGGCTATCCTTCACAGCTCATCGGAGCTGACGATGAAGGACTTTCGCGGGGCGCCAATCGTATTGATAGGCGGCCTTAACAACCCCTGGTCGGAGACGCTGCTCTCCAGCCTGCGCTATCGCATTCGCAGGGATGCTGTTACCGGAGAGAACTGGATTGAGGACTCTCAGGCGCCATCAAACCATGCCTGGAGCATGAGCGTAGTCGATCCACATTCGACAGTCGATTATGCGATTCTGACCCGGTATCGCGACCCGGAGACGGGCGGCTGGATCATGGCCATGAGCGGCCTGGGGACGCTTGGCACCGAGGCTGCCGCCGATCTGATCACTGCTCCAAGGCAGGTCGGTTCCCTGCCGGCCATACTTCGCACATCGGGGAACTTTCAGGTAGTTCTTAAGGCCACGGTGGTTAACGGAGCCATCGGGTCGCCGCAGATTCTGGCAGTTCACACCTGGTAAGCTCGCGCGAATTCTCCACCGTCCCGCACCACTTCTCTACAAGCATTGCCGCCGAGCGAAAGTTGCCCGTTTCGTGTGAACGGTTCGCGCCATAACACGGCAACATACCGTATCAATACCGCACTGCCCTTGATTTCTCCCAAACAACCGGCTAGCCTTTGCCGCAAGCGCCCTTTATGAGCGAAACGATTCCGTGTGTGCTGGCTCGGCGCACGGGTGAAAAGGCTGTCAATGGCAAAGTCAAGCAGACGGGAGTTCCTGAAAACTGCCGGTCAGGGCACACTGGCCACAAGCATGTACCTGGGACTTCCGGCGGGTGCCTGGATCGAAGCCAATGCGGAAGCGCAGGACACTGCCCGCATTTCCACCGCGACAGAACACCGCATGGAGTGCGATGTCCTGGTTATCGGCGGTGGTTTCGCCGGTCTCTTTGCGGCCATCAAGGCCCGCGAGGCAGGCGCCAGCGTCATTCTGGTCGACAAGGGCTTCGTCGGCAAATCCGGTTTGTCGCCTTTCTCGAGCAGTTTCATCGCCTTCAATCCCGAGTGGGGCTACGACCTCGACAAGTGGATGGCATTTTTACACAGCGTCAGCGAGTACGTCGATAACAAGTACTGGATGGAGCGGACACTGAAGGACTCCTGGAGCATCTATCAGGACCTGGTCTCCTGGGGCGTTGAGTTCCGCAAGGACAAGAACGGCAACCTGATCCGCGAGCCTGTTACGCCGGGCGTCACCGAGCAGATCATGTATGCGCACTCGGCGCGCAACGCCGGCCCTTCGGACAAGAACCATGTACAGATGTGCCGCAAACAGGCGATCAAGATCGGTGTCAAAATCATCGACAAGATGATGGTGCCCGAACTGCTCAAGCAGAACGGCAGAATCGTCGGCGCCATCGGCATCCCCGTAGACAGCTTCGATCGCCACATCTTCCTGGCCAGGACGACCATCCTGTGCGTGGGTCCGTGCAGCTTCAAGCCTCTCGGCTATCCGCCGCTGGTCTCTACGACCGGCGATGGCGATGGCATGGCGTATCGCGCCGGCGCGGAGATCCTCGGCAAGGAGTACTGCGCCACCGACTACACCAGCGCCGAGGCGCCCGGCATCATCGCCCGCCGCGGACTTCCCGAAGATGTGGACCGCTTCCTCGGACTGCCCAAGATCCCCTCGGGTGGTCTCTTCCTCAAGTGCGCCAACGGACACGGCGAGGTCATTCCCGGCTTCTTCGATCGTCCCAAGGGCGTGACCGAATACAAGTTTGCCTATGTTGACAGCGACTGGTTCATCAACTCGGGCCAGGGCCCCATGTACTGGGTGAGTCCGGATGGCAACAAGCAACTAACCGGCGGGGCCTGCCTGGGCAATGCGATTCGCAAGGCGGACGGCCTGTGGCCGGCCGACCACGAGTGCCACTCTTCGCTGCCCGGGCTCTACGCCGCCGGCGACTGCCTGGGTACGATGCAGAACGGCGCCGTCTACAACCTGCGCGGCGCTTCCACTTTGGGTTGCATGGTAACCGGCGCAATCGCTGGCAAGAATGCGGCGAAGGAAGCTGCGGCGATGGGTAAACAGGAAGTTGGCGAGCAAGAGATCGCCCGGGCCTTGAACTATGCGCACACCCCGAAGGAGCGAAAGGGCGGCTTCAGCCCGCGCTGGGTAACGCAACTGCTCAAGAACACGATGGCGCCCTACTTCGTCTCTTACATCAAGAAGGAAGAGCGGCTGAAGGCGGCGCTGACGACGGTCGAGTTCATGCAGGAGCACCTGGTGCCGATGCTCTTGGCCCGCGATCCCCACGAACTGCGCCTGGCTCACGAAACCAGAAACATGGTGCTCACCGCGGAGATGCAGCTGCGCTCGGCACTGTTCCGCACGGAAAGCCGCGGCAACCACTACCGCGAGGATTATCCGATGCGCGACGACGCCAACTGGCTGGCATGGACCAAGATCAAGCTCGATCAGGGAAAGATGACGCTTGCGAAGGTCCCCGTGCCTAAAGAGTGGTGGCCGGATCAATCGAAGCCGTACCGGCAGCTGTATCCGATGCCCTTGCCCGGCGAAGAGAAAAGCTGAGACAGCCATGACGGCAAGCCGATAAAGCGCGCGAGGGAGTGAGTATGGCGATTGAACGAATTGATCAGGAAAAATGCGTTGGCTGCGGACTATGCGTCGAAAGCTGCCCCGCGGACGTGATTCGCATTCACGATGCGACCGGAAGAGCATATCCGAAGTACGCGCAGGACTGCGTGACCTGCTGCTGGTGTCTGGGTGAATGTCCCGCAGCGGCGATAATCCATACGGCCGCGGTTGTACAGCCTGCTTTCACGAGTTGGGGATGATGCAGATGGAATTTCGTGGACATGCAAGTTGCGTAGTAAACCGCGGCAAATTCTCATTGCGCCGGTGCGGCCTCTTTTTCTTATCTGGCCTGCTCGTCATCTCTTCTTCCCGGGGCCTGAGTGCACAGACAGGCAAGGCCGCCGTCTCCTGCGAGAGCCTGGCAAAGCTGACATTGCCCAACACTTCCATCATCACGGCGAAGATCGTCAAAACGGGCGAGTTTGAATTTCCTCCTCATCCGCCGGGCTCGGGGGGCTACCCCTCGAACATGGATGAGGCAAAGACCATGCCACCATTCTGCATGGTCGCGGCCACGATTCGCCCAACAAGCGATTCACTTATCAATATCGAAGTCTGGCTGCCGCCCACGGGCTGGAACGGCAAGTTGCTGGGCGCGGGCAACGGCGGATGGGGCGGACGCATCAGTCATGCGGCCATGATCACCGGCATCCTGCGCGGATACGCGGGCACCAGCAGCGACAGCGGCCACGACGTTGTCGAGGACAATGGCAGCGGAAGCTACGTCCTCGGCCATCCTGAGAAGGTCGTCGATCTAGGCTACCGCGCCGAACACGAGATGACGATCAAGGCCAAGGCAATCATCTCCGCCTACTATGGCACTGCACCCAAGCACTCATACTTTGTCGGTTCACGGCTCGGCGGCTATCAGGGGCTCGCTGAGGCCCAGCGCTATCCGGAGGACTACGACGGCATTGTTGCCGAGGCGCCATTCACTTCCTTCGCGCTCTCCACAGCCGCGCAACTGTGGCCCTACTGGCTTGTAGCCCAGGACAAGTCGCGCATCATTCCCAGAGAGAAATTCGCCGCAATTCATCAGGCCGAGTTGAATGCCTGCGATGAATTCGATGGCTTGAAAGACGGTGTAATCGGGAATCCCCTCGCTTGCCGCTTCGATCCGCAGACGATGCTCTGCAAAGCCGCCGATGCGCCCGATTGCCTCACCGCCTCACAGATCGATTTTCTGAAGAAGCTCTATCAAGGCCCGGCAAACTCGCGCACCGGCAAGGTGATTGTTCCGGGCGTGGTGCCGGGTACCGAACAGGAAGGCACACTCACTTCGGCAGCCAGCGAGCCGCGCTCAAGCACGCTCGACTTATTCAAGTACATCGTCTTCCAGAATTCCAACTGGGAGTGGAAGACATTCAACTGGGATAGCGACATCGAAAAGACGATAGCGGCGACTCCCATGCTGACTACCAATTCCGACATCAAGGCCTTCACCGGCCGCGGCGGCAAGCTGCTGATGTACTTCGGCTGGAGCGGGTCGCAGGAAGCGGCTCAGGCCATCGGCTACTACAACGAGGCTGTGAAGAATATTGGCTCATCGAAGGCGGCCAGCGCGCTGCGGCTGTTTGCGATTCCGGGGCAAACCAATGACTCTCTCTTCGACAAGATCGCCGTAATGGAGCAGTGGGTCGAGCAGGGAAAGTCTCCGGACCAGATCACCGGAACTTACTACTCCGGCGGCAAGCCGTCCCGCACGAGCCTGTTCTGCGCATATCCACAAGTTGCGAAATATAACGGAGCGGGCGATAGCAGCCGCGCCGAGAGTTATGCGTGCGTTCATAGTGCCAGGTAACATTCGCACGATGGAGGACCGCATACCCGGTTTCCTCAATCAGATGAAACTTTGTGCGGGTTGCATCAGTCAGCCAAACAGGACTCAGGCACATTTCACATATAAGCACGTGCGCTGTTGAACCATCCATTCACGAGTAATGCCGGCAAATACGCCGGCGGAAGAGGAAAAAGATCATGCGCGCAGCATTCACAGCAGCATTGTTGATCGTCGGGATTTCGTGGTCTTCCGGAGCTGCACAAGCCCAGGACCAGAACGACTGCAAGCCCGCGCCCACCAACATCAGCAACAATAAGTTTCCGTGCATCCACGCCGATGGCCGGGTCACGTTTCAGGTGAAAGCGCCGCTGGCCCAGAAGGTGCAGATTTCGCCCGCCGCCGGCCGCGCAGACAACAACGGAATCAGCGGTCTTGGACAGGGCCCGTACGACATGACCAAGGATGCGAATGGCGTCTGGAGTGTGACTACTCCTCCCGCACGCCCCGGCCTGCATGAGTACGTGATGTTGATCGACGGCGCCCGCGTCGCCGACCCCAACGGCGAAGTCTTCGACATTTTGAACGGCCGCAACAGCGCCATTGAGGTCCCGGACCCGAACTTCGACGCTATCCAGATAAAAGATGTGCCTCACGGCCAGGTACAGTACAACTGGTACTTCTCAAAGGTCACGCAGAAGTGGCGCGCCGTGCTGGTCTACACACCTCCCGGCTATGACACCAGCACGGCGAAGCGCTATCCGGTGCTCTATCTCATGCACGGCGGCGGCGAAGATGAGACCGACTGGTTCCGCGAGGGCCACGCCAACTTCATCCTCGATAATCTGATCGCGGCCGGAAAAGCCAAGCCCATGCTCATCGTGATGGACACGTTTAACGCCGAGCGGGCAGTTCCGCTGGCCAATCAGCCCGCTGCGCATACGGCACCCGGCGGCGGACCCGCGCGGCCCGAGCCCAATACCGCCATTGAAGAAGTCATCGTAAAAGATACGCTCCCCTTCATCGACTCGCACTTCCGCACCATCGCGGACGGCTATCACCGCGCCATCGCCGGTCTGTCCGGCGGCAGCAACTTCGCGCTCACCGTCGGCGGCTACAACATCGACAAGTTCTCCTACATCGGCCTCTTCAGCCGCGCTCCCTACTCGGAGTTCGATCTGAAGACAGCCTTCAACGGCGCGTTCACCCGGCCGGATGAGTTCAACAAGAAGGTGCGCCTCTTCTACTGGAATACCGGAACCGCCGAGCCTGCCATCTTTAACTACGCTCACACAACGACCGAAGCGCTAAACAAGATGGGCATCAAGACGGTACTGAAAGAAGAAGCCGGCTTTGTTCACGAGTGGGCCACCTGGCGCAGGGCACTGAACGATTTCGCTCCGCGGATCTTTTAACAACCTGATCCAAATGAATCCTTGCGAAGACAACGAGGGCCAAGCCTCCGGCACACGCAACAGGAAGGAATGAATATGAAAATAGAAACGAAACTGTTACTGGCCTCATTGGCGCTGGCTGCGGCTATCACCGCCGCGGCGCCTGCTCAGAACACGAATAGCGCCGATGCTCACATCAAAAGCGTAACCGCAATTACCCGGGTCTATGCGGATGGCTTGAAGACCGCCGCCGTAGCCATCCAGTACGACAAAGCTATTCGTGCCGCATCGCTTTCGCCCTCGGCATATACCGTGAAGACCGACGTGGAAGGGCAGAAGATCACCGCCGTCTATACCAGCACTGACGGGGCCTACTTCACAAAGTCCGGCGCGAGCGGCACGTATGTTGTGCTTGAGCTTTCGACCGGGTATGTTATCCCCGCCCATGTCCGCAAACTTCCTGCGCCGCGTGCGCCAGGAGCAGCGCCTCCTACACCGCCTCCGGCGACCACACATCCCGAACTGCCGCCGAACGCCGAATTGATTACCAAGCTCGGCGCAATCTCATGGGAGCCAGCCGCGCATCCCTCGACGCTCCTGCCCTCTGGCAAGGGCGGAAGCGGAAAAGTTGTAACTGTCACTCAGACGGGAACCATCACTGCTACCGACGGAACAAAGATCGCCGCAACAACCAGCCCCATCGGCAGCGGATTAATCAGAAATATGACCGTCGATGGCTTCATGAAGCCCGACTTTAACGACCCGGCGAACGGCAATTTGAAGTACAACATTCACTTTCCTCGCAACTACGACCCGAACAAGAAATATCCGCTGGTAGTCTTCCTCGCCGACCAATCGGAATCCGGTGAGACCCACGCCGACGCGCTGATCCTTTCTAATGGCGGCGTCATCTGGGCGGAAAAGGACGAAGAGGCAAGACACGAAGCCATCGTCGTTGTGCCTCTGGCCATGCGTGCCATGGTGAATGATAAGTACGAGGCCCCGTCCCAGGTGCGCCCCGGACCTGCTCCGGCACAGACAACGCCGGCGGGACAGGCCGCCCCGCCCCGCCCACCCAGCAACCCCTATCTGGCCAACCTCAGCCTGATGGACTTTCTGCTCGCGAACTTTCCAAGCATCGACAAAAATCGCATGTACATCACCGGACAGGGTGACGGCGCCAGAACGGCGATCAAGATGATGATCGACCGACCTGATATGTTTGCCGCGGCGCTGCTCTTCGCGCCCGACTACGATCCGGCGCAGATCGCCAAGCTGTCCAAGGCCAATCTCTGGATCGTTGCTTCGCAGGAAGATCAGGCCTCGTATCCAAATGTAGAAATATGCCTGGAGAGCCTCAAGGCTGCGGGCGCGCGCATCGGCAAGGCTGAGTGGAACGGCCAGACCGGCGCCAAGGTGTTCGCGTCCGAAGTCGGCAGCATGGCAAAACTAAACAACAACATCCGGTTCTCCGTTTTGAAGAATGGCACCGTTGTTCCCGCTGGTGTTGCAGCAGATGCCGTTAATGTTCACGCCTACACGTGGCGGCTCGGCTACTCCATTCAGGCTATGCGGGACTGGCTCTTTACGCAGAAGAAGTAGTTACTCGGTAACTTGCGCCATGTACCGGACGACATCGCCGCGGAGAGAGTGAATGACGCCTCCGCGGCGAACAACGGAAAGGATTAAGCGATGAAGAAAAGTATTTTCTATCTGCCGGTTTGCATGGCGATGACCGCCCTGGCCGCCGCTGCATTCGCGCAAAGCACAGCACCATCCACGGCGACTCACCCGCACATCAAGAGCGTCACCGCCATCACTGAGGTGTTCGGCGAAGGCCAGAAGGTCACCGCCGCTGCGGTCGAATACGACCAGACGGTCGCCACCGCCAAACTCGCCGGTAGCGCCTTCTCCGTCGCCAATAGAACCATCACGCGGGTCTACGCCAACACCAAAGCCGACAAGTCCGCACAGGGCGTCAACGGCCGCTTTGTCATCCTCGAGCTCAATCCTACCGACCCCGGCTCGGCAACCTTTGCGCAGCGCGGTCCCAGAATGGACGGACCTCCCGGAGGCGCGGCAGGCCCCGGTGGACCTCCTTCTGCGGGCGCCCCCGGCGGTCCCGGTGGACCTCAGGCCGGCGGACCTCCGCGCAACATGTCCAACGGCTCAAAACGTACTCCGGCTAAGATCTCCGTAACTCAGTCCGCCGACATCGCCGCGGCCTCCGGCAAAACGATCGCCGCCGATTCGGCCGCAGCGAACAGCTCCAAAGTCATCAACCTTGTTGTAGATGACTTTATCCAGAACACGTTTACAGACAAAGCTTCAGGCGAGAGTGTTCCCTACAATCTCTTCGTCCCAAAGAACTACGACAAGAGCAAGAGCTATCCGCTCATCATCTTCATTCATGACGCCGGCGTACTCAGCACCGAAGCCGACACGACGCTCCTCCAGGGCCTGGGCGCAATCATCTGGGCAACGCCCGCCGAGCAGGCCAAGCATCCGGCCTTCGTCCTTGCGCCCCAGTTTAACCAGACTCCCGCCTCAGGCAGTCGCACCGATATCACCGTCAACCTCATCAAGTCGGTCATGGCCCAGTACAGCGTGGACAACAAGCGCATCTACACCACCGGCCAGTCTCTCGGCTGCACCCTCTCTATGGAGATGATGCTCAAGTACCCCGACTTCTTTGCCGCCGCCATGCTCGTCGCCGGACAGATCGAGGACACGCCGCGCACCGCCGGCCTCGCGCATCAGAAGTTCTGGATGACGGTCTCCGAAGGTGACTTCCGCGCCTTCCCGACCATGAATATCAGCCTGCCCATCATGGAAGCAGCAGGCGCGAAGGTGGCACGTGGCCGCTGGAGCGCCAAGCTGAACGGCCCCGAGTTGCTGGCCAAGGACAAGGAGATGATCGCCCAGGGCACAAACATCCTGTACACAACCTTTGAGAAAAGCACTACATTTCCGCCGGGATTCGAGCTATCAAAAGACACCGAGCACATGGGCACCTGGCAGTTCGCGTACCTGAACGAAGGCATCCGCGACTGGCTCTTCCGGCAATCCAAATAATGGCTGCATGGCAACTAACCAGGAGTTGGCAATGAAGAAATCTCTCGCGGCGATCATTTTGTCTATCCTCTTCGCGCCGGTGTTTGCGACGGCGCAGTACTCAGCGGCACCAGCCGGTGGTCCGCCTACCAAAACTACCTACGTGCGGCTCGCCAATACAACCAACGCCATTCTCATGGAACCCGAGACGCCGAATGCCAACAGCCATATCGCCGTCGTTCTCAGCCATCCGGGGCACCTGAGCAACTTTGACTACTTCATCGGCCCCGGTATGGCGCGCCGCGGCTACCGCGTATTGTTGATCAATTACTACGGCGCGCAGTCGAGCTACTACGAGTACCTGACGCCGATGTCGCTGGGCATGAAGTATATGCGCGCGCTGGCCGGTATCGACAAGGTTCTGCTTGTCGCGCACAGCACCGGAGGCACCGAGGCCACTTTCTATCAGGACGTTGCTGAGAACGGCCCCAAGTCCTGCCAGGAGCCGGAGCGCATCATCAAGTGCACGGACAAGGAAGCAACTGGGTTGCCCAAGGCCGACGCGCTCATCCTCATGGATGCCAACACCGGCGCGATCGAGCACACCAGAAAAACCAATCCCGCCGTCGACCCCGTGCATTCGGCAATATACAACGAATACCTTGAGATGTTCAGCCCCAAAAACGGATACGATCCAGCCACCGGGCACGCGAACTTCACACCCGATTTCCTGAAGAAGTTTTTCGCCGCGCAGGCCGCATCGCAAAACAAGCGCATCGACGATGCGCTGGCCCGGCTCGCACTGATTCAGGCTGGCAAGGGTGACTACAAGAACGATGAGCCTTTCGCGGATGGCAATGCCGGCTCGTACTCGGGGTCAGGGAATGAGCTCGCCTACATTCACCTCATCTGGAAGACACATGCGCAGCACAAGCTGCTGACCGCCGACAAAAAAGACCCGGTCGGCATCATCTCGCTGGTCGAATCGCCACAAGTGCGTTCTCCCAATCAACCCACACACTCCGCGAATCCGGAACTGGAGACGGTGCGCAGCTACCTCTCACAAAACGCTCTGCGCCTGACTCCCGACTATCATTTGACCGAAGACAATATGTATGGCGTGATCTGGCGCAGCACGCCGGCCAGCCTGCCCGGCAACATCGAAGGCATCCACGTTCCCACGCTGATCATGGCGGCCACCTGCTCGGAACATCTCGTCTCGCTCGAGATCAGTTACGACCGTTCGCCCGCTAAAGACAAGGAGTTCGTGGGCGTCGAGGGCGCAACCCACTTCTTCACCCCCTGCCGGCCCGAGTACGGCGATACCTTCAACCGCTCCTTTGACTACGTAGACGCATGGGTGAACAAGCCGGGGCGTTTGTAACCGCTCCGCTTTCCGGTTTGATATAGTCGTAGACACATGTATGCCCCGGACCAGTTGGGCGGCGGAAGATCGGGCATAGACACCGGCTTCCTCCGCAACGTCTCTCGGCACCATCTGAGGCGCTTCCGGACAACCTGACCTGTTGTACTTTCTTCTTTTTCTCGCCACCCCTCATCGGGGATTGCTAGGAACGCCGCCTTCGCTCCCGGTCATCATTCGCCGGAGACGTAGGTGTGCGCGTCAGCAAGGCGACAGGTCTCAGGAGAGCATCATGTACACCAGACAACGCCCCGCTCTTTCTTCGGAAGAGCTGAAACTGCCACTTGCCAAGTATTACGATCTGCCTCTGGTCGAGCCCGGCCCGCGTGAGATGCAGATCATCAACGCCGGTCCATTCGATCCGTCGCTGGCCATCAAGCCCGAGAACTTCCTCGATCTGCTCCAGCCCTCCAGCTATCAGCCTGTCGAGTACGGTTACTGCATGATGCCAGACGGCTCGGGCTATCTGGCCGTCTACACCACTTACCCCAACTGCACTCCGCAGATGCTTGCCTGGTGGTTCCGCTGGCTCAACATCCACTCCAAGGGCATGCCCGCAGGGCAAGGCAACCTCAAGTACAAGATCTGGAATCCGCTCGATCACTGGGATCATGGCTTCGTCAACAGCAAGGACAAGATCGACGGCATCTGGACCGTTGAGACGCTTGATCTGGGCGAAGGTGAAGCTCCGGTCTACACCATCCGCCATCATGTCGATCTCTTTGCGCTCGGCCTGACCAAAGAGAGAGACGCCGCGCTGAAGGCTGCCGGATGCTGGGTCGACGCCGCCGTCGAATCCTTCCACACGGTCGATGTGTCGCACACCAACACCGGCGGCTCGCACCTCTGCCTCACGCTCTCGCGGACCAGCCCGCTCGGCATCATGGAAAAGTGCACACGCGAGTGGATCGGCTGGGGTGTGAAGGACGGCAAGGTCGTCCGCGACGAAACCACGCCTGCCTCGATGCTCTGCGAGGAGTATCTGAGGAAGGTCATCATCCACTCCACAGTCGAAGCGCAGCAACTCAGCAAGTTTTTGCCGCAGCTCTACGCCGAGTACAAAGACCTGCCCGACAACTCGGACTAGGTTCCTGTGGTGTTTTGTCTCTTGTAGCGCAGCACATCGCGCGCCGGAACACGATGGATTAAGAGGCTCTCGTATGGCTGGTGGTTTGTCATCAATCGGTCTGTTCTTCGCGGCGCTCGTGGCCGTCTTTCTGGCCATTGGCCAGGTCACGAACAAAAAAGTCGTCGAAGGACAGAACGTAATCGCCGCAGTCTTCTGGATACGGCTCTTCGCGGCGCTCTTTCTGCCCATCGTCGTGCTGGTCTACTATCTCCACGGCTCGCCGTCGCTGATTCACGCCCCAGCCGCCATCGCGCAAGACGACCTGCGCAACCTGCCCGCTCTGGCCGAGCAACTAGCGCATCCATCCACGCCCGCCGCGAGCAAAATCGCCGCCCGCCTCTCCCCCGCAACACGCGAGTTGCTCGCCACCTTTCCCGGCAAAACTACTGAGGCCGAACTGGCGAAGAGCCTGCGCGCCGACCTCAACAGCGACCGCATCATCAAGGGCGAACTGCTGACCGCGTCCGGCGAATTCGCCAATGTGGATTTCTCCGCACAGACGCGCGAAGTGCTGGCCAACAAGCCGCGCGGCGAGGTGCGCTCCTACGCCAACCGTCTCATCCTCGAAGACGCGTTTCCCGGCATCATTGAGCCCAACCGCACCATCTCGCTGCTTGGCGTAAAGTCGTGGCAGGTCACGCCCGGCGCGGCCTTTGCGGTGATTCTCTTCTTTGAGGTTCTGCTGGTGGGCGCATCGCAGTTGCTCAACAGTTATGCCCTCAAGATCGCACCCATCTCGCTCTGTGTTCCCTTCACTTCGTTCACGCCGGTCTTTGTGATCGTCTCGGGCTACTTCATGCTGGGCGAGTTGCCAACGATCGTCGGCACGCTCGGCATCTGTCTTATCGTCACCGGCGGCGTGCTGATGCATCGCAAGCTCTTCGCCATTGGCTGGCTGGCGCCGGTCGCCGCCATCTTCAAAGAAAAGGGCAGCCTCTACATGGTGCTCTCAGTGCTCATCTCGGCGCTGTTCAGCCCGCTTGAAAAACAGATGGTGCTGCTCAGCGACGCCATGACCGCCTCAATGGCTTACGGAATCGGCACGGTGGCCGCGTTCTGGTTGCTCTGCCTGGTACTGCGCGTCAAAGTCATGCAGGTGATGCGCGAAGTGCCGGTGTGGGCCGTGCTCTGCGGCGTTCTCGATGCCGTACAGATGCTCACCCAGTTCCTCGCTGTGATGTATCTGCCGGTGGTGATCGTCATGTGCATCAAGCGCGCCGGCATCGTTCTCACCGTTCTGGCCGGATGGCTCATCTTCAGGGAGAAGAACATCACTGACCGGCTGATCGCCGCTATGGCGATGGTTGGCGGCATCGTGCTCTTCTATCTGCCACTGAGAAATTCCGCGGCCTTCGGTATCACCGGTGTTTTTGCCGCGGCGCTGGCTCTGGCGCTGTACTTAACGCGCCAGCGCAACCGCGCTAACCAGACCATGCCGCAAGCCGTCATGAAGTAATCACTCGCGGGCGCGGCCAGTCCGCGTCCGCGAAAGGAGTAGACGATGCCGCACCATTCGATCTTTCGTAGAGCTTCCATTGGGTTAGTCCTGGCAATTTTTGTATTGGCTACGGCTGCACGCGCTCATGCCGGCGCCCTGCGCGCGGCCGCGGTAAAGGTCGATATCACGCCCGCCGATCCCAGCCAGCTCACCAACCAGTGGGGAGTGCCATTCGCCGGAATCCACGACAGAACCTACGCACGCGTTCTAGTCGTCAACGACGGCACATCCACAGCAGCCATCATCTCCATCGATACAGTAGAAGTGGCCGACACCACCGAGTTTGCGGCGCGGCTTTCCAAAGAAACCGGCATACCAACCTCCAACATCGCCATCACCGCTACGCACGATCACAATGCGCCCATCGCGGGCATGACCGATGCCAGCGAAATGCATCCGGCGGGCCCCGGCGGTAAGGCTTTTCTGACAAAGCTGTACGACGATCTCATCAAGGCTGTGAAGCAGGCGCAGGCCAGCCTGCAACCGGCGCGAATGGGCGTGAACACCGGCGTCTCTTACATCAACATCAATCGCGATGAGCCCATCCCAGGCGGCGGCTATCGCATGGGCGCAGACCCCTATGGCCCTTCGGACAAGGCCGTATGGGTTCTCAGGTTTGATAGCCTCAGCGGAGGACCGATCGCCCTGCTCATCAACTACGCCGTGCACAGCACCATTATCGGCATGAAAAACAATCTGCTCACAGGCGAACTGGCCGGAGCCACGGAACGTTTTGTGGAGCAGAGCTACAACAACAAAGTTGTTGCGCTGTGGACGCTGGGAGCGGCTGGCGATCAGGCGCCGATTGTCTCCAACCCCGAGAACGATCCCTCGAACTTCGAACCGGTCAACGTGCTGGGACGCATCCTCGGCGAAGAGGTCGTGCGCGTATCGAACGGCATGAACTCGAAGGCGATGATCTCGCAAGCCCGAATCTGGGGCGCGGAGCAGTATGTCAGCTGCCCCGGACAGAGGGACGACGGCGGCAGGCCCGCACCCGCAGGCACGGTTATCACCGATCCCGGGCCAACTACCTTCCGCCTCGGCGTAATCATGCTCGACAAGATCGCGCTCACCGAAGTCTCGGGCGAAGTTGTTACCAGCATCTATCAGAAGTTGCGCAAGCAGTCGCCCTACTCAAACACACTTATGCTCACGCTCGCCAACGGCCGCATCGGATACATCCCCGACGATGCCGCATACGACCTGGGCAAGCCTGAGGCGAAGGGAATGGCCGCGCTGAAGAAGGGCTGCGGCGAATCCACAATCGTAAATGGCCTGCTCGATCTTCTCAGTCAATACTGAATCATCAGCTGCCGAAAGTTCGGACGACTCCATGAACGAAGCTCTACCATCCCGCGAAGACACCCGCCGCAGCGCCATACGTTGGATCATCGTCGCGCTGCTCTTCTGGGTCAGCATGTCGAACTTTCTCGACCGCTCGGTCTTCGGCAACCTCGCGCCAGAGATGCCAAAGTACCTGCATCTGGCCGATTCCGTCACTCCAGCCCAGATCGAGCAGTACCGCCAGGCACACGCGAGCGCGCTCTTGGCTGCCGCACCGCAAGCCGCACAGACTGCAATCCGCGAGCAGATCGCCCGCGACAAGTGGAGCGAGTGGTACTGGGATCTCAACACCGTCTTCAGCGCCGCATACGCGCTCAGCATGTTGCTGATGGGCCGCCTCATGGACGTGTGGGGACTGCGCTGGGGCTTTGCCTTTGCCATCACTATCTGGATGCTCGCCGAAGGTCTGCACGCGATCGCACCCGAAATCGGTGGACTGTTCGGCTCGGTCGTTGCGGGCTTCTTTCTCTGCCGCCTGCTGCTCGGCCTCGGCGAGGGCGGCGTTACGCCAGCCATCAACAAAGCGATCGCCGAGTGGTTCCCGCAGAAGGAGCGCGCACTGGCTCTGGGCATCGCCTCCGGCGCATCGGCCATCGGCGGCGTGCTCGCACCCTGGCTGCTGCCCACTCTGCTGGCGCTCTTCTCCACCCTCTCCATCGCCGGAGTCGTCCTTGGCTGGCGCGGCCTCTTCCTTCTCACCAGCTCCGTCGATGTGCTGCTGGTCGTCGTCTGGATCTGGTTCTATCGCGATCCGGCGAGCCATCCGCTCATCAACAAGGCCGAGCTCGATTACATCCTCTCCGATTCACCCGTTCAAAAGAAGACGAATATCTCCTGGCGCAGCTTGCTGCCCCACCGCCAGACCTGGGCCTTCATCGCCGCCAAGGCTCTGACTGACGGATTCTGGTGGTTCTATCTCTTCGGCTCGCCCGATTTCTTCGCACGCAAATTCAACCTCGGCCCCGCCGACCGCCGCTACATGCTCGTACTCATCTATTTGGTTTCGGCCGTGGGTGCGGTAGCTGGCGGCTGGCTTGCCGGTCTCTTCATCAAGCGCGGATGGACGGTCAACCGCGCCCGCAAAACCACATTGCTGCTGTGCGCGCTTGCCGCTACGCCCGCCTTCTACGCGGCCATCACCGATCATCGCTGGGTTGCTGTCGCTCTCATTACGCTGGCGGCCTCGGGCCATCAGGCCTGGGGAGCAAACGTGATGTGCCTGCCCGGCGACATGTTCCCGAAAAACACCGTCGGCTCGCTCACGGGAATCGCCGGCGTCTGCTCCACCGGCGCTAGCATGATGCTCATGTACCTGATCGGACAGTTGGTCAGCAGATCCAGCTCCTATCTGCCCGTTCTGATTATGGCCAGCGTCGCCTACCTCATCGCTCTGTTTGTCACGCATCTGCTCGCGCCCAGGCTGGAACCAGCGCGCCTCGATACACCGTAGTCCGCAATGGAAGTATAGAAATGGAGAACGAAACGATGTCCGCAAAGATATTCGCCTACGTCGGCAACTGGAGCTTTCAACCCAAGCCCGCAAAGGGTAAAGGCATCACCATCTTTCAGTACATCCCGGAGAACGGCGATCTGAAGCTGATCGAGACCATCCGCCCTGATGTGGCAGCCGGCCAGCTCTATCTCGATTCCGGACGCAAGATGCTCTATGCCGTCAATGAGATCGGCGAGCGCCGCGGCGAGATCGGCGGCGGAGGCTACGTGATGGCCTTCCGCATCGATCCATCCACCGGAAAGCTCACGTTCGTCAACGAGAAGGAGTCGCTCTCGCCCGAGCCCTCCTATCTCTGCATGGACAAGTCCGGCAAGTACCTGCTCGCCTGCCACTGTTCCGATCCATTTCATGTCACCAAGATCGTGCAGCGCGCGGACGGTACCTTCGCCAACGAAGTGCTCTTCGACGACACCGCACTTGTCATGTTCCGCATCCACAGCGACGGCAGCCTCGGCGACATCTGCGATCTCTTCATCACCGAAGGCACAGGGGGCAAGAGCCCGCGCTCACAGGTGAACATCGATCCCGTCTCCGGCCACATTCAGTTGGTCGAGGTCCTCTCCCGCCAGCACTCCGTCGTCGCATCGCCGAGCGGTGAGCTGTTCGCCGTCTGCGACAAGGGAATGGACCGGATCCACACCTTCCGCATCGATCGCGAAGGCGGCAAACTGATTCGCCTCGACACATGGATCGCCGAAGAGGTCGCCTGCTTCCCGCGCTACGCCGCCTTCCATCCCACTCTGCCGGTCTTCTACGCCAACAATGAGAACTACGCCGGCATGAACAGCTTCCACTACGACGAAACCACAGGCAAGCTCACCCTGCTGAAGAAACTCTTTCTGCTCCGCGAAGACCCCGGCCTCGTTGAAGGCAAGCCGGTCGGAGCGCAAGACATACTTGCGCACCCGAACGGAAAGGTCCTCTACATCACCCTGTGTGGCCTGAATCTCATCGTAGTCTGCGAACTCGACGAGCATGGCATGCCCGCCGTGAGGCAGTTGATCGACAGCAACGGCAAGATGCCGCGTGGAATCGCACTGTCTCCCGATGAGCGTTTTCTGCTCTCAGGAAACATGGTGTCAGGCGACATCACTAGATTCGTCGTAAACAACGACGGAACTCTCGACTATACAGGGAAGATCATCCCGGCCATCTCACCGTCGGCAATTCGGTTCCTCACGGTTGAAGATTAGGCGAACCAGTCCGGAGGTAAGCTCCGCCGTAGAAGGACCATAGCCGGGTTGGCACAGGAGACATCGGCGATTCGGGATCGACACCGCTACAGAGTTCACGCCCGATGGAGTGTCCTGCCTGCATTTCATCGCAAGTTGAACCTTGCCCTCAGAATGGAATTGGTGACGGGTGCAGGAAGGAACGTATCTATGCCATTCCAGCAGAAGGCCGGCACTCACAGCCAACCGGGAATCGATCGAAAAAATGGTCTATGTAATTAAGGAAGATTGAATGGCGGTGGACGCAGTCCAGAGAGAACCTCTCTCGATGCAGATTCCCAATAACAGGGAAAATTACAGGGAATCTGTTCAATTTCAAGAGCAGTTTGCAGTCAGGTACTGCGCGATCATGCTGATAGCATACAGGTTTTCTCGAGTTTGCTTCAGTTCTTGCGCACAGCGAAACAGGGAAATATTTTCCCTGTATCAGGGAACGGGTTTCCCTGATACAGGGTTTAGATTGGCAATGCTCTCCGTGCCGGCCGTGGTGCCGTCTGCCACATCGGTCAAAACGGTCTGAGATTGTGATTAGGGGCTAATCGAGAACTGCTGCATCGGATTCATCTCCTAGGCATCCAAACTGACCAAGACTGAAAGAATCCACTACTACTGTTACCGCAAAGAGAATGAACTATTGGACGGGCAACCCGCGCTCTGTCCCAACACTAACACTGGCGATTCCGCGTGAAAATCCAAACAGCCCTGCGATTGGATAATCATGGGCCAACACATAAAAAACACACCTATATTGGTGCATGTTGTTTTGTATGAGTGATTTAGATGGGTTATCTGCCTGGCGGGAATCGGCTAGAATGTTCCACGCAAGATTTCGAAGGACGGGCATTTCTTATTAAAAATTCAAGTACTGTCGAATCTGCTCAGTTGGATGTAGGGCCGCGAGCGCGCCTGTCAGACACTGGATAAGCCTGGATTCAGTGTCGCGGGAGGAGAGCACAGCATACATCAATTCTGTGATTGGACAGGTAACATACATCTCTTACCCATTTGCGAATAATATTTCCTAAACAATTCATATATAGATACTTGTCTGTTTTTTGAATGCGGTCTATTACCCGATCTATCTTGCTCCTGCCAATACTAATGTATCCAATGCACAAATGTGCCCTCGCGTCGAAAAAGGGATCCAGCTGGGCCAGCATCCCGGGCAGTGTTCCGAACCGGGGAATACGCGCCCGTTTCGTGCGAGTCAACGGCCAGTTGGGTACCGATGGCGAAAAGGTTATCTGCCCGACGGATGAAGCAATTTGCGGTATCCCCTAATCTCGGGGGATTAATCCGCTCACATCGTCTCATCGACTTCGGCACTATCTGCGCTCAGCATCCTTCAACAATGCCGCGGCTCGGATTCGATACGCGGCGAGCATTCTCACATTACGTCGGAAGAACTATGGCTGACGCCAATGAGCCGGAGGCAAACCCAGGTGCAACCAGACGTTCGCAAAGAGCGCCTCTGTCGTGGAAATGCTCTTGCGAAATGAAAATTCAGGACAACAACTGTTACGTCATGGAGAAAAATATGAACAAGTTGAAGAGGCTAGTGGGATTCTGGATCATGTTGGCGCTCTTTGCGGGTGTGTTGTTTTCAACACGCTCAGCAAACGCGCAAAACGCATTCGGTTCCCTTGTAGGAACCGTGACAGACTCCTCCGGCGCGGTCGTACCAGGCGCCGCGGTAACGCTGACCAACCTTGGAACAAATGAAAAGAAGGTCGTGCAGAGCGACGCAGCCGGCAACTACCGGTTTGTGTCTCTGCAACCCACCCAGTACAAGGTGGAGATTGAAAAGACAAGCTACAAGCGCGTAGTGCAGTCTCCAATCACAATTCAGGTGGATGCGACATCCCGCCTTGACGTGTCGCTTCAAGTAGGCGCGGCGAGCGAAACCATCGAAGTGACTACGCAGGCTCCTTTGCTGCAGACCGAGTCCGGCACGCTGGGCTCCCAGGTTGAAGGCAAGACCGTGCAGGAGATGCCGCTGAACGGCCGCAACGTGACCAACCTGATCTCGCTGGTTCCCGGTGTCGTGCCCCAGGGCGCTGCGATGGGCAATACCACCATGAACCAGGGCACGCACACCAACAACGCCGGCTGGAACAACTTCCAGATCGGCGGCTCGATCTCCGGCCATGGTTCGATGTATATGGATGGAGCACCCCTCAATACTCTGTTCCAGCACGACATCGCTTTCGTTCCCACCCAGGACGCCATTCAGGAGTTCAAGGTAGGCACCAACTCGGTGAGCGCGGAGTTCGGCCGCTACGGAGGCGGTGTGGTTGAGATGGCCACCAAGCAGGGCAGTAACGCCTTCCATGGCACGGGCTACGAGTTCTACCGTACCCCTAGCTTGAACGCCAACGTATGGAACCCCACCAAGACCCTCGGCAAGCAACAGTGGATTCAGCAGCAGTACGGCGCGGCCATCGGCGGGCCGGTGCTCAAGAACAAGGCCTTCTTCTTCTTCTCGTGGGAGAAGTTCCACTCCCATACCGCCGCGGTGACGTCGACCAACGTGCCCGACGCGGGCATGACGGCAGCCACCAATCCCAGCGTTCCCGGCAATCTCATGGGGAACGTTGCTAACCTTCCTGTTGCGCAGCAGAGCTGCCTGAGCTACGACGCTGTCAACAACCGGACGATCATTGCCACATCGTGCCTTGATCCGACCGCGCAGATCGTGAAGAACTACTTCGCTCCTCCGACGACTACCAGCGTGGCTGTGGGCAAAACAAACTACACGGCCCTGGTGCCCCTCGGCGACGACAACCAGCAGTTCAATGTCCGTGGCGACGTTCTTCATGGCAACCACAGCTTCTTTGTTCGCTACAGCCACTTGAATACCACCGACTTGTCGTCGCGGTCGATGTTCGATCATGGCGGCTTCAAGACGGGCGGCGCCATCAGCATCTATCCGACCACGCAGGGCGTCATCGGCGACACCATTACCATTAACCCGACCACCATCGCCGACGTGCGGCTCTCCTACACCAGGGCATATTCCAACGACGGTCCGCCGTCCGCGGGTGAAAATCTTGCCAAGGACGGCTTCAACGCTAACTGGGCGGCGATCAACGCCCAGCAGACCGTGCCCCTCCTGGTGCCATTCAAGTGGACCGGTCTCTACAACTTCTTCACCTGGGGTGGATTCATCGTTGTAGACGAGCGTTGGACCAACACCTACGCCATGAGCGCCAGTGTTACCAAGGTCAAGGGCGCGCATACGCTAAAGGTTGGCGGCCAGGTTTTCCTCGAAGACATCAATGGTCTTCCGCAGTTTGATCCCGGCACGATGAGCTTCAACGCCAACTGGTACGCCAAGGACGAGTGGGCCAACTTCCTGCTCGGAGATCCAGCCAACTTCACCTTCTCCAAGGCCAATCGCGTCAGTCCGTACAACTGGTACCAGGGTTACTACGCGACCGACACCTGGAACGCGACCCGCAAGCTGACCGTCACGGCCGGCCTTCGCTGGGAGTTGCCCGGCATCATGGCTGAGCGGAAAAATCGCGCCACCGTGGAGTTGCCCGACACAACAGCTACCATCAACGGCTCTCCTGCCTACGGCACACTCGCTTTGACCAACAGCAGCGCCTACAGCAGCCGGGGAGTTAACATCGCCAAGAACAACCTCTTAGCGCCGCGGCTCGGCGTTGCCTACCGGTTGAACAACAACACCGTGATCCGCGCCGGCTATTCCATCGCTTACCTTCCGTTGGAGTTGAATGGCGGCATGGTGGCGACAAGCAGTCTGGTCAACCTGGCCCCAACCGTCAGCAACAACACCTCTAGTTCGGTGATCTACACGGCCTCGAATCCGCTTGGCGTTGGTACATCCGCACCAGTAACCATCAATCAACCTCTCGGCAACACCAACCCTAACTTCATAAGCAACTACGCCAACACCACCCCGCTGCAATCGGTTAGCTCGCCGGTTCCAAACACCCGCTACCCGTACATGCAGCAGTGGAACCTGACGGTCGGCCAGCAGTTCTGGGGCCAGCAGTCGATTGAAGTCGGCTACGCCGGCGCGATAGGCATTCACCTGCCAGCTTCCGGTGGCTGGAACCAAAACCAGCTCTCCCAGACCAACGCGGCGTTGCTGGCGCAGGGAGCCATCACCAGCGCACAGGCGCAGGCGGCACGGCCTCACCCCGCGTACCTGAACTTCACCAACTCCAACCCGTTGAACAGCACCATGACCTACCACTCACTGCAAGCCAAGTACAGCAAGCGCATGGGCGCCGGCATGATCAGCAGCGGCTACACCTGGTCCAAGTCGATCGGCGACACGGATACCAGCATGGGCTTCCTGGACAACGGCACCATCGGCGGCATGCAGAACTACAACAACCAAAAAGCCGAGCGCTCCGAGCTCAGCTACAACATCACCCAGCGTTGGGTAACCAGCTACATCGTCAACCTGCCCTTCGGCAAGGGACAAAAGTGGCTCAACAGCATGAACCCCATCACCGACAGGATCATCAGCGGATGGGCAGTCAACGGCATTACCACCCTGCAGACCGGCCAGCCTCTGGCGATTAACCAGTCTGGCAACAATACCTACAACTCGAGCTGGGGCGCTGGAACCATCCGGCCCGACGTAACCCCCGGCTGCTCCAAGCTGACCTCCGGCTCTGCGCAGTCGCGCCTGGGCAAGTGGTTCGAAACCTCCTGCTTCGCCAAGGCCGGCGCCATCCAGTATGGTTCGGCCACCGATGTTCGGGTTCCCTACTCGCTGGGCACCGAACCTCGCGTCGACCCCAAACTCCACGCACCGGGCATGGCCAACTGGGACTTCACGGCTCAGAAGCAGACGAGGATCAAGGAAGGAATCAACCTGCAGTTCCGGGCTGAGTTCTTCAACATCTTCAACCGCCGCCAGTTCGCCAACCCGAACGTAAGCTTCGGCAACGTCGCTTTTGGCACCATCACCAGCCAGAAGAACAATCCACGCCAGATCCAGCTCAGCATGCGCGTCAACTTCTAAGCTGAACTGAACCTGCAACCCGATGGGCAAGGCGCAAACGTGCCTTGCCCATTGGTTACATCCACAATGAAAGATCATGCTCTCCCGTGAGTTTCACGGCTCCTCTCCTCTCTCGCGTTCTTCAACTTGCTTCAGAATTGCCAAAATTGAACAACATTGAAGAACTAAACGGGGACTCCCAAATCTGACGCTTTGTTTTTTACGTGCTGTATATATCTGCGGCAGGCGATTTGCCGTTGCCGGAATTGGAGATTGTATTGAAAATTCATAGTGCATTCTGTGTTGGACTCCTGGCGCTGCTGCTTGCCAGCGGAAATGTCTTCGCTCAATCCAAGTTGCGGGCCGGCGCAGCCAAAGTGGACATCACGCAGGAAAGCGACCTGATGCTGCCCACCGACGTTATCCGCGACCGCCTGTTTGCGCGCGCCATCGTGGTGGACGACGGCATCACCTGCGCGATCCTCATGGGGCTTGATTTGAGCGGCGTTCACGACGAGACATTGCAGGACGCCATTGCCAGGACTTCGGCCGCCACCGGGTGCCCCGTACAGAACATCATCGTTTCCGTGACGCACGTGCATAGTTCCAGCACCAAGACGCTTAACGTGTCCGCGGAGAACTTCGCGCCAGTCGCCGCCTCCATTGTTTCGGTTGCACAGATGGCGAAATCGCGCCTAGCGCCGGCGCGCATCGGCTACGGCACGACAAAGGTGGACCTGAACGTAAATCGCGACCAGTACACAGCAGAGCGCGGCTGGCGACAGGCTGCCAATCCGGAAGGTTCTTCCGACAAAACTCTGGCTGTTGCAGGCTTCATGGGCGCAGACGGAACGCCGATCGCGGTCTACATGAATTACGCGATGCACCCGATTAACTTCTACCTGCGCGGCGCCATCAGCGCCGACTATCCCGGCGAGGCATCGCGATACATCGAGCGGCTCTTCGACGACCGCACGGTGGCCGTCTTTACCCAGGGCGCCTCGGGAGACCAGAATCCTGCGCTGAACCTGGCGAGCCTTGCCGGTACCAGCGTGTCCGGCAGTACCCAGGGCGCAAATTCGCCCCAGGGATTCAACACGAATGCCGCGGCGAATTCCCGCCAGCCGGTGAGCGCGGAGAATCTCCCGGCATTCCAGCAGCGCATTGCGCGCATCGGCGAACTGGTGACAATGGAGGGTACGCTGATCGGCGCCAGGGCTGTGGACGTGCTCCGCAACAGCGCTACTTTCACAGACACGGCGCGCATCTGGGGCGGACAAGAACAGGTCTCCTGCCCGGGCCGCGACCGTTTGGACATTGCCAATCCCGTGCGGGAAGGTTCACTTCCCGGCTACAAGGACGGAGTCGATGTCAACCTGAAGATCGGATTGCTGCGCATCGGCGACATCAACTTCGCCACCGTCACCGGTGAGGTCTACAGCAAAATTGCCATGCGGCTCAAGGCCGAGTCTCCAGCGGCAAAAACGATAGTGGTTACGCTGGCGAACGGCCGCGCGAATTCCAACTACATCTATAACGATGACGCATTCAACCGCCTGTCTTTCCAGGTGATAGGTTCACGCCTGAAGCCCGGCTGCGCAGAAGGAAAGATCGTTGACACTGCGATCAAATTGATGCATCTGTCGGGCGAGTAAGTCCGCTGCCTGCAGCGAGCTTGTGAATATACGCTGAGGAGCTAACTTGCAACGACGGGCTTGCCGAATCCGGCAAGCCCGTCGTTGTTTCATCTGCTTCGAACCCTCAGCGTGTCTTCTCCATCAGGTCAAGCGCGTCGTTAAGAAACCCCTTCTCAATGCAGCCCTGCTTAGCCGTGGCTGCTGTAGCCTCGTAGGTGTTCATCGGATACGATGCATCGTCGATCGCATAGTGAAGCGGTCCATAAGTTAAAGCCACTATCGCTGTTTTTGTAACCGGCGATGCTGCTGCCAGCTTGAGCCATAGCATCGGCGAAACATTCGCATCCGCTTCCACCAATGCCAGGTCACCGATTCGCATCAGTCCGATGTTCAGTGTCACCGGCGGCGCGTCCTTGTCTACGAACACGCACGCCGGCAGTTTCGATCCCGCTGCGTTTGAGCACTGACCACTCAGGTTAAGCGGTGTCGTTGTCTTGCCCGGACACTCCAGCGTTGTATGCGCCCCCGCAAGCCGCACCGCCGTCGACATGTGTATTCCATTCGCAGTCGCCAGCGCTTCCTCGCCCAGAATTGTGCCCATAGCGGCAATCAACACTTTCGGATCGGCGCCGCCTGGTCTGGCCCGATACAACGGGCTTCCTGTCGACCCAATCGTAAACAGCGCCACAGCGTTACCTTTATAACGGTCCTCAACATACCGCGAGGCCGCCCCCGGCACATCGCCGCTGATCTCGCCTCGCATCGCCATCGCTATCACCGGTTCCATTCCATAGTTCAGCAGAAAGGCAATCGGCTTTCCATCCAGCGATTCCACCTTCAGAACACCCAGTCTGCGATCAATCAACCCGGTTCCTGTGCGGTCCACCCCCTCGACCCAGCGCTCTTCTGCTTCATTCCACTGGTTGCGATTCGCAATCAGTGCCGCGCTGCCTGTCGCATAGCCCGCGCGCGCCGGCTGCATCTTCGCCAGCGCCTGCTCTACCGCCGTAATCGTCACGACCTTTACGCGGTCCATGTATTTAGTCGAACCGGGAAGTGAGCCCCCCATGCCGTTGCTGTCAAGGCGCATCAAGTTATGCGTGTGCGTTGACCCGAGCAGAACATTCTCTACCGGAACATGTGCGCTCGCGGCGATCTGCTGCGTCAAATCCGCAGCGGCGCCGGGTGCAATCGTCGGCGCATCGGCAACCACCATCACCGTACGTTGCTGCCCGTCGTCCAGCACCAGCGCCCGCACATACACATGGTCAGACACGGTCTTGAATGGCGCCGCCATCTCATCGGTCGTGGGTGTAATATCCACCCGCGCTGCGCCTGCCTTCAGGCCCGCCGAAGATGTCTGGGCAAATGCCCCCAAGCTTGCCATCAACGCCGCTGTGCCCACTGCCGCGGCCATCATTCTGCCGGCATTTCTCAGATTGAACATCATTCCCTCCTAAAGAGCCGCACACTTCCAGGATTGGCAACCTGGGCTACGAGGTCCGCGGAATCTCAACTGACAATTTCGGCGCGCGACGATTATTGCATGCGCCGCTCAGTTTCTGAACTGACTCCGCCAATAACAAACCCCACCCAAAATAGTGGGGTTCGACGGCAGTCTGAGAGGCCGCCTATAGCGGCCTCTCAGCGTTCTGCGGCGTCCTAGTTCAGTGTCAGGTCCGCTTGAAGAGGTGTATCTTCGCTGGAGCTACCGATGCGAATCACAAATTTGCCCGGATCGATCTTCCACTTGTGTGACGCATCATCCCAGTAGCTGAAGTCGCGTGCATCCAGATTCACAGTCACGTGCTTTGTTTCGCCCGGCGCCAGCCGGACCTTTTCAAACCCCTTCAGTTCGCGCTCCGGCCGCGCCACTTTCGCCGATGGGTCGGACACATATACTTGCGCAACCTCTGCCCCTTCCAGGCTGCCCGTGTTGGTCACGTCAAAACTCACTGCTACAGTCGAACCGGCAGGTGCAGACGCCGGCGCCTTCACCTTGTCGAAGCGGAACGTCGTATAACTCAACCCAAACCCAAACGGATACAGCGGATGCTTGCCGGTTGAGGTCCAGTAGCGATAGCCCACCATCAATTTTTCGCCATACTCGGTGTGGCGGATCTTCAGCTCCTTCATCTTGCCGTCGCTCCACGTGCTCTGCATGGAGCCGTCCTTTGAAGCGTCGCCGTAGTAATACTTCGCCGTGGGATCTTCTTCCCAGGTGCGGTCCCAGCTCACCGGCAGACGTCCCTCGGGATTGTGTTTGCCAAACAGCACCTCGGCAATTGCGGTCCCGCCTTCCTGTCCCGGATACCAGTTATCCAACAGCGCAGGAACCTTGTCGATCCACCGAGTGACGTTCATTGAGCCGCCGCCGGTTAGCACCACAATGGTGTGCGGATTCGCCGCAACCATCGCCTGCACCAGTTCATCCTGCCCCCAGGGAAGATCGAAGCTGCGATCGCGTCCTTCCCCTTCCGTCGTCGGACCGAAGCCCACCGCTACAACGACGACATCCGCTTTGGCCGCGTATTCCTTCGCCTCGGCTGAGATCAGCTCCGGCTCGTACAGCAAACCCATTCCAAAGCTCACCCCAGCAGCGTGCGGCAGATATTCCGCAACAACGTGCACGGTCTGCCCCTGTGTCAGATCAAGGCTGTACATCTGCGGTACTTCTGCTTCTTCGTCCTTCTGCGTCAACGCCAGCTTTCCATCCACCTGCAAGCGGTAGATATCATTCCCGCTCGATGCCGCAGCCAGAACGTATCTCCCGGCCTTGCCGGCTTTGAAAGCCGCCGTATAGCGAACGCTCCGTGGTGAACCTGCCGGCCCCCACTGCGAATACTTCCAATCCGTTGCGGAACGCTGCGTACTTACGTCTGCCGTGCCGCCGAATTCGCGGTTGGCATATGTTTCAACCTTTACGCTGCCATCCCAGCGCGTGTTGCGGAAGAGGTCCGGCAGATCCGGCACTCCGCGGCTGTAGAGCACGCTTGCTCCACGCCCCAGCAAGTTGCCGATACCCTCCAGCGAGCTGACGGAAGAAATCGGTGTTGCCAGCGACGATCCTCCGCCGCCTACGATGGCTGGCCAGGCATCCGGGCCAATCACCGCGATCGTTTTTACTTTTGCCGCATCCAGTGGCAGCAGATGCCCTTCGTTCTTCAGCAGAGTGATGCTTTCGCGCGCTCCCTGCAGCGCTGCGTCTTTGCTCTTGATCGAGTAGGTCGCGTACGAAGGGTTGAATTGCGGGCGATCCGTAAACCCGTAACGCAGCTCGGTCCGCAGCAGACGCAGAACCTTGTCGTCGATCGCCGCTTCCGTAAGCCGCCCGTCCTTGACCGCTGGAAGCAGAGCCTTCTCATTCATGAAAGCGGCAGAGGGCATCTCCAGATCCAGGCCGTTGACGGCCGCGGCAACGCCGTCATACGTCGCAATCCAGTCGCTCATGAGAATGCCCTTGAAGCTCCACTCGCCCTTAAGCACCTTCAGGTTCAGGAACTCATTCTGCGTAGCGTGAACTCCATTCACAAGGTTGTAGGAGCTCATGGCCGCATCCGCCTGGCCTTTTGTCACTGCCGCTTCAAACGCCGGCAGATACAACTCTCGCATGGTCCGCTCGTCAATCAGCACATCGACATTGTGCCGGTCGAACTCGGAGTTGTTCAGCGCATAGTGCTTGACGGTCGCCACCACTCCCTGCGACTGAACGCCCTGAATAAACGGCACCACCAGCTCCGAATTCAGATAGGGATCTTCTGACAGGTACTCAAAGTTGCGCCCATTCACGGGTGAGCGCGCAATGTTCACACCCGGCCCCAGCAGGAAGTGCACGCCCCGTGCCCGCGCATCGCGTGCCACTGACTCGCCCATCGATCGCGCAAAGTCGCGGTCCCAGGTTGCGGCCAGAGCCACTCCGCCCGCATACGCGGTCGTCGGTCCCCAGGTGCGAATGCCTACCGATGCGTCAGACATCTTGAAGCGCGGCAGGTTGATGGCCGGCTCGGCCTGCGTGAACATACTGTCAACCCCGCCAAGCAGTCTGATCTTTTGCTCGAGCGTCAGCTTGCTCAGCATCTCGTGAGCCCTGGCCTCGATCGCCGGCGAATCCGGTACGGGCGCCTGCGCGGGAACCACTCCGGCAACACAAAGAATCAACACAAGTATGCAAAACACTCTGCGTGAATCAAATCCTGTCATCATGACTTCCTTCTCTGGATCATTTGCTGAATTGAGCTCAAACTCCGGTTCGCTGGAGGTGGATGTACTGGGCAATTGTTTGGCTAATCGGCTATTTGTTCACGGATTGTGGAAGGCTGGCGATACCGGGAACGTCTATGAGCTGATGTGCCTTCGAGTGCGCATGAGAACTCGGCAGGAAACAACCTGTCTTGTCGTCCAAGCGGTGCCCTAAAAACCGTGGGGGACTTAAGCAAAACACTCCCTTTGTTCATTCGCGCTTTGGGTTCGTCCTGGCGGTATGTTGTTTGGGGGCAGTTAAGCACCCGATTTTCTCACTTGGCAGAGCATATGAATCACCGGATAGCTTGAACAAGGTGGATCGGGTATTAAGCCCTGTCCGCTAAAATGTATCTCCAACAATATCAATGAGATAAGGAAAGTGGACTGCCATAGAAACGGAGATGTATGATACTGACTGCTTGCCAAATTTCAATATGTCTCAGGTGTCCAACTCGAGTTCTATTCCTTGGTCTCCGCAAACCTTGAGCGAACAGGCTGAGGTCCGGGGACAACTAAGACAGATCCTTGCCCATCCGCTTTTCAAACACAGCAAGCGGTACCCCGCCATGCTCCGCTATGTGGTTGAGCAGACACTACTGGGCAATGTGGATCTGCTCAAGGAACGCACCATTGGCGTCGAAGTATTCGACCGCGATCCAATGTACGACCCGAGCGCTGACCCTATAGTTCGCTTTACTGCCGCCGAGATTCGCAAGCGGCTCGCTCAGTATTACGTCGAACGTTCCCACTCTGCAGAAATACAGATCGATCTGCCAGTTGGCTCCTACGCGGCTGTCTTCCATCCTTGTCCAGCACCTGTAGAGATCGGCCAAACGCCCGCATCCCTCGAACCTGGAGACACGGTGGCCTCTGGCACTCCGCAAACCGAGTCCGGTCCCGTGGACAGCGAATCATCGAAAAAACTGTTCGTTGCGGATCGAGTTTTAGCTCTGCTCCGCCGTCAAACAGTCACTACCAAACTCGTTCTCACTTCCGTGCTCATGGGGATAGCCGGACTTTGCATTGGTTTTTACCTGCATACGCTAGTAGGTTCGGTTGTCAGCCCGATGGATGAATTCTGGGCTTCCGTGACCGCAGGGCCCGGCATTGTTACCGTTTGCGTCGGTGTACCTAATGTCCCCGTTAATTCCGCATCGGTTCAAACTCCAGTGTCTGGCAGCGCAGACCCGTCGTTCTGGAATGATTCCAGCCATTTGGCCATTTCCGACGTCATCGCCCTCACCCACTTGACCACTGCGCTTGATGTGCGCGGACGGGAATATCGCATCGCCGCCGCGTCTAAAACCAGCTTTACCCAACTCCGTGAGGGGCCGGTAATTTTGATTGGCGCTTTTGACAACCCCTGGACGATGCGGATTATGCAGAACTTGCGCTACACGTTTGTCCGTCAACCTGGAACGGGGGTTGGGATCGTCGACAGCCGAAACCCCACGCAATCCCACTGGTTTTTGCCCTTTAATACCCCCTCCGACAAGCTATCCCACGACTACGGAGTGTTAGCTCGCTATCACGACTCCACCACTGGCCAGCCTGTTGTTCTGGTTGCGGGACTTGCCGCTGCTGGGACAGAAGCTGCTGGAGAACTCCTCTCAAACCGAGCTTTTTTTGTTCAGATGGTGAAAGACGCTCCTCGCAACTGGCCCAACATGAACATGGAAATTGTCGTCGAAACCCAGGTAATAGACAACCACGCGGGTCCGCCGAAGATTGTCGCTGCTGAATACTGGTAGGAAACCCGCATTGTTATCCGGGGCGGCAAGTGCATTATGCGTTCACTATGAGCCCCGCGGGGAGATTGCAGAACCGAACGGCATGTCCCATTACAGATACCGCCGATCGTCTCTTCTGCCCGTGCAAATATGCCTTTCGGATCGAGTCCCCTTGATTGCCAAGCCTGAATCAATCTCTCCGAAAACAATATAGATCGAGCGCTCGATTCGAGTCTATTCAATTTGTGAAGCGGAGGTGCGCGAGTCTACACCGTCTGCCCATCTTTCCGGGAGTAAGGCATGGTGACGATGAAACGCGAACCGCGTCCGACTTCGCTTTCGACACGGATTGTTCCGCCCGACTGCTCTACGATCTTTTCCGCAATCGACAGCCCCAGGCCGGTGCCGCCCTCCTTGCGGGAGCGCACCTTGTCGGCTCTCCAGAAGCGGTCGAAGATGCGGGGCAGATCTTCTACAGAAATCCCGACCCCAGTGTCAGAGACTTCCAACACCACCGAGCCGCCAGCCTCAGCTACCTTCACTTCCACCTCGCCACCCGGCAATGTGTACTTCAGCGCATTGTCAACCAGGATGAAGACCAGGCGCTCAACCAGATCAGGGCCACTTTCGATGAGAAAAGGGAGTGCCGGGATTTCGGAGCGCATCTTCAGTTGCCTGTTCTGCGCAAGCGGCATAGTCCGTTCCAGCACATCACTCACCGCTGAGCATAGATCGGTCGTAGTGCGCACCAGCACATCCGCCTGCGCATCGGCACGCGCCAGGAGTAGCAGGTCGTTGATGAGTTGCGTAGTATGCTCCGATTCGCGACTGATGCGGCCCATGGCCTCAAGCAGTTCCTCGTTCGTGCGCGCCCGATTCAGGGAGTATTCGGCGGCGGCACGGATCAGCGTGATGGGCGAGCGCAGCTCATGAGATGCATCGGCTGTAAACTGTCGGATCTGACGCATGGAGCTCTCTATCCGGTCGAGCATCGAATTCAGCGTCTCTGTAAGCCTGCGCAACTCGTCACGCGATTTCGGTACCGAGAGCCGTTCTGAAAGGCTACGGGTGTTGATCGAACGCGCATCGTGGATGATCCAATCCACCGGCGCCAGCGCGCGGCGGCTGATGGCGTAGCTGGCCATCGTGCCCAGCCCGATGAGCAGAGGCACAGACAATATAAGCAATCGAGCAAAGCTGTGCAGCGATGCCTGGGCCAGTTCGAGCGGCTCACCTTGCTCGAAGATCCAGTTTTTGCCTCCCAGTGTCACAATCTGCGCCCCCAGGCGCGCCGGCCAAGCCGGGCTGCCGATATTCTGGCGCCACCGCTCTCCTGGCTTCACATGGGGAGCCTGTGTGGAGATGCTATGCTGCGCTAATCCCGCCGACTGAAAGACTAAAACACCATCCTCTGTGAAGACCTGAAATAGACCGCCACCCCAGGTATTGGTGGCCGTGCGTTCCAGCTCTTTCCGCATATCGGGAACAGAAGGTACGGTGGCTGCGGCAAGGCCGTTGTAGAGATTTACATTGCGCCGGTCTAGTTCGTTGTCGATCGACCCATACAGGCTGGCGCGCATGGCCCACCAACTGATCAATGCCATGATGGTGAAGATCAACGTCACGCTGAACAGATACCAGCCGGTCAAACGAAAGCGGATTGAGACATTCTGAAACATCAGTAGTCCCTCAGGGAGTAGCCCACCCCACGCTCAGTATGGATCAGGCGCTTCATGTCGGGTTGGTCCACCTTGTCTCTCAAGAAGCTCATGAAGACTTCAAGGTTGTTGTAGCTGACCTCACGATCGGGCCAGACGTGATCGAGCAATCGCTCCCGAGGCACTACTTTTCCGCTTGCACGCAACAGGCACTCCAGCAACAGAAATTCTGTCCGGGTCAGCTTCAGCGGAATGGGACCGCGCATCACTTCATGACGCGCCACATCCATGGCTAGATCGGCATAGCGCAGCACGTCCCCTGCCTTGGCTCCGAAGACCCGCGTACGAGCGCGAATGCGGGCCAGCAGCACGGCTAGAGAAAACGGCTTGGTTAGATAATCGTCCGCGCCGGCATCGAGACCAGAGACTACATCCTGTGCTGAGTCACGCGCGGTGAGCAGAAGAATTGGAGCCTTGACCTTCAGCCGCCGCAACCGCCGCGTTATCTCAAGGCCATCCATCTGCGGCAGCATTATATCCATAAGAATGATATCGAAGGCTGCAGTAGCCGCGGTCTTCAATGCAGTATAGCCATCGTGACACACTTGCACGCCGTAGCCTTCTTCTTCCAGGCTGCGCCTTACGTAGTCGGCAACCTCTCGGTCATCCTCGACAACTAGTACCCGCATGAGATCACCGTATCACTTTGGCTGTTTCTGTATCACTGCGCAAACGCTGTCTTCCAGAACTGCAGCGGATCGCCGTGCGATTTCGAAATGATTTCATCATATCGATGCTCTGCGCCCGGAACGATCGCAAACTCGTGGGCGATGCCAAGCGACTTCAGCAGTTCGTGAAACTCCGTTACCGGCTTGAGTAGCGGATCCTGGTCGCCGACGAAAACGCGAAAGCGGGTCTTGTCCTTGATGAGCTCGCTCGCATACTCCCTGGCCAGCGTGCTGGGATCGGCCTGATTCCAGTAGGCCGGATCGTTGCCAAAGGGCTCGGTGACCACCTGCGGCTCTTCGCTCATCGGCTTGATGCTGGGCGCCAGCGCAGAGACGATGCCGAACAGCTCCGGATACTTCAGTCCCAGGTGCAGCGTTCCATATCCGCCCATGGACATGCCTTCGATGGCGCGCCCCTTGCGCGTTGCGACGGTGCGATAGGTCGCGTCGATATGCGGCACCAGATCCTTGATGATCACGTCTTCGACCGGACGTGTTCCGTCCTTGGAGTTGATGTAGCGCACGTCAGGCAAGCCCTGCGGCAGCACGACGATGAACGGCGGCAGCGTACCGGCTCGAATCTCCGCGTCGATATGCTCCACCATCCAGGCACCCTCGATCTGGCTGCCCGAGCCTCCATGAAGCCAGTAGAGAACTGGGTAGCGTTTCGCCGGGTTTTTATCGTAGTCCGGCGGAAGATAGACCAGGCAGCTTGCTTCGGTATTCGTTCCCCGCGACGGCGTGGCGAACAGATGATACTGCGTCCCTGCCGGCGAGCTGTGGTCCGGATCTACCCATTCATTGCCGGTATGGCGGCCCTGGTTTATCGGTCCCTGCGCAGCGCATCGTGTTAAACCGCCAAAGATACAAAGAAAGATAGCGAGTAAGAAAAGAGACTTGCGTACGAGCATAGTGAACTCCGCTTCAGATAAATACATGCGACTAAATGCGCTCTGAATTCAAGATGAAAGGTCGTATCTGGCGCAGAGAACGCATTTACGGCAGGCGCGTGAGTTGCCTTCCGCATTCTGAAAAAACCGGCCCCGCAATTGCTCACGGGGCCGGTGAGGACAGTGTTAGAAAGTCGCCTTCAGCGCAAACTGAATCTGCCGCGGTGAGAAGCGTGTGCTTCCAATCGTTCCGAAGCCCTGTTGGCCAACGGAAGGAGAAACACCCGGAGCGCTGCCTCCCGGCAGCGAGTTATTCGGCGTGTTGAAGTTCGTCGTGTTCGAGATATTGAAGCACTCTACGCGGAACTGCAACGCCTTGCCCTCGGCAACGGAAACCTGCTTGCCCATGGAGAGATCCAGATGGCGGAAGTTGGGTCCGTACAACTGGTTGCGTCTTTCGCTCCCCATCGTTCCGGCCGGCTGCAACTGAAATGCCGCCACATTGAACCACTCCGATGGCGTGGGCTTGGATAGCTTCCAATTGCCTACGATATTCGGCCGGTCCTGGTTGTTGGGCGGGCTGCTGTTGGTACCCAATTGACCGCCGTTGACACCCGAAGTAATTGAGAACGGCTGACCGGTCATGAACACGTAGATGCCGTTCAGAGCCCAGCCCTTCGCCAGCGCCCCGGCGATTCCATGCAGGTTCTCGCCAACAGGAATCTGGTAGTTGGAGTTGACCGAAACGCGATGGCGCACGTCGAAGTCCGAGTTGCCGTACTCGTTGCGATGGGTTTGCGCGGGAATGGTATACCAGGGCGTATTGACCTTGACGTTGCCCCAGCCCTCGGCCTGGTTGCGGCCGTCCATGGACATGGTGTCGTTCAGGGCGTGGGCCCAGGTGTAGTTCGCAGAGACGGCAAGGTGCTTGCCATAGCGCCGTTCGAGCGAAGCTTGCAGCGAGTTGTAGTTGCCCGTGCCCGAGCTCATGAGAAGTTGAATGTCCTCATTCACGTTCGGGAACTTGGAGTAGTACGGCGCCGTGCTGGCCCGCGGTCCAGTTGCGGTGTTGGGGTCGCCGGGCGCGGCCTGGTTGATGTTCTGGTCCTGATCCATTCTCTTGGTCAGAACGCTCACATAACCAAGCGTGGCCACAAAGCCCTTGATCTGTTGCTCGATATTGACGCTGATCTGCTCCGTGTACGGTGTCTTGATGTTGGGGTCGATGCCGGTCAGCGCGCCGCTGATGGCCGCGGGATTGTTAAGAACCTGCTGGGGCGTAGTGGCTACCGGCTTCGGCATGCCCACGTCCATGCTGTTCCCGCCCTGCCAGCTGATCTCCTCAGGCGTGTTCTTCAGGTAGATGCCGGTGCCGGCCATATCCGAGAAGAAGCTGATGGCAAAGCCAGCGCGAACAACAGTGCCGTTCCGAACTGTATACGCCGCGCCGAGCCGTGGAGAGAAGTTGAGATAGTCGGTGTTGATGCCGGCTGTCTTGCCGATCCCGTTCAGTCCGGCAAAGTTGATGGTGGCCTTGTCCGGATCGAAGCTGCTCAGGAAGTTGCTTTTCTCCGTATAGGGCGTGAAGATGCTGTAGCGGATACCGAGGTTGAGGGTCAGCTTTTTGGTTGCCCGCCAGTTATCCTGCGCAAAGGCCGCATATTCCCACGTACTCAGATCCTGCACCTGCATCAGATTCGCACGCAGGCCCACGATAGGCGTACCGCCCGGGAACGGACCCCAGCCGCTTAAGAATGCGGGCAGGTTGCCGGCTGGACCGGCGAAGATGTACATGCCCTCGCCCCAGCGATTCTGGAACTGGTTGCCTTCGGCGCGGAGCACGGAGACTCCGGCTTTCAGGTTGTGAGTCCCCGGGGTGTGCGACAGCGTAGCCATGTACTGCTGGGTGCCGTCAAAGATGAGGTTGGGCGTAAATGTCTGATCGCCGAGAGAGATGTAGCCAGCCGGGCCCAGATTAATCTGCGCCAGACCTGTCGTGTACTGGTCACCCAAGTTGGCATTCGGAATTCCGAACATCTGGCTCAGAGGTTGCGTGTTGGCCATGTTCGTGAACAAGCGGATGCGTGTATATCCGCCCACCAGTTCGAGAACCGTCGCAGCGCCAATGGCGTGGGTAAAATTCACCTGAACGTTCTGCACGCGAGAGGGATCATTCGTGGCTCCGCCCGGGTAGATGGGGGTGGAAATCGTCGACTGCGTAGCTCCGGTCAATCCCTGATTCACAACAAAGTTCGTGACGGCGGGCAATTGGCCGGTGTTCACCTGTGTGTCGCCGTTGTAGCTGTAACGACCAAAGATGCTGGTCTTGTCAGAGAAGATATGGTCGACTCGCACGTCGAAGTTGTCGCCATTCTGCGTCACCGGCATCGTCGACACGTAATTGTTTACCGTGCCGTTATTGATTCCAGTAGCATTCGGCAGCGGAAAGAGCCGGTAGTAGTTGTACGCGGCCTTGCTGAGATTGCCGCTGTTGGCGCCCGTCAAATAGACCTGGCCCATCCCGATGTCGCTGAAGTCGTAGTAGTTGCCGCTGGCGTTGGTTTTTACCGTCCGCTCCAGAAGGGTAGGCACAGTGCCCGCGCTCGGGGTTGCCTGCAACTGGCGCAGTCCCTCGTAATCGGCAAAGAAGAACGTCTTATTCCTTTGGATCGGCCCGCCGACGCTGGCGCCAAACTGGTTCATCCGGAACGGAGGCCGCTTTGTTCCAGCAAGTGCAAAGTAGCCCTTGGCATCGAGAACGTCATTGCGCAGGAAGTCGAAGAGCGATCCGTGCAGGTTGCTCGTTCCCGCTTTGGTAACCACGTTGACCACCGCGCCTGCGGTGCGGCCCACATCCGCTGTGTACTGACCTGTCAGCGTGTTTACTTCCTGAATCGCGTCAACCGACGGACGGATTCCAGCCAGACCCCAGATGCGGTCGTTCGAGTCCATGCCGTCGATCATGTAGTTGTTGGCCGTCTCTGATTGCCCATTCACTACCAGGTTGGCTACATTGGGCCTCGGATCGTTTCCATTGACGCCGTGGCTGGTGCCTTCGTTCGCTCCAGGAGCCAGCGTAGCCAGTTGCAGAAAGTTCCGCCCATTCAGCGGCAGCTGTTCTACCGATTGCGAACCCACGACCGACTGCAGCGTGGAACTGTCGGTCTGCAACGCCGGCGCCTCGGAGGCGTTCACCTGAACCGTCTCCGAGACCTGGCCCAGGCTCATGTGCGCGTCGGCGCGAAAGCGCTGGCCGACCGACAAATTGATTCCCGACTGCACTTGCGATTTGAAGCCCTTCGCTTCCACCGTCACCGTGTACGTGCCCGGTTGCAGAAGCGGAAAGCTGAACTCGCCCTGTTCGCTTGATTTCGCGGTTCGGGCCTCGCCCGTTCCCTGGTTCTTGATGGTGACACTGGCTCCCGGGATCATGCCGCCGGTGTTATCGGTTACGGTTCCTACAACGTCTCCCGTCACCTGCTGTGCGTGGCTCTTCACGGATGTGCCGAGCCAAAAGCAGAGCAGAGTGCCGATAAGAACCAGCGCGCTCCAGTAAGGGAGCCCTCTTCTGCACATGGATCTGACAAATAATTGCATTCTCGCCTCTCTCTCCGGTTCGAAGAACTTGTCCAACAGCGAGCTGTCTGCGACATGTCGTAGTGTCGATTTGCCCGCGCGAAAGCCTCAGTTCCGGTAATGGAGGGAATCTACTCTCACGCGCTTAAGGTTCACTGAAACAACTTCACATTCATCTAATTGCTTGCCACGCAAGCAGATCCAATCGCGTTCTTCAGCATTCTTTAAGGTTCTTTGGAGGCTACAAAAGCGAGATGCCCCTGCAGCGCTTGCGAGATGATGAGCTAATTGCACGACTGATTCAAACGTAAGCTTTGATCGATCCCAATACGTCGGCTCGAGTCCAAATGTGCCGCAAAGAAGCGCGACCCAAAATCCGCAAGCTTGACCGACATGAAGTTGGGAGGTTGCGATTCCCGTAGTTTCCTGAAAGATACAGGCGAATCTGTATTTCTGCATTTCATTGCAGTTGTGGGTGCTAAGACTGCCTAAGTACCGCGTCTAGGCGAGTAGCTTCCGTCGCTCATTGTTGAGAACTATTGCCGACCACCCGGAGAGCGATAACTCAGGCGGTCGCATCGCTTGCCCGCCTCAATCGATCTCCCCGCGCAGCTCAGCCGCTTTCCTTATGTAGTATTCGACGACTCCGTCCTGGCAGCCGTTGATTCTCAACTTGAACCAGTCGAGGAGTTGAGACAGGGCGTCGACCTGATCGTCGTACTTGGAGTTGGGGAAGTTGGCTAGTTCGGCGGTGAAGTCCTCAAGCCAGGGGGCGGACTGCGGGAGGTAGACTAAGCTGTTCTCGATATCCCAACTCTGTACAACCTGCTCAAAGGATGCCGGCAACTCGGCTTCGGTGTAGCGGCGGAACCAGTCGATCTTGACCATGCCTCCGCCAAAGGGAGCCGGCGCGTGCTGATACTGCCCCGAGAAGTGATAGTCGCCCAGAGTTGACCGGATCTTCGAAAGAACATCCAGTGGCTCACGCGACGGATGCAGGACCTCATCGCCCGTGCACGACTCTGGTACGAGCAGCTTATAGATGGAACGGTGCCAAGCGTCTCTCAACTAGCCACGCTACACAACATCTCACCGCGCTACATCAACAAGATCTTCCGCCTCGCATCGCTGAGTCCGCAGTCCGTCGAGACCCTCCTGACGCGACCAGAGTCTCTGCCTCTCTCCCTCGACGAACTGATCGAATCTCCCCATGGACTGGAAGCAGCAGACAGCCTACGCCAAGCCTCGGCCAGCTTAAGCACTCCTGTTTAGCTTGCAGAATTTGCGCACTGAGACCCATACGAAAAATACTGATGCGTGATAGCGCCGCAGCCCTGTGAAAGGCGACTGCATGAAGCCGTAGATTCATCCAGATGCAGCACTCTCCGGTTCCACTTCAACTCGAATCGGAACTGCGGAAAATGCGATTAGAGAATCGGGCCGAAATCGGCACTGGGACACCCCAGCAGAGACAACTCTCCGGTTCCGTTTCGCTTGGTGAATCCTGATTGTTCGGGGGAAACTCGGCAGAATTGCTTAGTGAATCTCGTAAGTTGTTTATTCTAAAGGTGTAATGGCGGAGAGGGAGGGATTCGAACCCCCGGTGGCCTTTCGACCACGCCTGATTTCGAGTCAGGTGCATTCAACCGGGCTCTGCCACCTCTCCACTTTGCAACTTCAATTGGCAGAGAAATCCACCAACAGAACTGCCTTTCCGGTCATATCTAGTCTACCGGCTATGCCGTGCGGATTGCAATGTATAGCTCCCCGCTGGACGCTGCGGCGCTCGACGCTCTTACTATAGCTGCGCGCATTCGCCCAGTGCGGCTATCAACTCGGCGTCGCTCACGCTGCGCGATACCTTTGCACGGCCGACCGCTGAGGGAAGAATCCACCGTGGCGCGTCTTCAAATACCTTCTTGTCGTGATGGATCAGATTCAGCAATTGCTCCCTGGGGACGGCGGGCAGGCGAACCGGCAGGCCAAACTTTTTGAGCAACTGATTTTGCCGTTGCTCGACTTCCGGCGCCGCCACTCCCATGCCATCTACTCGTATACGTTCGGGCTGCCCGACTGCTCGAGTATGCATAACGCCCTGACCACTTCCGCAGCTACTTGCTCCGGAGTTAGCCGGTCGGTGTGCACGGTCCAGTCGGCCAGAGAATACACTGCCTGTCGGCTGTGCTTGAGTGCGCGAAGTTGATCGAGGGGATTGACAGCGTCCAGCATGGGGCGAATCGCGTCGGGGTCGGCCTTCTTGAGCTGTAGCTGAATGCGCGAGTGCAACACCTCTGCGCGGCCCTCAAGACACACGATCCACCCGTGCGCTGCCATAAACAGCCGGTTCTCGGGCCGAATCACCGCTCCGCCACCGGTTGCAACAACGAACGGCCCCTGCGCGGAGACCTGGCGCAACACTTCTGACTCGCGATGCCGAAAGCCTTCTTCGCCCTCGCGCTGGAAGATGAGCGGAATGGTCATTCCGCTCTGTTCGGCGATCAACTGATCGAGATCGTAGGCGGGCCAGTGCAACTGCTCGGCAATCAGCCGGGCGATCGTCGACTTTCCCGTGCCGCTGAACCCCACCAGATAGACGCCGCGCGCTGACTCTGCCCCGGTCTTGATTTCCTCGTGCATCCGAACCCATTCCGCTTTTTTGATAAGCGCCCGGAAGAGCTACAGTTCCTTCACTCCGTCCACAAACGCCTTGAGCTTGCGCGAACGCGAGGGATGGCGCAGCTTGCGCAGCGCCTTGGCTTCGATCTGCCGGATGCGCTCGCGCGTCACCTGGAAGCTCTGGCCAACCTCTTCGAGCGTGTGCTCGGAGCCGTCCTCAAGACCAAACCTCATCTTGATCACGCGCTCTTCGCGCGGCGTGAGCGTACGAAGAACCTGAGACGTGTACTCCTTCAGGTTCACGCTGATCACGGCCTCGCTCGGCGATACGGCCTGGCGATCCTCGATGAAGTCGCCCAGATGCGAATCTTCTTCCTCGCCGATCGGCGTCTCGAGCGAGATCGGCTCCTGCGCGATCTTCAACACCTTGCGGACCTTCGCGACCGGAATGTCCATGCGGCGCGCAATCTCTTCGCTCGACGGCTCGCGGCCCAGTTCCTGCACCAGCTGGCGGCTGGTGCGGATGAGCTTGTTGATCGTCTCGATCATGTGCACCGGAATACGAATCGTGCGCGCCTGGTCGGCAATCGCGCGCGTAATCGCCTGCCGAATCCACCACGTCGCATACGTCGAGAACTTGTAGCCGCGGCGATACTCGAACTTGTCCACCGCCTTCATCAGGCCGATGTTGCCTTCCTGAATCAGGTCGAGGAACTGCAAGCCGCGGTTGGTGTACTTCTTGGCAATCGACACTACCAGCCGCAGGTTGGCCTCAATCAGCTCGCGCTTGGCCTGCTCGGCGTCCATGTCGCCCTGGATCATCTCGCGCTGCGTGCGCTTCAGCTCGGCCACGGTTACGCCGGCGTCTTGCTCGCTCTTCTCGAGATCGACCTTGCAGTTCTTCTGCTGGCGCCGGTACTCCTTGCGCAGATCCTCGCTCTTCGAAGCCTCATGCTTCTGGTCGAGCGAGCGAATCTGCCGCTCTAGCGTACGCATGGTGTCGACGGTCTTGTTGACCTTGTCGAGCAGCCGCTTGCGCTCCATGGCCGTGTACTTGAGCTCGCGAACGATCCGCGAGATCAACACCCTCTCGCGCGCGATCGTCCAGCGAATCTTGCGCTGCTCCTTGACCTTGGGCTTAGGCGCGTTGGCCGCGAGCACGACCACCTTCTCTTCAAGCTGCGCGATCTTCTTCTGATGCTTGACTAGCGCTTCGATGCGAATGACCGTGGCTTTCACGCGCGTCTGCACTACATCTTCGGTCAGCTCTTCCTCGTCGAAGACCACCACTTCCTTGATGTTGCGCACGCCGCGCCTCAGGTCCTCTCCCAGCGCCGCAATCTCGCGAATCACGATCGGCGAGCGCGAAATGGCCTTCATCACGCGCAGTTGCCCGCGCTCGATGCGCTTGGCGATCTCCACCTCGCCTTCGCGGGTGAGCAGCGGAACCGTGCCCATCTCGCGCAGGTACATGCGCACCGGGTCGTTGGTCTTCTCGAGCGTGCCCGGCGTCAGATCGAGCTCAACGTCCTCGCCCTCTTCGGCATCAAAGTCCTTATCGCCCGGAAACTTCGGACCGTCGAGCAGGTCGATGCCCTGCGTGCCGATGGTCGTAATGAGATCGTCAAGATCGTCGGGGGAGGTAGCCATCTCGTCCGGCATCGACTCGTTCAGGTCGCCGTAGGTGAGATAACCCTTGTCCTTGCCTGTTTCGATCAGACTGTCGATGTCGCCTGTGAACTTGTCTTCAATCGCCAAATCATTCCTGCTCTCTTTTAGGAAGCGGCGGAGCGTTCACGCCGGCCTTCCCGGTAATGCGTACCGCGCGGCTATCAGCCTAGCACGGCACAAAAAAATCCTCTCGCGCCTGCGATGTGCACGCGTGCAGCATCGCAGAGACACGAAGGCCTCATGAAAATAGTTGCCTGGAACAGGATGACATCGCTTCAGGTCTGGCCTGATGTAGCCCGCGAGCCGAAGCTCATAGGTGGGGCAAAAGGGCGCGCATCCTATAGACAATATTAGATTACCACACTCCCCTGGCCGGCGCTAGCGCCACTTCCCGTGCCCGGGGTGTGCAATGCTCCTGAACCAGGAAGCAGCATCGCTCTGCCATGCTCCTCAATTATTTAGACGAAATTTACTGCCAAAACGATTCAGATTGCGGTACGCGCACTGCTAGCCCTGCTCCGCGGTCCGATGCAGCTCCCTGAGTGCGCGGTCAAGATCTATCTTTTGCTGGGAAAGAACCGCCACCTGCACGTGGTCGCCCCGCCGCTCGGCCTCGGCGATCTCTGCTCGCATCGCCCGCAGCCGGGCTGCAATCGAACGCTCTTCGACCTCCTGGATGGCGCCAAGAACCTCCGTCTCCTCGGGCGGCTTGGTCTCAGCCAGCAGCGCCTCAGCCACCAGCGCTCGCTGCGCCGCGTCCGCAACCGCCTCCATCGGGTCAGCCGAGCCCCGCCGGACGAGCGCCTGCAACGCCGGAAACGCCGTCAGATGCTCAAAGTACGCGGTCTGCTTCTCTAACGCCTCCACCACAACCCGCCGCGAACTCTCAAACTCCGGGTCGGTGATCGCCAACGCCCTCAGCAGCACCCGCTCCACTTCGGTCAGCGACGCCGCGCGCGTTTCCACGTGATCCCGCCGCTTCAGCGCCGCCTGCCGCAGCTCCTCGCGCAACACCGCCGAATCGATGCCCAGCTTCTGCGCCGCGTCGGCCGCAAACTGGTCCCGCGCCAGCTTCTCCGGCATCCGCCGGATGTGCGGCAGCAGGTAGTTCATCGCCTTCACCTTCTGCTCGGCACTCGCACCGGGAAACGCCGCCCGCGCACGTTCAATCAGATAGTCGGACTGCCGCCGCCCCGCCTTCACCGCGTCACGATAGGCGTCGGTCCCCCGCTCGCGAATGTAGCGGTCCGGATCGAGTCCCCCATCGAGCGTTACGATCTTGATGTTGAAGCCCTCTTCGGTCAGCAGCGCAATCGACTTCTCCGCGGCATTGGCCCCCGCCGCATCGGGATCGAAGTTCACCGCCACCTGCGACGTGTGCCGCCTCAACAACCCCACCTGCTGCTCGGTAAACGCTGTCCCGCTGGTCGCAATCACGTTTCTGAAGCCGGCCAGATAGACGCTGATGCAGTCCATCTGCCCCTCGACCAGCAGCGCAAACTCCATCTGCCGGATCGCGGCCTTGGCCTTGTCCATATTGAAGAGCACGTTGCCCTTGGTATACAGCGGGGTCTCCGGCGAGTTGATGTACTTCGCGCCCGCCTTCTCTCCGGTTTCGAGCGCCCGCGCGGTGAAGGCAATCACCCGCCCGCTCTCATTGCAGATGGGAAACATCACCCGCTTGCGGAACCGGTCGTAGAGCGGACCCATGGTCCCGTCACCCTGTTCTTTTGAGCTGAACAGGCCGCTCGCCCTGAGCGTGTCGCCGTCCGCCATTCCGCTCAGCCGGTCGCGTAGCGCATGAAAGCTGTCCGGCGAGTAGCCAATTCGGAAAGTCTTGATCCCCTCGTCGGAGAGTCCGCGGCCCTTGAGATACTCGCGGGCCACAGCGCCTTCCGGCCCGCGCAACTGCTCCTCGAACCACGCCGCCGCCGTCTCGTGCAGGTCCAATAGCTTGCCGCGCATCCGCGCCTCGGCGGCTTCTTCCGGCGAAGAGAACTCCCGCTTGGGCAGCGGAATCCCCGCCTTCAGCGCCACAATCCGCACCGCCTCCGGGAAGGTCACGTTCTCGATCTTGCCGACGAAGGTAAACACGTCGCCCGAGACCCCGCACCCAAAGCAGTGAAAGAACTGCCTCACCGCGTGAACCGAAAACGACGGCGACTTCTCTTTATGGAAGGGGCACAAGCCCGAGTAGTTCTGCGCCCCGGCCTTGCGCAGGCGGATGTATCCCTCGACAATCTTGACGATATCGACCTGCTGCTTGACGGTTTGTGCGAAGTCGGACACGGGCGGCTGTATAGAGGATACGGCGGACGGTGCCAGCCAGATGTGGATTCCCTGGCAACATTCTCCTCAGAGCACTCGAAGGCTCGAAGGAATCGCTTAGTCCCTGGTCCCTGGTACCTGGTCCCTCAGTCCCTTAGCCCCTGCCGTTTTTCACCCCGCCAGCAACTGGTCGGCCCACAACGCCGCCTCGGTAAAGGCCTTTCCCAGCGACTCAAGGTCCATCCGGTAAAAGTGGGCTAAATCGTCGGCCCGCTCAAAGTCGCCCCGTTCGTAGCTCTCGATCCACTCCAGGCCATGGCGCTCGGCATTTGTTACCCCAAGCAGCGCATCCCGTAATGGGGTGCGCAGTGAAAGGCCTCCAATCGCCTCAACCATGGGCTTTTGCAGCATCGACGGCAACATGCTGAACAACCCCACCAGGAACTGGTCGGTCGGCTTCAAGCCTGAGCGTTCCGCCACCATCTCGCAGAACCGCGCCCGCACCAGGGCCATGCGCACAATCTCGCCCGACGGCCCGCAGTTCAGCTCGCAGGTCACCGCCAGCGCCGCAATCCGCCGGAACTGGTCGTCGCCCACCGCGATCAGCGCCGAGCGAATCGACGTGATCAGCCCCGAGGTTCCGAACAGCGGCGAATTCGCATAGCGCAGCAGACGGTAGGCCAGCGAGGGCTCCGACTTTACGATCTCCTCGATTCGCGGCAGGTCGAGCGGCGTTTCACCCAGCAGTTGCAGCAGTTGGAAGTGTACGTGCTGGTTGGGCGGAACCCTATGCTTCTTCACGATCGTCGGCTTCGAGAAGTAGTAGCCCTGAAAGAGCGAGCAGCCCTCCCCGCGCGCCAGTTCGAAGCCGGCCTCGTCTTCCACCTTCTCAGCCAGCAGTACGCCTGTGAACTGGTCCAGGCGAATCAGATCCCGTATCCGCCGCGCATCGGTCGTGTTCAGATAATCGATCTTGATGTAGTCGGCGATCTCGATCAGCGGCTCAAGCGCGGGCCGGTAGAGAAAGTCGTCCAGCGCAATCCGGTAGCCTGCCCCTTTCAACCGGTGGCAGGCCACAACGATCTCCGCGGTCGGCTCTACCGTCTCCAGCACCTCAAGAACCGTAGCCTTGGGCGGCAGCAGATGGATCGAGTCGCTGAGTAGCGTCTCCGCCGTGCAGTTCACAAAGGCCGGCAGCCCGTTGGTCAGATTCTGAAGCCCGAACAGGATCGAGTTGTCGATCATCGTCTGGCTGGCCCGGTCGCCGTCGCCCTGAAACCCCGCCGCCACTCCATCCCGGAACAGCAGCTCGTAGGCCCGCAAACGTCCGTGCATGTCCAGGATGGGCTGCCGGGCAAGATAACGAAATGCTGCCGGATCGGAAGGCGGCGCGCCCGGCACTGGCACAGACACAGACGATATTTTCGCCGCACAGCTCACCTTGGGTATATCGGCCAGCTCCGGGGGGCCAACAGGGCAGCCGATCAACATACTCTGCAACAAACGATGTATGCTCCGGCGGCAGGTGTCTGCCGCCGAATACCGCCCGGAACGCCGGATTTCGTTGTATTTCCGTCCATTTCGAGGTATCCTCAGAATGCAACGAATTTGTTCGCCAGGATGTATCCCCGTGTGCGCACCGGCTGGCGGAGAGATGAGTGGGCGGAAAGCCCACTTTTTATTTGCGGCAACTTCAGTGGCAGCGCATCCACTAAGTCCTTCCGCAAGAGCAGTTTAGGAATCCATGGCAGTTCAGCTCGACGAAATCCGCTCCACCGCCGTCCGCGTCGCCGCTTCCCACGGCCTCGAGGTCGTCGATCTCGAATTTTCGGGCGCCGCCAAGGAACGCACCCTCAGGATTCTCCTCGAAAAGAACGCCGAAGGCCGGGCAATCCTCAAAGCGCAGATTGAAGCAGCACGCGCCGCCGGAGAGACTTCCAGCCTCCCCCAGCTTCTCGTCGAGGGACGTCTGAGCGTCGAACAGCTCTCCGGAATCACCCACGAGGACTGCACCGCCTTCAGCCGCGACTTCGGAACCCTCCTCGACGTCGAGGAGCTGATCCCGGGCAAGGAATATACCCTCGAAGCCAGCTCGCCCGGCCTCGATCGGAAGCTCAGCAACCCCGAAGACTTTGAGCGGTTCACCGGTTGCCTCGTCAAGATTCGCACCTTCGAGCCGATCAGCAACAACCGCCACTGGCAGGGACGGCTGACGGCAGGGGCGAAAGCCGGGGTGATCATCCTCAACCTCGATGCCCTCAAGCAAAACAGCAAGACCCGCAAGACCGGCGTCAGCACAGTTGAAATCGCCCTCTCGAACGTGGAGCGGGCAAACCTTGTTCCCGAGATCTAGAAGTCGCCGGAGCCATTGCAAGGAAAACTGGCAAGTTTTTGCAAGACAAGCTAGCAGCTAAAGGAAAGAAAATGTCCAGCGCTTTGTATCAGTCCATCGAGCTCCTCAGTCAGGAAAAGGGCATCGACCCCGGCATCGTCGTCGGCGCAGTCGAAGAGGCAATCGCCCTGGCTACGCGCAAGTTCTACAAGACCCAGGAGAACATGCGCGGCGAACTGAACAAGGAGACCGGCGAGATCGCCGCCTACGTCTACAAGACCGTAGTGGCCGACGAAGAGCAGATCGCCGATCCGGTCAACGAGATCTCGCTTGCGGAAGCCGAGCAGATCGCCCCCGGCGTCGAAGTCGGCAGCGAGATCCGCACCTACCGCGACACCAGCCCGCTCGGCCGCATCGCCGCCCAGCTCGCCAAGCAGATCATCTTCCAGAAGGTTCGCGAGGCCGAGCGCGACACCGTATTCCAGGAGTACGCCCACCGCGAGCGCGAGGTTCTCAACGCCACTGTCAAGCGCATCGAAGGCCAGGACGTCATCTTCGACCTCGGCAAGGCGGAAGCACGCTGCCCCAAGCGCGAGCAGTCGCGCCTTGAGCAGTTCACCGTCGGCGAGCGCGTCCGCGTCGTTCTCCTCAAGGTCGATCGCGCCGCCAAGGGCCCCCAGGTCGTCGTCAGCCGCGCCGCGCCGGAGCTGGTCTCGAACCTCTTTCAGTCCGAAGTTCCCGAGATCTACGACAACACCGTCGTCATCAAGGCCATCGCCCGTGAAGCCGGCGAGCGCACCAAGATCGCCGTACAGAGCCGCGACAAAGACGTCGATCCGGTCGGCGCCTGCGTCGGCATGAAGGGCATGCGCGTGCAGTCCATCATCCGTGAGCTGCGCGGCGAAAAGATCGACATCATCGAGTACTCCGACGAGATCACCACCTTCGCCGAGAAGGCCCTGCAACCCGCGAAGGTCAGCCGCGTCTCCATCACCGACCTCACCGACAAGCAGCTCGAAGTCATCGTCGACGACACCCAGCTCTCGCTCGCCATCGGCAAGAAGGGACAGAACGTCCGCCTCGCCGCCAAGCTCCTGTGCTGGAAGATCGACATCAAGAGCGAAGAGGAGAAGCGCCAGGAGGTCGAGCAGCAGATGCAGGCCCTGGTCGGCGCGCCGTCCACGCCTATCGAGCAGATCACCGAACTCGGCGACGGCATCATCCAGAAACTCGTTGCCGCCGGCATCACCACCGTCGAAGGCCTGGCCGACATGACTCCCGAGCAGCTCGAAGAGATTCCGGGCATCGGCGAAAAGACCCTCGAGAAAATCGGCATCGCCGTGCGCCACTACTTCGGCCAGTTTGAGACCGAGGAGGGCGTACCCTCCGCCGGGCAGCCCGTCGACGCCAGCACCGAAGTTCCCACTCCCGAGGCCTTCGTCGCCAACGAAGAAGCCGAGGCAGAGAACTCCGCCGAAGTCATTGAAGAAGCCCTTGAAGCCGCAGGCGAAGTGGAAGAAGAAGAAGAAGAAGCCGCGGAAACCGTAGCCATTGAAGAACAGGAAGCTGAAGAAACACCCGGCGAACAAGGCCAGTAATGTGCGGCCTTTCCCCCGGGGCAATCGTCAACCCAAAAAGAGCAGCCAAAGCCATGGAGCAGATATGAGCATCTAGGCAGTATTGGCAGCACCGAGTTTGAAAGAGGCCGATGAGTAAGGTTCGTATCAACGATCTCGCGAAAGAGCTGGAAGTAAAGTCTCGCGCGATTCTCGACATTCTTGCCGGAGTCGGCGTGGTCGGCACCAAGACCCACTCCAGTTCCATCGAGGCCGACGAAGCCGATCGCGTGCGCTCGCACTTTCAGCGCGACGCACGACCATCAGCCGCTTCCGCCTCATCCAGCCGGGCCCCGCAGGGGATCACCCCAAAGATCGACCTCTCCCACATCTCCAAGCCCGGCGATGTCCTGAAGGCGATCCTGGCCAAGAAGCAGGAAGAGGAAGCCGAGGCTCGTCAGCCGCGCATCCCTGCCAGGCCGGTTGTAACTGCGCCTGCGCCCGCCACTCCGGTTAAGCCCGCGGCCCCGGCCGCTGCTCCGCCGACGCCCATGGCCGCGCCGCCCGCCGCTCCAGCGCCCCGCCGCATTATGCCTCAGCCGCGTGTCGCGCCGCCCATCGTGGCTCCGCCACCGGCCCCGGCCATCGCTTCGCGGCCACCCGCGCAAACGGTTGTTGCCAAGCCTGCTGTTGTCGCCGCCGCGCCCGCGCGCCCCGTCGTCGTCGTGCCGCCGGCCCCCGGAACGGTTGTTGTCAGGCCGCCCGTGGCCGCGCCGCCCGCCCGGATCGAGCCTCATCCAGCCGCTGAGCCTGCCGCCAAGCCTCCAGTAGTCGTTGCGCCGCCGCCGGATATCGAGCCTGCCGTTTCTGCTCCCGTGCCGACCCCAGCCCCCGCGCCAGCGGTTCCCGCGATCGCGGCCGCCGCTCCGGCCGTTGTTGAGCCGTCCGCGGCCCCCGTGCTTGAAGCCGCCGCGGCAGTTCCTGAAGCCCCGGCTGCTCCGCGCACTCCCGCTCCGCCTGCTGTTCCGGCCAAGCGCATGGTTATGCCCCAGACCGGGCCCCGGCCTGTCTACAAGTCAACCATTCCGCCCCAGCCGCCGCCGCCAGCTCCCGGAGCCGGCGGACTCCAGCGTGGCAAACCCATCTTCGACCGCCGGCCTCCCATGGGCATGCCCGGCCAGCGGCCCCCCGGTCCCGGCATGTTCCCCGGCGGACCGCGCCCCAAGCATCCGACCCGCACCACCCCCGGCGGATTCACGCCCGGAGGCCCCGGAGCTCCCGGTTCGCGTCCCGGCTTCCCCGCCCGCCCGGGCTTCCCGCCTCGTCCCGGCTTCGGTGCTCGCCCCGGCGGTCCCGGTGGCGCGGCGCCGCCGCCAGATGCAGGACGTCCGCAACGCGCACCATCGCGCGGTCGCGGCCGTGGCCAGAGCCAGTACCCCAAGACCAAGGAAGGCCCGATGAAGGGCTTTGTGCCGCCCCCTCGTTACAGCGGCATGCGCCTTTCGAACGAACCCATTCCTCTAACCCGTGAGATCACCGTCACTGAGGGCATCAGCGTCAAGGACCTGGCCGAGAAGCTCGAAATCCGCGCCAAGGATCTCATCGCCTCGCTCCTCATGTCGGGAGTGTTCGTCACCGTCAACCAGTCTCTCGACGCTGAGATGGTCAAGGAAGTCTCCGCCAAATTCGGCGCGGGCGCTACCGTCATCAGCTACGAAGAGGAACTGGCCAACCAGGCTATCGAAGAGGTCGTCGAGGCTCCCAACGCCGACGAGCTTGAAGTGCCGCGCGCCCCTGTCGTCACCGTCATGGGCCACGTCGATCATGGCAAGACCTCGCTGCTCGACGCCATACGCGAAACCGACGTTGCTGCCGGCGAAGCGGGCGGCATCACCCAGCACATCGGCGCCTACAAGGTGAAGTTCTCCAAGGAAGGCTCCCCGGCCTCAGGCCGCGAGATCGTCTTCCTCGACACCCCGGGCCACGAAGCCTTCACCCGCATGCGCGCACGCGGCGCCAAGGTCACTGACATCGTCGTCATCGTCGTAGCAGCAGACGACGGCGTCATGCCCCAGACGCTGGAAGCCATCGACCACGCCAAGGCCGCCGATGTTCCCATCATCGTCGCCGTCAACAAGGTCGATAAGCCCGAAGCCAACCCGGAACGCGTCAAGAAGCAGCTCGCGGACCGCGGCCTCATCCCGGAAGAGTGGGCGGCAGGCAGCGAAGGCACCGTCTTCGTCGAAGTCTCGGCAAAGAAGCGCCTCAACCTCGATCTGCTCCTTGAGATGATCTGCCTCGTCAGCGATATCAAGGCTCCCAAGGCTATGCCCGGCCGCAAGGCCGTCGGCTCGGTCCTTGAAGCCAAGCTCGATCGCGGTCGCGGCTCGGTCGCCACCGTCCTGGTTCAGGACGGAACGCTCAAGCTCAACGACAGCTACATCGTCGGCAACACCTTCGGCAAGGTCCGCGCCATGTTCGACGATCGCGGCCGCGCCATCGTCGAAGCCGGTCCTTCGACCCCGGTCGAAGTCCTCGGCCTCGAAGCCATGCCCGACTCCGGCGACACGTTCCTCGTCGTCGCCGATCGCGACAAGGCCAAGGGCATCGCCCAGTACCGCAAGATGAAGGAGCGCGAGGCCCAGCTCGCCAAGAGCTCCCGCGTGTCTCTCGAGGGATTGGCGGAACAGATCCGCCTGGCTGGCGTAAAAGACCTCGCCGTCATCATCAAGGGCGACGTCACCGGATCGGTCGAAGTGCTGGCCGACTCGCTCGTCCGCATGTCCACCGAGAAGGTGCGCGTCAAGGTCATCCACTCCGGCGTCGGCTCCATCACCGAAAGCGACGTCCTGCTGGCAACGGCCTCGAACGCACTCATCATCGGCTTCAACGTCCGGCCCGAACGCAAGGCCGGCGAACTCGCCCAGCAAGAGGCCATTCAAATCCGGCTGCACTCCATCATCTACGAGTTGCAGGACGAGATGCGTCTGGCTATGATGGGCCTGCTCGAACCGGTCTACAGGGAAAATTATGTCGGCCGCGCCGAAGTCCTCAAGGTCATGCGCATCCCCAAGGTCGGCACCATCGCCGGCTGCTCGGTCAAGGACGGAGTCATCCGCCGCGACGCCGACATCAAGGTCATGCGCGGAACCGAACAGGTCTTCAAGGGCAAGGTTGGCTCTTTGAGGCGCTTCAAGGACGACGCCCGCGAAGTCACCAACGGCATGGAGTGCGGCATAGGCGTAGCTGGCTTCAGCGACCTGAAGGAAGGCGACATCATCGAAGCCTTCTCCAGCGAGAAGTTGGCCGCCGACCTCGGCGCGCTTACCGCCACCAAGGCATAACCCCAAACCAGCAACACCAGAAGGCCCGCGACTCGTGAGAGTCGCGGGCCTTTCTTTTTGCAGACACATGAACGGACCACATGGATGAGTAGTGTTGAGAATGTTGTGGTCTCGCAGATTTCACACACGAGACCCTGGGCATCCACAGTAAGTGGTGAATCGGCACCCCTAGACCTGCGCCAACGCGCCATTTTCTCCCTACTGACAACTCGATGGTCCTTCTTTTACTGGCTTAACTCTGCCCATAGTGTCAGGTGTCCGCTCGAAGACACGGGGGGGTGTTTCCGTTGATTAGCCTCAGACCAGTTGCTGTTCCATGCACATACCCGCCCGGGAGTGTCAGCGTCTTTTCTTTGTTAACTACTGCACGGGCGAGTGCCCAAGTTATACCGGGGGGGGTGTAGCGGCTGCACATCGAGCTATCGAGCGGCTGCGACGGTAATTGCAGCAGATGCAGATGCTGTTTGGGACATTGCACCGGTTGTTCAGGCGTCAATCTGTAGACCGCCGCGTGCCCGCAGACGTTTGTTTATCGCGACTATTTAGATAAATCCTATCCACTTACCCGAGCCTCGCCGCGCGCTTAGCTCTTGAAAAATTCGTGTATGATGTAGCTGCTTGAGGTAGCAACCCGAACGCGCGGCTTCTGGCGATGCGGCCTGAGCAGAAAGAGGTGGATCTTGACAACGAAAGTGGATAAGGCCTTATCGGAGCAGGTAGCCGATCGTCGGCACTTCCTTCGCCATGCGCTCAAGATCGGAGGCGCTGCGGCCCTGTTGATGACCGCAGCCAATCGCGACGTGCTGGCCAGCAGTCTCTCGCTCAGCTCACATGATCTGGAAGAAGCCAGAAAAGCGCGGCTGGCAAAGAGTAGCGCGCGCCCCGCCGGCAGCACGGAAGTGTCGGCTGTCAGCTACAACGGATGCGATTGCAGCGGATGTTCAGGCTGCACCAGCTCCTGCACGGGCTGCAACGGTTGCAGCAGCTGCTCTGGCTGCTCAGGGTGCTCGGGAACCAGCAAATAAATCACTCATGGGCGAATCCTACAGCTTCAAGATCGTGCAGATGCACTTGACGGACAAGTGCAACCTGCGCTGTTCCTACTGCTACGAGGGCCGCGCCGAGCGGTCGTCCAAAGCCATGACCGCCCGGACGGCGTGCGAAATCGTCTCCCGGCATCTGCTGGAAGAGGGCTCTCACGAGCGGGTGGAGTTTGACTTCATCGGCGGAGAGCCCCTCTTTGTGTGGGATGTCATCCAGTCGGCGGTGGACTACGCGCACAGCCGCACGTGGCCGCGCAAGTTCAGCTTTTCATTTACCACCAATGGCACGCTTTTCAACGACACGATCAAGTCTTACCTCGATCGCCGCTCGTGCGTCGGCTTCTCGTTCAGCATCGACGGCACCCGCGAGGCCCACAACCTGAATCGCTGCGGCTCCTACGACCTCGTCCTGCCGCATGTGCCCTGGGCGCTCGAGCGCGCGGCGCGCTACGGCATGGAAAAACGCGTCAAAATGACCATCGGCCCCAGCACCGTTGGCATGATCTCCCAGGGCATCGCCGAGCTGCATGCTATGGGTTTTGAGAAGATCGACGCCAACGTGCCCTATGAAAATATCTGGGGCGATCAGCTGGAGACTTCCCTAGCCTCTTTCGCCGTGGAGCTGGAGAAGCTGGTGGACTACTACCTTGCCCGTCCCGAACTGGATCCTTCGCGGCTGATCAATCTTCCCTTCGAGAAAATGACGGAGCCCAGCGACAGTCTGGAGTTCCCGCGCTGGTGCGGCTCGGGCAATCCGATGATTTGCTACGACGTGGAGGCCAGGCCGCTGCCCTGCCACCGGTTCGTCGAGGTCTCCACTGGGCATCAGTACAACGGCCCGCTCTCGTTCCCCACCAGAATCTGGGGCGAGATGCGGCAGATTGACACCTCGCCCTGCGTCGAATGCCCCTTCGTGGCCGCCTGCCCCTCCTGTATGGCGCTCAACTGGCTGGAGAACGGCGACGTCGACAAGCGGACACATTGGCACTGCGGCTTCATCCTCTTGCAGATCAAGGCCAGCGCCAAATTCAAGATCATCAGCTACACCCGCCAGATCGCCGCGTCCCCGCAAAGCGCCGAGGGCCTTGAACTCGTCGGTGACTTGCAACCCCGACTAGACCAGGCCCTCGCCGTACACGATCTTTTTTCTGAAGCCGAACCGTAAACAGACCCATAGCCAGGCGAACTCAAACTCCTGGGCTGCCACAGGCTCCTACGCGCCACTGCGCATGTGTGCCGGCGGGAGGGACCCCTTGGCCCACTGCACGCCACAATCATCACCCACGCGTGCTCAAGCCACGCCACGTGCGGCGTATTCAATTGGTCAAGTTCGGATAGTGTCATCTTGCCGATCCGGAAACGCCCAGCAGACCAGTTCCACCGGGACGGATACGTACAAAGCTGTCGTTCTCCCCATCCAATCCCCCCCCCCCGCCCACAAAAATGCCTCTGGCGGTCAAGGACCGCCAGAGGCGCACAAGAGATACATTTATTGCGGCTAACTGCCGCTAACTCCGGTCCAGCTGTTGCTGCGGTTAGAAGTTCGCCCGCAGAGAGAGCTGGATCTGACGGTTGGCGCCGATGCCTACCTGATTGCCCACCGTGCTGGTCAGCACGCCGAAGGCGCCCGCGTTCGACAGCGAGTACGCAGCACCCGGCTGAGACGTGGCGCCGGCCGGAGCCGCGGACGGAAGCACCTGCGGCAGACGCACCGTGCCCGGCACAGCGAAGTTCGCGTGGTTGAGGATGTTGTACACATCGGCATGGAACTCGAACGAAACCCGCTCGCCGACTGTAACCGTCTTGCTCAGTGTCAGATCAAGCTGGGCCAGGTTTGGGCCGGTGTAGTTGTTGCGCCGAGAGTTGCCGAAGCCGCCCGCCACCGGCGCGGTAAACGCCGCCGGGTTGAGCCACTGCTTGCCCGACTTGATGTACGGACTCACGCCAGCTACTACGTCCGGGCGACGGATGTTGCGCGAGTTGCCTCCGCCGGGTACATTGACCACCGGAGTCGTCTGGACTATGCCCGATGTAACCACCGGAGAGGCGAACACCTGTCCCGCAATCGAGGTGCCTGCGTTGCCCACATAGGCAACGTCGGGGCGCGTGATCAACACGTCGATCGGCATCCCGGAGCGCGCGTTCATGGTGCCGCCGATCTGCCAGCCGCCCGCGACCAGGTCCGTCACGCCGCTCAGGCTGTGCGCCTTGCCATGGCCAAAGGGCAGGTCATAGAGCGCCGTCATGTTCAGTGTGTGGCGGATATCGAACGAGCCGCGGCCATACTCAGCCGAGTAGCCGGCGTGACCCAGCGGAAGAGGAACCTGCGAGGTCGAGGCCTCGTTCGAGCCGCTCGACGTACCCAGTTCCTTGGCCCAGGTGTACTGCAAGCCCATCGAAAGGCCCTTGCCGAATCGACGCTGCAACGTACTCTGCAATGCGTGATACTGGTCGGTGCCGCCCGAGGTCTTGAAGTCGATCTCGGCGAACCGGCCGCCGAACTGGCGCACCGCGGTTCCCGCGCCAGTCGTCGGATTCATCGTTACGCCGGTGATCAGGTTTGTGATCGAGCGCAGGAAGAGGTTCCGGCCCGTCGAGCCAACGTAGCCAACCATCAACTGGAAGTTCCCCGGAAGTTCCTGCTGCACAGACATCGAGTACGAGGTGATGCGCTCGGGAACCTTGTAGTTCGGCGAGTAGGCGCGGGGCTGGTAGCCCAGCGTCGTGCTGTTGATGTCGTAGCCCTGGTAGACGTCGGTCTGCGGAATGATCGGATAGACCTTGCCCGAGGTGAACGTCCGCTGTACGCGATCGTTGGCTTCCGGCTGAATCTGGTCCTCGGTCTGCCCCGGCCCGAAGAAGACACCGGCGCCCGCGCGAATCACGGTGTGATCTTTGAACAGCTTCGGCTGCCAGGTCAGGCCCAGACGCGGACCAAAGTTCGCCTTCGAGCTGGCAAACCAGTCGCCCGTGTACTTGGGAACGATCATGCCCGCGTTCATGTCGAAGAACACGTTCTTGTTACGCGCCTCATGCAGAGGCGAGTAGTACTCGTACCGCAGGCCATAGGCCAGCGTCAGGTTCGGGCGGATTTTCCACGTGTCCTGCGCGTAGCCTATGTAGTAGGCCTGCTTCACTTGAGCGTTTCCGCTCAGACCGGTAAACGGGCTCAGATCGCTCAGATCGCCGTAGAACTGAATCTGCGCCGGCGAGTTGGCGATGAACAGATCGACCGAGTTGTAGGTGTACGTCGTGCCGCCGATCTGGTTGTTGTAAAGCGCCAGCGGGCGGAACTCCACGCCGAACTTGAACGCGTGGTTGCCCTTGAGCAGCGACATGTTATCGATAAACGAATAGCTCTGCCCGGTGTAGGGAGCGCCAACGCCGTTGAACGAACTCGAAAGGCTGATCAGAGAACCCACGTTGGTCAGGCCGGCGATCGAGATACGCGCCTTGCTGATGTCCGCGGTCGGGCTTGTGCCGGGAAGACCCTGCACGCGCATCTTGATGCCGTTGTAGCCGAACTTGGTCTCGTTCATCAGGTTCGGCGACCAGATCTGGTTCAGGCTCAGTACCGCGTTCTGCGGAAGCTCAACCTGCCCAAACTGGCTCAGCGAGGCATCCTGAATCTGCACCGAATTTCCCTGGTCGCGGTTGTAGCGCGCGTACATCTGGAACTTGTCGCTGATTCTGTAGTCGAAGCGGATCATGCCGAAGTCTTCGTTGACCCGGTTCGATCCAACCACGGTCACGGTCTGCTGCTTGATGGCCGAGCCGGTCTCGGACGCGAGGCTGTTGGGATCGGTGGGGAACGCGCCAAGCAAAGGATAGATCGCGCTCGACGATGACACCAGTGACCGGGCGTAGTTGCTCAGCGTGGCCGCCGTGTAGGGCGCAGCCCAGCGCTGGCGCAGTCCTTCGTAGTTGCCAAAGGCAAACAGCTTATTCGCGATGATCGGGCCGCCGAGAGAGCCGCCGAACTGATTCAGACGGAACTTCGCGTTGCCCTTGCCCTTCGGGTTGAAGGTATTCCGCGCATCGAAGAAGTCGTTGCGGTCGTACTCGAAGATGGATCCGTGCAGCTGATTGCCGCCCGAACGGGTGACAAATGAGATCTGGCCGCCGGTACCGGTGCCCATCTCGGCAGGATAGACCGACGAGTCGATCCGGAACTCCTGCACGGCCTCAAGCGACTGCTGCAAGCGGAACAGCGAGGTCAGCTCGCCGTTCAGGTTACCCGGAGACGAACTGATAATTGACGTCGCCTCAACGCCGTCCAGGCGGATGATGTTCTGCTCCACCGCGCGGCCCGAAAAGCGGATGTTGTCGAACGTGCCCGAACCCGAGTTCGTCGCGCCCGGCACCAGCAGGTAGAGCTGCGAGATCTGGCGGCCGTTGATCGGCAGGTTCTGAATCTCACGGGTGCTCACGTTTGACCCGATCGACGCCGATGAAGTGTCGATCATCGTCGATTCCCCGGCTTCCACCGTAACCTCGGTTGGAAGACCGGCGGCACGAAGCACGAAGTCGTGTACGTACTCCTGGCCGACCGCAAGCGTTACGTTCTGAACTTCGGTGACCGAGAAGCCCGGCGCTGTGGCATTGATCTTATAAGTCGAAGGCGGAAGTCCGACGGCAAGGTAGACCGCCTCCGAGTTGGTTTCAATCAAACGTATGGCCCCAGTGCGCGCGTCCTGGAACATCACCTGCGCATTTGGAAGCAGTGCGCCGGTGGCATCCTTGACTACGCCTGTCGCGCGGCTAGTAGTAATCTGAGCGTTCGCGCTAAGGCCAAATGAGACGATGAGGGCCACAAGGGCCAAAAATTTCGGGGTTTTCATGCCCCTATTTTCTTCGTCGCCAATGTCTGGAATTATGACGGTTCCTTGAATTACTCGTTGGTTTTCGATGACAAACTCGTGAATGCTCGCATATCTCGTCCAACTTATTTACTCGCGAGAACATCCATACCCAAACATCGAGCCGGCCTGCCTCCCGAATTATCCCTGCGCCGCTTTGCCGATGATTTCCCCAAAAAAGCGCACCATTATCTTGAGGAGGAATTGCATCGCCTATGTCAGATATATCCCCGGTTCAACATGTCAGTCATCTGCCTGACCCGTACCCTCCTCCTCGGTTTCACGCAGGATGAAAAAGCACTCCAGAATGTCCGGAGTTCCGGACGCAACTCCTTTATTTTCTACACTTACAAGGGATGCAATCTTAAGTCTTTTGTTTTCTGCACTTGCAAATCGAAAATAGGTAACTGTTTTGTTTTCTGCACTTACAATATTTGACAGCAAAAAATCTGCCCCGCGGCAAAACAAAAGTGGCGTCTTCCTGAAGAAGACGCCACCAGAAAACCGATCCGATCCAGGGTTCAACCACCCCGATTCGGCCTAATAATTCGCGCTGAACTCCGGGTCCACGGGGTTCTCGAACATCGACGCGTCGCGAGTCACGATCGTCAGCCCCGAAGGCGTCACGAAGTACCGGCGCTTGTCCTCGACTGGGTCGTAGCCGATGATCGTTCCTTCCGGGATGTGTACGTCGCGGTCGATGATCGCCCTCTTGATCCGGCAGTGACGCCCGATCGACACGTGCGAGAAGACGATGCTGCCCTCCACCTCGGAGTAGGAGTTCACGCGCACGTCCTGCGAGAAGACCGAGTTGACCACCGTGCCGCCGGAGATGATGACGCCAGCCGTGATCACTGAGTTGACCGCAACGCCCGAGCGCCCCGGCTCGCCGAAGACGAACTTGGCCGGCGGATACTGACGGGCGCGGGTGCGAATGGGCCAGCTCTTGTCGTAGAGGTTAAATACGGGAGAGACCGAGCAGAGGTCCATGTTGGCCTCGTAGTAGGCATCGAGCGTGCCTACGTCGCGCCAGTACAGAGCCTCTTTCTTGTTCTCGTCGACAAAGCTCCAGGCCATCATCTTGCTGCGGCCCAGAAGATTGGGCAGGATGTTGTGGCCGAAGTCGTGCTTGGAGTCCGGGTCGTCCGCGTCGGCGATCAGCGCCTTGAGCAGCACATCGGTGTTGAAGATGTAGATGCCCATCGAGGCATCCACAGCCTCGGGGTTGAATGGCGAGCGGAAGCTGGTCGACTGCGGCTTCTCCTGGAAGCCGAGGATCTCGCCGTTGCGCGCCACTTCGACAACGCCGAAGCGCGACACGTCCTCGGGCGGAATGGGCAGCGTGGCCAGCGTTACGTCGGCCTTGCTCTCCTTGTGATGGGCCAGCATGCGGCTGTAGTCCATCTTGTAGATGTGGTCGCCGGAGAGAATGATGACGTAAGAAGGCTGCTCGCTGCCGATCGAGTAGATGTTCTGATACACCGCGTCGGCCGTGCCCATGTACCAGTTTGCGCCGGTGCGCTGCATCGGGGGCATCAGTTCGAAGAACTCCCCCAGCTCCTGCGCGACGATGCCCGTCCAGCCCTCGCGGATGTGCCGGTTCAGGCTCAGCGCCTTGTACTGGGTAAGGATAAATACCCGCCGCAGCCCGGAGTTGATGCAGTTCGACAGCGTGATGTCGATGATGCGGTAGTGGCCGCCGAAAGGCACGGCCGGCTTGGCGCGGTCGCGTGTAAGCGGGAACAGACGCTCGCCTGCGCCGCCAGCCAGCAATACGCCGAGTGTATCTTTCATTTCGGCCATAGGATATCTATCTCTCCCCTATACGGGCATCGCTGCCCGGGAATCTCCGAACGCAGGAGAATACCACATCGGGACGCAACCTGACGCCAGCCGTCTCCAATCAACAGACATGGCTTTGCAATCTGAGAAAGCGCTCCGAGGATACACAGCAATCCACGGATCGCTGAAGCGGCATGTCGTCCGGGCGCTGGCCCTTTCCGGCTACCGCTTCTTGCTGAACTTGTACTCCACCCCGACAGAGATCGCGAAGTTCACATCGAACTGCGTGGTCTTGGGATAGTAGTTGATGCCGTAGTGGGTCACAACCGCATCGGGAGTTACGCGGAAGACCCAGCGCGAGGAGCGGTTCAGGTCGAAGCTGCCGCCGATGATGGCCGCCGGAGCAAGCTGGTCGTTATAGAAGGCCACAACCGAGGGCGAGTTGCCCCTGAGCTCCTTCTCGAACTGACCATACACGCCGCCGCCCAGCGCATGCGCGAGGATAGCACCGTGCTTGTTGTGGGGTCCAAGCCAGACCGCGCCAGCCGTAAAGAAGTACTGGGCCACAAACGGTCCCCGGATGTTGCCGCCCCCGGGTGCTGCCGCGTTGATGCCGGCGCCGCTCGAGCCAAGGTAGGCGCGCTCGGACGTTTGCACGCCCCAGTGCTTGCTGAACCACATGGTCCCGGTCAGGTCCAGACCGCCCAGGTTCGAGCCCTGTAGCAGCGTCGGGCCTGCCTTCATGTGGTCGTAGGCCATGCCGACAGAGATGTCGTAGCGGTTGTCGTAGCTGACTCCGGCAAGCGGATCGACGACGACATAGGCCCCGTTGGCGGGCTGTAAGGGCTTCGGCGGCTCAACCTGGCTGGGTTGTGAGCTCGAGCTCTGGGCCTGTGCCGGAACGGCAGACCAGACGGCCAGAACTGCCAGCAGGCTGGCAACTATTGAGATTATTTTGGTATGACGCATCACCCTAAAGCTTAACCGACCACGCCAAGGGTGGACAATGCGAACCTTTCGCCCCCCCCGGCGGGAAGTCAGGCAAGACTGCCCGGTGCCAGCATTGATTCCTCCGGCAATTACTTCCAATTCATCCGGCAGAGCATTGTACGATTCATTTAACTGTGCGCTGCCTTGACACCGCTGCATCCAGCAGGCGGAGGTGGGGAAACCGGACCAGGATGATTTCATGGTCAGGTGCATACGTGAATATCGAACTTGTATCGGAGGCTTTCCCGTGCAACGACTTCTCTCCCGTCTTGTGCTCGGCGTTTTTTGTGCTGCGCCCCTGCTTGTGGCTCAGATAACACCATCGGCCACCGACATCCCCGCCCCCCAGCAGCCGGACCACAGAGGTAACCTGATCGGATACCAGAATCCCAACCGAAAGGGCGGCATTCCGCCCTTCTCCCGCATCGGCGTGAGCGGGGGCGTCTCTACGATGGGCGTCAGCGCGCAGATCGCAGTGAACGCCACCAAGAACCTGAACATTCGCGGCATCGGCACCGTGTTTGCCTATAACGTCAACAACATCACCGTAAATGGCAGCGGCGGCGCAAACGGCATCGCCATCAACGGCAACCTGAACTTTGCCACGGGCGGTGTAGCGCTGGACTACTACCCGTGGTCGCGACACGGCTTGCGGCTAAGCCCGGGCATGCAGTTCTACAACCAGAACCTCATCATGGCCAACGGAACGGCCTCGCCAGGAAGTTCGTTTTCCCTGGGATCGCAGAAGTACTACTCAGACGCCGTGAATCCCCTGACCATAGTCGCGAGCCTGGGCCTGAACAGAAATCAACTTCTGCCCACTGCGACGATCGGCTGGGGCAACCTGATCTCGCGCACCGGCGGGCACTGGTCGTTCCCGGTTGAACTCGGCATTGTGTATACCGGAGTGCCGGAGTTGGGCATGACGCTGAGCGGAAACGCCTGCCTGACCTCGTCCGATGCCGCAACGAACGGCTCCACCTGCGTGAACATGGCAACCAACGCCACCGCGCAACAGAACCTGAGCGCGCAGATCATCAAGTATAGAAACAGCCTGAACCCATATCCGTTTTACCCGATCGTCTCGTTCGGCGTGGGCTATAGCTTCGGATTCAGATAGCCTGACGGGCAATTGAAAAGGGCCGCTCCCTTGGGGGAGCGGCCCTTGTTATTTGCGGCGATGTGCGCCTGAGTCGGTTTGATTAGCCTAGCAACTCGCAGAGGATCGTTGGCGCGGCCTTGAGCGCGGCGTCGATCTGCGACTGGTCCTTGCCGCCGGCTTCGGCGATGTCAGGCTTGCCGCCGCCGGAGCCGCCGACCAGCTTGGCCACCGCTCCGACCAGCTTGCCGGCCTGGATGCGCTTGACGAGGCCCGGTGTGACTCCGGCGATGATTGCGACCTTGCCCTCGGGCTGTGCCGAAGCGAGGACGATGACGGATTCGCCGGCCTTCTGGCGGAGGTTGTCGACGAGGGTGCGGAGCTGGCCGCGGTCCAAATTGTCAGCCCGGTGGCGGATGAGCTTGACGCCCTTGACCTCGACTGCGCCCGCGATGGCTTCGTCGAGACCGCCGGCGGCGGACTTCATGCGCATCTCTTCGAGCTCGCGGCGGAGGCGCTTGAGCTCGTCTTCCTGACCGGCAAGCCGTGCGCGTAGGGAGTCGGAGAGGCTGATGTCGGCAGTGGCCGGCCCGGCTACCTGAGCGGCGATGTGAGCGACTTCGGCGTTCGTGCGGAAGGCCGAAAGCGAACCGAGGCCGGTGATGGCTTCGATGCGGCGCACGCCGGAGGAGACCGAGGTCTCCGCCGTAACTTTGATGAGGCCGATCTCGCCAGTGGCGGTGGTGTGGGTTCCGCCGCAGAGTTCGGTCGAAAATCCGCCGGCGACTTTTACGACCCGGACCTTGTCGCCGTACTTTTCGCCGAAGAGAGCCATGGCGTGATACTCGTTGACGGCCACGTCGATGGGCACGTCTTCGAGTGTGTCGACGCGGGAGTTAGCCAGCACCTGCTGGTTGACGATGGTCTCGATCTGCTCAAGCTCTTCATCGGCCACCTGCGTGAAATGGGAGAAGTCGAAGCGGAGACGATCGGGGTGGACGGCCGAGCCGGCCTGCTTGACGTGGGTGCCGAGAACCTCGCGCAGCGCGGCGTGGAGCAGGTGCGTGCCGGTGTGGTTGCGGCGAATGGCGTCGCGGCGGGGGGCGTCAACAGCGGTGGTAACGTGGTCGCCGACTGCAATTCCCTGCTTGAGAAGAGCCTTGTGGGCGCGGACTCCCTGGACCGGCAGCGTGCAGCCGATGACCTCGGCGATGGTGGCATTGCCGTCGGGGGTGAGGAGAAGGCCTGTGTCGCCGGTCTGGCCGCCGGAGTCGCCGTAGAAGCTGGTGTGGTCGAGTACAACCTCAACCTCGTCGCCTGCCTTGGCAGCGGGTACGCCTGCGCCGTTGCTGACGATGGCGAGGACCTGGCAGTTAGTGGAGTTGAGCTGGCGGTAGCCTTCAAAGGCCGTGGGGGCGAGATCGCGGAAGGCGGGGGAGGCGGATTTTTGCGAGCCACCCTTCCAGCTTGCGCGGGCGCGGGCCTGCTCTTCGTTGCGGGCGGCCTCGAAGCCTTCCATGTCGAATGCGACACCGGCGTCAAGGGCGGCATCGGTCATGAAGTCGAGAGGTAGGCCGAAGGTCTCGTAGAGGTGGAAGGCCTTGTCGCCGGTGAAGTCGCCCTTCATCTCTTCGAGGAGACGGGTGAGGCCGGACTTGAGGACGCGGTCGAACTGGCGCTCCTCTGCCTCGACGACCTTGGCGACGCGGGCGGCCGAATCGATGAGTTCGGGATAAGCACCCTGCATCAGATCGCGGACGGCGAAGACCATCTGGCAGAGGAAGGGCTTTTCCTGGCCGATCAAACGGCCGTGGCGGATGGCGCGGCGCATGATCTTGCGCAGGACGTAGCCGCGGCCTTCGTTTGAGGGCAGGACGCCGTCGGAGATAAGGAAGGTGGCGGCACGGGCGTGGTCGGCAATAATGCGCAGGCTGGCGTTCTGGAGGTCATAGGCTGCGCCGGTAAGCTCTGCGGCGGCGGCAATCAGCGGCGTGAAGATGTCGGTCTCGAAGTTCGAAGCCTTGCCCTGGATGACCGAGGCGGCGCGCTCGAGGCCCATGCCGGTATCGACGCAGGGCTTGGGCAGAGGAGCGAGCTTGTAGATGGTCTTGCCGTCCGCGCCGGTCTCGGCCGAGCGGTCGAACTGCATGAAGACCAGGTTCCAGATCTCGACGTAGCGGGCATCGTCCTTGCCAAAGGGCAGATCGACGCCGGGGGTTGTGGCAGCTTCGAGGCCCATGTCGTAGAAGATTTCCGAGCAGGGTCCGCAGGGGCCGGTCTCGCCCATCTGCCAGAAGTTGTCCTTGAGCCCGTACTGGTGGATGCGGTCCTTTGGTACGCCGGCCGCGATCCAGTAGTTGGCGGCCTCGTCGTCGCGGGGGACGTTGTTGGCCGGGTCGCCCTCGAAGATGGTCACGTAGAGGCGGTCCTTGGGGATTCCCATCCACTCGGGGCTGGTGATGAGCTCCCAGGCGTAGTTGATGGCATCGCGCTTGAAGTAGTCGCCAAAGCTGAAGTTGCCCAGCATCTCAAAGAACGTGTGGTGGCGGCGGGTGAAGCCGACGTTCTCAAGATCGTTGTGCTTGCCGCCGGCGCGGACGCACTTCTGCGACGTGGTGGCGCGGCTGTACTCGCGCTTCTCGGCGCCAAGGAAGAGGTCCTTGAACTGGTTCATGCCCGCGTTGGTGAACAGCAGCGTGGGGTCGTTGGCAGGCACCAGCGAGGAGGAGTGCACCCGGCGGTGGCCCTTCGTCTCAAAAAAGCGCAGAAATAGCTCGCGGATTTCGTTTCCAGTTCGGTTTTGCATGGCTCTTTCAGTGTAAAGGGCGGCGGAGGTGGACCCCACCCCACCCTAGCCGCAAAAACAAATACGCGGCGAGGGTGGGGCACCAGGCCATTAGAATGAAATGCGGAACATGATTCCCCAAGGAGAGTATTCCAGTGCCGCAACGCACGTTTTCTATTCTGAAACCCGACGCGGTTCGCGCGGGCAACTCCGCCGCCATTCTGGCCGAGATCGCCAAGGCCGGGTTCAAGATCGTGGCCATCAAGAAGCAGTCCATCTCGAAGACCCAGGCCGAGGGCTTCTACTACGTTCACAAGGAGCGGTCGTTCTTTGGCGAGCTGACCACGTTCATGTCTTCAGGCCCGATTATTCTTTTGGTTTTGGAAAAGGATAATGCCATCGCCGACCTGCGCAAGCTGATGGGCGCAACCAACCCGGCCAACGCCGAAGAGGGCACCATCCGCAAGATGTTCGCCGCGTCGATCTCGGAGAACGCGATCCACGGTTCAGACGCGGAAGAGACGGCGGCGTTCGAGATCGGCTACTGGTTCGCGGGTTACGAGCTGCTGTAGCGTTTTTTTCTATTGCAAAGCGCCGGTCCCCAGGGGGGCCGGCGCTTTGCGCATTTCAGAGACGGCGGGCTGAGGCGACGCGGGGAATGCCTTGCAGGTCGGGCGTGAAGGCAAGATCGCTGAAGCCGGCCTGGGCGAGGAGCTCGGCGACCGCTTCCTGCTGGCCGTAGCCGATTTCCAGAACGATCGAGCCGCCGGGGACGAGCACGTTAAACGCCTGAGGGATGAGGCGGCGGTAGATGGCGAGACCATCCGCTCCTGCAAAGAGAGCCTGCCAGGGCTCGAAGTCGCGAACCTCCGCGGAGAGACCCATGTTGTCGGTCTCGGCGACGTAGGGCGGGTTCGAGACGACGACGTCAAACTGCTCGCCTGCAACAGGTGCAAGCAGGTCTCCGGCTAAGAAGCGAATCCTCTCACTGACAGTATTTGCGGCTGCGTTCTCCCGGGCAAGCGCGAGGGCGGCGGGAGAAATGTCTGTGGCGGTGATGGCTGCGCTGGGCAGGTGTGCGGCGAGAGCTACGGCGATGGCGCCCGAACCTGTTCCTACATCCACAATGCGCGGGTTTTCCAGTTCGCGGGCCAGTTCCAGGACCTTCTCAACCGAGTGCTCTGTCTCGGGCCGCGGAATCAGCACGTCGCGGTTGACGCGGAAGGGCAGGCCGTAGAACTCGGCCTCGCCGACGATGTACTGGATGGGCTCGGCGGTGAGGCGGCGGTCGATCATCGCGTAGTAGCGGAGCGTGCATTCCGCGGTGAGCAGATCGCTAGAGTGAGCGATGAGAAAGGCGCGGTCGCGGCCGATGAGGTGGAGCAGGAGCACCTCGGCGTCGAGGCGGGCGCGCTCCGGATGCGGCCCCTGGCGGAGGCGGGCCTCGCCCTGTTCGAGCCAGTTCTTCAGAGTCACAGCGTTATGCCTGAGTCGCGGAGGCCTTCAACTGCTCGGCCTGGAAGTGGGCGATGAGAGCGTCGACGGTGGGCTGAAGCTTGCCCTCCATGATGAGGTCGAGTTGGTGGATGGTTAGCCCGATGCGGTGGTCTGTCAGCCTGTTCTGCGGGAAGTTGTAGGTGCGGATCTTCTCGCTGCGGTCTCCGGAGCCTACCTGCGACTTGCGGGCGGCCGCGAGCTCGGCGTTCTGCTTGTCCATCTCCATTTCGTAGAGGCGGGAGCGGAGTACGCGCATGCCCTTGTCGCGGTTCTTGATCTGGGATTTCTCGTCCTGGCAACTAACCACGGTGTTGGTGGGAATGTGGGTGATGCGGACGGCCGAGTATGTGGTGTTGACCGACTGGCCGCCGGGCCCCGACGAACAAAACGTGTCGATGCGGATGTCTTTGGCCTCGATCTTGATGTCGACGTCTTCGGCCTCGGGCAGTACGGCCACGGTGATGGCGGAGGTGTGGACGCGGCCCTGGGTCTCAGTGGCGGGCACGCGCTGCACGCGGTGGACTCCGGACTCCCACTTGAGCTGTGAGTAGACGCGAGTGCCTTCGATGATGGCGATGACTTCCTTGTATCCGCCGACGCCGGACTCGGACATGGACATGACTTCTACCTTCCAGCGATGCTGCTCGGCGAAGCGCGTGTACATACGGAAGACCTCGGCGCAGAAGAGCGAGGCCTCGTCTCCGCCGGTGCCGGCGCGGATTTCAAGGATGACGTTCTTCTCGTCGTTGGGGTCCCTGGGTAGCAGCAGAACCTTGAGTTCTTCTTCGAGGGTTTCGATGCGGGGCTCGATGGTGGCGATCTCCTCCTGGGCCATGGCGCGCAGGTCGGGGTCGGACTCGCTGAGCATCTGGCGGGCCTCGGCCAGGCCCTGGCGAGCCTGCTTGAGCGCGCGGTACTTCTCAACCGGCGCCTCGATCTCGCGCAGAGATTTGGCGGTCTTCTGGTACCGCTCGTGGTCGTTGAGCACTTCGGGGTCGGTGAACTGAGCTTGCAGTTCGTTGAAGCGCTGCTCCATCTGTTCTAAGCCGTCAATCATGGTGTTCTCTTGGGGCTCGTAAATCTAAGCGCCAGCCCGCGCGCGGTTCTTGTCTTGAAAATGGCAGGGAGAGGGTATGTGCGGCGGGGCCGCTAGAGAAGAGCCGGAATGGGCTGATGGAGAGCCATGGCTGTTCCTATTTTAACGCGGTTGGGGACAAGGGTTCGAGTTCAGACCCACGAATCGATGCGAACGAAGGTGCGCGTGGGTTTGTAGCGCTCGGCCAGCAGCCGTGCAGCCTCGAGCGATGGCGCGCGATGGGCCGTCTGGTCCAGATGGCTTGCGTCGTGGAGGACGATGTTGGCGGCGCGGCCGCGGCGGTTGAGTTTTTCTATTTTGGCGGTGAGTTTGGCGGCGATCTGGTCGGCGGAGGGGCAAGACCAGTCCGAGGTCATGGCGTTCCAGAGGACGGGCGTAAGGCCCAACTCGCGGGCGATCCGAAAGGTTGCCGGCCGACGCGCGCCGAAGGGCGGGCGGAAGAACTTCACCGGTGCGCCTGTGATCTGCTCCAGGGTGTCGCGGGCCTGGGTCAGCTCCTGGCGGATGCGGGCTTCCGAGCTGCGGGCCAGGCTGGGATGGCTGAAGGAGTGGTTGGCGATCTGATGCCCTGCCGCAGCGATGCGCCGTACCAGCCCAGGCTGAGCGGCGGCGTGTCGGCCCAGCAAAAAGAATGTTGCCGGGATTCCGTGTTCGGCCAGCATGTCGAGCAGCCGAGGCGTGAACTCGGGGTTGGGCCCGTCGTCGAAGGTGAGGGCAAGCTCTTTGGGGTTGTTGGGGGCGATGAGCGCCGAGCCAAAGATGCGCGAGCCGGGATAGAGCGAGGCGTAGGCCCAGCCCCCGGCGGCAAGGCCGAGACCGGCTGCGGTGCCGAGGCCCGCGATCCATGTTTGCGCGATTGGTGTCACTGCTTCCTCAAGTCTGCGGCGCGAGGGCGTGGTTCGGCAAATCGGGCGTGCGCCGAGATGTGTGCGTCAGAGACTTTCCGGGAGTTCCCGCGAGTTGTATGCTAGGCGATAACCCGCTTGCGGATGCGGGCAGGATTTCTATGAATCCTAAGCAGGAAACCCGCGTGGTTGGCGCCTCCGTTCTCAGGAAGGAAGGCCTCGCCAAGCTCACAGGCCGAGCCTGCTACGTTGACGACATCGCCGCTGACGGCATGTTGCATGGATTCACGGTCCGCAGCACCATTCCCCGCGGACTGATCCGCTCCATCACCTTCGACCCCGCAATCGACTGGAGCGAGTTCACTATTGTGACCGCTGCCGATGTGCCGGGAGAGAACCGCATCCAACTGATCATTGCCGACCAGCCCTGCCTCGCCGAGGATCAGGTGAGCCACTGCGAAGAGCCGATCGTGCTGCTGGCCCACGCCGACAGGCAGAAGGCGCGCGCGGCAATGGATGCGGTGAAGATCAAGTACGAGCCGCTGCCTGCAGTGCTTTCCATTGAGGAGAGCGAGCAGCAGGAGACGATCATCTGGGACGGGGGAAACATTCTCAAGAAGTTCCTGCTTGAAAAGGGCGATGTGGACTCGGCGTGGGCCGGCGCGGCGCATATTGTCGAAGGCGAGTACCGGGCCGGAGCGCAGGAGCATCTTTACATCGAGCCGAACGGCGTGATCGCCGAGTGGAGCGACGAGACGGGCATAACAGTGCGCGGCTCGATGCAGTGCCCCTACTACGTTTTGAAGTCGCTCAAGGGCGTGATGGGGCTACCGGAAGAAAAGATTCGCGTGGCGCAGACCGAGACGGGCGGAGCCTTCGGCGGCAAGGAAGATTATCCGTCGATGCTGGCCTGCCACGCCGCGCTGCTTGCAAAAAAGAGCGGCTGCAAAGTGCGGATGATCTACGACCGCGCCGAAGACATGGCAGCCACCACAAAGCGCCATCCTGCCCGTGTGCGGCACAAAACCGCGCTCGACAGCGATGGCAAACTGCTCGCCATCGAGATCACGCTCGACATCGATGGCGGAGCTTACTCAACGCTGTCGTCCACAGTGCTTTCGCGGGCCACGCTGCACTCGACGGGGCCGTACAAGTGCCCGAACATTCGCGTACGGTCCCGCGCCTGGGCGACGAACCAGGTTCCGTATGGCGCGTTTCGCGGCTTCGGCGCGCCGCAGGTGATCTTTGCCATGGAGCGGCAGATGGACGAGATCGCCGCCGCACTGGGAATCGATCCTGTCGAACTGCGCCGAAAAAACTTCCTTCACGCGGGCGATACCAACGCAACCGAGCAGTTGATGCGCGAGCCGGTGCCGATGGATGAGCTGCTCGACCGCGCGCTGACCGAGAGCGACTTCTATGCAAAGCGCAAGCAGTTCGCCCGTGAGAATGCGACGAGCGATGTGAAACGCGGGATCGGCCTCGCGGCCTTCTATCACGGCGCGGGATTTACTGGGTCGGGCGAGGTTTTTCTGAACTCGCTGGCAGGCATCGTAGTAACGCCCGAGGGCCGCGTGCAACTGCTCGTGTCGAACACCGAGTTTGGCCAGGGGTCGAACACTATTCTGGCGCAGATCGCCGCCGAGGCACTGGGCCTGGAGTATGGCGATGTGACGATTGCAATGCCGGACACGACGACAGTGCCGAACAGCGGGCCAACGGTTGCTTCGCGCACTTCGATGGTCGTAGGAAGGCTGGTCGAGCGCGCCGGTGGGCAGTTACTCACGAAGCTGCGCGAAGAAGCGAGCCTTGGCGAGCGCTACACGCGCAAGGATTTCTTCGCGGCCTGCGAGCGCTATCGCGCTAAACACGGCAAGGTGCAAGCAGAGGCGCGATACGAGGCCCCGCCCGGAATCTTCTGGGACGATGCGAAGTATCACGGCGAAGCCTATGGGGCCTACTCGTGGGCTATATATGTGGCGCAGGTGGCGGTAGATCGGGTTACGTACACGGCCGAGGTGGAAGAGTTCTGGGCGGTGCAGGAGGTAGGGCGTGTGCTGCATCCGGTGCTGGCGCCGGGGCAGATCGAGGGCGGAGTGGCGCAGGGCATCGGCTACACGCTCTACGAGAAAGTGCTGAACGAGAGCGGACGGATGGCGAACAACCAGATGACGAACTACATCGTTCCCACCGCCGAAGATATGCCGCCGATTCACGTTACGTTTCACGAACTGCCATTTGCATACGGGGGCTACGGGGCCAAGGGCATCGGCGAACTGCCGCACGACGGACCGCCGCCGGCGATCGGAAACGCGATCCGCAATGCAATTGGAGTGCCCGTCAATTTCGTGCCGCTGCTGCCCGAAGATTTGATGACGCTTATTGATACGCGGGAGGAAGCGACTGTATGAGCACGCACTGGCCCGCGATTCGCTTCAAGGTAAACGGCGTCGCGCGCACCGTAGATGTTCCTCCCATGAAGCGTCTGCTCGACGTGCTGCGCGAGGATCTGCGTCTGACCGGCACTAAGGAGGGCTGCGGCGAGGGCGAGTGCGGATCGTGCTCCGTGCGTATGAACGGCGAGCTGGTAAATAGTTGCCTGATTCCCGTGCTTCATGCCGAGGGAGCGGAGATCGAAACCGTCGAAGGTCTGACGCGGAACAACGAGCTGCATCCGTTGCAGGAGGCCTTTCTCAAGCAGGGCGGCTCACAGTGCGGAGCCTGCACGCCGGGGATGCTGATGGCTTCGGCGCAGTTGCTCGAGCACAATCCACGTCCGGACCTTGATGCTATCCGCGAGGCGCTGGCCGGAAACCTCTGCCGGTGCACGGGGTTCACGCGCATCTTTGATTCGGTCGCGGCTGCTGTCGCGCGCAAAGAGGAGAAGACCGATGCGCGGTAACGCCCTGGCCCACGAGATGATCGCGCCCGCGACTCTGGACGCGGTGCTGGAGCTGATGGCGCGCGAACCGGGCGTATGGACGCCGATTGCGGGTGGCACCGAGCTGATGGTTGCCTTCTCTGCCGGTCACCTGGCGGCAAAAAAGCTCATTAGCCTGTGGGGCCTCGATGAGCTGCGCTTCATCGATGCAAATCCCGAGAGCATTGTGATCGGAGCGGGGGCGACGTTTCTCGATCTGCGCAGGCACGAGGTTCTGTCGGCGGAGCTGCCGCTGGTGGCGCAGGCTGCGGGCTGGATTGGAGCGGTTGCGAATCAGGGCCGCGCGACGCTGGGGGGAAATCTGGCGAACGGGTCGCCGGCGGCGGACTCGGCTCCGGCGCTGCTGGTCTACGACGCGCAGATAGAACTGGTCTCGGTGCGCGGGCGGCGGATGATTCCCTATGCGGAGTTCCACACCGGCTACAAGAAGAACGTGATGGCGGCCGATGAGCTGCTATATGCCGTGCATCTGCCGCGGCGTTTCGCCGGGCACCAGCAGTATCTGCGGAAAGTGGGAGCGCGGCGGGCGATGGCGATCTCAAAGGTTGCGCTCGCCGGAACGGCGCTGTTGCAAGACCGCGTCGTAACTGAGATTCGCATCGCCGCGGCGAGTCTTGCGCCGTATCCGGCGCGCATGCCGAAGACCGAAGCCGCGCTGCTGGGCAGACACTTGACGCACGAGTCCGTCGCCGAAGCCCGGCGAACGCTGATCGATGAGGTGCGACCGATCGACGACATTCGCTCGACGGCGGAGTACCGCCGCCGCGTCGCCGCGAATCTGCTCGGTGAGTTTCTGCTCGAGCTGTAAAGATTTCCGGTTCTCGACGAACTTTTTACGCACTTATCTTGATCGGCCGCGTTAGATCGGGCTTGCCCGGAACCTGGCGGATTTTCCAGCGTTCGCTGACTGGAAACCGTTGCCGATTGGAGTACTATTCCTGCATGCGTTTATTCATGGTTTTTGCATTGCTGTCTGCTGTAGCGGCGGTGGCTCAGCCCCCTGCCCAGTCCCCTGCCCAAACCCCTGCGCAGAATCCCCGGCCGGCCGTGCTGCCCGCGGTTGTGTCGCCGGAGGTTCTCTCCGATCGCAGCGTCGTCTTCCGCCTGCGCGCGCCTAAGGCTGGCGAAGTGACGGTTACAGGAGACTTTTCAGAAGAAGCGAGCCGGAGCATCAAGATGACGAAGAGCGAGGACGGAGTGTGGTCGTTTACCTCCGCCCCTCTGCCGCCCGATGTCTATAGCTACGTGTTCGCGGTGGATGGGGTACGCTTCCCCGACCCGGTGAACAGTTGGATCAAGCCTGGGAATGCACCGGTACAAAGCATGTTTGCGGTTCCCGGACCGGAGGAGGATGTCTACGAGCGCAAGCCCGTGCCGCATGGAGAAGTGCGCGTAGTCTACTACGCGTCGAAGACGGCTGGTACGACGCGCAGGATGTATGTTTACCTGCCACCCAACTACGACCAGAGCAAGCTCCGCTATCCGGTGACCTATCTCTTCCACGGCGGCGGTGAGCAGGACTTTGGCTGGACCGATATCGGCCGGGCGAACTTCGCGCTCGACAACCTCATCGCCCAAGGCAAGGCCAAACCGATGATCGTCGTGATGCCCAGCCTGTATGTCCTCGGCCCGCCGATCCCGGCCGGTAAAGCCGCTGAGAACGAAAAGCTCTTCTGGCAGGACATAGTGGGCGACGTGGTCCCCTGGGTCGAAAGCCACTTACGCGCTCTCCCCGGGGCGTCGAACCGCGCCATCGGCGGACTCGGAGCCGGGCGCGCCATGCTGCCCGATGTGGTGTGGCCCACGCTGGGCAAGTTCGGAACCATCTTCTTCGTCAGCGGCGGTACTGACCCGGACAACTTCGATGCCTTGATGAAGCAGTATCCGGGCCGCTTCGACGATCCGGCCAACATCAAAAACATACGCTTCTTCCTCGGCGACGGGCGGAACGACGCTTCGATGTCGGCCTCAAAGAAGTTGGGCGAGGAAGCGACAAAGCGCGGCTATAAAGTAGCGACGTACGCCACCGACGGCGTGCACGGCTGGCCCTCGTTCCGCCGCTGCTTTGTCCAGTGGGTGCAAACCGCATTCAAGTAGGTTGAAAAACACCCGCCGTAACTGCCGGTGCCCCCGGTCCCTAGCATTTGGGGACCGGGAAACAACCTGCGCTCAACTCTCTTACGCCTACGGCCAGTTGCCCGAGATGTGAATGTTGACCAACTGGTTGTAGGCGTCGCTGTGGAAGCTCATGGTGCGGGACTCGCGTTCTTCGCGGGCGGCAGCGTGGGCTTCGGCCCGTTCCTCGGCGCGCTGTTCGGCCAGTTGCTGGCGGGTCGGACGGCTCTCCTCAACCGCCTGACGCCACGTCTGGCGCATGGCAAGATCGTCCTGCTGGACCACCGCCATCTTCTGCGCCTTCTGCTCGGCAGTCTCCTGCGGGAAGGGCTGAAGTTTCACCACGTCGGCGTGCAGTTGAGCCGTGACCGCGTTGATGACTTTGACCTCAAGCTGGAAGATGGCCTTGACCACCTGCACTCGATTCACTGTGAGTTCGGGGAGATGGACCACCAGCACGCCCTGGCGCTTCACAATGTCCATGGCCTTCTCGAAGTTGTTCTCCCGCTCGGCCTGAATTGCCTGGTTCATCTCGAAGGCGAACTCCGCAAATTCGAGCACTTTGCAGGGATCGGCGTCGGGCGGGCAGGGCACGATGGCCGGCATGCCGCCCATGTTCGAGTCGTCGCTGCCGCCTTCTCCTCCGCCGCCGGGCTTGGGCTCATCGTCGGTGTGGGGCGTGGGCGCGCCGCCGCCGCCGGGGAATGGATTTGGCATAGGCAGTGGGCTGGGACGCGGCAACGGCATGGGGGTTGGAAGCGGAGTTGGCATCGGAAGTGGGGTGGGGGTGGGAAGAGGGGTTGGCCTGGGCATCGGCGTCGGGATTGGCTGAGGATTCGGCCTGACTGGGACGCCGAACTCCTGGCCGAGGAGGATAGCCGCCAAAGCCGAAGCCGATGAAGGCGATGTAACCGCAGAGGACGACGCGCCCCCTTTGATAGAGCAAGGCAACCGGCGTGCGGCTTCCACGGCATCGATGGGCGCGCCAAGATCGTCAGGCGCATTGACGTTTTCCCATGCGCCCAGACCGTGCCAGGTATCGTCGTCGTCGGAGATGAAGCGGAAGTAGAGCTGGTTTCCCGACTTGTCTTTGTAGCGCAGATCGCGGATGCCGTCTTCTTCGACAACAAAACCGGCGGTCTCCTGATCGGCAGGGCCGCAGTTGGTTACAAGCAGTTCAGGCGTGAGGTTTGACAGATTGGTATATGTCTCAGCCGCGTCTGGAGTGCGGTGGTAATGGTGGTAGACCCACACGACGCCCAGAACAACCGCGACTCCCCAGAAGATGCGTTTTCCTTTGGTCATAACTGGTGCTTGAGTGTAACGCCGGGAGCAAACTGGTGAAAAGGGCAATGTGGCAAAAAACCGCCCGCAGCGTCTAGCTGCGAGCGGTTTCTCTAGTCCCTGGTCCCTGCCCTACTCCGTCCAGCGACGGAAGAGAAGGCTGGCGTTGATGCCGCCGAAGCCAAAGGAGTTCGACAGCGCGTAGTCGAAGCTGTGAGCCTGGGCTTTGTTGGCCACGTAGTCCAGACGGCACTCGGGATCGACGTTGTCGATGTTGATGGTGGGGGGCAGCATCTGGTTGATGAGCGACAGAATGGTGATGCCTGCCTCGAGTCCTCCGGCGCCGCCGAGCAGGTGGCCGGTCATGGACTTGGTGCCCGAGATCTTGAGCCTGCCGCTGGTGGCCTGTTCGCCGAAGACAGCCTCGATGGCCTGCGACTCGTTGCCGTCGCCGGCCGGCGTAGATGTGGCGTGCGCGTTGACGTGGCCCACCTGGCCGGGTTCCACACCCGCGTCCTTGAGAGCGGCGCGCATGGCGCGCTGGGCTCCCTGACCCTCGGGGGCGATGCCGGTCATGTGGTAAGCGTCTGCGCTCATTCCATAGCCGATGATCTCAGCCAGGATCTTTGCGCCGCGCGCTTTCGCGTGCTCCAACTCCTCAAGGATGAGGATGCCCGCGCCCTCGCCGATAACAAAGCCGTCGCGATCCTTGTCGAAGGGCCGGCTGGCCCGCGTGGGATCGTCGTTGCGCGTAGACAGCGCGCGCAGAGCGGCGAATCCACCTACCGACATGGGCGTGACCGCGGCCTCGCTGCCGCCGGCGATCATCACATCGGCGTCACCGTGCAGGATGATGCGGGCAGCGTCACCGATGGCGTTGGCGCTGGTAGCGCAAGCGGTGGCGGGGGCCGAGATGGGCCCCTTGGCTCCGTAAGAGATGCTGATGTTCCCAGCCGCCATGTTAATGATGGCAGCAGGGATAAAGAAGGGCGACATCTTGCGCGGGCCGCCATTCAACAGGGCGGTATGCTCGCGCTCGATGACCTCGAATCCGCCGATGCCTGAGCCGATCACCACACCGACGCGCTCGGAGTTGGCTTCGTTGATCTGGAAGCCAGACTGGCCAAGGGCCTCGTGTACCGCGGCAAAGGCATAGTGAATGAAGCGCCCCATCTTACGCGCTTCCTTCTTGTCGATGAATTTGAGCGGGTCGAAGTTCTTGACCTCTGCTGCGAAGGTCACCGGAAAGCCGGTGGTGTCAAAGCCCGTGATGGGCGCAACACCGCTGGTGCCGGCAAGCAACTGCCCCCAGACTTCGGGGGCCGTGTTGCCCAACCCGCACATCAGGCCAATGCCAGTAACGACGACTCTGCGCGCCGGTCCGTTGGATTCTCGGTGGCTCAAGCCTTACTTGCCGCCTTTCGCATGCTTCTCAATGTATTCGACGGCGTCCTTGACGGTCTTGATCTTCTCGGCGTCTTCGTCGGGAATCTCGATGTCAAAGGCCTCTTCGAACTGCATCACGAGCTCGACCACGTCGAGCGAATCGGCGCCCAGATCTTCCTGGAAGCTGGCGCCTGGAGTAACTTCGGCTTCGTCCACCTGAAGCTGCTCGACGATAATCTGTTTCACCTTTTCTTCAACGGCCATGCGTGCTTCTCCTATTGGGGTATGCGAACCAGCGATTCTTCGGGAGATCAAATCCTATCCTGCCCGCGAACCTAACGATACCGGTTCGGGGGGGGCAAGGACAACCTGCGCGTGAGCAAAAAATCGCGCGCGGTCCCGAACTTTAAGTCTAATGGCCCGGGGGGGGTGTGTAAAGCCTCCCAGATGCCGGGAAACGCTTGACGCTACAGGAATTTGTGGCCGGAGTGGGCCGCAAGATTCCAAACCTCGATTTTCATCAGAATTCCACACCTGTCAGGCGTATATTCGGCGAAGAGGATTTCCGATGCTGGAGACTGTGATTGGCGCTGTTCTGGGGCTGGTGCTTGGTGCGGTTGTGGGCTTTTGGATGCGCGGCCGGGAGTTGGGCGCAGCTAGAGCCGAGATCGAACGGTTGCGGCAGGAGTCGGGGGCGCGAGCCGGATACGAAGCGCTGGCCGCCGAGCGGTCCTCGGCCATCTCGCGGATGACCGCAGACGTGGAGAGCCTTCGCGCCGAGATGCAGGGCCGGATCGAGGCCGAGCGAAAGTCCGCTGCTCGCATTGGAGAACTCGAAGCCGCCCTGCGAGCCGACCAGGAAAAGCTGACGCTGCTCGACGAGGCTAAGAAGACGCTGGCAGTTCAGTTCCAGTCCGTCGGCGCGGAGATTCTGGCCAAGAACTCGCAGATGTTCGCCGAAGGCAGCAAAAAAGAACTAGGTACGCTGCTCGATCCGCTCAAGACGCAGATCAAAGAGTTCCGCGAGAAAGTAGAGCAGGCGCAGGGAGATTCCAAGACGGGCGTTACAAAGCTCGAAACGCTCATCGGCGCGCTGGCCGAGCAGAGCCGGCAGATGAGCGAGAAGGCCGAGAACCTGACACTGGCGCTGAAGGGCTCCTCCAAGACCCAGGGCGACTGGGGCGAGTTCATCCTGCGCGACCTGCTGGAGAAGTCCGGCCTGCGCGAGGGCGAGCAGTACACCTTCCAGCAGAGTTTCACCGGCATCGAGGACGGCGAACGGACGCGGACAGCCCGGACCGACGTAATCGTCTCTCTGCCCGGCGGACGCAGCCTCGTAATCGACTCCAAGGTATCTCTCACCGCCTATACCGATTACGTTGGCGCTACCACGGACGACGCCCGCGCTGCCACGCTCAAGCAGCATCTGGCCAGCGTGCGCGGCCATGTTACGAATCTGAGCAAGGCCGGCTACGACAAGCTCCCGGGGGTGGAGTCGCCGGATTTCGTTGTGCTGTTTGTGCCCATCGAACCGGCATTTCTACTCGCCCTGCAAAACGACGCGGCGCTCTGGTCCGACGCCTACGAGCGCGGGATTCTGCTGGTCGGGCCGACCACTCTGCTCTACATCATTCGCATCGTGAACGTGCTCTGGCAGCAGGAGTCGCAGGCCCGTAACGTGAAGGAAGTGATGGATCGCGGCTCAGAGCTCTACGACAAGTTCGTGAACTTTGTCGCCGATCTGGAATCCGTAGGAAAGAACCTGCGCGCCGCCGACCTGAGCTACGTGCAGGCGATGAAGAAGCTGAGCGAGGGCCGCGGCAATCTGGTGCGTCAGGTGGAGATGCTCCGCGAGCTGGGCGTAAAGACCAGCAAGGCGCTGCCCGGGAAGCTGCTCGAGATGGCCGACGCCAGCGAGCAGACGCTGGCGATAGCCGCCGAGGCCGAAGAAAGCGAAACGCGCTAAGAGCCGGTTCCAGCTCTTAGCGCGTTTCTGTTGCAAACTCCTAATTTCTCTACTTCGTAACGACGTTGACCGTGAAGTAAGCGCTCTGGCTTACCGTGGTCGCATCCACGTTGGCCTGCGCGATCACCTTGAGAGTTGCGACACCAAGCGGCGTTGCTCCCGTGGAGTTCGCGGTGAGCGGCGTCGTGCTGGTGCAGCCAATTCCCACTCCCGCAAGTCCCACAAGCATCAACCCCAGCACCAGGGTGCGGCGCGCGCTCAGGCGCAGCATGGTTCTTGCCCTGCGGCCGAAGGGCAGCAGGAAGAAGAACAACCCCGCAAGAGCCGCTCCACCCGCTGCGCGAGGCCACATCGGCGTCGGCAGCGTGTTCAACTGAGCAGCGCCCGAGGTGAAGGTCTGCACGACAAATGTGACAGTATCTGGAGCCGTTACCAGCTGCGGGCTGGGCGTGCAGGTCATGTTGTCCTGCGTGGGCACCTGGCAGACAACCTGGATCTGCTTGTTGTAGCCGCCGTAGCCGGTGATGTCGAACGAGATCGCTCCCGAACTGCCGCGCACGATGCTGATATTCGCCGAGGGGTTGGTAGCCGAAGCCCCGATTGCGAAGTTCTGAACCGTAATGGTGAGCTGGTTCGAGGTGGCGACGGTATAGTTCAGATCGCCCTGGTAGATAGACGAGAGCGTGTTGACTCCGCCAGGCAGATTGGTCACCGAAAGCGACGCGACCGAAGAGTAGTCGAGCGAGTCCTTCTGCGCCACCAGGGTCGCCGTGCCCACCAGAGTGGTTCCCGTGTAGAAGGCGACGGTGCCGGAGGGATAGGCGGTCGAAATCGTCGGCGAGGACGTGGCGGGCGTCACCTTGGCGGTAAGGATCACCGCCGCTCCGGGAGGCGCGACGGAATAGTTCGCTGTCAGCGTTATAAAGTCCGGAGCAGTGGCGGCGGCCAACGCCAGAATCACAGACGTGCTGCCGTTCCAGTTGGCGTCTCCGCCGTAGACGGCCGTGATGTTGTGGTTCACGTTGATGGCCATCGCCAGGCCACTGAGAGTGGCCGTGTTCTTGACCACTGAGGCCACGCCAAGCAGTTTAGTGCCGTCGTAGAAGCTCACCGTGCCGGTGAGGGTGTACGTGACGCCTGTGATCAGGTTTGCCGGAGCGATGGTGGCGCTCAACGTCTCGGTGGTTCCGGCGGTGAGCGTGGAGGGTGTTGCGGTCACTCCGGTGGTTGTAACGCCCTTGGAGGCGATTACCGCGACCGTCGTCGAATTCGATCCCGTGTAGTACGTGTCGCCCGTGTAGGTGGCGGTCAGCAGGTGCGTACCGGCCGAGACCATGGGAATGGTCACGAGGACCGTCGAGGGCGAGCCGGCCAGCAGCGTTCCGGTGGCCTGCGCCACTCCGTCCATGGCCACGGTAACGGTGCCACTGGGCAGCGCTGTCGAGGGACTGATCGATGTGACGTCAACCGTAACCGCCAGCGATGCTCCGCCGGATGGCGTAGTGGAGGCTGGCGTAATCGAAGTGGTGCTCGGGCTCCGGGCTACAGTGAGCGTCACGGCCTGCGCCGTTGCGGCAGCATAGTACGTGTCGCCGCTATAGGTGGCCGCCAGCAGGTGCGTTCCGGGCGTGATCTGGTTGATGTTGGCGGTGGCCAAAGCCGGATTGCCGGATACCACAGCCGAGGTCGCTGCCGCCGTTCCATCGATCGTGAAGCTGACCGTGCCGCTGGGCAGGCTGCTGACCAGAGTGGCCGGAACGATGCTGGCCGAGACCGCCAGCGTGCTGCCTCCGGGCGGTGTCGTGGTGGCCGGAGTAACGGACATGTTGGTGCCGGCCTTGGGAACGGTCACCGTAACGGCAGTGGCTGTCGAGGCCGAGTAGTACGTGTCGCCCGAGTAGGCCGCCGCAATGGCGTGTGCGCCCGGTGTCATCGCCGGCAGGGTCACCGTCGCCGTCGAGGGAACTCCGGCGATGAGCGGCTGAACGGCCGCGCTCACTCCATCCACCGTAAAGGTGATGCTGCCGGTGGGCTGCGTGGAACCGCCTGTTGCTGCCGAGACGTTTGCCGTTACCTGGAGCGTTGCTCCGAGGGCCGGAGAAGTTGTGGCGGGTATAACAACCGTGGTCGAGGCCGTCTTGGCGACCGTGTAGGTGGCGATGGCCGAGGTAGAACCGTTGAAGTTCGCATCGCCGCTATAGTTGGCTTGTAGCGAGTGGATTCCCGTTGCCGGAACCGACACGGTAATGATGGCCGTGGTTCCGCCGCTGACCGTAGCAGAGCCCACAGAAGTGCCGTCCATGGTGAAGCTGACGGTGCCGGTGGGAACGGTAGAGCCGCTGGTGGTGGCCGAGATCGTAGCCGTCACCTGCATGGAGGTATTCGGCGCGGGCGTGGGGCTGGCAGGTGTTACAGCAACCGTGGTGGTGGCCTTGACTACGTTGATCGAAACGGCAGTCGAACTGGCCGAGTTGTAGTTCGGGTCTCCGCCGTAGGTCACTGTTACAAGGTGAATGCCGACGCTGGGCGCGGGGATCGAAAGCGTAGCCGTGGACGGCGAGCTGGCGATGACCGAGCCGGTACCAACCGAGTTGCCGTCAATGAAGAATGCCGCCGTGCCCGTGGGCGGCGTGGCGCCAACCGCTCCCGGGGTGATCTGCGCCGTTAGCTGCAAACTGCTGCCTGCGGCAGGCGTCGAGCTGGCGGGAACCACCGCAACCGCGGGCGTGCTCTTGCTGACGTTGAGCGTTACCGGTGTTGCCGTGGAGTTAGCGTAGTTCAGGTCGCCCGAGTACACGGCGGCGAGCGCATGCGTGCCTGCCGTGGGAACCACAAAGGAAACCACATTGGCGGAGGGCGAGACCCCGCTGATATTGGCGGTGCCGATGGTTGCGCCGTCGTAAGTAAGCGTTACGACGCCGGACATGGAAACCGAGCCGCCTCCGGCCGCTGTAACCGTGGCTGTAACGCCCAGCAGCGAGGCATCGGATGGAGTAGTGGTTGCCGGTGAGATGGTGAGCGTCGTAGTCGGCTTGGCTACCGTAATGGTGGCGGTTGACGAAGCCGAGGCACCGTAATAGGTGTCGCCGCTATACGATGCCGCAATCGCATGTGTGCCCGCCGAGGAGACGTTGAAGCTGATAGTGGCAATAGAGGGCGTGCCGGGAACCACAACCTGAACGGGCAGCATCGAGCCGTCGAGCGTATAGGTCATGGTGCCGGTGGGATTCGTGGCCACATACGACGCTGGCGTAATCGTCGAGTCGACCGTGAGCGTACTGCCCAGCGCCGGGGTAAGCGTCGAGGGTGTGGCCGTGGAGATCGTAGTGGTCTTGGCAACGGTTATCGTGACGGAGTTGGCCGTCGAAGACGAGAAGTTGCCGTCGCCGCCGTAGCTGGCCGCCAGAATATGCGAGCCCGTCAGCGGAACACTGATATGCGTTGTGGCGGTATTGCCGCCAACCAGCGACGCGGTGCCCACGGTTACGCCGTCGAGCGTAAAGGTGACCGTTCCGGAGGGCGTGTTCGACGTGGCTGCTGCCGGCGTGAGCGACGCCGTTACCAGCAAGGAGCTGCCTGCCGTTGGAGTCGTTGTCGCGGGCGTTACCACCAGTGCGGTCGCTGTCTTGCCCACGTTGATGGTCACGGCGCTCGATGCGGCGCTGGTGTAGTTGACGTCGCCGCTATAGGTGGCTACCGCCGAATAGGTTCCGATGGCCGGCGCGTTGAACGTGACGCTGGCGGTCGATGATCCCGAGCCAGGCACAACCGCCACCGTCCCGTAGGAGACTCCGCTCAGTGTGAAGGTCACGGTGCCGGTGGGCGCGGTAGCCCCCGATCCCCCGCCGGGGGGCGCGATGGAGGCCGAAAGCGTGAGGCTGCTGCCCGTCGAAGGCGACGAGGATGAGGGCGTGAGCGTTACCGCGGGAGTGCCTGCGGTAACGTTGATGGCGGCGGCCGTGGATGTGGAGTTGTTGTAGTTGATATCGCCGCTGTAGACGCCCACGATGTTGTGCGCCCCGGTGCCGTAAGGAACGGTGAGGGTGTAGCTGGTGGAGGAGTTCGTCTGCGCGCCAGAGGCAAGCCCGGCAACGAGGTGCGACGAGCCCTGATTCACGCCATCGACACTGAAGGTCACGGTTCCTGAGGGGGCAAGTGCGCCTGTTCCCGCGGCAGCCGAGGAGACGACCGCGCTGACGATAAGCGAGCTGCCCGCCGTGGGTGTGTTGCTGGCTGGGGTGACTGTCGTGGTGGTATTGCTGGGCGTCGCAATGACGATGACCGCGGTCGAGTTGCCGGTCGCGTAGGTAGTGTCGCCGCTGTACTGGGCAACGATGCTGTGCGACCCCTGCGCCAGAGCGCCGGTAACGGTCTGCGAGGCGCTGGAGGTCGCGCCGCCGCCGGGCGTAAGCGCAATGGTGATGATATTGCTGCTGGTCGATGCGTCGTAGAAAGTGATGGTGCCGGTGGGCGCAAGTCCACCGCTCCCGCCAACCGAAGCGGATAACACGACCGAGCCTGACGGGTTGATGGTCTGGCCCGCGGTGATCAGGTTGCTGATCGAAGCCGGCGTCGAACCAACCATGGGCTGGGCCAGTACCAGCGCCGCCGCATCGGGTACGCCGAGGCCGGTGGCCAGGTCATAACCTGCCGACGCCGCAAAGCCGATCTGCCCGTCGCTGCCGCATCCGTCGCTGCCTGGAGTGCAAATCAGCTCCGCGCTGCCCAGTTGCACATCGTGAAAGATGCCCGAGCCGCCGAGCTGGTAAAGAGTAGGTGCAAGGTTGCCCTGCGCGCCAAAGTTCTGCGCCCTGAGAGCCGCGATTCCCGCAAAGACACTGGCCGCGACGCCGCTGCCTCCGCTGCGCATGAAGTTGCAGCCAGAGGTCTGCTCCGCGCTCGCGCTCAGGCAAAACACCAGGCCGGGCGATGTCGCATCGAATGCCGTGGGCAGGCTCACGTCGGGCATCATGCGCGTCGTTGTGCCGCGAACTGCGTCCGCTACGTTCTGCGGTGCCGGCTGCCAGTTCGGCTGGCTGTAAAGTGTGCTGAGGCCGCCGCCACCCGCATAAGCCGCATCGGAAGCACTGTGCTGCGACCAGGCGCGGTAGGCCGCGGGAGCGCCCGCGTCGGATGAGGCCACTCCGGCGACGGTGTTCCACGGCGTAGAGGCCAGAGCATTGACGCCGAAGCCGGTCGTGACAGGTCCCGGAGCGGGCCGAGCGCAGGCCGAAGGCCCGCTGTCTCCAGAGGCCGCTACGATCGAGATGCCTTCCGCCGCGGCCTGCCGGTAAACGGCGGAGTAGAAGGCCTGATGCGCCGCGCTCATGCCGGCCTCGCAGGCAGAGTAGGCAACGGCCACGGTCGTGGCAAGTTTGCCATCGACGATAGCCGCAAGCGAGAGGTCGAGGCCGTCGGTCGCCGGAGTTGTAGCTGTAGGGACGAGGACGATCTTCGCGCCCGGCGCGGCTGCTCCGGCCCACGATGCGGCCAATGTGGCCAGCGGCCGGTCAGCGGCCAGCCCCGGGTCGTCGCCGTCGGGAATCACCTCAAGCGATGGAGCCTGCAGTCCGTAGGCGGCGCTGAAGGCGGAGATATCGGCTGCATTCAGATTGCTGCGCGAGGCGATGGCGATCGACTGGCCTGCTCCGCTGATTCCCGCTGCGGCCAGCGGCTGCAGGTTAAGCTGCTTTGACAATTGCGCGGGAGTAAACGGCTGTGAAGCCGCGGCTGCCGAGAGACTCTCCGGCGTAGTCAGAGCGGCTGTGGAGAGAACGCCGTCAAGCGATACCAGACCTGCAATCACAGGCCGAAGCGCGGCCGGAATCGAAATTTCGCCCATCAGAACCGGACGCGGCGCTGCCCCGGCTGCCGCAATGGTATGGACAGAAGCGCCAAAGGCCTGCTCGACCTGGGAGACGGTTCCCGAAAACTCTATCCATCCGCGGCCCGCGGGCGTCGGCGCAACCACAAAACCCTGGCTCTCAAGCCAGACTGCGACCGCAGCCACGTCGGCGGCGGAGTTTGAATAAGCCGCGGCGAACTGCTGCCGAGTAAGCCAGCGATGATACTCGGGCGATGCGGGGTTCGTGACAGCCGCAAGCCTCTCATCAAGCGCCGCCTGCTGCACTGGCGAAGCCTGAAGAAGCAGAAGCATTCTACCCAGTGACTGGCTGCCGGCCGCGGGGCCTTGATCGCTGCCCAGCAGGCTGAGCGGCGCCGCGCTGCCGATACGGATCGGTGCGCTGGTGCGCCAGTCGCCGGCCAGCCGGGAGCTGAGATTTGCAGAGAACTGGGCCTGAGCCATGGCCGGAGCCAGGCTGGCCAGTAGAAGCATCGCGATCCGTCTCAGGCTAGGAATGTTTTTCATAGTCCTCAGCTGCGCTACAGTGCTGGCGCATGCGTTTGCGTTCCTCAGAGCCAAAATGGGCTCTAACCATCTTGCGCCTAGAGACAACGCCTTGCCCCTACCCCTTTTGGGGCGGTGCATTCACCCATACGCGTGCTTCGACCTGATTGTAGAACGAGAAGGGCAAAGGAGATACGGATTTCTTGCGCGCAGGCCGTAAGTGAGCCTGTTATGTGTGCATATCAGGCCTGAAAACAGACTCTCCCCGGAGGCCAGAGCGGCTCCAGGGAGAGGATTGGTTCAAACTGCGTTACTGCTGAATGCCGAGGTCGGCCAGCACCTTCGGCTTGGCCTCTTCGACCGCCAGCAGGTTGTGGCAGGCCGCGCAGTCCTGCGTAATGCTCTCAGCCGTCTTCGTCACATGGTCGCCATCGTGGCAGCGGAAGCACCCCGGGTAGTCCTGGTGGCCGATGTGGTTCGGGTGGGTTCCCCAGGTCATCTTCATGTAGGGGAACACATTTTGGCTCCACAGCACATACAGCTCGTCGCCGGCGGCTTTGATGAGCTGCGCCTTCGGGCCGGCTATCGCGGGATAGCTGGCTGCGTAGTAGGCCTGAAGCTTCTGGGATATCTGCGTCCGGGCCTGATCTTCGCTGGCGTAGTCGGTCTTGAGCAATTCCAGGCCCTTCTTGTGAACAAAGGGCAGCTCGGGGCTGATGGCGCCATCGACCATGGCGCGGTTGATGGCCTCCTCGGGGGTCACAAACGTATGCGAGGCACGGTTGTGGCAGTCGATGCAGTCCATTACGCGCCGCTCGCCCTGCGGCTGAGCGCCGTTGAGCGCCGAGGCCACATACGTGCTCTTCGTGCCGTCGGGATTGTCGCGCTCAATCCAGGGGATCGTGGTGCGCGTCTCGTCCGTGGAAATGTATTCGATGTGGCCGAGATGGATGCCGTGGATGCCGGTCTTGTGCGATAGCGAGTCGACGCCGCCGAGGTGGAGAATCAGCACCGTCTGGCTCTCTGAGTTCTGCTCGTCGTCGGCGAAGCGCGACTTCACCAGCAGCTTCTCGCCGTCAAACCGCGTCGGCGTGTGGCAGGCCTGGCAGGTGTCGCGCGCCGGGCGCAGACTGGTCACCGGCGAGGGAATCGGCGTGGGGTAATTGGGGATCAGCTTGGGGGCGAGGCCTGCTATCGGGTGAACGGCAACCTCGATCAGCTGCTTGGTGCCGTTGACCTTGGCGCTGAAGTAGGCCTGTGCGCCGGAGCCGATGTGGCACTCAACACAGTTGACGTGGGAGTGCGCCGAGACGCGGTATGCCGCCAACTCGGGATTCATCACGTGGCACGACTGGCCGCAGAACTCGGGCGAATCCATATAAGCCGCGCCCCTGTAGCTGGCCCAGGCCACCACGATCAGGTTCAATACCGTCGCGATCAATACAATGTCTATGCCATGGCGGAAGATCGGATCGTTGAGATCGATGCGGGGATACACCGACGGAATGGCGCCAGCCGCAAGCAGCTTCTTGCGGCGCACGTAGACACCCAGCGGAATCAGCAGCAAGCCGGCGATGAACACCGCCGGAAGCAGGAAGAGGAAGATAATGCCCAGATAAGGGTTCGGACTGGCGACACCGAACAGTTCGACAAGCCAGTAGGCAATCATGGTGACAGCGGAGGCCGTTGTAATGGCGCCGCCGGCTAGGCTGATGGGGTTGTTACCGAAGAACAACGCCGGTCTTACCCAGTGTTCGCGAATATTCTTAAACGAAGGCACGATGCCCCCCTTGCTCTAGTGATACGGAAGCCGGCTGCCTGCCTGCTTCCGCTCAGAATAAACCGGCCCGCCAATAGAGGCGGGCCGGGGTTACATGGTTCCCGCCCGCGTTTACTTTGCGAGAGTCTTGAAGTAGGTGGCCGCGGCCTTGGCATCGGCATCGCTGACGCCGGCGATTGCCTTCATCTTGCCCGTGGGGCTGCCGCTCTTGATTACCTTCACGATCTCATCCACCGTGAGCTTCTTGACGGCCGGATCGGAAGCGTCCTTGACGCCCAGCGCCTTGACCAGCGCCGGGTTCGGCACACCAGTAGCCCCGTGGCACATGAGGCACTTGGCTTTGTAAACCGCGTCGCCCGAGGATTGGGCAAAGCTCCATGCACCGGCGAGGGAAGCCGCCAATGCAACGATAGCAAGATTGCGAATGCTCCAGTTCATCCGTATGACTCCTTATGAGCTACCGGCTGCGGCCACTCGTGCCGCCCGGGTTGGGTTGCGCCTGTTGCCCTGAGCGCATTCTTTTACGCTCAGGCCTGTTTTCTGAGGCAGTTCATATCCGCCGCCCCGCGGAGACCGGCGCTTCAGCCGCCAGAGATCCGCAAACTACTCGCCGGACTATGTCCGTAGTTATTTCGCAAACAGGCGGAAGTAGTCAACGGAATCTTTGATCTGGGCCGCGGTCAGCTTGCTCTTGAAGGCTGGCATCTTGCCCTTGCCATCGGTGGTGATCGTAATCATCTGCGCCTGCGACATGGCCTTGACGGCTGGATCGCTGGCCGCACGCGTACCCATGTTCTTGGCGATGCCCGGGTTCGGCGTACCCTGCAAACCGTGGCACATGCTGCACTTGGTCTTGTAGACGGCTGCGCCGTTCGACTGAGCGAAGGACACGTATGCGGCACCAAGAAGTGCCGCCGCCAGTGTCAGTCCGGTTAGAGCTTTGCTGCTCATAATCACCACTCCTTGCCGTGCCCTGTTTCAAAGCCCGCTAAAATCGCAGGCGGAAACCGCCGCGGCCATTCTGCTGTTCCCGGAGACTTAAACCCGCCCGGCGTACATCTTGTTGCGAAAAAAAGGGCGGACCCGATCATAAATCGGGTCCGCCCCGGTTGTCATCCACTTAGAACTCGTAGTGGAATCCCAGTGTAATGTTGTTGGCGTGGAAACTCCGGGGTGCGGTCATGCCGGCCGATCCCGAATTCATGCCCGTCGAAACGCTCATGGTTGCGCAGGGCACAATGGTCGAAGCCAGGTTGGGGTTGCCGACTCCAGCCAGCGTGCAATTCTTCGCACCGGAGGGACCGCCTTCGCCGTAGCCATAGTAGTTGAACTCGGCCTTCCAGGTCAGCGCCGGCGTAGCCTTCCAACTGGCGTTGAGGTAGGGAGTCTGGTACTTCGAGGCCATGGCGCCATTCACGTCGCGGGCATCGATGAAGAACTGATCGCCGGCAACCTTGTTGATGCGGTAGCCGAGGCCGGCCTGCACCTTGTCGTTCGGGCTCAGCAGAACTCCCACCGAACCGTACTGAGTGGGAGCGTCGGCGAACAGGCGAGCGTAGAAGTTGCTGGGGCTGGTGGCCGTGGGCGCCTTGCAGGTCTGCGGCGCACCGCTGGCGTTGAGAGAAACAGCCGCGGCAAAGAGCGGGCTGACGCTGGTAGCTGTGTTTGAGGTGCCAATCAACATGCTGCTGTCGTGACCCGTGTAGCAGGTGTTGGTCGCCGTGTAGACATCGGTGTAGGCATAGTCGAAGTCGATCGCGAAGTGCTCGTTCGGCGTCAACATGCCGTTGATGCCGGCGGTGCGGGTACGCTCTTCGTGCTTGAGCTGGCCGTAAGAAACTACGGTGCCGGCAAGAACGTCCGCGGCGGCATCGCCGGTGTTGTTGCGCTTCTCGGAGTCACTGAAAGCAACCGTCATGGTGGCCCATTTTTCCGGACGGAACTTGGAGTGGACACGATAGCGACGGGTTTGGCGCGGGGTAGCGGTCGTGTAGGACCCGTTGTTGTAGGCAACTTCCCAGGTCCCGTTGATATCCCAGTTGGCGTTGACACGATAGGCGGCATTGAAGATGCCGGCATTCTCGATGATCGAAACCTCGTCGCGCTCCGCAGTGTTGGAGGCGGTAACGGCATAGGCTGGCATAAAGCCTGTATTGTGGCCGATGTCGCGGACGCCGTAGCGGTAGCCGAGCGAAAGGTTCAGTTTGGGTAAGACCGTCCAGCCGGCGGTTGCGGTGTTGGTGAACTGGTTTACACCGTAGAAGCCGTTGGTGGTGCCGAGGCTGGTGCCGGCCACTACGCCGCCGGTGATAGCGGTGGCGCTGGGCGTGGTGACGGTTGTGATCAGCGTGCCGGTGTAGTTGATGGACTCGGAGGTAATCGGGCTGGTCGGCGTCGACAGCTTGGTGTAGTTGGGGTAGGTGATGGAGCCAGGCTCCCTGCTCGACATCAGGCTGACCTGATCGGAGAGGGTAAACGTGGGCGCCACCTGCCAGGTAAGGCCGAGATCGGCGTTGTAGACTTCCCGCTTGGCGCTGCCGTTAGCCGCCCAGTACTCCTGGCGGAGCGCGGCGTTCAGACCCGTAGTGCTCTCATAGTAGGAGGGCATGTTGAGGTTGAACACGCCGTAGGTGGCCTGTCCGTTGATGGCCAGGTTCTTGATGCTGGTCGACTGGATGCGCAGCGTCTCGGTCGGCATCGTGGTGCGGGTTGGGTTGGTGCGGGTATAGCCGGTGGCTACCGCGCAGGTCGGATCGATGATCGGCACACCGGTGCTGGACAGACCGCTGAAGGCCTGGCCGGCGACGGCGGGGCTGGCGCAAGCCGCGCTGCTGTAGGGCGCGAGGGTCGTCGTCGCTGTCGCGGAACCGTTCGATGTGAAGTTCCAGTTGCCAAGATAGACGGGTGTTCCGTCGGCTTCCTGGGCGAGGAATCCATTGGGATCGAGCGTAAAGAAGCTGTTCTCCTTGTTCTTGAGAACGATTTGCTCGTAGCTGATCATGGTCCGGGGAACGGGCTTCCATTCGATAGCCGCCTTGAACTCATCGGTCGAGTGGCGCTGCATCTGCTGCAGGAGGGGGGCGTACTTGAAGATGCCGGCCGAACGGGCAGGCAGCAACGAGGAACCCTGCATGACGTTCTGGGAGTATCCGATGCGGATGGTGATCTTCGAGACCGGGAAGAGCGTCAACTGGGTGTCGGTCATGCGGCGGACCGAGTTGGTCATCGACGAGGAGTGCTGCACCTGCGGCCAGGCGAAGCTGCCTGTGGGCGCCGACGAAGGTCCGATGGCCACGGTGAGGCCCTTGGGAATATTCGGGTTGCCGAGCAGGTCGTAGTCGAAGTACTGACGGTTGCGCCGGAAGGAGCCGGTGAACTCCCAGAACTTACCTTTTTCCGCGGTGAGTTTGAGGAAGTTGTACGGATCGCCGCCAAAACCCGAACCGGAGATGCGGGCATTGTCAACCCAGCCCTTCTTGTTCGAGTCCAGCCTGTGCAGATCGAGACTCTCGCTGTTAACTCGGGGTCCGGATTGCAGGTTAACCATGGTGTCGTACATTGCGCCCGAGCCGACTTTATCGGCTATGCGGCCACTTGCATCGATAGAATGATGCGCGGTGTACCCCTCGGGAACTGAGAATTTGCTGGAGATGGTGTTAGTACTCTTCGCAGGGTCCTGTGCCGCTGCGAGGCTCGTGGTCATCGACAGGACGATGGCCAGTCCCGCGGCAAACAAAGCCAGGCGGGCGCTCCGAGCACTAAGTAGCCGTGTCAAGCAGCTATATTTCATTGGAATGCCTCACTTCTTAAAGTCGCTTGTCGTTTCTGAAAACCTGTTGGCAGCATTTCCGCGCTGCCTGAGGCTTAGGCCACCAGGCAGGCGGAAGTCCGACTAACGCTTCAGGTATCGATCGAGGTTTGAGCCATGCACCATGGTGTGGCAGTCAATACAGGGTGTCACGTCGCTCGATCCAGCCGCGTTCAGGTTGTGCATCGAACCGGCAACCACCGACGAGTGGCACTGACGGCAAACTGCATTCACACTGGGAGCGTTGAGCAGACGGGCGTTCTGCGAGCCGTGGGGGGTGTGGCATGAGATGCAGCCATCGCCCTTCACCGGAGCATGTTCAAAGATGAACGGTCCGCGCTTTTCCATGTGGCACTTGGTGCAGATGGCGTTCTGATCGGCGGTCGACCGGAGGTTGCTGTTTCCGAACGTGCCATGCACGTCATGGCAGTCGCTGCAGTTCACGGCGCCTTCGTTCACCTTGTGGTGGAAGGGCATGTTGAACTGGGGCTTCTGGTCATTGTGGCACTGGAAGCAGAGCGTGGGCTGCGAGGCCTTAAGCAGATGCTCCGTGTTCTTGCCCGGCGCATGCACGCTGTGGCAACTGATGCAGCCTACGTCGGCCTTGGCGTGCGGCGAACGATCGAAGTTCGGATGCGTCGACGCGTGGCACTTTTCGCACGTCGCGTTCACTTCCTTATTGGAGTGCTTGGCGGGGTTGAAGATCTTGGAGATGTCGCCGCCGCCTTCCACGTGGGCCTGTCCGGCGCCGTGGCAGTTCTCGCAGGTGACGCCGTTGCTGCCGTGCTGCAACACCATCTTGGTATGAGGATTGTCCTCGAAACCCTTCGCCACCGCTTCGTGGCATCCGGCACAAGTCTCCGAGCCGACGTAGCCGGCGGGAAGGCCCGCCGCTGCCGGCGTGGCAGCCTTCTTTTCATTCGCGGGAGATGCCAGCGCTGCTGCGCTGAAAAATCCGGCGGCCAGAATCAGGATCAAGAACACACGCAGTCCCGGCCACAGGTCCGGAGCCGCACAGATCGGCAGTCGCGTTACAGGCCTTTGATTATTCATAGAAAAAGTCCACCTTGCTATGCACATCACATCTTTCTTCTCTAAAAGGGCTCGAAGAAGACGCGAGTTGTGCGGCGCATCACTACTTACCCGTGAGGTTAGAGAGTTGATTGCACGACAGGCGGTGATGTTCGTCACTTTAGTGTGCAACCGTCTCAAAATCGGAAAAAATAGTCTTTTTATCCCCTTTTAGCCCAGGTTGTGACGCTGATCGAATTACTCCACATTCCCGAATGTGCGCTGGACCGACATCGACGTGAGGCCCGTCACATCCAGACACCCCGCTCGTACGGCAAACTCAGGAAAAGCAGGCCCGATGGAGAGAGTGCAAGGTCTTCTCCTTTCTTGTACTCGCAGGCGGGCCGAGTCCGGACCGGTGGGGGCGGCGGTACGGACAAAGGCTGGAAGATGGCTAATTCTGGTATTTCGGCTGTAGCGCATTTGCGTCCAACACCTGGTTCGCGCCCGGCTCCGGTTGGATGTGCTGCCTGTTCCAACAGGCGCCCCGGCTGGTTCTGCTCTCTGGGCAGCGCGGTCTTAGCCGATCTTGAGCTGGCCACAAGCACGATCTCTCTCCCCGCTCAGGCATCGCTGTTCTCGCAGGGCGAGGATGCGCGCTGCCTTTACCTGATCTGCGGCGGATACCTCAAGCTGACGGCTGGCCGCTCCGACGACAAACAGATGATTGTGCGCGTGGCAGGTCCGGGCTCCATGCTGGGTCTCTACGCCGTGCTCTCGCACGGCGTCTACGAGGTTTCGGCAGAGTCGCTTACCATGGCCCAGTTGCGCCCCGTCGAGCGCGAGCGCTTCCTAAGCTTTCTGCGCAGCCACAAAGAGGCCCAGATGCGAGCCGTGCAATGCATCTGTCAGGAGTATCGCTTCGCCTTGCAGGATGCCTGCCGCATCGCGCTCTCCGATACCGTCGCCATGCGCCTCGGTCGGCTGATTATGGAGCTTTCTCACCAGATCGGCGAGCATACCGAGTCAGGAGAGTACAGCTTCCCGCTTCTGCTCACCCACGAGGAGATGGCCTCGATGACCTGCACCACTCGCGAGACCGTTACCCGCACCCTCGGCCAGTTCCGCAAGGAAGGCTGGATCACCATCGAGGACTCGGTCGTCACCGTCCATCAGCCGGCGAGGCTCCAGACCCTGTCCGCGTAAGCTATTCTCACCTCAGCAAGCCCCGGCTTATAGCCGGGGCTTTTCGTTGCGGCAAACTCCCGCCAGCTGCCAATCTCGACCGGATGAGGATTCCTGCGCTTTCTCATGCGGAGGAATCGAGTCAAAGAGTATGATTTCCCTGATGTCCTTCCCGTGGAGGAAGTTTTTTTGCCTATGAACCGTCTTCTTGCATGCCTTGCCGTCCTGGTACTGGCCAGCCATTTTCTGGCGGCCCAGATTGCTTCCCCGTCCTCCGCCGCCCAGCCCAACGTCACCACTACGGCAACCCCTGAGGTGCAGCAGTTCCAGAAGATCGAGGACCAGTGGTCGAATGCCGTCACCCAGCGCGACCAGTACGCCCTTGAGAACGTCCTCTCCGCGCTGTTCGTCGATGTGGCCGCCAACGGAGACATCACCACGCGCAATCAGCAGATCGTGGCCGTCATCAGCGGCGACGACAAATCGCTGGCGCTCACACAAAAGGTGATTACGGTACGCATGCTTGGCGATATCGCCGTAGCCAACGGCACCTATACGATGCGCCACAAGGTCAACTCGGCTATCGTCGACGAAAAAGGCATCTTCACTCATGTCTACGAGCGGGCCCATGGCGGCTGGGTGTGCATCAACTCCCAGCGCACGGCGCTCAAGGAAGATGCGGCCGGAAAACAGAAGAAGTCCTCCCCGGCGATCGAGCCGTTCCACTTCCCCCTGTTTGGCGGCAAAAATTAGGGCGATTTAACCCCCGCCCTTGTTGAAGCCTCCCATTCTCGCCTACCGCCGCGCTTCTAATTGCCGATATGTCCTCCAGGAACGGAACGGGGCGTAGCCTCGGGCGCAAGGCCCGCTGCACGCCCGGAAGAGGACCCGGCGAGTTATGAAGATCTGCACCCTGGGCACCCGGCTGGTTTCAGCCACGCTGTTGCTGGTAGCGGTTACATGTGTGGTATTCGGTATTTTTACCTGGCTTTATTTTTCCGCCAGGACCGCGCAGGACGCCCAGCGCGAGGCCGAGACCGAAAGCGGCCACATCGTCTCCCGGTTGCAAGCGATCGATACCCTCACCAGCGCCCGTGTCGACACCGCCATGAACTTGCTCGAGCAGGAGTGCCGACTCCAGGGCGAGGCAGCGCGGGGGACAACGGTAGAGGTGGAAGGCGCGGCGTTCCCCGATCTGCGGATGGGCGGCAGATCGCAGGCCGGAAACTTTGAGATCGTCGACAGAGTCCAATCGGTTGCCGGCGCCATGGCGACCCTGTTCGCCTGGGATGGATCGCTTTTCACCCGCGTCAGCACAAACGTGAAGAAAGCCGATGGCTCCCGCGCCATTGGAACCTCTCTGGATGCGGCGGGCGGCGCATACGCCGCGCTGTCGCGTGGCGAGCCGTTCAAGGGCGTCAATAAAATCCTCGGCATCCCTTACACAACCCGCTATGAGCCGCTGCGCGACGCCAATGGAAGGCTGATCGGCGCACTGTTCACTGGCTACCGGCTGGATTCCATCGAGACCCTTAGCCAGGATATTGAAAGCGCGCAGATCCTCGACCACGGCTTTGCGGTGCTGCTCGGGCCGGAAGGCGAGATCGTAGCGCACAGCCGCTCGGCGCAGGCCGGCGTTGTGAGCGCTGTGGTCAAGTCCCCCAAAGGCTGGAGCGTGTTCGAAGCCGTCTATCCCGCGTGGGGATACAAGGTCGTTACCGCCTACCCGAACTCCGATCTGATCTGGCGCACGATTCGCACCCTGACAGTGTTGACGGTCGAGACGGTGATCCTGCTGATCCTTATCTTCGCGCTGCAACTGTTCATGCTCAACAGAATGGTGGTCCGCCCGGTGCTGGATCTCACCTCGCGCCTGGAATCCGCCAACCTCGGCTCCGTATTCGAGAGCAACCGCTGCGACGAGATAGGCGGACTGTCACGAAGCTTCAACCTCTTTGTCTCCCGCATCCGCGCCGCACTGGCCGACGTGCAGCAGACGGCATCGGCTACCCGCTCTCGATCGAACGAGATCAATATATTTGCGCACAACGCCGCGACCGCGATGGCGGAGCAGTCCCGTTGCGCTGAAGATGCATCTTCTGTCGTTAGCGCACTATCGCAACAGATCGCCAACTCATCGAGCCACACCGAAGATGCCTCGGTGCGCGCCAGGGCGGCGGCTGAAGCGGCGCGCAGCGGATCCCAGCAGGTGGCGGAGACCACGTTGAGAATTCAGCAGCTCGCGGAAGGAACCCAGGAGAGCATGAAGCGCGTATCCGCGCTCAACGTCCGCGTCAGAGAGATCGGCACGATCGTCGGCGTTATCGAGGAGATCGCGGCCGGCACCAATCTGCTCGCGCTGAACGCCTCCATCGAAGCGGCAAGGGCCGGCGCGCAGGGGCGTGGCTTTGCGGTTGTGGCCGGCGAAGTCAGGCGACTCGCCGAACGCACCGCCGACGCGACAAAGCAGATTTCGGGTCTGATTTCCGGCATTCAGGCTGAGACCGTGCGTACCGCCGACGAGATCGGCGGCTCCTGCGCTCATGCCGTCGAGGGTGCCGAGGCTGTCAACGGACTGAGCCGCACCTTCGATGAGATCAAGCAACTGGTCTTCGAGGTGGACGATCGCATCTCTCGCATCGCCGCCGCCGCCCGCGAAGAAGCTGGCTCGGCCGATTCCGCCACCGCGACCATGCAGGTGGTTGCCACCAGCTCGCGAGAGAGCGCCAGCGGCGCCGAGCGCGTTATCAAATCATCTGCTCTGTTGATCGAGGCCGGAAAATCCCTCGACGACCTCGCCGCCCAATTTACAGTGACCGAGCAGTTAAAGGCCGCTTAGAAGTTGCCGCGGGGCTTTTGCAGACGGATCGAGACGTGTACCAGGCCAAGCGCAGCCGGCGTCACGCCCGGCATCTTGCCGGCCTGCCCGATCGTCGCCGGCCTCACTCGCTCCAGCTTCTCGCGCATCTCTCGAGACAGGCCGCTGATCGCGCCATAATCGAGCCACTCGGGAATGGCAACCGACTCGGCGGCCTTGAGCTTTTCAATCGATTTCTTCTGCTGATCCAGATACCCTTCGAACTTGAACTCAGTCTCCACCGCGCGTGCCTCGTTGCGGCGCGCCGCCCGCGCCACCGGCTCTGTGACCGCCTCGAACTCCGCAAGCAGAGGATCGCGGCGCAACTCATCGCCAAGCACGGGGATCAGTGCTCCCATGCCGACCTCGGGACGCTTCAGCAGCTGCGCCCATGTAAGCCCCGCGATGGCGGTGAGTCCGCCCAGGCTGGCGCGTTCCAGCTTCCCGGCATCGACTTTCGTTGCCTTCAGAAAAGCCGAAAGCGCTTCCATGCGGGCCTGCTTGTGCTCATACTCGGCCCACGCGCTGTCATCGATCAGCCCGAGACGCCGCCCTTGCGGTGTCAAACGCCGGTCGGCGTTGTCGATCCGCAGATGCAGCCGGAACTCCGCCCGCGACGTAAACATCCGGTACGGCTCGTTCGTCCCCTTCGAGATCAGATCGTCGATCAGAATCCCCGTGTACCCCTCGCTGCGATCGATGGTGAACGGCGGCTCGCCCTTCAGCCACAGCGCCGCGTTGATTCCGGCCATCAGACCCTGGCAGCCCGCCTCTTCATATCCCGATGTCCCATTGATCTGCCCGGCCAGATACAGACCCTCGATGCTCTTTACGCGCAGTGTTCGATCGAGTTCGGTCGCATCCACCGCGTCGTATTCGATTGCGTAGCCGGGCCGCAGAATCTCGGCGCGATCCAGCCCCGGAATCGAGTGCACCATCTGCCACTGCACTTCCATCGGCAGCGATGTCGACATGCCGTTGATGTAGACCTCGTGCGTATTCAGCCCCTCGGGCTCTAGGAAGAACTGGTGCTGGGTCTTGTCCGGGAACTTGACGATCTTGTCTTCGATCGAAGGGCAGTAGCGCGGGCCGATGCCCTCGATGCGCCCCGAGTACATCGCCGAGCGGTGAACGTTTTCGCGGATAATGCCCAGCGTCTCCGGCGTGGTGAAGGCGATGTGGCAACTTATCTGCGGCTGCTCAATCTTCTTCGTGCGGAAGCTGAAGGGTGTCGGCTCGGCGTCGCCCGGCTGCTCGGTAAACGCGCTCCAGTCGATCGTGCGTCCGTCGAGACGCGGCGGCGTCCCTGTCTTGAGTCTGCAAGTCCGAAGCCCAAGTGCACGCAGCGCCTCGCCAAGCAGAACGCTTGCCGGCTCGCCCGACCGCCCGGCCGAGTAGCTCTCCTCACCGCAGTGGACAAGCCCGTTGAGAAATGTGCCGGTGGTAACGATGGTTGCACCAGCCTTGAGCTGGCGGCCGTCGCGGAGTTTCAGGCCCAGAATCTTTCGGCGGGACTGGTTTAGTGTCGAGCTTCCCCAGGTCTCAGAAGCGAGACCTGGGGCACCCATAGTCTCGCCTGTGCCAAGTTCCTTAGTCCCTGAGTCCCACAGTCCCTTAGTCCCTGTTCCCTGCTCCCTGTCTTCCATGACGAAGCCCACGGCCTCCGCCTGCCGAATGTGCAGGTTCGGCTCGGACTCCAGCACCTCGCGCATTTTGACGCGGTATTGCTGCTTGTCGCACTGGGCGCGGGGGCTCCAGACGGCGGGACCGCGCGAGGCGTTCAATAGCCGGAACTGGATGCCGACAGCGTCCGCCACTTCGCCCATGATGCCGCCCAGCGCGTCGATCTCGCGGACCAGGTGCCCCTTGGCCACGCCGCCCACAGCCGGATTGCAGCTCATCTGCGCAATCAAGTCCAGGTTCATGGTGACCAGCGCGGTCCTCAGCCCCATGCGCGCAGCGGCCATCGCCGCCTCGCAGCCTGCGTGACCGGCCCCCACAACCACGACATCGTAATTTTCAGAAAAAGACATCCAGATTTCATTCTACGGAGGCCGAGAGGGGTAGTTTGCCAATGTGTACTCCCCGGGAGGCCCGGCTAACGTCTAATGTTTGTAGAAGAGGTGAATTCCGTCTGTTTTCGGGCCGGGATGAACGCTTCGCGGAGGTCTGGTTCAAGCCGATGAGAGCTTTTGTTCTGCTTTTTGCTTTTGCTGCCGGAGCGGCTGCCTTGTCCGCTCAGGGCAAGGACAGCTTTACGCCCATGCCGCTCGACGCCGGCTTCGGCCGGATGGACGTAACCCCGCCCTCGGTTCCCCCCGAGGAGATCGTCCGGGAGTTCGCGGCCAAAGAGACCGAGTTTCAGGAGGCGCTCAACCACTACACCTACCGGCGCACCGCTCGCATGGACACGATCAACGAAGATACCGGCAAGGTGGACGGCGAGTGGTTCGAGGTGGACGACGTGATCTTCACTCCCGACGGCACGCGTATGGAGAGAGTGGTGTCAGCGCCGCCGAGCACGCTTACGCGGGTGATGATGTCACCCTCCGACTTGCAGGACCTCCAGCACGGTTACGCGTTTGTGTTTACCGCTCAGGAACTGCCTGCCTACAACGTGAACTACGTTGGCCGCCAGAAGGTGGACGACCTGGACTGCTACGTCTTCGAGGTGGCGCCCAAGGTCATCGAAAAGAAGAAGCGCTACTTCGACGGGCGCGTCTGGGTGGACGCGAAGGACCTGCAAGTCGTGGTAAGCAACGGCCGCATGGTTCCCGACGACACCAGGAAGGACCAGGCGGACCTGCATCCGCCTTTCATGACGTGGCGCGCACAGATCGACGGTAAATACTGGTTCCCTATCTACACCAAGGCCGAAGGCAATCTGCACTTCGGCAGCGGCTATGTCGAAGAGGACGTGTACATCCGCGACGTGATCAAATACACCGACTACAAGCGCTACGGCTCGACCATCAAGGTGATCTACGACGGCGAGGACGTTACCAACAAGGGCGAGCAGCCGGCCACTCAGCCACCGGGCACCGACAAGAAAAAATAGCCGCGCCCCTCAGCACTCAATAATGTTCAGCGCCAGACCTGCCTGCGAGGTCTCCTTGTACCGGGACTGCATGTCCAGCCCCGTTCGGTACATCGTCTCAATCACCTGATCGAGCGAAACCTTGTGCCCCTCGGGCTCATTCATCGCCATGCGGCTGGCGTTGATGGCCTTCACCGCGCCCATGGCGTTGCGCTCGATGCAGGGAATCTGCACCAGCCCCGCGATCGGGTCGCAGGTCATGCCCAGGTGATGTTCCATGGCAATCTCGGCGGCGTGCTCCACCTCGCCATTGGTCCCGCCCAGCGCGGCCACCAGTCCCCCGGCAGCCATCGATGCGGCAACGCCCACCTCGCCCTGGCAGCCCACCTCCGCCCCGGAGATCGAAGCGTTCTGCTGATAAAGGATGCCGATCGCCCCCGCGGTAAGAAAGTACCGGTGCAACCCCTCGCGATCCGAGCCAAGGCAGAAGTCCGAGTAATAACGCGCCACCGCCGGCACAATGCCCGCCGCGCCGTTGGTCGGAGCGGTCACAACGCGGCCTCCGGCGGCATTCTCTTCGTTCACGGCCATGGCGAAGACCGATACCCAGTCAAGAGGGATGAGCGGATCGCCGACCGGCTTGGAGCGCAGCCGCTCGGACAAGCCCGCCGCGCGCCGCCGCACGTTCAGGCCTCCGGGCAGCGTTCCCTGCGCCTTCACCCCCCGGTCGATGCAGGCATGCATCGTCCACCAGATGTGGTCGATCCCCGCCAGAACATCGAACTCCGTGCGAAGCGCCGACTCGTTCAACAGAACCAGCTTCCAGATAGGCAGATGCAGGGCATCGCAGCGGGCAAGCAGGTCGGCGGCGCTCTCAAACGGGTGCGGCGCAGCGGCGGCCTTGTCTTTGGGCGCGGGTCCCTCGTCGCCGACAACAAATCCGCCGCCGATCGAGTAGAAGTTTTCTGATTTGACTTCCCTGCCCGCGGCGTCAAAGGCGGTGAACGTCATTCCATTGGGATGCAGCGGCAACTGGCGGTCGAGATGGAAGACGATGTCCGACTCGCAGTCGAACACAACCTTATGCCGGCCGAGAACTTCGAGACTGCGGGTAGCGTGCAGCCGGGCCATCAGAGGCTCTACAGCCAACGGATCCACCAGATACGGCACCTCTCCGGCGAGGCCCAGCAGAACCGCGGTATCGGTCCCATGGCCCTTGCCCGTGTGGGCCAGCGACCCGAACAGGTCCACGCGGATGCGAGCCGCGGACGCAAGCAATCCAGCCTCATCCAGATGCAGCGCAAAACGCCGCGCCGCCACCATCGGACCCACGGTGTGTGAACTCGAAGGGCCGATTCCGATTTTGAAGATCTCAAACAGGCTCGTCATAGAGTGAGGGGAAGCCGCAGTACGAACACCGGGGAATTTTACTCCCGCACACCCTCACCCCGTTGGCCCGGCTGCAAACCAGTGTTAGCCTTGAGGCCATGAGCCTCCAGCCACTTTTTCAGGCCCTCCGTGTCTTCGTAGTAGCGACGCGTGTGCTTCGCGGCTTCAGGAGAACTCCGCCCGCCGTCGATCCTGCCAACGATCAGGCCGTGATCCTCAAGCTGAAACTGCCTTCCGGCGAATCGGCCTGTTCCGAGGAAACGCAGCGCATCGAAGGACTTGAAGAGCGCATCGAAGAGGAGATCGACGAGTTGCAAACCGGAGAATACGACCGCGACGAATACGGCGACGGCTTCTGCACCATCTACATGTACGGCCCGAATGCGGACTCCCTCTACAGCTCGATTCAACCCATCCTGAACAGCTTCCCGTTCCTCCCCGGCTCCTATGCCTTGAAGCGCTACGGCAAACCGGGCTCGCCGCAGGTGCAAATTCCGATGGCCGGCGAATAAGGCTCTGCGATAGATCGGCGGCCTGTCACCATATTTCGTTCGAGATGCGTATCGGCGTCAAGTCTCTATCGTCGGCACTCGTCGGCAACCTTTATCTCCGTATCTCCACGACAGCATCGACCAGGCGCTTCCGCAGGTGGCCCGAGATCCCACGCATTTAGGGACCAGAGAAAAAGCAACTCCGCTAACCCTGTCAACCCCCACCAACCCCCAACCCCCTCCTTCCAAAGCACATCCACCTTGCCGATCTTTTCTCCAATTCTGCCCATACTGGAGTCATGGATCGAGTCTCCAAAACTCCGCGCTCTCTCGATCCCGCCACGGCCGGATGCCGCATCCTCATCCACCGCTTCAACCCCGCCGCAGGAAGCAAATCGGCGCTAAAACCGCCGTAAGTTGTTGATTTAGGCTTACATGTGAGCAAGCTCTTTCTTTTCTGGCAGTTGCAACGATACCACACCTGTAAACCATTGATTTTGGATTACATGCAAAATTGTTAAGGGGGTGGGTGGACGGGAGTTCCCGCCTCTTTGAACTCTCCGCCCTGCCAGATGAGAAAAATCTCGACGCGCGGACTGCTCAAATCCGTCGCCAACCAATCTCCCGGTCGAGAGGAACGCGAATGGCGCAGAACCCACAGGCGACCGCAATAGAGGCGCTGGCCCACAACGCCGCGCGCAAGATCAGCTGGCGGCTGCTTCCGATCCTCGGCATCGGCTACGGACTGGCCTTCATGGACCGCGCCAGCGTGAGCTACGCCGCGCTCAGCATGAACCTCGACCTGCACTTCACCGCGACCATCTACGGCTTTGGCGCAGGCCTGTTCTTCATCGGTAACGCCGCGGCCGAGGTGCCCTCAAACCTGCTGCTGTTGCGCTACGGCGCCAAGCGCATCATGGCCACCATCATGTTCGTCTGGGGCCTGGTCGCCACGTCGATGATGTTCGTGCACTCGCCCATCGAGTTCTACGCGCTCAGGTTTCTGCTCGGCGTGGCCGAAGCCGGCTTCTATCCCGGAGTGATCTACTACCTCACCCTCTGGTATCCCATCACGATGCGCGCCCGCGCAGCCAGCCGCTTTTACATCGCGCTGCCGCTGAGTTCCGTGTTGATGGGCGGCCTCACCGGCTGGCTCATGAGCCTCAACGGCCATCTCGGACTCGCCGGCTGGCAGTGGCTCTTCCTCGTCGAAGGCCTGCCCGCTGTCTTCTTCGCTCCGGTAATTTTCTGGTTGCTGCCCGACTCCCCGAAGCAGGCAAAATGGCTCACCCGCGAGGAACTCGACTGGCTCGATGAGCAGCTCGCCCGCGACGGCGAGAAAGCGCACCTCGGCCACGATGCCGGAATCCTCAAGGCGCTGCTCTCTCCCCGCGTGTGGACCGTCGGGCTCTACTTCTTCTTCGTCGGCATCTGCGCCTACGGTCTCACTCTGCTGCTGCCCTTGATCCTCACCGAAGCAACCGGGCAGCGCGCGGGCGCTGTCGGCTGGATGATCGCGCTCTTCTCGCTCATCGGCGCGGTAGCCATGCTGCTCAACGGCATTCATTCGGACCATAAACGTGAGCGCGCTCTGCACTGCATCGTGCCCTGCATCGTAATGGCCGCCGGTTTCTTGATCGCCAGCTACTCCGCCAATATGTGGGTGGTTGTAATCTCGCTGGCCGTAAGCTTTATCGCCACCTACTCGCTCTGGGGTCCGGCGCTCTCTGTCCCGATGGAGTTTCTGGCCGGCCCTGCCGCAGCCGCTGGTATCGCCGCCATGAACACCATCGCCATCTTCAGCGGATTCGTCGCACCCTACTGGATGGGCGTGATGAAGGACGCATCCGGCAACTACAACATCGGCCTCCGGGGCTTGATGGTCGCCGCGCTTGCCGCAGCGGGCATGATGGCAATATTGATGCGCAGCCTCGCAAAGAAAAAGTTGTCAGCAGCGTAAACGTCCTGCTCAGAAAACAAGAATCCCCACAGGCGCAATGTCCGTGGGGATTCACTCTTTGCGCCGCAAAGCGGTTTTTAGCGATAAACTCGGTTGCCCGCAACATACTTCGGCGGAATATACGGCACCAGTAGATGCGAATCGTACCGGCCGCCCGAGTGGATGATGTGCGTCCCCTTGTTGTCGGTATTCCAGGCAAAAGGCTCAAACCAGTCGATGCGTTCGTAGTGCCCCATGACTTCCACGCGCAACTGCTCGCCGGCGTGCCAGGTCCGGCTCGACGGCCAAATTTCAATATCGACAGGAACGATCTCTCCCGGCTTGAGTTTCTGCGGATTGTTGTACGGGTAATAAGGCTGGAACTCGGTCGACTTCTCCGGATCGGTCTCGCGCAGCGACACGCGCAGCTTGCCGGGAGTGCCGGGGTGGGACTTGCCCAGTGCGTTCGTCGGCAGCCATTTGCCGTTCGCGTCAAGCTTCTGAATCGCCACAAACAGATCCATCTCGTCGTTGCCGTCGGCCTCGACCCACAGATGCAGCTTCATATAGCCGCTGAGCTCTGTCTCCTCGTTGAATGTGATGTCGAACGTGGCTTTGCCTGTGTTGCCATCGTATCGGCACTGCGATTCAACTTCGACAGGAACTTGGCTCAGCGCATTTTTCGCGGCATCGAGATAAAGCTTGCGATACTCCGTTCGCGCCAGCGGAAAATCGGTTTCGGCCCGCGAGGTTTGATCGTCGAAGTCGTAGGCGTCCATAACTTCGATGCGCACACGCGGCGTTGACTCCCAGCCGTTGCGAATGCCTTTGAGATAGCGGTCGAAGAATCGCGTCAGGTCGTCGATCCCCTCCCGCGAGTACTGATCGGGCCACTCGAAGTCCCGGTGCGTGCGCAGCCACTTTTGCTTTGACCCGATGAGCCGGAATCCATTCACCGCGCCGCGATTATGGAAGTGATTCCATCCGGTCGTAATGTATGCGGGAACCTCGATCTTCTCGAAGTCGGGGATTTTGCTCTGCCAGTAGGCGTTCAACAGGGGATAGCGCTCAATCATCGCGAAGGGATCTTCGACAAGGTTCTTGCCCTTGAAGGCCTTCCACATAAACTTGCGGAATCCGTACTCGGTGAACCCGCCCATGTTGTAGAGTTCGCGATAGGCGTCGGCCGCACCTTCCCACGGCGCGATAGCGGCCAGATGCGGCGGCTGCTCGGCGGCGATCCGCCACTGCGCCATGGCCAGCGCGGAGTTGCCAGCCATGCCCACCTTGCCGTTACACCATTCCTGCTCGGCGAGCCACTCGATCAGGTCGTAGCCGTCGCTGCGCTCGTACTTGCCCCAGAAACAGAGATCGCCCTCGGAGTTGTTCACTCCGCGCATGTCGTAGTTGGCGATGGCGTAGCCCTTGTGGCACCAGTACTCGGGGTCGGGCCCTTCGAACTTGGCGTGGTTCGAGTGCGAGCCGTAAGGCACGCCGCGCGTCTGCCACTCGATGTGCAGCGAGTCCGCACTCGGCCGCTTGCCGTAGTAGCTCCACGCAATGATGACCGGGATGTTGGTCTGGTTTGCCGGACGATAGATATCGCAGTAAGTGATGATGCCATCCCGCATGGGAATGGCCACGTCCTGCTCGCAGATAATTCCGGGCGCGATCTCGTACGTGCGGGGATTGAGCGGAGGAAAGTCGCCCCAGCCGTCAACTACGTAGGTTGGCAGCTTGCCCTTCGGCGCACGGCTGGCAGCGGTGCCCAGCGGCTCGGGCCGCATGGCCTCGCGGTAAGCGACCTCGATCTCTTCACCGCCGATCGTCTCTTTCTTCCAGATGATCTGCGGAGCCTGCGCCGTGGACTCTGCCATACCCGTTCTCCCTGCCTACTCTTTCGGAGGTTGCTCGCGGAGCCTCGTTAATTTGAAGATGATGGGATTGTTGCCATCCGGGCAGGCGCACTCGTGCGAGTCCTTGTCCGGCGCCCACGGGAACCCGCCTCCAAACTCCAACATCTTCAACTGGAGCGCCATCGCCTGGAACGCCCCAATGCACATGCCGCCGGGTGTTACGTGACTCACGGTCCATGTGTCGCCGACCTTGTGGCCCAGATGGCAGTGGCCCTTCTGACTGATGATTTCCACCTTCACCGGATAGTGTCCGGGGCCGATGAATCCGGGCTTTTGTTCATCCTGTTCCGCCATATGAATCTCCTCTCGCAACCGCTGCCCGGCTACTTCTTCGCCTGCTCGTTCTGCTCTTCCTGCTCTTTAAGAATGCGCATCAGCACCTTCAGCCCGAGGGCAAACGTCGGAGCGCCGCCGGTCACGACCATCGTCTCGAAGGCTTCCAGCAACTCCGGAATGGTGGCGCCGAACTTGAGCGCGCGCTGGCAGTGCGAGTACACCGCGCCTTCCGAGCCGCGGAAGGCAAGAATCCCGATGACGATCAGCTCGCGCGTCTTGACAGATAGATACTTGCCTTCGTTCGATGCCTGACGCCAGAGATTGTTATAAGCCTCGAGATAATCCAGGTCCTGATCTGCGACCCACTGCCACTCCTTGGGCAGGAATCCCCTCTCGGCTGCCATATCCGCGAGCAACTTCTCTTTTCTCTGCTCTGTGCTTTCGTCTGCCATAGTCTTCGTCCCTTTCAATCAATGATCGGCGGCAGTTATGCCGCGGTGATGGGCGCCGGGCTGCCTTCGTAGGTCTGTGCCAGCATACGCGGCTTCCACTTGTAGACGTGGAGCGAGTTCTTCCAGTAGTACTTCTCCAGGGCCACCTGGCCCTTCTCTGAGAAGTAGCGCCGCACCAGCCTCATGCCTTGAGAAATAAAATCGCCTTCGTGCTCGCTGACCGGCCAGTTGCTGCCGTACATCAGCCGGTCCTCGCCGAAGATCCGCCACACAGCGTCCAGCACCGGCCGGTAGAAGCCCAGTGACTCGCTGGAGCGTTCGTTCTGCGCCCGCGTGGCGTCGCCGCGCATCAGGCCCGAGACCTTGATCACGATCTGCGGATACTTGGCCAGCATCTGGAACTTCTCTTCCCACTCCGGCGTAAGTGGCTTGCCGTCGATCGGCAGCCCGCCCATATGCTGAACCACGATGGGCATATCGGGAACGGCCTCGGCGATTGCGATCAGCCCTTCGACGGATTCTTTAGTCCCCTGAAACTTCTGCATCGCCTTCGGCCCGCCCCAGAATCCGGGAAGCGCGCGCAGCAGTTCGAGCGGCAGTTGCTTTGCCGCCAACTGCTCCATGCAGCCGAGAAACATCTTCGGGTCTTTGCCCACATCAGCCAGCACGGGCCCAAACAGGCAAATGCCGCGATAGAGCGGGTCCACCGCGTAGTGATTCAGCTTGGCCTCGAACTCCGGCCCCGGAATGACTTCGCCGCAAACGCCGACGACAAAGGGATTCTGGTTCGCAATCTCAAGAGCCGTCTCGTTTTCTTCCAGGCGCAGAATTGTGCCCGTGATGCCCTCGGGCTCGGCCAGAATCCTGTAGTCCTGCACGCCTTTGGCCCAGGGCCGTTCGATGTTCCAGAAATGCTGGTGGGTATCGATAATCATTGCGTATCTTCCTCTGTCCTTATAGACGGGAAAACGCCGGCAAAAGCCGCGAAGGGCTTTGCTTCGCTTTCTCAGTAGTTGAATGAGTCGTATTCATGATATGTAGCCGCACCGTTCAACTCAAAATCACCCCTGATACGGTTCCGGATCGAGCCCAGGGTGGCCGGGATACTTTGCCGCAATGGCCTTCACCTCAGGATCGTCGAGCGCGGTGAGCCGGCCGTTTTCGTGCACCAGCCGGTCGCCGATGCGGAAAGTCGGCTGGCGAAGATCTCCGGTGATGTGCGGCCAGTAAGGATATTCCTTTGTAGCGACGCCCGAGCCTACGTGCACGTGCAGGTTGTGAATGTCGGAGTGCTCGATCATGCGCCGGTAGAGGACGCTGGGGCACTGCTGCGGTGCAACTCGGGCCTGCGGATGCACTCCGAAATGCAACGTGTCGAAGACATACGTGCTGTCGCCCAGTTTGCTGTGCAGGAAAGCCATGAAGCGCCGCAGTGCGTCGGCCTCAGCGCCGCCTTCGATCTTCTCTATACGATTGTCTCGAATGGTGAGCGTGATCGGACTTTTGAAATAAGGCGAGATGCCGATGTAGCGCGACCACCAGCTCAACATACGATCGAAGACAAAAGTTCCGTTGGTTCCGGCCAGCACGATGGGCGGGCATACCCACTCCGGCCAGGGATAGTAGCTGTTCGAGTCTTCGCGGCGGACCGCGTAGCTATGCGCCGCGTTAGTCACGTTCTGCGCGGGCTTCACCGTTCCCTCAAGATGTGTGCCATTAGGGTCGGTCAGCTCCCACTTGAGCCCTGAGACGATTCTTGTCGATGCCTGGTACCTAATCTCGCTCACCAGTTCCTGCGGCGTCTGCGCCCAGGTAGTGCACAGCAAGGGAACTGTTGTGGCAAAGTTGCGCACCATGGGCAGGCCCTTGCGCTCGTGCTCAATGTAGCTGCGGAACTCCAGCACTTCCTCCATGGTCAGATCGAAGGAGTGGTTAAAGACCACGTCGGCGCGGTCCATAGCGGCGCGCACGTAGGTGGGAAACTTCCACTCGTTGACGCGCGTGATCTCATCGACCCACAGAACCTCGACCTTGTTTCCGCGTTCCTCAATCGACCTTTGCAGCCAGAGCATGGCCTGACGATCGACAAGATTGTCGCCGCCATAGAGCCCGTCGAGGTAGGCCACAAGAAGCACCTTCTGCCCCGAATGAAGATGCGCGCCATGGTCGATCAGATCCGTGAGGGCAATGCGCGCAGCGGCAGGAATCGTATCTACCGTGACAGCTCCCGGAGCAGTTTGCGCCGCCGGACTTTGGCCCGTTGCCTCTTGTGCAAACTGCGGCAATGCGGCCACCGCTGCCGTTGCGGTCAATCCCCGTTGCAACAGTGTTCTGCGTGTCCACTTCATGGTTGAACTCCCGTGATCGGCCGGATAAATTCCGCGAGCCGCTTCCGCGATTCATCCGCCTGCCGGAGAACGCGGCTGTCTCCGCGATTGGTTGCTTCATAACACTTTATCCGCAGGAGCCACTGGCTCCGGTGACCATCGTCATGGAAGTTACCTGTAAATGCAAATGGCGCGGGGCAGGCGGCCCGTTAGACCCGCCTGCCCCGCGCCCTTACATTGCACTACAGCTTGAAGAGACGCGTGAGGTTCCCTCTCAGAATCAGATCGCGATCTCCTGCCGAAAGCCCTACCTGGTCGATGAGGGAGTGCGGTCCTCCCTGCGGCCGGTTGGCGTTCGTGTTGTTGGCGTTGGTGTTGGCCTGCGGACCCATGTTGTCCGTTCCGACCACGATGCGGTCGGCCCCGGCAAACTCGATCAGGAACTTCAGCGCCAGCGGATAATACGTCTGCGCATCGAAGTAGAACCGGCGCACATAGCTCAGGAAGGGGTGCTTGAGGCCGTTGTCGCCGCCGCGCCAGTCGATGCGCGAGGCGATAAAGGCGAACGCTCCACCGGAGTGCGCCGCAACGATGTCCAGGTTGGGATACTTGTCGAGCGTGCCGCTGACGATCAGCTTCGAAATCGTCGTCGCCTGTTCAAACGTCTCGCCTGCCGTATTGGTCAGCCCGGGAAACAACCCGGTCTGATTCGGTCCCGAGTAGGGATCGGCAAGCCGGTGTCCGGCGTACCAGTTCGGCTCGCCGTCCAGCGGATGGATGAGCAGCGGTATCTTCTGCTCGTCGCAGCGCGCCAGCACCGGCGCGAACGCGGGCTCAAACAGATACTCGCGCCCCGCCAGCGAGTTAGGCAGATGCACGCCCACCATACCCGGCTTGCCGGCCACGCGATCCAGTTCCTTGAGCGCCAGATCGGGCGCGTTGACCGGCAGCTCGATTCCAGCAAGAAAGTGATCTGGATATTTTGCGTGAACCTCGATGGCCGCATCATTGACAACCTGCGCCACCTGGAGCGCCTGCTCGGGAGAAGTCCACTGCCAGGGCATGAATCCGCCCAGCGTGAGAACCTGCATCTTCTCGCCGTTCGCCGTCATCCACTGGATGCGTTTCTCCATGTCGTAGTTGGAAGGCGTCAGATTGTCGGGCTTCCCCCATTTGGCCTTCAGATCCAGATAGCCCTGCGGCGACCAGTGCGTGTGCACGTCGATCGAAATGGGCGGGCCTGGAATCTGCGGCACATTCCAGGGCTTCGGCGTGCCCTGCGGTATTGGTTTTCCGGCATAGCTGTTCTCGCCCGCATAGCTCTGCGCCCACGTCTGCGCCTTTGCCTCGGGGCCGGTGATTGCGGTGGCCGCCGTTACCGCTGCTCCAACCTTAAAAAAGTCCCGACGGTTCAAATATCCCGTTTCTTTCGTCATTGCTAGTCTCCCCGGCGATGCATGTTCAACTCGATGAGCTGAGAATACATCGCCAGCCTCGTTCTCTATTTCGCTGGAATTGCCGCTGCCTTCAGCGCACGCACCTGCTCGGCGGTGCGGAACTGCACACGATCGACGGTGTCGGCCTGATCGCAGGGAATCCATGCCTCGTTCAGGTTGTCATCGAAGCTCATGTGCCGTGAACTGCATCCATGCGTCGGCAGTTGGAAGTAAGTCCACTTCTGAGTTGAAGGAGTGAACTTGTACAGCCCGTCGCCCACCTGCGTGTCCGTATAGACATTGTGGAACTTGTCCACGATGGTCTTATAAGGATGCATTTGCAGCGGCAACTCGTGATACGTCACCTTCATCGTGTGGATGTTGATCTCGGCGATATTCGTCTGCGCCCAGTTCGGAATCCACACTGTGTCGCCGGTCTTGTCCGCCGCCAGCCTGCGCGGGAACTCGCCATACGGCAGCGGAGTGCCCGAAGTGCCGGACCAGATCTCTCCGCCGATTGACTCGTAGAAGGCTAAGTCGGACTTGAAGAGCGCCTTGCGAGCCTCGTAACCAGGATCGCGCATGTCGAACTCGGTCACCTTGCCGGTCTTCATGTTGCGCACAGCCACCTTGCTCGAATAGCTCTCAGACCACCACGGATTGTCTTCCGAATCGACAGAGATTCCGTAGGTGGTGCTGTTGCCCGGCGTAATTTGCTGGTAGTAGTGCCAGCCGGGATAAATGATGCCGGTTGCATCCTGCCCAGCTGGATCGAACTCGACCGTGCCCGAGTGGCCGTTGGCAAACACCCGGCCCTTGGAGTCAGGATCGATCGAATTCATCGTCCCGCCATAGACGCGCGGAATGGGATAAGCCGTGAGCGTATCGGTGGCCGGATCGATGCGCACAAAGTTACCGCCGCCGTGCATCCATATATATCCCTTGGGATCGGGCTGCGTGATCTGCTCGTAGTACATCGCACCACCGTTGGCGTTCCGAACATTGATCAGCGTCATCGCTCCGGTCTTGGGATCGAGCTTGATTAGCTGGCGGTTGGTCTCAAAGGACTCGCGGCTCGACGTAATCCAGGCTTTGCCCAGGTTGTCTGCGACCACATCGTGGATGCCGACCTGCCCGTGCATGCCGGTAGAGGGGCCAAGCGTCCAGTCGTCGCCGTAGTTGCGTCCCATCTCGGTCGGAATAATTTCGTTAGGCAGATCGTACTCGGTGATCACCGCGCGGGCAGCTTCGCCGGTAGGCCGCGGGAAGGGCTTCAGCTTCATCGGTGAGGGGCCGGGGCCGCGCATCTCGGCCAGATACTTTGCAAGCTCGTCGCGATGATGCCGGATGACCTGACCCTCCCAGCCGAGGTTGCCGGCCGGCATGTCGTCTGCGCCGCGATAGCCGCGGTAGTCGGCCGACTCCATCGACTTCACCTGCAACCGCCAGCCCTCTTCGTCGAAGCGGTTGTTCAGAACCAGATCGAGTCCGTGGCAGCCCGTGCAGGAGACGTAGAGAACCTGCTTCATCTTCTTGTGTTGAGCCGTGTCCTCGGGCAAGGCCGCGAGCCACTCCGAGCCGGTGAGCTGCATCTCGAAGTTGTCGATCGGCTTGAGCGAGAAGTTCTGGCGAGCCGTCGCGGCTCCATCCAGCTTCACCTCGGCGCGGTCGATCGAGAAACCCACCGCCTGCGCCCAGATCTTGTAGTTGCCACTGGCCAGAGCGGGAAACACATACTCGCCGGTCTCATCCGTGTATACCGTTGTGTTAAATGTCTGCTCCGATGAGCGCGCCGATACGGCCACGCCGCCCATCGCCTTTCCACCGGCGCTGTGAATTGCGCCTATGAGGGCAGGGTGCTCGCTGGCAGCCTCAGCTGAGCGAGTGTACACAGCGGTCCAGGCCGCAAGCCCAATCACCACCAACGCCAGAACGATCGCGATAGATAACTTCTTCATCATTGCCTCATTTATGCCGTGGATCGATGCGTTATTCCGCGTTGCTGCCGGGGCCATCCAGCTTGCCCGCCAGCTGTGCCGCCGTGGGCTTCAGCTTGGGAGAAACCGTCTTGAGAAATTCGACGATGGCGTTGATCTGCTTGTCGTCGAGTCCATACTTGAACGCAGGCATCCGGTCCACGCCGTTTGAGATGAAAGCTTTCACGGTGTCGGCGCCCAGATCCTTCACCATGTCGGAGTCGATCCAGCTGCCCATGGTCTTGTAAGTGGGCTGCCCCATGCCGTCGTGGCAGTATCCGCAGCGTTGCTGCCACAGCGCCTGCCCCACCTTCGCCTCGGGAGAAAGCGACGGCGCAGACACCAGCTTCTTGATGTCATACTCGCGCTTCGTCACCTTGATCAGAACCGTCTTCAGATATTCCGGCGTTGATAGCTGCTGTTGAGACGGCATCCCGTGCGTGTCGAGATTCTGTGCTGAAATCGCGACCTGCCCTGCCGCGCATACCAGTATTGCGAAAACGGCTCTCGCGGCGACTACTTTCATGGGTCGAACAAGCATCTGCTTTCCCTCCCGGGTGTACCTCATTACGGCGTTTGCAGCAGGCCTCGCAGCTCGCGGATATCGCCAAGCTTCTCAATTGCGAAGATGCCGTCGATAAACTTCGTGGTCTTCTCCGCGCCCAGCGTGGGCGCCATCAGATCGCGTGCTTTTGTCTTCACTTCGTCGCTGGTCATGGGGTTCGATACCGTGCCCCGAACCGAGTCCACGTGTTTTGAGAAGCTGCGCCCGTCGTTCAACGTAAGAATGACCGTGGCCTGGCGATGCGGCATCAGTTTGCCCAGCTCTTCGTCGTTGACGATGCTCACCTTGGCGCGCTGCTCCAGAACCGCAGGGTCCTTCATGCGCGCGGCATCGTGCGCGGTCTTGAAGGTGATGGTCTTGTCGAGCAGCATGACCGCAAGCAGATGCTGCATGCAGATGTCGGGCAATGCACGATTGTCGACGATCGCGCCTTCTTGCGGGGCGATGCGCACCGCGATCGACTTCACATCGGCCGGCGTGAACGAGTTCTCGCGGCGAATAAACTCCATGGCGTCGATGGGCGCTTGGATCGGCATGCCGATGGTCCAGCGCTTGATGTCAGTACGCGCAACCTGAAACTCGCTGCCCAGCTTGTCGATCAACCCGTTGGGATCGGCATGTGGGTTGAAGGCGAGAAAGAAGTTGTGCGGCCCGGTGAAAACATCGTCGAGCCCGGTCCAGCCGGAGTAAACGTACATGGCGGAGGCCACGCCGTCGCGCGCCGGCCCACCTGCAAAGTCAAAGCCCTTCTCGATGTGGTCGGGGTCGCGGTTCCACAGCGCGATTCCGCCGGCCTGCTCGGCTGCGTAGTTCAGAACCCAGCGCATCTGCTGCACAGTGAGCGAGGCAGCGCAAGCCGCCGCGGCCGCCGCTCCGAACAAGGGCGAGATCATGTGCGTCGAGCGGTGGCTCTCGTTCTCGTAAGGCTCTGCGCCGAGTGTCATCGTCACCCGCGTACCCACGTCGTAGCCCAGCGCAACCGCGCGTAGAAAGTGCGTGCCCGATACAGCGAACCGCTCGGCTGCCGCGTACGCCGCCGGAACAACCCCGCAACCGGGATGCGACTGCGAAGGCGCGTGCGAGTCGTCGGTCTCGTCGGAGTGCGCCAACTGACCGTTGATCAACGCCGCGTTGATGGGATCGAGAACCATATTCGAGGCCACAACCGTCGAGTAGGGCTTTCCGCTCGCACCATAATCGCGGGCAAATTTGAACGCAGCCGCGCCTGGAGCCAGCGTCGCTCCGGAAACCATTGCCGCGAAGGTGTCGAGAATATGCTGCTTGGCCTTCTCCGCCACTTCTTCCGGCAGTGCCTTGTCCTTGGCTTCTGCCATATAAGTGCTGAGCCGCTGCATCATCGGCGTAATCGCCTGACCGCGCGCAAATCGCGGCAACGCAGAAGCGGCAAGAAGATAACTTGAATTACTTAGCAGGCTGCGCCGTGTAAATGAGTTCTTTATGACCATGCCGAAAAGTCCCCTTTGCGTGCTCCCATCCCGCGTTTCATGCGGGATAGGAGCTTCGATCTCGTTGTTGATTGATGCGAGCGATCGCCGTTCGCATTTATTCGCTGGCCGGCTTTGCGGCTGCCTTCTCGGTCGCCTTGGGGAACTTGATATCGAGATACACAACCGGCCCGCTCAGCTTCGTCCACTGGTGCGGTGTGCCGGCGGGAATCAGCACGAGATCGCCGGGCTTTACTTCCCACGCGTTGCCGCTTTCAATCGAAGTTCCCGAAGCGTCGGCCTCCGGCGGCGGATCGCCCTGGTGAACCACAGGTCCAAGCTGCTGCCCGCCTGTAGTCTTATTTCCACTGGCGTCCACAAACAGCGTCTGATGTACGGCGCTGCCCGAGGTCCACGGCCCCTTCATAGTGCCGCCGGTAACAATGGTGCCGGTGCCCTGCGTAATGACGAGGACCTCGCTCCACTCGCCGTGGCTGTGCGGCTGGTCGGCTTCGCTGATGCGGATAAACGCGCAGCTATAAGTGTTGGTGCCAAACAGGCGCGTGCTCAGGCCGGCGGGCTGGCCGTTCTTCACCGGTCCCTTGGCCAGAATCTCTTGCATCTGTGCGACCGTGAAGAGCTTGTCGCCGTGCGTGCCTGCGCCGGCGGTTCCGGGGCTAATTTGGCCCGAGCGTGCCGCCGGACCCTGCGCGACAGCGAGCGCGCCGGAGAGAAGAAGAACAGCGAATACTGCTTTTTGCATTCGAAACTCCTTGAGTTGGGGCGAAGTGTGCGGTCTCCCCCGTTACTGTTGGGTTGCTATTTACAGATGGAAGAGCGCATTCAGATTCCCTCGCAGGATCAGGTCGCGGTCTTCTGCCGAAAGGTCGAGTTGATCGAGGACGGAATGTGGCCCCGGTACGGGACCGCCTGCCGGTGCGGCTCCGGCAGCGTTCTGCGCTCCGGTCGTAGCGCCCATGTTGTCGGTTCCCACCACCACGCGGTCTGACCCGACCAGGTCGATCAGGTACTTCAGCGAAAGCGGATACCAGGCCAGGTTGTCGTAGTAGAACCGGCGGATGTAGGCGTGGACGGGCTGCTTCAGCTTGCCGCCGCTGCGATCCATTCTGCCCACGACATACGGAAACGCTCCGCCCGCGTGGTTGATAACGATCTGCAACTCCGGATACTTGTCCATGGTTCCGCTGACGATGAGCTTGGCAACCGTGGTTGCCTGCTCAAACGTCTCGCCAATAGAGTTCGTCAGTCCGGGAAACAGCGACCCCACTCCAGCGGGCGAGCCACCGGAGTACTCATCGTTCAGCCTGTGCCCGGCATACCAGTTCGGCTCGCCGTCCAGAGGATGCATCAGGATGGGCAGGCCCAGTTCCTGAATCCGCGCCAGCACGGGAGCGAACCGATCCTCGAAGAGGTACTCGCGCCCGGCCAGCGAGTTGGGCAGATGCACAGCCACCATGCCCTTCTTACCGGCCACGCGGTTCAGCTCCTTCAGCGAACCCTCGGCATAACCCACCGGCAGCTCGATGCCAAACAGAAAACGATCGGGATGAGACAGGTGCGCTTCCATCGCCGCATCGTTGGTGATCTGCGCGATATGCTCTCCCTGCTCCGGCGTCACCCACTGCCAGGGCATGAAGCCGCCCAGCGTAAGCACCTGCATCTTTTCCCCATGCGCGTCCATCCACTTGGCCCGCGCGTCCAGATCGTGATTCGTGGGGCTGATAAAGTCCGGGCGACCCAGATCGGCCTTCGCCTTCATATACACTTCCGGCGCCCAATGGCAGTGGACATCGATCGAAATCGGCGGGCCCGGGCGCTGCGGAACATTCGACGGCATTACGCTCGCGGCGGTCAGCTTGGCTGCGTAGCTGTTCTCGCCCGCCAGGCTGGCCGGAGGAGCGGCGGCCGACGCCTGTGGCGCGGCGATTCCGGCGGCTGTGGCCGCCACACCCAGCTTGAGGAAGTCCCGCCGCTGGAGTCCGTTGCGGAAAGATGCAGCTTCATTGATAGACATTTCGGTCCTTTTGACGCATTGCTACGGTCGAGTTGAAACAGTTAGCTGTTGGAACAACGGGGAACAGCCAGGGAAGACTCGCTATCGATGGATGAATATACAAGGAACTTTGGACATGCGAAAGTGGCAAACAGTAGATTGAACTGTTCCAGCAAAGGTATAGAGTTGCGGAAACCATTGCGGACAAGCAAGTTACCGCATATCCACACCCAACGATTCCGGCCGCTTTCGCGGCCGGAATCAGACAGGTATAAGGCCTGCGCTAGTGCTTTGCCGCCGACGCCTTCCCGCAGGTGAAGCTCGCGGCATCGTTTGGATCGCCGCTGCCCTTGTAAATCGCCACCTTGGGATACACGCACAGAGGCCGAGTCATCGTTGTGGTCTTCGTCTTCTGGTCCACGTGGGAACCGATGAACTGCTCCGGAGCAGTTCCCTTCTCAACCCATGCTTCCAGAGCAAGCAGCGTGTCATACTCGGGTTCGGCCTTCAGGCCGCTTCCGCCGGTCTGCCCAAAGACGTTCGGGCCCTCGCCGCCCGAGCAGTGCCCCATGCCCGGCACCATGAAGAGGCGGTAGAACTTCTCGGTCGCCTCCTGTGCCTGCTGGGGGGTGATCTTGTGGTGCCTGGCCTGATCGGCCACAACCTCATTGAACAGGTTCACAGCCTCAAGCGGCGGAATGTTCGAGTCGTCCCACCCGTGGTACTGAATCACCTTCCCACCGGCGGCCTTGAAGGCCTCCAGATCGCGGCTTTGTGTATTGAAGACCGCGTCCAGCGTCTGCCCGCTCAACTTCAGGTTGCGGGCGGCGGCCAGATCGGTGCCGAAGTTGAAGGTCAGATACTTCTGCTGGCTCAGATAATCCGCGTCGCTCTCGACAACGTAGGCCATAAAGCCCGCCCACGGCCGCTCGAAGCCCACCGGATTCTTCTTGCCGCTGATGTAGCGGTCCCAGATCGCCTCGCCGCCCACCGAAACCGGCGCAAGAAACTGCTTGTGCGTAACCGGATCAATCGGCCCACCCTTGAAGATCTTGTCCACATTGGCGATCTGCCCCGGCGTGAGGCACGCAGCCGCATCCTGCCCCGGCTTGCAGGCAAGCGTCTTCGTGTCGAACTTGCAGAGCTCAGGCTCAGTGAGAAAGGCATCAGTCGCCAGTCCGCCGTCTTTGCCCGCGCACTGCTTCAGAATCGCGTCGTGCAGCATCGAAATCTGCGCCGGCTGGATAGCGTCGGCCGCATTCATCAGGCCTGAGGCGGCGATCGTATTCCAGAACGCGCCAATCTCCTGACCCATATGGTCCGGCGTTCCGTCGCCGACAATGTAGCCGTCGTAGTCCTTCGGATAGCGCAGCAGTTCGGTGATGCCCTGAATCCCGCCGGCCGAGCATCCTGAATAATACGAGTGCGCCGCGGTCGTTCCGTAGTAGGCCGCGATAATCTGCTTCGACACCTCGGTCGTCAGGTGCGCCGCGCGATACGAATAGTCGATAAATTTCTCCGGGTGATTGAGCGCCCAGGTGATGTCCTCGACGCCCTGGCCCAGATGCCCCAGATCGGTCGCCATCGTGGCGTATCCGCGCTCGAAGCCCGGCTGCATGGCGCGCAGGTTCAGGCTGCCGGCAAAGCCACCGTTGCCCACCGCCTCGAACTTGTGATTCCACGCCGCAGCTTCAGGCAGCCAGAGCTCAAAGCCGATATGCGAATCGCTCGTCGGCGTCAGAAACCCGTTTACCCGGCAAAACGGCTTCGATATCGTCACCACCATCGGGCCATTGCCGACCTTGAGCGGCGCTGTAACCGCTACTGAACTCGAGATGGTCACATTCGGCGCATGGAACTGGGCCATGCTCTCACACTTGCCTCCCGCGGCTTGCTGGGCAACAAGTGCGTTCACCGGGAAGACAATAGCCGCAGCGGCGGCTGCAAGGCTCAACAGAAAAGTAGGTTTCATGGAGGCTCCGACCCTGGGAAAATGTACAGGTCGATTTAATGGTTTATATAACAGCTATGTCAAGTTGACACTTAACCCTGCTATAGGGATGCCCGCGCGGTCCTGTGCTTGTAATACTGTCAAATCCTGTATTGCAAGGCACGCAGCACGGACTTCGCAATGACTCCTTCAGCTATTGGAAGTTGCCAGGCTGCGATGCCCTCTGTATTGGCTGCCAAACTCCGCGTCTCCGCCCGGCAGCGGCGGCAACTCCCTCAAAGCGAATCCGCGTTTCCATTCCATCTAAGCCACGGCTTCTTCCAATTCACAGGAATATTTGGATGAAAGCAACCGCAATCGCAACCAATAGCAAACGGAGCGACTGAGCGATCCGTTCATTTTCCTGGACTCACTTGCGGTCCGCTTCTCAGGGACTTGCTCGCGTCTATCATTTTGTCAGGCACGCACGCCGTTGGTTCAAGTGCGTCTTCTACGATCACCGGGCAGACTGCTGTGGATGCAAGGAAGTTGATGAATGCGCGAGCCTCGTCCTTATGCTGGCTTGACGCGACAACTCCGGCGGAGAAGATGGTCACTTTCTGAACGTCGTCGGGGATGGGCCCCACGATGGTAATTCCGGCGATGGGCTTCAGCTCGCTCATCTGCTGAAAGCCAATCTCTACTTCACCCTTCGCAACTACTCCACCAACGGGATCTCCCAGAATTCTCCTGCTCTTGGGGGCTACTTCAACTTCTATTCCGAGCAGTTTATACATCTCCGATGAGATATATACTCCGCTCGCGCTGTCGGAGTAAGCAATGGACTTGGCGGACAGTAGCGTCCTCTTGAACGCCGCTACAGTGCTGATGTCGGGAACCGGAGCACCCACCTTCACTGCCATGCCGATCCGAGATCGAACCAGATCCACCTGGCTGCCTTCAATTACCAAGCCGTTTTTGGCAAGGGAATCGAGTTCACTTCGGGCCATGATGACGACTTCGGCCGGTTCGTTGCGCGCCAGGCGCATGGGAATTGCAGTCGTGGTAGTGCCCATGGATGCGCCATGCACGATCGCCACATGCAAGCCAGTGGATGCCTCAAACTTCGGCGTCAGCTGCTCGACAGGCGCCGCGAATCCACCGGAAGTCATCACCGTCAGATCCTGGGCTTCTGCCATGGTGACTGGGAGAAGTGCCGCGGCGAGCGCAAGCGAACAAAGAGTATTCCGTGTTAATTTCAAGAGACTGTTCTCCTTATTAACCACTTTAACGATCGTCAGTCCTGTAGGTTCTTTCCAACAGTTTCAGGGAAAAGCAATGTGGCTGCCATTGCCACTACATAGGAGCCGATGGCGCACACGCCCATTGCCGTTCCCAGCGGAATGGTCTTTGCAATTATGCCAACCGTCGCCGGCACCAGCGATCCAAGCCCCCTGCCGACACTGAGGCAAAAACCCTGTCCGTGCCCGCGCGCCTGCGTCGGAAATATCTCGGCAAACGCCGGCAGCATACTCGACGCGAGCCCGCCCTGGAGCAGGCCGACAACGAAGCCGAGAAGCGATGCCGTGCCATGCGTAATCGGCGCCATCGTGAAGACGCCCACCGCAACAGCCTGCGACACGAGAAAGAGTATGAGACTCAAGCGCCGTCCGATTTTGTCGCTGATGGGCCCCAGCAGCAGTGGGCCGACGAACGATCCAAGGATATTGAGAATAAGGTATCCCGCAGTGGTGGTCACGTTGAGGTGAAGCACGGTGCGGAGATACATAGGCAGCCACGTGATCTGGACGTACGCGGCGCCGAAGATCGCCGTGGCGAGCATGGTTGCCACCGCGGTCCGCTTGAGCAACGGAGGGCGAAAGATCTCGCTAAAGTTTGACTTCGTGTGATGGGATATCGCTTTTCTTCTGGCCTGCTCGAACAGCGGAGATTCCGGAACGCAGCGGCGGATGTAAATCAGAAAGAAGATCGGAAGGATGCCGAGAGCAAACAACACACGCCACGCAATTGCTTCACTGAAGAGATGAAACACAACTGCCATGAAACCGACGGCAATGGCGTATCCAATCGCGTAGCCGCTCTGCACTGAGGCCGTAACCCGGCCGCGCAGCATGGGGCGAATGATCTCGCTCGTCAGTACCGCGCCCACTGCTGCTTCGCCGCCATATCCAATGCCCTGAAACGATCGCGCTACGAGCAACTGCCAGAAGGTTGTTGCAAAGGCCGAGAAAAACGTTGAAACCGCCACCAGCAGGATCGTAAGTTGCAGCATGCGAATGCGGCCGAACAAATCCGCCAGCCGTCCGAAGGCCCAGCCGCCAAGTCCACCACCCACCAGCGCGGCTGTCGCAAATGTTCCTGCCTGTGCGGTGGATAAGTGCATGACGAGGATGAGCGATGGAAGCACGAGAGCATAGGCTTGCTGGTTCATCGCGTCCAGCCCCAGCCCGCCAAAGCTCGCGAACCAGGCATGTCGCTCATCATTGGTCAGACGGCTGAACCATCCCAGGGCAGATCTCTCGTTGCCAGGGCGAGAACCGGAATGTCCTTCGCGTTTGGAATTGTTTTGTGATGAAGATTCTGACATTACGCTCCAGAGCTGACCGCCAAGCACACCACTCTGTATTGGACAGTCATAGATATCTTGTACGGTTAGCAAATGCAGGTTCGGTTACGGTTGTAAACTCGCCACGACCGCGCCCCGCAATCCAGCCCTCTCGACTGCCGACTTTACCAGCCCGGTTGCGACAGCGTCCGCGATAAAGGCGCGTAAGTAAGATAGCCCGCTGTCTCTCCCTTTAGGGATGGCCAGCGCATGCTTCTCGTCGCCCCAGGTGCCGTCGAGCACCCGCGAGCCGGGCAGTTGATCAGCCATCTCGAACAGGGTTGCCTTATTGGTCGCGTAGACGTCAAGCGTTCCAGACGACAGCATCTGGATGCCGATCTTAACCGTCTCAGCCGGAACCACCTTCGCGTTCTTCAGGTCGCGTGATAGCACTGCTTCTGAGGAGCTTTTTTCTGTTACCCCCACCCGCACACCAGGCTTGTCCACATCGGCCAGGGAACGAACAGGCGCGTTCTCCCTTGCCAGGTACCCCAACTCGATCAGCAGATAGGGCTGCGTGAAATCCATGTCCTTGGCGCGCTCGACGGAAGCATTTGTGAATGCGACATCGGCGCGCCCCTCTTTTACGGCCGCCAGAACATCGGCGTTCTTTGAAAACACAATCGGCTCAAAGGGAACATGCATCAGCCGCGCCAACTCTACGCCGAGTTCGTATCCCACGCCGCGCAGGTCCGTAGCGCTCAGCACGGATGTGGGCGTGCCTGTATATACCGCCACCCGGAGCGTCCCGGTCGGCGCCAGCACCTTCTGGATATCGGTTGCCGGAGCAGCCGCCACTCCCTTGATGCTGGACAGAACAGCGAGCGAAACCAGCGGAAGCAGATAGCAGATCGAGCGGATTATCAACCCTGTTCGCCTCTCAGATGCAGTGAATTGCTTTGGATTGACCTAAGATCACTTCCACGAGCCTCGGTCATGACGCAACGGTAGCACGGCCCAGCATGGACGGTAAATCGTACTCTTGCCCAGGCTCCAGGCTCTCCCATAGGAGTCAAACACAGACATGGATTGCAATGCCCATACCCTGCGCCGACGAGATACACGCACGCCGTCCACGGCTGCATCAAAGAACAGTCGAAGGCAAGCCTGCGGATTCGCCTGATCCACCTGCGATAACAGCTTACTGGGCCCGGCACACGAAGTTCGCTTCGTCGTCGGTGCTCCCTGAGCCCTTGTATTTGGCTACCTGCGGATATACGCAGAGCGGCCGCGTCCGTGTCACCTTGCCGTCAGTAATACGAGAAGCGACGATCCGCTCCGGAGCCTTGCCCTTCTCCACCCACTGATCCAGAGCCGTCACCATGTCGAACTGGTTGGGGCCCTCGCCGCCCGCGCAGTGGCCCATGCCGGGCACCATAAACAGACGAATAGCGTTTGTTGTCTTGCTGAGCCCGCCCAACTTCTCGACTACGCTGTTGTAATAGTCGATGCTGTTGCCCGGCATTACCATCTGGTCGCTGAATCCGTGATACAGGATCACCTTGCCGTTGTGCTCAAACAGCGGCCCGAGATCTGGATTGGTTGCGGAAACGCTTACCACCGCATCGATCTTGTCGGCCAGCGCCACATCCGTGTCCAGATTGAACGTCATCTGGTCCCAGTTCGGATCGTTGAAGACGACATAGGTAAACAGATCGGTAGCCGTCAGATGCGGCTCGTTTCCAATCAGCACGCCCATTGCCAGCTCCGTTCCCCGCTCCATCCCCGGGAAGATAATCTCTCCGGTCTTGGGAATCCGGGTAGGCGCATAGAGCTTGGTCAATGCAGTCACCTGCGGCGCGGTCAGGCAATTCGGCCCATCCTCGCCCTTGCACTGGATCGATGCCGGCTCCCAATGGCACAGGCGCGGGTTCTCAAGAACGCCGTCCACCACTCCATCCATGGCATCGCATTGATCCATCACCGCCTTGTGAATCATCGGATACTTCGATAGCGGGATGAAGCTCTCCGGCTTGACGTGCGTCAACTGATACATAGCCACGTCCGCCGCCTTCTGATGCACCCAGTTGTTCACCGGGTCGCCAACAATCAGCCCGTCAAAGTCGTCGGGGAATCGTTGCGCTTCCTTGAGCCCCTGCCTGCCGCCCGTGGAGCACCCATTCCAGTAGGAGTAGTGAGCGGGATTTCCGTAATAGCTCTTCACGACCGCCTTGGATTGAACAGTGGTCAGATGCACTGCACGCCATGCAAAGTCGACAAACTTCTCCGGATGGCCCGGAACAAAACTCGCCCGCCCGCCATCGTGACCGGTATTGGTGCTGGCGGTGGCATAGCCCGCGGCCAAGGCTCGTGCCATCGCGGGGTAGGAGATAGAGCCTGACCAGCCGCCATTCCCAACCACCTGAAGCTTTCCATTCCAGCCGGAGATGGGGAGCCAGACCTCCATCTTGATCTCGGAGTCCGAGGTAGGCCGGACTGTAGCCGCGACCCGGCAGAACGCAGGCAGCTTTTTGTAGGCTTCGCGAGCGGCGCCTGCCTGTTCGCCACCGGCCGGCGCAGGGAACGCTCCAGCCTCAACCGGGGCCGCCTGCGTGATGGAGGTGTCGGGCAGCGTCAATGTAGCAAGTTTCTGGCATGGGTCCGCCGTCTGCGCCCACAATCCTGAGATGGATGCGGTCACAAAAAGACCCACGAGTGCCGGAATCCGCAGCAGGGCAAATCTTCCCTGGCGGTGTCCTGCCTTGATAGCAAGTTTCAATTTCGTCAAGCTGTCACCCTCCAAAACCGGCCGGAATCAACTACCAACCAACCCAGTGTAGATGGGTCGGCGTTGCGTGGATAGGCAATTGATGTAGCTTGCCTGTGACTCACAGTACGTTACATCTGAAAGCAGGTAAAATGAGGGATTTCCGCTACGGATGGCCTTGGTCCTGCGTGGCATCGGGGATGTGCAATTCACGATGCATGACGTAGGAAACCTGCGTGGGAACTGAATCCTTGTATTGGACGTCGAGTACCAGCTGAAAGAAATGGGGTACATTACCCGAAGGCGTTTTTAGCTTGTCAACCAGGACTTTTGCGAACTGTGGATTCGTAAACCATTGCATCGCTGCATATAGCCCTGGGTTATGGCTGCAATTAAAGCTCCGAACCTCGCCTTTGCCTAGTGGCCCCGGGGTGCTGGTAATGAGGACATAGATTTCACCCTCATCCGGCACCTTGGTAACCTGCACATCCTGAATCGACGAATAACTATCGCGCAGAGTCACAGGTTCGCCGGGACGCGGATGGAGGTTCGTTATGCCTCGACTATCCATCGAGAATTCAAGATCTTTTGACAGGCCTTGAAGCTCGTCTTCGAAGAACCGTGCCGGGCCGAGCGAGATCACGTTATTATCGGCAAGCTGCTGCCAGGTAAGCTCATTGCTTCTAGCCACCGACAACTCTGACTGCCTGGCGCCGAGAACTCTGGCAACTTCGAAGGCCGCCTCCGCGTCGCCAAATCCTGTGTAGTAGTAGCGAGGAACGATTCGGGGGCTGCCGAGGAACTTTTGAATTGCCTGGATCTTCTTGGACTTGAGGACATCGTCCCAGTGATCGAGTGTGAGGTCCCGATATACGCCCTGCCCCTGAAAGCCGATGTAAAGAGGCGAGGCCATCGAAACCAGCACGTGCCGTTTCGGATCCACGAACCGTCCCCACAACTGTTCAATTTCAGGAGACCACAAAGCTTGCGCAGCTCTCGCCGAGCGTTCGTTCGAGAGCTGTACGGTAGTGATTGCCCCCCAGACAAGGCTTGCAACTAGCAGGGCCGCCAAAGCCAGGGTAGTGGGTGACTTCGCGAGACTACGGAAGTTGTCTGTTGCCGGGCGTGGCTGCGGCGTAGTATCGGCCTCGGGTTCTGTGGCTCCCGAGCCTGTGCCCATCCGAGTGGCCCGGTTGGACTCTGCTGTTTGACGCCGCTTTTCGCACCTCAGGTTGAAGCTCCCCTTGGGGACCTCAACCTGAAATGAATCCCCGGAACCCTCTAAGCGGTAGTACTCCGCGAGTTTTTGACGGAGCCTTCCGACTTGAATTCTTACTGTTGAATCCTGCTGCGGGTCGTAGGAATGAGGCTTGCCTAACCCGTCGATAGCGATCGTGTATTCCTTTATGGTTTCGCCTTCACCGCAAAGCGATTTTTCAGCGAGAAAAGCAAACAGGCGACGCAAAACAGGGGAGGTCCGAAACGTCTCGCTCTCAAGGATTTTATCGATTTGTAAGCGTGCAGCTTCTTGCTCCGTGATCACGCCGGAATTCTATCATTCACGCGGGGCTATCACAACAAACGTCGCGAATGCCTGGTATTCAACTGGCTGGAAGCAATCTGGGCGTCGATCGAAGCTGTGATTCACAGAGATTTCGAGGATCGTCAAACGCTCGATAGCGGGCAAGCCAGGCAAAATCAGAGATAATCTGAAGCTGCCCGCCTGCCCGCTATCGAAGTGCCGTGTATCAGCAAGCTTTAGAACACAAGCTTGCCTGTGATTTGAAAGGCCCGGGCAGCCTGCCGATTTTGTCCCTGGAAGACGCCCTGAGCGTTATATGCGAAGTTGATGCTTCCGATCTGGTTGCTGCCTGTACTTGCAGTGGTTGTCCCGCCGCCAAGAAACTCCTGCTGGGCGGCATTGTTGGTAATGTTCGTGATGTTTGCGCCGACCTCGAAACTTCTCGAATCAGACATCCTGAAGGTCTTGCTCAACCGGCTGTCCCAGAACAGGAGAGTCGGCGCCTGGAGTTGTCCTGTGCCGCGATCTGAGTAGGCAAAGCGTACCGTAGTCGCAAGCGGGTTCGAGACGACGCGCCCGTTAGACAAGGTGATGGTTGAAGGACCAAACGCCGGATCGGGCGAGGCCAGATACTTGACGATCGGCCCTGTCCATGCGCCCGCCATCAGGTTGAAGTTACTGGAGACTATGAACCCACGGGGCAGGTTATAGGAACCTGCGACTCGAAACACGTGAGGAATCCACATTGGATTGCGGGTCTCGGCCGTACCGGAGAGGCTGTTATTCTCGTTGCCGCGAATGGTGCCGATTCCGGCATTGTCGGCAAATGTGCTGGGCTGGATGTACAGCGCCGGGTCGGTGGGTTGATAGGTACCTTCCAGGTGCTGGAAGGTACGCGTGTAACCCATGATGAACTGGGACTTACTCGTTCTCTGCTGGGCAGTGAATTCAAACGCGGTATAAACCGGTGTGTTCCAGACGTTGTTGGTCTGCAAGAGAATTGCATTTTGCGTCGGATCGGAGTATCCGACAAACAAATTGTTTTGATAGATGCCGTTCACATCGATCTGGGCCGGCATATCTCGATAGTACCTCTGGATGAATGAACCGTCGAAGCTGATCTGTGCGGGGAACTGACGGCGGAATCCAACCAGAAACTCATCTGTGTGCTCCTGATGACGGTTTGGATCGATACGTTTGGCAGCGGAAACGGTCGATTGCGCCGGAGTGACCAGCACGGTAGAGAAAGTGCCGTTGCCTGCGGTGTCGTAATAGTCTGTCGAAGTGGTGGTCACCGTACCACCCAGCGAAGGAAGAAATGCCGGCTCCGGCTTGGCAGCGATTCTGCTGTAGCTGCCGTGAATCACGTTCTTGCCCGCCTTTCCCAGAGAGTACGTCACACCCACGCGAGGCTGCGGCTCATAGCTGGACTGGGTCTGTGATTTGAACAAGTTGTCGTAAGCCCAGATGTGATCCATCCGGAAGCCCGCAACGATCGACAGGTGCGGAACTGGCTTCCAACTATCCTGAATGTACTCGGCATAGTCCCGCGAATTTGAATCCGCGCTGGTGTAGTTCAAGTTAGTGGGATCCATGTATCTCTTGTGGAACGGCTTATATCCGGAAGTCAGGTTGCCCGGAGTATTCAGGACCTCTTCCAGGAGGACATATCCCCCGTTCAGATAGACAGTCCGGGTCGTCAAATGCAACGAAGGCTGAATAAAGATTCCAGCCTCGAACTCATGTGAGCCCCACCAGCCGGTCTTAATCCAGTTCACGCTGCCCCCGATGGTCATCTTATTGGACGGAGTAACAGCAAAGTTCTGGTTGTTGCCGGTGGTTGCCAGCAGGCCGTTGCCTACAAGAGTTCCGGCAGAAGCTTTGTTAGCGTTGTAAAGCAGAAGCTGAGGGCCACCGTAATCGAGTCCGTTATACGAAGAGAGCGTAGGCGTGGCGGAGATGTTGTTGTAGGAGATGCCTATGCTGCTGGTCAACGTATTGGACCAGGCCGAAATCAGTCGCAGCGAATAGCCGTTGCCGCCATTCGTTCCATTCGAAAGCGGTATGATATTGGTCGACTGATTGCCCGTCTCGAAGCCGCCTTCATACAAATAGAATCCGCTCAACTGGTGCTTCGGCGACATTTGCCAGGCTAACTTGGTGAAGCTGGAGCGGGTGCGACTCTGATTATCGAAGGGCTTCCATCCCGGCTGCACCGAAGTTAGATTGGTTAGCTGGGATGAGCTTCTGGATACCTGCGACTGCCTGTGAAGATACCGGAACGACGAAGTGAACCAGAGCCGGTCCTTCAGGATTGGACCGCCGATCACTCCTTCCGGATCAAAGCCTTCTGAAATTGTTGGTACACCCTGTGGGTCGTTGTTGCCGTTCCATGACCGGTTCTGGTAGCTGCCGCCAATTGCTCCATGGAATTTGTTGGTGCCAGTCTTCGTCTCGATGCTGAGTACGACACCCAGGCCCACCGGTTGGCTGGAATCGCCGCCGCCGGTCTTTGCCTGGCTATCCGAAACGCTCAAAGCACTGAAGTTCACAAAATCTGTCCGCCCCTGGCGCGACGAACCCATATCCGCGCCATCGACCAGCACAACATGCTGCTCCACATCCGTGCCGCGGAGCATGTAAACCTGGGTACCGTTGTTGCTGATGAAGGTTCGTGCCGCAACTCCCGGCGTCACTTCCAGTGCGTCAGTGAGGTCATGACGGGTGCTCAGCGGTAATTCGCGCTGAAAATCGGCGGCGATATAGGCTGCGATCTGCGGCTGTTCCGTCTCCAGAATAGAACTCTCGCTGGTGACAGTAACGGTTTGCTGCACAGAGCCCGGTTGCATTGCGAAGTTGACGGTCAGGTTCAGTCCGGCCCGTATCGCAATACCCGACTGGGCGGAGCTTGAGAAACCAGCAGACTTCGCGGTAACCGTGAAGACGCAAGGTGGCAGATTCAGAAGCCTGTATTGCCCGTCACCCTCCGAGATTACGCTATGAGTTCCGGGAACCTCTGGGCAAGCTGCCGAGATCGTGACTCCGGGTATAGCAGCTCCCTGTGTGTCAGTAACGACGCCGCGAATTGCACCCAAATCGGCAGTTTGAGCCGTGGCGATTCGGGCAACAAGAAGCATGAAAATCAGGGTGAAAAACGCGAAGCATTTGAGACTAGTGCACTTCATCGTGACCTCTCTAAAATGTGGATGCGAGCGGCCTAGGATGCCACCCTTCCAGAATCTCCAAAGGGTTAAACGAGTGAAGTGCGAATGTCTAGGCTATTCAAGTGACAAAGAGCAGTGTCACGTGTGACATAGGAACATCATCTTTCTATTTTTCAATGAGATGCGGAGCAGCCTACCTGCTTGTGCACTGGGCAGTCTCAACCGCGGCGGCTATGATCGGCGGCCGTCTGACTCGACATGGTCCCTGCGGAGGAAGATGGCTCTTGAATAGCCCGGCGGAGAGTCACCTTTTGCTCATCCATTCTCTGGGTGCGCTGGTGGAAACAATGCCTTTGACTTCGCTCTCCGGCAGGCCCGCGATAATGAAGTCGGCCCCCGGTATCCCCCACTTCAATCCCAGCTACTTTTCGATTCGATCAACGACTTCATTTGCGGCAGCAGGCACAAAATTCCCCCCCGGATTGAGTGTCAAATCCGGGGGGGACTTCGCTTTGATAGCAACTGCGATTCTGGATTCGAGCTACTTGCCCAGTTTCCGGTCGAAGAAGCTCGCCTGAATCTGAAGCGCCTCGGTCGATTCCGGAACGCCTGTCGTGTACCAGAAGGCATGCGGCAGAGCGTCGAAGACAACCAGTTCGGTATCCACGCCCGCGCGCCGCAACGCGCGATTGAAGTTCACTGTGCCGACCAGGGCTGAATCGCGGGTTCCAGTCATGCACAGAGTAGGCGGAAAGCCCTTGAGGTCTGCAAATATCGGTGAGGCGAGCGGATCTTTGGGATCGTGATCGCCCAGGTAAGCCTTCCGCTGGTTGCCGGGCTCCGGGATAGTCGCTCCAACGAGGCCTGCCGTAGAAAACATTGCAGTGGAATCTGTCGGAGTGGTCGAGTCCCCGTTACCGGAGAAGAGCCCCAGGACGCCGGGCTGCGGCAGACCGTCGTGCCGGATGCGAACCGCGGCCTGAATGGTCAACGCCGCACCCGCCGAGGTACCGTAGATGCCGATGTTGCTCGCCTTGTGGGTCTTGAGCAACTCCTTGTAGACGGCAATTACGTCGTCAACCGCGGCAGGAAACTTGTTCTCAGGCGAAAGACGATAGTCGACGCTGACAACAAGCGTGCGGGTGAGGTTGGCGATGGGAATGCTTTCAACGTAGGAGCCGGAATCGACGGTGAACCCGCCGCCGTGCAGATTGATCAGCACGCGGTTCTTCTTGTCGGCGGGAATGCCGCTGGCCGGGGTGACCCACTTTGTCTTGACGCCGCCAACGATCTTGTTCTCTTCGATGTTTACGGGGTAGAGCTTGCGCGCCTTGTCGATGAGCGGCTGAAACTCAGGACTGCGCGGGCCGGGGCACCAGGCTTTGCCGGTGGCCAGCAGCGCCTGAGCTTCAGCCGAAATCGTTTTGGGAACAGGAACAACACGCGAGATGCGCGCCGTGCCGTCTGGATCAAGGACTGTCACGTCAGGGTTCGGAGCCGCGTTCTGCGCCTGCTGGGCAGGCAGCAACCGCGAAACCCCGCAGAGGGAAACCACGAGCCAAAGGAATACGATGCGTTGCGCTTGTCTGGCATTCATACTATTTCCCTCCGAGATGGCGGTTGAAGAACTCCGCCATGGTTTCGAGCGATTCCTTCGATTCCGGCGTGCCGATCTCGAACCAGAAGGCGTGTGCCATGGAGTCGTAGACAACCAGATCGGACTCGACTCCAGCGCGGAGCAGGGCGCGGTGGAAGTTGGATGTGGCGCTGAGGAACAGGTCGCGAGTGCCGGTGATGCACAGGGTTGGCGGCAGTCCCTTCAGGTCAGCATAGATGGGCGAGACAAGTGGATCCTTGATGTTCGGGACGCCCTTCATATAGGGACGGTTGGCCTCGCTCTCCGGAGGCCGTGCGCCCATGACACCGGGAACCGCATAGAACGACTGCGAATCCGCCGGCAAGCTAAAGTCGGCATGGCCGGTGAAGAAGCCGAGCGCGCCGGGCATGGGAAGCCCATCGTGCTTGAGGCGGACTGCAACTTGCCCGGTAAGAATCGCGCCCGCGGACGTGCCGTAGATGGCGATCTTTGCGGGCTTGTACGTCTTCAGAATTTCCTTGTACACGGCCACTACGTCATCGACCGCCGCCGGAAACGGCGCCTGGCTGGCGAGCCGGTAGTAGACCGAGATCACTTTGGTCTGGGTAAGACTGGCGATGGGAATGCTCTCGAGGTACGAGGACGCATCCGACATGAAGCCGCCGCCGTGCAGGTTGATGAGTACACGGTCGCGCTTGGCGGCCGGAATGCTGGGCGGCGTGAATACCCTGACAGAGATGCCGGCGATGGTCTGTGTCGCTTCCGTCACAGGGTATAACTCATGGGCTTTGGCGATCAGCACGGGCGTCTCAGGACTGGTGGGTCCGGGAGCCCAGCTTGCGCCGGTAGCCAGGCGTTCTTGCGCCTGAGTGCTGACGGTTCTGGGAAGCGGGAGAACCCGCGAGATGTGGGCGGTTCCGTCGGCATCGATCGTTGTCGTGTCGGTTGTGGGCGAGCCTAGCGCCGGGGCCGATGCGACTTGTGTCTGGCCTGTCTGTGCAACAAGACAAGCAGGCCCAGCAATGCAGACGAGGATGTACATTGTCGCCCATAAGAACCCGGACGCAGGGGGCACTTTTCTGCTGAGCATGTTTGGACTCCCTAGAATTGACTGATCGGAATCACTATAGTCGAGCAGGTTGAATGTCGTCGAATGGTTTACAGCCGGGGCAGCGGCTCCAAACGCCAGCGCAAGCGCCGTTGTCGAGACGTGAAAGAGACCGGCGGCCGGTTTGAGGCCGCGCGCGCAGGATGATCTCTTGCAGATGTTTGGGCCGGTCGCCGAGTCCGCAGGCCTCGGGCACATCGGCTGGCAAACATTCCGGCATAGCCTTTCTGCCTGGGGCAAAGAGGCATTCAATCTAGAGGAGACGAAGAATCTGCTCCGTCACTCGAACATCCAGATAACCAGCGACATCTATGGCGGCCTGTCGCTGGAGGCCAAGCGAAAGGCTCAGGCCAACTTGGTCGACCTTGTCAGTGAAATCGCTAAGAAGTGACCGCGAGATGACGAAAGAGCCTTCAGCATCGCATCACGGAGGCTGATTTCCAAACGCATAACGGGGCCATCTTCACGATGGCCCCGTTATCTGTCCCTAACTGTCCCTGATTCTCATCAGGCAACAACTCGTAAGTTGTTGATTAAATTGGTTGCGGGGGTAGGATTTGAACCTACGACCTTTGGGTTATGAGCCCAACGAGCTACCGGGCTGCTCCACCCCGCATAGTTAGTTTAGCAAGCGCCGGGGGCAGGGTCAAATTCAGGGGCGTCGTGCCCCGTAAATCCTTTACACTCAAGGAACCTGCAAGGCTGCAAACCTCCTGAGGTGCCGATCCCATGTCCCCGCTCTACGCCGCCGTTTTGGCCGTCATCGTTCTCGTGCTCCTGGGTGTGGCCCTGTATCGCACCGTTGGCGTTAAAACAAAGGCCGACTACCTGCTGGCCGGACGCTCCCTCTCGGCCACCGTGCTGGTGCTCACGCTGCTCACCTCCTGGATCGGCGCGGGTTCGCTCTTCGCCGGCGCTGAGAATGCCTACAAAAACGGATTTGCCGCGCTCTGGCAGCCGGCCGGCGGATGGCTCGGCCTCTTGCTCATCTACTTCATCGCGCCCCGCGCCCGCAAGTTCGCACAGTTCACCCTGCCCGATCTGCTTGAGGCTCGCTACAACCAGGCCGCACGCGTTCTCGGAACCATTGCGATTCTTTTTGCCTTCACCGCCATCACTAGCTACCAGTTCCGCGGCGGCGGTGACGTGCTGCACCTGATTTTTCCCGATGCGGTTTCGCCCACGCTCGGCACCTTCATCATCGCTGCATTCGTAATCGTGACCACGGCGCTTGCCGGCATGTCTTCCGTGGCCTACATGGACGTAGTCATCGGTTCGACAGTCACTGTCATCTGCGTCATCGCCGCGCCCATGCTGCTGGTCAAAGCCGGAGGCTGGAGCGGCCTGCACACAACCCTGCCTCATCAGTACTTCGAGTTCCTCGGCAACTTCCGCGTGGGGCCCGACGGAATAACCGAACCTGTAGCGATGGGCGTGGTGCGCGGTCTCGAGTTTCTCGTGCCCACCATGCTGCTCATGCTAGGCAACCAGGTCATGTACCAGAAATTCTTCTCCGCCCGCTCCGAGCGCGATGCCCGGGTCTCGGTAATCGGATGGACCCTCGGCACTCTGCTGCTTGAGACGCTGATCGTCGCCATCGCCGTCTTCGGCCGCGCTCTCTATCCCACGGGTGAAGTCGCACTCCATCCCCGCGAGATCATTCCCTACACCGCCCGCCACGGACTGCCCGCGCTGATGGGCGCACTGCTCCTCGGCGCGGTCTTCGCCAAGGTTATCTCGACCGCGTCCAACTATCTCTTCTCGCCGGCCACTAACCTCGTCAACGACATCTTTGTGCGCTACATTGCGCCGGGCGCGTCGAACAAGCGTGTGCTTGCCGTCTCGCGGCTGGCTGTTGTTCTGCTGGGCTGCTGGGCTCTCTATCAGGCCGTCTATGCTGAGAGCATCCTGTCCAAGATGCTCTACGCCTACACCATCTACTCGGCGGCGCTCACGCCGGTGGTGCTGGCAGCCTTCTATTCGAAGCGCGCCACGGCCTGGGGAGCGGTGTCCGCCATCGCAACCGGCACCGTGATTACGCTGGCCTGGGACAACGCCGCGCTCAAGACCGCGCTGTACATCCCAGCCATCGTCGCCAATCGCGACGCGATCTTTCCCGCGCTGATCGCGGCTGTCTTCGCACTTGTAGTGGTAAGCACGTTCACGCGCAGTCCCAACGCGGAGCAACTGGCGGCAGGCGCAGGAAGCTGATTGGAAGTTCCCTCAGTCTCTGAGTCCCTGTTCCCTAGTTCTTCGGCAACTGCGACGAATCCCAACCGCCGCCCAGCGACCGCACTAGACTCACACTCGCCGCAAACTGCCGCGACTGCAAGTTGATTGCGATAATCTGATCCTGAATCAGGATCTGCTCGGCGGTAAGCACTTCGAGATAACTCGTAATGCCGCCCTTGTAGCGCTGGCTGGCCAGATCGAAGGTGTGCTGCGCCGAAGCCACGGCCTCGTTGGCCACGCCCGACTCCTGCTCCAGAATCCGCAGTGTCGAAAGCTGGTTCTCCGCATCCTGAAACGCCTGTAGGATCGTGTACCGGTAGCCATTGACCGCCGCGTCGTAGTTTAGCCGCGCGGCGTCGTTCACTGCGCGGCGCTTACCCGCGTCAAAGAGCAGCCAGGTGGCATTCTCGCCCAGCGACCAAAGCGCGGCAGGACCCTGGATCAGCGTACTCGGAAGCCTGGAGCTGAAGCCGCCCGGCCCTCCCAGAACGATGCTGGGATAGAAAGCGGCCCTGGTGATTCCGACCTGCGCGTTGGCCGCGGCTGCTGTGCGCTCGGCCTGCGCGATGTCCGGCCTGCGCTCAAGCAACTGCGATGGCACCCCCGTCGGAACCTTCGGCAGCGCCATGTTGAGGGGCGAAACAGGAATGCTGAATGTGCTGATGTCGAGGTTGACCAGCGTGGCAATGGCGTGCTCGTACTGGGCGCGGGCCACGCCCAGCTCCACCAGTTGAGCGCGCACGGTATTCAGCTGCGTCTGAGCCTGCGACACATCCACCGCGGTCGCCACTCCACCGGCTAGCCGGTGCTGCGTCAGTTCAAGCTGGCTTTGCAAATCTGCCACTGTGTGCGTCAGCAGATTGGCTTGAGAATCGAGTCCGCGCAGCGCAAAGTACGACGTGGCCAGCGAGGCGTGCAGCGTAAGGTCAAGGTTCGCCATATCCGCCGCCGAGACCTGTGCGTTAGCCCGCGCCTGCTCGATCGACCGTCGCATGCGGCCAAAGAAATCCGGCTCCCAGCTCGCTATGCCCTCGACCATGAAGAAGTTCTGCATGATCTTCGAGTCCGAGCTGGGCGCGTTGGCCGTGTTGTACGAGCTGCGTGAGCGCGTGGCTTGATCCACCGCCGTCAGCGTCGGGTACAGGCTCGCGTTGGCCACGGCTATCTGGTCTTGCGCGGCCTGGTAGCGGTCCAGAGCCTGCTTCAACTGCAGGTTCTCGGTCGCGATGCGCTCTTCCAGCTTGCTGAGCTGAGGGTCCTGGTAGATCTCCCACCACTTGCCTTTCAGCATGCCGTCGGAGGGATCGGCCGCTTTCCAGCTGCCGCCCTGCGGATTGGCGGGCGCAACCACTGAACTTGCGCCTGTCTCTTTGTACGCTGCCGGTGCCGTTGCCGCGGGCTTCGAGTAGTTCGGGCCTACCGGCTTGCATCCGGAGATCGCCAGCACGGCAACGCATGGCGCGAGTACTACAAGAGCCAGGCGCACCACGGCGCGATCACACCTGCCTGCCTGAGTCGCGGAATCCGGCATAACGCTAGTCCTCGTTCTCTTTGGCTTTGGCGTTCGGTTTGCCGTTGGCCGCTGGATGAACAACCCTGACCTTTTCGCCATCCACCAGCGAGTCGGGCGGATCCTGGATCACGCGATCGTTGGCGCCGATTCCGGAGACAATCTGTACCGTGGCCCCGTCGTCCTGCCCGATGGTGATCGGAACCAGATGCGCGATCTCGTTGCCCTTTTCGTCCTTCACCACCGTGCCCAGCCTCAGCCCCTCGCTGCGGAAGATAATCGCAGGCATGGGAACGATATAGCTCTGCACAATCGTCGCGGTCTTGAAGTGTACCTGCGCCATTGAGCCCGGCAGCAGTCCGCCCGCGTGATTGTCCACGTCGATCTCAACCAGAAGAGTCCGGCTCGCCGGATCGATGGCGGAAGCCGTGCGCACCAGCGTACCCGTGAAAGTCTTGCCCGGATGTTCCAGGAAGGTCAGGCCGACCTTCATGCCCTTCTTTACCGACTGCGAGTAGGCCTGCGGCACGTTGGCGTAGACGCGCAGGGTTTCAATCGCCTGCAGGTGGAACATCTGCGTCGCCGTGCCCGAGCTCACCAGTTGGCCGGTATCGATGCTGCGGCCCGTAATCACGCCGTCGAAGGGCGCGTAGACCTTCTCATAGGCTTGCAGTTCGCGCAACCGCCGCACGTTGGCCTCGGCGGAGCGAACACTCGCCGTGGTCGCATTGGCCTGGTTCAGCCAGTTGTCCGTGTCCTGCTGACTCACCGCGTTGGTCTTCACCAGATCGGAGTAGCGCGCCGCCTGCATCTGCGCGTTCTTCGCCGTCGCCTGAGCGCTTACAAGAGCCTGCTCGGCTTGCTGCAACTCCTGATCGCGCTCCGGAGCGGCGATCTCGGCCAGCAGCGCGCCCTTCTTCACCCGAGAACCCAGGTCGAAGTACCAGCGGCTGATGTAGCCGTCGGCATGTGCATAGATCGGCGCATCCGTGAAGGCGGTTACGTTGCCGGGCAAAATAAATTCGGCGGTGGGAGCGCCCTGCTTCGGCGCGGCAACATTGACCGTAGGCGGAGCCATCTCGGTGGTGCGCTCGGCGAGTACGGTGGCCGATTGCTTGCGGCGCAGTACGCCAACGATTCCAAGCACAACAAGGACCAGCACCACAAGGGAGACCACAAGTAGCGCAAGGCGCGGCGCCGGGGCGCCGTGCTGGCCTTCAGCCGGTTGCGAGTGCGGATTGTTCACGTTGCTCATATAAGCTACTCCGGTCTCACGTCGAATTCGTCATAGGCCGAGGCCCGCACGTTGCCTTCTGCTGCCAGCCGCCGACGCTCCAGACGGCCGTGCATGAAGGAGAAGAACGCCGGAACAAAGAACAGGGTGGCCACCGTGGCCAGCAGCAGTCCGCCGATCACCGCGCGGCCCAGCGGCGCGTTCTGTTCCCCGCCCTCGCCGATGCTCAACGCCATGGGAAGCATGCCGATGATCATTGCGCCGGCGGTCATAATCACCGGGCGGATGCGCACAAAACCCGCGTTGATGGCCGCCTGGCGCGGGTTGCCGACCATCATCTTCATCTGGTCGCGCGCAAAGCTGACCACCAGAATCGAGTTTGCTGTCGCCACGCCCATGCACATAATGGCGCCGGTCAGCGCCGGAACGCTCAGGTGCGTGTTGGTCAGGAAGAGCATCCACACGATCCCGGCAAGCGCCGCAGGCAGCGCCGAGATAATCAGGAACGGATCGAGCCACGACTGGAAGTTGACCACAATCAGCAGGTAAACCAGCAGGATCGAAAATGCCAGCCCGGCCAGAAGTCCGGCGTACGAGGTGCGCATCGTCTGGCTCTGACCGCGCAGCATGAAGTGCGAACCCGTAGGCAGATCTTTCTGGTGGCGAGCCACAATATCCTCCACCCTGCGCGTCACCGAGCCAAGATCGGTCCCCTCCACGTTGGCGTAAACGTCGATCACCGGTTCGATATCGTAGTGAGCCACCTCGGCCTGTTGCACTCCGGGGGTGAATGTGGCTAGGTTACCCAGCACTTGTATCGGCTTGGTCGCCGCACCAGGAGCTGTGGTGGACGCCGCGGCGTTCGACGTGGGCACGGCGGCGCCCGGAGCAAAGGCATAAGGCGAAGCCCCGGCCTGCATTACCGTTCCCGGACCCGAAACCGAGATCCCCTTGAGGGCACTCAGACTGTCGAGTTTGTACTGCGGCGTCTGGACCTGAACCGAATAGGAAACACCAGTGCGCGGATCGAGATAGAACGTCGGCGAGGTCTGGAAGCTGCCGCTCAGTGACACAAGCATGCTCTGGGCCACGTTCTGCTGCGTCAGACCCACCTCCTCGCTGCGGGTCCGATCCACATTCACCGTCATCCGCGGCGAGTTAAATGGCTGCTGAATTCGCGCGTCCACCACGCCCGGAACATACCGAACCTCGCCGAGAACGCGCGTGGCCAGGGCGCGGTTGCCCGCCGTATTACGGCCCACGATCTGAACGTCGATGGGGGCGGCCAGACCGAAGTTCAGGATCTGGGTCACGATGTCGACCGGAGAAGTGTAAAACATGACGCCCGGATACTTCTCGGTCAGCACCTTGCGTATCTTCTCTACGTACTGCTGCGTGGGGCGATGTTTTCGCGCCAGTTCCACCTGGATGTCGGCGTCGTAGGTACCCACGGGCGCCGAGTTGAGGTAGCTCAGGTTCGTAGCAGTGAAGGGCAGACCGATGATGTCCAGCATCGCGCCCATCTCGTTGGCTGGAATCTGGGAACGAATCGTGTTCTCTACGCTGTCGCAGATCGCGGCCGTCTCTTCGATCCGGGTCCCGGTGTGCGCGCGCATGTGAATCTTGAACTGACCGGCGTCGACGGTCGGGAAGAAGTCCTGGCCCAGCCAGTTCACCAGCAGCCCCACCGAGCCAACCGTAAACACCAGGAAGAGAATGATGAACGCGCCGGCATGGTCCACCGCGTAGGTCAGCAGGCGAAGATAGCCGCGGCGCATCGACTCAAAGCCCGCTGTGAAAAGCAACTGAACCCGGATAAAGGGATTCCAACTGGTGCTTCTCCGGGCTGCATCGGCATCATTGTGCTCGCGGAGCAGAAATTTGGACATCGTCGGCACCAGCGTCCGCGAAAGCAGGAAACTGGCCAGCATGGCGAAGACCACCGCAGCCGCCATAGGTACAAACAGATACCGCGCCACCCCGGTGAGAAAGAACATCGGGACGAAAACAATGCAGATGGAGAGCGTCGAAACCAGCGCGGGCACCACAATCTGCGCCGAGCCATCCAGAATCGCCTGCTCCAGTTCGACACCCTCTTCGAGCAGTCGATTGATGTTTTCGATGGTCACCGTCGCATCGTCTACAAGGATGCCAACTGCCAGGGCCAGACCGCCGAGGGTCATGATGTTGATGGTCTGACCGAAAGCCCACAACAGGCAGATGGACGACAGAATCGAAAGCGGAATCGAGATGGAGATGATGACTGTCGAGCGCCAACTGCCAAGAAACATCAGAATCATGATGGCCGTCAGGCACGCGGCGATCACCGTCTCCCGCACCACGCCGTTCACCGAGGCGGCAACGAAGACCGACTGGTCGGCGAGAGCGCGGATCTGAAGCTCCGGCGGCAGCTCACCCCTGACGTATTCCAGCTTGGCGCGCAGGCTGTGGATAATATCGAGCGTCGAGGCCGCGCCCGTCTTCATGATGTTCAGCAATACGGCGCGCTTGCCGTCCACGCGCACGATATTCGACTGCGGAGCGTTGCCGTCGCGCACATGCGCCACATCGCGGACATAGACAATCGCCCCATTCACCACCTTGATGGGCAGGTTGTTCAGGTCGTTAAGAACCGAGGGCGCGGAGTTGGTCTCGACTTGATACTCCAGCGTGCCCATTTTGATCGTGCCCGCCGGGGCAATGATGTTCTGCGCTCCGATCGCGGTGGTTACGTCCGACGCGGACAGTCCCTTGGCCTGCATCGCGGCCGGGTCCAGGTCCACCTCGATCTGACGGTTGCGCCCGCCGAAGGGCGCCGGGGTCTGTGAGCCTTCGATGGTGGCGAATTGGGTACGAACCGTGTTCGTAGCCAGGTCGCTGAGCCGCTGCTCGTTCAGACCTTCGCCGGAAAAACTCAGCTGCAGAATCGGAACGCTCGAGGCGTTGAACACAAGCACACCCGGCGGATTCACGCCCGGAGGCATAGTCCGCAGCGCCGTCTGGCTGATAGCTGCTACCTGGGCTACAGCCTGACCGATATTCACATTCGGGTGAAAGTAAATCTTGATAATTCCGATGCCGACCAGTGTCCGCGACTCGATGTGCTCGATATCGCTGACCGTGGAAGTCAGGGTACGCTCGCTCTGGTAGACGATGCGGTTGGAGATCTGCTCGGCCGACAGACCGCTGTAGGTCCACGAAACTGTCACAACCGGGATGTTGATGTTCGGAAAAATATCGACCGGCATCGACTCGATGCTGAGGACGCCGAGGATAAGAATCAATAGCGCGAAGACAACAAAGGTGTAGGGCCGCCTCAGCGCAATCCGAACCAACCACATCATAAGTCTGGCTCTCGCTCCCCGCCGGTTACCGGCGCTTCTCCGCTCGGCTGCAAGTCCATATCCGCGCCGTATGCGGAAATCTGCAACTATTAGTAGCCCGCACCCGGACTCGTACGCGCCTGCCCTCCGGATCGGAGTTCACTCAGAGGTTTTAGTGTATTCGATTACATCTGCGATCAAACGGGGCTGTACCCTAGCCGCCTCGAAAATCTCCCAAGGAAGCCTTCCCACACGTCCGTTTAGTTATATAGGAATGACGCATAAGGTGGCACTGTAGTTTCGTATGCCGGACTGGTTTGGTCGAATTTCTCGGCCACTGCCAGCCGCCGCACCACCTCCACCCGCCACGGCGGCTGGCAGTCCCTGACCGGGAGAATCGGACCGCGAAGCCGATACCTGCCAGATTCTTGCCACAACCTTCCCCGAAGCCCCCGAAACCCCGCCCCGCTCCGGTAGACTGTGTGGTAGGCCTTTAGTGTCGCCCCACGGCGGCGCCGGGCTGGCTTGTTACCTGCTCGGGCTGCGCCCGGACAGGGTTCTGGAATGGGCGATTGGCAGCTCAATTCCCGCCGCCTGTATTGGGCAGCGGGGGGAGTGCTCCAATATAATCGACTTTTCCGTGCAGGCACGGCAGTAACTGATCCTGTAATTGAGGGTGTGCATATTTTTCCCGTGATGCCGATCCATGGACCGCACAAGATCTCGTGCTCGCCGCAGGGCCAAGGCCCGGTGAGAAGTACGCACATTTCCATCCGCTCAGCCGCCTCGCGCGCTCGTCGCGCCGCCGCTGCGCCAATAACTGCTGCGGCTTGCTTGCTGCTGCTCGGCGTTGCCGCGGCACCCGCCGCCGCAACCGCGCAGAGCGCTCGCGCAGGTCAGCAGGTGCAGGCCGCAGGCCAGCCCATCGAGCAGATTCGCATCGTTGGAAATCGCCGCATTCCGAAGGAAACCATCCTCGCGCGGCTCTTTACCCACGTCGGCGATGCCTACGATGTCATCTCCATCGAGCGCGACTTTAACTCGCTGTGGAACACCGCTTACTTCGACGACCTCCGCATCGAACGTGAGGACTCCGAAAAAGGCATCATCCTCGACATCTTCGTCCGTGAGAAGCCGAATATCCGCGAGATCAACTACAAGGGCCTCAACAGCGTCACGCAGTCTGACGTCCTCGATCGCTTCAAAAAGCAGAAGGTCGGCCTGACCGTCGAAAGCCAGTACGACCCCGCCAAGATCAAGCGCGCCGAGACCATCCTCAAAGAGATGCTCGCCGAGCACGGCCACCAGTTCGCCACGGTCCGCACCGAGGTCAAGACCATTCCCCCTGCCTCCGTACAGGTGAACTTCAACATCAAGGAAGGCCCGGTGGTCAAAGTCGGCGAAATCAAGTTCGCCGGCAACCCCAACATCAAGCCGCTCTACCTGCGCCGCTCGATGAAGAACCTCAAGCCCATCGGCATCCCGTATTCGATCGTCTTTGAGGACCTCTTCCCGCAGACCTTCGACGCCACCAAGCTCGAGGAAGATACCGAGCGCGTCCGCCAGGCCTATCGCGACAAGGGCTACGCCAACGCCGCCGTCGAGCAGCCCCGCACCCAGGTGCGCGACGAGGCCGGCCTCAACTGGTTCACCTTCCGTCCCCGCAAAGGCAAGCGCATCGACATTCTGCTGCCCATCGAGGAAGGCGACCGTTACCGCCTCAGCAAGATCACCTTCACCGGCAACAAGGCCGTCACCAATGCCAACGCCCTGCGCTCCACCTTCGTCCTCCGCGACGGGGAATGGTTCAGCGCCACCGCAATCGGCAAGGGCCTTGAAGCCCTCAAGAAGGCCTACGGTCAGCTAGGCTACATCAACTTCGGCGCTATCCCAAGGCTCGATTACGACGACCAGAAAAAAACCGTCTCGATGAACATTGACATCGATGAAGGCAAGCAGTTCTTCGTCTCCCGCATCGAGTTCCAGGGCAACACCGTCACCCGCGACCGCGTCATCCGCCGCGAGCTCATGCTCGACGAAGGATCGGTCTACAACTCCCAGCTCTGGGAGTACAGCCTGCTCCGCCTCAACCAGCTCGAGTACTTCGAACCCCTCAAGGTCGAAACCGACTCCGAGGCCCATCAGGATGCCGATGCAGGAACCGTCGATCTCCTCCTCAAGGTTAAGGAAAAGGGCAAGAACTCGGTCGGTATGAACGGTGGCGTCAGCGGCATGTCCGGCGCTTTCATCGGACTCAACTACCAGACCAACAACTTCCTCGGCCTCGGCGAAACACTCAGCCTCCAGGCCAACCTGGGGTCCATCAGCCGCCAGTTCACCTTCGGTTTTACCCAGCCTTACATCAAGAACAGGCCCATCAACGTCGGCTTCCAGATCTTCAACCAGAAGGAAGACTTCAACGCCGCCAAGAACTACCAGGCGACCAGCGGAGCCTCTCTCAATCTCTCCGACGCCGAAAAGTCGCTCACCCAGAACTACAACACTGCGTCGCAGGGCTTCAACTTCTCGGTCAGCTATCCGCTCCGCCGCCATGCCTTCCAGCGCGTCGGCTTCACTTACTCATGGAACAGGTCCACGATCACGGCCTTCAGCAACGCATCGTCTTCCTTCTTCCAGACCATCGCCTTCCGCTCCGGCATTCAGGGCTCGAATCCGCTGGCTGGCATCATCAGCAGCTCGGTCTCGCTCAGCTATGTCTACAACACCGTCAACAACCCCATGCGTCCGCGTAATGGCAAGGAATACACCTTCGTGATGCAGACCTCCGGGTTGTGGGGCAATGTGCGCTACATCGGGCCCATGGCATCCTACAAGCAGTACTTCCCCATGCACTACCTCAAGCGCTCAGAGAGCGGACGCAACGTGCTCGCCGTGCGCGCTCAGCTTGGCTACGTGCAGGGATTCGGCGGCGCCGTCGCACCGCCAAACAACCGCTTCTACTCCGGCGGCGAGGCAGACCTCCGCGGCTTCGACGTCCGCTCCACGACCCCCTACGGTTACGTCCCCACCCGCGTGCCCTTCCGCCTCATGAATCCCGACGGAAGCTGCGTGCCCCAGCAGCCCACAAACACGGCTAACAGCGCCTGTGTTGAAGTCCCCCTGCCCATCTACGGCGTCGCCTCCGTCGGCGGTGACACCAGCATCACCACAAACGTCGAGTACAGAATCCCCGTCGTCGGGCCTTTCACCTTCTCGATCTTTAACGACTTCGGCATGGACATGGCCATTAACGGCGGACAGTTGAAGCAGAGCCCGCAGGGCTTTACCTCGCTCACCGCCCCCCTGTACGGATGCCAGGCCCTCCAGACCATCGGATCGCTCACCTCCTGCTACAGCACCATCCACGGCTCGCAGGTAGGCTTCCAGAAGGACATCCGCCCCGTCTCCGGAACCAACTACGTGCCACGCATGTCCACCGGCGTAGAGCTCGGCGTCATCATGCCGGTCATCAACGCCCCCTTCCGTCTCTTCTACGCTTGGAACCCGCTGCGCCTCTACGAGACCCCTTATTGCAACGACAACAAGGGTGTAAATCAGCTCAGCTGCTCCGGCGAACTCATTACCCGCGCCATGTTCCCCCCGGGAGGCGCCGGCGACTACACCTACCAGGGTGCCGTCCAGGCATACGGCTCGCAGTACACCTTCCGCGAGCCCCGCAAAACCTTCCGCCTCACCATCTCAACCACCTTCTAAAAAACCACAAAGCGAAAACACTGAGGGCCGCCCACATGGGCGGCCCTCAGTGTTTTCGCCGCAATTGCCCGGCGCTCTTCCGTTCAGTCCTGCTTCATCAGGTATCTACTCCGCCGCCTGGATCGCCTCAACAATCCGGTTCACTGCCCCAGCCTCGGCAACGCTTCCCGGCCTGAAACCGTTCACCAGCACTGAGAAAGCCACCGTCCGGCCGCTCGCCGCCGCAATGTAGCCGCTCAGCCCCGTCACCCCGTCGAGCGTACCCGTCTTGGCCCACATCTTGCCCTCTAGCGGAGTACCCTTGAACCGGTTACGCAGCGTCCCGTCGACTCCCGCCAGCGGCAACGTTGCGCGCCAGTCGTTTCCCCACGGCTGGCGCGACGCATAGCCCAGCAGCTTCGTCAGCGCCCGCGGCGCAATCCGGTCCTCCGCGCTCAGCCCCGAGCCGTCGAGCAGGTAAAAGTCCCCGTCGTCCACCCCGGCATTCACCAGAAACTGCCGCACTACCCGCGAGCCCTGCGCGAAGCTGCCTTCCTTGCCCAGCGTCTTGCCCAGCAGCCGCAGCAGCAGTTCGGCGTGCAGATTCTGGCTGGTCTTGTTCGTCATCAGAATGTCCTGGGCCACCGGCACCGAGATATGCGCCGCCAGCACCCGCCGATTCCGCACCGGAGCCACAACGCTCAATACCCCCACCGGCGAAAACTCGACCGGCTCCGCACGCTCGCCGGCAAAGTCGCCTGACCCCTCGCCTATCAGGTGCCGCGCGCTCGGCGCACCGCTCACCGTAACTCCCCGCCGCATCAGCGCCAGCTTCAGCAGCGACGCCGCGTACTGCGCCGGATCGTCAACCGCCAGGCTCACATGTACGCCGTCTGCCGGAGCCGTGCCCCAGGTTCGCACCTCGATCGTTCCCGGCGCGCGCTCAATCCCCGGATGCGCCGCCGCTCCCGCCTTCATCCGGTTGTCCAGCGTAAAGTAGTCCGCGTCGGGCTTCCACTCAGCCGCAACCGCGCCATCCTGTTCCGGATCGGGCTTGAGCGTCAACTCCTGCGCGTTCTCGTGCAGTGTCAACGCCGAAACCGGCGCGCCGTAGTTCCACTGGATGTCGTTCCACGCCCAAGCCTGACCCCACGGCTCATGCACATAAAACGAGTCGTCGCCTACGATGTCGCCCGTCACGCTTCTCAGCCCCGACTGCTCCACCTGCAACGCAAGCTGGTCCTCGGGACTCATCGGCTTCGGCTTTTGCTCTTCTTCGAACTCTGAAGCCGGCTCGTCTGCCTTCGCGGCCGCGGGCGCCTGGTAGGGATACCGGCGCGAGTTCATCGTCGGATCGCCCGAACCCAGCAGCACCAGGTCTCCGTGCAACGTACCGCTCGCGTCTATCTCCCCCTCCGCCACCACAAACGTCGTCCACGTCAGCGTCTGCACCGGCAGCAGCGCAAACGCCGCCGCCGTCGTCGCCAGCTTGGCATTCGACGCCGGAGTAAACATCCGCCCCTCGTTCAGCCCATATAACTGCTGCCCGTCCAGCGTCGTCACGCTGATGCCGAACTGCGCGTGACTCAGCGCCGGATCGGCCAGAATCGCCTGCAGGCGATCCGCAAGCGGTCCCCGGGTGGGCACAGGCGGAGCCGATGCACGATGGGTCTGCGCGCCCGCAACTGCGGCGCACATCACGAATAAAGCCAGACTGCGAAGCACCTTCATGCCCCGAAGTGTAGCAGGCCTCGCAAGCCGTCGTAACATCGAAGAGGAGGCTCGATGCCCACAACGGCCACATGGCGTCTGCGCACCTGCTCGCTCGAGCTGGGCCACCGCACCTGCATCTGTGCCGTCGTCAACATCACGCCAGACTCCTTCTCTGACGGCGGCGCCTTCCAATCCACCGAAGCCGCGGTAGCCCGCTGCCTGCAATGCCTCGATGAAGGCGCAGACATCCTCGACCTCGGAGCCGAGAGTACCCGCCCCGGCTCCCACGCCGGCGGCCCCGATGCACTCGTCACCGCCCAGGCAGAGCAGTCCCGCCTCCTGCCCGTCCTCGAAGCCCTCCTCAAAGCCCGACCCGCAGCGGTGGTCTCCGTCGACACCTATAAGTCCGAAACCGCCCGCGCCGCGCTCGCCGCCGGAGCCGAGATCGTCAACGACGCCAGCGGCCTCGCCTGGAACCCCGACATCGCCCGCGTTTGCGCAGAAACCGGTGCAGGCCTCATCCTCTCCCACACCCGCGGCCGCCCCGACGAGTGGCTCTCGCAATCGCAGCTTGAATCCGATGCGCTGCTCTCCCTCGTCCGCGATGGCCTCAGCCACAGCCTCTCCACCGCAACCCAGGCCGGAGTAAACCCCGAATCCATCGTCCTCGACCCCGGCTACGGCTTCGGCAAGCGCCTCGACGAAAACTACGCGCTCCTCGCCCGCCAGTCCAAACTGCTCTCCCTCGGCCGCCCGCTCTTCGCAGGTCTCAGCCGCAAATCCTTCCTCGGCCAAACCCTCGCCCCGCTGCACACAGGCCTCCCCGCCCCAGTCGATGCCCGCGAGAACGCCGGCCTGGCAGCCCTCACCGCCGCCATCCTCAACGGAGCCTCCATCGTCCGCGTCCACTCCGTCCGCCCTGCCGTCGAAGCCGCCCGCATCGCCGACGCCATCCGCGCCGCCCGCTAGCGAGCCTCTACACTGGACCTGAGAACCATGAGCACCACCACCGACACCATCGCCGCCATCTCTACCCCGCCCGGTCGCGGAGGCATCGGCATCGTGCGACTTAGCGGCCCCCAAGCCGCTTCCATCGCCGCGCAACTCGTCGAACTTCGCAACCCCCTCGAACCCAGCCGCGCCCGCCTCGCATCCGTCCTCGACGAAGACTCCGTCCAGATCGACGAAGCCGTTGTCACCTTCTTCGCCGCGCCGCACTCTTACACATCGGAAGACGTTGTCGAGATCGCCGCCCACGGCTCGCCGGTTGTCCTCGACTTCCTCCTGCGCCGCGCCATCGCACACGGCGCGCGCATCGCAGAGCCGGGCGAGTTTACGCAGCGCGCTTTTCTCTCCGGCCGCCTCGACCTCACCCAGGCCGAGGCCGTGCGCGACCTCATTGAGGCTCACACGCTCACCCAGGCCCGCCAGGCCGCCAGCCAGCTCGGCGGCGCATTGAGCCATCGCGTCGGGCCCGTCAAACAGGATTTAATGGATCTCGTCGCCCTACTCGAGGCCGGCATCGACTTCGCAGAAGACGACATCGACATCACGCCCCAGCAGGAGATCGCGCGCCGCATCACCGAGCTTTCACCCGCGCTCACGGCGCTTGAAGCATCCTACGCTCGCGGACACATCGTGCACGACGGCCTCACCCTCGCCATCGTCGGCCGCCCCAACGCAGGAAAAAGCTCGCTCTTCAACTGTCTTGTAGAACGCGACCGCGCCATAGTCACCGCCACCCCCGGCACCACCCGCGACCTCGTAACCGAGCGCATCGCCATCGACGGCATCCCTATCCAACTCGTCGACACCGCCGGCCTGCGCGAAGGAATTGAGGAAGTTGAAAAGATCGGCATCCATCGCAGCCGCGAGGCCCTCGCCGACGCCGCCATAGTCCTCATCGTCCTCGACGCAACACAAACTCTCAACGAAGAAGAACACCGCCTCCTCGCCGCAGTACAAGGCCGCCCCGCAATCGTCGCGCGCAACAAGTGCGACCTGGTGGAAGGCGCCGCCACAGACATGGCTGCCCCAGGTGCCTCGCCTTTGGGCACCTGGGAAAGCACTGTCGATGGCTCACCTGATTCCGGGATCACAATGCAAGGCAACTCGCCAACTACTCTCTCAACCTCGGCCATAACCGGCGAAGGCATCCCCACCCTGCGCGAAAAAATCGTAGCCCTCGCCACCGGCGGCGCAGCATCCGAGCCGGGAATGTTAACCAACCTCCGCCAGCATCAGGCCATCGTCACAGCACTAGCCGCACTAGCTGACGCAGCAAAGGCCAACTCCGATTCCATCCCCCACGAGATGATCCTGATCGACCTCTACCGCGCGCTCTGGGCCTTGGACTCACTCACCGGCCAGACCACACCCGACGATATCTTGAACTTGATCTTCGCTAGCTTTTGTATAGGCAAATAGCGTGGGCGCGATAGTACAACTCTCAATCAGTCTCTTCTAAACCAACCACAATACTGGGTGCCCCAGGTCTGGATTTTCATACCCGGGAAACCACAACACTCTCTCCTACTCCCCGTACGGCACCCAGATATTCTTCACCTGCGTCGCGTGTTGCAGGAACCACCGCCCCTCAGCCTGCGTCGCATGGAACCAATCGTAGACGTGCCCGTCGTTGGTCCAAACCTGCTTCATATTCCCAACCGAAGCATTGCGCGCGAACTCCGCCTCCTCGTCCGAGCGGAAGCACCAGATGGCGTCGATGCCGTCGTGCTCGGCCAGCGTCTTCAGCAGCTCCGCGGGCCGGCCCGAAACCAGATTCACCACGCCCGCCGGCACATCGCTCGTATCGAGCAGTTGATACACATCGCCCATAATCAGCGGATACTTCTCTGACGGCACCGCCACCACGCTGTTGCCTATAGCAATAGCCGGCAACACCAGCGAGAGCAATCCCAGCAGCGGAGCCTCGCTCGGCGCGACGATTCCAATCGCGCCCACCGGCTCCGGCATTGCAATCGTGATGTTGCGTCCCGGCGGATGATGCACCACGCCCTCATACTTATCGGCCCACGCCGCATAGCTGAACGCGCGACGGATAGCAAACTCGACCTCGGCAACAGCCTGATCCGCACCCACGGCCCTCGCCAGCCGCCCCGCAATCTCCGCCTTGCGCTGAATCATGTTCTCGGCAAAGTAGTAGAGAACCTGCGCGCGATTGTGCGCCGTAGCCTTCGCCCAACCCGTTGCACCGCGTGCCGCCTCAACCGCGTTGCGAATGTCCTTGCGGCTGCCCAGCGGCGACTCGCCCAGCAACTCGCCTTGCAGCCCATACAACGGCACCGAGTAGCCCGAGTCCGGCCGCGCCTGCTTGCCGCCGATGTACAACTTCACCGTCCGGTCGATACCCGCGCCAGCCGGCGTGAATCCCTGCGCCTCGTCCGGCGCGGCCATCTTCGCAGCCTTCTTCGCAGCCGCCGGCAAACCGCCCAGCCACTTCGGCTTCAGGTACTCGAGCATTCCCTCTCGTCCGCCCTCGCGCCCGTAGCCCGACTCGCGATAGCCGCCGAACCCGCACGCCGCATCGAACTGGTTGGTCGAGTTCACCCACACCACGCCTGCCTTCACCTGCGCGGCCACGTCGAGCGCCACGTTGATGTTCTCGCTCCAGATGCTCGCCGCCAGCCCATACACCGTGTTATTCGCCAGCTCCACGGCCTCTGCCGGCGTGCGAAAGGTCATCGCAACCAGCACCGGCCCAAAGATCTCCTGCTGCACCACCGTCGATACCGGAGTCACGTTCGTCAGCAGCGTCGGCGGATAGTAGCACCCCTTCGCAGGCACAGCGCTCTTCGGCTGCCAGCACTCGGCACCCTCTTCGACACCTGTAGCAACCATCTTCCTGATCGTCTCAAGCTGCGCCGGTGAAACAACCGCTCCAATGTCGATCGACTTATCGAGCGGCGAACCCACTCTTAGCGTCTCCATGCGTGTGCGTAGCTTCGCGTAAAGTGTCTCAGCAACGCGCTCCTGCACCAGCAGCCGCGAACCCGCGCAGCACACCTGACCCTGGTTGAACCAGATCGCATCCACAAGTCCTTCAACCGCCGAGTCCAGATCCGCATCGTCAAAGACAATAAACGGGCTCTTGCCGCCCAACTCCAGCGAAAGCTTCTTCGCCGAGTTCGCCGTCGCCTTGCGAATCACGCGTCCGATCTCAGTCGATCCCGTGAACGCAACCTTGTCGACGTCCGGATGCTCGCAGAGCGCCTGACCGCTCTTTCCGTCGCAGGTCAGCACGTTCAGCACGCCCGGCGGCAGGCCAACTTCCATCGCCAGTTCCGCAAACGCCAGCGCCGTCAATGGTGTGTAACTGGCCGGCTTAATCACCACCGTATTTCCCGCAGCCAGCGCCGGTGCCACCTTCCACGCAAACATCAGCAGCGGAAAGTTCCACGGAATCACCTGCCCCACAACGCCGCACGCCGTGTAGTTGGGAAACTCCTCGTCGAGCAACTGCGCCCATCCGGCGTGATGATAAAAGTGCCTCGCCACCAGCGGAATATCGATGTCCCGGCTCTCGCGGATCGGCTTACCGTTGTCCATCGTCTCCAGCACCGCCAGCCTCCGCGAGTGCTTCTGCACCTGCCGCGCAAGAGCATAGAGATACCGCGCCCGCTCATGTCCACCAAGAGCCGCCCACGCTGGCTGAGCCTTGCGCGCTGCGGCAACCGCCGCATCCACGTCGGCCTTGTCGCCCTGCGCCACCTCGGCCAGCACCTCGCCCGTCGCCGGATCAGATGTCTTCATATACTTACCCGACGCCGGCGCAACCCACGCTCCGCCAATGAACTCCTGAAACTTGCGCTGATGCCGATCGAGCCACTCGATCACTTCCTTCGGATCCTCCGGCGAAGCGCCATACTCCATCGTGAAAAACCTTTCCGCTATGCTCACAGCGTCTCCTTCTCAATCCCTTGCCTTGCTGCTGCACGACCTTGGGTGCCCCACCCTCGCCGCGTCTTTGTTTTTGCGGCTAGGGTGGGAGCCTACACACCTAACCAGCCGCTTTCAACTAACCATAAAAATAGATGCCAGGTCTCGCTGTTGAGACCTGGGAAAGCACGAACCTCACGCAACCGGATGCCGATACCCCGCCGAGTACCGCCCCGTCAAATGATGCTCCAACTGTCGCTCAATATCATTGAGCAATCCACTCGCGCCAATCCGGAACAGCGACGGCTCCAGCCACGGCCTTCCCAGCTCGTCCTTCATCATCGCCAGCCAGTCGGTCGATTGCTTCGCCGTGCGAATTCCCCCCGCCGGCTTGAAGCCCACCGCCATCCCCGTCCGCTCGGCATACTCGCGAATGCACCGCACCATCGTGATCGAAACCGGCAGCGTAGCATTCACCGCTTCCTTGCCCGTCGATGTCTTGATGAAGTCTGCCCCGGCCATCATCGCCACCCAGCTCGCCCGCGCCACATTACGCAGCGTCATCAGGTCGCCGGTGCCCAGAATCGCCTTCAAGTGCGCCTTGCCGCAGGCAGCCTTGAATGTAGCAATCTCGTCATACAGCGCCTGCCAGTCGCCGTTGAACACATGCGCACGCTTGATCACGATATCGATCTCGCTCGCCCCCGCCTCCACGCTGCGCTTCACCTCGGCGATACGCTCAGTCAAAGGCGAAAGCCCCGCCGGAAACCCTGTTGAAACCGCCGCCACCGGAATCCCCGAACCTTCAAGCGCCTTCACCGCAGTCTCAATAAACGCGTGGTAGACGCACACCGCGCCTGTCGTCAGATGCAGCTCTTCGATCCCCAATCCCTCAACAATGTGCCGCTCAATCGGATTCCGCGCTTTCGCGCACAACCGCCGCACGCGGTCGGCCGTGTCGTCGCCGCTCAGCGTCGTCAGGTCGATGCAGGCGATCGCCCGCAGCAGCCACGCCGCCTGATTTTCCTTCTTCACACTCCGCCGCGCCGGATACGTCGCCGCACGCCGCTCCACTGCGCTCGTGTTCACACGCACCTGGTCAATCCAGTCCAGATTCAACGACATGCCGCGGTTGGGTTCCAGCGCCCGCCCGTTCAGCACCACCGGAATCGTCCGCACCACATGCGCCGATGCATTATTCGAAGTTCTTGGTTGAACCGCCATATCTCATCTCTCCGCGAGGGGGAAACTCGCTTGAATCCTCAAGAAAACAGGCTCCCCTGCAAAATACAGAGGAGCCGTCTTCGAAAAAACATCCGGAAGTGAAGGATAAATCCCACCGCCGCGCAAATCAAACCCGCGCTCGGCGACTTCTCCGCGCCCTTCGCCCCTCAGAGCGCCAGCGCCCCCGGGTTCTCCGCAGCCATGCGATGCACCTCTGCCACGCTGAACCCCGCATCCAGCAGCTTCTGAGCAAACATCGCAAACCCCTCAGCCACGCCGGGATTGATCGTCTGACCAAGATCGGTCGAGATCAGCGTCCGCTCGTATCCCGCGGCGCGAATGCCCGCATACGCAGCCTCCCAGCTCGCCTTGCCCGTATACATCGTCGTAAAGCAGTGCTCAATCACCGCGCCCATCTCTGCAAGTTCGCGCTGCTCGTCCGGTGTCAAACTCTGTGAAGGAAACTCCGCGTGCGTCACAACCAGCCGCTTCGCTCCCATCTCCCGCGCGGCTCGCACCATCGCAAAAATCTCGTGCCTGCCCAGATGTCCGGTGGTCAGAATCATGTCGTGCCGCGCAATAATCTCAATGCACTGCAACGCCGTTTTCGTCAGCTTGCCTTTCTCGTCCAGTACAGTGATCGGCGGCGGTGAGATACCGAGCGCCGCCAGATCCCGCTGAATCCCCGCCCAAAACGGCAGCTTCTTCGTGTCCAGTGACCGCCCCGCCGTCTCGTTGGCCGCGTCCACGGTCGGCATCCACACCAGCCTGCATCCGCCTCGCCCTGCAACTTCAAGCGCCACCGGATTCAGCCCCCCAACGCTGTGGTTCAGCGTAATCGTTCCCAGCACGTCCACGCCGGGAACCGCCTTCGCCACCGTTGCCGCCCGCTCCTGCGTCGGAACGTAGTGCGACTTCAGCGCGAACCCGCGCAGTCCATGCGCCAGAAACTCTCGCGCCAGCCCCACATCGTCAATCCGCCGCGGAACCACATCGGGAGCGGCGTGTACATGCAGATCGTATCCGCCTTCAATCGCCTTCCACGCCTGCTCGGTTACAACAATCTCTGCACCTGAACTCATATCGCCTTCTCCACCAGACTCTTGCTTCGCAATCCAAACATCCCCACAATCAGCGCCACCATCACCCACAGCGCCGCAATGTAAGCAAACACGCTCTTATACCCATAGTGCGTGAAGATAAACGCAATCACCAGCGGCCCGAAGATATTGGCCAGCCGTCCCGCGCCATATGCAATGCCGGTCCCTGAGTTCCTAATCCCCGACGGGAACGACTCGGCCGTGTACGCATATGTGAGCGGCATCGAAGTATGCAGAAACATCTCCACCAGAAAACCGAAGAAGACGATAAACCCGATGCGGAAGGTCGCTCCATAAAAGATGCCGCAGATCGCGATCAGCAGCGCAACCACGGCGATGCTCCACTTACGGTCCCAGCGATCGCTGAACAACCCAGCCAGAGCCGCTCCCGGCATCGCCGCCACCGTCATCGTTGTCATCCACGTCAACGAGTGAACCAGCGAGAACCCGTGCGCCACCAGCAGCGTCGGCACCCAGCTCGTAAATCCAAAGAAGCCCAGCGTCAGGCAGACCCACGTACACACCAGCGTCGCCGTGCGCGGCAAGCAGGCTCGCCCGAACAGATCCGCAAAATTCCCCCGGCCCGGTGTTGCCACAACCTCCAGCGGCTCAATCGGCGGCAGCTCGCCCGCCTCGGCGCGCACCTTCGCCTCAATCCGGTCCATAACCGCATCGGCCTCTGCCAGCCGCCCATGATTCTCAAACCACCGCGGCGACTCTTCAATGACCCCCGAGATCAGCGGAAACAGCAGCCCCAGCGCACCCCACACAAAGATCAACCGCCAGCCCCACGGCGCCAGCGGAACCACGATCCGCGCCACCATCGCCGTGCACGGCACACCGGCCAGGCCAAACGTCATCACCCAGCCCTGAAAGCTGCCTCGCTTCTTTGCCGGATAGATCTCGCTGATGTACGCAATGCCCACCACCGTCATCGCAGAGATGCCCAGGCCCGTCAGCAGCCGCGTCACAAGCAAACTTGCCGTGTCCCAGGCAAAGCCATTCAGCAACGAGAAGCTGGCAAAAAAGATCGTCGTGCCGATCAAAGCACGCTTACGCCCGATGCGGTCGGAAATTATCCCGCCCATCACCGAGCCCACAAGCATCCCCGCAAACGTGGCGGAGTTGAACAGCGCAATCGTCTGCACCGGGATGTTCCAGAACTTCATAATCGCCGGCGATGCAAAAGCCAGCGTGTTGATGTCGCCCTGATCGAAGAAGAAGACGAACCCCAGCACCCACATCATGCGCCGATGAAATCCCGTAATCGGCAACCTGTTGATGCGAGCGGCCACGGGCACCCGAACATCCATGACTTGTGTCGAACCAGCCTCTAAACTCATGCACCCTCACTCTGTCCCCAAAGTTCGCCCGGCAGGCCCGGCATCCACTCAGAAATGCTTCGCTCTATTGTAGCGAGGCGGTTCTGGTTCTGTTTTTCGCCGAGGTAGGCTGTTAAGTGCGCGACCGGCCTCCAATCGAGCGAATATCTTGACACGCCTCCGCATAACTCCGTTACAGTTTCGATATCACGCTTTTTTCTTCACGGACATCTGCTGTAGTTCAGCCACTATCACAGCGGGGATGAAGTCTGTTTTCGTGACCATGCGCTTCGAACTCCTCCCGATCGTTCGTGTTGATTTGCGGCAAGGGGTTGTGCATGCTCGAGTCCGTCTTTTCCGCTTACGCCTCATTCCGGTCAATAGTCCGCCTTCAAACCGATTCCCGCATCATTCGCCTGCTCCGGGGCGCATCGGTATTACTGCTCTTGCTTTCACTTGCGATTGCGGCTCATGCATTCCCTGGCCAAACCTATGTCGTTACCACGCTCTCTGACGTTGCCATGCCCGGAGACTCCTGCGCGGGCCTCCAGCGCTGCACCCTCCGCGAAGCTGTCGGGGAGGCTAACGCCTTCCTCAATCCCGACACCATCACATTTCAGCCCAACCTGGTTGGAATCATCCAACTCCGGGACACGCTCACCATTACTGCGGGCGTGACCATACAGGGACCGGGCGCCTACCTGGTCACGGTCTCGATGCAAAACAACGTCCTGGGAGGCTGGCCCGGCTCGGTCTTCTATATCAGTACTGCGGGTGCCACGGTCAGCATCTCAGGCCTCACCATCACCAGCGGAAACTCCGACTATGGCGGCGGAATACAGATGGGCAGCACCTACCTGACCGTCTCCAATTGCAACATCGTTAACAACTATTCTTACGGCGGCGGCGGCATCTACGGCAGCTTCGGATCGCTCACAATCGTTGATTCCACCATCTCCGGCAACACCAGCTTCAACAGCTCCACCTCTCCGGCTATCAACCAGGGCGGCGGCATCCAGAGTTTCGACGAGCCCACCACCATCATTAACTCCACCATCACCGGCAACTCGGCGGGCGCGACTGGCGGCGGCATCTATATGCTGGGCGCCCCTCTTACCACGCTCACGGTCACTAACAGCACAATCTCAGGCAACTCCGCCGGCACCGTCGGAAGCGGCATCGAGATCAATCCCTTTGGCTCTCCTTTCCCGGTCGCCATCTTCAACAGCATCGTCAGCGGAAACACGGCAGCAGGCATCGCCAACTCCAGCGAATGCGACCAGTGCGGCGCGCAGACCTCGAACAACCTCATCGGAGGTACGCCCCCGGCCCTCGGCTCGCTCCAGTGGAACGGCGGCTACCTGCCCACCATCATGCCCCTGCCCGCCAGCACCGCCCTCTGTGGCGGACTGGGTGTTGCGGCTCTCGACCAGTTCAGCAACCCGCTGTCGAAAGACCAGCGCGGCTTCCTGCTCTCCACATCCGGCTGCGGCAGCGGCAAAATCGATCTCGGCGCTGTCCAGACCCACTACCTTACGGTTACCAACACCAGCGGCGGCACTGACGCCATTCCAGACTGCCTCAGCGGTTCCGGCGCCTCCTGCTCGCTCGCCGACGCCATCAACGCAGCCAACAGCTACGGCAGCGGCGACGTCGTCTTCAAGTCCGCCGTCTTCCCCTCCAGCGGTTCGAATACCATCACCCTCACCGCCACACTGCCTGATCTTGGCGCAACCACTACCGTTGATATCGCCGGCCCGGGCAAAGACGCGCTCACCATCTCCGGCGCAAACACCTTCGGCCCCATCTTCGCCCTGGATGTCGGAAACACTGTCAACCTCTCCGGCCTCACCATCGCCAATGGCTTCGTCTCAGGCGCTTCGCACTTTCCCGCTCACACCACCAGCGCCGGAGGCGGTGGCATCTACAACAACGGCAACCTCACCGTCTCCAACTCCGCCGTCTCCAACAACAATTCCTACGACCTCTCCCGCTACGCAGCCGGCGGAGGCATCCTCAACGACTTAAACGAGTCCGTCTTCCCCTACGTTCTCGCTCCCATGATGCTCGACCACGTCACCGTCAGCGGAAACAGCAACGGCGGCTCCAACGGCTTTGGCGGCTTTTACGGCTTCGGAGGAGGAATCTACAACAACGGCGCTCTCATCATGAGCAACTCCACCGTCTCCGGCAACAGCGTGCCCGACACGGCGCTCGGCGGTGGCATCTTCATCGACGGACTCGGCGCAGTGACCATGACCAACAGCACCGTGTCCGGAAACTCCGCCAGCAACGGCGCGGGGGTCTACAGCTCCTCTTCGCTCTCCGTCGTCGATAGCACCATCTCCGCCAACACCGCGTTCAACGACACCGGCGGTGACGGCGGCGGAATCGACAGCCGCATTGTGGGTTTAGGCGATATCGGACCCAACTACAACCTCATCGCAAACAGCATCGTCGCCGGCAACACCAACAACGGTTCGGCAGACTGCGTCAACTGTGCCGCGGGGTCCGTCTACAACTCCATCGACACCGTCTCCATCACCAGCGGCGATCCGCAGTTGGCCCCGCTGGCCCTCAACGGCCCCGGCGCCACCATCAAAACCATGCTGCCCATGACCGGCAGCCCCGCCATCGAAGCCGGAGACCCCACCACGCTCCCCTGGGGCCTCACTACCGACGAGCGCGGATTCCCCCGCCTCTCCGGCACCTTCCTCGACCTCGGCGCGGTACAGACCGGCTACACCGGCCTTGAGTTCGTACAGCAGCCCACCGACACCATCGTCAATCAGAACATCTCGCCCGCGCCCACCGTCCGGCTGCTTGAGACCAATCCCAACCTGCCCGGACCCAACAACATCGCCGGCGTCAACGGCATCCCCATCACTCTGGTCTTCAGCGGAACCGGCGCAATCGTCACCCCGGCCAACCTCACTGCAACCTCCGCCGGAGGCCTGGCCACATACAGCAGCCTCGCCGTTGACACCGTCGGCACCGGCAACACACTCTCCACTAGCGTCACCGTCACGCCCCCCGGTGCAGTCACTCCCATCACCCTCTCCGTTACCAGCTCCCCCTTCAAGATCATCTCGGCCGTTGTGGTCTCCCAGCTCGCCTTCCTCTCTCCGCCGCCCACTCCCATCGTTGCCGGCGGAAACGCGGGCCCATCCGTAAAGGTGCAGGAAGAAGATGCAACCGGCACCCTGGTCGCCTCGGCTACTGACACCATCACCCTCACGGTTACCGGCCCCGGAAGCTACTCGCGGACCTACACCGCAGCGGCCGTCGGAGGCATCGCCACCTTCAACCTCTCCGCCGCGCAGCTCACCGTCGCAGGCACCTACACTTACACCGCTTCGCTCACCGCCGTTACGCCTGCCGTAGCCACTGAAGCTGTAACCGCAGCGGCCGTCAACTCGGTCACCGTCAACTCAGGCTCCGCGCAGAGCGCCGCCATCGGCACGGCCTTCGCCAACCCGCTCGTAGTCACCGTCTCTGACGCCTACGGCAACCCCGTCTCCGGCGTCTCGGTCACATATAACGCCCCGGCCTCCGGCACCACGGCCACGCTCACTGGCTCCCCCGCAACCACCGCCAATAACGGCACAGCCAGCGTCTCAGCCACGGCCAACGGCATCGCCAACGCAACCGCCTACGCGGTCACCGCCACTGTTTCCGGAGTCGCCGCTCCCGCCAGCTTCTCGCTCACCAATACCAAGGCCGCTACCAGCCTCGCCGTTACACCCACCGCAACCGCTCTCGTCTACGGCCAGCCGGTCACCGTCAACGCCGCCATCTCCCCAGCCTCGGTACTCGGCACCGTGCCGGGCGGAACCGTCGCCTTCTATGACGGAGCCGCAACGCTCTCTCCTGCTGGCGCCGTCTCCAGCGCAGCCGCCGCCTACACGGTAAGCCTGCCCGCCGTCGGCACGCATAACTACGCCTGCCAATACTCCGGCGACACCAACTTCCTCACAAGCGCCAAAACCTCGGCCCCCGCCGTCGTCGTGAGCAAAGCCGCCACAACCACCACGCTTATTGCCAGCAGCAACCCCGTCATTCCCGGCCAGAGCGTCACCTTCACCGCAACCGTCTCACCGCAGTTCACCGGCACGCCCACCGGCTCCGTCGCTTTTTACGACGGCGCAACCTTGTTGGGAACCACAACGCTGAGCGGCTCCACCGCAACTTATACAACCAGCACGCTCGCGCCCGGCGCCATGCATAGCATCACCGCCGTTTATAACGGCGACAGCAACTTCAACACCAGCACCTCTGCACCGGTTTCCGTAGTTGTCTCCCCGCTCGACTTCACATTTACCAACTCCGGCTCGACAGGCCATAGCGTGATTCCGGGCGGCTCCACAACCTTCCAGTTCCTGCTGGCCCCGCTCTACGGCAGCTACGCCGGCACGGTCGGCTTCTCCTTTAGCGGTGCCCCGGGCGGCTCCTCAATCATCTTCTCGCCAGGCACGATTTCCAGCGGCGGCAGCGCGCAAACCATCACCATGACCATACAAACCGCTCCCGCCTCCGGCATGCTCGCTCCCGCGCGCGGACTCGGCTCTCTTGCTCTTGCCTTGCTTGGCTGGTTTGGTCTGCACCGAATGCGAAAGCGCGCCCGGGCCCTGCTCTGGATGCTGATCCTGCTAGCCGGCGGTGCGGCGGCCTCGCTCATCACCGGATGCGGCGGGACCGGCATCAACGGATTCTTCTCGCAGAAGCCGCAAGACTACACCATTACCGTGACCGCGGCCTCCAGCGGACTTCAGCACTCCGCCTCCGTCACGCTCAACGTTCAATAACCTGAAAGGAGACACGCGATGCGCAGAGCTATCAGCACCATGCTCCTTCTGGGAGCGATCGCAGCGGCGGCAACAGCACAGAAACCAAAACCGGCCGTGCCCGAGAGAAATCTCGAACTGTCCTTCACCTACGACGCCACGCTCGCAGACGCCATCACAAAACAGTCCTTCTGGATGCAGGGCGGCAGCGTTCAGGTGCACGGACAGTTTTACCGCAACTGGGGCGTCGTGGCCGACATCACCGGCCTCCACACCGGCAACATGCACTCCTCCGGTATTCCGCTCAGCCTCGTGACAGCCACCTTCGGCGCGCGCTACACCTGGCGTCAGCCCGGACGTAAGTACGCCCTCTTCGGCCAACTACTCGGCGGAGAGGCCTTCGGCTTCCACAGCATCTTTCCCGCAACAGGAGGAGCGCTGGGCAATGCAAGCAGCCTGGCCGCGCAGGCCGGCGGAGGCATGAACGTCGATATCTCCCCGCACATCGCCGTGCGAGCATTTGAGGTTGACTGGCTCCGCTCGCAAGTCCCCAACTCCACCACCAACGTGCAGAACAGCGTTAAGTTCGGAACGGGACTCGTATTCCGCTTCAAATAGCAGACGGGAAATCTCCGCCTGTTACCGTGACCGCGTGATTTTGTAAGCATGCCTATGAATTTGGGTGCCCCAGGTCTCGATTTTGAGACCTGGGAAGCCACAAAACTCAATCGACCAGTTCTCAACCAACCACGAAACTGGGTGCCCCGGGTGCCTCGCATTTGGCACCCGGGAAACCACAAAATTCAACCAGCCACCCGCCCACTCAATGCGGTCTTCCCGGCAGCACAAAGTGCGCCTCGCATCGCGGCTCGTAGAAATCCCCCGCCGCGATAATCGGGCTGTCCCACGGCGCGGGCTTGCCGTCCACCAGTCGCTGCGGATACAGCGCCTTCGCACCGCATGCGCAATACGCCACCAGCTCGGTGATGTTGCCCGCGTACGTCCGCACCAGCCAGCCCAGGTTCAGCATCTCGCCGAATGGCATCCCGCGAAAGTCCAGCTCCAGCCCCGACACCATCACGTCGTGCCCCTCGTCGAGCAGCCGCTTCGTGAACAGGAACAAGTCCTTCACAAACTGCCCCTCGTCGATCGCCACGCACTCCACGCGCTTGCCGATCTGCTGTTCTGTATCTCTCAGAATGGGTAGCGCCGACCACGGATCGCTCGATGGAAACTCAACCGCAGGCATCTTGCCAGTGCCCTTGCGATTGCGGCTCTCCACCCAGCCCGCAGCGGCCTTGGTGTCCGCGCTCGGCTTCAGCAGCAGCACGTACTGGTTGGCGTACTCCCTCCGCGTCTCGATCCTCCGCAGCAGCTCCGCAGTCTTGTTCGAGCGCATCGGGCCGACTATCATCTCCAGCTTGCCGGACACAGTTTCTCTCGGGGATATTCCCGCCTGAAACAACCCCGCCTCCAGATGTGAATCAGATTATCATTGGACGCCGCCAACAGTGAGGACTACGGGAAGCAAACCCACCACTAGACCATGGATGCCCCGTCCAAGCTCTGCTTGGGCGGGAAAGATCCGCCCTCAACCAGCCACCGGGCAGGTGGCACAGGTCTCTGGAATGTTGGTTCCCCTGCGAACCATGGGTGCCCCAGGTGCCTCGCCTTTGGGCACCTGGGAGACCACGACCCTCAACCAACCACCAGCAAGCGCCACCTACTCCGCGCGCATGTACTTCTTCTCAATCGCCAGCACCTTATTGAACCGGCGCACAAACCGTTCGCCCTCAATCTCAAACTTCGCGCCCACAAAAGCCCGCGCGCACTCAAACGCCAATTCGGGCCCAATGATCCGCGCCCCCATCACCAGCACGTTCATGTCGTCGTGTTCCACGCCCTGGTGCGCCGAGTACGTATCGTGGCACATGCCCGCCCGTATCCCTGGAATCTTGTTCGCCGCCACGCAAACGCCCACGCCCGACCCGCAGATCAGAATTCCCCGAGGCGCATCGCCACGCTTGATGGCCAGCGCCACCTTCTCGGCGTAGTCCGGGTAGTCCGACGCCTCTGCGTTGTACGCGCCCAGGTCCACAACCTCGTGACCCTCTGCGGTAAGCATGGCGCGCACCTGCTCCTTCAGCGGAAATCCGGCGTGATCCGAACCGATGACCAGCTTCATCTACCTGCCTCCCGCCAACAGTTTCTTCGCCACCGCAGCAACGTTGTCACCAGTGAACCCGAACTTCTCGTTCAAAACCGACAGCGGAGCAGAAGCTCCAAAGCGATCCATGCCGATCACCGCTCCGTTTGAGCCAACATACTTCCACCAGCCCATCGTCGAACCGGCCTCAACCGATACCTTCGCCACTCCCGCCGGCAGCACGCTGGCTTTATACTCCGCCGTCTGCTCGTCAAAGATCGCGCAGCTCGGCATACTCACAACGCGCACTGCAATGCCTTCGCGGGCAAGCTTCTTCGCGCCTTCGATCGCCGTCCACAACTCCGACCCCGTCGCGATCAGAATCACCTGTGCGTCCTTCGCATCTTCAACAACGTAGGCTCCGCGCCGCACACCCGCCGCCACATCCACCTTAGCCGCGTCGATCACCGGCAGATCCTGCCGGCTCAGCGCCATAAAGCTCGGTCCCTTGCGCTCCAGCGCCAACTGCCAAACCGCCGCCGTCTCATTCGCATCCGCCGGGCGGAAGTCCGTCATCCCCGGTAGCGACCGCAGCATCGTCAACTGCTCAATCGGCTGATGCGTCGGCCCGTCCTCGCCCAACCCAATCGAGTCGTGCGTAAAGATAAACAGCGCATGCGTCTTCATCAGCGACGCCAGCCGCATCGCCGGCTTCATATAGTCGGCAAAGCAGAAGAACGTCGAGCCAAACGGAATCAGCCCGCCGTGCGCCGCAATTCCATTCACCGCCGCTGCCATCCCGAACTCGCGCACGCCAAAAAACACATTCCTCCCCAGTGAGTTCTCGTGGAAGTTCGCGCCCGGTTTGAAGATCGTCTTGGTCGATGCCGTCAGATCCGCCGCGCCGCCAAACAGCTCCGGCACAACCTCCGCAATCGCGTTCAGAATCACGCCGCCCGCATTGCGTGTCGCCGCCGGCTTCTCCGCCGCAAACGCCGGAATCGACTTCTCCCATCCCGCCTTCAGCTCGCCCCTCTGCGTCCGCTCAAACTCCGCGGCCAGCTCCGGATGCTCGGCCCGATAGCTTGCAAACCGGCTCTTCCAATCCCCTTCGGCCTTCGCGCCGCGCTCAGCAGCCACGCGCCAGTTCGCAAACGCCTCGCCCGACACGTTAAAGCTCTCTTCCTCCGGGAAGCCGAAGAACTTCTTCGTCGCCTTCAACGCCTCCGCGCCCAGCGGCTCGCCGTGTACCTTGCTCGTTCCCGCCTTCGGGCTGCCGTATCCAATCACCGTACGCACCGCAATCAGTGACGGCCGCGCCGTCTCCGACTTCGCCTCTTCAATCGCTTCCTCAAGAGACTTCAGGTCGTTGCCGTCCGCAACCTGCTGCACGTGCCAGTGGTAAGCTTCAAACCGCTTCTCCACGTCTTCCGTAAAGCTCAGCGAGGTCGGCCCGTCCAGCGAAATCAAATTGTCGTCGTACAGCACAATCAGCTTGCCTAGCCCCAGCGTTCCGGCCAGCGCCGCCGCCTCGTGGCTCACGCCCTCCATCAAATCGCCGTCGCCGCACAGAACATACGTCGAGTGATTCACCACGTCGAAGCCCGGTCGGTTGTACACCGCCGCCAGATGCTTCTCCGCCATCGCCAGCCCCACGGCCATCGCAAATCCCTGGCCTAGCGGACCCGTCGTCACCTCAACGCCCTCGGTATCCACCGACTCGGGATGCCCCGGCGTCTTCGACTCCCACTGTCTGAAGCTCTTCAGGTCGTCCATCGAAACCGCATACCCCGCCAGATGCAGCGACGCATACAGCAGCGACGAAGCGTGCCCGTTCGACAGCACAAACCTGTCGCGATCCGCCCACTTCGCGTTCGCCGGATTGTGCTTCATCAGCTTCCGGTACAGCAGATACGAGATCGGCGCGCAACCCAGCGGCGCTCCCGGATGTCCGCTCTTCGCCTTCTCCACCGTATCGGCGGCAAGCAGGCGCAGCGTGTTGATTGAAAGCTGATCGAGGGCGGATTGGTCTGATTTTGTGCTCATGGCGGGTAGGACTTGTTCCTTTCGTTCAAGACGCGCTGTCGGGATCAAAGGAGGCATCAAAGTCTATTCGATGAACAACTTAGAAGTTCAGAAGCCGAATCGGAGATCGGCGCCTTCTCTACACTCGGCGGCCAGCGCGGGCCTCGTCGCGGCTGCACGATTTGCACTCTCATTGTAGCGGATTCTGCCCTCGCCTCACCCCCGGCGGCACTTCCCCCTTACCCGCGCCGCACGCCTGCCTGCTTCTATTTCGCAAGTTTCCCGCACCCTTCCGCCTGCCTCGCGCATCCATTCTTATAGCTGAGGTCTTTTGCTCGGCAACCATTTGCCGCTGCTCCAATGCTGATGCGCGGCGCGACTCTTCCCTCACACGAACGAAAGCGGAGGACACTTCCAGACATGGCTTACGAACTCGCACCACTGCCCTACGACTACACCGCCCTCGAGCCCTACATCGACGCAGACACCATGCACCTGCATCACGACAAGCATCACCAGACCTACGTCAACAACATCAACGGCCTCGTCGCCAATCATCCCGACCTCGCCGCCCTCCCCATCGACGAGCTGGTAAAGAACATCGCCAAGGTCCCCGAAGACATCCGCACCGGCGTCCGCAACAATGCTGGCGGCCACGCCAACCACACCGACTTCTGGAAGCTCATGGGCCCCGTCGGCTCTCCCAACGTGGGCGGAGCGCCCACCGGCCCCATCGCCGCCCAGATCACCGCGGACTTCGGCGACTTCGAGACCTTCAAAAAGACCTTCAACGAGACCACCGCCAAGCAGTTCGGTTCCGGCTGGGGATGGCTCGTATACACCGGCGGCAAGCTCAAGGTCATCTCCACGGCCAACCAGGACTCGCCCCTGTCACAGGGTTTGTATCCCATCCTCTTCAACGACGTTTGGGAGCACGCCTACTACCTCAAGTACAAAAACGTCCGCGCCGACTACCTCGCCGCATGGTGGAACGTTGTCAATTGGACCGAGGTGAACCGCCGCTTAGCTATCGCTAAGGGATAATTCAGCTCCCTCCCCAGACTGCCAAAGGTACGGGCCTCGCGCCCGTACCTTTCCTGCGTTGGCGCACGGTTTCTACCCCAGCCTACCCAGGAAACTGGGTGCCCCGGGTCTCGTTTTGAGACCTGGGATTGATCGACTCTCAACCTGCCAACTTGCACACTCGCTAAAAGGTACCCCCCATGAACCTAAACACCTACCTCAACTTCCCGGGCACCTGTGCCCAGGCCCTCGACTTCTACACCCAGCACCTCGGCGCAACCATCCTCGCCAAAGGCACCTTCGCCCAGATGGCCGTCCACGGCGCGCCTACCAACCTGCCCCCCGGCCTCAAGCCCGAGGACATCCTCCACGCCCGCATCCAGATCGGCGACACCTTCGTCATGGCCAGCGACGGCCCCCCGGAGCGAGTACAGCCCATGCGCAGCGCCTACCTCACCCTCTCTGTTGATTCCAACGAGGAAGCCGAGCGCATCTACAACGTCCTCTCCGATGGCGGCGAAGTCTTCATGCCCCTGGCCGAGCATTTCTTCGCCCACCGTTTCGCCCAGCTCCGCGACCGCTTCGGCATCAACTGGATAATCCTCCACGAAAAGCCCCTCGCCCCGCCCAAGTAAATTCAGCACTTCGCCCGGGTCCGGGGAGGTCATCCACCTCTCAACCCACCACAAATCTGGGTGCCCCAGGTCTGGATTTTCAGACCTGGGATCGATCGACCCCACCACCCATCCGCGTCTCGCAGGGATACCCCCAATCCTCCCCGTCAACCCCCACTTCCCGCAGCCAGAGACTATCCCACGCCCATGCAACAACTTGCACCAAACCGTCCACTGCCGATGATTTCCCAAAATCAGCTATACTCGGCTTGAAATGGCAAAATGGCATCCGCCGCAGCGGATGCCATTTTCTCGCAGTGCGTCAGTAAGTCGTTTATTTTGAAATAGATGGCTCTAATTATTTTAGATTACTGCAGTTAGCAGAACTAACTCACCCTAACCTGACTATTTTCTATACGTTAGACAATTTATACCGCATTTTTTGAATGATGACCCCCAGGCAAAGGAAAAGGGCCAGAGGCCGCTAAGCCCCTGACCCTGATCCCTGTCTTTAAATCATGCAAAGATCGCTGCCCACCGCCTTGAGGTGGTTCTGGTATTCGCTTGAGCCGTACAGCGCGTCGCGGTAGTTCACCAGTTCGATCTTGTTCTCCTTGATCCAGTTGCGCAGCCGAGGATCCATCATCGCCGAGGCGTCCTGCGGACGGCTCACCACAAACTGCTGCGCCCGCGCGCGGTTCACCCGCTCGCCCAGACGATAGGTGTAGTAGTCCACATAACCCGGATGCCACGCCTGCCAGGTGATCACATCCATCGGCGACTTCAGGATTCCAAATTTGTCCTCGGTGTAATACGTGACCGGATCGTAGTTCTTTTCCACGCTCGCAATCGAGTCCACCAGAAGATCGCTGAACGCGGCCGTGCCTGAAAGCGAAGTGATCTTGCGGCTCGCCCACTTCGGATCGGGCGCTGCGCCCTTGTTCGGCGTTGACGAGTAGTACTTCGCCCACTCCTCCCCGCGGTCCTGCGCGTCCTTGATGTGCTTCAGATAAAACTCCGGCGTGGGCGACTGGCCAGAGAAGTTGTAGACCAGATGAAACTCTTCCGAGATGGTGTGAACCGCGCGGCCCCACGGCGACCGGTCGTTGCCCGCCGAGCCGGTATCCGGAACGCGGCCCAGAATCTTGTCGGCCCGCAGCAACTGCGCGCGAAGCTCGAGAACGGCCTCTTCATACACAACGTCCTGAGCCGAACTCAGGTCCGTGCGGAAGCGCCCGTCAAACTGACCGCCCTTTTCAACCAGCGAGGGAACCTTGCTGCGATCCGTAACTGGAGCGCCCCACATATGCATATGCCAGTCGAACGAGACCCACGGGAAGTCCTTGAGACGCGTCAGCGCATCCTCCGTTCCCGGATCGGCCAGCATCACGGCTGCCGCCGTAACAACACCCTTCTCGATGGCATCGAAGGCGCCGATGTTGCAGACCTTCGACATGCCGATGTCGTCGGCGCGGATAATCATCTTTCTGCGAGCCGGCTTGGCTGCCTCGCCAGCCTGCGCAATCGCCGCCGGAACCGACGCTGCAAGACCGACCGCGCCAACTGCCTGCAAGAACTCTCTGCGATCTGTTTTCATGCGAATATCCTCCTCTGGAATTCAACCCAGATGATTTTACCGGTGCCACACGCTGCACACACAAGACAAAAAGATGGGCGCGGCTCGCAAGAGCCGCGCCCATCTTCGCCGCTACCTTCTGATACGCGACGGTTAGATCTGCTGGCCAGGTCCCGGCCCGATCCCCGCCGCAAACAGCACCAGCGTGCCGTTCTTGTTGAACAGGAAGCCGCTGAACCGCAGCGTGTCGCCAACCTTCGGAGCCGCCGAGGCAGTCGTAGCAACCGGAGACGGAGGCAGCATCACAACCACCGAAGTCTGACCGGTCAGCGTCGCCAACCAGCTTGCCGTCGGCAGCGTCAGCGTGACCGAGGTCCAGCCCGAAGCCGTCGTGATCGAGGTAATGGTACCGCCAACGGTCTGCGGCGCAAGCATCACTGCGTCTGCCGTTGCCGTGTTGCTGCTCAGGTTGGTCGTCGCCACATTTACAACCTGACCGGCAAACAGCGTGCTCGCGCTAAAGGTTGGTGTCCAAGGCACGCCGCCGGCCTGCGTGTTCTGGAAGCGGCCCGGCATCAGGAACTTAGTAGCGCTCGTGATATTGATCGTATTCTTTTCGACCGTCGGAGCCGTGCCGGAAGCTACGACATGCTCACGCGTTGCCTGCACGAACGAGGTTGCGGGCGAACCGGTTACCGTCACCACCGGACCGAGCAGCAGGTGCCCTCTCGTGTTGGGAGCCACGTGCTCCTCGACGCGTTTGGCCAGCATGGTTCCATTGGTCAGAATCTGAATGTCGGCTTCTACCATCATGCCCGCGGTCAGGTCAGCGAACTTGGCAAGATCAGGCCCCTGATACTGCGTGTTGGTGTCCACCGTGATGGTGACCGAGATGCCGCGCGGATCGAGCATCGTGAACTGGTTCGTCCCGACAGCCGATACCTTGCCCTTTACGCCGGCATACAGTCCGTTCGTGCCGTTGGTGGGATTTTGCGGAATCGGAACAGCCCTCACCGCGAAGTTCGGCGTCACCGTAACCGAGGTGCCGGAGATTGCCACCGACTTGGCCACCAGGAAATCTACCAGCAGAGACATCTGTGTTTTGTCGATCGTAATGGGCGATGCAAAGGTGATCGTCTGCGTCGCGCCAGCAAGCGTGGCGTTTGCCGTCACTACCTGCTTCGTCGAGGCGTCAAGGTAGATCACTACCGGATTCGCATACGTCAGCGTCACGCTGGTATAGCTGTCCTGCGGAATGGAGGGAATAAACAGGGGCTCCTGCACCGCATCCAGGTGCGATGCCTCAAAGGTCAGCGGAGCGGCTAGGATGCTTGCCGTCTGTCCCTTCGTGTTGGTCAGAACCACCGAGTTCAGCGTCAGGCTCGCGGCCAGAATCTGGTCGCCGGGGTCATCGGTAATCGTCACAGGAACCGAAACCGGCGTGCTGATGATCGCGGTAATGGCGCTGCTTCCGGCAAGGCCGGCGGTGCATCCGGCTACGATGAGTGCGGCTACGGCCACCAGGCCAACCGTAATCAGAGCGAGCGTTTTGCCTAACTTTGTGTGTCTTTGCATTGGAGCATCTCCTGCAGATTGAGGGAAGTGTTCTAGCCGTCGTTGCGCCGGGACTCTTGCAAGACCCGGATCCGGATTGTTCCGCTGAGGGCCGCACCTGCTGCGGAGCCTGGCGAGCGTGCTGTGTGCACAACGCCCAGTTAGACGCGGGCACCAGATGGGCTGTTTACACACGCCCCAAAAATAGATTGCGCTCAGGATAGTCCGAATTCGACACGTTTGGGAAGAGGTTTCAGGTACAGTACCTGCCCTCGAGCCCAGATAGGTCTATCTCGCTTGTTTTCTTCAGCCTCGCAGCTCCAACCTCAGACTTGGCCCCGGAACTGTACTCGCCACGTTTTCCCCACAACCGGCCTTGGCCCGCACAGCGAGACCGGAAGCTTGCGTTTCGGCTTCCAGATCAACGCTAACCCTGGAATGTGGCCTGAGCCCATCTCCGGACCTCCGATCCACCACCAGAACTTCCATCCAACCATAGCCATCGTCGTTTGTATTGTTCGCATTTCACACGCTCCAGGAGACTCTTTTCGTTTCGCCACAGAGGATTACGCACCCAGGCAATCACCTGGAATCCCACAAACAAGTGGTTTGTCTGCCATCTCCGGGTCATGCCCGATCAGGTACCTCCAGAGCTGTCCGCCTGCGACTTTCTCACGTCTTTGTCCCTCAAGCCCGCTCTCACTCAGCCTCTTCGATACAATGATGAGAAGCGCCTGCCTCCCACAGTCCACATTGATACCAGGCGCTACTTGAGCCCATGCTTACTCAGAATCTGCCTGAAGCCCTTACCTTCGACGATGTCCTCCTCGTCCCTGCCTACAGCGACGTGGTTCCGGTGTCGGTCAGCACCCAGACCCAGCTCACCCGTTCCATCACGCTGAATACGCCGCTTATCTCCGCGGCTATGGACACTGTCACCGAGTCACGCATGGCAATTGCCATGGCCCAGCAGGGCGGCATCGGAATCGTGCACCGTAATCTTTCCATCGCCGAGCAGGCCGGCGAGATCGACAAGGTCAAGCGCTCTGAGAGCGGCATGATCGTCGATCCCGTTACCGTAGGACCCGACCAGCTCATCGCCGACGCCCTCGACGTCATGCGCCGCTATAAGATCTCCGGCGTACCCGTCACTCAGGGCAAGAAGCTGGTTGGCATCCTAACTAACCGCGACCTGCGCTTTGAGACCCGCACCGATATTCCCGTCGGCTCTGTGATGACCAAGGAAAACCTCATCACAGTACCTGTCGGAACCACGCTCGAGGAGGCAGAGCGCATCCTTCACAAGCACCGCGTCGAGAAGCTCCTCGTCGTCAACGAGGCCTACGAGCTCAAGGGGCTCATCACCGTAAAGGACATTCAGAAGAAGCTCAAGTTCCCGAACGCCAGCAAGGACGATCAGGGCCGTCTGCGCGTAGGCGGAGCTATCGGAGCTACCGGAGACTATCTGGAGCGCGCCGCCGAACTCATCCGCGCCCGCGCCGACGTGCTCGCCATCGACTCCGCTCACGGCCACTCCTCGCGTGTGCTCGAGGCTGTCCGCGAAGTCAAAAAGATGTACCCCAACGTCGCGCTGCTGGCCGGCAACGTGGCCACGTTCGAGGGCGCCATGTCGCTCATCGACGCCGGAGCCGACGCCATTAAGGTCGGCATCGGACCCGGCTCCATCTGCACTACCCGCATGGTCACCGGCGCGGGAATGCCACAGATCACCGCCATCTCCGAGGCCTGTCGCGCCGCGAACGAACTCGGCATCCCCGTTATCGCCGACGGCGGCATCAAGTACTCCGGCGAAATCACCAAAGCCATCGCTGCCGGCGCCAGCTCTGTCATGATCGGTTCGCTCTTTGCCGGAGTAGATGAAAGCCCCGGCGAGACCATCCTTTACCAGGGGCGCAGCTTCAAGAGCTACCGCGGCATGGGCAGCCTGAGTGCCATGAGCCAGGGTTCGGGCGAGCGCTATTTCCAGTCCGCAGCGGACCTCGCCGAGGCACAAGCCTCCACCGAAGGTGTAGTTCAGCGCGAGCGCGCCGGGCAGAACCGCCTTGGCAAGTTTGTCCCCGAGGGCATTGAAGGCCGCGTGCCTTACCGCGGACCCCTCGACGCCATGATCTTCCAGCTTGTCGGCGGACTCCGTTCCGGCATGGGCTATCTGGGATGCGGTTCCATCCGCGAGCTACAGGAGAATGCCCGCTTCGTCCGCATCTCCGGCGCCGGACTGCGCGAGAGCCACGTCCACGACGTCATCATCACGCGCGAGGCGCCGAACTACCACCATGGCGAATAACAGAAGAAATCTGGGTTTCTGGATCCGCGCATGGCTGCCCGTACTGGTTTGCATTGCGCTTGTAGCACTCGAGTCGACGGCGAACTTCGGCTCCGATAAGACCACTGGACCTCTGCGCAGATTTTGGGAGCTTCTCTTCGGACCGGTCAGCGATCCCGCCTGGGATCCAATCCATCTTGCGATTCGTAAGTCGGGACACTTCGCCGGCTACGGCATTATCGGCCTGGCATGGCTGCGCGCTTGGTGGATGACCATGCCGAACTCGCGCTTCCTGCCCGACGCTCTGCTCTCTCTCTTAGGATCGGGGCTCATCGCAACCTGGGACGAGTGGCATCAGGCCTCCCTGCCGAACCGCGGTTCGAGTCCCCTTGATGTGCTGCTGGACTGTTGCGGCGCTCTCAGCATGCAACTCTTCGTCTACGCCTTCCTGCGCATCTTCTACCCCAAGAAGCTGAGGAAGAAGAAACGGTGGCAGGCAAAAATTCGTCCGCCTGAGTTTGATGGCTTCTGATGTTTCGTGCCCGTACGTCGCTGCTTAGACAACCCTCCTCCGCTGGCTGTAGCTGGCGACATTTCTGCCTGTGAACTCACACACGCAATCGTCTAACGCGCCTTTATACAGAAAAACGGGCACCCGCCGTGGCGGATGCCCGTTGAAATTGGTGTAGTTGCGTTCGAACTCAGTTACAGGAGCTTACGCGGCCTCTTCGCCGCCCTCGGCTGCCTGTTCCTTCTTGGCCTCTTCGAGCTGCTTCTCGAGCTCGGCGCGCTTCTTGGCCTTCACATCGGCACGCTTCTGGCGCTTCACTTCGAGGTGCTTCTCGGCGCCGAGCAGCTCAATGAAAGCCTTCTCTCCGCCGTCGCCCTGCCTGAAGCCGGTGCGCACGATGCGCAGATAGCCGCCCTGACGGTCGCCGTAGCGCGGAGCCACGGTCTCAAACAGCCGCGTCACCGACTTGTCGGTCATCAGGAAAGCCAGCGCCTGACGGCGCGAGTGCAGATCGCCCTTTTTGCCCAGGGTGATCATCTTTTCAACCAGAGGACGAACCGCCTTGGCCTTGGTAACGGTCGTCTCCACACGATCTTCCAGAATCACGGACGTAACCAGATTGCGCAGCAGCGCGCGCCTGTGGCTGGTATTGCGTCCGAGCTTGAATCCTGCATTGCGATGGCGCATGACAAAACTCTCTTTCGAATTAAGCTTGTTGCCATTAGCTGATAGCCATTAGTTCTCATCTACCGGCACAAAGCATCTGTGGCACTGGATAGCTAAGAGCTAAGAGCTAACAGCTAACAGCTCGTTCCTAAAAATTCTCCGACTCGGTCGGCAGCTGGAGATCGACTGAATCCAGCGGCTCGTCTTCATCGTCGAAGTGCCCAAATCCGCCACCTGCCAGAACGCTCGCCGGAGGAATGCTCGTCGGCCCCGGCACCGCATTGCCCTGACTGTCGATCTTCATGCCCAGTGACAGACCCATCTGCGCCAGGATTTCCTTGATCTCGTTCAGGCTCTTGCGGCCGAAGTTCTTCGTCTTCAGCATCTCGGCTTCGGTCTTTTGAACCAGCTCGCCGATGGTCTGAATATTGGCGTTCTTCAGGCAGTTGTAGCTGCGGACAGAAAGTTCCAGCTCTTCAACACTGCGATTCAGATTATCGTTGCGCAGCAGCACACGGCCTTCGTCGCCACGCGCCTCGGCTTCGATTTCTTCTTCGAAGTTGATGAAGATGTTCATGTGGTCCTTGAGCAGCTTGGCCGCCAGACCCACCGCATCGGCGGGCAGAACGGCGCCGTTGGTCCACACCTCGAGCGTCAGCTTGTCGTAGTCCGTGATCTGGCCCAGACGGGCGGCATCGACCGCGTAGTTCACGCGGCGTACCGGCGAGTGGACGGAATCGACCGGAATGAAGCCCAGTCCCAGATCGGCGTCGAAGTTCTTGTCGGCCGAGACGTACCCGCGGCCGCGCTTCAAACGCATCTCCATATCAAGACGGCCGCCTTCCGATACCGTCGCAACATAGAGGTTCTTATCCAGAATCTCCACGTCGCCGTCGGCCTCGATCATGCCGCTGGTCACAATGCCGGGCTGGTCGGCGCGCAGGTAAAGCGCCTTCGGGCCTTCGCCATTGAGCTTGAAAGGGATCTGCTTCAGGTTGAGAATAATGTCGGTCGCATCCTCAACCACGCCGGTGATCGACTGGAACTCGTGCAGAACGCCCTCAATACGAACCGCGGTCACGGCTGCGCCCTCGATCGAGCTCAACAGCGTGCGCCGCAGAGCATTGCCGATCGTGGTGCCGAATCCGCGCTCAAAAGGCTGCGCGCTGAACTTGCCAAAGGTGTTGGTCAACGACTCGGCATCTACTGCAAGCCGCTTCGGTTTCTGGAATCCTCTCCACAACATACGTATCTCTCAGTTCCCACACGGCATGTACGTCGCGATGCATTTTGCGGCGGCCGTGCAAGTGCTCCTTGGGTTGGTTTGAAGCTGTTAGCTGTTAGCTCTTAGCTTTTAGCCTCTTCTGTGCTGCTACAAACGTTCGTGCGCCACAGAGAAAGCTAAAAGCTAATGGCTAAGAGCTAATAGCTGTTACTTCGAGTACAGTTCGACGATCAGCTGCTCGTTGATGGGCAGGTTCACGTCGGCGCGCTTGGGCAGATGCAGAATCCGGCCCGTGAGCGTTTCAAAGTTCATTTCCAGCCACGTCGGCAGGGGATTCTGCTGCGCATACTGCGCGCCCTGCTCGATGATGACCATCTTCTTGGCGTGATCGCGGATCGAGATCTCGTCGCCCACGTTCACCTGGAAGGAGGGGATGTTCACCTTCCTGCCGTTCACCGAAACATGTCCGTGACGAACGACCTGGCGAGCCTGGCGGCGGCTGATGGCGAAGCCCAGACGGAAGGCAACGTTGTCGAGACGGCGCTCCAACTGCTGGATAAGCAGTTCGCCGGTGACGCCCTGCGCGCGGCTGGCCTTCTCGTAGTACTCGCGGAACTGGCCCTCGAGCGTGAAGTACATACGCTTGGCCTTCTGCTTCTCGTGCAGCTGAAGTCCGTAGCCGACGATCTTGGCCTTGCGGTCCTTGCCATGCTGTCCGGGAGGAAAGTTGCGCTTCTCAATCGGGCAACGGTCCGAGGTGCACTTGAGACCTTTGAGAAAAAGCTTGGTGCCTTCGCGACGGCAAAGGCGGCATACTGCTCCGGTATAACGTGCCATTGTTTCTCCTGACTTCGGATGACGGCCGGTTTACATCTCTGGAGGAGATTTCCTCCCGGCCCAAATTAGTTATCAGTAATCAGTTTTCAGTTATCAGCCGCCGCCCGTTTCGGGCTGGCAACTGACAACTGATCACTGACAACTGTTCTTAGACTCTGCGGCGCTTCGGCGGACGGCAGCCGTTGTGCGGCACCGGCGTCACGTCGCGGATGGACTTGACTTCGATACCCGCGGCGGCCAGAGCGCGGATCGCGGACTCGCGGCCCGATCCCGGACCGGCAACGCGAACGTCGACAGAGCGGAGGCCGTGATCGCGAGCCATGCCGGCGGCGTTCGACGCTGCCTGCTGCGCCGCGAACGGCGTGCCCTTGCGCGAACCCCGGAAGCCGAGCGAACCCGAACTCTTCCAGCTCAGCGTGTTGCCCATCTGGTCGGTGATGGTGACGATGGTGTTGTTGAACGACGCCTGAATGTGCGCAATGCCAAATGGCACATTCTTGCGTTCGCGCTTCTTGAACTTCTTGCCCTTGCCGGCCTTCGCGCCGGCCTTCGAATCCTGTTTTGCCATTAGGTCTTCGCCGTCGCTTTCTTCTTGCCTGCAACTGTGCCCTTACGAGGTCCCTTGCGGGTGCGGGCATTGGTGTGGGTGCGCTGTCCGCGCACGGGCAGCGACCGGCGATGCCGGCTGCCGCGATAGCTCTGGATGTCGATCAGACGCTTGATGTGCATGGAGACGTCTTTGCGGAGATCGCCTTCCACATCGCCCTCGTCCTCGATCACCTGGCGGATGCGGTTTACCTCGTCTTCGCCCAGGTCCTGAACCTTCTTGAACGCATCCACGTTCGCCTTGTCCAGAATCTTGAGCGCACGAGGATTGCCGATCCCGAAGATATATGTAAGCGCGATCCGTGCCTGCTTGTTGCGGGGCAGATCGACGCCAGCAATACGTGCCATTGGGAATCCTCTACTGCTTCTTTGGTTATGTGCATCCGGCCTTAACCGGCTCGCACGAGTTACCGGGTCTCTGTTCCGAGGTTCCTCGCAAGCCTTGAATCAAGCTAACTAGCCTCTTGGGAAGTTGTCAGTAGTCAGTTTTCAGTTCTCGGTTTCCTCACGCTTATTGCGTGCTTCGACTGACAACTGATAACTCTCCGTGGAACACGCCCTGCTTGCCAGCCTCAACTAGCCCTGGCGCTGCTTGTGCTTGGCGATTTCGCAGATCACGCGAACCACGCCGTGACGCGTAATCACCTTGCACTTGGTACAAATCTTCTTTACCGATGCCCGAACTTTCATTGATTACTGCCCTTCTCCCCGCAGCCAAACTCCAGCCGCGATGATATCTCCGGCCCAGGTCTCATACGGGATCACTGACCCCTGAGACCTGAAACCTGATCCCTGTCTTACTTGTATCGGTACACAATCCGTCCGCGATTCAGGTCGTAGGGGCTCAGTTCCACCGCCACGCGATCACCCGGAAGGATGCGGATGAAGTTCTTGCGCATCCGCCCCGAGACATGTGCCAAGACCTCGTGATTGTTCTCGAGCTTGACCTTGAACATCGCGTTGGGCAGCGTCTCGATGACCGTCGCCATTACCTCAATCGCATCTTCCTTCGACAAACCGTGTCCACCTCTGACGCTCACGCGCCTTTACGTTTTGGACAAGAGTATTGCTACTCCGTCAGAATCCTTGCTCCTTCGGCCGTCACCGCAACGGTGTGCTCGAAGTGAGCGCTCAAACTTCCGTCCCGTGCCACTGCCGTCCAGCCGTCTTCAAGTACCTTTACCTCGGCCCGGCCCGCGTTCACCATCGGCTCGATCGCCAGCACCATGCCCGCCTTCAGCTTCATTCCCAGGCCGCGCTGGCCGTAGTTGGGAATCTGCGGGTCCTCATGCATCTGCGAACCGATCCCGTGTCCTACAAAATCCCTTACCACCGAGAAGCCGGCGCGCTCCACTACTTCCTGCACCGCCGCGCCAATATCGCCCAAAGTCGCACCCGGCTTCACCGCGGCAATCCCCGCCGCCAGCGACGACTCGGTTACCCACAAAAGCCGCGTCGCCTCCGGGCCAATCTCGCCCACCGGCACCGTGATCGCGGCATCGCCGTAGTAGCCGTCCAGCACCACACCGAAGTCCACCGAAACAATGTCGCCCCGGTAAAGAACCCGCTTGCGGTTCGGAATCCCGTGTACTACCTCGCTGTTCACTGAGGTGCAGAGCACGCAGGGAAATCCGTGGTAGCCCTTGAAGGCCGCCTTCACTCCCAGTTCGTTCAGCCGTCCCTCAGCCGCTGTCTCAAGATCGAAGGTCGTCGCGCCCGGCCTGACGTGGGTGCGTACCAGTTCCAGCACCTCACGGACTACCCGCCCGGCGCGGCGCATTTTCTCGATCTCTTCCTGCGACTTGAGTACGACTGCCACGAAACTCCAGTTGTCAGTTGCTAGTTGTCGGATGTCAGTCACGATTCGCAGCACACCGCGCTGAAAACTAACTACTGATCACTGACAACTGCTTTTCACACACACACAAACCCACCGCCCGGTTACGACTTGCGCAACCGCTTGACGGTGGAGACGATTTCCTCTGAGACCTTGTCGATCGTGCGGTCTCCGTCCACCTCGGCAAAGCGCCTGAGCGCCTTGTAGTGATGGATCACCGGCCGGGTCGAGGCCTGATAGCCTCGCATCCGCTCGGTGAAAACCTCTTCCTTATCGTCGGCCCGCTGTATCAGCGCAACTCCGTCCACATTGCAAACTCCTTCATTTTCAGGAGGATTCAGGTAGACGTTATAAATCGCCTGGCAGGCAGGGCAACTACGGCGCCCGGTAATACGGCGCAACAATTGATTATAGTTCACCCGGATTCGAATCGCAATCACTGGAGGCGAGCCAGCATGTGACTTGAGCCAACCATCCAGCCACTCCGCCTGTCCAAATGTCCTCGGAAAACCATCCAGGATGTATCCCCGGGCGGTGTCCGGCTGCGAGAGGCGCTGCGCGACCATTTCGTTCACAAGCGCGTCCGGCACTAGATCTCCGTGCGACATCACCTCTTTGGCCACCTTGCCAACAGAAGTCCCCTGCACTACATTCGCGCGCAGGAGGTCGCCCGTCGAGATCTGCGGAATACCCCACAGCCTCTCGATGTTCTTCGATTGCGTCCCCTTGCCTACTCCCGGGGGACCCAGCAAAAGAAGCGGGCCGGGCGCGAAGGTAGTATCCGCTGCCCGGCCTGTGTCTGTTGGACTTGGCCTTTCCGACATTACCAGGTCTTTCTGCCCCTTACCCGCCCGGAGCGCGGCGAAAAGCCGTCGTAGTGACGCATAATCAGCTGCGACTCTACTTGGTTGACCGTATCCATGGCTACGCCCACCACAATAAGCAAGGACGTACCGCCGAAGTAGAAGTTCACTCCCATGCCGTGGATCATCCAGTTTGGCAGCCTTTCAAAGACACTGCCGATCAGCCAGATTTTATCGAAACGGATTCCTGAGATCAGGAAGGTAGGCACCATCTGCACCACGATCAGGTACACCGCGCCCACCAGCGTTATACGGGTAAGAATATCGTTGATGAAGTCCGAGGTCCTTTTTCCGGGCCGGATTCCGGGTATGAACGATCCAGACTTGCGGAAGTTGTCCGCGATATCGTCCGGCTTCATCACGATTGACACGTAGAAATATGCGAAGAAAATGATGCCCAGGATATTCAGTACTTCGTACCAGGGATAGCCCGGCGAAAGCGCAAGAATAATCGGCTGAAGGAAGCGGCTGTTCTGAACCCACTCCACCTGGCTGAACAGCATCGGAGCCGACAGAATCGAACTCGCGAAGATGATCGGCATGACGCCGCCCGAGTTCACCTTAAGCGGAAGGTGGCTCGACTGGCCGCCCATCTGCCTGCGGCCCACGATGCGCCGTGCGCTCTGGATCGGGATGCGCCGCTCGCTGCGTTCTACAAACACGATGAACGCCACAACCGCAACCATGCCCAGCAGGAGCATGATCAGGATGAAGAAGGTCATCGAGCCCCATGCGTCGGTCTGAACCTTGTCGACCAGGTCGCCTACGCCGCGGGGCAGGCCGGCGATGATGCCGGCAAAGATCAGCAGGCTCATTCCGTTGCCGATGCCGCGATCCGTGATCTGCTCGCCCAGCCACATAATGAACGTAGTGCCCGAGGTCAGCGTCAGACAGGTCATCAGGATGAACCCGATACCAGGATTCAGCACCAGACCCTGCTTGGTAAGAATCGCCGCGATACCGATCGACTGCAACACGCCCAGCAGAACCGTCACATAACGGGTCCACTGCGTGATCTTGCGCCGGCCCAGTTCGCCTTCCTTCTGGATCCGCGCCAGCGGCTCATACACAACCGTCAGCAGCTGGAAGATGATCGACGCCGTAATGTAGGGCATAATACCCAGCGCGAAGATCGTCATGCGCCGCAGGTTGCCGCCGCCGAACAGGTCCATCAGGCCCAGCGCCGAGCCGCCCTGCGAGTTGAACAACGCTTCAAGCTGCGCCGTGTTTACGCCAGGAGTCGGAATGAACGCGCCCAGCCGATAGACAGCAAGGATCGCCATGGTGAACAACACGCGCTTGCGCAGGTCGGGAATTCGGAAGATATTCAGAAACTTTTCGAGCATCGGTCAACCGCTTTTTTCGAGCGCCCGGGGCGCCGGTGAAGATTCTTGCCTTCTCTTGTTCCGCGGAATTGGCTGTTCCAGTCTACAAAAGCCCGGGAACCGTTGCCTAGCCGCCTGCCGAACTGAGTGCTCCACCCGAATCGCGATTTGCGCTCAGGTGGGGCTGCAATCGCTAGGCCGCCGCCGGCTCTCCCAGCACAATGGCCTTGCCGCCGGCCTTTTCGATCTTCTCCGTGGCCGACTTCGAGAACTTGTGCGCATGCAGCGTCACGGCCGACGTCAGGTCGCCGTTGCCCAGAATCTTGATCAGTGCCTTCTTGCTCGAGGCCAGGCCCAGCTTCTTGTAGTCTTCGAGCGCAATCTCGCTCACACCCAGCTCCGCGATGCGGGCCAGGTTCACGATCGTGTACTCAGTGCGGAAGATGTTCGTAAATCCGCGCTTCGGCAGACGGCGGTGAAGCGGCATCTGACCGCCCTCAAAACCACGCATCATGTGTGAACCGGACCGCGATCTCTGGCCCTTGTGGCCACGGGTCGAGGTCTTGCCCATGCCCGAGCCCATGCCGCGGCCCACGCGCTTTTTGCCGGTGTTCGCCTTCTTCGGCGCCCGCAGATTCGATAGATTCCTTGCCATATGCTCCTCGCTCATACGCCGCCGAAGTTAGGCTCCAGCGACTCGCGTTGTAAAAGCAGCTATCAGCCTCTAGCTGCTAGCTGCTAGCTCTTTCCGTGCCCTGCCGAAAATACTCGAACTGGAAGGATGGAGCTAGCAGCTAGTAGCTAGAAACTAGAAGCTAGTTTTCTAAAATCCTCACCAGGTGCGGAACCGCCTTCACCATGCCGCGGACACTCTCGGTGTCCTCGCGCTCCACGATCTGGTTCAGCCGAGTAAAGCCCAGCCCCTTGATCACCAGCTTGTGCTTGGTGGGGGTGGCGATTTTCGAACGGTAATACTGAATGCGAATCATCTTGGTCGCCGCCATGGTTTACATCTCCTCCACGGTCTTGCCGCGCATGTGCGCCACTTCGGCCCGATCGCGCAGCTGCACCAGGGCGTCAAACGTCGCCTTGATTACGTTGTGCGGGTTGGGCGAGCCAATGCTCTTGGTCAGAACGTTCTGCACGCCGACCGAGGTCATCACCGCGCGCACCGCGCCGCCGGCAATAACGCCCGTGCCTTCGGGAGCCGGCTTCAGCAGCACCTGGCCCGAACCAAACCGGCCCAGAACCTGATGCGGAATCGTGGTCTCGGTCAGGTTGATCTTCACCAGATTCTTCTTGGCCGACTCGATCCCCTTGCGGATGGCCTGCGGAACTTCCTTGGCCTTGCCCGATCCGTAGCCGACCACTCCCGATCCGGGGTCGCCCACTACGACCAGCGCCGCGAACGACATATTCTTACCGCCCTTGACCACCTTGGTCACGCGGTTGATGGCCACCACCTGATCCTTCAGGTTGTACTGGTTGGCATCGAGTTTCTTCTTCAACATCGTCATTGCTATCCTCTGAGCTTCTCAGCTTCTAGCCTCTAGCTGCTAGTTGCTTCCTTGCCAAGTCAACATCGCTCGACCCACATTCATCGAGCTAGTAGCTAGTAGCTGGTAGCTAGTAGCTGCCTTTAGAACTCCAGGCCGGCCTCGCGAGCCGCCTCTGCCAGAGCCTTGATCCGGCCGTGGTACAGGTATCCGCCGCGGTCGAAGACCACCTGCTTGATGCCCTTCTCTTTAGCCGCCTCGGCTACTGCCTTGCCGATCTCTTTGGCTGCGGCTATGTTGCCGCCGTTCTTGCCCTTGATCGTCGAAGCCGAGGCCAGCGTCGCTCCCCGCTCGTCGTCGATCACCTGCGCATAGATGTTGCTCAGCGAGCGGAACACCGCCAGCCGCGGCCGCGCCGCCGTGCCCACAACCTTCTCCCGGATGCGGGTGTGGATGCGCTGGCGAATCTCGCTTCTCTTGGTCTTGGTAATCATCTTTGTCTCTCACCTATCGGCGTTGCGGCTCGGCCGCATCGTTCGGTTGTTCCAGGTTTCAGGTGTCAGGGATCAGTGTGGTTCGCTTGTCTCAGCGGCTAACCCGCCAATCTCTTAACTGATCCCTGTTCCCTAATCCCTGTTTTTACTTGCCAGCCGTCTTGCCGGCCTTCTTCTTCAGCTTCTCGCCCGTGTAGCGAACGCCCTTGTTCTTGTACGGATCGGGCTTGCGCAGCGAACGCATGTCGGCGGCGACCTGGCCCACCTTCTGCCGGTCGATGCCGCTTACCACAAGGTGCGTCAGCTTCGGGTCCACCGCGACTTCGATGCCGGTTGGCAGTGGAACCTCGATCGGGTGCGAGTAGCCAAGAGTGAACACCACCGTGTTCTTGCCCTTGAGCTCGGCGCGATAGCCAATGCCCACGATGTCGAGTTCCTTCTTCCAGCCATCGGTCACGCCAACCACAGCGTTCGACACCAGTGCGCGGGTCAGTCCGTGAACCGCCGCCTTGTCGTCGCCCGAACGCTCAACCAACAGTTGATTGCCTTCGGTCCGCAGCGTGATCCCGTCGGCGATCAGAGCCGTCATCTTGCCCTTCGGCCCCTCAACCAGAACGGTGTTCCCGTCCACCTTATACTTCACTCCCGCCGGAAGCGGAATCGGTTTCTTTCCAATACGCGACATTCTTCAATCCTTCTATGGCTTGCGAGTCCCGCACAGCTTACTGCGCGTTCCACTGCAGCCGGAATACAGCTACTAACTGCTAGCTTTCGCTCCTGGCTTTTCCCTGCCGTCGCAACGCTGCCCGACTCGCTTAATACGAGCTAGCAGCTGGAAGCCAGTAGCTAAAGCCTGCCTTTACCAAACTTCGCAGAGCACTTCGCCGCCAACGCCCTCGCGGCGCGCCTGACGGCCAGTCATCACGCCCTTGGGCGTTGTCATAATCGAGATGCCCAGACCGCCCTGGACGCGCTTGATCTCGTCGCGGCCCACGTAAACGCGGCAGCCGGGCCGGGAGATGCGCGCCAGGTCGCGGATAGCAGCTTCGGTCCCGCCGTACTTCAGGTACACGCGCAGGATCTGCTTGCCGTCCTCTTCCTGGGTCTTGTAGTTCGAGATGTATCCCTCTTCCTTGAGGATGCGGGCGATCTCGGCCTTCAGCTTCGAAGCAGGCACGTCCAGCTTCTGATGACGGGCCCGGATTGCATTGCGAATGCGGGCCACAAAATCCGCTACAGGATCAGTCAGACTCATTCCTTCTCCTTCATCCCCCGTTCGTCCGCTTAATGCGGAAACCTGCGGGAATGGTGAAACAGTGATCAGCTATCAGTTTTCAGTTGTCAGCAAATTCCACTCGAACCTGCCTCAGAAGTCATTTCCACCGTGGATAACCGACATCTGATAACCGATCACTGACAACTGCCCTACTAAAAGCTCGACTTGGTCACGCCAGGGATCTCGCCCTTAAGCGCCAGTTGACGGAAGCACAGACGGCACATGCCGAACTTGCGCAAAAATGCCCGCGGCCGACCGCACAGTTGGCAGCGGTTGTGCTTGCGGCAGCCGAACTTCGGCTTCCGCGCGTCCTTCACCCGTTTTGCAGTGGTTGCCATAGTTTCCTCAATACCAGCTATTCGCTTCTAGCCCTTAGCTGTTAGCTCGTTCCGTGCAAACATAAGCCGCACAAGACAAGCACTCAATTTCAATCTGCCCCGGCCGCCCATCCTGCCTCGACCGACGCTAATAGCTAATAGCTAATAGCTAAAAGCTGTCTCTACGCGCCCTGCCGGAAAGGCATGCCGAAGTGCTTAAGCAACGCACGAGCCCCGTTGTCATCGGCGGCCGTGGTCACGATCGTGATGTTCATGCCCTTCAGCTTCTCCACCTTCGAGTAATCGATCTCCGGGAAGATCAGCTGGTCGCGCAATCCAAGCGTGTAGTTGCCACGCCCGTCAAAACTCTTTGTCGAGACTCCGCGGAAGTCTCGAACGCGCGGCAGCGCGATCGAGATCAGCCTGTCAAGAAACTCGTATGCCTGCTCGCCGCGCAGTGTCACCATCGCGCCGATGGGCATTCCCGCGCGCACCTTGAAGGCGGCAATCGACTTCTTGGCCCGCGTGGTCACCGGCTTCTGGCCGGCGATCGCTGCCAGGTCCGCCACCAGCGGGTCGAGCAGTTTGGAGTTCTGCGTCGCCTCGCCCAGGCCCATGTTCACGACGATCTTCTCAAGCATCGGCACCGCCATCGGGTTCTCGATGCCCAGCTCCTTCTTCAGAGCCTGCTTGATCTCTTTGTTGTACTTCTCTTTCAGTCTTGCTGCCATCTCATTACTCTCTTTCTTCCGGCTCTCGGGGTGGGCTTGCACCCGTGTACCGTTTCGGAAGGTGCTCAATTCTGCTTTCAGCTTTTAGCCGTCAGCTCTCAGCTACTTCCTGCCACAGCCTTCAACATCAACTCGCCAACATCCAAACTGAAAGCTGAGAGCTGATAGCTATAAGCTGTTTAACTACTTCTTCGTCGGCATTTCCGCGCCGCACTTCTTGCAAACCCGAACCAGGCTGTCTCCCACCACCTTGCGGCCCACCTTCGCGGGACCACAGCTGGAGCAAACCACCGCCACGTTCGAGACCTGGATCGGCGACTCCTGCTCGGCGATGCCGCCCTTGGTGCGGCGTCCGGTCTTCGACGAAACCGTCTTTTTCACCACGCGCACGTGCTCCACCAGCACGGTCCCCTTGTCAGGGAAGACGCGCAGCACGCGGCCCTGCTTGCCACGGTCGGCACCCGCAAGCACCTGAACCGTATCGTTGCGACGAATCAATAAACTCGGCATCTTCTCTCCAACAGCTGCTAGCTTCTAGCTGCTAGCTCCTAGCTTTATCTTTGCTGCTCCCAGCCATTTTCGCCTTAGCACGTAAAAGCTAGAGGCTAGGAGATAGAAGCTGTCTTTAGACAACTTCAGGCGCCAGCGAAACAATCTTCAAAAACTTCTTCTCGCGCAGCTCGCGGGCCACTGGCCCAAATACGCGCGTGCCCACAGGCTCATGATCGTCGCCGATCACTACCGCCGCGTTCTCGTCGAAGCGGATGTAGGTGCCGTCCTTGCGCCGGTGCGCCAGGCGGGTGCGGACGATAACCGCCTTCACCACTTTGCCCTTCTTCACGGTGCCCTCAGGTGAGGATTCCTTGACTGCGGCGGTTACGATGTCGCCCAGGCCAGCCTTCTTGCCCAGGCTTCCGCCCAGGGGCAGAATCACCTGCAGCTTGCGCGCGCCCGAATTATCGGCCACCGCGAGCATGGTTCTCATTTGAACTGCCATGACTCTTCTCCAAACAGCTGCCAGCTTTTAGCTGCCAGCTCCTAGCTTTGCCTTACTTCTGTCCACTTACCTCGCCCCGGAACTCGCTGGGTGGAAGCTAGTAGCTGGAAGCGAAAGGCTGCTTTACTTCACCGGCTCGTGCGCCGTATCTTCGACCTGCGCCAGCGATGAACGGCGAACGATCTCTTCGAGAGACCACCGCTTCAGCTTGCTCAGCGGCCGCGTCTCGCGGATGCGCACCACATCGCCCATACGTGCCGAGCTCTGCTCGTCGTGCGCATAAAACTTCTTTGTGGAACGCACGATCCTCTTGTACTTCGGATGGGCCTTGCGCATCTCGACCGCAACCACGATGGTCTTCTCCATCTTGGTCGAGACCACCTCGCCAACCTTCTCGTTGCGCCGCGAAACGGGCGCCTGTTTCACTTCTGCCGCCGTCATTTACCGGCTCCCTTCGTCTTGCGCTTCTTGGTCTCGGCCGCCGGCGCTGCTCCCGCAGCGGGTGTCGCCTCGCCGCGAATGCCCAGCTCGCGCTCGCGCGCAACCGTCTTGACCTGCGCAATCTCCTTGCGCAGCTGGCGGAGCTTCTTCACTCCGTCGTTCTGTCCCAACGCCACCTGGAAGCGCAGCCGGAACAACTGCTCGGCCGTTGTCTTCTCGTGGTGCGCGATCTCGCTCTCGCTCAGTGCGCGAATCTTTTTCAGTTCCATCTTCTTCTTAGCTCCTAGCTCCAAGCTGTTAGCTCTTAGCTGCATCTCACCGAGCTAACCGCTTCAGCCATCGCCTGAATCTCTTGCCTGCCACAACCATAGCCAGGAGCGAATCGCTCATAGCCGACGGATGAAGCTTCTACACCTTGGCCGCTTCTTTGACCTTCTCGGCGCCCGGCCGCTGCACGAACTTAACCTTCAGCGGCAGCTTGTGCGACGCCAGACGCATCGCCTCCTGGGCAATCGCGGGCTCAACCCCTTCCATCTCGAAGAGAATCTTGCCCGGCTTGACCACCGCTACCCAGTGATCCAGAGCGCCCTTGCCCGAGCCCATTCGGACTTCGGCAGGCTTCTTGGTAATCGGCTTGTCCGGAAACAGACGCAGCCAGATCTTGCCGCCGCGCTTGATAAAACGCGTCATCGCGATACGGCTGGCTTCAATCTGCCGATCGGTGATGTAACCGCACTCCATCACCTTCAGTCCATACTCGCCGAACGCCAGCGAAGAACCACGCCACGCTTTGCCGCGCCGCTTGCCCTTCTGCTGCTTCCGGTACTTCACCTTCTTTGGCATCAACATAACGAAACCCTCGAAGAGCAGCTACTAGCTCTTAGCTACTAGCTCCTAGCTTTATCTCGCCGCAGCCTGACCTCCCACCAACCTAGCTAGAAGCTAGAGGCTGGAAGCTGAAAGCTGCCGTTAAAACACACCCGACGACGTAGCCGCGGGCGCCTGGCGCCGCTTCTGCTCGTAGATATCGCCGCGGTAGATCCACACCTTCACGCCGATCACGCCATACGTCGTGTTCGCTTCCGTGAAGCCGTAGTCGATATCCGCGCGAAGCGTGTGCAGCGGCAGACGGCCCTGCAGATACCACTCCGAGCGCGCAATCTCGTTGCCGTTCAAACGGCCCGAGACGCGAACCTTGATACCCTTGCAGCCGAAACGCAGCGCCGAGTCCACGCTCTTGCGCATGGCGCGACGGAAGCTGACGCGCTTCTCGAGCTGAAGGGCGATGTTCTCGCTCACCAGCTGTGCATCCAGCTCCGGCTTGTTCACCTCAATGATGTCGATGAACACGTCGCGGTTGGTGCGCTTGCCCAGCTCGGTCTTGAGCTTCTCGATCTCGGCGCCCTTGCGGCCGATCACAATGCCCGGACGAGCCGTTCGGATCAGGAAGCGAAGCTTGTTGCCCGGGCGCTCGATCTCGACCGAGCTAACGCCGGCGGCCTTCAGCTTCTCGCGCAGCTCAGCCTTCAGCTTCACGTCCTCGATGAGCAGCTTGGCGTACTCGCGCTCCGAAAACCAGCGTGAACGCCATGGCTTGTTGATTCCCAGCCGGAATCCGTAAGGATGGACTTTCTGCCCCATACTTTTCCTCTCAAACTCTCTGTGCGGCCAACTACTCGGCCTTCTTGGCCGTCTTCTTGGCGGCAGCCTTCTTCGCCGGAGCCGTCTTGGCTACGGGCTTCTTAGCGGCCGTCTTCTTCGCCACTGCCTTCTTCGGCGCAACGGCAACCGCGGGCTCTTCGACCTTCGTCACCAGGCCCGCCGCGCCCTCGCGCTCGGCAACCGCCAGCGTGATGTGCGTCAGCCTGCGCTGGTAGCGATAGGCCCGGCCCATGGGAGCCGGACGGATACGCTTCATGCGCGGACCGTCGTTGGCGATTGCGCGCCTCACGTACAGGTTGTCCACGTCCAGGTCGACACCCTGCTCACCGGCTACGTACTTGGCGTTATCGATCGCCGAGGTCAGCAGTTTGTGAATCACCGGAGCGATCCGCTTCTTGGTGAACGCCGCCGTCTGCAACGCTTCGCCTACGCCGCGGCCCTTGATCAGATCCAGCACCAGCCGCGCCTTCTGCGGCGATACCCGCTGAAACCGCGCCGACGCATGGTATTCTCTTGTCTCGACTGCCATCTCTGCTTCCTCTAAGTGCAGCTACTAGCTGCTAGCTACTAGCTTTTCCGTGCCCAGGCTATGTACATGCCATAGCGGCACTTCGTATCCAAAGGCCCCTGCTGTTTGTTCCGCCTCGATCAAGCTAGAGGCTGGAAGCTGGCAGCTAGAAGCTGTCTTACTTAGCGCGCCTTGGCCGCCGACTCGGACTTGCCGCCGGTGTGGCCCTTGAACGTGCGTGTGGGAGCGAACTCGCCCAGCTTGTGGCCCACCATGTTCTCCGTCACGTACACCGGAACGAACTTCTTTCCGTTGTGTACCGCGATGGTGTGGCCCACAAACTCAGGAAAGATCGTCGAGCGGCGCGACCAGGTCTTCACTACCTTCTTCTCGTTGGCCTGGTTCAGCACTTCGACCTTCACCATCAGGTGCGAATCGATGAACGGCCCTTTTTTTGTAGAACGTGCCATTTTCCGTCAGCTCCTCTACTTCGACCTGCGCGACACGATGTACGTATCCGTCCGCTTGTTGTTGCGCGTCTTGTAACCACGCGTGGGCTGGCCCCACGGAGTCACCGGATGGCGTCCGCCTGAGGTCTTGCCCTCGCCGCCGCCGTGCGGGTGATCCACCGGGTTCATAACCACGCCGCGGTTGGCCGGGCGAATGCCCATCCAGCGATTGCGGCCTGCCTTGCCGATCGAGATGTTCTCGTGATCGGTGTTGCCCACCTGACCGATGGTCGCCATGCAGTCGACCAGCACCCTGCGGGTCTCGCCCGAAGGCAGCTTGAGCAGGGCGTAATCGCCCTCCTTGGCCACCAGTTGAGCCTGCGTCCCTGCCGAACGCGCCATCTGCGCGCCCTTGCCCGGCTTCAGCTCGATCGCGTGCACCGTCGTGCCGGAAGGAATGTTCTTGAGCGGCAGAGAGTTACCTACCAGAATGTCGGCCTCGGGACCCGAAGTCACCGTCGCTCCCACAGTCAGCCCTACCGGCTGAAGGATGTAGCGCTTTTCGCCGTCCGCGTAGTGGATCAGCGCGATGCGCGCCGAGCGGTTGGGATCGTATTCGATCGTCGCCACGCGGCCCGGAATTCCGTATTTGTCGCGCTTGAAGTCGATCAGGCGGATCTTCTGCTTGTGGCCGCCACCCTGGTGGCGCATCGTCAGATCGCCCGCGTTACGCCGCCCGCCGGTGCGCTTGCGCGTCGTTACCAGCGGCTTGTGCGGCTTATCGGCCGTCAGATCGTCGGTCACGATCGACGTCTGAAACCTCAGCGTCGGCGTTGTCGGTCTGTATGTCTTAATTGCCATCGTCGTTTCCCTGAAAGCGGTTCGTCCTGCCTGCCGCTCTCGTCGTTTCTCCGGAACCCGCCTCTTCAGGAGTTCCGATATCTGCTCATTCCTGAGCCGCTCCGTGAGTCTCGAACTAGTCCCTCGGTCCCTAGTCCCTAAGTCCCTGTTCTTACAGGTTGCTCACGTACTCGGGCATCTTCTCGCCGGCCTTCAGCTTTACGTAGGCCTTCTTCCAGTCCGGCTTGAACCCCGTAAACTTGCCGCGGCGGCGCTCTTTACCGAGCACATTGGCGGTCCTCACTGCGGCCACCTTCACCTTGAACAGCGCCTCAACCGCCTGCTTCACCTCGGTCTTGCTCGCATTCGGAGCCACGTCGAAGACCAGCGTCCCCTCGCTCTCCTTCACGCCCAGACCCTTCTCAGTGATCAGCGGCCGGCGAATTACTGTGTATGTCGTAGGCATTACGCGGCCTCCTTTGCTGCGGCCTTCCGCTTCGATACGGTCTTGACCAGCGCCTCGGTAAGCTGCTCAATGGCGGCTTTCGAGAAGATCGCGCGATCGTAGCGCAGCAGGTCGTAGGGGTGCACTTCGTTGTTCAGAAGCAACTCCACGCCCTTCAGGTTGCGCGCGCCCAGAATCAGCGCTGGCGAGATCGTTTTGCCGCTGTCAACCAGCAGCGCCGTGCGCTCCACACCAAGCTTCTTGAGCGACTGCGCATAAAGCTTCGTCTTGGCTTCGGTCAGCTCCAGTGAATCGACCACCGTCAGCTTGCCATCGGCCAGCTTCGCCGCCACCGCCGAACGCAGCGCGCCCAGCAGCTTTTTGCGCGGGAAAGCATATTCGTAGCTGCGCGGCTGCGGTCCGTGAACCGTGCCGCCGTGACGCCACAGAGGAGAGCGCACCGAACCGACGCGGGCGCGGCCCGTGCCCTTCTGCTTCCACAGCTTCTTGCCCGAGCCGGCCACCAGCTTTTTATTCTTGGTGGCGTGCGTACCCTGACGCAGTGAGGCGCGATAATGCTTAACCGCCTCCCACAGCAGAGCTTCATTCACCTGCTCCGGCCCAAACACCGCATCGGCAAGCTCCACCGAGCCAACCTTCTCGCCGTTCAGATTCAATACATCCACGTTTGCCATCGTCTTCTCTTTCAGCTACTAGCTGCTAGATTCTAGCCGCTAGCTCCATTTCATGCTCGCCACAACGATTCCGTCTTCCACCTAACTAGCTAAAAGCTAGTAGCCAGAAGCTAGTGGCTTATTTCCTCTTCGCCGTCGCCTTCTTCGAAGCCTTCAGCGGGTCAACCGTGCCCGAGCCCGCAAATCCACGGCGCTCGCGCGGCGGAGTCTTGGCCTTGGAGATCATCACGTAACCGTCGCGCGGTCCCGGCACTGCTCCCTCGACCATCAGCAGATTCTCTTCGAGATCGATGCCGCGGATCCGCAGGTTGCGAACCGTCACCTGGTCCGTACCCATGTGGCCCGGCATTCTCTGCCCTGGAAACACGCGAGACGGAAAGCTCGATGCGCCGATCGAACCCTGCACCTGGAACATATGACCGTGCGACTTGGGGCCGCCGGCAAAACCGTGCCGGCGAACAACGCCTGCAAATCCGCGCCCCTTCGAGGTTCCGATCACATCCACAAACTTGGCATCGGCAAAGATATCGACCAGCACGCGATCGCCAGCCTTGACACTCTCCTCGCCCTCGACCGCCACTTCGATGTCAACTTCCTTGAGCAGCCTCATCGGCGGAGCTTCAGTCTTGGCCAGGTGGCCGGCTTCAGGCTTGTTGATGCCCGATGCCTTCATAAACTCCACCAGCCCGATCTGCGCCGCGTCGTAGCCGTCCTTTGCCGCATTCTTCAACTGCGTCACCACGCAGGGGCCGGCTTGCAGCACCGTAATCGGATGCACCTCGCCCTTTTCGTCGAAGACCTGCGTCATGCCGATCTTTTTACCCAGAATTGCTGTAACTGACATATCTCTCTCACCTCATCATGCGATGCTGATTCCGTCGCACTGCCGGAACTACCCGAGCTATCAGCTATTAGCTTTTAGCTCTTAGTTGGTTTTATCCACCGCCGTCCACCTCGCCCCAGTTAAACGTGGAGCTAATAGCTAGCGGCTAACAGCTACTTTTCAAACGCCTTGATCTCCACGTCCACGCCGGCCGGAAGATCGAGCTTCATCAGAGCATCGACCGTCTGCTGAGTCGGCTCCAGAATGTCGATCAGCCGCTTGTGCGTACGGATCTCAAACTCCTCGCGCGACTTCTTGTCCACGTGCGGCGAACGCAGCACGCAGTACTTGTTCTTGATCGTCGGCAAGGGAATCGGTCCCGCCACCTGAGCTCCGGTGCGCTTGGCCGTGTCCACAATCTCGCCGGTCGAGGTGTCAAGCACGCGATAGTCGTACGCCTTCAACCGGATGCGAATTCTCTGTCCTACCATGTGTTCCCTCTTCGTTCGGCTTGGTACGTTTCACGTACCACGCTTCCCGTTTCACGCTTACCTTACTTGATGATCTCCGAGATCGTGCCCGCGCCCACCGTGCGGCCGCCCTCGCGGATCGCAAAGCGAAGGCCCTTTTCCATGGCCACCGGCGTGATCAACTCGATCGTCAGCTCCACGTTGTCGCCAGGCATCACCATCTCGACGCCCTCAGGAAGCTC
>CAIMKZ010000047.1 GCA_903842065.1 uncultured Acidobacteriaceae bacterium | reverse complement strand
GGGACGCGCGCCGGCCTTTGCTGACAAATCAGAGTTTGTGAAAATTGAGATAGGGCTCTAATTTTGCATGCAGTGGGTCCATTGAATTCAACACCCAGTTTAGAGACTGAATCTTCCTATCTGTTGAATCAACAAACTTGTTTGGAGCAACCTCACTATACAACTCAGCCTTGGATTTGTATGTTGTGATACAAATTGCGTGCTTGTTGAATTCTTCAAGAAATTCATAGATGCCCGAATCAGCAGGAAACATGAACTTCGATTCGCAATATGCCTTAACAAATGGTCCTCGCAGGGCCAGTTGCTCTGGCGTATCTTTCCATTCCATCAGAGCCCAATGGTACTCCAGAACACGCAAATAGATATCAAATCGACGTTCATATAGATCTAGCCTGAGCTTTTCTTGATTGGTTTGCCACTGGCGTCTGCTTATCCTGGCAACATACACAGCAACCGCAGTTGCTGCGGCTGCGGTAATACCCCGCAGAGCCACGTCTATCCAATAGCTTGCCTCTGTGTTCATTCCTGCCCCCTATACGGCCTATCGCACCACTGAGCCACACTTCAAATCGCAATTCGCGTCTCAATCGCATCGTAATCCGCCCGCACGCCCTTCGCATTCGACTCCAGCAACCCAGCCCCGGCCAGCGCCTTCACATCGGCATGAACGTTGCTGTAGTCCCGCCCCAGCGCTTTGGCCAGCGCCCGCACGCTCGTCACCTCGTGACGCCGCACGTATCCCAGCAGCTCGACCCGTTTTCCCGTCAGCACCCGGCTCAGCGCATCCCAACTCTCGAACGCCAGATGCCGCTCTACGAACTTCTCGCCCCGCTCCGCCCGGTGCCAGGCATCGATCGCCTGCCGCTTGGCTTCCTCTATAAAATCTCCGCCGACCGTAACTTGTGTTGTGCTCATCTCACACCTCTCAAACTCATACCATCCGCCCAGAAATCCTCGATCAACTGCTCGATAGTGGTAAAGCAATTAGCCGTCTCGGCGCCCTGAAAGTGCCGGTGATCGCCCTTGCCCGCTCATTGTCGTACCCAACCTCTCGCACACCCGCCCGACCATAAAACAGGATGTACTTCAAGCCGTGTACCGATGGAGGAACCGGAGTAGGCACACGCCAATACACAAGCTCCACGATCGCCCCATCGTCAAAATCCACTCGTTGCTCAAAGAGCAGTTCGCCTTCATCGCGTGTAACCGATGGCCTTATATGCCATATGGTCTACACATACGATGTCTCAACCAAAGTCGCATGTCAAGAGCATTAAACCCGCAATCCCCCCGCATCTCATTCTCCCCCAACAACTTATTCTTCCCCTGCACATTGCCGGTCATTACCCTCTTTTGGCCTACTCTGAAACTGAGAAGCCAAACTTCGCGGCGCAATTCACACTCCCTGGGGCTGACTTTCAGATCCTAAAGTCTTCAAAGGAAAGAACTTCGCAGCAAAGTCCACCCGCTATACCGCTCAAAGCAAAGAACTTGCTTCCCTCTAGCAGCCCCCCCACCCCGGGTGTGGGGGGGCCAAGTAGCTGTCCGAAAGGAAAAATTCCGATGGCCAATATTTCGTCCCAGGCACTCCAGACGACCCAGGTCACAGCCTCTATTCCCGCTGCCCTGCTAGCTCCGCTAGCACCGCTAGCCCCCGCTATCATCAATCCATGGACTTCCAGCTCGCCTCCGCCTACAAGCCCAAAGGCGACCAGCCCCGCGCCATCGACGAACTCCTCTCCGGTCTCGCCGCAGGCGAGCGCCACCAGGTCCTGCTCGGCGTCACCGGCTCCGGCAAGACCTTCACCATGGCCAAGGTCATCGAGCACTCCAACCGCCCCGCCCTCATCCTCGCCCACAACAAGACCCTGGCCGCTCAGCTCTACCACGAGTTCAAGCAGTTCTTCCCCAACAACGCCGTCGAGTACTTCGTCTCCTACTACGACTACTACCAGCCCGAAGCCTACATCCCCGCCGGCGACCTCTACATCGAGAAGGAAGCCACCGTCAACGAGGAGCTCGACAAGCTCCGCCTCTCCGCCACCCGCTCGCTCTTCGAACGCCGCGACGCCATCATCGTCAGCTCAGTCAGTTGCATCTACGGCCTCGGCTCGCCTGAGGCCTACTTCGGCATGTTGCTACTGCTCGAAAAGGGCCAGCACATCAGCCGCAAAGACTTGACCCGCCGCCTGGTCGAGATTCTGTATGAGCGCAACGACACCGACTTCCGTCGCGGCACCTTCCGCGTCCGCGGAGACGTGATCGAAGTCTTCCCCACCTACGACGAGAACGCCTTCCGCATCGAGATGTTCGGCGACGAGATCGAATCGCTCTCCCAAATCGATCCCCTCTTCGGCACCGTCAAGCAGAAGTACTCGCGCCTTCCCATCTATCCAAAGAGCCACTACGTAGTTCAGCCCGAGCAGAAGACCAGCGCCATAGAATCCATCACCACCGAGCTCAACGAGTGGGTCGCCTATCTCGAGCGGGAAGGCCGCATGGTCGAGGCCCAGAGAGTCCATCAGCGCACCCGCTTCGACTTAGAAATGATTAAGTCCATGGGCTACTGTCACGGCATCGAGAACTACTCGCGCCACTTCTCCGGACGACTCCCCGGCGAAGCGCCGCCCACGCTTCTCGACTACTTCCCCCGTGACTTCATCCTCTTCGTAGACGAGAGCCACGCGACGATTCCTCAGGTCCACGGCATGTGGCACGGCGATCGCTCCCGCAAGCAGAACCTCGTAGACTACGGCTTCCGTCTGCCCTCTGCGATGGACAATCGCCCCCTCAAGTTCGACGAGTTCGAGAACCGCATCCACCAGACCATCTACGTCTCTGCAACTCCGGGGCCTTACGAACTGACGCGCGCCGCAGGAGTCGTCATCGAGCAGGTCATTCGGCCAACAGGATTGATCGATCCCGAGGTAGAGATTCGCCCCGTCAAAGGCCAGATCGACGATTTGTTAGCCGAGATCCGCATCCGCGCCGAAAAGAACGAGCGCGTCCTCGTCACCACGCTCACCAAGCGCATGTCAGAAGACCTCGCAGGCTACTACACCGAAGTCGGCGTCAAGTGCCGCTACATGCACTCGGAGATTGAGACTCTGGAACGCGTCAAGCTTCTCGCTTCCCTGCGCAAGGGCGAGTACGACGTGCTCATCGGCATCAACCTGCTGCGCGAAGGCCTAGATCTTCCTGAAGTCTCTCTAGTTGCCATCCTCGATGCGGACAAGGAAGGCTTCCTGCGCTCTTCGGGCTCGCTCATCCAGACCATCGGCCGCGCCGCGCGCCACGTCGAAGGACGCGCCATCCTCTACGCCGACCGCATGACCGACTCCATGCGCCGCGCCATCGACGAGACCAACCGCCGCCGCGACATCCAGCGCGCCTACAACGAGGAGCACGGCATTATTCCCCAGTCCATCATCAGCAGGATCGAGATGGGTCTGGCCGCAATCCTCAAGTCCGAGTACGGCGACACAATCGAGGAGCAGGCCGAAGGAGTTCCAGACTTCAAGAACGCCGAGGAGGTCGACGCCTTCATCGCCAAACTCGAAGCCGACATGCGCGAAGCCGCCAAGAAATTTGAATTTGAGAAGGCCGCCAAACTCCGCGACGCCATCAAGGAACTCCGCGACAAGGAGTTCCTCTTCGGCTAAGAGTCTGCGTGTGTCATCAGCTCACCAGGTGGTGCTCCATCTCCTTGTCCTCGATCACCTGAGGCTTGCCTTCAAACATCGCGTAGAGACATGGAATCAATATCAGCGTAAGCATGGTCGAAGTTACCAGTCCGCAGATGACGACGATTGCCAGCGGACGTTGAATCTCCGATCCGGGGCCGGTCGAGAACAGGAACGGCACCAGGCCGAGCGCCGCAACGGTTGCCGTCATCATCACCGGACGGAACCGAGCCCGTGTTCCCTGCATTACGGCCTCTGCCTGCGGAACCCCATCCATGCGCAGCTTCCGGATGTAGGAGACCAGCACAACGCCGTTCAGCACCGCGATGCCCCACAGCGCGATGAAGCCTACCGAGGCGGGGACCGACAGATACTCGCGGGTGAGGAACAGCCCGAAGATACCGCCGATCGAGGCCAGCGGCAGCACGGTAATGATAAGCGCCGCAAAGCGCACCGACTGAAAGAGCAGGAAGAGCAGGAAGAAGATGGCGCCGATGGTCACCGGCACAATGATGGCCAGATGACGCATGGCGCGCTGCATGCTCTGGAACTGTCCGCCCCACTCGAAGTAGTAGCCGGATGGCAGTTGCACATGCTGGCCTACCACTTTCTGAAGTTCGGCCACGTAACCACCCAGATCGCGGTCCTGCACGTTGATGCCGATCACGATGCGCCGCTTGGCCATCTCGCGCCTGATCTCCGCAGGACCTTCCTGCACGCGGATGTTCGCCAGATGCTCTAGCGGAACGCCTGGGCCGTTGGGCGAGGAGACGATGATCTGCTTGATGCTCTCGATGTTGTCGCGGTAGTCAGCGGGCAGACGCACCACGGCCTGGAAGCGCCGCTCGCCCTCGTAGATCTCCGTGGCCGCCTTGCCGGCGATGGCCATCTCGATGGTCTCGTTCACGTCGGAGGCGTTAAGCCCGTAGCGGGCGATTGCGGAGCGGTCGATATCGATCACCAGATACTGCTGGCCGCCGACACGGTCGATGCGCGAGTCCAGTGTGCCCTGAACCGTAGCCGCGGCCTTGGCCACCTCGTTCGCCTTCTCGACTAGCGTGTCCAGATCGTCGCCGAAGATCTTCACGGCCACATCGGCGCGTACGCCTGAGACCATCTCATCCACACGGTCGGAGATCGGCTGGGTCATGGTCAGATTGTTGCCGGGAAAAACGGCAAGCCGCTTGCGAATCTCTTCGGTGATCGCGGCCTGGTTCAGGCTTCTTGGACGATCTTCGGGTGGAGTGATGGTGACAAGCGCGTCGGGTTCGTTCACGCCCATCGGATCGGCCGGTGACTCACCGCGGCCGATGCGTGTCACCACACTCTTGACGCCCGGCACCTGGAGCATCGCCTTCTGCATGGCGAACTCCATCTTTGCCGACTCATCAAGCGAGATATTGGGCACGCGGTCGGCCATCGGTCCGATCGTTCCCTCCTGCATCTCGGGGATGAACGCCGTACCGAGGAACGGGGCGAGGGCCAGAGATGCCGCGAAGAGCAGGATCGACCCGGTGGCGCTCAGGGCCCTGTGTTGCATGGCCCAGTCCAGCACCTGTTGATAGGAGTGCCGCAACGTGCGAACCAGCCACGTATCCTTTTCTGTACCGCCTTTGAGCCAGAACATCGACAGTGCCGGCGAGAGCGTCAGCGACAGCACCAGCGAGATAACCAGCGCGATGGCGATGGTGTAGGCAAGGGGCGAGAACATCTTGCCCTCCATGCCTTCGAGCGTCATCAGCGGCAGAAACACCAGCGCGATGATCGCTACGCCGAAGATGACAGGCGTCGCTACTTCCACCACCGAGTTGAGCAGCAGATGCAGGCGACTCTCGCTGCTGCCGTGGCTCAGGTGCGAGAACATGTTCTCGACCACGACAACCGAACCGTCCACCATCAATCCGATGGCGATGGCCAGGCCACCCAGCGACATCAGGTTTGCGGGCATGCCGATCTGGTTCATCACCAGGAAGGTCAGCAGAGGCGTCAGAATGAGGTTTGCGCTCACAATAATGCTGGAGCGAATGTCTCCGAGGTAGAGAAAGAGAACAATCACCACCAGCACGATGCCTTCGGCCAGTACTTCGCCGACGGTGTGAATAGCCGAGTCAACCAGCAGCGAGCGGTCGTAGTACGGAACGATGCGCAGCCCGCCGGGCAGCATGTTGCGGCTGTTGATCTCGGCCACGCGCTCCTTGACGCGCGTCACGATCTCCTTGGCGTTGCCGCCGGTTACCATCAGCACCACGCCGCCGACGGTTTCCGTGTATCCATTCTTGATCATCGCGCCGTAGCGCACCGCCTCGCCGATGCGCACATCCGCCACGTCGCGAAGATAGACCGGAGTGCCTTCGCTCTCTCTCAGGACGACGTTGCGTATATCGTCGACTCCTCGGATCAGGCCCACGCTGCGTATCAGGTACTGCTCGGCGTGCTGGGGCAGGATGCCGCCGCCGGCGTTGTCGTTGTTGCGTCCAAGCGCGTTGTAAACGTCCGCGATGGTCAGCCCGTAGTAGCGCAACTTCTGCGGATCGACCAGCGTCTGATACTCCTTGACGTAGCCGCCTGTGGAGTTGATCTCCGCAACTCCGGGAATAGAGCGCAGCAGCGGCCGCACCACCCAGTCCTGAATGGTGCGCCGTTCGATCAGTTCCTGGCGGGTCAGCTCGCGGTTGCCGTCGCTGGGATTGTCGAGCGTGTACTGGAAGGCCTCGCCCAGCGCGTTGGTCACAGGTCCCAGGACCGGAGTTACGCCTGGCGGCATGCGATCGCGCAATTCATTCAGACGCTCGCTTACCAACTGCCGCTCGAAGTAGACACTTCTGCCGTCTTCAAAGACCAGCGTGATGAGCGACAGGCCGGGCTTGTTGAGCGAGCGCATCTCGGTCATGCCGGGCAGGCCGGTCATGCCGATCTCGACCGGAACGGTGATGAATCGTTCCACCTCTTCCGGCGACTTGCCCGGAGCCTCGGTGGCGATCTGCACCTGTACCGTAGTGACATCGGGGAAGGCATCGACAGCCAGTTGCTTGGCCGCGTTCAGACCAAAGCCCAGAAGAACCAGAGAGATCACAACTACAACCAGCCGCTGGTGAAGAACCGCGGCAATCAGAGCGCGGATCATTTCTCTTCTCCCTTGATCTGGTCCTGCTTGCGCTTGTTGTTCAGGTGGAAGGCGCCGTCAAGCACGATCGTCTCGGTGCTGGCGAGTCCGCGCAGCACTACGCGGCGGCCAGAGATCTCCGGTCCCGCCTCGATCTCGCGCAGCAGATACTCTGTTGCCGACTTCTGAACGAAGATGTTGTCCTTGTTGTCTTCGCGCACCACCGCGGTGGAGGGCACGGTCAGCCCTTTCTCCGGGCTGCTCTCGAAGGTCATCGACGCCAGCATGTCGGGCTTGTAGATGCCTTCGGGGTTGGGCAGTTCCATGCGCGCCTGCACGGTACGCGTGGCTGGGTTGACGATCGGGCTAACGAAGGAGAGTTTGCCGGATATCTTCTCGTTGGGCAGCGCCGGAATCTCGGCGCTTACCGATTTGCCCACGTTGAGCGACCCGGCCAGAGACTCGGGCACCTCGGAGATGAGCCAGAGGCTGGAGAGATCGGCCACTAGAAATGCCTGATCGGCGGGCTGCACCACCTGCCCGACTGTCACGCCGCGTTCGATGACCGTGCCGGAGATGGAGGCCAGAATGGGATACTCGGAGTTCAGCTTGCGAGTCTTTTCCAGCTCCTCGATCGCCTGCTCCGACATGCCGAGTCCGTGCAACTGCGCCCGCAGCGAATCGACATTGGTGGAACTTTGCAGTACTTCGGCCTCGCGCTTTTGCAGCTCGGCAATGCCGATTACGTCGGACTTGACCAGAAGCCGCGCGCGGTCGGCAGACTGCTCGGCGAGCGTCTTCTGCGAGACCGCCTTTACAAAGGCGAACTGGGTATCGGAGAGCGCGTTGCTGTGGAGCATAGCCAGCACCTGTCCAAGACGAACCTTCTGGCCTTCGTACACCAGCACCTTGGTGATGCGCCCTTCCACGGGCGAGCCGATGCGCGCCACCCGCGAGGCGTCGGTCTGTACACGCGCTGAAGCTTTCTGCTCGGTCGTTACCTCGCGCAGCTCGGGCTTGCCCGTAGCAATGGTTTGCATCAGTTCAGGCGTAACCCTGACTTCGAGCGGATCGGCTGGCGCAGACTCACCGGCTGCATTACCCTGCGTCTTCTTGCAGCCCGCCGAAAAGGCGACCACACAGATCGCTGCCAAAAGCAGCAGGACTCTCATTTTCCGATTGGTATAAATCACTGGTGCGTCACCCCAAGTTCTTCAAGATCGATCAATGCGGACTGGCGCGAATAGAGCGCGTCCAGAAGATCTGCCCGTACGCCTTGCAGCACACGCTGCGCGTCGAGCACTTCAACGATGCCGCGCTCGCCGTACCGGTATGCCGACATGGCGGCCGCCACCGCGGCTTCGGCCTCTTTCAATGAGCCGGCCTGTAATCCCTCCACCTGGTCGCTGCTGATCTGGTACTGATCGTAGGCGCTCTCAAGCGCGGCGTTGATTGCAACCTCGCGCTGTTTGCCGAGAGCCTCGGCCCGGCGCACCTCGGCAGCGGCCTCGGCGATCGGGCCCTTGCGCTGATCCCAGAAAGGCAGCGGAATCGTGACGCCGAAACGATAGAGGTTCAGATCGGGCTGGCGCTCGTACTCGCCGGTAAAGGTCGGCTGCGGAATGCGGCGCGCCTGCTGGTTTTCAACCTGAATCCGGCTCTTGTCGATCAGCGCGTTTACCTCGGCAATACCGGGGTGATCTGTCAGAATCTGATGCCGGAGCCTTTCCAGGGGAGGAAGCTCAACGATGCCGCCGAGCGTGCCTACGGTATCGTAGCTGCTTCGCGCGTTCGAGCCTATCACGGCCTTGAGCATGGCGCGGGCAACGGCAACCTGCGCGTCGGCGCTGCGCACGGCGGCCCGGGCGCGGGCCAGTTCGGCTTCGGCGCGGGTCAGTTCCAGACGGCCCAGCTCGCCCACTTCCACTTCCAGCTGCACGCGGCGCTCTAAGTCTTCCACCAGCGAAAGGTTGGCATTGGCGTTGGCCAGCTGCTCCTTGCGCCGGATCACGTCGTAGAAAGCTCGCTTGACCGAGGCCGTTACCGATAGCCTGATCCCTTCGGTCCGGTACTTGCTTGCCCCCAGATCCTTCTCCGAGACTGCAATGCGGGTGCGCCGCTCGGCGGGAATCTCAATCGTCTGGCTGGCCCCATAGTGCTGCAATACGCCCGGGACGCCCGGGGTTGCAATGGGCTCAGCCGACTGATGCCCCAGAATCACATCGACGCCCGGATTGGTGTAGGCCTTTGCCGTCTGAACAGCCGCCTGGGAGCGTTGAACGGAGGCGTTGGCCTCCATTAATAGCGGGCTGCTCTGCTCAGCCAAGGCCAGCGCCTGCTCGATGGTAATGGCGACCGGCACATCCTGCCGGATCCGGGAGCGAGGGCCTGCCTGCCCCGGGTCAGTACCGCGGGGCGGGTTGCCGGACTGAGGCACGGCCTGCCCGAAAAGCGTGGGCAAGCCAATCAGCGCCACAAAGAGCGCAATCATTGGGAATCGCACAGGAAATACCCTATCCATCTCGTTGTAAATGACTACATTGATTCATCTTTTAGACGAAACAGCACGGAAAACGATAGGCGTGAGAATCTGTGAAATTCCCGGATCTCGAAATGTCCAGAACGGCCTCAGCCGTCACCGCGTGCCTTCAGCAGCCGATCTCAGAAGGAAAGCATCTTATTGCACCAAATCTGTTCGTGGCGAATCAAAGTTGAGTGATTCATATCACTATCGCATGTATCCTACTGGAAGAGGATAAAGTAGATAGCCGCGCGGACAGTCCCCCCGCGCGCATGCGAAAATTCTCTTGGAGCCCTCATGGCAACACTAGGCAGTTTTAGTCTTCTGATCGCGTTGGCCTTTGCCGCGTATAACTTTTTTGCCGGCGCTATGGCACTTTGGCTTGCCGCCAGCGGACGTCCGGCGCGGGTTGCGCCCGAACGACTGGCTACAACAGCACGCCGGGCGGGAATCGCAGCGTTTGCGGCCGTAACAGCAGCCTCGTTTGCGCTGGTCTGGGCGGCTTTTACCAACGATTTTTCAATCACCTACATCGCCGAACACTCGAACCGCGCCCTCCCCGGCGCCTACAAGTTCGCGGCCCTGTGGAGCGGCCAGGAGGGCTCGCTGCTCTTCTGGGCCTGGCTGCTGGGGCTCTTCAGCTTCATCCTTAATCTGCGCTACAAGCAGGACACTACCCTCTACGCCTACGCCGGAACCATCATGGCGTCGGTCGAGCTCTTCTTTCTGGTGGTGCTGAACTTCAACGCGCCGCCCTTCTCGCTGCTTACCGGCACGCCGATTCCGGACGGCAACGGCCTCAATCCCCTCCTCCAGTACTGGGAGATGGTGATCCATCCGCCGATGCTCTACCTGGGCTACGTCGGCTTCACCGTGCCCTTCGCCTTTGCTCTCGGCGCGCTCATCATGCGCTACCCAGGCGAGCGCTGGATCGGGATCACGCGTGTCTGGACACTGGTTTCGTGGCTGCTGCTCACCATCGGCATCTTCCTCGGCATGCACTGGGCCTACGCCGTGCTCGGCTGGGGCGGCTACTGGGGCTGGGACCCGGTTGAGAACGCGAGCCTGATGCCCTGGCTCACCGGCACGGCTTTTCTGCACTCGGTCATGATGCAGGAGCGGCGCGGCATGATGAAGGGCTGGAACATGCTGCTGATCTTCTCCACGTTCCTGCTCACGCTACTGGGCACCATGCTCACGCGCGGCGGACTGGTCAGCTCGGTTCATGCCTTCGCGGAATCCTCAATCGGCTACTGGTTCATGGTGTTCATGGGCATCGTGATTCTGGTATGCGCCTATGCCTACATTCGCAATCGCAAGTACCTGGAGTCAGAGAACCACATCGAGGCGCTGGTCAGCCGCGAAGCGAGCTTCCTGTTTAGCAACCTGGTGCTGCTGCTGATCTGCTTCCTCATCCTGTGGGGTACGCTCTATCCGATTCTGTCGGAGGTGGTGGAAGGCGCGAAGGTGACGATAGGCGCGCCGTTCTACAACCGCATCGCCGTACCCATCGGCCTGTTCCTGCTGATGATGACCGGCGTAGGACCGCTGCTGCCGTGGCGATCCACCTCGTTCAAGACCATCCGTCGCAACTTCGTCCTTCCCGTTATCGCGTTGTGGGTCACGGTCATCGCATGCCTCGTGGCAGGTGTTCGGCCGTGGGCCGAAGGCAAGTTCCAGGGCGGCGACTTCTACGCGCTGGTCGGATTCTCTCTCGCCGCAGCCGTGCTGGTTGCCATCTTGTCGGAGTTCCTGCGCGGGGCCCGGGTGATCGTAAAGCTGACCCGGCGCAATATCTTCTTCTCCAGTTGGACGCTGATCCGCTCAAACACCCGCCGCTACGGCGGCTACCTCGTCCACATTGGCGTGGTTGCGGCCATCCTGGGACTGTGCGGCGCAGCCTTCAACAAGACAACGGAAAGCGAGCTTGGCCTGAACGACAAGATGTCGGTCGGCCCCTACACGCTGGTCTGCTCGGGCTTCACGCAGGACTCGAACGAAAACTACGACACCGAGTACGCGATGCTGGACGTGAGCTACCACGGCAAGCAGGTCTTCCAGCTTGCCCCGGAGCGGCGCGTCTATCTGGCCAGCGGACAGCCCCAGACCATGGTCGCTATCCACTCCGTGCTCTTCTGGGACCTGTATGTGGTCTATGAGGGCGCCAACCCCGACACCGGACAGCCCATCATCAAAGCCTTCCTGAATCCTCTTGTCAGCTGGATATGGGTGGGTATGTTGATCATCGTACTGGGCACGCTTCTCGCCCTGCTGCCAACACTGAAGCTCAATGGCAGAGCTTTGGCGGCCGGCGCAAAGAAGTCAGACGGAGGTAATTGAGCTATGCCCCCAACACTTGGACTGATACTGGGCTTTCTGCTGCTGATCGTGCTCTTTCTCTACACCTTCTGGCCTGAGAAGACCGCGACGGGCAGCAATGAGAAGTCGGAAATCGACTACCTTGTCGAGCGCCGGGAACAAATTGAAGAAAACCTCCGCGACCTGAACTTCGAGAACAGCGCCGGGAAGTTCCCGGCAGAGGAATACGAAAAGCAGCGCGGCATCCTCGATGGTGAAGCCGCTAAGCTGACTGCCGAAATCGCGCGGCTCAAGCAGGCGTAAGGACAGGAATCAGGAACCAGCAGTTTGAAGGATCAGAAGACGACATGAAATTGATGAGAGTACTAACTGGTATCTTTGCAATTTGCCTCACCGCCGCCGGCTTAGCGCAGGCAGCGACCGTCAGCGGCAACGTGACCAACAAGACCACTGGTAAGCCCTCCGCCGGCGACGCTGTCGAGCTGCTCGACATGAAGCAGGCCATGAGCTCCGTGGCCAGCACGACCACCGACGCCAAGGGACACTTCAGCGTCACGCTTCCCGGCACAGACACCTACCTGGTCCGAGTGATGCACCAGGGCGCGGGATACTATGTTTCCCCGAAGGATGGGCAGCCGGCCGATGTGGGCGTCTACGATGTGGCCACAAAGGTCAACGGCGTCTCGACCGAGGCCGACGTCATCGAAGTGGAGACCGACAACGGCAAGCTCGTCGTCAATGAGCGGTTCTACTTGCACAACATCAGTTCGCCGCCGACGACGCAGTGGAGCCAGAAGTCCTTTGAGATTCAGATTCCCGCAGAAGGCGCGGTAACCGAGGTGATCGCGCAGCGTCCGGGCGGACTGCCGACAAACCTCAAGCTCGACCCCACCGGCGAAAAGGGCCACTACTCGTTCAACTTCCCCATTCAGCCCGACGACGGCGACAAAGACACCATGTTCCAGGTGGTCTACACTCTGCCCTACTCCGGCGGCAAGTACACCTTCAAGATCGTCGAGTCGCTGCCCGTAGAGAACCTGGCCGTGCTGGTTCCGCTGAGCATGAGCGTTGGCTCGGCCACGGGCGCAACCTTTTCCCAGATCAACGCCGACCCCGGCATCCTGACCTATCTTGCCAAGAAAGTTGCCGCCGGCCAGACAGTCGAGTTCACCGTCTCCGGCTCCGGCTCCATTCCCCGCGATCAGCAGGCCAACGACTCGAGCAACACCGCCATGGGCCCCGGCGGCGGCATGGCTGCGCCCATCGCAACGCCCGATCCGCTGAGCAAGTACAAGTGGTGGATTCTGGGCGGACTCGCGGTTCTGTTTGTAGCGGCAGGCTTCTTCCTGCTGAGCAAGCCCGGCGGCGCACCCGCAGCAAAGAGCGCCACGCTTGCCGACACGCTCAAGGAACAGCTCTTTTCTCTGGAAAGCGACCGTATCTCCGGCGCGATCTCCGACAAGGAGTACAACGAGGCCAGGGCCGCGCTCGATATCGTGATCAAGCGAGCGATGAAGAAAGGCTAGCTGTTAGCTGCTAGCTTCTAGCTCCGTAGTGCCGCTTTGGACTCAATTGGCTGCACGAATATGACACTGCCGTTTGCGAACCATTGAGATAGTACAGCGGCTGGCAGTCCACAGTACGAGCTAATGGCTAAAAGCTAATAGCTGAAAGCTGCTTTTATGAAGACCACGCTAAACACCATCCTCTGGCTGGCGCTCATCGTCTGGATGGGCGCAGAGATCTTCTTCCCCATCGTCGCCGCGGTCACCTTCAAGACGCTTACGCCCGACACGCACACGGCAGGCACCATCGTTGGCAGCCTGCTGCGCATTCTGCATGGAATGGGCCTGGTGTGCGGTCTTGTGGCGCTGGCGGTGCTGGCTCTGGGACCGATGACAGGCACCTTCACCTCCCAGCGAATTCTGGCGCCGATGGTGCTGCTGGTGGCCATGATCGCAGCGACCGCCTACTCGCAGTACGGCATCATTCCCGCCATGGACCGCGACAAGATCGCGGCGGGCGGAGCCATCAACACTGCCGAGCCGGAGAATCCCCTCACTGTCCACTTCAACAAGCTGCACAAGCTCTCGAGATGGGTTGAGGAAGGCGTGCTGCTGATGGGGCTGGTGACGGTGGTGCTGGTGGCGAAAAGCAGTTCCTAGGTTGTATCGACATATAGGGATGGCGGCGCCGGGAGCCGATTTTCGTCGAGATCGAGGAGCGACGAACGACGGATACTGGTTGTCTCCGAGCGAGGAGCGACGCGGAGATCGGCAAAATCGGCCCCGTCCCTTCGGGTTGCGGGGAAAATTGGCTCATGCGTGTCGCCGCGGCGACTCGTCCTCGACCTTGGAGCCACCAAAGCCTTCGGACTCCGCCTAGCTTGACCCAATTTTCTCTCGCAACGCCATCCACCCCTATATGGCGATACAACCTAGCAAGCTAGCCTCTAGCTGCTAGCTTGCTGGTTTTCAGCATCCTTGGCAAGGCCAGCCAATCGATCGAGTCAGGCCAGTTTTCTTCCTCATGCAATCCCATACAATTCGCAGTCCACAGGACGAGCTAAAAGCTAGAGGCTAGAAGCTAGCAGCTGTCTTTCCTGTATCATCGTAGAGGCCCTCTCGCGCTGAAATCTCCCTGAGGGCGGCGATGGAAAACATATGAAAACCGGCATTATCGGCCTGCCGCAGGTGGGCAAGACCTCTCTATTCAAGATTCTGACTAAAGCTAAGCTCGACGAGCACGGCTACTCGAACTCGCGCGATGCCCACCTCGGCGTGGCGCGCGTGCCAGACGAGCGGCTGGACAAGCTCTCGGCCCTCTACTCGCCGAAGAAGACTACCTACGCCAGCGTGGAGTTCGTGGACGTGGCCGCCATCGGACAGGAGGCGCTCAAGGACACCTCGTTCCTGGCCAATCTGCGCAACGTGGACGCGCTCGTTCATGTGCTCAGGACCTTCGAGAACGATTCGGTGCCGCATGTGGGCGAGATCGATCCGGTTCGCGATGCCAAGAATGTCGAGATCGACCTGATGGTGAGCGACTTGGGGCAGATCGAGAAGCGCATCGAGCGCGTCGAAAAGGACATGAAGAAGGGCAAGACGGCCGATCTCGAACGCGAGCACGCGCTGCTCCTCCGGTCAAAAGAGTCCATTGAGAACGAACAGCCGCTGCGCGAACTCGAGATGACGCCCGAGGAGAAGAAGCTCATCAAGGGCTTCATGTTCCTGTCGCAAAAGCCGATTCTGTACGTGCTGAATATCAACGAGAGCACCACTCTGGGCGACGATCTGGACGCGGCGGTCGCGAAATACAAGATGGACGAGCTGGCTTCAAGGCCGAACGCCGGAGCGACGGCGATCTGCGGCAAGGTGGAAGCCGAGCTGGCCGAGATGGAAGACGACGAGGCCGCAGAGTTCCTGGAAGGCTACGGGTTGCACGAGAGCGGCCTGGTGCGGCTGATCCGCAAGAGCTACGAGCTGCTGGGATTGATCAGCTTCTTCACGGCCGGCGAAGACGAGTGCCGGGCCTGGACGATTCCAGCCGGAGCCAAGGCGCCGCAAGGCGCCGGCGCCATTCACACCGATCTCGAACATCACTTCATTCGAGCTGAAACGATCCGCTGGGACGCGCTGCTCGAAGCCGGCTCAGAGGCGGCGGCACGGTCCAAAGGCACTCTGCGCCTCGAAGGCAAGGAGTACGTGGTTCGCGATGGGGATGTGATGCACATACGGCACAGTGGCTAAGGGCAGGGACTAGGGACTAGGAATTGGACGGAGGCTGATCTATGGGCGATTCTTTTCGTGAGCTTGTAGTTTGGCAGCGCTCTATCGAATTGACTGTGGCTGTGTACAAGCTCACTGAGTCCTTTCCCGCCGCTGAACGATTTGGCCTAACGAATCAACTTCGCAGAGCATCTGTCTCGGTTGCGAGCAACATTGCGGAAGGCTATGGACGCGCAACCAAGGGCGAATATATTCAGTTCCTCGGTCATGCGCGCGGTTCCATCTCGGAACTGGAAACGCAACTCGTGATTGCAGGAGCATTGAACTTCGGCTCAAAGGAGCTTTTGAAATCGACCGAACACCTATGCAGCGAAGTCGGCCGCATGTTACGGACTATGATGAAGTCGTTGCAGTTGAAGGGCTAGTCCCTAGCTGTGATGTTTCAATAGATTGTCCATCTGATCGAGACCTGTAAAGCTGTGTTTGCGAAGACTCAGCGAAGCAGGAGACCAGATGGACTATCACAAGAATGCACGAACCACGGTTTGGAGTCGAGAGCGGATGGCTAG
>CAIMKZ010000046.1 GCA_903842065.1 uncultured Acidobacteriaceae bacterium | reverse complement strand
TGCAACACCCTGATCCGCGAAATCGACCCCGCCAGGCAACGCTCGACGATCGTCGAGCGTTGCCTGGCTGACGCTAACTCACCCCAGCAGGTGTAAACCATGTCCGGAGACAAGATGTAAACCATGTCGTGGAACTTGACAGCGTGGGATCGGGGGCACCCACGGTTTGTTTTTGGAAAGATCATCGGGATCGTTGCCACCCGCTCTGTTGCGGCTGGCAACAGAGCCAACTACTTTGACGGACGGACTGCCGGAGTGCCGTGCAACTGCTTCAGTTGCTTCCCTATTGCTGTGGCAAGAGCCTCGGCCGATCCGCGTACATAATACGAATTGAGAGTTGCACTCGTTTTGTGATCGTAGGCGCTTACGTCGGACAAGCCGCCGTTCGAACCATCGACCATGGTTACGAGGATGGTGTGAGGGAACGGCGATTCGGCCCGAATCTTGACACCGGTGGTCAGGCTCAGCTCGTGCATCGTTCCAACCATCACGATGTCGCCGATTTCGAGCAGGACATAAGGGATTGCCACCTTTTTGCCCGTCGGAGTAGCGGCGACAGCGGCTGCGCCATTGGACTGCTGAAAGGCCTGGGTTCCGACTTCCACGCTTTTCCACATCAGCCGCAGCTTCGGGGCGGTTGTCGAATCTTTGATCGCGTCATTGATGCGGACTGCATCGCTGCCCATCCGCTCGCCAATCGCATTCATCAACGTGTAACCGGCTTCGTGGATATCGACGCGCGATGCCTTGCCATCCTTGCCGTAGACAGAGCGAACGGCCGTAAAAATGGATTGCTGGCCTCCGGACGCGCCCATCAGATAGATTGCCGTGGCGCCCGAACCGTCTTCCGAACCGGAATGTGTTTCAAGATAGCGCTCGGCTACGGCTGCGAAATCGCCAGTGATCAGCGCTCCGCCCGATTCGGTCCTGGACGACGACATGACAGAAGGCGACAGGGCGTAGTCCATCAACCAGGCCACTGGTTTGCCATCGAGGGAACTGAACCGGATCAGGGCGAGTGACTGGTCGGTAGTGCCTTGCGCGCTGTAGCTGACCTGGCTGGTCCCGATCCCGAAGCCCACCCGCACGGGCTCGAGCGCCGCGAGAGCTTTTGCCGAAGCAGCCTCTACGGCATCGTCGACGGCCTTGGCGTAGGCCTTCGCGCTGGCGGCCTGCGCTTCAGTGACCTTGCGCGGGGCAAGAGCCGCAGAGGAGGGACTGCCGGGAGCCATCCCATGCTCCTCGGGCGCAATGTGGAGAACTCCGGTATCCGTGATGTGGGGCGTGATCGTGTTGTGGTCGCAGATTACAAGGGAATTCTCCGCTTTGGCTCCGGTCACCCTGGTCAAAATCGCCTTCCAGCCGGCAACTAACGTGGGTTGAATGGAGGGAGTATCAACGGTAAGAAGTGCAATGCGCATCGAGCCGTCATCGAGAAGCAGAACGCGAATCGAAGCCGGGTCGTGCTGACCGGAATACGTTGAGACGGGGTCCGGGACGGGAAACATGGCAGACGAAGTTTGGATTTCAGAATGCCCTGCCCCGGCTTTCAGGGTCTGAGCAGAAATTGTGACGGCAAGCGCCAGGAGAACCAGCACCACTACCCACTTCCAAGAAGTAAAGCGCATAACTTTCCTTTCTTGCGTTCCGACGAAAATCCTGTGCCGCGGCGTATGCTTCTGCTCGGCCAATCGCAGCTGCATAAGGGCGGTAGTGGATTCACCGCTCTATAGCTTTGGAAATATCCGAGAAGTAGTCTTCCGGCAATGCTAATTGAGTAGAGCCAAAGATACTACTGGGCCACGTTTCAGACCTAGTCATCATCTCCTGGAACTTGACTCAAGGAAACGGGCGACATCAAACATGCGGCGAACTTCTTCTGAGAGAATTCGACCTGTTGCGAGTTCAGCCTGGAACCAGATGAGAGCTGGATAACGGGCTTCGAGCACATGGACCGCTTGTAGCTCGATGTCTCGCGAGGCGTGAACGAACGCAGAATCGCCAATCCACTCACTGACATTGAAACGTGGTTCTCGGCCGAGTTATCGCCGACTTGGGTGGTGGGTTGAGAAGTGGCGGATTGAGGGTGATCCTTCCCACCCAAGCGGAGCTTGGATGGGGCACTCGGCAGGTCAGCTAGTTGGCTAGTTGGCGAGGGCCCCTTCCTTTGCTCAGGGCGGCTCTGGGGCAACGGGCAGTTGTGGATGGTTGGCGGACGGTTGGTTGAGTTCTGGGGTCTCCCAGGTGCCCAAAGGCGAGGCACCTGGGGCAGCCAGTTTGGGTGGTGGGTTGAGAAGTGGCGGATTGAGGGTGATCCTTCCCACCCAAGCGGAGCTTGGATGGGGCACTCGACCGTTGCGGTCAGTAGAGAGGGGAACAGCGGACTGAATGCGGGAACCCCACCCTAGCGGCAAAGACAAAGACGCCGCGAGGGTGGGGCACCGAGGCTAATGACTGATGGGGAGGGGCTGACTAATGGGGTGGGGGACCGATGTTTATGACTGATTAAGAGCGACCATAGCGCAGACGCAAATACGCCTTCCCATCCCGTGCGCGAGGGACGCGAGCGGGATGGGAAGGCGTATGGTTTTGGCGCGAAGTTACTCGGCTGCGGGCGCTTCTTCGGCAGCAGCTTCCACTGCGGGGGCCGCGGCTTCTTCCTCTGACGCCTCGGCCTTGACCGTGACGCTGAGCTGCGCGGTGACATCGCGGTGGAGCTTTACGGGGACCTTGTGGTCGCCCACCTGCTTGAGAGGCTCGCCGAGCACGATGCGGCGGCGGTCGATCTCAAAGCCCTGAGCGGCCAGCTCGGCGGCGATATCCGCCGAGGTGACGGAACCGAAGAGGTGACCGGCTTCGCCGGACTTGCGGGTGAAGACCAGGGAGAGGGGCTCGAGCTTATGAACCAGCTCCTCTGCGACGGCCTTCTCGGAGGCCGAGCGGCGGGCGGCTGCGGCCTTCATCTGTTCGATGACGGCCTTGTTGGCTTCAGTGGCCTGCATGGCCAGCTTGCGGGGCAGCAGGTAGTTGCGGCCGTAGCCATCGGCTACTTTGACCACATCGCCCTTGCTGCCAAGGTTGATGACATCTTCCTTCAGAATGACTTCCATGGAAATTCTCCAAATCTGTTTCGCGCGCGACTGGGCCTGAACAGAGGCCGGTTGAGCAGTCGCGCCAAATGCACGGTAAAAAGCAACCGCGGGTCCTTCGACTTGTCACGCTTCGCGTGACTCGCTCAGGAAGACAGGCCACGATGGAACGCCTGCCGCCAGAGCGCGCAGCCTAGTGGTGCGTGGCGAAGGGCAGCAGGGCGATGTTGCGAGCCTGCTTGATGGCGCGGGTGAGGCGGCGCTGGTGCGTGGTGCAGACGCCGGTCAGACGACGGGGCACGATCTTGCCACGCTCGGCGACGAACTGCTGGAGCAGGCGCACGTCGCGATAGGAAACCGCGTCGATCTTCTCGGTGCAGAACTTGCACACCTTCTTGCGGCGGAAGAACTTGCCGCGGCCGCCGGGGCCGCCGCCGGGGCGGGGTCCGCGCGGGCCGGAGCCAGGGGCTCTCTCGGGGGCGGGGCCTCTCTCGGGGCTGGATTGCTGGGGTGCGCCGGATTCGGGCGCCTTTGCTTGAGTCTCATCTGCCATGGTGGTTCCTCTTTAGCTTGTTCGTTGCGCGTCAGTCGAACTGAGGCGCGGTCAAAAAAATCTGAGCAGCCGAGTGAATCATGCTTGCCGGCCGCAAATTCTCTCAGGCGCCTAAGCTTCGGCCGGTGCGGGCTCGTCGGCCGGAGCCGGAGCGGCTTCCACCGCCGCGACGGGCGCGGGGGCAGGCACGGGCACGGGAGCAGGCGCGGGAGCGGCAGGCGGCTCGGCCGAACGGCGTACGCCGCGCTTGGCCTTGACCTTGGCGATGCGCTTCTCTTCCTCGTCGGTACGAACGGTGATGAACTTGATCACCTGCTCGGTAACGCGGAGGCGGCGCTCAAGCTCGAGCACGACGGGGCCGGAGGCCTCGATGGTGAGCAGCACGTAGAAGCCGTCGTTGAACTTGCGCACAACGTAGGCCAGCTTACGGCGGCCCATCTTCTCGGCTGACTTGATGCTTCCGCCGCCGTTGGTGACGGAGGTAGAGAAGCCGGCAATCAGCTTGTCGGTATCTTCTTCGGAGATATCGGGCCGAAGAATGAACATTACTTCATACAAACGCGACATGGTTATTCCTCACAGATTTCAGTTCACAGTTCTCAGTTTTCAGTGACTTTTTCCGGTCCGTTTTCCTTGCCTTTCGGCTTGCTTTCCCGATCGCTGATCGCTGTTCCCTGATCCTTGTCTTCCTTCCGGTTGAATTCGTTCATCGCGGCTGCCGGTCCTTCTGTGAGGATTCGCCTAGTGGCGGTAGCCACGCGGTCGAGCACCTCGTCCAACACCGTCAGATCCGCTTTGCGCATGGGCGAGAGCAGGTAATCCCTGCCCGGACGCCTTGCGCCTGCCTCGGCTGCCTGCGGGGGAAGGTTGAGCCCCATCCCGATGCGCAGCCTCAGCCACTCCTGTGTGCCCAGAGAGCCGATGATGCTGCGGGCGCCGTTATGGCCCGCGGCGGAACCGCGCTCCCCGATCTTCAGCCTTCCCAGCGGCAGATCGAGCTCGTCGTATATGACGAGCAGATCGCGCGCGGGGTCTGCTTCGAACTCTCGAACCAGAGCGGACACCGAAGCGCCGCTCAGGTTCATGAAGGTCTCCGGCTTGGCCAGGATGACCTGCCTTCCCGCGATTCTCACGGTGGCGGTCACTGCCCGGCATCGCCGGTTCTGGACCACAACGCCCTCCTGCTGGGCGATGCGGTCGATGGCCATGAACCCGGCGTTGTGCGGGGTCCACAGATATTCAAGGCCGGGATTGCCGAGGCCCACGATCAGGAATGGGCCCCGTCCGGCAACGGTCTCGGCAGGTTCGGCCAAGGGTTACTTCTTCGCTCCGCCTTCGGGCTTCTTGGCGTCGGGGGCATCGGTCTTGCCCTTCTTGGCCACTTCGGGCTCGCCTGTGGCGGCGGCAGCAACTTCAGCGCCCTCGACTACCGGCGCAACCTCTTCGCGGATCGAGATCACGTGGGCCACGGTGGCGTCCTCGGCGTCGAGGTAGGTGATCTTGTCGGAGTGGGGCAGACCGCTGACACGCAGCGCCGAATGCATCTCCATGCTGCTGACATCCACGTCGATGTGGCTGGGAATGTCCGCGGGCAGGCACTCGATCTCAACTTCGCGCATGACCTGGTCGAGGATGCCGCCGCTGGTCTTGACGCCGATCGGAGTGCCGATGAGCTTGACGCGGACGGAGACGCGGAGCAGCTTGTCGAGCGCGATGCGCTTGAGGTCGATGTGGATGAGCTGGTCCTTGAGAGGCTCGCGCTGCCAGTCGACGATCATGGCCTTGCCGGCAGCCTCGCCGCCGACTTCGATATCGAAGATGGTGTTGTGGCCGGCTTCAGAGTAGAGGATCCGGGAGATGTGCTTGGGATCGACTTCTACCGCGATGGGGTCGAAGCCCGGGCCGTAAACTACCGCCGGAATCTTTCCGGCTACGCGTACGCGGCGCGCCGCGTTCTTGTTGAACTTGCCCGTGCGGGGCGTTGCTTTGACTACTTCAGGCATTTTGTCTTTTCTCGTTTCTGATTAGGTCGGGCACGGGAAGCAGCTGTTAGCTTCTAGCCGCTAGCTTCTAGCTAGTGCTTTCCGCCGCAAGCTGTATTGCTCCGCTCCCTTTGTGAAAGCAGCTATTAGCTTCTAGCTGCCGGGTTTCTGTTGCAATCGGTGTTATCTCTATTGAGATTCCGATCAGTTGTGTCTTCCTTCGCTCAAACACGAAGGCCAATCTCTGAATTGAATTAGCTAGCAGCTAGAAGCTAGTAGCTAAAAGCTGCATTTAAGAAAACAGCGTACTGACGCTGGTCTCCATGTGGATGCTCTCGATGGCCGCACCTAGCAGGCCGGCGACGGTGAGCACCTTAATCTTGTCGAGCTTCTGTGCCGCTTCGCGCAGAGGAATCGTGTCGGTGACGACGAGTTCGACGAGGCGCGAGTTGGCGATGCGTTCGATGGCCGGGCCGGAGAGTACGGCGTGGCTGGCGCAGGCATGCACGCTGATTGCACCGGCGGCGTAGAGCGCGTCCACGGTTTTTACGAGGGTTCCGGCGGTATCGATCATGTCGTCGATGATCAGGCAGGATTTTCCTTCCACGTCGCCGACCACGTGCATGATCTCCGCCACGTTGATGTCGGTGCGGCGCTTGTCGACGATGGCCAGCGGAGCCACAACCTTTTGCGCGAAGAAGCGGGCTCGTTCGACGCCGCCGGCATCCGGCGAGACGACGGTGAGGTTGGGCAGGTTCAGGTCGCGGAAGTAGCCGACCAGCACCGGGCTGGCGAAGAGATGATCGACGGGAATATTGAAGAAGCCCTGAATCTGGGCGGCGTGCAGATCGACGAAGAGCGCGCGGTTTGCACCGGCCGTGGTGAGCAGGTCGGCGACGAGCTTGGCGCTGATGGCGACGCGGGGACGGTCTTTGCGGTCCTGGCGGGCGTAGCCGTAGTAGGGAACGACGACGGTGATGCGGGCGGCCGAGGCGCGCTTGAGGGCGTCGATCATGACCAGCAGTTCGACGAGGTTCTGGTCCACCGGGTAGCAGGTGGGCTGCACGACGAAGACGTCGATGCCGCGGACGTTCTCAAGGAGCTGAAAGTAGACCTCGCCGTCGGCAAAGCGCTGAATCTTTGCCTCGCCGACCTTGACGCCGATGTGCTCGGCGATCTTCTGAGCCAGTTCGGGGTTGGCTGTGCCGCAGAAGAGCTTGAAGCGCTTGTCCTCGCTGAGACGAGAGGGCTTTTTGCGCTCGCCGGCAGGCTTGGCGTCTTTGGCTCGCTGGGCGGGCGCTTGTTGCGCGCCTTCCACGGCTGCGGGCGTCTGGTTCACGTTCGGCTTGTTGGCTTCGATCACCGCAGTACCTGTCTCCATTTGAACGGATCCTCCAAAGCTGGTTGGCTTCTGGCTGCTCGATTCAATAAACGCTTACAAATCCTGGCTGGGCGACCTGGATTCGAACCAGGATAAATGCCTCCAAAGGGCATTGTCCTACCATTGAACGATCGCCCAGTACCCGCTCGCTTTCGCTGTTCCGGCAGCCGAAAGCGAGTTTTTCTTCTCTCGCGTACGGCTGTCAATGCAAAAAACAGCTATTAGCTGTTAGCTTTTAGCCGCCTTCTGCCTGCACCGGCGGCATCGACTGCCACTACCGGAGCTAAGAGCTAATGGCTAAAAGCTTGCTACAAAATCATCTGACGCCAGTAATCGGCTCGGGGCTGGGTCCGGGTTAAAGTGCTTCGCACTTTTACGCTTTGGACTTGCCCGTTTACCCGATTCATAGCCGCTTCCGCGTCTCCTCGCGATCCGTAGAGCCCGAAGAGAGCCGAGCCGGAACCTGAGAGTGAGGCCATCAAACACGAGGTTTGACGGGCTGCCTCCGGCTTTGTGTCCGGGGCCGCAAGGAGAAGCTTGATCTCTGCAAGGGAAGGATGCTGGGGGAAGACAACGCGCTCGAAGTCGTTCTCAATCCAGCTCGTGATCCCGGTGCGGACAAGCTCGGACCCATGCGGTCCGGCTCGGTCTTCGTCTTTCAAATCGTTCTCTGGGGCGAAGACACCGGAGGAGCCAGGCCCAACCTCTGGGATCGAAACCCCAAAGGCACTCTGATAGGCACAGCTCAACTTATTTAGTTTACAGGCGCTTGCCTCCTGGGTCAAACCCTCGCGGAGGCAGATCAAGTCCCAGTCGCGGAAGGCCTTTGGGGTGGAGACGCCCAGCTCCGGGGCCACGACGACGCACCAGACCGGCTCGAGGTCGGGCAGGGGGTGGACGATCTGGCCGCGGTCGGTGCCGAGGACGGTGCCGCCGATCAGGAAGAGGGGGACATCGGAGCCTACTTTGGTGGCGATTTCGAAGCGGCGGGCGGGGTAGGAGGACGGGTTTGGGTTGTTGCTTTCCCAGGTCTCAGAATCGAGACCTGGGGCACCCAGGTTTGTGGGCGGTCGGGATTTGATTGTTGAGGGTGTTGCTTCCCCGGTCCCCAAAGGCGAGGGACCGGGGGCACCCGGCTGGTTGAGGTTTTTGCTTTCCCAGGTGCCCAAAGGCGAGGCACCTGGGGCACCCGCTTTTGTGGATGGAAGAGAAATATTACCCATATTCGTGGGTGGGACTGCGATTCCTAGTTCGTATTCGAGGGCTACGAGGGCTGCTACGGCGTTTGCCGATCCTGCGCCTAAGCCGCCCTGAACGGGGAGCTGCTTTTCGATGTGAATCTCGACGTCGGCGGTGATTCCGAGGGCATCGAGGGCCAGGGCCACCATCTTCCATGCGGTGTTGCGCTCGTCGCAGGGGACGCGGCTGTCGTTCGATGTGAGCCGGAGCGCGGTCGTTGGAGCCAGCCGGGCCGAGACCGTGAGGATGTCGTGCATCTCCAGGGTCTGGTAGACGGTCGCCAGGCCGTGGAATCCGTCCGGGCGGGGTGCGCCGATACCGAGGCCGAGGTTGATCTTGGCGTGCGAACGAACGCGGGTGGGCATACGGACAATTTTATAGGGGCGGGAACCGAAATCGACGCCCTTTCCGGAACCCGGGGGGTACACTCTGCGTAGACCCGGGAGTAGGTTTCGGGGGACGACATGCACTTTCTTCTCTTCGCTATCGCGCTCTACTTTCTGCCGGCCATCGTCGCCGGGCTGCGCCACACTCACAACGCGACGGCCATCCTGCTGATCAACCTGTTCACGGGCTGGACGTTTGTGGGCTGGGTCGTGGCTCTGATGATGTCCATCACCTCGGCTCCGGCCTACGTTTACTACGCCCGGCGATGGTAAGAGCTCGCGACTGGGCCGCCGGTCTGGCCCTCTTCCTGGCAACGGCGGCTGTCATCTTGTGGCAGGGCACGCATCTGGTCGTGCTCTGGGACTTCAGCTACGTTCTCGACAACTCGGCTCGCATTGCAGCAGGCCAGATGCCTTATCGAGACTTTCCGCTGGTCCATACGCCCGGAACCTTCCTGATTCAGGCAGCGCTGATTCGGCTCACGGGCCGCGTTTTCTGGCACACGGTTGTCTATATATCGTTGATCGGCGGGCTTGGCTCGGTGCTGGCGTGGAGGATTGCGCTGCGGATTCTGGGCGGGGCATGGTGGCCGGCGCTGGCCGTATCCGTGCCGGTTGTGGCCGTTGGAGTCTATTGCATTCTTCCCCAGCCCAGCTACGACTGCGACACGATCTTCTGGGTGCTGGTTGCGCTGTGGGCGATCGCGCGTCTTGAAGCGCCCGTTGAAGTGCCCCAGGCCGGAGTCTGGCAGGGATTCGCGGCCGGAGTTGCCGCGGTGATGCCGCTCTGGTTCAAGCAGAACATCGGCCTTCCGTTTCTATTGATGGTGGTGGTATCGGCGGTCGTGCTTGTGTTTTTTGGCCGCCTAGAGCGGCGCAAATCGCTTTGGGGGTTGCTGGGAGGCATTGGCAGCGCAGTCTTTGCCTCGGTTCTGCTGCTGTACTTCACCGCCGGCATAGGAAATCTGCTGCACTGGACGGTGCGCTTTGCAGGCGAGCGCAGGCTTCCCGGGCTGGGCGCGATGATAGGCATGTACTGCGATCCGCAACTGCTGTGGACGCTGCCCGCGCTCGGTGCTGGAGTCTGGCTGGCGTCGAAGCCGCAAACCCGGCTTCGCGTGGCCGGAGTTCTGCTCATCTCCGCGCCGTTTGTGTGGGCGTTCACGATTCTGTTGCGGTCTTCCGATGCCGACGACCGGGCCGCGTCGCTGCTGGCGCTGTGGCCCTTGATTCTGCTGGCGGCGGCAGCTGTAACAGTGGTGCGACTGGTGCGGGAGAGGGCCAGCCTCGGGCTGGAGGCGTTTCTGCCGCTGCTGATTTTGGCGGCCATTCATGGCACGCTGATGTCGCAGCAGATATGGGGCTCGACTTACTCCCTCTTTCCGCTTCTGGTTCTGCTTGCCGCGGTGCTTTTGGCTGCGATGCCGGGTGAGGGCTGGCCGCGGATGGCAGCGGCGGCGGTCTTTTCAGTCACGCTGCTGGTGTGCGGAGGTTTGTACACAGCGAGCGAAGAGCGGCTTTCGTACGCGGACCTGCCGCCGGGGCCTCTGGCGCACTCGGGCTTTTCGGCTCTGGCGGGGATGGCGACTTCAGGGCCCTACGTCTCCGATTTCGACGAACTGCTGCGATATGCCGAGGCCAACATACCGGAGGGGGACGGCCTGATTCTGCTGCCCGGCGAAGATCCCTTCTATTTTGTTACCGGCCGCAAGCCAGAGTTTCCGGTTCTGCTGTTTGATCCTTCCACCGATCCGTACACGAGCGCGGAGGCGGCATCCGAGGCACTTCGGCGCGATATCCGGTGGCTGGTTGTGAAGCGCCGATTGCAAATCCGGGTCAATCCCGCCCCGGATGAAGCCGGGCTGGAAGCGGAACTGGAGCGGGAGTTCCATCTGGCGGCGCATCTTGGGGGGTACGACATCTACCGGAGGTAGGGGCTGCCGGGATGCCCGGGCCACCCCCATCCTGTTACACTTTTGCTTTGGAGCGAGGAGTTTTTTGAGGCCGGCGGACCCGACGGGTTGCGCCAGCGCAGGCTGCCTCGCAAATTTAGCGATAACGCCTCTCTTCCCGGCTGCGGGCAGGCAGGCTAGCTATCTTTTATCGACTTTGAAGCACGGTTAAGGACCGTTCTGTGCTGGGCAAGGACAGGGCGGGGAGGGTTCATGCGGCGGTTTCTCACGATTGTTTGTCTGCTCGGTCTGGCCATTCCGGCCGGCATCACACTCGAAGGCTGCACACGTAACCCGGGCGCCAACTACTGCAACGGCCTCGGATACGGATTGAAGAACACCGATGTGGCTGCCATGGTACTTCAGCCGCAGAATGCGGGCCTGTCACTGTCGTACGGCCAGACGAGCCAAGCCCAGACCCCCACGGCGACTACGTGCAAAGGCGATGCTGCGTCGATCGGCGGCAGGGACATCTTCTACGGCACGAGCAACAATCAGATCGCCGACATCTCGCCTTCTGGAGCGCTGTGCGGCGGCACGTGGAATCGCAACACCGGCGGCGGCATCGCGGACTATACCTACTGCAATCCGCCCAACCCACTGCCCTCGACAAACGGACTTCCTTATGCGGTTGCCTACATCACGGCGACAGCGGGATCGGTGAGTTCCAATCCCGTTGCGGTGTATGTTCATGCGGCGGTGACGTCGGTGAACCTGATAGGTCCGCAACAGTGCCTTTCCCAGACCAAGACAGCGCAGTTGGATGCCGAGGCCTGCTATGCGGTCAACGGCGTACAGTACGAGCTTTGCGCGCCAGCTTCGGTGGTATCGAGCGGCAAGTACGCCTGCCCGGGCGGACGCGCTCCCGGCGTGAGCAAGATCTCGGCCTGCAACTCGTCGATCGGCACCTTGAACTTCTCGGTATCGAACTCAACGGTAGCCTCGATCGATTACACGACCAACGTCATTACGGCGCTTCAGCCTGGCACAACGGCCATATCCGCATCGATCGCGCAGTCGGCCTCTTCGGCAGGGTACTTCTCAACCTGCCCTCCGGTTTCGATCAGCATGGCGCTTCCTAACGGAACCACGACCGGACAGATCGCGGCTGGAACGCCGCAGAACCTGACGACGACGGCGATCGATACCAACGGCAACACCATCACCGGCATGTCGCTCACCTATCAGTCCACGAACCCGATGGACGTAACGGCGAGTTCGGTTGGCGCGGTAACGACGATGTACCCCGGCTTTGCTTCGCTCACTGCGCTCTGCGCGCCCAGTTCGTGCAATCCCGCTCCCAGCAACCTGATCGGAACGAACGGAACGGGTCTTTCCATTTCCTCAAACTCTGTGAATGTAACCGTGCCGGGCACGGCCAGCGATTATCTGTGGTTCGCGGCCCCCGGAGTTTCGCGGTACTTTGTTCCCATCGAACTGCTGACCGGGACCATGGGTTCGACGGTGCGTCTGCCTTTTGTTCCGAATTCGGCGTTCATGGATCGGGGCGGGAACAGTCTGTACTTCGGTTCGGCCCGGGAACTGATGAGCTATAGCACGGCTTCTAACAGCATCGGCCTGGAGACGGGCAGCGCTCCCGGCGTGGTTCTGGCGGTTGCACCGGACAACGCCACGGTTCTGGTCAACGACCAGGCACGCCATCTGTTCTACCTGTATACGGTGGATGGTGGCAGCATCATGTCGTTCTCCGGCATGGGCAGCGCGGCGGCATGGACCCCGGATTCCCAGACGCTTTACATCGTGGACAACGCGCAGCTGAACACTCCTGCCGCCTGCGGCGCGGCCAACATTACCGGCCACACCGATACGCTGTACGTCTACAACAAGACCAACGGGTGGAGCTCGTACCCGCTTGCTTCCAGCCCGCTTCCTTCCAGTCAGATTCCATCCTGTTCGGCGCAGCCCAACTACTGGACTCCGAGCATGGCGCAGACACCGGCGATCACGATCCCCAGCGTAGGCGCCTATCTGCGCGGCGCAACCACGCAGGCGCATACCTGGTGCCCGTCGGGAACGGTTGGCAGCCAGGCGACGGTTCAGTACTATCCTCTGGGCGACACGCAGGCGGTGCAGACCGACGTACTGGCGGCCACGGTTGAGGGTCAGCACATCCTCGGAGCGAAGTGGAACGCCGGGGGCACAATCACCCTGAACGACCTCGCGGTCACGGTTCCAGCAGGACTGACGACGAAGGGTATCGTTACCCCGGCGGCCTGCACGGTGACGACGAATCCTGTGACCGGTGTGCAGACGATGCTTCCGCTCACCATCGCAAGCACATTGACCAGCCAGGCAGTGGCGGTTAACAGCACGGTGGCGGCCAGCGCCGTCATTACGGGCGCTACGCCGGTTCCGCCCTCGGGCGGCGCGGGTGCGAGCCTGGCCTTCCTTACTTATAACGGTACGGCTACCGGAGCATCGCTGCCCTACTATCTGCCGGCTCCGGGTGGCGCAGCGGGCACGCTGGGATACATCACGCTTACCGGCAACTCGTCGATCACTGCGCCGATAGCCGGCGCCTTCAGCCCCGACAACAATTACTTCTTTGTTTCGACGGCCGGCGACAACAAGATCCACTACATCAAGATTCCGAATACGATCAGCCCGTCGTCTCTGCCCACGGACACGCAGCAGATCAGCCCGAACCTGCCCGCGTGCAGCCAGGCTACGGATACCGGGTGCCAGTTCAACGGCAGCGGGACGGTTGTGCCGGCAACGGCGATCTTCGTCAAGCCGCGTTCTACGACGTAAGATTTCAGGAATGCATTTCAAGGCCGGCCCTGGGGCCGGCCTTGTTTTTTAGGGTGGAAGGGCTATTCGAGACATAGCGGCCGTCGCGATAGAATGAAGGAATGATCAAGGCAATCTCGTTCCTGCGACCTACCGCCAGCCAGGCAGCATGTGAGCGAGTCTCGGCATTCCTTGCCGCTATGGGCTGCGGCGAAGCCCGGGGGTGGCAGATGGGCGGCTGCGAGGTTCGCTCGTTCGCTGCTCCGCGCGCCAAGCTGGACATTCTCGATGGCGCCATGAATTACCCCTCCGACATCTACATTGAGGTCACCAGCGTTGACGCGGCCCATCAGGCGGCCGAAGAGTGGCTGCGCAAGTTCGGCGGCGAGAGCTGGCCGAAGTACCTGAGCGCGATCGAGGAGACGCACTGGAAGGCGCGCCAGTTTTCTGTCGAGCCGGAACCGGGCTTCCCGCTCTGCTTTTGGTCATGGAGCGACCCGGAGAAGGGCAAGCTTCCAGCCGTCGAGGGCGATCTGTCGGCCGTCGGCATGACGTTTGCGATCGTCGTGGCACGCTGGAACGCGGTGATCACCGAGCGGCTTCTGGATGGCGCGATGGACGCGCTGCGGCGCAGCGGCGCTGCTCGTGAGGACATCCAGCTGGTTCGAGTGCCCGGGGCATGGGAGATAGCCGCGGCGGCACGCACCATCGCAAACCAGGGCAAGGTGGATGCGATTGTAACGCTGGGATGCCTGCTGCGCGGCGAGACCGCGCACTACGAGGCCATCTACAACGAAGTGGCGCGCGGCATCGGACAGTCGCAGCAGGAGACCGGGGTGCCCCATGCCTTTGGAGTGCTGACCTGCGAGACGCTGGAGCAGGCGCTCAACCGCGCCGGGATCAAGGCCGGGAACAAGGGCTATGAAGCAGCCATTGCCGCTATAGAAATGGTAAGCCTGAAGCGGAAGCTGGAAGGCGGACAGGCTTGAGCGCTACACCCAAGCGCCGCAAGGGGCGCGAACTGGCCATGCAGATGCTCTTTCAGGCCGACGTCGGGAAGCAGAGTCCCGACCAGGTCCGCGCGACTTTCTGGAAGGCTGGCGAGGATACCAGCGACGATGCGCGCGGCTTTGCCGAGGACCTGTTCCGTGTGGCGACGGAACGCCAGGCGGAGATCGACGAACTGCTAACCCGTCACTCCCAGCACTGGCGTCTGGAACGCATGCCGGCGGTGGACCGCAATCTGCTGCGCATGTCAGTGGCCGAGATGCTGGGCTTCCGCTCGACGCCGTTTCCGATCGTCATCAACGAGGCGCTTGAGATTGCGCGCCGCTACTCGGCGGCCGAGTCGATCAACTTTCTCAACGGCATGCTGGACTCGATCGCGCGCGCGCTGCTGCCGAGCTAGCACCGGGCTTTCGCGGGTAGTTTTCTTCGAGGTGGAGTGATGACTTCCAATTCTTCCGAGCCCCTGCGCCAGCTCGGCAACTCCGACCTGCGGATTACCCGGATCGGCTTTGGCGCGTGGGCCATAGGCGGCGGCGACTGGCAGTTTGCGTGGGGGCCGCAGGACGATCGCGACTCGATCGCGGCCATCCATCGCGCTCTCGATCTTGGCATCAACTGGATCGACACGGCGGCCATCTACGGCCTGGGCCACTCAGAAGAGGTTGTCGGCCGGGCGCTGAGGACGGCAAGCTCTCGGCCATACATCTTTACCAAGTGCTCGATGCGCTGGCGCGAGAATCAGGAGATCTACCGTTCGCTCAAGGCTGCCTCGGTTCGCGAGGAGCTGGAGAGCTCGCTGCGCCGCCTCGGTGTCGACTGCATCGATCTCTATCAGGTGCACTGGCCCGATCCCGATCCCGAGATCGAAGAAGGCTGGGCCGAGCTTGCGCGGCTGCGCGAACAGGGCAAGGTGCGCTGGATCGGCGTCTCAAACTTCAACGTGGAACAGATGAAGCGTGCCCGCGCGATCGCTCCCGTCACCAGCCTGCAACCGCCCTACTCGATGATCCGGCGCGCGATCGATGCAGAGATCCTGCCCTGGGCTCATGCCGAGGGGATTGGGGTTATCAGCTACTCCCCGATGGTCTCGGGACTGCTGACCGGCAAGATGACGCCCGAGCGCATCGCTACGCTGCCTGCCGACGACTGGCGGCGCAGCAAGCCGGAGTTTCAGGAGCCAAGGTTGAGCCGCAATATGAGGCTGGTGGAACTGCTGCGCTCGATCGGTGCCGGCCACGGCGTTATGCCGGGCGTGGCGGCGATCGCCTGGGCGCTCCACAACCCTGGTTTGACGGCGGCGATTGTGGGTGGGCGCAGTGCGAGACAGGTGGAAGAGACGGCGCCGGCTCTCAGCTTCAGTTTAACCTCGCAGGAACACGCGGAGATCAACGCGTTTCTCGAAGCAAATCCTGCCTGATGCAGCAAGCCCCGGCGCAAAGGCCGGGGCATGAGGAAGCCGCTGAAAGCTGACGCTACATGGCAGCTACGAAATCAGGAACCCTGGCTGCCGCATACTGTTGAAGCAGCTCGGTGGTTCTTGCGGCCATTCCTGTATACATGGTGGCTGCGCGGAATGCATTCACGCGAACGCCTTCGCTGGCGGATGTAAATGCATACTGCCCCAGAGCGGCGAGCACGCAGACGCGAATTTGCAGCGCGTCGCTGTGCAGGGTCGAGACCAGAACCGGATCCACGCCATCGTAGTTGCGCGCGGCGTAGTCAGCCATCTCCATCATGACGTTGGCGTTCTGGTAGATCACCCACAGGCCTTTCGGCCCTTCCATGCGGCGCCATGCATCCTCCGGGGAGGCATCGAGGCCTTCCTTCCAGAGGAATCGGTCACTCAACTCCTTTGCACTCCAGTCGGGGCGAAGCCGCGCAAGCAGCGAGTCCCAGGTTTGCTGGTTACGGCGGCGCACGGCAATGCGCCAGCGGCAGATGAAGTATGCGATAGCCGCAAAACCCGTAATCTGTAGAATCGAAACCATTCGTGACCTTTACTCTGAGATTAGGTAATCACGGGTACCCGCTGATTGCCAAGCCTCAATTTGGCTCACACAGTACTTGTATATGAATTGTTGCCTGAACTGCACAAAAAAATCAATAGGTTGTGCCCATTTTGTGTGACGTGAGAGGCATTCCAAAGGGAATGAACTAAGGTAACTTGACGATGTTTATACTATATTGCGGTACAAACTCTGAATTATCCATGCCGGCCTGATGACAGGTTCGGCTGTCTGTCTGCTCCGTGCTTCCAGGCGGTCGCCACTAGCCGTGTGGCTGGCAGGACGATCCAGAAATAGTGGATCCAATAGAGGGTAGCCGCGATAGCGCTGACCGGTGCGAGCAGATCGAGCCAGCGGTATTGGCGGCCGAACACTCCCATGGAGTGCAGGATGAGGATGGCGAAACCGACGATGGGCCAGACAGCAATGCCGGTGAGGACTCTCAGTTCGCTCTCCGGCCAATGCAGCCTGAGGAGCATGCTCCAGGCGAGCAGAGCAAGGATGGCCGCGACCTCGACCGTGGAAGTCGCATGCAGGACTTCGGAGAAGATCTGCGAGCCGAAATCCATGCTGAACGGAGTTGTCCAGTGTGCCAGGGGCCAGAGGAGCAGGCTGGCGAAGGCGAAGAGGGGCAAAGCGATCAGCCTTCGCAGCCGGTCCTTGCGGTTGAAGGCGAGTACGCTTCCGGCCAGCTCGAGGATTACCAGCAGGTAAAGGGCCGCATCGAGTATGTAGGCGGCGAACGCATAGTAGAAGTAGGCGGAGGGGCGTTGAGTAGCCAGCGCAAGGCCTGTTGCGGCCGAGACGACGGAAAAAATGAGGTAAACCAGGAAGAAGGTCAGCGAAGCTGTGACGCGTCGCGCGATCAGCAGGCCGACAAGAATAAGGCCCAGAATCGCTTGAACCAGCAGGATCAGTTCGTCGACTGTCATTCCGCGTATCCTCCGCAGGCGCATGATTTGCCCGCGCTCAGGCTCACAGGGATCATCAGAGCTTGCTTCCGGATTTTTGCCTTGTGGAGTCCGGTGGCGAGAGCGCTATCCGCGTGGAGTGGGCCGCACTTGCCACTGCCAGCAGCATACTTCGCGTCTGCGGGGTCATCTGCCGGCGCTCCTGTTCCTGTTGGGCAAAGCTGAAGATCCAGTACAGCTGCGACGCGATGAAGGTGAAAATCACGATATTGTTGAGCACTTGAAACATGCCACTCATCGAAGGGTAGACCCGCAGAAATGCCACGGCCAGGCTGGCCAGCGACGTAGCGCCAAGGCCTGTAGCAATCTGTAGTTCGCGGTCGCGCCAGCCGATTGCAAGAAAGTGACTTGAGCCTGCCAGAAGCACGAAGAGTAAGATTCGCAGCACATAGAAGGTCTGCTGGATATGGAGGATCAGGACGACTACAGGCGCGGCCCTGGGCATATAGGGCCCCCCCGCAAACGGCCAGATTGCCACGCCCAGAATGAGAATTGCCACTCCGATAACCAACAGCGAGACCCGGCTCAGCGAACCGTGAAGCGGCCTCAGGATCGACCACCCCAGCTCGACGAGCACGCAGAACATAAGAACAAGATCAACGATCATGTTGATCAGATACACCTGCGAGTAGCCGGGGAAATGGCGCTGGAACAGAATGTAGGAAGCTGTATTGCCGAGCACAACCCATATTGAGTAAGCGAAAAACATGGGAAACCGCCGCCAGATAGAGCGGTAGAGCAGCAGCAGAATGATCGCCAGTTCTGCCGTGGTACCCGTAATCATGATCGTGGATGCCAGTGTCAAACTCCCCCCCGAACCGGAAAACTCTGCCGGTTCGAGTCTAGCAGCAGGCCCGAAGTACTCCAGACCTGCTGCCAGTAGGATTTATCGGCAAAAATGCCGGTTGCCCTGTCCTGGAACGCACATCAAGCTAGACTGCCAGGCTGCTGGGAGTCAAAAGAGCGAAAGAGCCAAAGGCCACCGTAGGTCCACCTGTATCCGGCGGCGGCGGCTCTGTCGGCGGGAACGGGATCAGAGGCTCGGAGGCTACCATGGGTCCACCTGTATCCGGCGGCGGCGGCTCTGTCGGCGGGAACGGAATCAGAGGCTCGGAGGCCACCATGGGTCCACCTGTATCCGGTGGCGGCGGCTCTGTCGGCGGGAATGGAATCAGAGGCTCGGAGGCCACCATAGGTCCACCTGTATCTGGCGGAGGCGGCTCTGTCGGTGGGAACGGGATCAGAGGCTCGGAGGCCACCATAGGTCCACCTGTATCTGGCGGAGG